>CAWFBH010000012.1:0-272500 GCA_963814035.1 uncultured delta proteobacterium
GTAAGAATCGCGGCGATCTTCTGGTCGTACAGGTCTCGGTGAAGAGTAGCTTCCGCCTTAGTCTGCCAGGGCAGGCCCGCCAAAACCATCGTAGTCTAGATCCCAATGGCGTAGAACGCCTACGACGAGCCAAGGGACGCAGTTACTACGGCGGGTGAAAGCATGAGAGACCCCGAGGAAAGAAAGCGCCGTCAACGCCATCGCGTTCGGGAGTACGTTGACGGCGGTTTAGTCACGGTTGAAAGACCTTTAGGAAGCCTTCGTCGCGGCGGGCGCAGCCTGTTCCGCAGTCGCAGTAGCGGGCGCCGGTACGAGCTTGCCAGCTTTCTTTGCGGCGAGCGCAGCTTCCGCTTCGGCGAGGTGCTCGGCGTGGGCCTTGGCAGCGTTTCGGCAGCTTTCTGCGCAGCGGTCTCGGCGCTGGCCGCAGCTTTGACGTGGGCCACCACTACGGCGGGCTGCACAATCTTAGCCGAGGTGGGTGTGCCAGGAGCATTTTCGACCTTGGCGACGGCGGCGTGAACTGCGGTGGCGGGCGCGCTTTCGAGACTCTTCACTCGCGCTTCGATGGCCGCGACTTCCTTCCGCACAGCCGGAACCGTGAAGAAGGCGATAACGCCAGCCAGGATCAGGAGAACAATGACGATAGCGATTGCGTAGAACATACTAGACACTCCGTGCGTTTGTTTGTGTGCTCGGCTTTGTGCGCCGCGCAAAGTTGCGTACCCTACAGTCTATTCTTGAACTTCGTTTACCTAAGCCAGAGCGAGGCCCGCCGCGAAGCCGTCGAGAAGGTCACGGTCAAGCCTTAGTTGACGAGCTTGAGCTACCGAGCCCACCTGGATTATGCCGACCTTTTCTAGCTCGTAGATCGCTTCGACGGCGGCATCATTCGTACTGCTCGGGGTGATGACGTGCTCGTGGTAGTGATACTCAGCGGCCTCGACCTGGCCTCGGAACCCGAGCTTCTCAAGGTCGGCCAGCGCGCGGGCCTTGAAGCCCTCGGGCGTTAGCTCGACCTCGTTGGGTCCGAATGTGCTTGGCCGCGAGCGCGAGGCGCGGTGCCTTGTCGAACGTCGGCGTGAAGGCTTCATAGTCAACGTGTGAGTAGATGTCGATGGCATCCAGCATCGTGCGCGGGTCCGAGCGGTCGAACAAAACCTGTTGGATGTCCGACGCCACCGGAGAGCCATCAGTAAGCTTCAGGCCGAAGCGTAAGAACCTGCATCGACGCAGCACCAGCGGTTACAGGCTGCATACCGACGAGGGCTAGCATTTGATCAAGAGGATTGGTCGAGACCAGTTGGTCGAACTGCACTGGCTCGTGGTCGAAAAAACTAAGAATGCGGCGCGCGGTGGAAATCTTACGATACCTGGCGCCCGCGCTTCACTTGGCAAAGGTCGGGACTCCCGACATGAAGTGTGCAGAGTCAAGCATGACGAAGCTGAGCCCAGGGAGCATCTATTGCGAGAGTAGCGCCGTACCACGCCCCAGGCTGCTCCGCGCCTTGAACCTTAAAGGGCTTGCCTGAGCACGCCTGTATAACGGCGGAAGTATTCGAGTGCTAGGAGACTTGGCATCTGCATCGGCACGATCCCTAGCGAAAGAACTCGTAGGTCCGGCGCACCGCCTTGTCGGTGCGCGCCCACGAGCTCGCGCGGCTCGACGGTAGGTCCGGACAGCCTCACCGACCGGCACGCAGTACGCGAAGTCCTGTCCGTATATCGCAGAGTCATAAACCGGAAGCCCCGAGACGCAGCCGCGAAGCCTGCGATCCCACCACCTAAAACTAAGTTCTTAGCTGACATGATATTCCCTGGCCTCGCAGATGTTGCGGTGAACGAAGACCTCGTCCTTGGTGTGGCGCTTCTCGGGCTCGGCGCACACGCTGCACCCGCTCCGGCGAACCTGCTCGAAGACTACGACGCGACGCGCGCTGGCCTCACGACGGCAGAGATCGCGGCGTCGCTGGCCTACGTCGGCGCGCTGGCGAAGCGCGGCCTCGGTCATCAGCGGGAGCTTTACCAGCGTCGCCTTGTTCCCGAAGCGGAGCATCTTCTTGCGGAAGGCGTCGATGTCGATCTCAAGGTGCTGGCAAATCGTGCGCAGCGAGACGAAGTTGGGGTCGCCGTCGCCGTGGTGGTCCAAGAACAGGAAGTCATGCAGGATGACCGCGTCTTCGTGCGAGAAGCTTTGGCGACGGCCATGGCGCCGAGCCCTTAGCGACAGGCGATCCAGTCTTCCACGCACTGGAGCAGGCTGGCGAAGTGAAGCTTCTCGTCACCGTCAAGCTCGCGGCCTAGTGAACTCTCCATCGCCCGAAGGAGCGTCGGCCAGTTAAAGAACTCGTCGCCCTTAAGGTCTTCGTACCGCTGCGATGGCAGCACGCCGATGCTCAGCCCGAGAATCCTGTGAAGGTCCGCTAGACCTGTCTCCCCTAGTTCAAACTGCATAACTATGCCTTTTCGTTTTGGATGAAGTCTTCGACCAGTTTGTTAGTTAGTTCGAGCAAGCCCTTAGAAAGTCGGCCTTCGTTAATCTCGTTGAGCGTCCACATGTAGCCTGCGACGTTCCAGAGCGCCGCAGCGGCGTGGTCTTCGTCCGTCCAGCCTTCCTTAAGCTTGAAGACGTGTCGGATGGCGCTGTTGACGTAAGCGAAGATCGGAATGCCCTTCTGCCAGTTGTTCGGGCCGTACTTCTCGGCGCCAGCTTCGTAGAGCTTCGCGAGGCGCTCGATGGCGATGAACGGAATCAGATGGTAGTAACCCTTGCCAGTCTGAAGATCGCGCTGCGCGCCGGTCGCGAAGACGGTGCGCTGACCCGAGTCCTTCACCACAAAGTCGCCGTTCTTGATCTCGCCTCGCGTGACAGGCGGCTCCAGGTTCACAGACATCGACGGGCGGTGATGAGCCATCTCGCGCTCTCGCCAGATTTCAAATGGTACGCGCGAGTAGGGCTCGAAGGTCTCAGCGCTAAGAATCGTGCGCCCTAGCCACATAGCGATGGCGTGCTCAGCCTTCGCACCCGTGCTGTTCTCCCATCCAGGAAGCAACGCGATAGCATCGTTATTGATCACAGCCTCGCAGTCGCGACGGACACAACGCTCAAGGGTGCTTCCGATGAAATCACCCGAGACGCCATCCTTGCCGATGCCCTCGAAACCATCGTGCTCGCGGTCCATGTCTGCGGGGCTCGTGACTTCGTGTCCGAGCGACTCCCCTAGCTTCTTAGCCGCGTCGAACGCGGGGAAGTTGAAGTCTTTGTAACCGCGCATTGGGCCTGCAATATAAATTTTCAAAGTGACACTCCTTGTGAAACATAGATAGCGTTGCCATCAAGCGAATGGGTGTAGACACAATGTTTGTTCTCAGCGCTGCTATCCATCAGAACTTAGCCGCCTTAGTTTTCTTCACGTAGCCTTCAGTGATCTCTATCTCAGTCTTGCCAAGCCAGTGCTCAGCGTTAGAGACAATCCACAGCTTCACCCCACCTAGCTCCGGACCCATGCGCTCGGTCTGCCTGATGCCCGCCCGAGCCAGCGCGTTGTGCAGCGCTTTGAGGGCTGGCGTCCGGTCGAAGTCGCACGCGACGGCCAGGTCTTCAGTCGTCCATAGGTCGTGGTGCTCGTAGCCGGTCGCGCCGCCGCTAAGCGCCAGCGTCGGGTTAGTCGCGAGCTTGTTCGCCCAACGGTCCAGGTCGGTCCAACTTGCTTCGATCATGTCGGCCTTGGCGCGCGTCATCGGCGCCGCGCCGCGAGGATTGAAGCCAGCCAGGTTGAAATTCTTAAGGTGCCAATGCAGCGCGGCGGCTCCGGCCTTAGAACTCGACCACTGCCGGATCGCATGTCCGCGCTCAGGCGCTAGCTTCTTCTCGATGCGATGTGCGAAGTAGCGCCGGTCTTCCTTGACGAAGAACATCGCGTCGGGCTCGTTGCTGGTGAAAAGGTAGTTAAGGGTATCCTCTATGCTGTACTCGGGCTTGAACTTAGCGTTGATGGAGACCTTCTGACGGGTAATCATGGTCTTCAGCTTGTTGGCGTCGGCGCGCTTGTCCGAGTTGCAGACTTCCTCGGCTAAGATGAACTGCTTGTGCCGCGACCACTCGTTGAAGCTGCCGTGTAGCATCGCCTGGTTGACCTCGGCGTAGTTCTCGCCGTACAGGTCACCTAAGACGTAGCCGAGCAGCGACTTACCGCATCCTTGGTCGCGCCCCATATGACGCAGGCGACGTAGAGCTTGGCCCCAGGGTGCGCGATAGGATATGCAGCCCACTGCTCGAAGTAAGCGCGGGCCACGGGGTCGTCTTGGAAGACGTGATCGAGAAGCTCCAGCCATGGCGACACGTCGCCCTCGACCGGCTCAGCGGTGAGCCCAGGCCACAGATTGAAGCCATCATCACTTAGTTCTTGCGGCTCGCCTGGTAAGTAATCGAGGTGCGAGTAGACGCGGCGCCCAGGCCACTGAATCCACTTGTCACCGGCATAGACGATGGTTTCCTTACCAGCGCTATCCTTCCAGACCATCCGCCGCGCTCCCTCGACGATCTTGATGAAGTCATCGCGGCGAAGAAGTTCGTGCTTGTGCTTGTCTTCTTCGCCAGGCTTCTTAGCGGTCGGCAGCTTGAAGATGGACGGCGGGCTTAAGAATCACCGCGTACTCTTCGTTCAGCTTCCAGAACTCGGTGATCTCGGTAAAAGCTTCGCGGTTGAGCTTCATTGCGTTGAAGTAGGCGTCGGCACCCTCGCGGACGAGGAAGTCATCAATGCCCGACTTCGAGCCGTCCGGCGCGTCCTTAAGAATCACCGTGAAGGGCTTAGCTCCGAGGGTGCTTAGCTCTCGGGCCAGGGCGTGCAGCGCCGCGCGCACCTGTTGCTTGACCATCACGTCGCTGTCGAAGAATCAGGTAGACATCGCGCCCGCTCCAATCAAACAGCTTGAAGTCGGGGAGCAGGAGCTTGTGAGACATCCACGACCACACGCCGCCCAGGCCGACCGTGGGCGTTCAATCTTCGGCCGAGGCCGCAGCCTTCTTCTCACCCTCGGTTAAAACTACCGGCTGCTTGGCGCCCGTGTAGCCGACGAGGTATGGACCCCAATCAGAGAACGGCGGGAAGTAGAGACGCGGCGCGGCGCCGGACGGCTGCGAATACTTCTGCTTACCGTCATCGAGGAAGCGAACGCGATAGAACTCCGGCGTGACGTTACCCGTTACGTCGAAGTAAGGAATCTTGTAGGCGATGCGACCATGGAACCCGAGAGCCTTAGACGCGGCGGCGTCCAGGTCTTCGAGTCTAAGCTTCTCGGCGTCTTCGGCGGTCAGGCCGGAGCGCGCCAAGTCAGCTAGTGATGCGTCACTCGATCGAGTCACGAGCCCTCGTTTTTGTTAGTGGCAGCGACCGTTAGGGCTTGGTTCGCCCCCACGCGCTCAACAGGTCTTCAGGGATATTAAGAGTCTGACGGAAATCCGCCGAGTTGTCAAGTCTTGAAGTTTGCAAAACTTCTGGTACGGCAAAAAAATATAGCCACTTCGGATCGTAGGCCTGCGCCCTCAGTTCGAGAAGTGCGTACTCACTCGCGGTGTAGCGCGCCTGCTCCATGGCAATGACTGCCTCTCTTGCCTGTTCGTAGGTCATGCGGCACCCTTGTACTTGCGGTCATTATAGGTCTTCCAGTGAACCCACCCGTCCGACGTGTGGAAGCCCCACTCGCGGACTTTCGGTCCCATGAAGCAGAGGGTAACTGTATGTGGACCTACCTCAATGATGGTATGACAATCGTCGCTTGACGCACGAATGAAGTTGAACCATCGATGCTTAAGTATCGATGAAGACTCCCAAGATGGTTTCCGCGCCGCTTGGCATACCATCCATGCAGAATCAGTGATAAAAACGTAACCGGATGGTCGTGTAACCACGGCTCAGGGTCAGGCGCGTTCAGGAAGTGCAGGCACACGGCGAACCACGGCGTTTTGATAATGTGCAGCCGTGTAATGTAGCCGGTCGGAACCTCAGTCCATCTCCATAAGCAGAAGGACGTGCCACTCTTATAGGTTCGTGTCTTCATGCAGCCCTCACTTCTTCCGGTAGCGCGATGGCCGAGAAGGCCTCGCGGTCAGTAATCTGTTGCCTTAGCGCGTCTAGCAGGCGCTTCTGTGTCTTCTCTTTCTGGTTCAGGACATAGAACATGACTTCGTCCACCGTGCCGCGCATGAGGAACCAATGCACGAAGACGCGCGCCGCCTTGTTACCCTGGCGCAGCACTCGTAGGATGAACTGGATCATCGCTTCTAAGTCCCACGACGCGGAGTAGATCGCGATAGTGTGACACGGACCTTCCTGAAGATTCAGGCCGTGCGCCACGCTCTCGATCTGCGTGAAGAGCATCGGCAGCTTGCCCGCGTTCCATGCGTCACAGATAGCGTCGGACTTGGTATCGTTGACGCCGCCGCCGATGTAAGGAACGTCCGGCCACTTCGATTGCACTTCGCCAGGTCCGAGCGGAACTCATAGCCGACTAAGAGCGGTGAGCCCTGAAGCTCTTCATACAGGTCTTCGAGAGCCTCAAGCTTCTCGTCGTGAATCTGCGCCGTGGCGCGGCCTTCGGGGCCTTCGGTGTAGACCGAGCCGTTGGCGATCTGTCGCAGCTTGCCGGTTAGCACGGCGGCGTTGATAGCCTTCACCGAGCCCGTGTCCAGGTCCATGATCATGTCGCGCTCGAACTTGTCATAGAGCGCCTTGGTGTCCTCGGGCATATCGAGCCGGTGTACCACTTCTACGCGTTCGGGTAAGTCAGTGAGTTCCTTCGCGTCGTGCCGGATGACCAGCGGCGGAGCCGGTCGTAGATGCGCTGCTCGGTCTTAGCGCGGCCCGCCTCGTCGCCGCCCTTGAGGCGCCAGCCATAGGTGTTGTCAGGGTCGTCCTCGAAGAAGCACATGCGGTAGTAAGTGATGAACCGCCCGAGCATCTCACCCCAATCGAGGATGAACACCTGGCCGAACAAATCTGAGAAAGAGGCCATTGGGCGCGGGTGTTCCGGTCATAATGTACCGACGCTTGAAGATCGGCATCATACGCTTCAGTGTCTTGAAGCGCAGGGTGTTGTCGTGTTTGAACATCGAACTCTCGTCGATGATCAGCATGTCGAAGCCTTCCAGGTCTTGCTTCACAAGCCACTGAAGGCCCTCGGGATTGACGATATACATATCCGCGCCCTGGGCCAGAAGCTTTTCCTTCTGCGCGGGCGTGCCCTTCAGGACGCGGTAGTTGATGTCCTCGAAACCTTCCCACTTGGTGATCTCCAGCGGCCAGGTCCGGCGCGCGGGTCTCCGCTTGCAGATAACTTAGCAGCAATTGATCAGCTTAGCTTTCTTAAGAATTTGGTACGACGTGAGCGCGCACCAAGTCTTGCCGAGGCCAGGATCACTCAGGCATCCGAAAGCACCATGCGATATGAACGCTTTGACGGTAGCTTCCTGATACCAGTGTGGGTCACAATGTTTTCGCATCAGCGGCCTATTCTGTCAGACGACCGGCGTGGCCTAAGCCACGAGCCGGATGCGCCGGACCTGCTCACGAAGCCAGTGATACTCAATAAGTGACGTGACGGCGTCCCATCCCGCGTCGTGGGCGTTGCTGAGTGCCGACGAGGCACAGTGAGTGTTCCTTAGCCGCCGCCTTCCACTCGTGCGCGCCCTGCTCGCCGCCGAGCGCGTAGCAGATCGAGTTCAGGTCGATGGAATGGTAGCTGAACAGCGCCGCGAGCCGTGGCATGTCTTTTGCTAGGTATTCGAGGTCGAAGCTCCCGACGTTCCACCCGACCGCGATGGCGCGCAGCGGCTTCCAACCGTGGGCCTTCTGCATTTCATTGGGCTCAAGCTGAAGACCGTGAGCAGCCATGTAGTTGACGGCGCTCTCTTCGACATAGCGCCACCAAGTCGCGCCCCTGACGCGCTCGTCGGTGAACTTGTTCACCTTGCGCGCCTCGGGGTCGAACTCGAAGGCCGTCGCTGCCCACCCCACGTCGCTGACGAAGGTGTCCAGGGTGCCGAACGCGATCCCGATCTGGATCGTTTTGTAACGCTCGCGGATCGGCTTCGCGCCGGTCGTTTCGATGTCGAGTCCAACTATCATCGTGTGTGGAATATTCCTGTTAAGTTCATTCCTCGGGTCATTAAGCAAGGCAGCGCCGCAGGCCACGGGTGCGCAACGTCCTGCGGAGAGGCAACCGACCTGGGATGCGACGGACTGCCACGCGTCGGCATCCTCGTTAGAGCGGGAGTAGCTCAGCGGTAGAGCGTCGCCCTTCCAAGGCGAATACGCGCGGGTCCGATCCCCGTCTCCCGCTCCATAGGCTCCGTATAGGCGCGAGTTCGAGGGACCGGACGCAGATTGAGGTACTAATAGTGTGTCTAAGCGTGAGGTGAAAAACTGAAAAGTGAGCCAGGACGTTCAAGAGTTTGGAAAACTTCAACGACTTAGAGGCTTTGTTTCTCTTAGTTTTTGAGCCTTCCAAGCTCGGGGTCGCGGGTTCGAGTCCCGTTTCCCGCTCCAGATAACAGCGTATGATTGAAGGCATCGGGGAGAGCGCGGCGGCGGCCGTCCCTCACCCGGCGCGGTAGCGCCACCCTCTCCCTGAGGGAGAGGGAACAAGGAAGCAGCAACTCTGGGGGCGAGGGAAAAAGGCAGGCAGCAACTTTTGAGGGCCCATGTAGCTCAGTCGGTAGAGCACTTCCTTGGTAAGGAAGAGGTCACGGGTTCGAATCCCGTCGTGGGCTCCATAAAATAAGGCCCGAAGGGGGCGCGCAGCGCCACGTCGCAGGCGTCGCGAAGCCGATTCGGGCGCGAGCGAAATTTGATGACGCGGAGTCCGAGGGAAGATTAAAAAGAGTCACGGGTTCGAATCCCGTCGTGGGGCTCCATGTTTATAATAGATAGAGGTCCGTTTCGCGTCTTCAGTAGGGGCGGTTCGCAAACCGCCCGCAACGATAATTCGGAAGGCGGGAAATGCCTGGCAGACGCCACATCGCTGCGGGTCGTTCGCGAACGACCCCTACGAGGAAAAAGGAAGAATCGTCCGAATTTGTCTATTGAACGATCGCGGCGCATAAGATCAAAGAAGGCGCATGATTAAAGAAGCATACCGAAACGGCGCGTCCGCGTAGGGGCGGTTCGCGAACCGCCCGCAACGATATGCCGGCAGCGTGAATATCTGCGATTGCGGCGATCGATGCGGACTCGGATCATCAGAAGTTAAGCGAGAATTAAGAAGGTATTATCAATATGCGAGATTTAATCGGGATGGCCTGCGACGGATGCAAACGCCGCAATTACACCACCACCAAAAACAAAAAGAAGCAGACCGACAAGTTCGCCATCAAGAAGTTCTGTCCGGCTTGCCGCTCCCACACGGTACATAAAGAATGTAAGGTGTGAGGTTTGGCTGACGGCTCTCGTGCCCCTCACCCGGGAGAATTTTAAGGACAGGCGTGGGAGGCGTTCGCGCCCCTCACCCGGCGCCGTAGCGCCTCATCCTCTCCCTGGAGGGAGAGGAAATAAGGATGGAAGCAACTTCTGAGAGCGGGCCAGTAGCTCTAATTGGCAGAGCATCGGACTCCAAATCCGAGGGTTGCAGGTTCGAATCCTGCCTGACCCGCCACACTTTTTGACGAATGCAAGAACGGTGCTTGAAATAGGACGCGAGAATGGATAGTTTAAAAAGTTACCTCGATCAGTCGGTGAGTTTTGTTCGCGAGGCATATACCGAACTCGCGAAAGTCCATTACCCGTCGCCCAAGGAGACGATGCAGGCCACAATAGTGGTAGTCGCGCTTTCTTTTGTGATGGCCCTGTGGCTCGGACTGATTGACGTGGGCGCGACGCGCGCGGTTCGTTTCCTGATTGGGTAAAGCAGCATCGGCATCCGGCGCGATCCGGAGGCCATTTTGATGGAAGAAGAAGCCAAAATACCAGAAGCATCCCCGGCGGGCGGCTGACCTCAAGGCGAGCTGGAAATGGTATGTCATCCATACCTATTCCGGCTACGAGCAGAAGGCCAAGGCGGCGCTCGAGGAACGTGTGCGCTCGATGCACATGGACCATAAGATTGGCGCCGTGCTGGTGCCGGTCGAGCGCGTGCAGGAGCTCGGCAAGGGCGGGCAGCGCAAGATTTCGAGCCGCAAATTCTTCCCCGGCTACATCTTCGTGAACATGCTGCTGGACGACGAAACCTGGCACGTGATCAAGAATACGCCGAAGATCACCGGCTTCGTCGGCCATGCGACCAACCCTCCGGAAGTGCCCGAGCACGAAGTCAAAGAAATCACCCAGCAGATGGAAGAAGGGGCGCTGCGTCCCAAGCCCAAGGTTTTGTTCGAAGTGGGCGAAGCGATAAAAGTCGTCGATGGCCCCTTCCAGGATTTCAACGGCACGGTGGAAGAGGTCAAGCCGGAAAAGGGGAAAGTGCGGGTGTTGATCTCGATTTTCGGTCGCGCAACCCCGGTCGAACTCGACTTCGTACAGGTAGAAAAAGCGTAGCAACAACCCGGGCGCTGTCGGTCGCGGTCCTTAAAATATCAGGACTCGCGAAGGCGACGGGCTCGCATCGACGTTCTGGATATCGGTTAAGTGGCAAAAAAAGTCGTCGGACAGATCAAATTGCAAATCCCCGCCGGCGCGGCGAATCCCGCGCCTCCGGTCGGACCCGCGCTCGGACAGCGCGGCGTCAACATCATGGAGTTCTGCAAGGCGTTTAATGCGCAAACGCAGAGCATGGCGGGTTTCACGGTGCCGGTCGTGGTGACGGTCTTCAGCGATCGTTCCTTCACCTTCGTCACCAAGAGTCCGCCCGCCTCGAACTTGTTGCTCAAGGCGGCCGGCGTCGAGAAAGGCTCGCCGACGCCCAACAAGAACAAGGTCGGCAAGGTGACCAAGGCGCAGGTCGAGGAGATCGCCAAGACCAAGGTCAAGGATCTCACGGCCGCCAATATCGAAGCGGCGATGAAAACTGTTTCAGGTACGGCCAGATCGATGGGCATCGACATCGTCGAATAGCGATTCGGAGAATTTCAATGGCGGGCAAGAAATACAAAGCAGCGGCCAAGAGCATCGACTCGGAAAAGCGTTATGCGCTCGACGAAGCGATCAAGATGGTCGCGGGAAATAAAGTCGCGAAGTTCGACGAGACGGTCGAGACCGCGATTCGGCTCAATGTCGATCCGCGCCAGGCTGATCAGAACGTCCGCGGCACTGTCGTGCTGCCCAATGGCACCGGCAAGACCGCGCGGGTGCTGGTGTTGACCAAGGGTGACAAGGAGCGCGAAGCGCGTGAAGCGGGCGCCGATTTTGTCGGCGGCGAAGACATGATCAAGAAGATCCAGGAAGAGAACTGGCTCGACTTCGATCGCGTAATCGCCACCCCCGACGTGATGGCGCTGGTCGGACGCATCGGTAAGATCCTCGGACCTCGCGGTCTCATGCCGAATCCGAAAGTTGGCACCGTCACCTTCAACGTCGCCAAAGCGGTCGGCGAAGTGA
Source organism: uncultured delta proteobacterium (assembly GCA_963814035.1). Classification (GTDB taxonomy): domain Bacteria; phylum Desulfobacterota; class Binatia; order Binatales; family Binataceae; genus DATGKG01. Next base: position 11,529 of record CAWFBH010000012.1, read on the forward strand.
AGGCGGGCAAGGTCGATTTCCGGGTTGACAAGGCGGGCGTCGTCCATGCCCCCATCGGCAAGCTCAGCTTCGGGGAAGAGAAGCTCAACCAGAACGTGCATGCGCTCCTCGATGCGATCTGGAAGGCAAAGCCCTCGACCGCGAAAGGCAACTACATCAAGAGCATCGCGCTGTCCTCGACGATGGGCCCCGGCATCCGGGTTAACGTCACCAATGCTTCCAAGAATTACCAGACGGCCGCGTAAAGAATCGGAACGAGCGTTCAGTTAAATGAGAAAAGAACAGAAAACCGCGGTCGTCGATAATCTCGCGGGCACCTTCAAGAAGGCCACCATCGCGCTGGTTTCCGAATATCGCGGGATGACGGTGGCAGAGACCACCGAGATGCGGCGCAAGCTGCGCGCCGTTCGGGGCGAGCTCAAGGTCGCCAAGAACACACTCATTCGCCGCGCCATCAAGGATAGCGGCTATTCTTCGCTGGAAGACAAGCTGGGCGGGCCGGTTGGCCTCATTATCAGCACCGAGGATCCGGTCGAAATCGCCAAGACGGTAATCGGCTTCAAGGACCTCGGCGAGAAGTTCAAGCTGCGCGGCGGCGTGGTCGATGGACTGGCGGTTACCGTCGAGGAAATCCAGGCGCTCGCGACGTTGCCTCCCAAGGAGGTCATCTATGCGCAGTTGCTCGGACTCCTGAATGCGCCGGCGACGCAGTTGGTGCGATTGCTCAACGAGCCGGGCACCGAACTGGCGCGCCTCATCGACGCGATCGGCAAGAAAAACGGCGAAGGCGCGGCGACTGCCGCTCCGGTGACCGAGGCACCTCCAGCAGCGGAAGCGCCGGCGAACGAGGCGCCTCCGGGTGACGCGGCGCCCTCGGCGTAAGTGATTAGATTTTAAGATCGGCCCTCGAGGGCGGGAAAAGTTACTCATAGTAAGACAGCGTCAGGGGCGCTCCCACATTCGCCCGGTACGCGAGGACAAGGAGACTAGCGACAATGGCAGAAGCACAGCTCAGCCGCGATCAGGTGAAGAGCTATCTAAAGAATCTGACGCTGATGGAAGCGGCGACGCTCGTTAAGGAGCTCGAGGCTGAACTCGGCGTGTCGGCGGCGGCCCCGATGGCGGTGGCGGCGGCTCCGGGCGCGGGCGGCGGCGCGGCGGCTCCGGCGGCCGAGCAGGATGAATTCACCGTGATGCTGACCGGGTCGGGCGACAAGAAGATCCAGGTCATCAAGGTCGTGCGCGAACTGACCGGACTCGGATTGAAGGAAGCCAAGGACCTCGTCGATGGCGCGCCCAAGGCGGTCAAGGAAGGCGTCAGCAAGGCCGAGGCCGAGGAAATCAAGAAGAAGCTTACCGACGCCGGCGGCAGCGCGGAGTTGAAGTAGGCTGCGAGGCGCAGGTATCACCACCGGGTTATTTAAAGTTTCCCAGGAGAGCCGTGCAGGAGATTCGGTATTCGAATCGATAAGCTCCGGTTTTCTGACAGAATGTTTTCATGGCGGCGGATGCGCGAAAATCCCGAGCACGGATTTTCGTGCGTCCGCGGCTGCTATTTTTATTTCCGGCTCATCGCGCGCGGTCCGTCCGCGCGTCAAGGCCTGCGTGCCGACAGGCACGCGCCTAAAGGATAGATGATGGCTGCTCAGACGCAGGTCACCAGCAATCTTCGCCTTCGCCGTTCGTTCGGGAAAATCAAGAAGATCATCGAGATCCCGAACCTGATCGAAATCCAGAAACGTTCCTACGAGGAATTCCTCCAGGCGGACATGGCTCCCGATCAGCGCGAGGACAAGGGACTTCAATCGGTTTTCAAATCGGTCTTTCCGATTAAGGATTTCAACGAGACCGCCTCGCTGGAATTCGTCAGCTATGACCTCGGGACGCCGAAGTACAACGTCGAGGAATGCCATCAGCGCGGGATGACTTTCGCCGCGCCGATCAAAGTAAAAATCCAGCTCGTCATCTGGGACGTCGAGAGCGGCCGCCGCTCGATCAAGAACGTCAAGGAGCAGGAGGTTTACTTCGGCGAGATTCCGCTGATGACCGGCAACGGCACCTTCATGGTGAACGGGACCGAGCGCGTCATCGTGTCGCAGCTCCATCGCTCACCGGGAGTGTTCTTCGAGCATGACAAGGGCCGCACCCATTCGACCGGCAAGCTGCTCTACTCGGCGCGCATCATCCCGTATCGCGGGAGCTGGATCGATTTCGAATTCGACCCAAAGACATCCTCTACGTCCGCATCGATCGACGCCGCAAATTTCCGGCGACGGTGCTGCTGCGCGCGCTGGGGATGACCACCGAGGACCTGCTCAACTACTACTACAAGAAGGACGTCATCAGCCTCGACCCCAAGGGCTACACCAAGAAGTTCGAGCCCGAGCAGCTGCTCGGGATGCGGGTTACCCGCGACGTAAAAGATCCCAAGTCGGGTGACGTGGTCGCGCGCGAAGGCCGCAAGTTCAACAAGGCCATCGTGCGCCAGCTCGAAGCGGCCAAGGTCAGCGAGATTCCGATCGCGATGGAAGAGATTGTCGGGCGCATCTCCGCGCACGACATCATCGATTCCAACACCGGCGAAGTCCTGCTGCAGACCAACGAGGAGCTGACCGAGGAGAGCGTCGAGAAGCTCAAGGAGCACGCGGTCAAGAAGATCGAAGTGCTTTTCACCGAGGATCAGCCCGGCGGCGGCCCGCTGCGGATGACGCTGTCGTCCGACAAGCTCGACACTCCCGAAAACGCCATCATCGAGATCTACCGGCGTCTGCGTCCCGGCGATCCGCCGACCGCGGAAACCGCGACCACCTTCTTCAACAACCTGTTCTTCAATCCGGAGCGTTACGACCTCTCGAAAGTCGGGCGCCTGAAGCTGAATCATAAGCTCAAGATCGATGTGCCCCTCGAACAGGGCACGCTGCGCCGCGAGGACATCCTCGAAGTCGTGCGCTACCTGGTCGACCTCAAGGGCGGCAACGGCCAGATCGACGATATCGACCATCTCGGCAATCGCCGCGTGCGCGCGGTCGGCGAACTGGTCGAGAATCAGTTCCGCATCGGACTGGTACGCATGGAGCGCGCGATCAAAGAGCGCATGAGCTTGCAGGACATCGAAACCCTGATGCCGCAGGAGCTGGTGAACTACAAGCCGGCGTCCGCCGTCATCAAGGAGTTTTTCGGTTCCTCGCAGCTCTCGCAGTTCATGGATCAAACCAATCCACTTTCCGAGATCGCGCATAAGCGCCGGCTCTCCGCTCTTGGACCCGGCGGTCTGACGCGCGAGCGCGCGGGATTCGAAGTCCGCGACGTGCATCCGACCCACTACGGCCGTGTATGCCCGATTGAAACGCCGGAAGGTCCCAACATCGGATTGATTGCCGCGCTCTCGACCTATGCGCGCGTCAACGAGTACGGATTTATCGAGACGCCGTATCGCGTGGTTGAAAATTCCAGGGTCAGCGATCGTATCGTTTATCTGTCGGCCCTCGACGAGGAAGACAAGGTCATCGCGCAGGCCAACGCGCGCCTCGATGACAAGGGCCGTTACACCGACGAGTTGGTCTCCGCGCGTATCGGCGGTGAATTCACCACCATGCGCGCCGAAGACGTCCAGTACATGGACGTCTCGCCCAACCAGCTCGTGTCGGTCGCCGCGTCGCTGATCCCGTTCCTCGAAAACGACGACGCGAATCGCGCGCTGATGGGATCCAACATGCAGCGCCAGGCGGTGCCGCTGCTCAAGACCGACGCGCCGCTGGTCGGCACCGGCCTCGAGATGACGGTGGGACGCGACTCGGGCGTCACCGTAATCGCCAAGCGCGATGGAGTGGTCGAAAGCGTCGATGCCAAACGGATCGTCGTGCGCGCCGACAAGCAGACCCGCGACGGCCGCGACGCCGGCGTCGATATCTACAACCTGATCAAGTATCAGCGCTCCAACCAGAGCACCTGCATCAATCAGCGTCCGGTGGTGGTGCGCGGGGAGCGGGTGAACGCCGGGCGACGTGCTGGCCGACGGCCCCTCGACCGATTTGGGTGAATTGGCGCTGGGCCGCAACATGCTGGTCGCCTTCATGCCGTGGGGCGGCTACAACTTCGAAGATTCGATCCTCATTTCCGAGCGCGTGGTCAAGGAAGACCTCTTCACCTCGGTGCATATCGAGGAATTCGAATGTATCGCGCGCGACACCAAGCTCGGTCCCGAGGAAATCACCCGCGATATTCCGAACGTCGGTGAGGAAGCGCTCAAAGACCTCGATGCCAGCGGTATCATTCGCATCGGCGCCGACGTGAAGCCGGGCGACATCCTGGTCGGAAAAATCACGCCCAAGGGTGAGACTCAGCTTTCTCCGGAAGAGAAACTGCTGCGCGCGATTTTCGGTGAAAAAGCCGGCGAGGTTCGCGACACCAGTCTGCGCGTGCCGCCGGGCAATCGAAGGCACCGTTATCGACGCGCGGGTGTTCTCGCGCCGCGGCGTCAGCAAGGACGACCGCACCCAGGAAATCGAGAACACCGAAGCCGAGCGACTCAAAGTATGACGAGGCCGAGGAGATCCGCATCCTGCGCAGCGAGACGATGCGCAAGCTCAAGAAAGCGCTGGTCGGCGAGAAGCTCGCCGGCCGCGTGATCGCGGACGATCGCCATGTGATCCTCAACAAGGGCGACAAGCTCGAAGCCGAGCAGCTTGACGAACTGGCGCCCCCGCTATGGGGTCAGTTGCGGGTCGAGGACGAATCGGCGCAGGCGACCGCGACGGCAGGCGCTGCAGGCGATGACCGCCAACGTCGAGGCGATCCAGGCGCATTACGGCGCCAAGCAGGACCGCCTCAAGGCGGGCGACGAGCTCGCCCCCGGCGTCATCAAGATGATCAAGGTGTTCGTCGCGATGAAGCGGCGGCTGCAGGTCGGCGACAAGATGGCGGGACGCCACGGCAACAAGGGCGTGCTCTCGCGCATTCTGCCCGAGGAAGACATGCCGTACCTGGCCGACGGAACCCCGGTCGATATCGTGCTCAATCCGCTGGGCGTGCCTTCGCGCATGAACGTCGGACAGATCCTGGAAACCCATCTTGGCTACGCGGCGCGCGAGCTGGGCCGCCGGCTCGAGCAGGACCTGAAGACCAATACGACGCCCGCGCAGATGAAGCGCAAGCTGAAGGAAGTTTACCCCGATAAGGAGAGCCACGACTTTATCGACGCGCTGCCCGAGGGCGACGTGTTCCGCCTCGCGAGCAAGGCGCTGGCGGGAATCCATGTCGCCTCGCCGGTGTTCGACGGCGCGCGCGAAGAGGAAATCTTCCAGATGCTGGAGCGCGCGGGCCTGCCGGATACCGGGCAGACGAAGCTGTATGACGGCCGCACCGGCAATGCCGTTCGAGCAGCCGGTCACGGTCGGCGTGATGTACATGATGAAGCTGCATCATCTGGTCGAGGACAAGATTCACGCGCGGTCGACCGGACCCTACAGCCTGGTCACCCAGCAGCCGCTGGGCGGCAAGGCGCAGTTCGGCGGTCAGCGGCTGGGAGAAATGGAAGTGTGGGCGCTGGAAGCGTACGGCGCGGCCTACACGCTCCAGGAGATGCTGACGGTCAAGTCCGACGACGTGGCGGGTCGCACCCGGATGTACGAGGCGATCGTCAAGGGCGAGAACACGCTGGAGCCGGGATTGCCCGAGTCGTTTAACGTTATGGTCAAGGAACTCCAGTCGCTGTGTCTCAACGTCGAGCTCCTGGAACAGGCGCCGCGCAGCTAGGCGTAAGGGGTAGAATAAGTTATGGAAGATCTTTTCGGCCTATTCGAAAAGCCCAAGAACCCGCTCGCGTTCAACGCGATCCGGATTTCGATCGCGTCGCCCGAGATGATCCGGTCGTGGTCGCACGGCGAAGTCAAAAAGCCCGAGACCATCAACTACCGGACCTTCAAGCCGGAGCGCGACGGACTGTTCTGCGCGAAAATTTTCGGTCCGACCAAGGACTACGAGTGCAACTGCGGCAAGTACAAGCGCATGCGCCATCGCGGCGTGGTATGCGAAAAGTGCGGCGTCGAGGTCATCCAGTCCAAAGTGCGCCGCGAGCGGATGGGTCATATCGACCTCGCCGCGCCGGTCGCGCACATCTGGTTTTTGCGCTCGCTGCCCTCGCGGATCGGCACGCTGCTCGACATGACGCTCAAGGAGCTGGAGAAGATTCTCTACTTCGAGAGCTACGTCGTCGTCGATGCGGGCGAGACTACGCTGCAGTATCGCGAGCTTTTGACTGAGCGGAAATATCGCGAAGCCAAAGAGCAGTTCGCCGACGGCTTCAAGGCCGAGATGGGTGCGGAGGCGATTCGCACCCTGCTGACCCAGCTCGAACTCGACAAGCTGTCCGAGGATTTGCGCGTCGAGATGAAGGCGACGGCTTCGGAAGCGCGGCGCAAGAAAACTCGCTAAGCGACTCAAAGTCGTCAATGCGTTCCGCGAATCGGGCAACAAGCCGGAATGGATGATCCTCACGATCCTGCCGGTCATTCCGCCCGATCTGCGTCCGCTGGTTCCGCTCGACGGCGGCCGTTTCGCCACCTCGGATTTGAACGATCTCTATCGGCGCGTGATCAATCGCAACAACCGGCTGAAGCGGCTCATCGAGCTGAACGCTCCCGACATCATCATCCGCAACGAAAAGCGGATGCTGCAGGAAGCGGTCGATGCGCTGTTCGACAACGGCCGGCGCGGCCGCGCGATCACCGGGCCCAGCAAGCGCCCGCTCAAGTCGCTCGTCCGACATGCTCAAGGGCAAGTCGGGACGTTTCCGGCAAAACCTGCTCGGCAAGCGGGTCGATTACTCGGGCCGTTCGGTTATCGTCGTCGGTCCCGAGCTGCGGCTCCATCAGTGCGGGCTGCCCAAGAAGATGGCGCTCGAGCTGTTCAAGCCGTTCATCTACAACAAGCTGGAAGAAAAGGGCTACGTCACGACCATCAAGAGCGCCAAGAAGATGGTCGAGAAAGAGGGCAAGGACGTTTGGGACATCCTCGACGACGTCATCCGCGAGCATCCGGTGCTGCTCAACCGCGCACCGACGCTGCATCGCCTGGGCATCCAGGCGTTCGAGCCGGTCCTGATCGAAGGCAAGGCGATCCAGCTGCATCCGCTGGTCTGCGTCGCGTACAACGCCGACTTCGACGGCGACCAGATGGCGGTTCACGTGCCGCTGTCGATCGAAGCGCAGGTCGAATCGCGCGCGCTGATGATGTCCACCAACAACATCCTGTCACCGGCGCACGGCAAGCCGATTATCGTGCCGACCCAGGACATGGTGCTGGGGCTTTACTACATGACGCGCGAGCGTCCGCTGGCGCTGGGCGAGGGAAAATTTTTCGCCAACTCCGACGAAGTGCGCATCGCCTATGACCATGGCGAGATCAGCCTGCACGCGAAGATCAACGTGCGGATGGCGGCGGTGCGGGTGGACGGAATTCCCGGCATCGACGATATCGCGCGCGAAAAAGCCGAGCATGCCGAGAAGGCCAACGGCAAGGCGAGCACCAAATCGAAGAAGGCGCCAAGCCGCCGATGCGGACGGCACGGCAACGGCGCGCCGCAGTTCAAGCGGGTCGAGACCACGGTCGGCCGCATCCTGCTCAATGAGATCGTGCCGCCCGAGATTCCGTTTGCGGAAATCAACCGCACCATGAAGAAGAAGGAACTCGGCAACCTGATCGACCTCGTTTACCGCAAGTGCGGCAACAAGGCGACGGTTATTTTCGCCGATCGCATGAAGGACATGGGCTACGAGTTCGCCACCCGCGCGGGAATTTCCATCTCGATCAAGGACATGAAGATTCCGCCGCAGAAGGCGCATCTGCTCGACGAGGCGCAGAAGCAGGTCGCGGAAATTCAGAAGCAGTACAACAACGGCGTCATCACCGACGGCGAGCGCTACAACAAGGTCGTCGACATCTGGGCCGAAGTTCAGGATCAGATCGGCGGCGCGGTGATCAAAGGGCTCTCGACCCAGGTCTTCGGCAAGGACAAGGACGGCAAGGAAATCATCGGGCCGTCGTTCAATCCGATTTTCATCATGGCCGATTCGGGCGCGCGAGGTTCCGAGCAGCAGATTCGTCAGCTCGCCGGGACTGCGCGGTCTGATGGCGAAGCCGTCGGGCGAAATCATCGAAACTCCCATCACCGCGAACTTCCGCGAAGGACTCACGGTGCTGCAGTACTTCATCTCGACTCACGGCGCGCGCAAGGGCCTGGCCGACACGGCGCTCAAGACCGCGAACTCGGGTTACCTGACTCGCCGGCTGGTCGACGTCGCGCAGGATTCGATCATCACCGAAGACGATTGCGGCACGCTCGACGGGATCGAGATGACGCCGCTGGTCGAAGGCGGCGAGATCATCGAGAACCTCGGCGATCGCGTGCTCGGCCGCGTGGCGCTGGAAGAGATCCGCGATCCATTCACCAACGATGTGCTGGTGCACGCCAACGACATGATCGACGAGGACAAGGTCCGCAAGATCGAGGAAGCCGGCGTCGAGCGGGTGAAGATTCGCTCGGTGCTCACCTGCCAGTCGCGAGTCGGCGTATGCGTCAAGTGCTACGGACGCGACCTCGGCCGCGGGCATCCGGTCAATCTCGGCGAGGCGATCGGAATTATCGCCGCGCAGTCGATCGGCGAGCCGGGCACGCAGCTCACGATGCGCACCTTCCACATCGGCGGTACGGCCAGCCGGCGCGCCGAGCAGACCACGTTGGAGGCGCGCAACGACGGCGTCGTGCGCCTGCATGGCGTCAACACGGTGAAAGCGCGCGACGGCAGCCTGGTGGTGATGACGCGGCACGGCGAAATCACCGTGGCCGAGCAGGTCACCTCGGACACCGGCATCGTGCGCGAGCGCGAACGCGAGCGCTATCCATTGGTTTACGGCGCGAAACTGCGCAAGGGCGACGGCGACAAGGTCAAGGGCGGCGAGCTGATCGCGGAATGGGATCCGTACACCACGCCGATCATCACCGAAGTCGGCGGCACGATAAAGTACGGCGACATCCTCGAAGGCAAGACCATGGAGGAGCGCGTCGATGAGCGTACCGGCGCGCGATCCAACGTCATCATCGAGAATCAGGGAGCTGGATGTGCGTCCGCGTATCTCAATCAAAGACGCGCACGGTAAGACGCTTAAACTGCCTCATAGCGAAAACATGGCGCGGTATTTCTTGCCGGTTGGAGCATATATCAACGTGCCCGGAAGGTTCGGAAGTGTTCCCCGGCGACGTCATCGCAAAGATTCCGCGCGAGACCACCAAGACCAAGGACATCACCGGCGGTCTGCCTCGAGTTGCGGAATTGTTCGAGGCGCGCAAGCCCAAGGAATTCGCCGTCATCTCCGAAATCGACGGACAGGTTTCCTTCGGCAAGGACACCAAGGGCAAGCGCAAAGTGGTGGTCACGCCAGAAGTCGGCGAGCCGCGCGAATATCTGATCGCCAAGGGCAAGCATATCGGCGTGCACGAAGGCGACATGATCAAGGCCGGCGAGCCGCTGATGGAAGGCTCCTCCAATCCGCACGACATTCTCACCATCCTCGGCGAGAAGGCGCTGGCGAAGTACCTGGTCGATGAAATCCAGGAGATCTACCGACTGCAGGGCGTGCGCATCAACGACAAGCATATCGAAGTGATCGTGCGTCAGATGCTGCGTCGGGTGCGGATCAAGGAAGTCGGCGACACCGATTTTCTGGTCGGCGACCATGTCGAGAAATGGCGCTTCGACGAGGAGAACGCCAAGGTTATCGGCAAGGGCGGCGAGCCCGCGATCGCGGAGCCGTTGCTGCTCGGGATCACCAAGGCCTCGCTTGTCAACCGAGAGCTTCATCTCGGCGGCGTCGTTCCAGGAGACCACCCGGGTGCTCACCGAAGCCGCCATCAACGGCCGAATCGATCGGCTGGTGGGCCTCAAGGAAAACGTCATCATGGGACGTCTGATTCCGGCCGGCACCGGCCTGGCGGGCTACCATGAGATGGAGCTGATGGTCGAAGGCGCGCCTGCGGAAGCCGACGAATTGGAGAAAAGTGTCCCGGTGGAAGCCCGGATGCCGGTCGGAGATTGACACAGCGTACCGGTTAGCTTAAAACCTTATATTCCCCCAAGGGACCAGTGCCCTTGGGGGGTTTGTTTGAAACACCCGCTTCCCGCCCCTGACGAGAATCCGGGAAACCGCGCAAGCCCGAGAATCGAGTGCGCGGGTTTATATAAAAAGATAGAAGTAACGCCGGGGTGCAGGGGAGCGGCCTGGCAATCGGAAAGAAGCAGAGAAACTAGTGCCGACGATTAATCAGCTCATTCGCGGAGCGAGAGAAAAGAAGCGCTTCAAGAGCAAGGCGCCTCAGCTCGAGGCCTGCCCCCAGAAGCGCGGCGTGTGCACGCAGGTGAAAACCACTACGCCCAAGAAGCCCAACTCGGCGCTTGCGCAAGGTGGCCCGTGTGCGCCTCTCCAATGGCTTCGAGGTCTCGACCTATATCCCGGGCGTGGGACACAACCTGCAGGAGCACTCGGTGGTCCTGGTGCGCGGTGGACGCGTAAAGGATCTGCCGGGAGTTCGCTATCACGTCATCCGCGGCACGCTGGATTCGATCGGCGTGAACGATCGCCGCAAGGGCCGCTCCAAGTACGGCTCCAAAAAGCCGAAGTAGAAAATCATGTCACGTAAAGGTCAGGCCCGAATCCGGGAGATTACCCCGGACCCCAAGTACCACGATCGCACGGTCGCGAAGTTCGTGAATATCGTGATGGAGCGCGGCAAGAAATCGACCACCGAGCAGATCCTCTATGGAGCGATCGATCTGGTCGGCGAGCGCACCAAGGAACCGGGGTTGGAAGTTTTCAAAAAGGCGCTGGAGAATATCCGGCCCGCGGTCGAGGTTCGCTCGCGGCGCGTCGGCGGCGCCAACTACCAGGTCCCCGTCGAGGTTCCGCCGCTGCGGCGCAACTCCCTTGCGATGCGATGGCTGGTGACGGCGGCGCGGGCACGCGGGGAAAAATCGATGGAAGAGCGACTCGGCGCCGAGATCATGGAAGCGGCGCAAAATCGTGGCGGTGCGGTCAAAAAGCGCGAAGACACGCATCGCATGGCCGACGCCAACCGGGCATTCGCGCATTACCGCTGGTAACAATTTAAGAAGTATTTGTAATGGCTCGTGAGACGCCAATAGAACGGGTGCGCAACATCGGCATCATGGCCCATATTGATGCCGGTAAAACGACCACCACTGAGCGGATCCTTTACTACACCGGGATTAACTACAAGATCGGTGAAGTGCACGAGGGTACCGCCACGATGGACTGGATGGTCCAGGAGCAGGAGCGCGGAATCACCATCACCTCCGCCGCGACTACGTGTTTCTGGCGCGACCATCGCATCAACATCATCGATACTCCGGGACACGTCGATTTCACCATCGAAGTGGAACGCTCGCTGCGCGTGCTCGACGGCGCGGTCGCGGTGTTCTGCGCGGTGGGCGGAGTTGAGCCGCAGTCGGAGACGGTCTGGCGGCAGGCGGACAAGTATCGGGTTCCGCGGGTGGCGTTCGTCAACAAGATGGATCGCGTCGGCGCCGATTTTCCGCGCGTGGTGCAGGAAATCCGCGACAAACTCAAGGCCAATCCGGTTCCGCTGCACCTTCCGATCGGATCGGAAGAAAAGTTTACCGGCGTGGTCGACCTGATCGAGAACAAGGCGCTGATTTGGGACGAGGATCGTCTCGGCGCGAAGTTCCGGGTCGAGGAGATTCCCGCCGACCTGCGTGAATCCGCCGCCGGCTATCGCGACAAGATGATCGAGGCGCTCGCCGATCATGACGAGAAGATCATGGAGCTCTACCTGGAAGGGAAGGGCGCGGAGATCTCTCCCGAAATGCTGCGCAAGGCGGTCCGCACCGCCACGCTCAAAATCGAAATTATCCCGGTCGTGCTGGGCTCCGCCTTCAAGAACAAGGGCGTGCAGCCGATGCTCGATGCGGTGGTGGATTTTCTGCCGTCGCCTAACGATCTGCCCCCGGTGGTCGGAATCGTCGGCGGCAACAAGGAAAAGAAGGAAGAGCGCTGGCCGCGCGATGACGCACCGTTCTCCGCGCTCGCCTTCAAGATCATGACCGATCCGTTCCTCGGCACGGTGACGTTCCTGCGGGTTTATTCGGGCACCCTGACCACGGGCGTGTCGGTGCTGAATTCGACCAAGCAGAAACGCGAGCGTATCGGGCGCCTGTTCAAGATGCATGCGAACAAGCGCGAAGAGCTGACCGAGATCTACGCGGGCGATATCTGCGCGGTCGGGTTGCGCGACACCACCACTGGCGACACGCTATGCGATCCGGCCAAGGAGATCGTGCTGGAAGCGATCGAGTTCCCCGATCCGGTCATTCAGATCGCGATCGAGCCCAAGACCAAGGCCGACCAGGAAAAGCTCGGCGAATCGCTGCAGAAGCTCGCGAAGGAAGATCCGTCGTTCCGCGTCAGTGTGAACAAGGAAACCGCCCAGACGTTGATCGCCGGGATGGGCGAGCTCCATCTGGAGATCATTGTCGACCGGCTCCTGCGCGAGTTCAAAGTCGATGCGACCGTGGGCAAGCCGCAGGTTGCCTATCGCGAGACGATTCGCAAGCTCTCGGAGGCCGAAGGGCGCTTCGTGCGTCAGACCGGCGGGCATGGACAGTTCGGCGTAGTCGATCTGAGGATCGAGCCGCTGGGCAAGGGCAGCGGATTCGAATTTGTCGACGGCACCAAGGGTGGCTCGATTCCGCGCCAGTTTATCCGCCCGGTCGAGGACGGCATCAAAGAGGCGATGGAAAACGGCGTGATCGCCGGCTATCCGATGGTGGATATCAAGGCCACTCTGCTCGACGGCAAGCATCACGAAGTCGATTCATCGGAACTCGCGTTCAAGATCGCGGGGTCGATGGCGTTCAAAGAGGCTTGCTCGAAAGCGGCGCCGCAGTTGCTCGAGCCGGTGATGGAAGTTGAAGTGGTGACGCCGCAGGAGTTCATGGGCGACGTCATCGGCGACCTGAATTCGCGGCGCGGCAAGATCCAGAACATGGAAGGGCGCGGCGGTGCGCAGGTGATCGAGGCGCGGGTGCCGCTGGCGACGATGTTCGGATACGCCACCAAGCTGCGTTCGGTCAGCCAGGGACGCGCGACCTATACCATGCAGTTTGCGGCGTACGAGCCGGTGCCGCAGCAGATTTTCGAGGAATTAACCGCACGCAACAGTGGCGGCGACGACGCGCGTGCTTAGATTGAATGATCCGCTCGCGGACGTGAGGTCCGCGGCGATTTAAATTTTCGCGAGGGTCTTCGCGCATTGTAGGCGCGAAGTTATCCGCAAATCATCCGGAGGATGAGCAATGGGAAAGGCTAAATTCGAGCGCACTAAACCCCACGCCAACGTCGGGACGATCGGTCATATCGATCACGGCAAGACCACCTTGACCGCGGCGATTACCAAGGTGCTGTCTTCGAAGAAACTCGCCAACTTCATCGCCTTCGATCAAATCGACAAGGCGCCGGAAGAGCGCGAGCGTGGTATCACGATCGCAATTGCGCACGTCGAATACGAGACTGCCAAGCGCCACTATGCGCATGTCGATTGCCCGGGACACGCCGACTACATCAAGAACATGATCACCGGCGCCGCCCAGATGGACGGCGCGATCCTGGTGGTCGGCGCCAACGACGGCCCGATGCCGCAGACCCGCGAGCACATCCTGCTCGCCTACCAGGTCGGCGTGCCTTCGATCGTCGTGTTCATGAACAAGGTCGACATGGTCGATGACCCCGAGCTGCTCGACCTGGTCGAACTCGAAGTGCGCGAGCTGCTCAAGAAGTACAACTTTGACGGCGACAACGTTCCGGTCATTCGCGGCAGCGCGCTCAACGCGCTCAACTGCGGATGCGGCAAGGATGACTGCGCCAACTGCAAGCCCATCCTCGAGTTGATGGACGCGGTGGACAGCTATGTGCCGCAGCCCAAGCGCGAGACCGAGAAGCCGTTCCTGATGCCGATTGAAGACGTGTTCTCGATCTCGGGCCGCGGCACCGTGGTGACCGGCCGCGTCGAGAAGGGCAAGGTCAAGGTCGGCGAGGAAGTCGAGATCGTCGGCTTCAAGGACACCACCAAGACGGTGGTGACCGGCGTCGAAATGTTCCGCAAGATCCTGGATGAGGGTCAGGCGGGTGACAACGTCGGCGTGCTCCTGCGCGGTACCAAGCGCGAAGATATCGAGCGCGGACAGGTGCTGGCGAAGCCCGGCAGTATCACCCCGCACACCACGTTCGAGGCGTCGGCATACATCCTGACCAAGGACGAAGGCGGGCGGCATACGCCGTTCTTCAGCGGCTATCGTCCGCAGTTCTACTTCCGCACCACCGACGTGACGGGCGTGCTGAGCCTGCCGGAAGGGACGGAAATGGTCATGCCCGGCGACAACATCAAGATCCAGGGTGAGCTGATCACCCCGGTCGCGATGGACGAGGGGCTGCGCTTCGCAATTCGTGAAGGTGGCCGGACCGTCGGCGCGGGCGTGGTTGCGAAAATTATAAAGTAGGGGCATTTTGTAAGGCCCGCTTTAGTAAAGAAGATCGTAGGGATCGTTGCAGCGATCATCGGGAAGAGGTCGCTGCAACGATCGATTTTTGAGTGGAACGAAGGAACTGACCGGAGAGCGCGCACGCCCTAAGGTAAGGACGCGGACATAAGGAACGATGAACGAAAAGATACGCATTCGCCTTAAGGCGTACGATTACCGGCTGCTCGATCAGTCGGTGCGCGAGATCGTCGATACTATCCGGCGCACCGGCGGCCGCGTGGCGGGACCGATCCCGCTGCCGACCCGGATCGAACGCTTTTGCGTCAACCGCTCGCCGCACGTCGACAAGAAGTCGCGCGAGCATTTTGAGATCCGCACCCATAAGCGGCTGCTCGATGTCCTCGAGCCGACCCAGCAGACCATCGACGCGTTGGGCAAGCTCGATTTGGCGGCGGGCGTGGACGTCGAGATCAAACTTGAATAGCGGGCGGCGCGAGTAAGACAGTGATTAACGGACTTATCGGAAAAAAATTGGGCATGACCCAGGTCACCGACGCGGCGGGCAACGTCAGCGCGGTCACCGTCGTGCAGCTCGGACCGTGTACCGTGTCGCAGATCAAGACCGAGCCGACTGACGGTTACGAGGCGATCCAGGTCACCTTCGGCAAGAAGAAGCTGAGCCGGGCGAGCCACGCAGCGCGCGGACATTTCGCCAAGAGTGAGATTGCTCCCGGCATCAAGACCACCGAATTCGCCAAGCGCGGTGACGGGGAGTTGAAGCTCGGACAGCCGATCGCGATTGGCGACGTGTTCAAGATTGGCGACACGGTTGACGTGAGCGCGACCTCCAAGGGCCATGGCTACCAGGGCGTCATCAAGCGGCATCACTTTGCGGGTTTCCCCGGCTCGCGCGGAACGCACGAGTATTTTCGCCATGGCGGCTCGATCGGTAACCGCTCGTATCCCGGACGCGTGCGCAAGGGGATGCGGATGGCGGGGCAGATGGGCAACGTGAAGGCGACGGTGCTGAACCTTAAAGTTATCGACATTCTGCCCGAGGACAACGCGGTGCTGATTTCCGGCGCGGTCCCGGGTTCCGACGGAGCGATCGTGATCGTGCATCATGCGGCGCGCTCCAAGAATCGCGGATTGCAGGTGGCGGCTAATGCCTAAGGCGGCGGTAGAACATAGTCCGGTGAAGGTGCCGCTGTTTTCGGCCAGCGAGCGCAAGGGCGACTTCGAAGTCGCGGGCGCGGTGTTCGGACGCGACGGCGATAACTCGTTGTTGCACGAAGCGGTGCGGATGCAGATGGCGAATCGGCGGCGCGGAACCGCCTCGACCAAGACCAAGGGTTTCATCTCGGGCGGCGGCAAGAAACCGTGGCGCCAGAAGGGCACCGGTCGCGCGCGTGCGGGATCGACGCGATCGCCGCTATGGAGACATGGCGGAACGATTTTCGGACCGCTGCCGCGTGACTATTCGTACAAGATGCCGAAGAAGGCGTGGCGTCATGCGCTATGCCTCGCGCTGTCGGATCGGGCGAAAAACGGCAAGCTGGTAGTGGTCGAGTCGCTGGAGCTGGCGGAGCCGAAGACCAAAGCGGCAAATGCGTTCCTCGCGGCGCTGGGCGTAAGCCATGCGCTCATCATCACCGGCGAGGAAGACGCGAATTTTTTTCGCGCGGCGCGCAATCTCGCCAAGCATAAGGTACTCCCGATCGTCGGGCTGAATGTTTACGACGTGCTCAACTACGATGAGATCGTGATGACGACCAGGGCGGCGAAAGCCATCGAAGCGCGCTTGACCGAAAAGGCTAAAGCCGGAGCGGAGGCATAGTCACGATGACGAACGATCAAGTCATTTTGTCGCCGCTGGTCACCGAGAAGAGCACGATGGCGACCGAGAAGGCGAATCAGGTGGTATTCAGGGTCCGGCACGAGGCGGGCAAGGACAAGATTCGCGGCGCCATCGAGGAGCTGTTCAAGGTGACGGTGGTAGCGATACGGACCAGCAACTACATGGGCAAGCTGCGCCGGCGCGGAAAATCGTCGGGGCGTCAGCGCAACTGGAAGAAGGCCTACGTCACTCTGAAAGAGGGCGACAAGATCGAATTTTTCGAGGGGCTCTAGTCCTTCGAGGTTAGACGTAAAGTTAGCAAGAGAAAGTAGCGAGACCTCGCGATGGCAGTAATACAACTCAAACCCCGGACTCCGGGTCAGCGCTTCATGCAGATCGCTGACTTCTCGGCGCTCTCCAAAAAGGAGCCCGAGAAGAGCCTGCTCGCGCCCCTGACGCATTCGGGCGGGCGCAACAACCGCGGCAGGATGACTTCGCGTCATCGCGGCGGCGGGCACAAGCGCCGGATGCGCATCATCGACTTCAGGCGCGACCACGACGGCGTCACCGGCATCGTCGCGGCGCTGGAGTACGATCCGAATCGCTCGGCGAATCTCGCGCTCATACACTATGCGGACGGGCGCAAGAGCTACATCCTCGCGCCGGAAGGACTCAACGCCGGTGACAAGGTCGAATCCGGGCCGAATGCCGATATCAAGCCGGGCAACGCGCTGCCGTTGAGGAGCATCCCGGTCGGCACCATCGTGCATGCCATCGAGATGAAGCCTGGCGCGGGCGCGCAGCTTTCGCGCGGCGCGGGCACGCAGACCCAGCTGATGGCGAAAGAAGGCAAGATGGCGCTGCTGAAGCTTCCGTCCGGGGAGCAGCGGATGGTGCTGGCGGAATGCCGCGCGACGATCGGTCAGGTCGGCAACGTCGAGCATGAGAATATTTCCATCGGTAAGGCGGGCCGCTCGCGATGGCTCGGCAAGCGCGGGCACGTGCGCGGCGTCGCGATGAATCCGGTTGACCATCCGCACGGCGGCGGTGAGGGCCGCTCCAAGGGCAATCATCCGCAGTCGCCATGGGGGCAGCCGGCCAAGGGCTACAAGACGCGCAGTCCGAAGAAGAGTTCCAACAAGTTTATCGTGAGCCGCCGTCCGCGCGGGAAACGGGGCTAAGGGTTTATGGCGAGGTCGCTCAAAAAAGGTCCGTTCGTCGACAAGCACGTCCTGAAAAAGGTCGAAGGCGCCTCCGCCACCGACCGGCGCATCATCAGGACCTGGTCGCGACGTTCGATGATCACGCCCGACATGATCGGGGTCACCTTCGCGGTGCATAACGGAAACAAGTTCATCCCGGTGTACTGCACGGAAAATATGGTGGGGCACAAGCTCGGTGAGTTCTCGCCGACGCGCACCTTCCACGGACATGCCGGCGATCGCAAGGGCGACGTGAAGAGCTCCGCGGCTCCGGCCGGTGGCGGCGCGGCGCCGCAAGCGGCGGCTCCCAAGGCGCCCGCGGCGAAGGCGTAGGACGAATCATCATGGAAGCCAAGGCGCATAGCCGGTTTATCCGGATTTCACCGCAGAAGCTGCGGCTCATCTGCGAGCTGATCGCGGGACAGCGAGTTGACCGCGCGATTTCGATCCTCGAGTTCACCCCGAAAAAGGGCGCGCGCTTCGTGCGCAAGACCCTGATGTCGGCGGTGGCCAACGCGGTCGATCAGCAGAACGTCGATGAAGACAATCTTTTCGTCAAAAGCGCGGTTGCGAATGCGGGTCCGACCTGGAAGCGTTCGATGCCGCGCGCGCACATGCATGCGACGCCGATTCTCAAGCGCTCCAGTCATCTGACTGTGGTGGTGGACGAGCGCGCATCGTGAGGAATTTTTAGATGGGCCAGAAATCACATCCGCGCGGGCTGCGGCTCGGCGTCATCGACACCTGGGACTCGCGCTGGTTCGCGACCAACGACTACGCCGCGTTGTTGCACGAAGACATCCATCTGCGCGAGTTCATCAAGAAACGCCTTTATCACGCGGGCATCTCGAAGATTGAAATCGAGCGGATGGCCAACAAGGCCAAGATCAACATTCACACCGCGCGGCCCGGAATCGTGATCGGAAAGAAGGGCGCCGAGATCGAAAAGCTGAAGAGCGAAATCGGCAAGATGATGAAGGGCAAGGACGCCTTCCTCAATATCCATGAAGTCCGCCGTCCCGACCTCGATCCGCAGCTGGTGGCGGAAAATATCGCGCTGCAGCTCGAGCGTCGCGTCGCCTTTCGCCGCGCGATGAAGGAAGCCGTCACGCGCGCGATGCGGATGGGCGCGCAGGGCGTAAAAGTTCATGTCGCGGGACGTCTCGGCGGCGCGGAAATCGCCCGTTCGGAATGGTATCGCGAAGGTCGGGTGCCGCTGCAGACGCTGCGCGCCGACGTGGCTTATGGATTCGCCGAAGCGAAGACGACCTACGGCGTCATCGGCGTCAAGGTCTGGATTTTCCGGGGCGAGGTGCTGACCCGGCGCGAAGAAGACGCGCGCCGGCTCGGAACTCCGGCGCAGAATCAGTAGCGGTACACGCCTATGATGCAACCGAAGAAAGTCAAGTATCGCAAGATCATGAAGGGTCGCGTGCGCGGCGCGGAAAACCGCGGCGTCGAGCTGGCCTTCGGCGATTACGGACTGAAAAGTATCGAAACCTGCCGGATCGACACGCGCGCGCTCGAAGCCGCCCGTATCGCGCTGACGCGGCATATCAAACGCGGCGGCCGCGTATGGATCCGCGTGTTCCCGGACAAGCCGTTTACCAAGAAGCCGGCCGAAACCCGCATGGGCAAGGGCAAGGGCGCGCCCGAAGGATGGGTCGCGTGCGTGCGGCCGGGCAGGATTCTGTTCGAGATGGAAGGGGTGGACCGGGCGACCGCGATGGAAGCGATGCGGCTGGCGTCGCATAAACTGCCGGTCAAGACCGTGGTCATCACGCGTGAGGAGGGCAGCCTTGGAGCTTGACGAAATCCGACAGATGGCGCCGGCCGACCTGCGCATCAAGGAACGCGAGATGCGCGAGGAGCTGTTTCGCTTCCGTTTGAAGCTGCGGACCAATCAGATGGAAAATCCGAGCAACTACAAAAAGTCGCGCCGTGACCTGGCGCGGCTGCTCACGGTGATTCGACAGAAAGAAGGGAAGCCCGGGAACGCGGGCGCGAAGGCGGGCAATGCGGGAACGAATTAAGCGGCGCGAGGGAACCGTAGTCTCCGCCAAGATGACCAAGACGGTGGTGGTCCAGGTGGATCGCCTCGTCGAGCATCCGATTTACGGCAAGCGGATGAAGCAGCGGCGGCGGTTCATGGCGCATGACGAAAAGGGCCAGTGCGCCGAGGGCGATCGGGTTGCGATCGTCGAGAGCCATCCGCTTTCGAAGAACAAACGATGGCGCGTCAGCAGCATCATCACCAAGACCGCGGGCTGAGGCTCGCAGGGTAGAGCAGGAAGATTTAATCATGGTGCAGATGCGAACCATTTTGGATGTCGCCGACAATTCGGGCGCGCGCAAAGTCCAGTGCATCAAAGTGCTGGGCGGCTCGCGCCGGCGCTATGCGACCGTCGGCGACGTCATCGTGGTGGCGGTCAAGGAAGCGATTCCCAACGCCAAGGTGAAGAAGGGCGAAGTATCGCGCGCCGTGATCGTGCGGACCGCCAAGGAACTCAGCCGCGACGATGGTTCCTATATCCGCTTCGACGGCAACTCGGCCGTGCTGCTGGACAAGGAGCATGAGCCGATCGGAACGCGTATTTTTGGGCCGGTCGCGCGTGAGCTGCGGGCCAAGAAATTTTTGAAAATCATTTCGCTCGCACCGGAAGTTCTATAAGCGGGCATGACGATGCTGAAAGTTAAGATTAAAAAGAACGATATGGTCATGGTCGTCAAAGGCCGTGACCGCGGCAAGACCGGCAAGGTCATGCGTGTGATGCCGGAGGCGGGCCGTCTGATTGTCGAGCGCCTCAACATGGTCAAGCGCCATTCCAAGCCGCGCGGCGCGACCAGCCCCGGCGGGATCATCGAGAAGGAAGCGCCGCTGCGGATCGAAAACGTCATGATGTTTTGCGATCGCTGCAACGCGCCGGTTCGGGTCGGATGGAAGCATAACGCCGACGACACCAAGTCGCGGGTGTGCCGCCGCTGCGACGAAGTTTTGGGGAATGAATAATGGCCGATAAAACCGACAAGCCCGAAAAGGGCAAGCGCCAGGAAAAAGGCGACCAGGGCGCCAAGGCCCAGAAGGCTGAGGGCGGCAAGCAGCAGCGCAAGAAGGGCGCGGAGCAGGAAGCCGCTCCCGCCGCGCCGGCCAAGCCGCGCGAGCCTGAGCCCAAGATTCCCGCGCGTCTGCGCCTCAAGTACGAGGCCGAGATTGCGCCGATCCTGATGCGCGAGCTCAAGATCGAAAACAAGATGCGGGTGCCGCGGCTTAGCAAGATCGTCATCAACATGGGCCTCGGCGAAGCGCGCGACAATATCAAACTGCTGGAAGCGGCGGCGGAAGAACTCACGGTCATCGCGGGTCAGAAGCCGATCATGACCAAGGCGCGCAAGGCGATTTCGAATTTCAAGCTGCGCGAGAACGTGCCGATCGGTGTGATGGTGACCTTGCGGCGCGAGCGGATGTGGGAATTTTTCGATCGCCTGGTGAACGTCGCGCTGCCTCGGGTGCGTGACTTCCACGGCATCAGCGAGAAATCGTTTGACGGGCGCGGCAATTACTCGCTCGGTTTGCGCGAGCACACGATTTTCGCGGAATTGAATCTCGACAAGATCGAGAAGGTGAAGGGTTTAACGATAACTTTCGGAACCACAGCGCGCAGCGACTTCGAGGGACTCACCCTGTTGCGCACGCTCGGGATGCCGTTTAGAAACGCGGCCGGCGATCGCAGCACCGGACAAGCCGCGGCCGCATAGGCGCATAGCACAGGAAATCGACGAAATGGCGAAGAAGTCTCTCAAGATCAAAGCGGTCCGGCCGCAGAAATTCAAAGCGCGCGCATACAATCGCTGTCCGCTCTGCGGACGGGCGCGGGCGTTCTATCGCCGCTTCAAGATGTGCCGGCTGTGCCTGCGCAAGTACGCGCTGCGCGGACAACTTCCCGGTGTGGTCAAGGCAAGCTGGTAGGGAAAAGCTCTAATGTCGCAAACTGATCCGATCGCTGAACTGCTGACCCGAATTCGCAACGCCGCGCATGCGCGCCATACCGAGCTGGAACTGTCGTATTCGCGGATTCGCGAAGCGATTGCCAAGGTGCTCGTGATCGAGGGATTTCTCGAAAGCGCCGAAGTCGGCGGCGAGGGCTTCAAGAAGACCATTAAAATCAAGGTGCGCTATTCGTCGGCGCGCGAGCCGGTGATGCAGGGGATCGAGCGCGTCAGCCGCCCCAGTATCCGGCGCTATCGCGGCGCCGCGGAGTTGGGCAAGATTTCGCGCGGGATGGGCATCGAAGTGGTAACCACCCCGCTCGGGGTGATGACCGGGCGCGAGGCGCGGCGCAAGAAAGTCGGCGGCGAAGTGCTCCTGAGGGTTTGGTAGTAACATGTCGCGCATAGGAAGACAGCCGGTGGTCCTCGACAAAGGTGTAAAAGCCGTGGTCGCGGGACGCACCATCAAGGTCGAAGGCCCCAAGGGCAAGCTCGAATTCGCGATGCCGGAAGGGTATCAGATCGAGATCGCCGACTCCGAGCTTCACGTCAAGCGGCCCGGCGACAACCAGGAACAGCGCTCCAAGCACGGCCTGGTCCGCAAGCTCATCTCCAATATGGCGACCGGAGTGAGCAAAGGGTTTACCCGGGTGCTGGAGATCAACGGGGTCGGTTATCGCGCCGAGGTCAAGGGCACCAACATCAACTTCCAGCTCGGCTATTCGCATCCGATCGTGTATCAGCTGCCGGCCGGAGTTACCGCGAAGGTGGATCGGCAGGTGACTATCACGCTGGAGAGTGCCGATCGGCAGTTGCTCGGCACGGTGGCGGCACAGATTCGCGAGTTGCGCCCACCCGAGCCGTACAAGGGCAAAGGAATCAAGTACGCGGAAGAGACGATCCGCCGCAAGGCCGGAAAAGCGGCTGCGGGCGCATCCGCGAGTTAAGGCATCCATATGGCTTTCAATCGGGCAATCAATCGCGCGACGCGGCAAACTCGCGTACGGCGCAAGGTGCGGGGATCGGATACGATGCCGCGGCTGAGCATCTATCGTTCGCTGCATCATATCTATGCGCAGGTGATTTCGGACGACAGCGGCAAGACGCTTGCGGCCGCCTCGACGCAGACCCCCGAATTGCGCGACGGCTTGAAGAGCAAGCGCAATGTGGACGCGGCCAAAAACGTCGGCAAGGCGATCGCGCAGAAATGCCTTGCCAGCGGAATCACCCAGGTAATCTTCGATCGCAACGGGTTTCTCTATCATGGCCGGCTCAAGGCGCTGGCTGACGGCGCGCGCGAAGCGGGTCTCAAATTTTGAACGCAAGCTTTACGGCTGAGGCAATCTAAGTGGCTGAACGTCGCAATCGTTCCAATCGTGTCGACCCGCAAGGTCTGGAAATCAAGGAAAAGGTCGTCCACATCAACCGCGTCGCGAAAGTGGTGAAGGGCGGACGCCGCTTCAGCTTCTCGGCGCTGGTAGTCGCGGGCGATCATAACGGGATGGTCGGCTTCGGCTTGGGCAAGGCCAATGAAGTTCCCGAGGCGATTCGCAAGGGCGTCGAGCGCGCGAAGAAAAGCCTCGTCAAAGTGCCGCTGCGCGAGGGCACTATCCCGCACGAGGTGCTGGGCCATTTCGGCGCGGGCAAAGTCATCCTGAAGCCGGCGGCGGAAGGAACCGGAGTTATCGCGGCGGGTGGAGTGCGGGCGGTGGTCGAGTTGGCGGGAATTCGTAACATCCTGACCAAGCGCCTGGGATCGTCGAATCCGCATAACCTGGTGAAGGCGACCCTCGAGGCGCTCAGCCAGTTGCGCAGCATGGAAGAGATCGCGAAGGTCCGCGGGCGCTCACCTGAACCTCAAGCCGCGGCTTAAAGGTTTTTGGTCGGCTGCTTACCCTTATCTTCTCCCCCTGGGGGGAGATAAGAGAGAGGATAGCGAGCGGAGAGAAGAGTACGAGGAATTTAGATGTCCGACATGATTAAAGTTCGCCTCGTCGGCAGCGTAATCAGCACCAAGCGACGAGTGCGTGAAACGGTTAAAGGACTCGGCCTGCATAAGATCGGCAGCGAGAGCACCATCAAGCGCAGTCCACAGGTCGAGGGGATGATTCGCCGCCTGCAGCATATCGTGGTCGAGGTCAAAGACTAAGATGAACCTCAGTGACTTGAAACCCGCCAAGGGATCGACCTCGAAGCACGTCCGGCGCGGACGCGGAATCGGCTCGGGCCTGGGCAAGACCTCGGGCCGTGGACATAAAGGCAAAGGCGCGCGTTCCGGCGGCAATACCCCGCCCACCTATGAAGGCGGTCAGATGCCGCTTCAGCGGCGTATCCCGAAACGGGGATTTCGCCGTCTGCTGAAGAACAAGAAGCGGCGCGACGAATTCGTGATTATCAATCTAAAGCAGCTGGCGGATTTTGCCGATGGCGCCACAGTCGATAGCGCGGCGCTGATCGGGAAGAATCTCGCCAAGCCCGGACTCAAGATCAAGGTCCTCGGCGACGGGGACTTGAACATTAAGCTGAACGTGCGCGCCGATGCGTTCTCGCAGAGCGCGAGAGAAAAAATTGGTAAGGCGGGAGGCACGGCCGAGCTGACACAGCAAGCCGCCACTCCCTAGGTCATGCGGTCGAGCGCTAAGATTAACGCCTGTCGTACAGGCAGCGAGACCAGCAATGCTTGAGGGTTTTTCAGGCGCCTCGCGCATCCCCGAGTTGCGCCGCCGGCTGATTTTCACAGCCTTGATGCTGGCGGTGTATCGCATCGGAGTCGCGGTGCCGACGCCGGGTATCGATGGGCAGGCGCTCGCCTCGCTGTTCGATGCGGCGCCGGGCACCCTATTCGGATGGGCGAATATGTTCTCCGGCGGCGCGCTGGAGCGCTTTTCGATTTTCGCCCTCGGCATCATGCCGTACATTTCGGTCGCGATCATCCTGGACTTGCTCAAGGTCGCGTGGCCGTACCTCGACGAGCTCTACAAAGAGGGCGAGGCGGGACGGCGTAAGATCACCCAGATGACGCGCTACTTCACGGTGGCGCTCGCGGTGGTCCAGGGTTCGATGATCGCGTACGGACTCGAAAGCGTTCGCGCGCCTTCGGGGGCGCCGGTGGTGTATTCGCCCGGCATCCAGTTCATCGCGTTGACGGTCATCACGGTCACTGCGGGCTCGATGTTCGTGATGTGGATTGGTGAGCAGATCACCGAACGCGGGATCGGCAACGGCATCTCGCTGGTGATCATGGCGGGAATCGTGGCGCGGCTGCCGAGCGCGATCAGCACTACCGTGCAGTTCGTGCGCGAAGGTGAAATGAGCATGTTCCTGCTGCTCTTCATCCTCGTCATCGCGGTGGGAGTCATCTTCGGCATCGTCTATATCGAAACGGCGCAGCGCCGGATCCCGATTCAGTATGCGCGCCGGATGCAGGGGCGGCGGGTTTACGGCGGCCAGAGCTCGCATCTGCCGCTGAAAATTAATTCGTCGGGAGTTATCCCGCCGATTTTCGCGTCGTCGTTGTTGGTATTTCCTGCAACGCTGGCGACCTTTATTCCGGCGATCAAGGCTTACGCGGCATATATCACGCCGGGCAGTTTGGTTTACGACATTATCTACGTCGGTCTGATTGTCTTCTTTTGCTATTTCTACACGGCGGTCAGCTTCAATCCGGCGGACGTTGCGGACAACCTGAAGAAGTATGGAGGGTTCATTCCGGGTATCCGACCGGGACGCTACACCGCGGAATATATCGATCGCGTGCTGACCCGGATCACCTTGGGCGGCGCGATTTACGTCAGCGCCGTATGCGTATTGCCGACCATCCTCGTGATGCGCTTCAACGTGCCGTTTTACTTCGGCGGTACCGCGCTGCTGATCGTGGTGGGCGTCGCGATCGATACCATCGGGCAAATCGAGACGCATCTGCTGACCCGCAACTACGAGGGCTTCATGAAGCGCGGGCGCGTCAAGTCGCGGAGGACCAGCTAACTTCGTGCGACTGGTGATGCTAGGCCCGCCGGGAGTGGGCAAGGGGACGCAGGCGCGGATGCTGGGAGAGCGAATCCATGCTCCTCAGATTGCCAGCGGCGACCTGCTGCGCGAGGCGGTGCGCAACCAGACCGCCCTCGGCATCCAGGCCCGTGGCTACATGGACAAGGGATCGCTGGTGCCCGACGAATTGGTGCTTAAGTTGATAGATGCGCGTCTGGATCAGGATGACGCGAAGTCGGGATTTATCCTGGATGGGTTCCCGCGTAGTGTTCCGCAGGCGGAAGCCTTGGCCGGGATGCTCCAGCGACGAGGCGAAACAATATCGAAAGTCGTCGCGATTGACGCTCCCGACGAGGAGTTGGTGAAGCGCATTTCGGGTCGTCGCACCTGTCGCAATTGCAACGCGATGTATCACATGACCTTCGATCCGCCGGCCAAACCGGGGATTTGCAACAAATGTGGTGGGGAACTCTATCAGCGCGATGATGATCACGAAGATACCGTCCGTCATCGTTTGCAGGTGTATGACCACGCCACCAGGCCCTTGCTGGACTATTACGGTAAGGCCGGAATTCTGTCGCAAGTCGACGGAACCGGGCGTCCCGACGAGATTTCGGACCGCATCCTGGCAAAACTGCCCGCGGGCTTGAACTAGCTTATGATCACGCTCAAAACCCCGGACGAACTTGCGATTATGCGAAAAGCATCAACTATAGTCGCGGAGATCCTCGAGGAGCTCGCGGCAGCGGTGCGTCCGGGAGTTACCACTTTCGAACTCGACAAGCTGGCGGAAGAATTGACCTACAAGAAGGGCGCAAAACCCGCCTTCAAAGGCTATCAACCAGGCGATGTTCCCTATCCCAAGACGCTGTGCGTGTCCGTCAACGAGGAAATCGTGCATGGCATTCCTTCCAGCCGCAAGCTGAAGCAGGGAGATATCGTCGGGCTGGATTTCGGCGTGGTTTATGACGGCTTTTACGGCGACAGCGCCCGCACGGTCGCCGTCGGCAAAGTATCCGAGGCTACAGAGAAGCTGCTTAGGGTGACGCGGGAGGCCCTCTATAAAGGCATCGAGCAGTGCCGCGAGGGCAATCGCATCAGCGACATCGCCAGCGCCGTGCAATGCCATGCGGAAAGCGCCGGGTTTTCGGTGGTGGAGGAGTTTGCCGGCCACGGTATCGGCAGACGGCTCCATGAGGACCCGCAGGTGCCAAACTACTTCCGCCGTGGGATGCCGAATCCGCGGCTCAAGGCGGGGATGGTCATCGCGATTGAGCCGATGGTGAATGAGGGCACGCCGCGGCTGCGAATATTGAAAGACGGGTGGACAGCGGTGACGGCAGACGGTAAACTATCTGCCCACTTCGAACATTCTGTCGCTATCACTGACAACGGCCCGGAAATTCTGAGTGAATTGGACCATCATAACTAGGGTGCGCAAATATGTCTAAAGGCGATGCCATTGAAGTACAGGGCAGCGTGCAAGAGGCGCTACCCAACGCGATGTTCCGGGTTACTCTGGACAATGGGCACAAGGTGCTCGCGCACATCTCGGGAAAGATGCGCATGCACTACATCAAGATACTTCCCGGCGACAAGGTCACGGTGGAACTGTCGCCGTATGATTTGACTCGCGGAAGGATCACCTACCGGATGCGGTAGTCGAGCTGAAGGATTTTAGAAATGAAGGTCCGCGCGTCGGTAAAAAAGATTTGCAAAAACTGCAAGGTGGTGCGCCGCCAGGGCGTGGTGCGCATCCTCTGCTCCAACCCGCGCCATAAGCAGCGTCAGGGCTAGGAGGTCGTAAGATGGCTCGTGTAGCTGGCATCGAGTTGCCCAAGAACAAGCGCATGGATATCGCGCTCACCTACGTCTATGGAATCGGACGCGCTGCCGCGGTCAGGATTCTCTCCGAGGCCAAGGTGGATGGCGAGCGCAAGACCGACGACCTCTCCGCCGAGGAGCAGGTGCGTATCCGTAACGTCATCGACGGCGCCTACAAGGTCGAAGGTGACCTGCGCCGCGAAGTGCAACAGAGCATCAAGCGCCTGATGGACTTGGGATGCTATCGCGGCCTGCGCCATCGCAAGGGGCTGCCGGTTCGCGGGCAGCGCACGCATACCAACGCGCGCACTCGCAAGGGACCGCGCAAGATCGTCGCGGGCAAGAAGGCGGCGCCACCGAAGTAAAGAAATCCTGCTCTCTATTCCCTTCCATGAAAGGGAATGGGGCTACGGCTTAGGTTAAAAAATAGATGGCTGACGAAAAAGAAACCAAAGAAGCTCCTCAAGCTGAGGCTCCCGCCAAGGCACCTCGTGCCGAGCGGGCGCAAGGCGCAGGTGGCGCTCCTGCAGCCTCGGCAGCGGGCGGAGCAGCTCCGGCGGCCGGAGGCGCTCCAGCAGCGGCAGGTGCTCCTGCCCCGCGGCGAGCCCGGCGCGCACGGCGTTCGGTGCCCGAGGGCGTGGCGCATGTGCATGCGACCTTCAACAACACCATCGTGACCATTACCGATCAGCAGGGATTGGTCGTGGCATGGTCGAGCGCCGGTTCGGTCGGCTTCAAGGGCTCGCGCAAGGGCACCCCCTTCGCGGCGCAGATGGCTGCGGAAGCGTGCGCGCGCAAGGCCTCGGAAGTCGGGATGCGCAGTTGCGTGGTGCATGTGAAAGGTCCGGGCGGCGGCCGCGAATCAGCGGTCCGCGCACTGCAATCCGCCGGACTCAACGTACTATCGATCAAAGACGTGACGCCGATTCCGCATAACGGATGCCGTCCGCCGAAACGGCGCCGCGTTTGAACGGGGCAAAGGACTAAAGCAAGGTGGCGAGAAACCTGGGTCCAGTATGCCGGCTCTGCCGGCGCGAGGGGCTGAAGCTCTTCCTCAAGGGAGAGCGATGCTATTCGGACAAATGCGCGATCGAGCGCCGTAACTATCCGCCCGGGGCGCATGGGCAGGCGCGCACGCGGTTTTCCGAATTCGCAATCCGGCTGCGCGAAAAGCAGAAGGTCAAGCGCATCTATCGGCTGCTGGAAAAGCAGTTCGCGCATTACTTCGAAGTTGCGGAGCGGATGCCCGGTATTACCGGCGAGAGTCTGCTGGTGCTGCTCGAGCGCCGGCTCGATAACGTCATTTACCGGCTCGGATTCGCCAGTTCGCTGTCGCAGGCGCGCCAGCTGGTTCGCCATGGACATTTCGAAGTCAACGGCAAGAAGGTCACGATTCCGTCGTACCTGGTCGCGGTCGGGCAGATGGTCAGCATCACCGAGAAGAGCCGCACCAAGAAGGTCATCGTGGAGGCACTCGAGATGGCGCAGCGGCGCGGCGTGCCTCCCTGGATCGCACTGGAGCGCGATCAATTCCGCGGCTCCCTGCGTTCGTATCCGGCCCGTACGGACCTGACGATGCCGATCAGCGAGAAGCTGATAGTCGAGCACTATTCAAGATAAAAGACGGCGACGGCGCGGCTCTCGGGAGGCCTCGATGAACCGCGAAAATCCATCCCGTCAAGAGACGACAAATTATGCAGAACGATTGGCGTGATCTGATCAAACCGAAAGCAGTCGAGTTCGACGAGAAGGAATCCACTGCGACTTACGGGCGGTTCCTCGCGGAACCGCTGGAGCGCGGCTATGGCACCACGGTCGGCAACGCCCTGCGCCGCATCCTCCTCTCCTCGTTGCCGGGCTTCGCGATCACAGCCGTAAGGATCAAGAGCGTACTGCACGAGTTCTCGACCATTCCAGGGGTTAAGGAAGACGTCACCGACATCGTGCTCAACCTCAAAGAAGTGCGGCTGCGCCTGCATGAGGGCGACCAGATTACCGCGACGCTCAAGTCCAAGGGCGAGGGCGTAGTCACCGCCGGCGACATCAACGCGGGGCCGAGCCTCGAGGTGCTCACTCCCGGTCAGCATATCGCGACCTTGGACAAGGGCGCCGATCTCGACATGGAAATCGTTATCAAACGCGGCCGCGGTTATGTTACCGCGGAGCGTGGCGGCGAAGATGAGCCGATCGGCACCATCCGCCTCGATGCGGTTTTTTCGCCGATTCGGAAGGTTAACTTCACCGTGACCAATGCCCGCGTCGGCAATCGCACCGACTACGATCGCCTCGCGCTGGAAATCTTCACCGACGGCTCGATCTCGGCGCGCGATGCGCTCACCTACGCGGCGCGAGTGGCGCGCGACCAGATGTCCATTTTCGCGGGCGTCGAGGAAGAGGTCGAGGCTCCCGGCGGGCAGATCGAGACCGGCGCGCAGGAAGCGCGCCCGACCATCAACGAGCTGCTCTATCGGCCGGTCGAAGGACTCCCGATTTCGGTGCGCGCATTCAATGGTCTTCAGAACGCCGATATCAAGTACATTGGCGAGCTGGTTCAGCGCACCGAGCAGGACATGCTCAAGATCAAAAACTTCGGCCGCAAGTCGCTTAACGAAATCAAGGAAGTGCTGGCCGATATGGGGCTCTCGCTGGGGATGCGGCTGGAGAATCTGCCGGCTCGCAGCGAACTCGACAAGATGTGGGAGGAGCAGGAGCGCCGCGAATCCACCTGATTTCCTCTCCCTGAGACCTCACCCGGCGCAGTAGCGCCTCCCTCTCCCTTCAGGAGAGGGGGAAAGGAATGAGGACAACTTTGGTGGGAGAGGACGCGAGGCGACGTTCACGTTGCCAAGCCGGTGAGGGTGCAGGCGAGTGCCACGCCGCCTGAAGTTTCGGGAGCTCGGAGATAGTCCATGCGTCATCTTAATCTCGGAAGAAAACTGAACAGGACCAGCGCTCATCGCAAGGCGCTGTTCAAGAATATGTTCCTCGCGCTGGTGAAAAGCAGCCGCATCACCACCACTGATCAGAAGGCGAAGGAACTCCGTCGCTTCGCGGATCGGATGGTGACGCTGGGGAAGAAGGGCGACCTCGCGGCACGCCGCCGCGCGTTCGCGTACCTACAGTCGCATCAGGCGGTGAAGAAGCTCTTCGATGAGATCGCGCCGCGTTACAAAGATCGCGCGGGTGGATATACCCGGGTGGTGAAGTTCGGCTTCCGTCGCGGCGATGCTGCGCAGCTATCGATCATCGAGTTCACCGGCCTGGAAGAGAAGGCGCCTACGCGCAAGCGTCCGCGCCGCAAGAAGGAAGGCGCGGACGAACACGCCGGCCATCAGCACGCCGCCACGGCCTGAGCGACACTGTACCTAAGGCACCAAAGGCCCGCGCCTCGCGCGGGCCTTTTTCTTTTGGTCGCTGATAGTGAAGATGTTGGAGGGCAAATCGTGGTCAGGCTCTCGGCATTGGCACCGCTCCGCCACCTCATGCTAAGGCCTATTGAAGAATGTCAAAGCCGTCACGTCTCAATCCTGCGCTTTCGGACGAGAGCAGCTTTCTCCTCCGCGTGTTGGGAGAAGCTCCCGCCAGGCTTTGGGTAAAGGACGCCGGCGGCCGCTATGCCTATGTGAATTCCGAGGTGACGCGAATTCTCGGCGTTCCGCGTGAAAAATTTCTCGGCTCAACCGACGAGGAATTATTTCCTACCGTCGGGCATGTCTATTGGCGGAAGGATCAGCACGTCCTCTCCACCGGGCAGCCGCTGGTGACCACCGATCAAGTCGAGCAGAATCGCTTTCTCTTTTGTCTCCGGTTTCGCCTCGACCTCGATGGCGAACCGCATGTGGTTACGCTCGGCGTCGACACCACTTCGCATATCTCGGCGCTGATGGGATTTCTCAGTCTCCAGGAACAACTGTTTCGCAACGAGCGGATGCGCTCGATCGGCGAGATGGCGTCCGGCCTCGTCCACGACTTGAACAATAGCCTGAATGTCTCCACCTTGCGGTTGCGGGTGCTCCGTTCGAAAGCGGGACCCGAGCTCCTACCCGACGTGGACGCACTCGCGCGTTCCATCGAAGCCGCCACCGAGCGCGTGCAGAATGTGCGCGAATACGTCACCTCGCGCCGCGATGAAAATCTGTCGCTCGCCAACCCCGAAGAAGTTCTCACCGCGGCAATCGATATGGTGGATTTTCTGATCGAGCGGACCCCAACCATCAATGGTGGAATGATCCGTATCGTCCGGCGCGCCCCGCATGACGTACCCCAGGTACCGGTCTTGCCGAATCAGTTGAAGCATGTGATCGCGAACCTGCTGCTCAATGCTCGCGATGCGATGCCGGATGGCGGCGATCTGACCATCGAAACTCGCCGAACGCCCTCATCGGTCGAAATCCACGTCGCCGACGAAGGCACCGGAGTCCCTGAAGATTTGATAGGGAAAATCTTCGAGCCCTTCTTCACCACCAAACCGACCGGCAATGGCCTGGGTCTTTCGATGGCTCAGGACGTGCTTTCGAGGATGCGCGGCAGCATCGCAGTGGCAAACCGGAGCCCGCGCGGGGCCGAGTTCATCCTCAGCATCCCGCTGGCATCGGAATAAACCTGTTCAGTAACCTTCAATCACTATATCGGATCGATGTTGCGGTGCGATTTGTTCGAGGTACCAGTCTTCGGCCGCCATCCAGCGATCCATCCATGCGCTGCTGGGCTGCGGGCGCGCCAACATCCGCCGTATTCTTTCGTCGCGCGGAGTTTCGATGAAGATGGCGACGTCGATGAGTGGCCGCAACTCCGGTCGGGTGGAGAAAACGCCCTCGACGATCACGAGCTCGCGAGGTTCGATCTCGATCCATTCGGCGAGGCTATCGGAACTCCAATCGTAACGCTGATAGCGCGCTCGGTTTCCGTCGCGCAAAGGTGTCAGTACCTCATCGCGAAGGCGCCGCCAGTCGAAGTAGTTATCGTACGCCTCTTCGGGAGTAAGCCGCGAATATTGCGCGCCGATGAGCGGACGATAGAAGTCGTCGCAACTGATGATCGCTGCTCGGCCACCAAGCGCCTCATTAATGCCGCGAGCGAGGGTGGATTTTCCCGCGCCACCGCAACCGTCAATGCCGACGATCATCGGACCGCCGCGGGGATGGCCTTCGATAGTCGCGCATGCCGCGCGCACCGCTTCCGCTGGAGTCACGTGACCGCCCTAGAGGGCTTCGGCGATTTTCGCGCGCAGCGCCATGTGCGCGCTCTTGAAACCCGACAGGATGCCGTCCTCGAAGTTCCATCCGGAATCGGCAACGAGGTCGGGGAAGTCATGCGGGTTGCGGATGTCCTCGGAACTCAGGCCGGGATGAATCTTATTGGCGAGGTCGAGGACCTTTTTCTCCTGCAGCCCGATAAGCTCCAGCATCAGCCGATCGATCGCACTGAGGGTCTCGCGTGTGAATGCCGCCATCGAGAGAATCCTATTCCTAAGCGACCCCGGCGAAAATGTCCGGGCTAGTCAGCGCCGGCGGTTCCGAGGACTTACATTGAAATGTGAGGGCTTGCGTACAGGGTCCGGATGCCTAATGCTTTCACCTCGGGGATCGCGCGCAAACCCGCGAAACAAAGCCACTATTCGAAAGTGAAAATTACCAAACGAAGCCAAATAAGCATTGAAAATACAGCGTATTCGCTATTATTTCGCCTACGGATCGAGCCAATTTCGGCTCTGAGGATAACCATCTGATGGCAACGGAACTGACCAAGCCGGAAAAGTTTTTCCAGAAGCGGTTCGGCATGAACGAACCAGCCTTCGAGCAAATCCTGGGCACCGCCCTCGAACGCAAGGCCGACTATGCCGACCTCTATTTCGAGTATCGCAATGCTGAGGCTCTCGCGCTCGAAGAATCGATGGTGAATCACACCAGCAAGAGCGTCAGCCAGGGCGTCGGCGTGCGCGTATGCGCCGAGGATCGCACCGGCTACGCCTACTCGGATGAGGTGACTGTCGATCGCATGAAGATCGCGGCCGAGGCCGCGCGCGCCATCGCCGATACGCGCACGCGCGAGGTCGCCCCGGTTCAGGTTGGCGGCGTAGTGCGGCGGCACAATCTTTACGAGCTCGAGAGCACGCCTTTGGAAATTCCGGTCGAGGAACGCGCCAAGCTTCTTTACGAAATCGACAAAATCGCCCGCGCCTATGATCCTCGCGTCAAGAACGTGATGGCATCGTTTATTGCCGAGCAGAAGCTCGTGATGATTGTTACCAGCGAGGGCAAGATCGCGGCCGACACTCAGCCGCTATGCCGCCTGAACGTCAGCGTGATCGCCGAAGAAGGCACCCAGCGCCAGATGGGGAGCTTTGGTGGTGGAGGCCGTGTTGAATGGCGGTACTTCCTCGAGGGCGAAAAGTGGCGCGATTACGCGAAGGAGGCGGCGCGCCAGGCGATCGTGAATCTCGGTGCCGTCGATGCTCCCGCCGGCGAGAGCATCGTAGTGCTTGCGCCAGGATGGCCTGGAATCCTGCTTCATGAAGCAATCGGGCATGGACTGGAAGGCGATTTCAATCGCAAGGGCACTTCGGCCTTCGCCGGAAAAATCGGACAGCGCGTCGCGAGCGAATTCTGCACCGTCGTTGACGACGGTACGATCGCGAGCCGTCGCGGCAGCCTCAATGTCGATGACGAAGGCACGCCGACCTCGCGCACGGTGCTTATCGAGAAGGGCATCCTGCGCGGCTACATGCAGGATCGGATGAACGCGAAGCTGATGAAGATGGAGGCGACCGGCAACGGCCGGCGCGAGAGCTTCGCGCATGCGCCGATGCCTCGGATGACCAACACCTTCATGCTCAACGGCGACCACGACCCGAAGGACATCATCAAGTCGGTGCCGCGCGGCCTCTATGCGGTCAGCTTCGGCGGCGGCCAGGTCGATATCACCAACGGCAAATTCGTGTTCTCGGCGAGCGAGGCATATCTCATCGAGAACGGCGAGGTGACCAAGCCGGTCAAGGGCGCGACCCTTATTGGCAACGGCCCCGATGTGCTGACGCGGGTGACCATGGTGGGCAATGACCTCGAACTCGATTCCGGAATCGGAACCTGCGGCAAAGATGGGCAGTCGGTGCCCGTCGGCGTCGGCATGCCAACCATTCGAATCGATGGAATCACCGTCGGCGGAACCAGCAATTAAGGTCCAGAGAAGTAAATGGCGGAATTAGATCTGAAACTTGCCGAATGGGCGCTTGGCATCGCAAAAAAGAGCGGCGCCACTGCGGCGGAAGTGTTGCTCGTCAGCGGCGAGTCTCTCGCAGCGGGCGTGCGCCTTGGCGAAGTAGAGAAGCTCAAAAGCTCGCGCGAACGGCGCCTCGGCCTGAGGGTCTTCGTCGGACAATCGTCGGCGACGTCGTCAACCGCGGAGATCGAAGAGGACTCGCTCAAGGATTTCATCAAGAGCACGGTTGACCTCGCGAAGCTGACCGCTCCCGATCCATGGTCTGGGCTTCCCGACGCGTCGTTGCATCCCAAGTCGTTCCCGGACCTGGACCTCGAAGACAATTCGCATCGCATAATCGAGGCGACCAAGGCGCTGGAACTGGCGCGCATCGCAGAGAAGGCGGCGCTTGGCAGCGATCCGCGCATCAAGAATTCCGAGGGCGCCGAGTTCGACTCGGGCACCTACCGGGTTATTTTCGCGAACAGCCAGGGCTTCGCCGGCGAGTATGCGGGGACCAACTATCATCTCGGCGTCGCGCCGATCGCGCAGGACGAGAGCGGGATGCAGACCGGCTACTGGTACACCTCGAACCGGATGTACGGAAAGCTGGATGATCCGGCGGCGATTGGGAAGAAGGCGGCTGAGCGCGCGCTGCGAAAACTTGGCGCGCGAAAAATTAAAACCACACGGGTTCCGATCGTCTTCGATCCCCAGATGGCGGCAGGGTTGGTCCACACCATGGCGAGCGCGGCGTCGGGACCATCGCTCTACAAAGGAGCTTCCTTTCTGGTAGGGAAACTTGGTCAGAAAGTAGCATCGGCGAATGTAACCCTGGTCGATGACGCTCGCATGCCCGGTGGGCCGGGCTCGAAACCTTTCGATGGTGAAGGACTGCCGACCAATCGCAAGAACCTGGTCGAAAAAGGCGAACTGAAGACCTACCTGCTCGACACCTACTCGGCGCGCAAGCTGAATCTCGCGCCGACCGGAAATGCCTCGCGCTCGGTCGGTTCGCCGCCGGGAGTGAGCACCACGAACTTCTCGCTGGTTCCCGGCAACTACACGCCCGAGGAGATCATTCGGTCGGTCAAAGAGGGTTTGTACCTCACCGAACAGATCGGTTTCGGCGTTAATATGGTCACCGGCGACTATTCGCGCGGCGCGGGCGGGGTTTGGATCGAGAACGGCGAGCTGACCTACCCGGTGCAGGAAGTTACCATCGCGGGAAATCTCAAAGAGATGTTCAACTCCATCGAGATGATCGGAAATGACCTGGTGTGGCGATCCTCGACCACCTCGCCGACCATCAAAATCGCCGAGATGACTATCGCGGGAGCTTAGGCGATGCGCGCCTCGCGCTGGGCGACGAGGTTGTTGGCGATGGCGTTGTTTCTTCCGGTTGAGGCTCACGCCAATTCGCCGAGTGCCCTCACTGGTCCCATGCGTTGCGGCATCAATGGCTACGGCTGGCCACTTTCAGCCAACGATGCGCCGATCGCAGCGGACGCCGGTACGATGGAAATTGTTTCCGACGGAAACGGCAAATTCATTTCTGGACAAATGACCCAGCACGTTGGCGACGACACGCGGATGGCAGGGTCTGATGTCTGCACCTTCGACCTCGAAAGCGGAACTTACGTTCAACGACCCTACGGGACCACCACGAACACTCTTACCTGGAAATTGCGTGCAGGAAGTGACCCTCATTGTGGCGCCATCGTTACGAATTCGAAGTACCTCGGTTTTATCGAAGGGGCGCGAGACTTCCACTCCGTCACTTATACGTCCACTTCCTACCCGCTGGAGAATGGCCGGATCGGCTACGTCGGATCGAGCGTGCAGGGAGTGGTGATTGGAGTGTGCGAACCAATCGGGAAATGAACGCCGCTCGTTATGAGACCTCATCAAATCGCCCTGGGGCTCTTTTCATTGCTACTGATCGGAAGCGGTCCGATGCGGTTGGCGCGCGCCGCAGCAGCTAAGGACACTATCGTTGGAGTCGCGCTATCCCCCGCGCATTTTCCGAATTTTTCAGATCATGATTTCCAAACCTTCTTCGATGAGGCCGCGCAGATCGGCAGTCATGTCGCCTGGATCTTCCAATGGGGTTCGCCGCCGCCCTCCGGATCATTCGCCGTCGTGCAGAGTTGGGCAAAACGGCGCGGACTAAGGTTCCAGCTCTGGCTTAGTCCCACCACCTTGTCGAATGATCGCAAGGAACCGGACTTGCCAAAATCGCTCGCGGGTAAGAGCTTCGCCGATCTCAAGGTGCGCCGGGCATATATCGATGAAGTCACGACGCTGGCGGCACTGAAGCCGGATGTTCTCGGCCTCGCAACCGAGATCAATTTCCTCGCGCAAAATCCGAAAGAATTCGCATCGTTTGTGAGCCTTGCGCATGAGGCATATACGGCGGTCAAAAAGAAGTATCCGGCACAGACGCTAACTATCAGTTTTCAGTGGGAGGTGATGCGGGCGCATCAGCAGTTCGACATGCTCAGGCAGTTCACGGACTGCGTCGATGTATATTCTTTCACCAGCTATCCCGATGCATTCGGGGATCCCTCCAAAGCGAAGATGCCCGATGACTACTACTCCTCGGTGCGCGAATACCTTCCGAGCCAGCGCATCGCGATTTCCGAGATCGGATGGAGCTCCGCGTCGCCCTCCAGCGAAGAAATTCAGGCGGCATTTTTTTCGCGCCTTCCGGAGTTAACGCACGACGCCAGATTCGAATTCGTCACGCTCGCACTGCTGCATGACGTATCGCTCTTCAGAGGCGAGCTGGCATGGCTCAATCATGTCGGCATTCGGACTATTGATGATGCGCCGAAAAAAAGTTGGGATGTGATACTGAATCTGCCAGCACTGCATTAAGGAGTATCGAGATGGAACGCGCAAAGCTGATCGATCTGACGCGACGCTTTACCGACGCCTTCAATCGCAACGATCTCGATGCGGTGATCGCGTTTTTCTCTGATGACGGCATCTACGATGAGTTCAACGGCAAGCGCAATCGCGGCAAGGCCGCGATACGCGCCGCCTTCGAGCCGCAATTCACTGGCACCTTTGGCGACATGAAGTTCCTCGAAGACGACATCTTCGTTGATGCCGAGAGCGGCAAGGCCATGATCAGTTGGCGCTGCACGCTCTCTATCAATGGCCAGTCCACCTCATGGCGCGGATTAGACCTGCTTCATTTTGTCGATGAGCGTGTCATTTCGAAACACACCTACGCGAAGTCAAGGGCTCCGTTCTTCGAAGATCGATGGACCACTGCGAGCGAATAGCAGCCCTGCCGGTTTCTTAGCCATCGCGCCCATTTTGCCAGCACCCGATTGCTGACTATTGCGAGGGGTCCGGTCCAAAGTCCTCGCGAAAACGCGAAAGCCAATAGCAAAACGCGATTTCTCCGACGCTGCGGCCGAACGATTCCGAGTCCATACCGATCGGTATGTACTGGCACTTCGATTGCAAACCAAATGGTCGGTTAGTTTTTGCGGTAGCGGAGATGCATGGTCTTTTCGTTTCGGGCAAAATTATTGGTGGTGGATGATTTGCCGCGAAGGTCCGGTCCCGGGCATTCGCATCGCAGTTTGCCGCGTCCAGAAGTTGTCGCGGACGATCGTAATCTCGACCCTAATCTCAAGGTCGCTAGCAACCGCACAGGTTTCGGGTCAGCGCAGTTTCACCTATCGCACATTTTAAGGAGCGAGGTCTTTCTCTGCCGCGAAATCGCCACAGCGGAACGCGAGTGGAGTCGGAAACAAAATTGACAAAGCACAAATCGAATCGAACCAAAATGGCGGCCACGATCGGTCTCTGGGGATTCATGGCGTTCGCCGCTGTCCTCTGCGCAACTCCGGCTAGGGCGGTGGTCTTCGACATCGGAGGCCCCGAGGGTCCCGCCGGTGTCGACATGAACACGACCTCCGGCCTGTACGCGAGTGGACGCGATGAGGTCGCGACGCTGATCGCTCAGCTCGGCGCGATTGCGCCCGGCGGCGATGTCTTCGAAGACCTCGGCGTTCCATCCATCTCCCCCGAGGGAGACGTCGTGTTCGGCGCGGAGACGGTGGGACAGGATGATGAGCCGCGCTGGGACATCTATCGCGCGAATGTTGGCGCGCCCGGCAATTTGCGCATTGTCCGCGTGCTCGATGGGACCTCGATCGACGGTGGCTGCCATCCAAAGTTCAAAGTAGATCCGTATCCGGTTGCGGGCGCCAATGGAGTAGTTGCGTTTCTCGCCCCCGAAGCCTCGGGGCATGACGCGGTCTTCCGCTATCAGAATGGACAACTGAGCTGCGTAGCCAAAGTTGGCGATCGCACCGCGCAAGGTCACATCTTGAAGCTTTTGTATTTCGGCAGCGCCGATATTGCCGGCGATGGCGCGATGGCCTTCCTTGGCCGAGTCGATGATTCCGGGTCCGATAAGGCGGTGCTGATTAGTGTGGACGCGAACTCCCCGATGCAAGAGGTCGCACGTGAAGGTGGTCACGCTCCCGGCGGAGGCAGTTTCGGTCCGAGCTTCGGCCGGCCCGCGATCGTGCACTCGACCCTGGGCAACACAATCGGATTCACCAATCGGGATTCTTCGTCCGACGCGGCATATGTGAGCAATGGCGGTCGCGTGTCGCGCAGCTTCCGCACCGGAGCTCCCACCGCGCTCGGTGTCCTGACCTACATCTCGGATGGCCGCCCAGGTTTGCTGTCCGATGGGACTCTGATCATCAGCGGCGCCTCGAAGGAACGCTCCGCGGTTTTTAAGGCCAAAGATGGCGAGCTGACTGCCATCAAGCGCGAAGGCGACCTTACCCAGTTCGGCACGCGGCTGAAGGCTTTCGTGGATCCGTCAGTGACTTCGTCGGGATTGGTTTACATCGGGGGTCATGATGATACCGGGGAAGCGCACCTGTTCGTTTTCGAATCCGGCGCCGGTCTCCCGGTCCCGCTGGAATCGAGCGCGGATACCTCGGCTGCGGGTCGATGGATGCCGCCGTTTTTTCCCGGTAGTCTGGCGGTGAATCAACGCGGCGACCTGGCCGCGCTTGGTGCCGTGCCCAGTTCCGAGACCGCGAAACTGCGCATGGTGGTCTTCGACTGGTAGACCTCAAGGCCGCGCTTCGGCGGGGTCGGGGTTGACCATGTCAGGAAGCTTGAAGCTCGGGGGCGGGGTAGCATCGACGAGCGCGAGCAGGCTGTCGCGGCGCGCGGTCAAAAGATCCTTCAGTTGTTGTCGCTGTTTATCGTCGAGTGTCAGGTCCTCGCTGAGATGCTCGAGGGTGGGGCGATAGATAACCATCGAGACGAAGATGGGGCCCATGCCAGGCGCGCAGCCTGGAAGAGGGTCGGGGAAGCTCGCGAGGCGTTTGGTGATCGTGTCGAGCTTCTGCTTCTGCTCGGGCGTCAGGATCGCATCGAATGAGGTCCGAAAGCGCTGCTCGATAGCGTCAACCTTCTGCTGAAAATCCGCGATTTGCGGAATTATCCCTTCGATCTGGGTGCGAAGCTCCTGCGGACTCACGGGCTGATGTCCATTGGCGCCGGTTCCGCCGATGAACCATGGTTGCCGGCGCGGTGGTGATGGCGGGGCAGCCATCGAGCCCGGATGCTGGAATTCTCCCATCGGGCCGACCGGCGGCGGGGGAACCGGCCGCGATCTCTGGGTCCATACTCCTACGAAAAGTCCCGCCACAAACAGCGCGACCGTAGCGAGTACGACCAGGACGTTTCCCCTCATATCGATTCCTCGAGCACCCTTATTTGTTCGGCGGTCGTGGTCCAGTTTTGCAGATTTTGCTGCTGCACATACTGGGTCTGTATCCAGTGCATCGATACCGCGCCGGTAACGCATAGCGCGCCGGTGATCGCGACGAGGCGCAGCCTGACCGCAAGGCTGGCGCGGCCGGCGTTCTGCCGGGCTTCGTCGATGACCAGCCGGGCAAAGTTGGGTGGCAAATGGGTCCGGGCGTAACGGCGCTGATGTTCTACATAAAGCGATTCAATCTTCATTGGAGGTCCTCTGTCGAAGATATTCCCGTGCACGGAACAGGCGCGATTTCACCGCGCTGACGCTGCTATGGGTGATTTCGGCCAGTTGTTCGTACGACCAGTCATTCTCCGCGAGCAGGAGAATGAGCTCTTTCTGATTGGGCGGCATGCCTTCGAGGGCGGCGCGAAACGACTCGAGCCTGCTGTCGGCGCGAGGAGCCTCGGCAATCTGCTCATGTTTGGGCTCGAACGGCACGAACATCCGCCACAACCGCTTGCGGCGCAGGGAGTCCATCGCGACGTTGCGCGCGATGCGAAATAGCCAGGCCTCGAAGCTTTCGGGATTCTTGAGGCCGGGTAAGGCGGAGATCATCTTGATGAAAATGTCGTGGCAGAGATCCTCGATCGCGTCATCGCGGCCAATCAGCGAATAGACAAAGCCCGCGATGCGGTCCTGATATCGCGTAATCAGGATCTCCAGCGCTGCTTCGGATCCGTCTTGAGCTCGCCGAATCAGCGCGGCCAGGTCTTCGACTTCCGGACTGATCTCAGCCACCCTCGACACTTATCTTGGGAGGACGAAGCAGCTTGGCAAAAGTTGCGCGAAAAAGCGGCATCTCCGATTGGTCCACAATTCCAGAGTAGCTGCGACATAGGGACTAATAGAATGCCGATAGAGCAGTTTCCGCAGCGCCATTTTGCGCTTCGCGAAAAAAGGGAGGAGGAGGCCCTCGTCAATGTAAACTCGTTTGCGAAACGGGGGGCAATTTCGCGAGCGAGGGAGGAGGAACGAGGGCCTCCCAGCTTTCATGTCTTTTGCACTTTCATAAATATAGACGCCGCTCGGCACAGAAAGTTGCGCGACCGATCCGCAACCTCCGCGCGGGCTGAACGAGCTTCGTTCGAAAGCGCCGCCCAGCAGAATACTCCTACAATTTGTTCCCAATGGTCATAGG
Source organism: uncultured delta proteobacterium (assembly GCA_963814035.1). Taxonomy (GTDB): domain Bacteria; phylum Desulfobacterota; class Binatia; order Binatales; family Binataceae; genus DATGKG01. The sequence continues at coordinate 53,083 of CAWFBH010000012.1, forward strand.
CGAGGGCCTGGTGGCGTCACCCCGCTGGTGGCGCATGCCGGCGAAACCGGCTACTGGTCGCTACCATGGAAAAGAACGATCTCTTCATTGTAAGACCGTCGCTCGGTCTGCTCGCCCGTATCTTGTTCACGTTGATTTTCTTGCTCTCGGGCATAACTCATTTTACCGACCTGAACTCCTACGTGAGGCTGATGCCGGCGGGGATCCCATTTCGCGCCTTCTGGGTAATCATCTCGGCGATCGTCGAGCTGCTCGGTGCGGTTCTCATCCTTTTCAACTACCGTCCGCGATTAGGCGGATGGCTGATAATTGTGTTTCTAATCCCGGTGACTGTAGTTGTTCATGGTACCGCGATGGTTTCCGATCCCGACCCGGTCATGCGAGCGATCAATGTTTCGTTCTTCCTCAAGGGTCTGGCAATGATTGCGTGCGCCTTATTCATCACACAATTCGGAGTAAAGGCCGTGGCTGAATTATGATCATGAGCACTGAGCTAGCCCTTTAAGAGTAAGAATCGACCTACCCCCTATTGCCAAATGGCCCCTGCTGCTGTTTAGTCAACTAACTGTAAAGATCAAACTCTCCGGAGGATAAGGACAGTGGACCTGGAAAAAATTGTGGCGGAGTTGAAGAGTGAGATGGATCGAATCGGGAGAGCTATAGGACTGCTCGAAACCCAGGAAGCTCCCAAACGCAGAGGCCGGCCACCAGGTTCGGGGATGGCCAAAGCTGCTTCTAAGAAGCCAGGTCGCAGGGGACTCACGCCGGCCGGAAGAAAGCGTCTGTCAGAAATGATGAAAAAGCGCTGGGCCGAACGCCGAATGAAACAAGCCTGACAATTTGGACAGCTATGGGGTCACCATCCCCGCTTCATTGGCAGCGATAAATCGGAGCATCAAACTTTGCAGCTCCGTCGCATAGGGACCATAGAGGATCGCGGTGCCGTGCGCGTCACCCGGATACACTTCGAGCGACTTTGGGGCGGTTGCCAGCTTGTAGAGGATCTCAGGCTGGCCCGCAACCAAAGGGTCATGAGCGGAAGTAACGAACAGAATCGGCGCATGAACCAGGTGAATTACCGGCTCGACATCAAGACCGCCGAAGCTGGTAGGAGTGGAAATCAGGATTAGCCCTGCTACCTGCTCATGCGCGGCCACCAGAATTGCGGCTTCCGAGCCAAGGCTGGCGCCCGCGATGAAAATGCGCGAGACCCGGGGCCGCAAGAATTGATAGGCCGCCAGCAGGTCGCGGTCGGCGAATTCCGTTCCGGACTCACCCTCCGATTCGGTGAATCCGCGAAAGTCGAAGGTCAAAGCCTGGTAGCCATGCGCTGCAAGCACCCGGGCAAAATCGGTCCAATCCGACTGATCCGCAGGATACATGTGCGCGAGGATCACGCCCGTCGAGCCGCGTCCATACAAATGTCCGCGCAACAGCACACCATCGGAAGTTGTGAAGGACACATGCTCTCCGCCCAGGTCCTGGACGCTTCGCTGCGGATTGAAAAAACAACCACCAAGAGTGGCCGTCAGGGCTGAAAAGATAAGCGCCCAAACGACTTTTAGGGACCAACAATCGAATCGCATTAAGGCCCTGCTCAGCGTCCGTACTTAGCCATGACGGCAAGCAGCCGGTCATGCGCAAGGGCATGAATCGTCCGCCCATCAATCCCGGATATCGTTTCCGCGCCTATCAGCGCATTGATTATCGCTTCTTCGGTCGCCTGTACCGCGGCGGTGAAAAGGGGATCCATTGCGCCATTAGCCAACATCTTCACCGACTGAATCGCATGGGTTTGTTTGTTCGCAGGATTAGCAGTCGAGAACGCGATGAAGATGTCACCGGAACCGTTGCCCGATACGCTACCCGTGCGCGCAAGTCCCATCGTAAGTCTCCGCGCGACTCTCTTGAGCTGGTGCGGCAGCAATGGTGCGTCGGTCGCGGCAACTATGATGATGGAGCCTGATTCTCGTGCGGTCTTATAGCTCTCGGGTCTCAGTTCGCGGCCGACGGGTACTCCCGCAATAACTAACTCGCCGGCGCGTCCGCAGTTGAGCTGGACCAGAACGCCAATCGTATATCCACCCTCAGCGCGCGAGAGCTTTCGCGAGGAGGTTCCGATGCCTCCTTTCCAGCCATAGCCGATCATCCCGGTGCCACTACCGACGTTGCCTTCCGCAACCGGTCCGGATCGCGCCGAATCAAGGGCGGCCCAGGCATCATCCTTGGCAATATGAAAGCCATTTATGTCGCTCAGAAATCCATCGTAAGTTTCTGCAACCACCGGCAGCGACCATGGCTGGCTCATCGCGTCATGACGAAGTTGCCATTCGATTACCGCATCGCGCACCACGCCAACACTGTGAGTGTTGGTAAGCATTATGGGTGTCGATAGGTATCCGGATTCTTCAATCCAGGTCGTGCCGGTCATTTCGCCGTTGCCATTTTGCGAGAACCATCCGGCAAAGATCGAAGTTCCTTCGCGCTTTCCGCGCGGCAGGATGGCAGTCACGCCGGTGCGCACCGGACCGAGACCTACCGCCAGTTTTCCTTCCCCGCGAATGATAGTTTGATGACCGACTTCCACCCCGGCCACATCGGTAATCGCATTTAAGCTGCCGGGCGTGCCCTCAAACGGAATTCCAAGCTCTCGCGCGCGAGGCCTTAGGTTCGTACTCGGTTTCGGTTGCCGCAATTTTTTCATCGCGCCCACAGATAGCCGACCTGATCTCGAAGTGATAGAGGAAATTCTTCAAGCGAGGGAGACATCTCATATGGCCAATCTTCTGGACGGCAAAAGCGCGATCATAACCGGTGGTGGTTCCGGAATTGGACGAGCCGCCGCGCTGATTTTTGCGCGCGAAGGTGCGCGCCTGATTATCGCGGATGTCGCCGAGCAAGGCGGTCGTGAAACCGTCGAGATGGTTCGTGGCAACGGTGGCGCGGCGCAGTTCCATCGCTGCGACGTTGCGAAAGCCGGCGAGGTTGAAGCTCTCGTTTCTGCCGCGGTGAAAAGCTACGGCCGGCTCGACTGCGCCTTCAACAATGCGGGCATCGGTGGCGCGCAACGCCGAACTGCGGATTATGAGGAAGATGAATGGGATCGCATCATGGCGGTCAATCTCAAGGGCGTCTGGCTTTGCATGCGCGCCGAGATTCGCCAATTCCTCGCACAGAAATCGCCGGGCGCGATCGTCAATACCGCATCGGCAGCGGGACTGGTCGCGTCGCATTCGATGCCGGCCTACACCGCCGCGAAGCATGGCGTGGTCGGCCTGACCAAGTGCGCCGCCATCGAGTACGCACGAACCGGGATTCGCATCAATGACGTTTGCCCCGGCGTCGTCGACACACCGCTGGTGGCCGACATGATCGCGCAAGTGCCGAAGCTCGCAGGACGGCTGGACCAGGTCGAGCCGGTCGGGCGCAAGGCGCGTCCCGAAGAAATCGCGGAGGCCGTCGCATGGCTCTGTTCCGATCGCGCGTCATTCGTGACCGGCTCGTCGGTCTCGGTTGACGGCGGCATCACCGCGCAATAGCCGATGGCCGCGCTGATCGATCCATTTGTCGAGGCCTGGGAGCTGCGCGAGCTAGTTCGTCGAGACGAACTGCATCCGCGTGAGGTCGCGGAATTTTTCCTCGCGCGCATCCAACGCCACAATCCCACGCTTGGCGCGTATATGACGGTGCTCGCCGATCGCGCGCTCGCCGACGCCCGCTCGCTCGAAGCCTCGCGTCAGAACGCGCCGCAGCTTCCGTTATTCGGGATTCCTTATTCATTGAAAGATCTGACGCCGACTAAAGGCATCGCGACCACCATCGGCTCGGCGAACTTTGCCAACTCGATTCCTCCTGAAGACGCCGAGATCGCGACCCGCATGTTTCGCTCCGGTGGGATCTTTCTCGGCAAGACGAGTACGCCCGAATTCGGCGGACGCCCAACGACCGAGGGAGGTTTATGCCCGATCGCGCGCAATCCGTGGAGCCTCGATCATAATGCCGGCGGCTCCAGCGGCGGCGCGGCCGCGCAGGTCGCCGCGGGCCTCGGGCCGCTTGCAGAGGGCAGCGACGGTGGCGGCTCGATTCGCGGACCTGCCTCGAATTGCGGCGTGGTCGGACTGAAACCATCGCGCGGAAGACTCACCTACGCGCCACATCGCGGCGAGGCCTGGGGCGGGTTTGCGACGCGCGGCCCCATCGCACGAACGGTGCGCGACGTCGCGCTGATGCTCGATGTCCTCGCGGGTCCGGTCGTCGGCGATCCCTACTGGGCACCGCCTCCGCCGCGACCATTTGTCGAGGCAGTCGGCATCGTGCCGCGAAATCTGCGCATCGGGATGATCGCTACCAGCGCGCTTGGAGAGAACGCTCCCGACGTTACTGCATCATTCGAATCCGCATGCAAAACGCTGGCAGAGATGGGCCATCACCTTGAGCAAATCGATCTCGATCCCGGTGCGATGCTTCGAGAGTGCGCGCGAACGCTCATATGCGTTGGTATCGCGGCGATTCCCATCGCGAATATGGCGACCGTCGATCCCGTGCTGCGCGAGATGTATGAGCAGGGGCGCAAAGTAAGCGCCGCCGAGTACGTCAACCTCGTGGCCGTGATGCACAATATCGCGCGCACCATCGTGCAGAGCCTGGATCCTTACGATGCGTTGGTGACGCCGACGATGACGAAGCCGGCGATGCGCAACGGCACCTTTCCCTCGCGCCCCGAGCGCTACCTCGATGAGCTATGGACCTGGATCGCATTTGAGTATCCATACAATGCGACCGGACAGCCCGCCATTACGTTACCCGCGGGATTCTCAAGCGACGGATTGCCGATGGGGCTACAAATTGTAGGTCGTCCGAATGGCGAGTTTGATTTGTTGTCGCTGGCCGCGTCGTATGAGTCAGCGCGTCCGTGGAAGCATCTGCGGCCGCCCGCATTCGACGATGCTTCCGCCGCGAAGTAGGTTGATGCGATGAAGGCTATCGATCCGGCGAAGATCCAGGATTACCACGCGCACATCTACTACAACGTCGAAACCCGAAAGTCCGCGGCCCGCCTGCGCGGTATGATCGAGCGCAACTTCCCGGTCGTGATGGGACGCTGGCGCGACGAGCCGGTCGGGCCCCATCCGCAATCGATGTATCAGGTCAAGTTCGCAACCGCCGAATTCAATCGCATCGTGCCGTGGCTGATGTTGAACCGGCGCGGCTTCGACATCCTCGTGCATCCCAACACCGGCGACGCCTACGAGGATCACGCGACCCATGCGCTATGGCTCGGCAAGAAGCTGAAGTTGCGCCTCAAGTTCCTGCGCAATCTTCCGAAGCATTAGCCGCCTAGCACTAACTCTGCGTCAGCGATTGAGCTCCGGGATGACGTGCTTGCCGATGAGCTCCATGCTGCGCGTGATCTTGCTGTGTTCGAGTCCGCCGAACTGCACCCAGGTCAGCATCTGATCGACGCCCATCTCGCGATAGGTCCTGAACAGCTTCAAAATTTCCGCCGGCGTGCCGACCGCGATGATGCCGTCGCGAATGCGCTGCTCGACATCGCCCGCGACCGCGCCCGCGCGTTGCTGCTCCGTCAGATACTTGTACGACTCCGCCTTGCGCTCGCGGCCCTTCTCGGCCCACGGAAGAAAAAGTTCCGCGGCAAGTTGCGCGACGATTTCCAGAGGCCTGGTGACATCGGCAACCGCCTGTTCATGCGTCTCGGCGCAGTAGGTTTGGATCAGCACCGCCGATTGATCATTCACGACGCCCGACACCGGTTCCGCGTGCTTGACGGCTTCCTTATATGCGGCGATGCGTGGCGCGACTTCGTCGGGCGTTCCGGTCACGAAGCCCAGCATCCCGAGGCCTTTGCGCCCGGCGAGGTTGAAGGTCTCGGGATTAGTGCCGGCAAGCCACATCGGCGGATGCGGTTTTTGAATCGGCTTCGGAACCACGTAGCTCTTCGGGATGTTGTAGAAGCGGCCCTTGTACTCGATGGGCTCGTCCTTCCAGCTTCGCACCAGGACCTCGACGGCCTCAGCCCACATCGCCTGCGTGTCGTCAGGATTCACTTCGAAGCCATCGAGTTCCTGCAACGTCACCGCGCGACCGGTGCCGAGCTCGACGCGTCCGCCGCTTAAGATATCGAGCACGGCGGCGCGTTCCGCCACTCGCAGTGCGTGATTGAAGTTGCGCGGCAACAGCGCAATCCCGTGGCCGATTCGTATGCGCTTGGTGATCTGGCTGAGCGCGCCAAATAATACTTCGGGCGCGGGGCAATGAGACCATTGCGGAAGCAGGTGATGTTCCACCGCCCACACGTAACCCCATCCCAGCTTGTCCGCGAGGACGACCTGTTCGAGCACCTCGCCGTAGGTGCGCGCCTCGATACCGGGCGTCCATGGTTTCGGAATCTGAACCTCGTACAACAATCCAAGTTTCATGCGCTTTTCCTTTTATGCTTAGTGGCGAGGGCGAAGTTTCAGGAATTCCGGATGCCGGAATGGGTCGCCGGGTTTGAGCGTTTCCGCAATCTTCGCCAATGCTGACCGGGTGTCTTCTTTTCCGGGCTCGCGCCGAAACGGCGGCGTGGTCGCCTCAACGTCGGTGGGGCGCAGCTTGTAGGTCGCATCGTCGCCGAAGAATCGCAGCGACAGCGTGCGACGGCGAATGCTTCCGTGCGTCGCCGCGCCGCCATGCAGCATCGCAGGATGAAACACGATGACATCGCCGGGAGTCACCGCCCATGACACGATGTCCCACTTGGCCCGGTCGGCCTCGATGTTCGGGAGCCGCGGCAGCACGCCGTTGCCGTAAACCGGCGCGGTGTCATCCTCGGGATCGAAGCTGGAGCCGTCGTAGAGCACTCCGCGATGCGAGGCGCGCACGAACTCCAGCGCATTTTCCTTGGCGACCGGTTCGAAGCTGATCCAAACGACGGCGATGTCATTGCCCTCGATCGGCAGATACGAGGCATCCTGATGCCACGGGGTGCGCCGGCTCTCGCCGCCTTCCTTCAGAAACACCTGCTCGTACATGAACCACACGTCGGGCTTGCCCCAAAGCTGCGCGGCGATGTCGGCGGCCGGCGACTTCTCGAGCATCGCTCGATAGGCGGCTGGCGCTTGCGGATTTGCGAGGTCCTGGTAAAACGTCGCGGCGGAATTTTTGGTGACGAAGTTTGACGCGCCCGGACTCGGATGCGCGCGGCTCCAGTTGTACGCCTCCTCAGCCGCCCGCAGGGCCGCGGCGTCGAGCGCCTTCTCGATGAACACGACGCCGTTTTCGCGGAACTCAGCTGCCTTGGATTCTGGTAATGTCACGTGAAGCGACCTCTCATTCGATTCTTGAATCGGTGGCGCGAAAGTCGCGCGCGCCGATGTGTGATCCATCGCACATCCGGATGCATCACGCCATTTCGATCGCGCGATTTGTCGGAATTCAGCCGAGCTTTCGCAGGGCGGGAAGTACTTCGCGATTGAAGAGCTGATCGTGCAGGATCAGATGAAAGCAATCGACACCGAGCGCATGAAACTTTCGCATCCGCTCGATGATGGTGTCGGGACTCCCAATCAATCGGCTCGCGTATCCCTCGTTGGTGTCGAGGAAGCTCAGCTTGTCGTCCGAAGCCCACATCCCTTTTGCGCCGGAGGTCTTGGCGATTCGCCGCGCGACGATCGCGGGATCGATCGCATCGATCATCTTCGCGATTTCCGCCGCAGCCTCGGCGTCGGTGTTGCGGCACAGCGGGATCGCATAGAGCGCGAAGCGAACCCGCCGCCCCAACGCGGTCGCGCGTGCGCGTACCTTCTCGATGATGCCGCCGATTTTCTCGGGCGGGCCGCCATTGAGGAACATCCAATCCGAATGGCGCGCGGCCATCTCGATCGCGGCCGCCGACTGGCCGCCTTGCCAGACCTGGAGTGGCGCACTCGGACGGGGCTCGAGGCGCAGGCCGCGCGCATGGTAGAAGCGGCCCTCGAAGTTCACTTCCTCGCCCGACGATTCCCATGCGCGCCGCATCACCTCGATGAACTCTTTCGATCGCGCATAGCGCTCGTCATGTTCGAGCAACTCGGCGCCGAACATTCCGAACTCCGCCTCATGCCATCCCGAGGTGACATTGATCGACCATCGCCCGCCGCTAAGACGATCGATAGTCGCACCCCATTTCGCGATCGCGGCGGGAAGAAAAAATCCTGGATGAACGGCGGTGATGAGCCCGATGCGAGTGGTCTGCGCAGCGTAGAAGGCGGTCATCGCGAGGCAGTCGTAGGTGGAACCTTCGATTTCGGCGCCGCTGCCCCACCATCGTTGGGCGACCAGCAGCTGATCGATGCCGAGTTCCTCGGCGATGCGGACGCCCTTCAGCATCCGCTCCTGTAAGGTCGTGCCGGAAAGTTCCGCGATGCCCGAACGCGCCGCGGCCGGCGCATTTTTGCCGAGCTGCATATTCGCCATCGCGGTGGGCGCGAAGGTGCTGGTGAGGATGCTACTCATGCGCGGAAGTATTTCGCCTCATAAGTTCAGGACCCGAATCAGCTGTTTACCTTCATAGCTGAACCTGCCGCGGTTGCAAGGCAGAGGCATCATGTTCGAGATCGGTCTCATCGGCTACGCTTTCCTCCGCATGATTGATCGCAAGCCCATCGTCAGGCGGCCGAGACACGGCCGGAGAACGTTATGGGCGGTCGCGCTGTTGCTCGGCGTCATCGTCTTTGGGTCGAACGCGCAGAGCGGTCAAAATCAGGCAAAGGAACCGATCAGCGGGACAGCCATCGATGCCCTTCGACGACCGGTCAGCGGCGTTGCTGTCACGCTTCGATCTCAAGAGGGCCGGTCGATTGGTGAAGCGGTGACGGACGCCGAGGGGAATTTTCGACTCATGGTGCGCGCGTCCGGAAAATTCGTGCTAACGACGCGTAGGAAGGGTTTCAAACCATCGAGCAAAATCATCGTTTCTCCCGCCGATGCGAACGCTCACTTGCAGTTAGTCCTCGAGGCAGAGCAGCAGCTGACCCTTCCCGTACAGGCGACCGAACTTAATCGACAGAATGGGCTGTCCCCGACCGGGAACAACAAATACACCATGACCGCGAAGGACATCACCAATCTGCCGGAAGGGGACAGCACCCCGCTCAACGATGTGATGCTGCAAATGCCCGGGGTGGCGCTCGATCAGAACCAGGAGATTCACATTCGCGGCGAGCACATGGGCATCCAGTACCAGATGAATGGAATCATGCTGCCGCTCGACATCAATACCGACCCGACCTTCACCCAACTGTTGAACGCCACGTTCGTTAAGAGCGTCAGCCTGCTCGACGGCGTGCTTCCGGCGCAATATGGATATCGCACGTCGGGTGTTATCGACATCCAGACCAAGGACGGATGCGGCGATAGCCACAATAACGCCACGATCTTCGGCGGTCAGCGCGACACCGCGCAGGGGAATTTTCAGCTCCGCGGATGCGACGGGAATTTCAGCTACTACCTGACCGGACAGTTTCTCCAATCGAACCTGGGTTTCAGCTCCGCAGCGCCCGCGCCCGATCCAATTCATGACGCGGTGACGCAGGGTCAGGGTTTCGCGTACCTGACCTATGCTCTGAATTCGACCACCAAGCTAAGTCTTATCAGTGGAATGACCCTGTCGTTCAATCAGTTTCCCAACCAACCCAATCAGCCGCCGCAGTATCAACTCGACCACATCGACCCGGCCTTGTATCCATCCAGCGATATCAACTCGGGTCTAAATCAGCAGGACTACTATGGCGTCCTGGCTCTCAACGGAACGATTGGGGCGAAGGCCGACTATCAGCTCGCATATTCAGCGCACTACAACACTCAGAGTTTCTATCCGGATCCGATCGGCGATCTGATCTACCAGGGCATTGCGTCGAAGGTGTTCACCAGTGATTTATCCAATTCGCTGCAGGGCGATGTAACCTACCGGCTGGGGGAGTCGCATCAGCTTCGCGGCGGCTTCTACCTGGGCGAGTATGGAGTCGAGTCCGATCAGACCTCGGAGGTCTTTCCGATCACAATGGGAGTGCCGCAAACTAGGCCGGTCTCGCACACCGCCAATTTGAACAAAATCAATCTCGTTTACGGTGTCTATTTGCAGGACACCTGGCAGATCACCAACCAGGTCAGCGTCAACTTCGGGTCGCGATGGGATCGGGTCACGGGCTTTACCGTGGATAGCCAGTTCAGTCCCACGGTCAACGTCGTTTATACGCCGCGAGTCGACACCACATTGCACGCGGGCTTCGCGCGTAATTTCCAGGTGCCGAATTTCCAAAATGTTTCCCCCGGAATCTCCAGGCTACTGGCGGGAACCAGTGGGGCGGTCGGCCTGGACCTCAACGGGCGGACAGAGCCATTCGCGGAGACCGACTACACCTGGGACATTGGATTTACCCATCAGATCACGCCGGAGTTGGCTTTCGCGCAGGACAACTATTTCAGGATCGATCGCCACTACCTCGATGAGGGGCAATTCGGATTTGTGCCGATCGACGCGCCGTTCAACTACGTCCGCGGCTATGGCGGTGGAACCGAGAATTCGCTGACCTACAACCTCGAGAATTTTACCGGGCGGATTAACGTCTTCGTCGCGAGAGAAGAAGACATCGGGGTGGCCTCCGGGCAATACAATTTTCCGGTCGAGGAAAACTCCTTCATCGATCGCCACTACATCGTGCTCGATCACACGCCATTGGTGGGCGCGTCAGGCGGCGCCGCCTATCGATGGCGCGATTATCAGTTCACCTTCGACGGACTTTTCAGCAGCGGATTGCGCGGAGGCTTTGCGAACCAGACGCAGCTTCCCAAGGTATGGCAGTTCAACTTGAGTGGCGCGCGCGATTTTATGATTCCGGGGTTGGGTAAGTTCACCAACCGCATCGTCCTTATGAACATATTCGATCGAACGAATCTCATCCGCCCCGCCAGCGGCATCGGCGTATTTCAGGCTGCTTATGGACCGCGAGTCACCGTGTACGACGCGCTGACGATTCCGCTGCCATCGTGGTAGCGGCAGGAGGAATCGCGCTCCTGCTCATCGCCTCGAGCGGCGGACGGTCTGAACCAGGTTGGGACGTTGCAAAATAGGTCACCTCGAGGCTGGAACAGAGCAGCCGATACAGCGGTGTAGTTACGAAAGAAGTTAGAACTTCACGATGGGCACGGCTTTTGCGCAATCCTTTGCCGCGACCCCAGGTAGTCAGCTTCGGGTCGCCGAGGAAAGTTCGGATGCCGGAAAATGCGGGCGACAAAGTTCGTCCCTTGTCGACATGGCTGTGGAACGGCGGCTTCGGGTCACGGAAGCAGTTGGCCCGGGTCGGCCTGGTTACGGCGATATCGATGACCTGCGTTGAAACGGCGAAGCATGTGCTTGCCCTACATTTGTCGATGTGGGAGGCGCATTCGATAACGATCGTGGTTGCCGTCATCGCGTCCCTCGCCTGCACCCGGTGGTCGGTAGGAAAGCATACACTGACGGTCAAAACGCGGGCGGTGAGCGCGGCCAAAAGCGCCTTTCTATCCACAATTAGTCGCGAGGTCCGCGCCCCGCTAAATGTTGTGTTGGGAATGGCGGACGTGCTTGGTGAAACCGAGTTATCTATCGAGCAGCGACGCTACGTGACGATGATGACCCAGAACGGCGACGAGCTCCGAAAAGTCATCGACGGGCTGCTGGATATCGCCAGGGTCGAAAAGGTGTTGGTCAGCGAAGGGGTCCAAAATTGGCTCTGGCAGAGAATTATACCCAAGCATGTCCCGGGTTGGGCCACGAACTCTGCCGGTCTTCTCCGCTGGTTCCGGCAATCATTGCGCGGCCCGCAAGGAACCTTACAGCCAGAGAATAACCGGGCTTGGATTCCGTTCCGGTGGTCGTTATGGCGATGACACCCATCTTCTGATTTGATCCTACCTTGCGGCTGCGTCGAAATTGACGCGCCGCGCCGGAGGGACGTTTTGATCCTGAAAATTGTTGGGACTTTGATCCTGGCAGCGGCGCTCGAAGTGGGAGGCGATGCCTTGGTGCGGATCGGGTTGGGAGGGCGGACTTATCTCATCGCGGCTGGAGGAATCACGCTTCTGGTCTATGGCATCCTGGTCAACAAAAGTGGGCTCGATTTCAATCGCCTGATGGGCGTCTACATCGCGATCTTTTTTCTCGTATCGCAGGTGATCTCGTTCCTCGTTTTCAAACAAGTACCTGACGACCGGATGCTTCTCGGCGGCGGATTCATTGTCACGGGAGGATTGGTCATCATGCTGATGACCTGACCACCTGACTACTTTGCCGATGCTTTCAGTTCGACCGGTTCGTAGTAGTGCTTCTCGCCCAACGCCATCACTTCGGCGAAGAACTCCGGGCCCGAGGCTTTCCCGGCTTGCTCCAGCTCCCACGTCTGACGCTTGAAACTCCAGCTTTCCGGTCGCAGGCGGCGTGCCTCGGCGAAATACTTGAGCGCGCCGTCGCGGTGGCCTTTCTCGAAAAGGTACTCTCCCAGTCTGAAAAACGCCGTTGCCAGCGCGTCGGTGTCATCGGGCTCGGGCGCTCGGCGGCGCGCTTCGTCGGGAGGAAGGACGAATTCGCTGCGCTCGCCCTTGGCGACCCAGTCGCGGACCGCATCGTAATAGGCGCGGCGCATCCGCTTGCCTGCGTCCACCGCATCTTTCGGAATTTGGAAAGTCGCTGGATCGATCGAGCGGACGATGTCGGCCACGCCTGACGCCTCGGTGGGCCGCACGATGTGGCCTTTTTCATCGATCCAGACATTCATCGGCACGTTGATGAATTCGTACAACTCGCCGGTGATGTGCTTCTGATCGATCAGACATGGATATTGCGGAACGCCGGCGCGGCTCATGAAAGCGTCATCCCATCCCATGATGTCCTGCAACATCGGCGGAAGTTCGAGCGAAGCGGGCCGGATGAAATCGCGCACGGCCGGCGCACCGGCGCTATCCAGCGCGACCGCGATAATCGTAAAATTCCTGTCCTTCAACTCTTCGTAGAGGCCCTGCCAGACTGGCAGGTCATAGCGGCATCCTCACCAGGAGGCCCAGGCGGCGAGGAGAACTTTCTTGCCGCGATAGTCGGACAGACGATGCATCTTGCCGTCGAGATCGGGAAGTTCGAAATCGGGCGCTTCGAGCGAGGTGAGGCTCGCGCGGCGGGTCGCAGCCGCTTCGCCGAAATACCACACGCCGTGGCTGTTATCGTGCACGACCGGCTCGCCGAGATGGCGCGCGAGTGCCGCGAGGTTGAGGGTGCGACCGCCATCGCGAACGAACTCAGTGGCGCGCGCAGGCGGAATCGGAATGCATACGTCGCCGATGCAAGCGCCCTCGGGCTTGAGCTCCCATCCGCTCGCGCGGGTCAGGTCCGCGCCGGCTCAGCCACAGATTGTCGCCCTCGGCCTGCGCGGCGACGTGCTCCGAGACCCGGCCCTTGTAGATGATGTCGATAGCCATGCGGCGATCCTCCCGCGTGCGATTCGCATCGACACTATTACGAAATGTTGCGTGAAGCCCAAGAGGCAAAATATCGGGCTTCCGTAGCGGGTGCGGCGGCAGGTGGGAATCGAGGAGCATCGCGATCCGACGCATCATTTGATGGCCGGGATGCTGGTGGACAACGCTGAGGGATGGCCGGAAGACCTGCAAATTTTCGGAACAGAGAATAACATTAACTTCCTGGCCTTCCCGCAATCATCGAGTCGGGTGCTATATCTATGTTACGGGCTCAATGATAGCCACTGGTTGGCAGGCGCTGACAATCAGTCGCGTTTCCTCGAGGCATTCAATCTGAGTTGCGTGCCGGGCAGCGAGTATCTCGCGAATGCGTCGCCGGCGGGACCCTGTAATTCGTATGGAAACGAAGACACCTGGACGGATCTGCCGTATGCGCCCGGCGTGGTGCTAATTCGCGATGCGGCCGATCACAACGATCCAATCATCGGGCAGGGATTGTCGATCACCTATCGCGACGTGCGCATCGTGCGCGACTTGATGCTTCAAAATTGCGATTGGTCTCTTGAAACATTTCGTCCATGTGCCGAAGAGCGTCGCGAGCGGATGCGTCGACTGCGACTCACCGCGTGGACCTCCTCTATTTTGAATGTCGAGTTCGGAGCGCATGGGCACGAGCGGGGGCTGAAGGTGCGCGAGGAACGCTCGCGCGGCGATCTGCCGGATCTCGCGGCGGTTGCCTTCGTCGGCCCCGAAGTCCTTCCTGCCGAATGGTTTTCGGAATCGCCACTCGACCGATTGCGCGCGATATAAGGGTCTGATGCCTTCGTTGGAAGAATCTCTCGCGCAATACATCCAGCTTAAAATGCCTACCGTCGGGCCGGTGCGTGTCGATCAGCTGGAACAGATCTCCGGCGGCGCATCGCGTCAGACCTATCGCTTTCGCATTGCATAACTAGAAGGTGGCGGCGAGCGAACGCCGGCTAATTGTGCGACGCGACCCGGCCGCCAGCTTCAAGAGATCGCCGTGCAGAAATGGTCCATTCTCGGCGAGATCGCGAAGCAGGATCCACGAAGCTGGGGCTGCTTGGCACGATGGGAGCCGTTGCGCCCGGTCAATGCTGGAAGCGCGAGCTCGATTACTGGGAGGGCGTGCTGGATTCGGACGAGCTGATCCCCAGCCCATCATGCGCGCCGCGATTCGATGGATAAGCGGCAATCCGCCGCCTCCCGCACCGAAAATCAGCGTCGTCCATGGAGACTACCGTACTGGCAACGTTCTCTACGACGAGGAGGGCCGCATCCACGGCATCCTCGACTCGGAAATGTCGCATCTCGGCGACCTGCTGGAGGACCTGGGTTGGAGCCTCAATCGCGTACCGTGCTGGGGGCAGGATGATCGTCGCGGCGACCTGGTTCCGCGCGAGCAGGCTATCGCCATATGGGAGAAGGCCAGCGGGCTGAGCCGATCCCGCCGCGTTGCATTGGTGGGAACTCTTTGCCTGCGTGAAAGGGCAGGGGATTTGGGTTTCCAGCGCGCATGCGTGGGAGACCGGCGACAATAAGGATCCTATTCTTATCCTTAGCTCATGGAGCTTGATTAATAGCCAGGATCGCGCGGTGCTCGAGCTGATGGGGCATTTGCAATGAGACCGGCTGTGGAAGCAGTTTGCCGAAAAATGGCCGAGGATCTCCTGGTCCGGGTGCTGCCGGCAATAAGCCCCGCTTATCACCAGGGCACCGTTGGTATGATGGCGACCATGTTCTCCATCATCGGCGAGGAGTGGGATCGCGCCGCGAGCCGGCGTATCGAGGAGAACGATCGCCATTCGCGAGCTCTTCCGCGAAGCCGTACGCCATATGTGGCCGAGGTGGCGCTTCAAGACCTCGCCTCTCACGCTGGCCGATTCCGCGGATCGACGACTTTCACATCTCGGCGTTGGAGAAGAATAATTGCGACCTTCGCGCCGCGCTCTGATCGACCTTCACGCTTATGTCGAAACACTGAGCGAACCGGACGCGCGCCGTATCGAGGCGGCGATTTGGAAAGAATTGTTGCGAATCGACCCAGCGACGCCGTCTCCCCGCGGCTCAATTCTGACCGCCGCGACCCAAAATCGATCCTTTCGCGATGGCCCTTACCCGCGCTATCAGTATCGAATTGCAACTGAACAATTCCAGCGAGGAGCGGACATGAAGACCGAAACTATCGAATACAAAGATGGCGATGTAACGCTGCGCGGCTATCTCGCCTACGATGAAACCAAAACCGGCAAGCGGCCGGGAATCCTCGTGATGCCCGAGGCGCTGGGCCTCGGCACTCACGCCAAGTCGCGCGCCGAGCGCCTCGCGCAGCTTGGCTATGTCGCGTTGGCCGGCGACCCCTACGGCGGCGGTAAGGAATACGCAACGGTTGCGGAGGCGATCAAGAGCGCGACCGAGCTGATGAGCGATCCGGTCAAGACCCGTCGCCGCGGCCGAGCCGCGCTCGACAAGCTCGCTTCGCTCCCCCAGGTCGATCCCAGCAAGCTTGCGGAAATCGGTTTCTGCATGGGTGGAACCTTCGGCCTCGAACTCGCGCGCGACGGCGCCCCGCTCAAAGGCGTGGTGACCTTCCATTCCGGATTGCAGACGCAAAAGCCCGCCGAGCCGGGAAAGTTAAAGGCCAAGATTCTGGTCAATACCGGCGTCGATGATCCGATGGTGCAGTTCGACGTCGTCAAAGCCTTCGAGGACGAAATGAACAAGGCCGGCGCCGACTGGCAGGTCATCAGCTACAGCAACACCAAGCACAGCTTTACCAACCCCGATGCCGCCAGCGCCGGAATGCCGCAGGCCCTGGAATACAACAAGCAGACCGACGAGCGTTCGTGGAAAGCGATGGTCAATTTCTTCGAAGAAATTTTCGCGTAATCAACCGATTCCTGAAGCCTACAGAAAGGAGAGCAACATGGCTGACCCGATGGCGGAGTTCAATAAGAAGGTAGTCGACGAGTTTCGTTCCAGCGGCGGCAAAGTCGGCGGCCAGTTCGCCGGCGCTCCGATGATCATCATCACCCACACCGGCGCCAAAAGCGGCAAGACCTACACGTCTCCGCTGGTGTACAGCAAGGACGGTGACCGCTGCGTCATCATCGCGTCGAAGGCTGGCGCGCCGAAGAATCCGAGCTGGTACCACAACCTGGTCGCGCATCCCGAGGTAACAGTCGAAATCGGCACCGAGAAGTTCAAGGCCAAGGCCACGGAAGTGAAGGGCGCCGAGCGCGATCGGCTGTTCGAGGCGCAGGCCAAAATGATGCCGCAGTTTAACGACTACGCGAAGAAGACCGCGCGCAAGATTCCGGTCCTCGTGCTCGAACGCGTGAAGTAGAATTGCTTCCAGTGCCGCGCTTCTTCGAAACCTCGAGGAAGCGCGGCGATTCAATCCTGGCTGACTTTTTCGGTACGCCGGCGCAGCAGCACCTCGACGTCGAATTTGAACATCTTCGCGGCGTTGAGGCCGAGGATCTTCCCGCGCTGATCATCATTCAGTGCCGCCCATTTCGCGCTCGATCGCTTCCGCGGAATGGGGCCAGCGTGCCTTCCGCGTGCGGATAGTCATTCGCCCACATAAAGTTATCAACTAGATTATAGCTTCACTGCCAGAGTCGAGGCCCGCGCGATCTTCCTGAAAGGTCGCGGCGCCATTACTGCGGAAATATTCGCTTGGCAACTGCTTGAGCTTGGGAAGGCCCACAGATGATGTTTGCCGGTAGCCTCGTCCATAGCATCGAGTGCCCACGGCACCCATCCGATGCCGCATTCGACGCGGCAAAGTGGATTTTCGGAAATGTTCGATAACGCCTGAGCCGCACAGACTGGCGACCGGCTCGATAGTCGGCGAGAGCGAATGCGAGACATAATTGATAATCGCACCGCCTTCCTTGCGCGCGGCGCGCGGGTCACGTCCAGTCGAGACGTGAAAGGTAATTGGCAATGTCGACAATCCTCGAATCACCGCCCACATCGGATCATAGATCTGCCAGATTATAATTCGGATGGCGCGCGTCGTGCGCACCCAATACGCGGCTTGCAGGGCAGGGTCAGCCGCGAAAGCCGATTTTCGCGACGCGCTGGATTTCAACGATCGCCAGATCGACATCGGAGGTGAAAATCGCGGCCATCGGCGACATGAAATCGTTGTAGTGACCAAAGTCTCCCACGCGAAGTCGTTCCAGACGCTTGCATTGCGCCATTCCGAACTCGGCGTCGCGGGTGGCAAACATATGAGAGCCCTTGTTCGGGAAAATGATTTCGGCGTCGATGCCGTCGCGCATGTGATCCTGATGCGATCGAGCGGGATCGCGCCGGCGATGACCGCGCAGGCGATCTTCGCTGTTCTCACGCGGTGACGTTCGTCGATCATTGCGCGCGCGCACGCGCGAGCGCTGATAGCCCCTCGACGACGAACCACTTCTGGCCCTTATCATCGACTTCGACATGCGGCAGGCGGTCGCGGATATTTCGCGTCAATGCGCTGAGTACAAGCTGCTCGGCTCGTTGGCATGGCAGTCGGCGGAAATCATCAGGTACCTTTGCGGATCATCCGGTCGCGCGGTGCGTTTCCACCCGTCATGGCCGGGGGTTTCGAGGCGCCAGCGGTTTTTTTCATCGACCAGAGCGGCTTGTTCCTGATTCATTGAATGAACTCCTGCCTCCATCTCTAGTGCGGGGCTTGAAGATCGTCAAATCGACGGTTTGGTAGGTAAATGGCGCGTTCGACTTTTTGCTCCGAGATGTGCCACATCAATCAGATGACCCGCCCGCGAAACGCGCGGCCAAAATGCGAGGTGCGAGATGGCTGATTCCAAAGCTCGACGAATGTGGGCTCTTCCCGGCGCGCAACTGTCCGCGCCCATGTCGCTCCTGATGCAGGGTGGCGATAACAGCGTGATCGATCTGCCGTGTCCGTCGTTTCTGATCGAGCACCCCAAGGGCCTGGTGCTGTTCGATACCGGCTGCAACCCCAAGGTCATCGATGATGCGGTCGGCTATTGGGGTCCGATGGCGGAGCACCTGCCGCTGGTCTGGAAAAAATCCGACACTCTCGATCAGCAGATTAAGAATGTCGGCTACAAGCCGGAAGACGTGAAATACGTCATCCTGTCGCATGCGCATCTCGATCACGCGGGCGGGATGACATACTTTCCGAAGGCGAAGTTCCTCGCGGGCAAGAATGAAATTCGCTACGCCTACTGGCCCGAGGCGGAGAAGCGCTGGGCGTTCATCCTCAACGACTACATCCCGACCCGCGATTATGACTGGCTCGAACTCGATCAGGATTTCGATCTTTTCGGCGATGGCGCCCTGAAATTCCTGCTTACTCCCGGGCATACGCCGGGCGAATGCTCGCTGCTGGTGAATCTCCCAAGCCGCAAATTCCTGCTCACCGGCGATACGGTTCACGTCCGCCAGGCGGTCGGACCCGAGGCGACGATGCCGCTCGACGTCGACCCGATTCAGTCGGTGATTTCCATCAAGCGCATCAAGGCGATCCGCGACATGCACGACGCCACGATGTGGATCACGCACGATCCGCTGGATTGGAAGGAACATCCGCACAAGGTCGAGTAGGACGATGCCGATTTACGAATGGCAATGCGCCGACGGGCACGGTTTCGAAGTCCTCGCGGCAGCAAATACTGCCAGCCGGCGGCGACGGTGTCCGAGCTGCGGCAAGAAATCGGAGCGCGTGATATCGACCTTCGCGATTCATGCTGGGGCGCCGATCGCGACGGCCTCGGAACGGGCGGCCGCCCGCCAAGTCGATGTCGAAAGTATCAAACTCCCGAACGCCGCGCGGCTGTGCGGGATGGATGATTACTCGGCGACCCGTTTGGCCGCGCACAAGCTCGGGCGGGGCAACGAATTCGACGACAAGATGGCGTCGCGCAAGGAGCGCCAGACCGCACGCGGCGAAGCGCCCAGAAAGAAAGCAACGGCGCATCTACACCAGCATCATTCTCATTAGCAAAGAGACGCGAAGATGATTGGACTCAAGGAACAAACGGTGCGCGGCGCGAAGATCGATCGCGGAGCTGCGCGCGAAGCATAAATGGAACGTGCCCGCGGACTACAATGTCGTAATCGATTGCCTCGATCGGCATACCGAGCTGCGCGACAAGGTCGCGCTGGTTTACGAAGACGACGAAGGACATTCCGCGCGCTACACCTTCGGCCAGATGATTGAGGCCTCGAAGCGGTTTGCCAATGCGCTGCGAGGAATCGGCATCGACCGCGGTGATGTCGTCGCGATTCATACGCCGCAGCGCCCCGAGACCGCTATCGCGCACATGGCGCTCTACCGCCTCGGTGCGATCGCGCTGCCGATCTCGAAGCTCTTCGGTCCCGACGCGTTGCAGTATCGCCTCGACAACAGTTCGGCGAAGGCGATTCTGATGGAACCCGAGACGGTCGGGAAAATGGACGCGGTCGATCGCAAGACCCTTCCCAACTTCAAGCATGTCATCGTCACCGACGGCGCGAAGGGCGGACTGAGTTTCGACGAGTTGCTTAGTAAGGGCGCTTCATCCTTCACGATGGGAAAATCGAGCGCTGAGGACCCGGTGCTGCTGATGTACACCTCGGGCACCACCGGCAATCCCAAGGGCGTGCTGCATGTCGCGCGCTACGTGCTGGGCCACAACGGCATCGACTATTCCTACAACTACCTGCGCGACGGCGACCTTTACTACAGCCCGGCGGATTGGGCGTGGGCAGGCGGTCTGCTCGACGGATTGCTGGCGATCTGGCCCTACGGAATTCCCGTGCTCGCATATCGCAGCAAGGCGCGTTTTGATCCGGACGTCGCGTTTCGGCTTTTGGAGAAGCACGGCGCGACGGTCGGTCTCTATCCGCCGACGGCGCTCAAGGTGTTGCGCGAGGTCAGTAAGCCGCGTGAGAAATACCGGCAGCTCAGGCTGCGATGCATCGTCAGCGGCGCCGAGCCGGTCAGTCCGCAACTCGCGAAATGGGTTGACGAGGAGTTGCAGGTCGAGTTCAACCAGGCCTTCGGTCAAACCGAGGCGAATTATTTCATCGGCACCATCAGCGCGATCGAAAAGGCACGCCTGGAGCCGCTCGGCAAGGCGTATCCCGGTCACGATGTGGCGATCGTGTCGCCCGACGGCGTTCCGGTGAAGACCGGCGAGAGCGGTGAAATCGCGATTCGGCGCGACTCTCCGGTCGTGATGCGCGAGTACTGGAAAAATCCCGCCGCCATGAATGACAAGTTCAAGGGCGAATGGTGCATGACCGGCGACCTCGGCCACATGGACGACGAGGGCTACGTTTACTTCGCCGGCCGTAACGACGACGTGATCAAGAGCTCCGGCTACCGCATCGGTCCTTCGGAAATCGAAGCGAAGATCATGGAGCACAAGTCGGTCGCATCATGCGCCGTGATCGGCGTGCCCGATCCGCAACGCGGCCAGGCGATCAAAGCATTCGTGAAACTGCTGCCGGGTTTCACGCCCTCGGATGAGATGATCAAGGAAATCCAGCTGCACGTGAAAACCCGGCTGGCCGCGCATGAGGCGCCGCGCGAGTTCGAGTTCATGGATGAATTCCCCTCGACGGTGACCGGCAAGATTATGCGGCGCGAGTTGCGCGCGCGTGAGGAAGCGAAGAAGAGCGTGAAGCCTTAGCTCGCGCGAAGGATGCAGTCATGATTGAGATTGGAGTTTTCCAAAACGGCGCCAGCGATCTTCCGGTCCTCAGAACTCCCAGTGGCGTATGCGTCAACGATGGCAACCTCGCCGAGGTTCATGAATCCAATCAGCGCCTGCTGGTGAGCCAGGTGCGCCAGGGCATCCTCGCCGACAAGCTCGGCTTCAACTATTTCTTCATGACGGAACATCACTTCCAGCCCGAGGGCGCGGAGTTCAGTCCGAATCCTCTGCTGGCGGAAACCGCCATCGCCTCGCGCACCAAACAAATTCGCCTCGGGCAGGCCGCTAACATTGTGACGTGGTGGCATCCGGTGCGCATCGCGGAGCAGGCCGCGATGCTTGATGTGCTGAGCGGCGGGCGCCTCGAATTTGGCATCGGCCGCGGCTATCAACCGCGCGAGGCGGAGGTCTTCGGCTGGCCGTTCGCGACGATTCAGGATCAGGAACGCAATCGCGCCTACTACCAGGAAGCGTACGAAATCATCCTGAAGTGCTGGACGCAGCCGTCGTTCTCGCATCAGGGGCAGTTCTTCACGATTCCGCCGGTGTTCACGCGCTGGAACCATCAGCAGACCATCGCGTACTTCGAATCGGGCAAGGCCGGGCGTAAGCTCGAAGAGGTGCTGAAGATCGGCGCGCCGGATCCCTACGGCGGTCCCAACCCGGTGATGCAGAGCGCGACCACACTAAAAGAGTTGCAGGTTTTTCCGCAACCGCTGCAGCGTCCGTATCCGCAAATGTGGGAGCCGCTGACGACCGAGCGATCCATCAAATGGGCCGCGGAACGCGGCCTCAACGGATATTTCATCGTCGAACCCAACTCGCGCCTCAAGAAAAATGTCGAGATCTTTTATCGCGAGTCGGAGAAGGCCGGATGGCCGGATCGTCTCGGGCGCGGGCGCCTCAAATACGGATGGGATTCCGAAAAACGGCGCGGCGTCCTCACCGGCCGCTACATCCACTTGGTGTTACCGGGGCAGAGCCGCGAGCGCGAGCTTAAGCGCTACTGCGACGCGCTCGAAGTGCAGTGGGACTACTACGGGCCGTTCGGTTTCGCCTCGGTGCTCGCGGATGCGGATGAGGAGAAGCTTGATCCCGCGAAGCGCGTGCCGCCGGAGTTGCTGCTCAAGAAGGAAGTCGCGCTGTTCGGCACTCCGGCTGAGGTGACGGCGCAGATCATGCGCATCAAGGAGAGCTGCGGCTACGAAGACTTCGCCTTCAACGCCTGGTTCGAGAAGGGCGGCTTCAGCACCACCGAGGTCGAAGATCAGATGCAGTACTTCGCGGAAGAAGTGAAGCCTCAGCTGGCGCGCGCGTGCGGCGGCCAGGTGCAGAATCCTCAGCTGGGACTGAGCTTCGAATAGCGAGGCCGATTACTTCGATCGTTGCTCTTCAAAAGTGCGATCGATTGGCGGCGACGGAGAAATTCTTGGCTCTCCTCGTGCGGCAGGATGTAGAGCCGGTTGGCGCGGATTGCTTCGACGACCTGCGCGGCAACCTCGTCGACCTGAAGCACGCGACCCGCAAGGTTGAGCGGAAGCTATCGCGCGAGTCCGGGAAGAAGTTGCGCCAGCCCGCCGACGATAAATTCCACCGCAACCGCGGCAAGCAGCAGTCCGAGCAGCCGGCTGATAATGTTGATGCCGGTCTTGCCCAGCAGCTTGCTAATCGGATCGGCCATCCGCAGCGAAGTCCACACTACGAGAGCAACCAGGAGGCCGGCGACCACCAAAAAGAGAGTGTCATACGCGTCCTTCGCCTGATGCGCGTAGATGATAATCGTGCTGATGACGCCGGGCCCCGCCAATAGTGGAATGCCGAGTGGCACCACCGCAGGGTCTTCCTTTTCGGTCCCTTCCCGCACTTCTTCCGGCGTGCTGACTGTCCTGCTGAGGCGCGCATTCAACATCGAAATCGCCATCAGCAGGATGACGATGCCGCCGCCGACGCGAAACGACGCGACGCTCACACCGAACACGCGCAGCAGCGGTTCTCCGATGAACACCGAGAGCACCAGCACGGTTGCGACGGTAATCGCGGTGATGTTGGCCGTGCGTTTGCGCTCCGGCGCACTTTGACCGGAGGTCAGCGTGATGAAGATCGGAATCGTCGCCAGCGGGTCAGTGATAACGATCAATGCGGTCGCGATTTCCGCGCTGGTTCTCCAATCCTGCATCGTGCTGCCGTACCTCGTGCTCAGGCGTTGCCAAAGCGTGCCGAAGTTAGGATAACCAGCATCGGTCGGGAGGAGAATCATGCGAGTACAAGTTGGCGATGGACGGTTGTTTTTTGATGTCGAGGGCGCGAAGTTCGTGCCCGATGGTCCAAAGATGCGCGAGCGGCCGACACTGTTGTTGCTGCACGGCGGTCCAGGATTCGACCATTCGAATTTCAAACCCGACCTGAGCCCGCTCGCCGAGGTTGCGCAGGTCGTTTATCTCGACCATCGCAGCAATGGCCGCAGCGATCGCACCTCGCCCGATCGATGGACGCTCGCCAACTGGGCCGATGACGTACGCGCATTCTGCGAGGCACTCGAAATCGAAAAGCCGGTTGTAATGGGTACCTCTTTCGGCGGCTTCGTCGCGCAGGCATATGGCACCCGGCATCCCGAGCATCCGGGCAAGCTCATCTTCTGCACGACCTCGGCGAAGTGGCGTCTGTCGCGAGTGCTCGATGTTTTCGAGCGCCTCGGAGGAAAGGAAGCGCGGGAAGCGGCCAAAAATTACTGGGAGAATCCCAGCGCTGAGACCGTCGCAGATTACATCCGGGTATGCATCCCGCTGTACAACCACAATCGGCGCGGCAGCGAAATGTTCACGCGCAGCGTGATGAACATGGAGGTCGTACTGGACTTTCCGCGCCGTGAGCAAACCAAGTTTGATTTTCTGCCGGAGCTGAAACGCATCAAATGTCCCACGCTGGTGCTCGGTGGCGAAGACGATCCCATCACGCCGATTGAGGATTCCCAAGACATCGCCGCGGCGCTTCCGAAGGAGTTGGTGCGCTTTGAGAGGTTTCCTGCCACCGGCCACGGCATCGTCAACGACGCGCCCGAACGTTTTATCCAGGTCCTGAAAGAGTTCGTCACCAGCTGAATCTTCCTCGCGTGACGGGGGTTTTATAGGGGCTTCGGCACCGTTATCATCGTGTCTCTGGTGCATGATGAGTGGGGCCACCTCGGCATTCACCTGTTTCGATGGACAATTCGCCCAACAGTCAGGTGGCGGGACCACCTATAAATCCGAAACGCATCCTCATCATTCTCAACGGTGCGATTGGCGATGTGGTCCGCGCTTTGCCGCTGCTGGGCAGAATCCGCCACGGGTTTCCGACCGCGCATATCGCATGGGCCATCGAACCCAAATCGGCGCCGATTCTCGAAGCCCATCCGTGGCTCGATGAGACAATCCTTTACGACCGTCGCCGCGCGCCGTGGTCATTCGCGCCATTTCTGAAGCGCGTCCACGACGAACGCTTCGAGCTTGCCATCGATCTCCAGCGGCATCTCAAGAGCGGAATCATTTCGATGGTTTCGGGTGCGCGCGAACGCATCGGATTCAGTCGCGAGAACACGAAGGAACTGAATCATTGGTTTTCGACCCGACAAATCAAGCCTCAGCCGGAGATGAAATTAAAGCTGCTTCAGTATCAGGCCTTCGGCGACGCGCTCGGCTTGCCGCCTGCTCCAATCGAGTTCGGCCTCGCAGCTTTACCCCCTGAGCGCGACAGGGTTGAGTCGCTTCTGAAAGATGTTCCGCGCCCGCGTCTGGGCGTCATACTCGGTTCGTCGTGGCCGAGCCGGATCTATTTTCCCAAGTCAGTAGCCGCGGTGATCCGCGGAATGTGTAATCGAAGCTCCGTCAATGGCGATGGTCCGGCATTTTTTCCACTTGCTGCTCGGCGGACCGGATGAAGCCGCGCTGGCTTCCGAGGTGATGCGCGACTTGGGCAGCATCGAAGCGCTCAACCTCGCCGGGAAGACCTCGCTGCGCGATCTGATCGCGATTTTTCCCGAATGCGATGCCGCGTTTGGACCGGACTCCGGCCCGATGCATATCGCCGCGGCGGTCGGATGTCCGGTGGTTTCACTGTGGGGCGCGACTTCGCCGCAACGCTCCGCGCCATGGGGCTTCGACGATCTCGCGATTACTGGCGACATCCAGTGTCACCCCTGTTATCTGCGCAACTGCCCGGTTGGCCGCGAGTGCATGCATCGAATCGCTCCGGCAACGGTCGTCGATGCGTTACGGCGCGCCCAGCGCCGGAGCGGCGAGGCAGTCGCCGCACCCGTGATCCTCGGCGGGGCTTTGTGATGAGCCGCGCGGCGGGTGAGCGTTTCGACCTGGGCCAATGGAGCTTCGTCGTTCCCGAGAGTGCCGGCGAGCTGACTCCGCGATTGCGAAAGGATCTCGTCGAGAACGCCGCGGCGGCGCTGGATGGGAGACGGGGCGCACCATTTCGCCACTCCCGTCACGCCACGACATGGAGAATTGGTGCCGCCGGCCTCGGCGGCGAACCCATCAACGTCTTCGTAAAGCGGATCGATCCTCCTCACGGTCTCGCCTCGCGTGCCAAGGCCGGATTTCGCGCGAAACGCTCCGAACACGTGCTGCGAATTTCGGAAGACCTCCGAAGAGGTCGATTCGGTGTGCCCCAAGTCCTGCTGATTGGAGAAAACCACGAAACCGGGCACGAAGTCATCGTGATGAGTCCGGCGCCGGGCTTTATGCTCACAAGATGGATGAACCCGATGCATCACACGGATGCGATGCTGCGCCGCCGAATCCTGCGCAGGCTCGGTGCCGAAGTCGGCAGGCTGCACCGCGCTGGATATATCCACGGCGATCTCACTCCCTACAATGTCTTCGCGACCGGCGATCCTGAAATAGCGATCACTTTCATCGATCATGAGGGTACCGAGAAAATCTCGCGAGTCAGCATCAACGTTGCACGAAACCGAATGCGTAACCTTGTGCAGCTCGGACACTTCGACATTCCCGGCGTATCGCGGACCGACAAAATGCGTGTCTTTGCCGGCTATGCGGATTCGGCTGGTTTGTCGAAAGCCGCGGCGCGCGGCTCGTTGGTGAGAGCTATCAAGATGATCGCGCGCCGGCGCAAACGCGATCGCGCGAGCAAGCGCGCCGCTTCGCAACCTGCGATAATGGCCGAAGAGGGTGCCGTCCGGAGCTAATGCCTGATCCGATCAAAATATCGGTCGTGATACCGGTCTATAACGAGGTGAAAACGATTGGTGAGGTGATCAATCGCGTACTCAACTGCGGCTTCGATACCGAGGTCATTGTGGTCGATGACGCTTCGACAGACGGTACCCGCGAGTTTCTCCAGAGCTTTCAGCACCCTAACGTAAGAGTCTTCTATCATTCCAAAAATCGCGGCAAGGGCGCGGCGCTGCGAATGGGATTTGCGGCGGCTTCAAATCCATATGTCTTCGTTCAGGACGCCGACCTCGAATACGATCCGAATGACTACCGGGCGATGATCAAGCCGCTGGTGGATGGTCGCGCTGACATGGTTTATGGCTCGCGCTTCCTTGGCGGTCCGCACCGAGTGCTTTTGTACTGGCATTATCTCGGCAATCGGCTGATCACCCTGGTTTCGAACATCATGAGTGACATGAACCTGAGTGACATGGAGACCGGGATGAAAGCGTTCGCGCGCGACAAGCTGTTACAACTTCGGCTTAGCGCGAACCGTTTCACTTTCGAACCCGAGATCACGGTGAAAGCCAGCCGCGCGCGATGGCGAATTTACGAGGTCCCGGTTTCATACTCGGGACGCACCTACGATGAGGGCAAGAAGATCGGTTGGCGCGACGCGATTACCGCGATTTGCGCGATCGTTTACTACAGGTTCCTCGATTGATTGCGGAAACCAACTATCAGCCCGATCCGGCTATCGAGGTGGGCGAATCGAACCGGCATCCCGATAGTCGAGCGGCAAACTATGCGCAGAAACCGTTGCGCGTCCTCGGGGTTGATCCGGAACTCGGATTCGCAGGTGGCGAGACTCAAGTGCTCGGGCTCACGGTCGGATTGCTGCGGGACGGCCATGATGCGGAACTTGCCTGCGATCCGCGGGGAAAGCTTTACGAGCGCGCGCGAGGAAGGGGCGTCGAGTGCCATCCGCTTTCGATTCGCAACGCGCTGGATTTCGCAGCCGGGATGCGTCTGCGAAATATACTCTCCCGTTCGGACTATGACGTCGTGCATTTCCATACCTCGCGGGCGCATGCGATGGCGCCATTTGCGCGTGGTCGCGCAGGCGCCCTCATCGTGACCCGACGGATGGACTACCGGCCCAATCGGCTATTCGCGCCCTACCTTTTCAATCGGGCCGTCGATGCCGTCGCGGCAATTTCCGGCAGAGTTGCCGAATCCTTAAGCGAGGCCGGCGTCACGCGCGATCACATTCGAATCATCCCGTCGGGCGTGGACTGCGAGCATTTTCGGCCGGCGACTCCCGCCGAGCGCGACGCAGCGCGCGCCCGCCTGGGCATCAAGCGAGAGGATTTCCTGGTTGGGACGGTGGGCATGCTCGAGGAACGCAAGGGGCATCGCTATCTGCTCGAAGCGATCGCGAGGATAAATCGCTCCCGCGGCGAGGCATCGCGAATCAAATGCGCGATCGCCGGCGACGGTGCGATGCGCGATGAACTTGAGAGCCTCGCGAAAGACTCGGGCATCGCCACCGACATTCTCTTTTTGGGTGTACTGGCTGATTCCCGCCAGCTACTTGATGCAATCGACGTTTTCGTGTTTCCCTCGCTGAAGGAAGGTCTCGGGGTGGCGCTACTCGAAGCGATGGCGTGCGGGCTCCCTGTCATCGCCAGTCGCGCAGGGGGAGTAATCGATGTTGTCGAAGACGCTCGCAACGGTGTGATGGTCTTACCCGGCGCCGCATTGCCTATCGTCAACGCTATCGAAGCTTTGGCAAATGATGCCGGGCGGCGAGCAGATCTTGGAGCTGCCGCGAGACCGCATATCATCAACAATTTCTCCATCGATGCGATGACCAGAAAAACAATCGATCTTTACCGGACCTGTCTCGCGAGGCGGGCATCCGATACACCAGGGGCGAGGCACTAGATGCGCAGCATGACAGGGTTTGGGCGGGCTCATATCGAGCGCGACGGGGTGCGGGTGGTGGCGGAGGTTCGCGCCCTCAATCAGCGGTTTTTTGAGCTGAAGCTCAGTCTTCCGCGCGGATGGGGCGAGCACGAGGCACAGGTCCGCAAGATGGTCCAGGGGATGGTTTCGCGCGGGCGCGTGGAGGTTTTCATGCGCTATACCGCGACCAAGGCGCCTCCGGCCAAGCTCCAGGTGAACGAAAAATTAGCGAAACTATACATCACCGAACTGCGCAAGCTGGGAAAACAGTTGAACCTCAATGGACGCCTCGGCATGGAAACCATCATGCAGCGCCCCGAAATTTTCCACGTCATCGAGGACGAAGACGATCAGATTCATCATGGCGTCAAAATCGGATTCGAGGCGCTGGACCAGGCGCTGAAGAAACTCGAAGCCGAGCGTATCCGCGAGGGTAGCAGCCTCAAGCGCGACTTCGGGCGGCGCATCAAGAAGATTCTTGCGGCGGTTCCAAAAATCGAAAAGCTCTCGGGCGAAACTCGCGCCGAAGTGCTCGCCAGCTTCCAGACTCGCGTGAAGGAGTTACTCGCGGAACTGCCGGTCAATGAAAAACGCCTCTATGAAGAGGCTGCCGGTGCGGCGCAACGCGGCGACATCACCGAGGAGCTGACTCGTCTGCGCATCCATCTGGAGGCGCTCAAAGAGCTGCTCGACCGCAACGAGCCGGTCGGCAAATCCATCGAGTTCCTGCTCCAGGAAATCAATCGCGAAGTGAACACGATGGGATCCAAATCGCAAAATGCGGGGCTCTCGCAGCTGACTGTCGAAGTCAAAGGTGAGACGGAGAAGATGCGCGAGCAGGTGCAGAATGTCGAATGACGGGTTCGCATGCCCAAGCCGTCGCGGTTTAGAAGATGATTTGCGAGTGATGCGACTTTCATATTAGTGTCTTTAATGACGGATTTGCCTCCCAGACGCGGTATAGTTTTTATCCTGTCTGCTCCATCCGGAGCAGGAAAAACTACTATCTGGCGGGCGGCGCTGGAGCGCATTCCGGAGATAGAATTCTCGGTCTCTCTGACCACCCGCAAGCCGCGTGGCAGCGAGGTCGACGGGACCGATTATCATTTCGTGAGCGAGGATGAGTTCATACGCAGGCGCGATGGCGATGAACTTGCCGAATGGGCGCAAGTTTTCGACGCCAGCTATGGCACCCTGAGAAAACCCCTCGACGGCGCCATTCAGTCCGGTCGCGACATTCTGCTCGATATCGATATCCAGGGGGCGCGGCAGATTCGCGCCAAGTTCCAGCATGATTCGGTGGCCGTTTTCGTATTGCCGCCTACCTTCAACGAGCTTTCGCAACGCCTGCGCAAGCGCGGTACCGAAACCGAGGACGCCATTGCGCGCCGCCTCAATCGCGTCCCGCGAGGAAGCCCGTGCCTACTCCGAGTATGATTACCTGATCATCAACGACAACGTCGACGATTCCGTGGAGAAGTTCCGCGCCATCGTCAACGCCGAACGCTCGCGCGTCGCGAGGCTACGGGAAGGGTTCGCGCCGTGGAAGAGCTAGCCCAGCAGAGCGAGCCGCAGGAACTCGACGATCTGTTGCGCCGGGTCGTCGCCTACAACCCCGAGGCTGACCTCGCGCTGATCCGGCGTGCGTACGATTACTCGGCGCGGATGCACGGCGAGCAGAAGCGTGAGTCGGGCGAGCCGTATGTAACGCATCCGCTCAACGTCGCGCTCATCGCCACGCAGCTCAAACTCGATGTGCCCTCGATCGTCACCGCGTTACTTCACGATGTGGTCGAAGACACCGGCACCTCGCTGCCCGACGTCGAAGCCTTGTTCGGTGCGGAAGTCGCACGGCTGGTCGATGGTGTCACCAAGGTTTCGAAAATCACCTTCTCCAGCCGCGCGGAAAAGCAGGCGGAGAATTTCCGCAAGATGATCATCGCGATGGCCCAGGACATCCGGGTCGTCATGGTCAAGCTGGCGGACCGCCTCCACAACATGCGCACGCTCGGCCCGCTCGCGCCGGAGCGGCAGTTGGAGATTTCGCGCGAGACGTTGGAAATCTACGCGCCCATCGCGCATCGGCTCGGCATCTATTGGATGAAATCGGAGCTCGAGGATAACGCTTTCCGCTACGTCAATCATGGCGCGTACTCGACGCTCAAAACCTTCGTCGCGAGCAAACGCGCCGAGCGCGAGGACTATATCCGCGCGGTAATCCAGATCCTGACCAAGCGGCTGGAAGACTCCGGCGTCCTCGCCGAAGTCACCGGGCGGCCCAAGCACTTCTATTCGATCCACACGAAGATGCAGGAAGAGGCCCTCACCTTCGATGAGATTTATGACCTGGTCGCGTTTCGCATCATCGTGGGTTCGGTGCGCGAATGTTACGAAGCGCTCGGCGTGGTGCATGCGAATTGGAAGCCGGTGCCTGGCCGCTTCAAGGATTACATCGCGCTGCCCAAGCCCAACATGTACCAGTCGTTACACACGACCGTGATCGGTCCGCGCGGTCAGCGGATGGAAGTGCAGATTCGTACCCGCGAGATGCATCGCGTGGCCGAGGAAGGAATCGCGGCGCATTGGACCTACAAGCAGGGCGTGTCGCCGGAGCAGCGCGATACCGAGCGTTTCGCATGGCTGCGGCGTCTGGTCGAATGGCAGCAGAATCTGAAAGACCCGCAGGAATTCCTCTCCACCGTTCGCGACGATCTTTTTCCCGAAGAAGTTTTTGTCTTCACCCCCAAGGGGGACGTCCTCGATTTTCCCAAAGGCGCGAGCGTGATCGACTTCGCGTATCGAATTCACAGCGGAGTTGGAAACCATCTGGCAGGCGCGCGCATCAACGGCCGCATGGTGCCGCTGCGCTATCGGCTGAACTCGGGCGATACCGTCGAGGTCATCACCAACGAGAAGCAGACACCCGGTAAAGACTGGGCGAATTTCGTCGTCACCGCGCGCGCCAAGAGCAGAATCCGCCAGTGGTTTCGCGCGCAGCAATCGGAGCGCTCGCGCGAGCTGGGCATTTCGCTTCTGGATCGCGAGCTCGAAACGCTGAAACTCTCGGTCAATCAACTGCGCAATGACAAACGCCTCGAAGGCGCGCTCAAGGAATTTTCGCAGCGCAACGTCGACGGCCTGCTCGCCGCGGTCGGCTACGGCATCATCACACCCGGCCAGTTGCTGGGCAAAGTCCTCACCGCCGATGAGCTCAAAATTTATCGCGGAGAGAAACCGCCAGCGCTGCCCGGACCGGTAACCGCCGATCGCGCGGCCAAAGAAGCGCGGCGCGCCGCCAGCGGAGCGGTGGTCGTTTCAGGAATCGGCGACATGATGGTGCGCTTCGCGCGATGCTGCAATCCGTTGCCAGGCGAAGCGATCACCGGCTTCATCACGCGCGGGCGCGGCGTTACGGTGCATCTCGCGGGATGCCCGCATGCGCTCCTTTCCGATCCGCAGCGCCGCGTGCCGGTGGTATGGAAAGACGATGAGGCGACTCCGCGCCCGATCCGCCTCGAAGTGCTATGTGCCGATCAGCCGGGCCTCTTGGCCGCGATGTCAAAGGCCATCGCCACCGTCGGTGTGAACATCACCACGGCGGAAGTGAAGACCAACGGCAACGATGGGCGCGCGCTCTCGATTTTCGAACTCCTTGTCACCAGCGCGCGCCAGTTGAACACGCTGATGAGCTCGATTGCCGCGATCGATGGTGTGATGAGGGTGTCGCGCCTCGGGCAGCAGAACGGCGCGCGCGACTGAACTACATTTGCGCGGCTCATCCGTCTGGCACGCCGGTCGCAAAGCCAAAGAGCGACCGCCGCGCCATCCACCTCCCTCGCCCAGCCAGGGAAGGGATCCGAAGGTGTGACTGGTCACAGCCATTCGCATCAGCAAGGATGCTCGCATGAAAAAGATTATCGAGACGCGGCAGGCGCCGGCGGCGATTGGGCCATATTCTCAGGCGATCGATGTCGGCGATACTGTCTATCTGTCGGGGCAAATCGGCCTCGATCCCAAGAAAGGGGCTCTGGTTCAAGGCGGCATCGAGCGCGAGACGCGTCAGGTTCTCGATAACATTCGCGAGGTGCTAGGCGCCGCCGGGCTGGGATTCGGCGATGTCGTCAAGACCACAATTTTTCTGATCAGCCTCACGGACTTCGAGATCGTCAATGGAATTTACGGCGAGCATTTCACCGAGAGTTTTCCCGCCCGCTCAACGGTTCAGGTCGCCGCGCTTCCACGCGGTGCGATGATCGAAATCGAGGTCATCGCAAAACGATCGTAGCGCAGTCGAGCTACGAAATCGCAGTCATAATCTTGAGCGACTCGTCATCGAGATAGCGCCCATGGGGATCGAGCTTGCGAATCGACGAAGCCAGCCGCTTGAGATTGCGCTTGCGCTGTGATCGCGAGACCGCCGTCGACGAAATCCGGGCCTTGTCAAAGTCGAGGATCACTACGGTGAAGCCGTCACCCGCCATTGAGACGTACAGGTTGTGCAGGTTGAGGTCGTCGTGGAAGAGGCCCTGTTCGTGCATCGTGTCGATGGAGTAACGCGCCATCCTGACCACGTGGCCGAGGCTGCGCGGGTCGGTCTCGACCTTGACGAATTCCCACATCGTCATGCCGGGGATCGCCTTGGTGATAACCGCGCCGCGGTAGATGGCGGGAGAAACCTTCTCGACGATCGCGCCCATCGGCTCGGGAACCGAGACTCCGCGATTGCGCGCTTCGGTTACCAGGTTGAGTTCGTACACCATGCGCGGAACGAAGCCGACGTAGAAGTCGCCGAGCACGCGCATCATGCCGCCGCGCATCGAACGGCGCACAAACAATTTCGGGGCGCCATCGACGCTGATAGGGTGACCGCTTTCGCGATTGCCCGCGCCTTTCTTGCCGGAGCGCAGCGTACGATCGATCTCCAACAAAAGTGCGGCCGCGAAGGGAGCGACTTCACGATGAAGATAGGCAGTCTTGCGGCCAAGCTGGCTCTTGATGAAATCCGGACCGGGATCGCCGCTGAGATTCACGCTAACTATTTACCGTACGAACTGCTGTAAGTCTGCAATCGGCGGATTCACGCCACCACTGCGAAGTGATCGTGATCGCCGCGAGCAACACGATCGAGGAAAGGAAGTGCGCGGAAAAGAACAGCGCATAATGATTGGGGCGCGTGCCGGGAATCCAGTTGAGAAGCGCCGAGACCGCAACCAGAGCCATCGTGAGTGCTGGCGTCGTTGCCCCGCTGGGACGTTCGCTCCACGTCACAAAAGTCAGCAGCATGTAGGGAACGAGTAGGGCGACGTAGTAGCTCTTCCATGAGATCGGCACCAGCGACGGCATGATGCAAAACAACGCCGCGAGCTGAAATCGGTGCGGCCGCATATCCTGCCCTCCTGAATCAGGCATCCGGAAAAACCAGATGACGACTGCGGCGACGAGGGCCAGTTCGATTCCGGTCCCGATGTAAAGCGAAGCATGCGATGCGGGCGCGCCCGCTCTCGCGCCGATGCTCATCAATCGCGCAATTGCCGAGGTCGCGGACTGATTCGTCAGCATCGTGGTGTAGCGATCCGTCATCGAGCTCACGACCTGCAAATACGCGACGGTTTGATCGAGCGCACCGCGGGGGCCGAAGACCAGCATCGGAGCAAGTATCAGGATCAAGCCGCATGCGATCGAAACAAATATCGAGCGCCATTTTCCTTCGAGCAAAAGAAACAGCGCGGCGAGGCCTGCGAAGGGTTTGATGAGAATTGCCGCGGCGAGCATCGCGCCCGAGGCCATCGCGCGATCCTCCTCGCCGAGAACAATCGCCCATACTGTCAGGGCGAGCGTCGGCAGATTTATCTGGCCGTGTTCGATGTTGTTATCGATAAAGCGCGCGCACAGGATCACGGGGATCAGAATCAGCGCGGGTGTCAGTTGACGCTCGCGGCCGAAGAGCATTCGAGCGGAGCCCGGGATCAGCGCGATCAGCGAAACGCCGCTGATCAGGAACCATGCGAACTGCGCGGCGCGGAGCGGAAGTGCGGCGAAGGGCGCGAAGACGATCGCGATGATCGGCGCATAGAGGAAATGGCTCGACTCATCGAGGCGATAGATTGATTCGCCGTGGAGGACGCGGGCTCCCGCGCGATAGTAGACATTGAAGTCGCCTTGCACCCGTAGCACGGCAGCGATTCCGAGCGCGACGACATAGATACCGACCGCGATCCACGCCAACTGAAGGAGCCGATCCGCGCGCCGCGCATCGGCGCTCGAGCGGCTCACGTAAGCGGCTTGGCCTCGTCGATCAGCATCACCGGAATGTCCTCGCGGATGGGATAAACCAGCTTGCAGGCCTGGCAAACCAGGCCGTCCTGCTTCTCGGTCAACTGCAGCTCGCCCTTGCACTTGGGGCAGGCGAGAATATCGAGCAACTCCTGGCTGATAGGCATCAAATACCTCCCGAGGTCTAAAGCGCGGCGGCCACTCCCGGTTGTGTCGCGCCGCCGATGACGATTTCATCAAGCCGCGCCGCGTCCTCCGCGCTCATCACCACTTCAAGTCGTAGAGCGTATAGAGAATCGCGCGCGAACGGAAACTTCTCCAGCTTCACGAGATCTTTCTCGGTCGTCATCACGATGTCGGCGTCGGCCGCGGCCTTGACGATCGTTTGCCAATCGGCGGAGTTGTAAACGTGATGGTCGGGATATTCGAGGACACCGACCAGGTCAGTCTCGATCTCGTGGAGCATCGCATAGAAGCCGCTGGGATCGGCGAGGCCGCTAACCGCGAGGACGCGTCGACCCGCCATCGCGATCGGTTCTTCGCTCCAGTTCCCCTGCGCGTAATGAATTAAAGCCTTGGGCCGCAGCGTCGCGCACAGCATGGGGAGTTTCGCTATCGCCGTGAGCTGGCGCGCACTGATAGCGCTGGGACGATCGGGAATTCCACTCGACACGACGATAGCAGCATCTGCACGGCGAAGCGCTGCAAGCGGCTCGCGCATCGGTCCGGCAGGAATGAGATGGCCATTGCCAAAGCCGCGATCCTTATTGATAAGCACCAAATCGACGTCGCGAGCGAGGGCGCGATGTTGAAACGCATCGTCCAGAACGATCACATCAGGATGGGCGATCTCGGTGAGCAGGCGGACGCCATCGAGGCGGCGGCGCGCGACGACAATATGTCCGCGAAAGTTTTTCGCCATCATTAGCGGTTCGTCACCGGCCGCTTCGGGCGGAAGCTTGATGGTCACACCATCGGAAACCAGCGCGGCGCGGTCTTTTCTGGTGCGCCCGAAACCACGGCTCACGATGCCGACTGAAAGTCCATGCGCCTGCAGCCTCGAGGCGAGAAACAGCGTGAAGGGAGTTTTTCCATTGCCACCCACGGTCAGATTTCCGATGCTGATGGTTCTTACCGGCACGCGCTTCTTCGCGAAGTGCCAAACCGCATTGCGGAGGTTTTGACCAATGCGATAAACCAGCGACGCCGGAAGCAGACCGGCAATCATCGCGCGCTGTGTCCAGCGCAACTTCCCGAACCAGAGATCCTCGATGCGCGGACGGCGATGGATGGTTTCGCGGCCTGGCATTATCGGTCGAGCGTAATCAGTGTCCGCAGATGCATCAACGAGGTGCTCACTCCGCCGCTCAACTGCAGGATGCATTCGCGGGCGGCGCTGCCGGCGGTCCGTCGAGCGTCCTCGCTCGCGAGCCATTTCGCGGCGGCGCGTACGATTTCGTCGGCATTATTTACGACACGCGCGCCTCCAGCATCGATGAGCGCGGAGGCGGTTTCCTGCTGATTCTCATAATACGGACCGAACATTACCGGCACGCTCACCGATGCGGGTTCGGCGGGATTTTGTCCGCCCCGAACCTCGTTGAGAGTGCCGCCGACGAAGGCGACGGTCGCGCGACGATAGAGCGGACGCAGCTCACCCATCGTGTCGAGGATCAGCACATCGGCATCGTTGTCGAAGCGGCTGGCGCTCGCGCGCACATACTTCAGTGAGCGCTCGCCGATAATTTTTTCCACCTCGAGGACGCGCACCAGATGACGCGGCGCGACGATGAGAGCGAGGGCGGGAAAATCCTTGCGCAATTCGAGATACGCGTCGAGGATGATTTCCTCCTCGCCCGCGGCGGTCGAGCCGGCGATAAAGATTGGGCGCTCGCCGGCAAATTCCTGCAATTCGCGCCGCAGCGGCATCTCGACCGCGGCATCGGGATCGAATTTGGTATTGCCCGTCACCACGATACGGGTTCGATCGATCCCCATCGCGGCGAAGCGCTCCACGTCATGTCCGGTCTGCGCCATCACAAGGTCGGCGCATTGAATGGCGCCGCTGAAGAGTTTACCCAGGCGGCGATAGCGCGCCAGCGAACGTTCCGAGATTCTTCCGTTGATGATTGCTATCTTCGCGCCGCTTTTTTTCGCTTCCCAAAAATAATTCGGCCATAACTCCGTTTCAGCAATCAGCACCAGGTCGGGACGCACTCGCCGCAGGAACGCCCGCACCGCCGAGGGATTGTCGAGCGGAGCCAGCAGATGCGCGGCAGCTTTGGGAATCCGCCGCCGTGCGACGTCGCGTCCAGCGGTAGTCATCGCGGTGATCACGGCGGTTGCGGCGGGAGCATCGTGCATCAGGCGCATCATCACGCTGTGGATGGCCTCGATCTCGCCGACTGATGATGCGTGTGCCCAGATCCGGAGGGCGCCTGATTCCGAGCGCGGCGCCGCGATCCCGAGGCGTTCGCGCGCCCCCTGCGAATCGGCGCCGTTGGAGGCGAGCAGCGCGAACGGCAGCGCGGGATACCAAAGCAGGTTGTATAGCGCGTGAAGTATCACGTGAGTTCCCGTCTATGCCGCACGCCGATGCGGCCGGCCACTTCGAGTCTAGTTGATAACGGCCGGTTCGCCGCCTTCGGTCTCGGGCGCGGTCATGAACTGCAGATCATAAAGCTTGCGATATTCCTGTCCGCGCGCGAAGAGCTCCTCATGAGTTCCTTCCTCGATGATATGCCCGCGCACCAGCACGATTATCTTGTCGGCGCGCCGCACCGTCGAGAGCCGATGCGCGATGACCAGCGTGGTGCGATTGCGCATCAGGGTTTCGAGGGCATCCTGCACCGCGCGCTCCGACTCCGAGTCAAGCGAGGAGGTCGCCTCGTCGAGGATCAGGATGGGCGCATCCTTCAGCAGCGCGCGCGCGATAGCGATGCGCTGTCGTTCGCCGCCCGAGAGCCGTACGCCCATTTCGCCGACCATGGTGTCGTAGCCCTTGGGCAGCCGCGTGATGAACTCGTGCGCGTTGGCAGCGCTGGCGGCGGCGACGATTTGTTCCTGGGTCTTGGCCTGGCTGCCGTACGCGATGTTGGCACGGATCGTATCGTTGAACAGAAACGTATGCTGGGTGACGATGCCGATTTGCGCGCGCAACGAATCGAGCCGGATGTTTTTCACGTTGATGTCGTCAACCGTGATGCGGCCCTCCTGGACATCGTGAAAGCGCGGGATGAGATCGGCGAGCGTCGATTTTCCACCGCCACTCATGCCGACCAGCGCCACCACTTTGCCCGCGGGAATCACGAGGCTGATGTCGCTCAGCACCCAGTCTTTCGCATAGCTGAAGCTGACGTGTTCGAGTGCGACGGTGTGATTGCCGGGTCCGAGAACCGCAGCCTCGGGGGCATCATGGATCTCGATCGGCTGATCCATCATGTTGAACACGCGCTCAGCCGCGCCGAGGCTTTGCTGAACCGTATTGTTGATACGCGCGAGCCGTTTAAACGGTTCGTAGATAAGCAGCATCGCTACCAGGAACGAGACGAAAGTGCCGATGGTTCGGGTCCCATGAATTACCGATGCGGTTCCAAACCAAAGCACGGCCAGAATAGCTACCGCGGCCATCGCTTCGATCATCGGACCGGTGGCAGCTTTGATAACGGCGGCGCGCATGGAGAACTTGAACAGGCGCCGCAACTCGACGTCGAAGCGCTCGCGTTCGTATTCTTCCATCCCGAACGCCTTCACCACGCGATTGCCCTGATAGGCCTCCTGCAGCAGCGAGGTAATGCCACTCATCTGCTTTTGCGCCTTCTTGGTGATCTTGCGCATGCGGCGCGAGAACGCCATCACCGGTCCCACCGCGCACGGAAACACCACGAATGCAATCAGCGCCAGTTTCCAATCGATCCAGAACGCCGCGCCCAGCACGGCGATCAGCCGCGCACCTTCGCCGACAACCGAAAAAGCGCCGTCGGTGATGCCGTTGGAAATTACCCCGACATCGTTGACCACCCGCGACATCATCATGCCGCTGGGAGTGCGATTGAAAAATGACAGCGACATCCGTTGCAGCCTGCGGTTGAGGCCGGAGCGGATGTCGAGCGTGATGTGTTGCCCAATGTAAGCGCTGAGATAGTCCTCGCCGAAGCCGGAAACCGAACGCATCACGAACAGCGCCACCAGCTCCAGCGAAACGATTTGCACCGTCCTGATCTGAATGGTGCTCAGATGAGTAATCTGATCGGTGAAATGCTTGATGAGCAGAGGGATCGCGCCGTCAGTCGCGCTGCTCACCAGCATCGCGACTACCAGCATCCCCATGTAGGGAAATGTGTAGGGCCGCAGGTAAGCCAGCACGCGCCGGCTGAGCGGAGTGAGTAGTTTCATTGAATCATCGAGAGCGCGAGGGCGGCGACGCGTGCGGCGGCTCCCGGCGCGCCGAGGCGTCCACGCAAGGTGTTGAGATTGGCGATGGTTTGGTGGCGAATCGAATCATGCAGCAGCGGTTCCGCGGCGCGCACCAGATTGCGCGCGGTCAGCCCGCCCTGGATTAGCTCGGGGACGATTTTTTCGCCCGCCAGTATGTTGGGCATTCCGATGAACTTGACCCCGGTGACGAGCATCCTTCCCAGCGCGTAGGTCAGTGGCGACACTTTATAGGCAATCACCATCGGGCAGCCGAGCAGCGCGGTTTCCAGCGTTGCGGTGCCCGAGGCCACCAGCGCGACCTCGCTGGCGGCAATGATACTATACGTGTCCCCCGGGATAATACGTATCCCGTCGAGGTTGACTTTGGCCTGCTCCGCGAGCTGCTCCGGCGTTAATGTAGGCGCCAGCGCAATGACCGGAATCAGGTGATGGTCGTGCGCGAGAACGCGCGCCGCCTCGATCATCGGAGGCAGGATGTAGCGCACTTCGGCGCGGCGGCTGCCGGGTAGCAGCGCCAATAGCTTCGAATATTTCGGGAGGCCGTGGCGCGCGAAAGTTTCCTCGCGGCCTTGCGCGGGCGCGACGCGATCGAGCAGTGGATGACCGACGAAGCTTACGCGATCGCCTGCCGGGCCGTAGAGTTCCTGTTCGAACGGCAGCACGACTGCCAGTCGACTCGACCGATCGATGATCTTTCTGGTGCGCCCGCGCCGCCACGCCCAGACCTGGGGAGTGATGTAATAGAGCACTGGCACGCCCGCTCGTTTGGCGATCCCCGCCAGCACCAGGTTGAATTCCGCATAGTCGATGAGAATGACGAGGTCGGGTTTGTCGGTTCGCAGGATGCGCCGCAGGTCGCGCATCGTCGCGAGCGACAGTCCGATGGTCGAGATCAATTCCGTCAGCCCGAGACCATGGATGTCTTCGATGCGCACTTTGGCCTCGACACCCGCCGCGCGCATCTGCGCGCCCGCGATACCGAACAGTTCGCATGACGGATCCAGTGCGAGGATTTGCCGCGCGAGGTCACCGCCATGCAGGTCGCCCGAGGCTTCCCCCGCGACGATCATGATACGCCGTCGGCGGCGAGGTCGTTCGCTCAACATTGCGCTGGATTCGGCCACGAGGTTGTTTGCGCCGATGCGATCAGCGCGGCGCGCCTTTGACGGTGAAGCTGTAGGCCCCCATCGTATGGTCGCCGTCCTGCGAAACCGCGCGCCATTTCACGAAATATTGCCCCGGTGAAATCAGCTTGAGCGGCACCGTGATGCTGTGGCGATCGTCACTCGGCTCGCCGGCACCCGAAACGACATCGCCCTTTTCATTCAGCACCCGAACCGAGCTGGAGGCGGGATTGAATGCATTGTCGAAGTGCACCACCACCTGCGGTGGCGCCGCGCCCAAAGCGCTTCCCGCCGACGGTGTAGTTTGATCCGGGAAGCAATGCGCGAGGGCGACCGACGTCCACATCAAGACGGCAAAACCAACGATCACGAGCCGCATGGAAAATTCGCCGACGCGAGTCATTTCAGCCATGGGAAATCGCGCGATTAATATCGTCGGCCAAAGTCGACGGCGTCACCGAGATACCGTCATATTGGCGAATTTGCCGGCCGTCAGGTCCGAGCAGAAAACTCGTCGTGACGTGATCGATGGAGCCATCGGGCTCGCGCGTACGCTTGATCAAAAAAGTCGCGAGGTAAGCGTCGATCTGCGCGGGCGTGCCGGTAAGAAAAATCCAGTCGGCGCCGTTCGCGCCATGCTCGTTCGCATACTTGAGCAGAGCCGCTGGGTTGTCGTGCTCGGGATCAAGCGTTACCGAAACCAGGCGAACTTTCTTCGCGAGGTCAGGCGTCAGCTTCTTCTCGACCATCGACATTTTGGAGGTCAGCATCGGACACGTGCCGGAGCATCCGGTGTAGATGAAATTGATGAGCACATACTCGCCCTTGAGCGAGCTAAGATTGATGCTCTGCCCATTCTGATCCAGCAGCACGAGATTGGGTAAACAATCGCTGTTGTTCGCGGCCGGGAATGAACCGGTCTCGTCGTCGCTATGACATCCAGCGAGTGCAAGCGCGCCCATCAGGACTGCGACGAGAGTGAAATTGCGCGCGATGCGTGAAAACTGAGGTCTCACGGCTGCTCCATGCTGATGCGGATTCGTTCGATCAATTCAATCACACGCAGGCCGTCGCGCGCAGTAACCGCGGGTGCGCTGCGAGCGCGTACCGCGGCGATAAACGAGGCGACCTCATCGGCGAGAGGATCGGCTTCGCCCAGGTCGATCTGTTCCGCGGATATGGTCGGAAACGTTGTCCCCTCAGGCGGCGGACTTTTGCGATAGATCTGGATCCGGCGCGCCTCGTAGTCGACCGAGATGTATGCATCGGATTGGAAAAAGCGAATCTTGCGCTCGCGGCGCGCGGCCACGCGACTGGTATTCACATTCGCAATCATACCGTTGCTGAAGCGGATGCGCGCATTGGCGACATCGATTTGATCGGTCAGCACCGCGACGCCAAGTGCCTCGACCGAGGTTGCTTCGGCGCCGGTCAGCGACATCAGGACGTCGAGGTCATGCACCATCAGGTCGAGGACGACATCGACGTCGGTGCCGCGTTCGGTGAAGGGCGCAAGGCGATGGCATTCGACGAAGCGCGGGCGCTTGAGAATCGTGCGCAAGCGATTCACCACCGGATTGAAGCGCTCGAGATGCCCAATCTGCAAAATGCGATCGGTGCCCTCAGCCAGTGCGGTAAGTGCGCGCGCGTCTTCGACGGTGGCAGCCATCGGTTTTTCCAACAGCACGTCGCATCCGGAGCGCAGCAGATGCGACGCGATTTCAAAATGTGTTACGCCCGGCGACGCGATCGTGACCACATCAACTTCGTGATCGAGGACGCGATAATCGGTTGCCGGAGACGCGCCGAATTTGGATGCGAGCTGCGCGGCGCGAGCGGCATCGACATCGACAATATGCGTGACCCTGACGCCCGGAAGAGCGGAATACTTCGCGGCATGAAGACTTCCCAGGCGCCCGGCACCAACCACGGCGGCGCGAATCTCACTCATGCCCATACACCGCGAGGTTGGCCGATTGCGCCATCGCGAGAGTGCGCTCGCGCTCCAGTATCAGACATTTATCGGCCTCGATACCGAGCATCGCGGCACCGATTTCCACCAATAGTTCAATTGTAGCCGGTCCGACCGCGGGCCGGTCGAAGCGCAAATCCTGCCCGGGTTTCGAAACTTTCGCGACGATTAGACCTTTGCCCGCGATTGATGCCGCGCGACGCAGCGCGGGATCAGTGCCCTCGGCGGCTTCGACCGAATACACCACGCCCCCACGCACGGCGACGCTTTGTCCGATGTCGAATGCGCCGAGGCTGCGCGCGATGGAGAAGGCGAGAGCGACATCGCGGAGTTTCTTCTCGCCCGGCTCAGGGCCGGCCATCAAACCCGGCTTCGCGATGGCATCGTCCATCCACGGCACGGGATCGATAACGGGAATTCCCTCGGATTCGATTTCGCGCGCGATCGCGCGCAGGACCGCATCGTCACTCCAGCGCGTGATCGAGGAGAGCATTTTGATCGCACGCTCGTCGGGTGCGAAGGTCTCGGCGAGGTTCGCGCGCGAGATCCCCCCGGCCATTGCGGCTTGCTCGACGCCGGCGTTTTTCAGCACATCGACAATTTTTTGCAGCTCGCCGACCTTGATCCAGGTTAGCTGGTCAACCTGGGCTTCGAGTTCGGGTTTGGTTTCGCCCCGATGCGCCAGTGCGATCAGTTTGATTCCGCGTTTGCGTGCGGCGGCGGCAACTTCGAGGGGGAAGACTCCGTTGCCTGCGATTAGGCCGAGGCTAGTCACGCTCGCGCCCGACGACGCCGCGCTGGGATTTCTGAACGAATTCGACAAGGCGCCGCACTTCCGGAAAAGGACCCTGCTCGTCAAGAACTTTCTGAATTGCGTCGGCGCGAATTAGTTTCGAGTAAAATAGCGTCCGCATTGCCGTCTTGAGCGCAGCAATCGTTTCGGGAGAAAAATTCCGGCGTTGAAGACCGACCAGGTTGACGCCGACTAGGCGCGCTCGTTCACCACCGGCGA
The DNA here is from genome assembly GCA_963814035.1 of uncultured delta proteobacterium. Classification (GTDB taxonomy): domain Bacteria; phylum Desulfobacterota; class Binatia; order Binatales; family Binataceae; genus DATGKG01. Next base: position 96,225 of record CAWFBH010000012.1, read on the forward strand.
CCATCGAGTACGGCGGCACATCCTGTGCGACCTTCGAACCGGCAGCCAGTATCGCGTGGGCGCCGATCCGGCAGAATTGGTGGACACCGCACATACCTTCGACAATTGCCCATTCCTCTATGATGCAATGGCCGGCGATTCCGGAGGAATTAGCCACGACCACATGATCCCCGATCTGGCAGTCATGCGCGATGTGAACATAGTTCATTAGGAAGGCGTGGTTACCGATGCGCGTTACCATTCCCCCCGTTTCGGTACCGCGATGGAGAGTTGTGAACTCGAAAATCTGGTTGTCGTCCCCGATCTCGAGCATCGAAGGCTCGCCCCTGAATTTGAGATCCTGCGGAGGCGTACCCAGCGAGGCGAACTGAAAGATATGATTGCGCGCGCCAATCGTGGTGTTGCTCTCGATGACCGCGTACGGACCGACCACGGTATTCGCGCCGATCCGAACGTTGGGCCCGATAACGGCGCCGGGTCCGATCTCGACCGACGAATCGAGTTCGGCACTAATATCGATCACCGCGGAAGCATGAATCTTGCCGGCTATGACAATTTCTCCTCGGATACTTCCATGGCTGAAAGTTCGGCTTCGGCGGCGATTTCACCGCCGACTCGCGCTTCCGCGCGCATTTTCCACAGCGGACCGCGGCTGCGAATCACGCTAACTTCCATTTCGAGCTGATCGCCGGGGACCACCGGGCGGCGAAAACGCGCCTTCTCGACCCCGGTCAACACGAACATACGCTGACTCTCGGATTTCAGTTCGGCGAGCGCGAGGATGGCGGCCGATTGCGCCAGCGCCTCGATTATCATCACGCCGGGCATCACGGGATTGCCGGGGAAATGCCCGACGAAGAATGGTTCGTTGTTGCTGACGTTCTTCAGCGTGCGGGCCTTGCCATTGCCGATTTCCACCACCCGATCGACCATCAGAAACGGGTAGCGATGCGGCAGCATCCGCAGAAAATGATCGAGCTGATGATTTTTGCCGGCCGCCAAATGCGTTTACTTCAGAGGACTACTTCGAGATGGAAGAATGCTTGGCCGCGGCTGAGCCGAAATCGCTGGGCGAGGACGCGCCGGCTTGTTGTTCACCGCCGCCCTCATCACCACCGCCGCCGGCGACCGCGGGCATACCACCACCGAGAGATCCGATCTTCACGTGCATGCCGTTGTAGGTGCGGATGACCTGGTCAGTGATGTCGATTCCCGGCGTACCCCAAAGGATGGAGCCCTTCTCGAACACCATCGTGTAGCCGCTCTTCTCGCCGACATCGCGGATCACTTGCGCAAGGTCATGGATGATCATTCCGGTCATTTCCTGATCCTTGCGCTCGAGATCATCCTTGGAATCTTTGTAGTTGCGCTCGAAGTTTTTGGCCTTGTTGAGGTACTCGTCCTGAAGGCTCTGCCGCTGGTCGGGTTTCATGAGCATGCCTTTTTTCTCGAGCTCGTCTTTGAGCCTTGCGACTTCATTCTCCTGGCTCTGCAAGCTTTGTTCGACACCCTGCACCTTGACCCGGAAGTCAGCCTTAGCCCTCTTGCCGGCCTCGCATTCATTGAGCGCGCGCTGAACATCGACGTAGGCGAGCTTCACGTCGGCTCGGGCGGGCACCGCGGCCAGCAGGGCGAAAAGAGTAACAGCGACCATCAAGCGATTTCTCATCGGAATTGGAATCCTCCCGGAACGCGAATCATAGCAATGCCGGCCTTGGCGGGGAGTCCTGAGGCAAGTCGGACCGGCGCTGTTTGAATTGCAACTATCGAGGCAGTATTTAAGCCAATTTCCTATGCCGCGCGCTATAGGGGTGGTGAAACTCGCGCGGGTTCCTACAGGGGCGCGCCGCCGCCGATCTCGAAAACGTTGCTCTGGTCTTGCGGCCGAGGGTTGATGGGCCGCGCGATGTCGACTGCGAGCGGACCGAACGGCGAGCGCCATCGGATGCCGACACCGTAGGCTGCCTGCAGCGAGCTCAGGGTTATGCTGTCGCTCAGGCGATAGGCCTGGCCCGCGTCGGCGAAGATGACGCCGCGGATGCCCAGTCCTGACAGGATCGGAAACGTGATTTCGCCATCGAGGAGCAACTCCTTGCTGCCGCCGATGTTCTGGATTTGCTGCGGCTCGCCGGCCTGGTTGAGGATCAGGACTTCGGGGCCCAATGAATAAAGCTGATAGCCGCGAACGTCGCCCTGGCCGCCGACGCCGCCGGGAAAGAATCGTTCGTACAAAGGAAGCTCGTTCCCTTGTCCGGGTGAGAGCGTAGTGCCAATGCCGTAAGTTATTCCCGGCGAAAAGACAAACTGGCCGAAGGTTGCGCTCTTGATAAAGGTGTAAAAGAAACGCGCGTGTGCGATCGCTTTAAGAAATGCCGTTCCCGGGCCGATTCCCGCGATTTCGGCATTGAGGCTTTCGATTGAGCCGCTGCGCGGATCGATCGGATTATCCACCGTCGCGCGCCGGATGCTCGGCTCCAGCTCGGATACCAGGGTATAGCCTTTGTAGCGCGCAATCTGAAAAGTGGTGAACGGCGAAAGTCCACCGATGCCAACGCTTTCGATTTGATAACCCAAGCCCGCGCGTACGTTCTCCAATGAAAACGGACCGATGTTCTTGAGGCCCAGTTCCACCAGCGGATAGCTCGAGTTGACCGCGCCACCCGCGGCATTTTGATGGAACGCGAAGAGGTCAGTTTTGCTGTCGAAGACTGAGAGCGATACGGCCAGCGGAATATCGAGGAACCATGGCTCGGTGTAACTAGCGGTATAGTTTTGGAACAGGAAGCCTACCTGGGCGCTCAGCAGCACCGCCTCGCCACCGCCGAACAGGTTGGTGTTGCCGAGCTGGAAATGCCCGAACACCGATTGATAACTGTCGAAGCCGCCAGCGACTTGAAATGAGGCGGTGCTCTGTTCGGTCACGTCAACGTTGAGGTCGACCTTATCCGGCTGCGTCGAAGGCGCGGTGGTGATGCGGGTGGTGCTGAAGAAGCCGAGCTGGTCGAGTCGCTGCTTGGAGTTTCGGATCAGCGACGCCGAATAGGGCTCCTGTTCCTGGACTTGCATCTCGCGGCGGATGACTTTGTCGGAAGTCCGGGTGTTGCCGCTGATGTTGATACGGTTGACCAGCACCTCACGGCCCGGGTTGATTGCGAAGGTGATGTTAACCTTGCGCGCGACCGGGTCGAGTGGAGTTTTAGGTTGCACGTCAACGAAGGCATAGCCGCGATCGGAATAGAAATCCGACAGCGTCAGCACATCATGCTGCATCGTCGAGCCGCGGAAATCCTCGCCCGGCTTGATGGTGATCAAGGGGACCAATTCGCTGCGCGGATACTTGAGGTCACCGGCCACATCGATGGTGCCGACTTTGTAAATCGGTCCCTCATCGATCGGGACGACCACTTTCAACCCCTTCGGGATGCGGCTGATGATAGGTTCGCCGACGTGGACGTTCAGATAGCCATGGTCGTAGTAGAAGGACGCGATGCGGTCGGTGTCATCGCGCAGTTTCTTCTTGTCGAGCACGCCCGCACTGGTGATCAGACTGAGCAGCGGGATGTATTGAGCGCTATCCATCTGGCCGCGCAATTCGCGAGCGGGAAACGCATGATTGCCGGTAAAATCGACCTCGCGGATGTAGACCTTGGGTCCTTCGGTGACCTGGAAAGTTCCGACCTCGGTGTTGTTGGGTCCAAGTTGCTCGTGATAGTCCACCTTGGTATCGGAGTAGCCCTTGCTCTCGTATGCTTCCTTGATTCCCTTTTCGGTTTCGGCGACGCGGGCAGGATCCATAATCGAGCCCGGATGGATCTCATGGCGGCGATTATCTTGTCATCGCTGGGACGGATCTCCTTCATCCCAGTGATTTTGACATCCGAGATTTGAGGACGCTCGTCCACCTTGTAAACCAGGACTACTTTGCCGTTTTGATTCCGTGTCTCGGAGATTACGTTGCGAAAGAAACCCATCTGGTAGATGGATTTGATGTCGTTGCTGACCGCGTCGCGGTTGAGTGGTTCGCCCACTCGCTGCGAGATATGCAGCCGAATCGCGTCGCTCTCGACGCGCTGATTACCTTCGATCTGAATGTCGGAGATGGTGGGATTTTGGGCGAGCGAAGTGCCGCCGCCCAAGAGCAGTAAAAACGATAACAGTACCCCGATCGCGCACAACCACCGCGCGTTGCATCTTCCGATTGCCACCAATATCCACCCAAACGCACGCCAACCTAACCAATCAACCCCGCTATGTAAACCTGAGCTACTCCGCGAGCGATTCATCCGGATGCCTAAACCGCTATGCCCGCGGCTCATCGAAGAGCTTGCCGTCTTTGAGTCGCAGCGCGCGCCCCATGCTGCGGGTCAGCCGTTCATTGTGTGTCGCGACGATCAATGTCACGTCGAGTTCGCGGTTCAATTTGTGAAATAACTCGTGGACCTCATCCGCAGTATGCGGGTCGAGATTGCCGGTCGGCTCGTCCGCCAGGACCAGGCGCGGACTCTGCACCACTGCCCTCGCGACGGCGACGCGCTGCTGCTCGCCGCCTGAGAGCTCCGCCGGCCGGCGATGGAGTTTGTCGGCCGAGCCCGACCATCGCAAGCATCCGCTCGCGCGCTCATGGGCTTCGCGCTCAGGCCGCGCCCGATCAGAGCCGGCATCATCACGTTTTCCAGCGCGTTGAAATCCGCCAGCAGATAATGGAACTGGAAGACGAAGCCGAGATTGCGATTGCGAAATTCCGCCAGCGCGCCGTTCATCGAGGGCGAACAGATCGAGGCCCTCGAAGAGCACCTTTCCGCTGCTCGGCCGCTCCAGGCTGCCAAGGATGTTAAGCAGCGTCGACTTGCCGGTGCCTGACTGCCCGACCACGGCGATCAATTCGCCTGGCTGGACGGTGAGGGAGAGATCCTGAAGCACCAGGATCTCGCGGTCGACATCGTGAAAGCTTTTGTTGATGCCGGTAGCGACGATCAGCGGACCCGACGCCTGCCCGGCCGCCTGAGGTGCGCTTAGCGCGCTCGCGGCCGCGTCACTCATAACGAATGACCTCAACCGGGGAGAGCGAGCGAGCCTTCAGCGCCGGGTACAGCGCCGCGACGATACAGAGCAGCATCGACGCAATCGCCACCATCACGAAATTTAAAGGATAGATCCGGACCGGCACGTAATTGATCATGAACATGTCGGCGGGCAACTTTATCAGATGGTACTTGCCAATGGCCCATGAGGTTACAAAGCCGGTGCCGGTTCCCAGCACCGTCCCGACCACGCCGAGCACCGCGCCCTCAGTAAGGAAAATCGCGGCGACCGAGCCGGCTCGCGCACCCATGGCACGCAGGATGGCGATTTCCTTGCGCCGTTCCATTACCACCATCACCAGGGTCGCGATGATGTTGAACGCCGCCACCAGCACGATCAGCATCAGGACCAGGAAGTAAGTAAATTTTTCCAGTTGCAGCGCCGAGAAGAGCGGCGCGTTTTCGGTGGTCCAGTCTTTCACGGAAAAGCCTGGTCCGGCCAGCGCGGAAATCTTTTGCGCGAGCGCGGGAGCCTCGAACATGTCTTTCAGACGTGCCTCGAGACCGGATTCGAGTTGCGGATCATCAGCGAGGAGCGCCCGCCCCGCCTTGAGATCGGTGAAGATGAGCGTGGAATCAAAATCATACATGCCGGAATAGAAAAATCCGGTGACCACGAAACGCTTGAGGCGCGGACTGCCCGCCGCACCAGCCAGGCTCGCCGGCGATATCAACGTGATGGTGTCGCCGACGCGAACCGCGCCGAGATCCTGCGACAAGGTGCGACCGAGGATCGCGCCGGGCAGCTCGACCTGGCGCTTGACGCCGTTGTCGACAACCTCCACCGGATGCATCTCGGCCAGCGATGCGAGGCTTCCTGCCTCCAACGTGCTTTGTAGTTCGGTCAAAACCGGATTGTCCTTTGCGATGACGCCACGCAGCATCCCGCCGGACATGTATGAAGGCGCCCCGCTGGGGGTCGTCCCCACCGCCATCACTTGCGAGGTGACAAACGGCGCGACCGCGACGACGCCCGGCATCGACGCGATTTGGTTCCGTAGCGCCGCGGGATTCCAGACTTGGCCATCGGAACGCTCGACCACGATTTGGGGGGTGAAAGCCAGCAGACGGGCGCGCAAATCGACCTGGAATCCGCTCATCACCGAGAGCGCGACAGTCAGCGCAAAGGTGCCGAGTGTAACACCCGCGAGCGAGATAATTGCGATGAGCGAGACGAAGCGCTCACGCCGTCGCGCGCGAAGGTAGCGCATTCCTATGAGGTATTCGAAACGCATCGAGGGTGGCCGCGAAATATGCTTTCTGACCGATGCGCCATTTGCAACGGCGGACATCGGGACAGCGATTCGAACGCGCGTCGAAGAATGCGGTTGGTTCCAGACAGACAGGAAATACGTGCCCTTTGGATTCTGGGTCCGCTCGGCAGCCTCGCGAGCGGGCCATTCCCCAGGCATGATTCGGTTTCCTATCAGACACTCGAATGATTCAATTGGACAGGAAACCAGTCGGCTTCGACTAAGTTATGGGGCGGCGACTCGAGGGAGAGCGGCTGCGAATGCGCTCGAGCAGGCCGGGAATTTGGGCGCGTAGTTCCGGCGCGAGATTAGCGATCATCGGATCGGCCGCATCTTCAAACGATAAATCCAGGTATTCCAGGGCAATCTGCCCGACCGCGCCGCCCTGCCGGAAATCACGCTTTCTCTTTATGGGATTGCGATTCGGTTGCACGGAGAGCCACAGCTTGTGCAGCGCGAAAACGCGCGGGTCGGGAACGATTAGTCGAACTGGGAAGCCATCCTCACCGACTGCGATCTGAGTCATCTTGGGCGCTTCAGCCAGCCACTGAAGTCCTTCGATCGAGGTGGCTACGAGGTCGCGGCCGCTGCCGATTTTCGAGCGTTTTCGGGCCGGCGGTTTGATCAAATCAACCATGAAGGTTTTCGAGTTAACTGCCCTAAAACTCCGCTCGTGCGAGATATCGAAGGTTCTGTCGACTCTTCGTAGGATGCCCAACAATCCCGTTTTGGAGACGCTACCAGCGAGTTGAAGCGGCGGATTTTCCTCCAGCAGCGTATCGAGATCGTCAGTTTGCATCAGGCCGCTTTTCAAAAGGACGCCGGCTTTCATCTCGTAGGCGAAAATCGCGTTGCTCCCCAGAATCACCAGGTGTTCGCCGAGGAGCTTGAGGTCGTCGAGACGCCGAATGATCCTCGCGGTCAGGCGCGGAACCCGATTGACGCCGGCGGCGATACAGAATCTCGCGCGCCGTTCGAGCTCCTCCTGGGCCTCGCCCAACGCTGATTTGGTCGATTTCTTCTGACTAGTGAAATCGGAGTAGTGTTTCTCAGTTTCGGGCGAGCGGGGTCCAAGCGACCGAACGTGCCCATATCCGTCAAGGACGCGAATGAGATACTCGCGGCGAGCGATCTTCCGCCAAACCATGCCCCCCGAGAGCTCCTCAGACTTCTGACGCAATGCCAAATACTCCTCATACGCCTGAATGGCGTTAATGGCGATGCGCCGTTCTTCAGAACCTATTTCTTGCCAATCCATGACAGCTTTCCTATAAGATGCGATTCATCCAAATATTTATAGGAAAAACCACTAATATCGAACTAATTTGGTATTTTCCTATAAAGATAACTACAATGGCAATTTTATAGGAAAAAAGGAGAATAAATTTGATCAAATGCCGAGCGCGACTTTTTGGAGGACTGCCCGTCCTTCGTTGAAAGTCTCCCCCCCAAGGTTCCTCGCGCCGAGCTGCTCGCGTCGGGAGGCATCGACAATTTGTAACCGGACTCGATGTGATGCGTAGAAAACCGATTGGGAAATCAGTTGTTCCAGCGGACTTCTCTTTATAAACTTCGCGGCAACCTCTATTTTTTGGTGGGGTCATGAGTGATGCGGCGTCGTAGTGCGGCTGGGGTCAACGCCCTTCTTTCAATTTGCTTCGTGTCAATTTGCTTTGCGCTGGTTTGCTCCCCAGTTGTGCTTCCGGCGTCGGCCGCCAATCGTTCGCCAGACACCGAAATTACGATGAACTTCCAGAACGTCGATATTCCCGTGCTGGCGAAGTTCATCAGCGAAATCACCGGCAAGAATTTCCTGGTTGACGAGAGCGTCCGCGGCAAGATCACCATCATTTCGCCGTCGAAAGTAACTCCGGACCAGGCCTATCAGATTTTCCAATCGGTCCTGCAGCTGAAGGGGTTCACCACGGAGACTGCGGGCCAGATCATCAAGATTATTCCCTCACGCAACGTCCGCCAGGCGGCGCCGGTGACGGAATCGCAGTCGCCCTTCGAGCAGCATGGCGATGAATACGTCACCCGGCTAGTGAAGCTGCGCAATGTCGATGTCACGTCGATGGTCAGCGTAATTCAGCCGATGATCTCGCACGACGGGCTGGTGGCCGCGTTTCCCGATGACAACACCCTCATCATTACCGATGACGCCTACAACGTGCAGCGCCTGCTCAAGATCGTCGGCAGCCTGGATGTCGAGGGGAAGAATAAAAGTGTCGAGATATTTCCACTTCAATATGCTTTCGCGGATGAAGTGGCGCCTCAGATCGACCAACTCCTGGGGGGCTCGAATAGCTCGGGCCGCCCGGGTGAGCCTCAGCGCGGGGTGGTAGCGCCCTCGGCGCAAGCTCCGTCGGGCCAATTCAAGGTGTTGGCAGACGAGCGCACCAATGCCATCGTCGCCGCGGCCGGGCCCCTGCAAATGAGAGACATTCGCGAATTGATCGCGAAACTCGATGTGCGTTCTCCTGACGCGATGAAGCGAATTCATGTCTATCGCCTCAAGAACGCCGCGGTCTCCGAGATGGTTGATGTTCTCGGCGGATTGATTGGTGGTGGCGGTGGAGTGGGCAGCCTTTCGCCTACGACTGGGCGAGGCTCGCTCGGGCGTAGCAGCGGAGGGGGCGCGATGAATTCCGGCTTCGGCGGCGGATCCAGCGGCTTCGGTGGCGGCGGATACGGCGGCAGCAGTTTTGGAGGCGGTGGGTTTGGCGGAGGCGGGATTAGCGGAGGATCCTTCAGCGGCGGAATCTCGGGCGGCGGCCTTATGGGTGGCAGCAGTGCTTATGGAGGATCAAGCGGCGGCGGATACGGCGGTCGAGGAGCGGGCGGTATGAGCGGCGGAGCGGGTGGAGGCCCCGGCGGTGGAGGGATACGAACCTCGGACTTCACCAATCGAGTGACAATGACTGCCGATCCAGCAACCAATTCCCTCGTGATCAGTGCCGCGCCGCAGGATTGGGAAGTGTTACGCAACATCATCGCGGAACTGGACGTTCCGCGAATTCAAGTTTTCGTGCAGGCCATCATCGTTGAAGTGAGCGCGGAGCGACAGCGTGAGCTGGGGGTCGACTTGCAGTCCTCCACAGGCATATCGCATAGCGTGTTGGGGCTGGGCAGCGTCAACTTCGGGAACATTCAAACCGCGCTGGGGAACCCGCTTGGGCTGACCGGATTGGGACTGGGGCTGGCATCGGGTAGCAGTTGCGTGATTCCCGTGGCGGCAGCGGCCGTGTCGGGCGTCACCACCGGGACTGCTACGACGATGTCGGTGCCATGCGACGTGGCGCTGCTGACGGCGCTGGAAGCGGATACCCATTCCAACGTATTGTCGGCGCCGACGCTGTTGACGGCCGACAATATGGAGGCGACTATCGTAGTCGGGCAGAATGTGCCGTTCGTAGGATCAGCGGCCTCGAACGCGGGGCTGCCAGGGCAGATTTTCAACAGCATCAACCGACAAAACGTCGGCATAACGCTGGATATCGTGCCCCAGGTGTCGGACGGCGACTATGTGCGGCTGGACCTCTATGAGGAAGTATCGAACGTTCTGGCGAGTACGGCGAATAATCCCAACGGACCAACAACCACAATCAGGTCTGCATCAACAACAGTATTAGTGCAGAATCATCGCACCGCGGTCGTCGGCGGCTTGATGTCAAACAATGACAACCTCCAGCGGCAGGGTGTTCCGTGGATTTCCGACATTCCGGTGCTCGGCAACCTGTTCTCCAGCACCTCGTCGGATAAGCAAAAGGACAACTTGCTGGTGTTCCTGACGCCTCATGTGGTGCGCAACAAGACCGATCTGCGGTCCCTCGCACTCGACCAGCGCGCGCGATTCGCCAATACGCTTGGCTCACGCGAGATGCATGACATGCCGGAGAGCTCGATACGTTCCCTTTACGATCCGACCTTCTCGGTTTCGGTTCCGCCGGCAGCCGACCTGAACATGCTCAACAACAAGGGCCTCAGCGTACCGGCGCCGGAAGCTCCTCCTGAGGGCGACAAGCCCACCCCCTTCAATACCGAGGAGATTCCCGCACCAACCTCGTCATCCGGTTCACCCAATGTCACATCACCACGCGCCCCCGTCGCGAAAGCCGCCGCTCCGGCGGTTCCAACTACGTCGCCCTCGATATCAGCTGCTCCGGCGGTGGCGTCCGTTGATGCCGGCATAGGCTCCCCGAGCGCGGTGCCTGCGCCGCCTTCCGGATCGCCATAGATGACATTTCTCGCGCACGCGCGCGGTCTAAAAAGGAAGTTGCATGACGGGGTTTTGCGATGCCCCGTCAGATAGGCGGATTTCGCGCCAGCCTCGAATTCCTTCCCGTCGGCGCTCTGGTGCGGATGTTTGCGGCGATGCCGCTGGAGCGCGCCGTCAAAGTTGGCGCTTCGCTCGGCTCGATCATCATGCGCCTCGATCTCGGCAACCGGCCGATCGCGGTCAAGAACCTGGAAATTGCTTTTCCCGAACTCGACAGAGCGGCGCGCATCGAAATCCTCGACGCGATGTATCGCAATTGGGGACGCGTGATCGCGGAATGGCCCCACGCCGGGAAACTGAATCGTGCGAATGTTGAGAACTTTGTCACCTACGATGGAATCGAGAATCTCAATCAGGCCCTGCTGCTGGCGGAGAAGCGCGGCGCGATCATCCTGACCGCGCACTACGGCAATTTCGAGTTGCTGCCGCTGGCGCATTCGATGTATGGGCATCGGCTGGCGATGATTCATCGTCCGTTGCGCAATCCTTCGATCGATCGCGAAATCCGCCGCGTGCGGACCAGCTTCGGCGCGGAGATTATCGAGCGCAAGCAGGCGGGCCTCGCACTGGTGAAATATCTGCGCCGGAAATGGCAGGTCGCAGTCGCGCTCGATCTCGATGTGCGTGATGGGGTCTTCGTGGATTTCTTCGAGATGAAGGCGTGTACCAGCGACGGGGTGGCGCGAATCGCGATGGCGACGCGCGCACCGGTCGTGCCTGCTTTCATGGTTCGCGACGGCGATTCCCCGCGTCATCGCATCACCGTGCTGCCTGCGATGGAGATGGTGTCAGGCCGCGATCGCGAGGAGTGTGTGCTCGAAAATACTCAGCGCATGACTACCGCGATTGAGATGATGATCCGGCGTCATCCTGATCATTGGAACTGGATTCATCGACGCTGGAAGACTCGGCCCGACGGAGAAAAACGCTTCTACTGAGTGGTGACCACGCCGTGCTTCATCTATGATCGAAAGGTGGATCGGCGCGAACAAGCACCAGCGGAAGAGGTTGTCTCGAAACTGCAGCTCGAAGCTAAGCCTTCAATCGATCCGCCGAGAGTTTATATTCCCGCGTGCGGAACTCTATGCGATGCGTTTTGGTGGGCGCGCCGCACTCCCGCAAAGCCTTCCGAATAATCCTACAAATTGGCGATGACGGCGCGCGCGAACTCGTCAGTCTTTGCGGTGCCGCCCTGATCCGGCGTCAGCACGCGACCTTCCGCGTAGACCTTGCGCACCGCATCGTCGAAGCGCTTCGAGGCGTCGCCGAATCCGAGGTAATCCAACATCAGCACGGCAGAGAGCATCGTCGCGGTAGGATTGATGATGTGCTGGCCCATAATGTCAGGTGCGGTTCCGTGAACGGATTCGAAGTAGGCATAATTGTCGCCGTAACAACCGCTTGGCGCGACTCCGAGCCCCCCGATGGTGCCTGCGGCGGCATCGGAAAGGATGTCGCCGTATAGATTCGGCATCACCACCACATCGAGTTCGTGCGGCGACTGCACGATGCGCCGCGCAAAATCATCGACGATGAAATTTTCGTATTTGAGTTCCGGATAGCCTTTCGCCGTCTCCTCGCAGATGGCGCGGAAGAATTCGTCGGCCTCGCGCAGCATGTTGTACTTCGAAGTGCAGGTAATCTTGCCCTTGCCGCCCGCGCGCTTGCGCTTCATCGCCAATTCACAAGCAAAGCGCGCGACTTGGCGCGTGTTCTTTTCCGTGATCACTTTGATCGAGTAGCGGCCGTTCACCGTCGTATCGAGCGGCGCGCGCAGGATTCTGCTGTACGGCTTCGCCGGCGCGAGCTGCTCCAGCGGACCCTCCATCCCAAGATACGCGTCCTCGAGGTTCTCGCGCACGATGATGTAGTCAATGTTGTCGGGATTCTTCAGCGGGCTGCGGAAACCCTTGAGGTAGCGACAGGGACGAACGTTCGCATAGGTCTGCTTGCCCCAGCGCAGATATGTGATGGCGGTGGTTTTGCCGGAGGTCGAGCCAAACAGCGTCGAGTCCGAATGATCGATGGCCTCGCGCGCCTTGGCCTCGGTCTCCTTGCGGACCCAATGCTCGCCGGTGGGAAACTCGATGTAGTCGATGTCGAGTTTCAGCGCACGCAGTACATCCATCGTCGCGCCGACCGCTTCTGGCGCCGCATCGTCACCTGGGAGAACTACAACTTTTTTCGTCGCCACTTCTGTCTCCGTATCGTTTTCAAGAACGCCATCATGCAGACCTCGATGGCGAAGTGTTATACTTTTTCGAGACTGCACCCATGGCACTTACGAAGTCAAAGCGACCGGTCATCAAAACGCTCCAGGAAGTCGGGCGCTATGCGATCGGAATCGTCTGGAACGACGGACACGACAGCATCTTCCCGCTCGAGACGCTTCGGCGCGCCTGCGCATGCGATGTGTGCAAGGGCCTCGTCAGCGGGACTATTCCCGAAGCGAGCCAGCGCCTGCGCCAGTTCTCGCGCTTGGGCGAGAGTGGCGTGTTCATCGCCTGGGCCGATGGCCATGAGACGCTCTACACGACCGACGATCTTCGCTCGCTCTGCCGCTGTGCCTACTGTGTTGCGGAACCGGAGAAGCCGATCACGGGCGCCTGAGACCGCAGGCCCAGAGCGGGACTTGCGCAAGTAGCTTGTCTCAAATAGTTCAATGAAGGCCGCATCTGATGCGGCGTAACTATGCATAGAAAAGCACCGTCACTATGTCTCGTCCTCGCTGTCGCGCTCCTGGTTGCGACCGCTTCCGCATGTCAAGCCAAACTGGATGGAGTACCCGTGCGCAACACCGGCCATTACGCGATTATTGATACCGACCGCGGCACTGTGGTGATCGAGCTTTATCCCAAGGTCGCTCCCAAGACCGTGGAGAATTTCGAAACCCTGGTGAAAAAGGGCTTCTACAACGGACTGACCTTTCATCGCGTGGTTCCTGACTTCGTAGTGCAGGGCGGCGATCCCGACGGCACCGGAACCGGCGGCCCTGGCTATACGGTCCCGGCCGAAATCGACAAAAACGAGCATCATCTGCGTGGCAGCGTCGCCACCGCGCGCACCGGCGATAACGTGAATCCCCAGCGCGCCTCGAGCGGCAGCCAGTTCTACATCTGCCTCGAACCGCAGCCCGGCTTGGATGGCGACTACACCATTTTCGGTGGGGTCGTCTCCGGCATGGATGTGGTCGACCAGATCCAGAAAGGCGACAAAATGAAGACCATCACGCTGTCGAGCACACCGCCGAAGTAGGGCGCTTACATGACTGACTCCGGAAGCGGGCACCGCGTCAGCGGGCCCTACTTCACCGTCGATGTTCATCTCCACACGAATCGGGGCAGTTCCGATTCAAACCTCGCGCCCAAGGATCTGATCGCGCGTTCCAAGGTCCTCGGCATCGGCGCGGTTTGTATCACCGAACACGACACGATGTGGGAGTTTCGTGAGATGCCGGAGCTGCTCGATGACCACGGCCCCAAGTTTCTGCGCGGAATGGAAGTGACCACCGACATGGGACACATCGGCGTGTTCGGGCTCTCGCGTTACGTCGGCGGCATCTACAAGCTGGCCGAGTTGCGCAAAGTGGTCGATGCCGAGGGAGGCATCCTCATCGCGAATCATCCATTTCGCTACAAGCTCGACCCGCGTTTTTCGTTCATCAATCCCGATCACGAACCGATTGATGAGAATTTCCCCGAGCGCGCAGCCAAGCTGCCGATCTTCAACCTGGTCGATGCAATCGAGGTCCTCAACGGCGCCTGCTCGGAAGATGAAAATGTTTTCGCGTTAAAGGTTGCTCGCGTCCTGGGCAAGGCCGAAGTTGCCGGATCGGATTCGCATTCGGCAGGTTCGGTCGGATGCGTCACGACGCTGTTCGAAGACGCCGTTATCGACGAGCGCGCTCTCATCGAGCAGATCAAAGCGCGCCGCACGCGCGCTGGGCGCGGCCTGATGAAGGGCAACGTCGTGCCGTTCGAACTTACCTACTAAAGCAGGGCGCCGCGGAAGGGCTCGTCGCGCGTAGGCGGATACTGGAGCAGATTGATAGCCCACCTGCGTGCCTGGCGGAACGCTTCCTCGGCTCGGCGAAACAACCGCTCGCGATACATCGTCCCCCAGACATAGACATCGACCGAGGGCTCATCGCTGAGCGTGATGTCGAGCATCCAGTCCTCGAGTTCCGGTCCGCAAATCAGCAATCGCACCAGCCGGCCGTGATCGATGACGATACCTCGCGCCTCGCGCGGCAAGCGGAATTCGTCCTTCACGCGTTTGATGCTGTTAGGCGGAAAGTGCTCCTCGGTGAAAGGCACGTAGACCCAGTCGCCCTGTGGAGGATTGGCGGCACGGGCGATGCGCAAGTTGTTGTCGGTCAGGTCTTCCTTGGCGCGATCCTGATCGTAGTCGCGGGCGACGGTGTAAAAGGTCATCGCGATCGGAAGCTCCGGCATCTCCTGCTCGGATTTCTGCTGCTCCCGGCGCGGCTTCTTGTGAGAAGTCTCGACCCACCACCGATTTTCTACGTTAGGCTTGTTGGCCATCGCGGCTAGGCTACCACACTAATTCGCATCACGCGCGCCGTGCTCGCGAGGTTTGCCGTCGTCGTCTCAGCCGCGTCGTTTTACTGCGGATACGCGGACTGCGTCCTCGCACGGCCGACTTGCGCCGGGTCGGGAGCCCGCGCTTCGATCCTCGCGATGCTTTGGTTGCTCGGCGCGCCTGCGCGCGTAGCCCAAGTACCATTCGGCGCTGGAAGGCATCAGCCTTGGCCTCCGCGTCGGTCCAGAACAGGAAGTGCCCCATCTCATGATAGAGGGTCTGAATCCACATCCGCTCGCTCTTGTGGATGCGGCATCGCTTCCAATTCTCGGGGTGGATGAGGTGGATGCGGCCGTCTTCGTAGGTCTTGCCGGCGGTCTTGCCCCAATCGATGTACTCGAACCATTCAATCCGCGGCAGCTTGATGTGGTAGTAACGGCAAAATGCCGAGACGGCACGCCGGAATGACAACTGACGATGGTTGCGGAAAAAGTCTGAAAGGTTCCTGTCAATCTCTCTGCGAAAAGCGACGGGCGGAACTACCATTCGCACTGGCTCAAGTGACCTCCGGTCGAGATACGATGATTCTATTGGCCCCCATCCCGCTAGGTCAATTTGGCCTCGATGCGACAGGAAAATCCCGCCAGAATGCTAATGTTTTCACAGAGTTAGCGTGCCGCCCTTTGTTCGCCGGGCTTTTTCCCGGGGGGTTAGCCGATGATTTCAGCATCCTTTAGCTGGGCGATCTCCTCCCAGCTGAGGCCGGCTTCGAGCGCGACCTCCTCGGTGTGCGCCCCCAGTTCCGGCGCATGCCGATAGGGCGGATGGGGATCGCTGCCGAAATCGACCGGGCTATTGATGACGCGGCATCCGGGGATATTGGGGTGCTCGATCTCAGCGAATGCGCCGACCGCTTTGGCTTGACGATCGTTCATCACTTCTGCCTCAGTTTGCACCGGCGCCCAAATCAGTTGATGGCGATCGAAGATGGGCGCCCATTCGGCTCGGGTGCGCGACGCGGCGGCTTCGTTGATGAGGTGCGTCAGGGCGCGGCTATTTTTGCGACGTCCGCCGAAATCCTTGAAGCGTTCGTCGTCCTTCCATTCCGGATGAGTGAGGGCCGCGCAGAAATCCGCCCAATGCTTATCGCTCTGGATCATCACGAAGTAGACCCATCCGCCATCTTTGCATTGATATGAGTTCCACAGCGGATTGGCACGCTCGTGGCGGCTCTCCTGCTCGGGCGGCTTACCGCTGATGAGTCCGATGGTCAGGTCGGTCGCGTTCATCCAGAGGCCCATCTGGAACAGCGAAATGTTCACCTCGCATCCGTGGCCGGTACGCATCCGCTGAAGCAGCGCGGCAGATATCGCACCCGCGAGGCCCAGGCCTGCGGCATGATCGATCATCCCGGGCCTTTGCGCGGGCGGAGCCTGTCCGGGCTCCGCGACGGTGTGCATGATGCCGGAGCGCGCCCATGCCGCCGCATAGTCAAACGCGGGACGATTCTTGTCGGGCCCGGTATGTCCGTAACCATTCAACGACGCATACACCAGGCGCGGATTGACGTCCTTCATCGCGGTGTAGTCGAGTTTCATCCGCGCCAGCGTTTCGACGCGCAGACTGGTGATGAACACGTCGGCGTGCGCGACGATCTTCTTCGCGAAATCGACCCCCTCAGTGCGACGGAGATCAACGGCGACCGAGCGCTTGTTGCGATTGTCGAGTTCGTAGGGCGGTACGGCTCGCGCATCAGTCATTGCGCGCGTGGTGACTGCACCACGAATCGGATCGCCTCCGTTGGGATCCTCGAGCTTGATGACGTCGGCGCCCCAATCGCCCAACACCGCGCTGCATGACGGCCCTGCCACCCACATCGCGAGTTCGACGACTCGGATTCCGCTAAGCGGTCGATCGATGGTTTCAGACATAGAAAGATTTGGTAGCAGGGTTCAAAAATAAAGAGAACCTCCGTGACCGTCGGGGAAAAACCTAACGGTTCCAACCAGTTAGGCGGTCTTGGGGTTTCTCTGGGCGCGCGACTCTTTAATTCGCCGCAATGCGCTCGGCGATCAGCTTATCCAGCTCCGTGCGCAGATGCCCAAGCACCTCGTCGTACTTGAAGTAGCCGAGCTTCTGGTCCTTCTTTTTCAAGTTCACCGTCGTCGGGCCACACCACAGCCCGAGATCGGCATCGTCGGTCTCGCCCGGCCCGTTCACCCGGCATCCCATGATGGCGATGGTGATTTTGTACGGCGTCGCGTAGTCGGTCATCACCTTGACCTGCTGCGCCAGTTCGACGAATTGCTCGTTCTCGACTCGCGAGCAGGACGGACACGAGATGATGTTAAGGCCCTTGCCGAACTCCGGCACCGAGATGAAGCGGCCCGCCTCGACATCCTCGATGATCTTGTGCCCGACGATCACTTCCTCGTGCTTGCGCTCGTTGGGAAGCGTCAGCGAGACGCGGATGGTATCGCCGATTTGCTGCGCGAGCAGCTTCTCGAACGCGATGCGCGTCTTGATGATACCGTCGGGCGGCAAACCCGCCTCGGTGACGCCCAGGTGAAGCGGCACATCGGGACGCCGCTCGGCAAAGCGCCGATTGGCCTCCATCACCTTGGATGGATCGGAATCCTTGAGCGATACCACGAAGCGATCGAAGCCGAAATCTTCCATCAGCTCGCAGTGATACGCGGCCGACTCGACGATCGCCTTGAGCTGGTCGCCGGGATATTTTTCGAGGAACGAAGGCGCCACGGAGCCGCAATTGACGCCGATCCGAATCGCCACATTGTGGTCGCGCGCCACCTCCACCAGCCACTTCACCTTTTCGGGTACGGTCTTGCGCTTGTCAATGTGATGCAGATGGCCGGGGTTGTAGCGAATCTTGTCGACATAGGGCGCGACCTTGTCCGCCACCTTGTAGTTTTCCTGGAGGTCGACCGAAAGCACCACGCCCCTGGTCTGCGCGCGGATCTCCTTCAGCGCGGCCGCATCCTTTTCGTTGTCGACCGCGATCCTGACGATGCCGGCGCCCGCATTGGCGAGCTGATGCGACTGCTTCACGGTTTCATCGATATCGGTGGTGCGGGTCGCGCACATCGATTGCACGACGATTGGCGCATCGCCACCGACCTTGGTTCCGCCGATGTCGATCTTTCTGGTCTTACGGAAGTTCGTCTGAGGCTCCATCTGACTCCGCTTGATTGCTCGGTTCCGGAAGTTGTGTGTGATGAAATGGTCGTTGCAACTATACCAAATCGGCGGATCTACAACATCGCGATCGACGCCTCGGCTGGGGGAATTTTGCAGGCGAACTGTAGTATGCGGATAAGATCGCTCGATTAATTCTGCATTAAAACTGTCGATAGACGGGCTTATCTAATTCCGCTCGTTGGGATGGGTCCGTACACTGGTGCGCACGGCGCGTTGATAGGCTGCGGGTCGCGGTGTCGCTCCGGCATTTATGTAGCCGGGACCGAGATCTACGGAGCGTCCATTCAGAACGAGCGTTCCATTTATATATGGGTAAATCGACAAAATTGACCGCGTTTCCATCCGTTAAACATCCTCTAATACAGCAGCCTGGAGCGCGATTGCTTGCAAGTAACCTTAGACCTGATTATTGTTCCCAATCCGACGATTTACATTAGCTGAACAAAGTGAAATGTTGCGGTCGTGCTAATGTCAGGTCGCGGAATTTTTTCGGCGAGAGTGACCCCGAAAAGGGCGCCTTCGCGAGGAAGGAGCTGAGCGATGTTGGAGGCTCAGGTCGTTAATAAAGCTGCGGATCAGCGGCCTTTCCCGGACGTGATCCTGAAAAGCCAGTTCTTCGACACCATCGGAAAACGCACCCTCACCAGCGAGCAGCGGCTGATGCTCGCGGTCCTTGCCGATGCGATTAATCTGGTGCAGGAGGGGCATCGCTCGCTCAGCCCGCGCAAGCGCAGCTCGTTCTCCGAGGCCAAGAACTGGATCTTTCAGTCCGGGGTTCGATGCCCTCTCTCATTCGAAAACGTTTGCGATGCGCTCGCGATCGATGCCGACGCGCTGCGCTGGCGGGTCGCCGCACTGATCTCGAGCAATCCCGATGCGATGCCGGCGCCCCTGCGCTTGCGCCTGAAAGAGGCGAGCCGCGTCCAACGGCTGACGGTCAATCGGGTGCGGCGTCGGGAGCCGCGGCGGAATCGTTTGCGCGCCGCTACCCAGACCTCGGCCTGAATCTCGCGAATTGAAGAGCAGAGCACAGGCAGCCAGACGAAACACCAAGGTAGGAAAAGTGGCGCTCGATCGGTAGGCGCATGATCGAGAGTTCGTGCCGGGAATCCAGAGCAGATGCGGGGCGCAGCGCCCCTTTTCGACACGAAGGGAAGATCAAGAAGAAACAGGGAGTCTCGACTCATTCTTCGTCTTCTTGATCCTGCCTTGGTGTACGAGGAGGCGCGCTCCGCGCCGCATCTGCTGTCCGATTCTTCGGGCCACAGCCCCTTGATCCCGCGCCGACAAACTGAACACCACTTGTTCTACCTTGGTGTCTTGGTGTTCTGTCTGATATGCCTCCTGTCCGCGATGACTCGATTGGCGCCGCTATCTACGTCGTTGCGATCGCTGGCATCGCCTATCTCATCGTAATCCTGGTTCAGCTACCGGGCGGATCGCGACGCGGCGATTTCAGTATCTACTACGCATGCGCGGTCGCGATGCGTCGCGGTCTCGACCCCTACGCGATCAATCTGAGGGACTTCACGCGCGAACTTGGCCTGGAGCCGGATCCCTTCGCGCATCCTGCCGATACGCCCGCGTTTACCCTGATGACGGAACCGATGGCGCTGATGTCGCCTCGGGCCGCGTACGCGCTATGGACCCTCGCAAGTTTCTTATGTCTCGCCGGGTCGCTGTACCTGCTGTTCGGACCGGCCGCGCGACTCGATAGAAAATCATTGCTGCTGTTCTCGCTCGCCACCCTCGGATTCACACCCCTCGCCGACAACTTTCGATGGGCCCAGAGTCAGGTCTTCGCGCTGTTTGGAGTGTTGCTGTTTTTTCGATTGATGCTGCGTCGTCGTGACGCTCCCGCCGCCGCGTTTTTGGCGGCGCTGGGACTGCTGCGAGGGTTTCCACTGGTGCTGGGCGGCTATCTGATCGCGCAATGGCGATGGCGCGCGATCTCATTCCTGGCGATCGCGTTCGTGGCCGGAGCCGCGGCGACGATCGCAATTATGGGAGCGGCGCCGGTAGAGAATTTTCTCCGTATCATCGGACTCATCGGCGGGCATCAATGGTTCTCACTGGAATCGCGATGGGCAATCGCGCCGGCGAATGTCTCGCTGGACGCATTCGTGGCACGCCCTCTGATGCTCATCTTCGGCGCCGATCTTCCGCGCCGGTTGGCGCTCCTTCGTCGGACCATGGTCCTTTCATTTCAACTGGCGATTCTCGTGATAACGTTTCGAACGACGATACACAAAAGAGACGATGCTGGGGCGCGCAGTTTCTCGCTCTGGGTTGCGACGATGCTGATTCTCACGCCCGTGGTATGGCTCCATTACATGGTCCTGCTGCTGATTCCCCTGGGCATGATCGCCGTAGCTGCAGCTCGAGGCGAAGTCGGCGCGCAGGTCTGGCGATTCGCGATGGCGAGTTACTGTCTGATCGTGCTTGCGACGCCGCTGATGTCGACCCTGACCTTCCGTAAGGACATCTTCGATTGGCGAGTGAGCGCGGTCGCGGAGCTGGGATTCGTGACACTTTTCTCTGCCTGGATCGCTGCATGGCGCTTCGCCACGGAGCCTTCTGGGGCTGGATCGCGACAAATTGAAGAGAAGAGCCCAGACAAAACACCAAGACACCAAGGTCGGACCAGTGTCGCTTGATCGGTAGGCGCATGATCAAGGATTCGTGGCGAGAATTCAGAAGCAGATGCCGGGCGCAGCGCCCCTTTTCGACACGAAGGGAAGAGCCACGAAGAAGTGGAATTTCCCGGCTTCTTCGCCTTCTTGATCCTCCCTTGGTGTACGAGGAGGGGCGCTGCGGCCCGCATCTGATGGCTGCTCTTCATGGCACGATTTCTTGATCATGCGCCTAACCAGAAACCCTCACTTGTCTTACCTTGGTGTCTTGGTGTTTTGTCTGGTTCTCTTCTCTACGGCAGTTTTTTTCGGAAGCATCAGGTAGGGAGGACCCACTCCCGGCACGATTTCGTAGTTAGCCTCGATGGCGCGGCGGAGCCGCGGCCAGAAGAGTGGCCGCCCACGAAAGTTGCGAGCCAGTCGCTCCTCGTCGAGCGCGAAGGCCGCAACCTGGTGTCTCCAGATGACGTCAAGCAGCGGTTTGTCGTCGAAGGCGCCGAGCTCCACCATCGAGGTGAGCACCATCAGATCGATCCATTGCAGATTCTCGCGCTCATCGACGAGCTTCAGCTCAGCCGCATCCGTCAGGATCGTTCCGTTGGTGGATCGAAGGATTTCGAGCGCGCGAGGATCCCAGGGAGCGGTGCCGGCAATATCGCAGTGCGTCGAGGGAGACGCGATCTCGCGCGAGCTCATCGCGAATGGTTGCGGCGCCAGGATGAAACCGAGGGCGAGCAGCAGCGCCAGCACTATTGCGGCTGCCACTTGCGGGATTGGGGCCCATGGTCGCGTCCATTCTAGCGCCAGGTCGATTCCGCCGCTCGCAACGATGGTTAAGACTGCCAGCAAAGGCAGAAAGTAATAGGCATTACTCCCCCAGCGCAGACACGATGCGACGTCGTGAACTGCCGCAACGATCAACAGGCATACGATCATCCGGTCGGCCATTCGCCGCCGCATCAGCGCGACCATCGCGAAAATCGTGATGCCGAGATCCGCTCCGAACAGGATGGTCAGAAACAGCGCCGGCGCCCCGAGGTCCAGGTTCATCGTGCGCACCGCGCCGAATGCATTGAGCAAATAGTATGGATAAAGGTCCGCGAGGAGCATGGTTCCCGCGATCACCAGGGCGAGCCAAACCATCGCGAGAGTGATCGCTTGGCGTCGCTGCCCCGATATCCAGCAGAAGAGCACTACGGTGGCGATGCCGACCGCATGCGCCTGCTTGATGAAGAAGCTCGCGACGAACAGCGCCATCGCGATCGCGCTCGCGCCGCCGACGAAAGCGACCAGGCCGGTCAGCTCGCAGGCCAGCGCCGGCATGTCCACGCGATATTCGAAACCCCAGCGCAACACGAGCGGGGAGAGCATGAACGCCAGCGCCGCGAGCAGCGATGCGCCACGGCTCGATCCTATCCGCCGCGCGAGGATGAAGATCATGATGCATACGATGAGCGTCGATCCGATAGTCACCGACCTGCCGGCCTCCAACGCGGCCATGGGTCCCGCTCCGAACATCGGGGCGAGCTTGCCGGTCAACGATGGAACGATCGGCCCATAAACCAGCGGGATGAATGGCGCGATGCGAAAATCACGGTAAAGCGGCGCGCCGTTCGCAAACAGGTCGACATGGATCGCGAGCTGTGCCGGCCCGTAGTCCCAGGTGGCCGGCATCGCGATGCGACAGACCCAACCCTGCATCGTGCGCAGCGCGAGGATCAGCATCGCGAGGATTGCGACGCCCTCCCCGAGGTCAAACCTCGATACCCATGGGTTCCGATTTGGCGTGGCCGATGAACTCACGCGCGCAAATGTGACAGAATGATTGCTGCTTGCGCACCTTGAAGCAACGCGAGTACGAGCTAATCCAAATGAGTCGCGATGCGCCTCGACCAACATCGAATCGCTAACGCTACTGCGGGTCATGATTGCGACCAACTGCGATGAATGGTCCCCCGGCGAGCGTCGTCGCTCCTACGTGGGTCGCCTGCCGGCGCGGCTTATTCCCCGAGCGGGCGAAAATTCCTGATCCTCTTCACCCTCAACCTGCATAAAGGAGTGTTTCGTATGTCTACCGTCGAAAAATCAATTGATGTGAACGTTCCGATCAGTACCGCCTACAACCAGTGGACCCAGTTCGAAGAGTTTCCGCATTTCATGGAGGGTGTGAAGTCGGTACGTCAGCTCGACGACAAGCGGCTCCACTGGAAAACGCAGGTCGCCGGCAAGGAAATGGACTTCGACGCGGTCATCGATCAGCAGGTTCCCGATCAGCGCATCGCGTGGCATTCGACGATCGGACCCAAGCAGGGTGGGGTGGTCACCTTCCATCGCCTCGGGGACGACAAGACCCGCATCATGCTGCAAATGGAATACGACCCGCAGGGATTCGTCGAAAAGACCGGCGACATGGTCGGCGTGGTATCGATGCGAATCAAGGGCGACCTCGACCGCTTCAAGACATTCATCGAAAAGCGCGGTTCGGAAACCGGCGGATGGCGCGGCGAAGTGCAGCGCTAGCCAACTGAAATCCGTTTCAATGTTCGACGGGCCGGCGATTCGATCGCCGGCCCTTTCTTTTTTTCAGACCGCGGGTGTCAGGACGCGATGAACCGGCGCAAGCAACACGTCGGGACGCAAGCCATACACACATGCGGTCGCGCAGGGCTTCGCGGTACAGGAGAGGCAAGCCTCGGCGCCCTTGCCGAGTAGCGCATACTCATCGCGCGCGAGGCGCAGATCGCCATAGTCGGCCGCATACATCCGGGTCCGCAGCACCTCGCCGATCTCGACGCCGGCTGGACATGCGCTTTCGCAAATGCCGCATCCCTGGCGGCATTGCGAGGCCGCGTTGAGATGCTCATAGCGCTGCAGCAGCGGAATGTCCGCCGCGCCGGTCGCGCGCGCTCCCGACGCGCTGAGGTACTCATCGATCTGCTCGCCGCTGGTCATCGAGACGATTAGCGCATCGACATCGGGATTCGACAGCACCCATCGAAACGCCGCCTGCGAAAAGGTCGCGCCGTCTTTTTCATACGGGCGCATATCGTTGAGGCGCGCACCGCGCAGCGTCTTCATCACCACCACGCCGACGCCCTTCGCCTTGGCCTTTTTGATGACGCGCGGCAGATCGGCCTGGATCGCGACGAAATCGAAGGAACGGAAGTAGCGCTGATAAAACGCCGGGTCCTGGCCGAAGTTGTATGCGCACAGGATCACATCGAAGCGGCCCGAATCGATCCCCCAATCGAGGCACTCGATCAGATGGCCGGCGTGACCCGACATCCCGGTGAAGCGAATCTTGCCTTGCTTCTTCGCGGCGTCGGTGAACTCGTGCCACTCGGGATTCTTGATGCGGTTAACGTCGTTGATCGCGTGATTGAAGTAGACGTCGACGTGGTCGGTCTGCAGGCGCTTGAGGCTGCCCTCCAGCGACTCCATCATCGAGACTTTCGAATCGGTCGCGCCGGCGAGCGTCTTGGAGGTCAGGTAAACCTTGTCGCGTTTGCCCTTGAGCGCATTGCCGATGACGGTTTCAGATTCGCCGCCCGAGTAAGTATCGGCGGTATCGAAGTAGTTGATCCCGCGATCGTAGGCGTGCCGGACGACGTCTTCATCGCCCTGATGGAGACGTGAGCCACCGAGCGAAATATCGGAAATCTTGAGGCCGGTCTTGCCGAGCGGCGAGTAGCGGCGAACCTCGCCCGGCGGTATCGAGGCGACCGCGTCAGTCGCGCCAAGGATTGGCAGGATGCCGGCGGCGATGGCGCTATGCTTCAGAAACTCGCGGCGCGTCTGGATGCTCTTCTTCCACGACCAACTCATATGAAGGTTACCGCCTCGCGGGGGGATGGTTATCTGGAGACGTTAGCGCGGCGGATCGGCTACGGAAAGCAGCCGCGACTCTGATTTTTGCCGGTGAATTAGAGCGGGTTTCGGAGAGCGATGGTTGACTGGAAAACAGCGTACATAATGTAGGCATCGTGTAGAGTTTTTAGCCATGCCGAGCGCAAAATCAGTGAGTCATCGGCCCACCGTCGCGTCAATTCCGTTCATCCAGCACCCGAAAAACATCTTCACGGCCCTATTGACTGATTGTAGGATAACTATAACAATTCGAAGTATGTCTAGCGGCGTAACCGTGAGTGAAGAAACGGCCAGAAGAGTTCCGGCGCGATCTGCCTTCGCGCCGATGCCGCTCTCATCGGGCCGCCATGCGCATCATTGCCTCGCCTGCGGCGCAAAGTACGAATGTCGCGGGCCCGAAGAAATCGGCTACTGCGCCCCGGTTTGCCCGCCTTGCTACTGGATCGAACTCGGCTCGCAACTTCGCATCTACAAGCAAGTGGTGAGCGAGCTGGAGCGCAAACGCAGCGGCATCGAGCGGCGCATCGGAAAAGATATTTGCAAGACCGCCGCGGCGCGCCGACGCAAGTTGAAAACCGACGCCAGCCTGCTGGTGGCGTTTGGAAATCTATTGAGTACGCAGTCGACCTTATCGGGGGAACCGTGCTCAGAGGGCCAAGGAGGAGGCTCGCATGATTGACACAAGCAGTTTCGGTCAGATGATTCGCGACCGAAGACGCCAACTGGAACTCACCCAGGACGAACTGGCGCGGCGCATCCGCACCTCGACGCCGTACATCGGGCACATCGAGTCGGGCAAGCGCCATCCGTCGGACGAGATCCTGACGCGCATCGCGGACGTGCTGGGCTTCGATCGGCGCGAACTGTTTTTCATCGCGAATCCGAATGCCAAGGCGATGCTGACGCCGAAATCGGAGGCATCGGAGGTGTCGGCGTGGGACGAATTTCGTGCCGATCAGCAGCTTCATCAGCTGCATCAGATCAATCGACGCGAACTCGATATGCTCTCGCAGGTGGCGATGATGGGTGAAGTCCGCAGTTCGCGCGATTTCATCTACATCCTGAACACGATCCGTCAGTCGCTGGTAGCCACGGTCTGACGGATCGAAACGAGAAGAGCGCTGCAATTTGACGCTTCAAAGTTAAATGAATCAGTGAAAATGGAAATATTTCTGATGCCTAAAGAATGGGCATTAAAAGGGAGGGCGAACTATAGGTGGTTACAATTGATGCCCTGATGGTCGATTAGTGGGGGGCTATGCCTCCCTACGCCGCTACCGCCCATTTTTGCTCGATGCAACAAATGGTAGGGGATATTGACACATCGTCGCATCTGCGTAATTCCTAAAGTCGTTCCTATTATGAGCGCACGTTCGCTATCAGCAGTCACGTCTCGCAGAGAGATAGCCCTCAGCGGTCAGCCCGATGCGCTGATGGCCCGTGAGGTTGACGGCCTCGTTTCCAAGCTCCTCACCGAGGTCAAGATTCCCTTCCCGTCGCTTGGCAAGCGCGTCCTGGGTCATCTCGCCGATTTGAAGAAGGTCCTCTCGACGGATTATGCCGAAGGCGCGGACCTTCCCGACAAAAATCTCCTCAAGGAGCTCTCGCGCGTCGTCGATTCCGACATCAAATCCGGGATGGCCGATTGGTATCAGGCCGGCAAAAAGCCTTGGGAATCGCCCGAGATACTTCCCGTCATTACCAAGCTATTCGGCGGTCGCGACCTGGAACTCCGCGCCGAGCCTTATCTCGAAGGCGCCGGTCTCGCGCTCCGAGGCTTCTTCTGCCGCGCCAATGTCGGCGCGAAGAGCAAGTTCGTCATCTTCCTGAACACCGCGCATCATCCGGGCGCGGTGGTCGCGACCTTCGGCCATGAGATCGGTCACTACATCTATGGCTCCCTGGTTGGCGAGCGCGCACCGATGGCGGCATTTCTGGAAGGCACCTTCAGTAACCATCTGCACGAAGAAGACGAACTCTTCGCCGACAGCCTGGTCGCTTTCTCCTGCTACAACCGCGAAATCATGAAAGAGATCGGCCCGATTAAGAATGTCCGGAAGGCCGATGATTTGTTTGGGCGTATCCGACGCGCCTACGGATTGGTCGGGAGCAAATACGAATTGGATCTGACCGATCGCAAGATGGGCAACGTCTGGCGGGTCCGTTACCTCACTTCGATGGTGCACTTCTTCAAGTTGCGTTGCGCGCTGCTTGAAAAAACCGGCATGTAGCCCTTTATCGACGGCGACTTCCGTCGAACGAAAAAGAGGCCCGCATCGAGCGGACCTCTTTTTCGTTTGATGAGCTGAACAATGCTTCGCGGATTAGTATGCGTTCCCTCCCGAGTTGCTGCCCGATCCGCCGGCCACGCCGCCAGTGGATGTCCCGCTGCCCGGATTCCCGCTCGCGGGATTTCCATTGCCTGTCCATGCGTTATTGCTGCCGACGCTGCCCGGACCCTTATTGAGGGTCGAACTTCCCGGACCGGTCGCCGCACTAGCTCCATAGTTGGGGCTTCCCGGACCGCTGGCCGCGCCGCCACTGTAACTGGGGCTGCCGGGCCCGGACGGTGATCCCGCCGTTCCCGGGGCGCTCATGGAGCCTGATCCGCTCATCGAAGGACCTCCACTCATCGACGAGCCACCACTCATGCCACCCGATGCTCCACCGCCCATCGCAGCGCCGCCCGCGGCACCACCGCCGCCTGCCCCACCACCCGCTCCGCCTCCGCCGCCGGCTTGCGCAAAGGCGGCGCATGGGATCGACATCGCGACCGCAAACATCGAGGCGGTAAGAAAAGTTGCAAAACGTTTCATGTCATTTCTCCTTGATTATCGCTCGCCCTGAAATTGCCTCAGGTGAGCCGTTTGAAGACCTGGAAGCGCGGACCCGAAAAGGTTCCGCAGGAGGGCTTATGAAGGGCAGACGCCCCGTCTTCGGCGATAATTCGAAGTTTTGCGCCGGTTGGTGGGAAATCCGACACTCGTTTGTCCCGCAACGATTGCGGGACTAAACTTCCCGTTCTCGCATGGAGTCGTGATGAGCAATTCTTCAGTCCAAACACGCACTTATCGGGGCGGATGCCATTGCGGACGCGTTGCCTTCGAGGTCAGCGGATTGCTGGAAAAAGCCGAGCAGTGCAATTGCTCGATTTGTTCCAAAAAGGGCTATCTGCACTGGATCGTGGCCCGGGAGAACTTCCGTTTGCTCACGCCGCAGGATGATTTCGCGACGTACACCTTCAATACCGGCGTCGCCAAGCATCACTTTTGCCCGCGATGCGGCGTCGCGTCGTTTTACATCCCGCGCTCCGATCCCGACAAAATCGACGTCAATGCACGATGTCTCGAGGGCGTGGACTCCTCGTCATTGCGGATAGAATATTTCGACGGCCAGAATTGGGAAGCCAACGTCGCCGGCTACAAAGCTAAGCGGACGCCTTCGGAGAAGTAGTCTTGTCCACCCTGGGATTCAGGCCTCGCGATTTCGAGGTCTTCGCGGTCGAGGACTTTGGCGCGCGGATGGAGCTCCTCTATCGCCACGTCCGTCCGAAGCTGGTGAAGCTCGGCGATGAGCTCGCGCCCGAGTTGTCGCGCAAGCTGCACCTGGAATTTTTTCCCCACGTCGCCAAACATGCGCGCCGCACCGTGAATCCGCCCGCGGAAACCTGGGCCGCGTTCGGACCGTCGCCCAAGGGCTACAAACGGTACGGTTATCTGGCGCTTTGTATTTCCCGGACCGGCCTGCATGCCCGCGCGGTGGTGAAAACCGAAGCCGACCATCGCCCCGAAATGGGCGCGAAGATCCGCGCGACGGCGTCGAATCTCGCCAGGGCGTTTCGCGGAACCAGGCTCGCGCATTACGACAAGTGGGACTTCGAACATCTTCCGCACGCCAGCTCCGCTGAGCCGGAGTTCTTCGAATCGATCGCCGATGCTTTCGACAGGAAGACCGGCGTTCTCGACGTTGGCTTTGGATGGCGAGTGAGTGATGCGCTTCGACTCGATCGCGCTGAACTTCTTGATGCGTGGGGCGAGCTCGAGCCGCTCTATCGCCTGCTCCGATCGGTGACCTGAGACGATGGCCGAAGCATCGAAACACGACCCGGACATCTACAAGGGTACCGCGTGGTACTACTCGCGCTTCCGCCCGCGCTATCCGGAAACGCTCGTCACCCTTCTGCGCGATAGCTTCGGCCTCGATGGTGCCGGAAGACTGCTCGACCTCGGATGTGGCCCGGGAACCGTCGCGATTCGGCTGGCACCTCTGTTCGCGCACGTGGTGGCGATGGATCCCGAACCCGAGATGCTGGCCGAGGGAAGGGCTCAGGCCGAGCGTGCCGCAGTTTCCAACATCGAATGGCGCCGCGGCAGCTCGGAGGATCTCTCGCCGGATTTGGGCCGCTTCCGTTTGGTTACGATGGGAAATTCCTTCCATTGGATGGATCGTGACCGCACCCTCGAGGCGCTCTATGACCTCGTGATCGACGGCGGAGGGATTGCGGTCGTAGGAGAGGGTGCGCCCCTATCGCCCCTGCCGCCAACACCTTGGCGCGTCGCGATCAACGACGTCGTCAGGAAGTACGTCGGCGATCGGCCGCTTCCCTGGGACCTAACCAGTCCACAACCTGACGAGCTGCATGAGGCCTACCTTGCGCGCTCGCGATTCAAGGACTTGAGCCGCCACGTGGAATCTTTTGAGGTCACCTGGACCGATCGACTCGATGATCGGAAATCTCTACTCGATGTCCTTCTGTAGTCGCCGCATCCTCGGCGACCGTGTCGAGGCTTTCGAACGCGACTTGCGCGAGGCGATTCTTGCCGTCGAGCCGTCGGGGGTGTTGCGCGGCGAACCTCCCGAGTTCTTCGCGTACATGGCCTGGAAACGCTAACCATGGAAACCGTCGCGATCCTCGGAGCTGGCGCGTGGGGAACCGCGCTGGCGATCATCCTCGCGCGCAATGGTCATCGCACCATGCTCGGTGTGCGCCGCGGGGAATCACTGCAGCTATTCAGCAGCATGCGCGAAAATGCGACCTACCTGCCGGGCGTACAGATTCCTTCCAATGTCGAACTTACCGCGTCATGGCCCGATGCGGTCGCGAGCGCATCGGTAATCGTGATGGCGGTACCCTCGCGTTACGGCCGGTCCGCGATGATACCGATTGCGAGCGCCATCGCGCCGGGATCGATCCTCGTCAGTGCAACCAAGGGCATCGAGGAGGCCTCGCTCGCGTCGATGACCGCCATGCTCGCCGAGGTCGCTCCCAACGCGCGCGCATATGTCGCGCTTTCAGGGCCCGGGATTCGCCGCCGAAGTCGCGCGCGGAAAACCCGCGGCGCTGGTGGTTGCCTCCAGCGATGAAGATGCCGCCCGCAAGGTGCAGCATCTGTTCGCCTCGCCGATGCTGCGTATCTATCGCAGTGCCGATGTCATCGGGGTCGAACTGGCGGGCGCGGCGAAAAATGTGATCGCCATCGCGGCCGGAATCAGCGACGGCCTCGACCTCGGTTCGAGCGCACGCGCGGCGGTTATCACCCGGGGTCTGGCCGAAATCGCGCGGCTGGTCGGGGCTGCCGGTGGAAAACGCGAAACGGTGATGGGGCTCGCGGGGCTCGGCGACCTGGTGCTGACCTGCACCGGCGACTTATCGCGCAATCGAACCTTGGGGATTAGGATCGGTCGCGAGGGCGGCTTCCTTATGCCTGCCGATCAGCCCGATGGCGAACCGGTTGCCGAGGGCATCGTCAACGCGCGGTCGGTAAAAATGCTCGCCCAGCGTCATCAGGTCGAGATGCCCATCGTCGATGCGGTCTATCGGACCCTCTATGAAGCGGAGCCGCCAAAAGCTATGGTCGATGAATTGCTCAATCGCGCGCTGAAGTCCGAGTTCTAGCGCCGCGGTAATTCAGGAAAGAAATATCGATGTCAACGAAGGGAACCTGCAAAGCCAAGGATTGTGAACGCGAAGTAATTGCCAAGGGCTACTGCCGCAAGCATTACCGCCTCTGGAAGGCCGGCGAGATGCCGCATCCGCGCTATAAAATCTGCACTTTCGAGAAATGCCGCAAGGCACGCGGCGAAAAGGGCAGCCTCTGCGAGGAGCATTGGAACGCCGCGCACGCGAAGGCCGCCGAGACTGCAGCGCCGGCTGCCGCGCCCGCTGAAGCGGCTCCTGCTACCTAAGATTTCCGAACCTCAGGTAAGGTCGCGATGGCTAATCTGATCGTCGCTGGCGCCGCGGGCAGGATGGGCCGGATGCTGATCCAGCTCATCGCCGCCGACTCATCGCATAAACTCGTCGGCGCGCTGGAGGCCAAAGGCGTTCCTGCGGTCGGCAGTGATGCCGGCACTCCGGCTGGCGTCGGCAAGCTCGGCGTCATTATCACCGACGATTATGCCTCGATCGCGAAGCCCGACACGGTCACGCTCGATTTCACCAGCGCGGCACCGTCATTGGAGCATCTCGAAGTGGCCGCTAAGAATGGCGCGGCGATCGTCATCGGCTCGACCGGCTTCACGCCGGAAATGGAACAACGCGCGAAAGAACTCGCTGCCAAAACGCGCACTGTCATCGCGCCCAACATGAGTATGGGCGTGAACGTGCTGACGAAGATCGTCGCCGAGGTCGCCGCGATTCTTAAGGACTTCGACGCCGAGGTGATCGAGATTCACCATCGCACCAAGGTCGATGCGCCCAGCGGCACCGCCTTGGGCCTCGGTCGCGCAATCGCGCAGGCGCGCGGGCAAAATCTCGCGGACGAGGCGATCTACGGCCGCGAAGGTATCACCGGGGTGCGGCCGAAGGATCAGATCGCTGTGCTCGCGATTCGCGCCGGCGATGCGGTCGGCGATCATACGGTGATTTTCGGTGGAACCGGCGAACGCCTCGAACTGACCCATCGCGCACAAAGCCGCGAATCACTCGCGCGCGGCGCGATCCGCGCCGCCGGATGGCTCGCGGGCCAGAAGCCCGGACTCTATACGATGCGCGATGTGCTCGGTCTGTAGGCGCTAAGGCCGCCGCGGGGTCGGCGTCGTCGCCTCTTCGCCTTCGTGCTCCAGCGAAGCCCAGCGTTCCTGCAACCTGACCCATAGCCCGCGATGGATGCGCATCTCGTACGCGACCATTCCAATCAGCGCGAGGCCGTTGGCGGCGATAATCTTCCACCATCCAAGCTGCTCGAGCAGCGACGCATCGATCAGCGTCACCCATCCGAAGAAAAACACCTCGAAAATCGCGAACACGATCAACACGCCGAGCGCGACCAGCGGCTCGCGATCGGTGGCGGCCATCAGGATTGCGAGCGCGACGCCGAATCCGATGAAGCCGAGGAAGTGGATGACGGTGTAGCCGATGATGAGCGGCGCCACGGTTTCCGGCGCGGCCGTCATCGAGCCATTGAAGATCGCTTCGCCCAGCAGCAGCGGCGTCTTGAACGCTTCACCCATCGCCAGGTCGTAGGCGAGAAACCACGCGGCGACGATCACCGCGCCGACCAGTCCCGCCGTCAGGCCCTCCTGGAGAATCGGAATCCACGGTCCGAGCAGGTTGCGCGCGAGCGCCGGATGGCGGGACAGGAAGTAGTAGAGCATCGTCACCGTCGCGAGCAGGTTCGCGACGACGATTCCCCACCACGTAACCGCGTGCATTACCCCGGCGCCGAGGAACATCACCACACCGACGAAGAAGACGTCGAAGGCGCCAAGGAACACCAGCAGCGAAATCATCAGCGTCGGCTCGTTCTCGGCGGCTTCGAGGAGATTGGCCCCGACAATTCCCGCGATGATGAAAGCGGTGAAATGCAGCACCGAATATTCCAGCATCAGCTGGATCGCGCTGAGTCCTTCCGGATGCGATCCGTGCAGGATGGCGGCGGCAAGCATCACCGGGGTTTCGAAAATCTGGCCGCGCGCGGCATCGAAAATCAGAAACCACAGCGCGACCACTCCCGCGCCGAGCAGCCCAGCGATCGCGCCGTCGAGGATAATTCGGGACCTGGAATGCTGCATCGTGAAGACTCCAACTGGGAACTAGTAGCTCACTATAATCCGCGCGCGCAAATTCTTCGATAAGCCCGCATCCCCTGATAAAGTCATCCCGCTAATGGAATCGATACCGCAATTCCTGACCGCGGACCATCGGCGCCTCGACGCGCTGCTGGAACGCACCGGCGACTGCCGCACGCCCGAGGAGCTTGCGGCCTACGACGGCTTCCGCCGCGGCATTCTGAAGCACATCGGCATCGAGGAAAAGATTCTCCTGGCCGCCGCGGCGCGGCTGCAAGGATCGCCGCTGGAGCAAGCGGCGCGGCTGCGCCTCGATCACGGCGCGATCGTCTCGCTGCTGATGCCGATTCCGACGCCCCCGATCATTCGCGCGATTCGCACCGTGCTCACCGCGCACAATCCCATCGAGGAAGGCGACCGCGGCGTTTATGACCTATGTGAGAAGCTGGCCGCGTCGGAGCACGCGGAGCTGCTCGCGAAGATTCGCGAGGCGCCGGAAGTCCCGACCCATCCGAATGCCACCACGCCGCGAATCCTCGATGCCGCGCGGCACGCTCTCGCGCGGGCGGGATACGATTCGGCATTGATCGACGATTAGCATCCGATTCTAAAGTCCTCGCGCGGTCGGATATTCTGTGCGGTTGATGAGCGCGGAAATCAAAAAGCCCGACGCGCTTCGGATCGGGCGGCTCCCGATCCATTTCTTCACCAGCGCCGTAATCTGGTTCGCGTGCGGCGTTGTCGCGGCGCCATTTCTCGTCAGCCAGATAGTCGACTTTTTCTACCAGCCACCCATCCTCGCGCTGGTGCATACGTTCACCCTCGGATGGATCAGCGCCTCGATCATGGGCGTGATGTATCGCTACGTGCCCTCGCTCACGCGCCATCCGATCGCGTATCCGCGCATGGCGATCTGGCAGCTCGTGCTCTTCATCATCGGCACCATCGGCCTGGTGTCGCACTTCGCCAACGGGATTTGGGTCGGCACCTGGTTCTCGGCGGGCATCCTGATCGTCAGCATCGCGATGTTCGCAGCCAACATGATTCCCTGCCTCTATGCGCAGCTTGGGCGCGGCGTTGCGGAAACCGGGATGTTTCTTTCGATCTGCTTCCTGTTCGTGGCGGCATCGATCGGGTTCGTGCTGTCGCTCGACAAAACCTACAACTTCCTCGGCGGCGACGTGCTCACCAACCTCGCGAGTCACGTCCACTTCGCGGCGGTCGGATGGGTGACATTGACCATCTGCGCGGTGTCGTATCGCATGTTGCCGGCGTTCCTGCTGCCGAAGCTCCATTTGCCTCGCAGTGCGATGTGGCAGCTGTGGGCACTCGCGGTCGGCGCGCTCGCCTTGGGCATAACGCTGCTGCTTGGCTGGCCGGGCGCGATTTTCTGGAGCCTCGCCATCGCGATGGCGCTGGTCGCCTACATGGTCACGATCGGTCGCCTGGTGCGCTCACATCGGATGCCGATCGACTTCAGCGCGCGCCACGCCATCGCGGGAATCATCTGGCTGGTGCTCGCGATCGTTTGCGGACTGACGCTCGCCATAATCGGTCCGCAGGGCGTCGCCGGGAGCCGCATCGCCTCGGCATACGGCGCGATGGGCCTGCTCGGCTGGGTTTCCAATTTCATAATTGGAGTATCCTATCAACTATACCCCGGCTTCGTGGTTCATGCGCGGACCGCCGCTGGCTGGCGCGCGGTCACCATCGCGGAGCTGTCGATCAAACCTCCACGATGGATGGTGTTCATCGCGTACAATGCTGGGGTAGCCATCCTGGTCGCGGGATTTATGATGTCGTCCGTCGCGCTCGCACAACTGGGGGCGGTCGCAATCGCGATCGGAGGACTCACCTACAGCGCGGCGACTTTATGGACACTGAGTTTCGCCTATCGCAAAGCCGTGCCCGCGGCGGCGAATATTCCGCTGCGGGTTCTACCCAGCTAGGCGCGGATGCGTCCGGGGATGACGCGCAGACGCGGCCGCGGCTCCTCGATGCTCGGGACGTCGCTGTCATCCTCGCGCCGCGACCACTGATAGAAAATCGCGGTGAACACGCACATCAGGTAGGTTCCCTGTCCAACCCACATCAGCAGGCCGCCGAGGATCTGATCGTCCATCGCGCGCAGTCCGAACGGATGCGGCCCTTCGAGGTACCATGGATACACCACCGAGTACGCGAGCGTGATTGGCGCAGCGACCGCCGTCATCGGGATCATCAACAGGAAGATGTAAAAAATCTGCAGCGGGTACGATAGGCGCGGCAGCTCCGGCAGCGGGCTCAGGATCGGCCACCACATGATGACGCCGCTGACCATAAACGCGAGATGAATCGCGATGTGCACGTTCTCGTCGCGGCACATCAGGTTGAAAATCGGAGGATTGTGCGCCACCACGAACACCGCGGTGAAAGTCAGGAACGCGATCACCGGCCGGGTGAAAAATTCCGCGAACGGCCGCACCCACTTGCTCAGCACCCACGGCCGCAGCATCGAAGCCGGCACCGCGAGCAGCATCAGCGGCGGAATCACGAAGGTCTGGTTGAAATGCTGCAGCATGTGCATCGTGAAGCAGCGCTGCTCCGCCCATTCATCGACGGGGCCCAAGGTGAAAATGGTTACCGCGACGGTTACGACGAACCAGAACCAGTGGCGCGAAGTCACCCGATGATTGCCGAACATCGCCGCGCCGACGTAGATCGCGATCAGCACCGCGATGCCAATTGCAACACTGGGATGCATGTCGCTAATCCAGCTCATAATCAAAAATAGTGCAGACCATATCCCGCAGTCACCAGGTGACGAGACAAATACAGAAACAAGCCGAGGAATGAGAGGAAAACTCCCAGCGCTATGCTTAAGGGGAAAAGGAATTCCACGTTGACCGCCCACTTCTCGTAGCGCAGATGCATGAAGAACATCGCGATGAGCGCGAATTTCGCGATTGCCAGCACAATCAGTATCGGCACCATCACCGGCCGTAGCGCGTGCAAGTACGACACTGTGATCTCCATCGCGGTGAGCACGATGAGAAATCCGCCGACGATGAGGTAGACGGTGTTGCTGACGTGCGCCTCTTCTTTTTCGATGTAGGTGTCGTCGCTCATGCGCCCTTAACCTGCTGCATCAGATAGACCAGGGTAAAAATGATGACCCACACGATGTCCACGAAGTGCCAATAGAGCCCCGCCATCTCCACCGACAGTGCGCGCGATTTGTCCAGCTTGCCGGTGAATGACGCCACGATCAGCACGCAGATCCAGATGACACCAATGGCGACGTGGGTGCCGTGCGTCCCAACCAGCGTGTAGAAGCATTGCGAGAACAGGTTGGTCTGGTACGCCATGCCCTTCAGCCAAAAGCCGTAAAATTCGTGGACCTCGACGCCGAGGAAAATCATGCCAAAGAATGCACATCCGATGAGCCAGATGCGATTCCACAATTGGTTGCCGCGCTGGATCGCATTGAGCGCGAGCACCATCAGCACGCTCGACATCAGCAGGATGAAGGTGCTGAATGAGGTCAGCGGTATTTCCAGGATCTCGGCGCCCGGAGCCCCTTGGCTGCGCGCCTTGTACACCACGTAGGTCGAGATCAGTGTCGCGAAGAACAGGCACTCCGATCCGATGAATGACCACAGCCCCACTTTGCGAACGTCGGCGCCGGCCGAGCGCGACGCTTCCTCGGTCTCATGCGTTTCCTGCCCGAAGGTCGGGTACTCGAACGCCATTCCGACGATGCCGAGGAACATCGTGAGTAAGCCGAGCGCGACCAGCCGGTACCACAGCACGATCCATCCGAGGCCCATCACAAAAAGGCCCGCCGCGATCACGATCGGAAAGAAGGACGGCGCCGGCATGTGGATGGGTTCGGTCGGCGCCTCCTCGGGCACCGGCTTGGGAATCTGCCCGGAGGCATACATCGCGACGCCGCGCGATCCCGCGCGTCCATATTTTGTGATCCAGAAAGGATCGCGGCCGCGCACGTTGGGAATGTTGCCGAAGTTATACGGCGGTGGCGGCGACGTGGTTGCCCATTCGAGGCCGCGTCCATCCCACGGATCGGCGGGCGCGCGCTCGCCATTGATCAGGCTCTTGATGATGTTGATGTACAACACCAGAAACGCAAGCCCAAAATGAACGCGCAGACCGTCTCGAACTGATTGAGGAACGTCCAGCCCATCTCGGGAGCGTAGGTGTAGATGCGCCGCGGCATGCCCCACTGCCCAAGGATGTGCATCGGAAAGAAGGTGCCGTTGAAAGCCGATGACGGTGAGCCAGAACTCCAGCTTGCCGAGGCGCTCGTCGAGCATGCGTCCGGTCATCTTCGGCCACCAGTAATAGAAGCGCGCCGAAAATCGCGAAGGCGACGCCGCCGAACAGCACGTAGTGGAAGTGCGCGACGATGATGTAGGAATCCGTCTGCTGCAAATCCACTGGAGGGCTGGCGAACATGATTCCGGTCAGCCCGCCGATGGTGAATTCGAGGATGAACGCGAGCGCGAAATACATCGCGGTGGTCATCCGCAGCGAGCCGCCCCAGACCGTCGCGATCCACGAGAAAATTTTGATGCCGGTCGGTATCGCAATCAGCATCGAGGTGATCGCGAAGGCGCTGTCCGCCACCGGTCCCATCCCGGTCGCAAACATGTGATGGCCCCACACCCCGTACGACAAAAACGCGATCAGGATGACCGAGTAAACCATCATCGGGTAGCCGAACAGCGGCTTGCGCGCGAAGGTCGGCAGCATTTCGGAAATTATGCCGAACGCCGGCAGCGCCATGATATAGACCTCGGGATGGCCGAACAGCCAGAACAGGTGCTGCCACAAAATCGGCGTCGCGCCTTCCATCGCCTGGTAGAAGTGCGCGCCGAAAAAGCGATCGAGGAAGAGGAAAATCAGACCCACAGTGAGCGCGGGAAAAGCGAGCAGGATGAGGACCACCGTCACCAACATGGTCCATACGAACAGCGGCATCCGCATGTAGGTCATGCCCGGCGCGCGCATGCATACGATGGTCGCGAGGAAGTTAACCGCCGTCATCACCGTGGCGACGCCCGAAATGATCAGGCCAACATCCCAAAAATCGATGTGGAGGCCCGGGGTGTACATCCGCTCGGTCAGGTTGGCGTATCCGAACCATCCCGCGTTGGGAAATCCGCCGTTATGCCAGAAGAAACCGAGGTGAAGAAAAATTCCGCCGAACAGAAAAATCCAGAAACTCAGCGCATTGAGGCGCGGAAATGCGACGTCGCGCGCGCCAATCATCAGCGGAATCAGAAAATTCGCCAGGAATCCGAGCAGCAGCGGCATCACCACCAGGAAGATCATCGTGGTGCCGTGCATCGTGAACAGCTCGTTGTAAAACTCCGCCGAGACGAAATGATTGTCCGGATAGAACAGCTGGATACGGATCAGCAACGCCTCGATACCGCCCATCGCCATGAAGGTCAGCGATGCTATCGCATACAGCATCGCGACCTTTTTATGATCGACGGTGTTGAACCAGGTGATGAGGCCGCCTTCGAGGTAGTTCGGCTCTTCAATCGGGAGTGCTTTGGGTTGGGCAGCCATGATGGAAACGTCCTCTACTTAAGGCTTTCCAGATATGCGACCAGGTCGCTCAGTTGGTCACCGCCGAGGCCAAAGTCCGGCATCCGCGCGCCCGGCTTCATCTCGTCGGGATGTTCGATCCATTCGGTCAGTAGCTTCGGATTATTGGCGAGCACGCCCGCCGCGATGGTGGTGCGGCTGGCGAGATGCGTCAGGTCGGGGCCGACATAGCCTTTCGATACTCCACTGATAGTGTGGCAGGTGGTGCAGGGACTGTTCGCGAACACCTGCGCGCCGCGGCTCGCGGGAGTTTCTTCCGCGGGAATCACGCCGGGCTCGGCCTGCGATTTTTCCCACATCGCGAAGTCATCGGGCTTATCGACGAAAATCCGAAAGCGCATGTTGGCATGTGAGACGCCGCAGAACTCCGCGCACTGGCCGTAATATTCGCCCGGAACCGTCGCGATGAGATCGATCTGATTGACCTGGCCAGGGACCACGTCGCGTTTCCCACCCAGTCGCGGCACCCAGAAGCTGTGAATGACGTCATTGGATACGAGGCTCAGATGGATCGGCTGATTCGCGGGGATGTGCAGCTCGTTCGCGGTCACCACCTTAGAGCCGTCGTCATAATGAAATTCCCACCACCATTGGTGCGCGATGACCGTGATCGGCAATGAGTTGGCAGCGGGGTGGCGCGGCTGGGTGCGGAAAATCAGGCGCACGGTTGGAATCGAGATGAAGAGAAGAATCAGCGCCGGGCCCAGCGTCCATGCGATCTCGAGTTTCAAATCCGAGCTGACCGAGGTCGGTGGCCCAGCCTCGCCCACCCGGGTCGAAAAGAAAAATACCGCGAGAGTGAAGGCGACGATCACGATCGCGAAGATCAGAAGATCCCACGCCGTGATCTCCATGAACATGCCGTAGCACCAGTTCGCGAGGTCCGACTTCGGCGCCATCGTGCTCATCGGATGGCCGGCATCATCACCGCATCCGGCAATCAGCATCGCGAGCATTGGCAGGAAGTATCTGAGCTGACGCAGCTTCATTCTTCCGCGGCCTCCAACACCTGGGGCGCCGTCGCGGCTGCGACCGTCAGCTTCATGCCGGGAATCGCGCATAGGCCGAAGATGCCGAGGAATCCCAGCGTCACCGCCAACTCGATCCAATTGAACGGGATGTACTTCGGCGTAATCGAAGGGACGACCAGCACATAGCGCTCGATCCACATGCCGATGAGGCCGAGAAACGCGACCGCGCCGAGGATCGCCGGCGTCTTCTTCGGCTTGACGCCCATCAACACCACAAACGGAATCACCCACACCAGCAGCGGCACGATCCAGGTCGGGATCATCCACGGCGTGTACAAGGTGAAGCCGGCGGGTCCGTCGATCAGCGCGCCGCGCACCACGAGGAAAAACGTTTCCGCCGGTATGTCCCCGTACCAAATCACGATGTATTGCGCGAACAGCGTGTAGGCCCAGAACACCGAAAACGCGAAGGTGAACTTGCCGAGATCGTGCAGGATGGTGTCCCGGGTGAAAAGGTTTCCCGCGCCAAGCCGGCCGCGCAGCAATACCGCCGTCAGAGCCATCGCCACGATACCGCTCCAGAACGCGCCCGCGAAAAAGAACGCGCCGAAAAGCGTGCTCTTCCACAGCGGCGCCAGCGACATGATCAGGTCGAAGGCGATCAGCGACATCACTGCGGCATAGGTGATGGCGAGCGCCGGCGCGATGCGGCGAATCGCGGTCGGCGGCATCTCGATGTTGTCATTCGACAGTGCCCACTGGCGGACGTCGACGCGCTGCGAGATGCGGATGAACCACAAATCCAGCGCCGTCAGGGCGAGCAGACAGAAGCCCTCGCGGCCGAAGAAAAACGGCGTGTTGAGCCAGGTCGGATTCTTCGCGAGCTCCGGTCGCGTCACCCATGGCCAGAGCTCGGCGCGCCCGAAAAACAGCACCCAGAACAGAACGAACGCGACCGGTATGAACATGTAAAATGATTCCGCGAGCCGATATGCCCCCGGCCCGCCCCATCGCGCCTGGGTCAGGTAGAACGCGCCGGAGATCATCACGCCGCCCTGCGCGATGCTGAAGAAAAATAGGAAGTTCACCAGGAATGCCTGCCAAGCATGCGGTTCCGTCTCGGTCATCACGCCGGCGATGAATCCTGCGACACCGATCAGCGTGAGGATTGCGCACACCGCGACCAGCGCCATCGGCGTGCGGATACCTTCGGCGCCCGGAATCATCGCGGGAGCTTTCGGCACCGATGCTTTAGAATGAGCGCTCATTGCGAATCTTTTCTTTTCTTGACCGCCTCAGTGCGTGACCAATTCGCGCGGACGCGGGTCTTCATGCGCGACGTCTTCGGCGCCTGCTTCGCGCATCAATGTTTCGATTCTTGCGATGTCGGCCTCATCGCAAGCGACCGCGATTCCGAAGCGATCGGCGCCGAATCGTTCCGACCACCCGGCAACTGGATCGAAGTGCGGCAGACGCGCGAATACAAAGAAGCTCAGCGCCGCCGACAATCCGCCGAACAGGATCATCAATTCGAACATGATGATGATGAACGGCGGCAACGACACCACCGGCTTGCCGCCCGCGACGAGGTTCCATTCCCACGAGGTGCCGACGGTTACCGCGATGCCGGTCAGTACGCCCGCGATGCCGCCGATCAGCACGAATATGCGCACCGGACTGAGGCCGCGCCCGATCGCGTGCAGCAAATGCTCGCTGGGGATCGGCGAAAAGACGCGGAACGCGATGCCGTCGCGTTTCAACGCTTCGACCGCGTGCACGCATTTTTCTTCGTCGGCGAAAGTGCCGACCAGTTCGAGTTCGGCGCTCATTTACCGTCCCTTGAAATATCCGGGTAGTAATCGTCGCGCAGCGAGTGCCGCAGCCAGCCAATCCCTTCCTTCAATTCAGTCATCGAAATGATCGGCAGGTAGCGGGTGAACAGCGAGAACAGCATCAGGAACCACGCGAAGCTGCCGACGGTGATCATGAATTCGGTGATCGAAATATGAAAGAAACTCCATTGCGACGGGTTGAAATTGGTCGCCAGCGAGCCCGCGATGATCACGAAACGCTCCAGCCACATTCCGATGTTGACGAAAATGGTGACGATGAAGAGTGGGATGGTGCTGCGCCTGATTCGCGGCGAGAACAGGGACAGCGGAAGTACGCAGTTGCCGAACACCATCAGCCAGAACAGCGGCCCCCACGGACCGAAGTAGCGCATCTGGAAGGTCACCACCTCGAACTGGTCTTGGCCGTACCAGGTCATGAAGGTTTCGGTGATGTACGAATAGCTGACAATCAGCGAGGTCAGCAGAATGACCTTCGCGAGGTTATCGAGGTGCCATGGCGTAATGAAGCCTTCCAGATTAAGCAACCAGCGCATCGGGATCAGCAGCGTCAGCACCATCGCGACGCCGGAGAGAATCGCGCCCGCAACGAAATAGGGCGCGAAGATCGTGCTATGCCATCCGGGCAACTGCGCCATCGCGAAGTCCCACGACACCACGCTGTGCACCGAGATGACCAGCGGCGTCGCGAGGCCCGCCAGCAGCAGATACATCATCTGAAAATGACGCCATTGCTCGACCGAGCCATACCATCCAAATGACAGCAGCGAGTAGAAGGTCTTGCGCCAGCCCTTCGCCGCGTCGCGTGCGTTCGCGATATCGGGAATCAGCCCCATCAGCAGGAAGGTCGCGCTGATGGTGAGGTAGGTCGACACCGCGAAGGCGTCCCATACCAGCGGCGAGCGGAAATTCGGCTGCAGGTAGCGCTCGTTCGGGTAGGGCAACAACCAGTAAGCATTCCATACACGTCCGAGATGGACGAGCGGAAACAGTCCCGCCGTCAGCACGGCGAACAGGGTCATGGTTTCCGCCAGCCGATAGACCGCGGTGCGCCATCGCGTGCGGAAGAGATAAAGAATCGCGGAGATCAGCGTCCCCGAGTGCGCGATTCCGACCCAGAACACGAAGTTGGTGATGTATACCGCCCACATCGTGGGCTGCTTCAGGCCGGTGACGCCCAGGCCGGTATAAATCTGACGAGTCCAGCAGAGCGCCGCGATTCCTACCAGCGTCGCGCAGAAACCGATCCAGGCCCAGAACAACAGGCCGGGCGGCGACATGATGCGATGCACGCCGCGATCGATATCGGCATAGCTCGGATTGGTGTTGATGGGTTCAATCGCGGCAGCCACTACGATTTCTCCCGCTCGTGATAGACGTTGCGCAGATACATGATCGCCGGCTGAGTGTTGAGCGCCTCCAGCGAGCGATAGGCACGATTCTTATTCGCCGCGCGACGCTTCATCATCTCGCTCTCCGGGTCCTTCAGGTCGCCGAATGAGATCGCTTTGGTGGGGCACGCCTGCGCGCATGCGGTAATGATCTCGCCGTCGCGCACCTCGCGCTTCTCGAGCTTCGCGTCGATCTCGGCGCTGACGATGCGCTGGATACAAAATGTACATTTTTCCATCACACCCATGCTGCGGGCCGTGACGTCCGGATTGAGTTGGAGATGGAACGGCTCCGGCCAGTCCGGATCGAACCAGTTGAAGCGCCGCACCTTATAGGGGCAGTTGTTTTCGCAATAGCGCGTCCCGACGCATCGGTTGTAAATCTGCCCGTTGAGGCCCTCGTCAGTATGCACCGCGGCGAACACCGGGCAGACCGGCTCGCATGGCGCATGATCGCATTGCTGGCACAGCATCGGCATCAGGTAGAGCGGCGGCTGCGGTTCTTGATGTGCGGGCTCGGGAAAATAGCGATCCATGCGAATCCACGACATGATGCGGCCATCGTCGACCAACTGCTTGCCGACAATCGGCACGTTGTTTTCCGCATAGCAGGCGGCGACGCACGCACTGCATCCGGTGCAGGCGTTGAGGTCGATGGTCATGCCCCACATATGCTTCCGATTGGGCGCATACGATGCGTACATCTCGTACGGCTCGTCGGGCAGTTCCTCTTCGACGTATTTTGGCGCGATGTTATTGGCGAGCTGCTCGAGACTTACCGCCTCGGCAAAGGTGCGCCCGAGCATGTAGTCAAATCCCGCCGGCGTGACATTCTTCTGAACGTCGCCGGTTGCGCGCGCCGTGACCTCGATGTGCGCATGCCGCGGGCGCAGGAGCGTGAAAGCATTGGCGCCGCGATTCGTCGCATAGCGCCCATATGATGTGTGCCCCTGCCCGAGCGGCACCGCGATGGTGCCTCGCGCGACCCGCTCGCTGACCAGCACCGGCGCCGTGATGACGTTCTCCGAGCTGCGGACCTCCACCACCTGATTCGAGGCGACGCCGATCTCTTTCGCCGTGTCG
The DNA here is from genome assembly GCA_963814035.1 of uncultured delta proteobacterium. Taxonomy (GTDB): domain Bacteria; phylum Desulfobacterota; class Binatia; order Binatales; family Binataceae; genus DATGKG01. The sequence continues at coordinate 140,020 of CAWFBH010000012.1, forward strand.
GGATGGATCTCGGCATAGCTATCCCAGACGATTTGCGTGACCGGCTCGGGGATCTCCTGCAGCCACGGTTTGTCGGCGCCGCGGCCGTCATAAAGAAACGGATGCGGATAGGCGAAAACCGCGAGCCGCGAAATCTCTGGCGCATTGGGACTGTTTTTCAGCGCCTCGGCCTTCAGAGCGACCTTGGCCGGCGTGACCTCGGAGGATATCCCACCCTCGGTTAGCGACTTGACCCAAAACTCGTTGGCATCTTTTCCGCCGGCGAGTTTTGCCCATTCGCTCTTGACTGCCTCGGCCGAGTCTTTCCACGGGAGCGAGGCGCCGCCGCTTTGATTCGCGACCGCGATGAGCACATCGCCGAGCGGCTTGCTCGCAAAAACCGGCTGCATGACCGGCTGCCCGAGACCGTGCACGCCGGCGCGCGGAAAAGTATCGCGCCACGATTCCAACGGATGATGAATCGGCAGCAGCAGATGCGCGAGGTCGGCGGATTCGTCGGGAACCGTGCCGGCCCACACCACGAAGGGAACTTTCTTGAATGCCTCGGTCGTTCGCCACGCGAGTGGCATCGAGTAAATCGGATTGGATGCGCCCGCGACCAGCAGCACATCGACGCCCGAAGTCGTGAACTCCAGGTCCGCCAACCCATTCACCGCGCCGCTCGACTTCCCGACGATGCCGATGCGAAGTTTCTCGATCGCGGCTGCCACGTCATCGCTCTTCGCGACGGTCTCGGCGGGCTCGCCATCGTAAAACTGCATCGTGCGCCCGAGGTTGCCGGTTGCCGCATTGAGGATATACGTGGCCGCATGCAACGTGGGATCGTCGCCACCTGCCAGCGCCAGCGCGCCGTCGGCCTTGCCGAAGCGCTCGGCAATCTTGCTGATGCGATCGGCGGAGACGCCGGTCTTCTGACCGACCGAGGCGGGATCGTACGAGGCCGTGAAGCTTTTCAACGTAGCGACATCGACGCCCGCTGTTCGGCTGCACCCATCCCTGCGCGAGGATGACGTGCAGGATTGCCAGCGCGAGCATCGCCTCGGCGCCGGCGGGCGAGGGAATCCATTCGTCGCACTTCGCCGCCGTCATGTTAAATCGAGGGCCGACGTAAATCGCGCGACCGATTGTGAGCGCGCCGTTGCGATCCTTCGGCGCGCGAAATTCCGCATACTGACGCGCGAGCTCGATCGGCGAGCGCCAGGTTTCGAGGAAGTCCGCTCGAAAGGAAAGCAGCACTTCGGCCTGATCGATTCGATATGCGGGAAGATCGCGCCGTCCGAACACCAGCTCTGCGGCCTCGCGCGCGGGCTCATCGCTAAGCGCCTCGTAATAGACGGCGAGGTTCGACTTCCATGCGCCGAGGAACGCCGCGCTGATTTTTTGCAGCGTCGGGCCCGGCGGCGACCCGATCATCGCGACCCGATCGTTGCCGGCGGCGGCCGCCTTCTTCAGATGATCGACGAACAGCTTCAATGCATCGTCCCAGGAAATTTTGTTGAGCTTGCCATCCGCGCCGCGCAGCATCGGCGAGCGCAAGCGGTCGGGATTGTAGAGTCCCTGCAGACCCGCCTGCCCGCGCGCACAGATGGCGCCCTTGCCGATGGGATCGCCGGGATTGCCCTCCAGCTTGATGACGCGTCCTTCGCGAACCTTCGCGATGAGGCCGCATCCGGCCGAGCATTCACTGCAAGTGGTGGCGTAAAACGTCGGCACGCCGGGGATGACGTTCTCATCGGGCACGACGTAGGGGATCAGCTTGCGTGCCGCCGGTTGGCATCCGGGGATCGCGGCGGCCGCCCCGGCCGATGCCGCCAGTTTTATGAAAGAGCGCCTGGTGAATCCTTCCGCCATGATCGCTCCTAGTGGTGGCACACCGCGCAATCGAGGGTCACTTTGCGTTTGGTATGACATTCGACGCAGAAGCCCATGTTGATCTCATGCACCGGCACGATGCGATCCATCGTTTGCACCGGGCCGTGACATTCCTGGCATTGCACTCCGGCGTTGATGTGCGGCTTATGGGTGAAACGGACGAAATCGGGCAAGGTGTAAACCCGGTTCCATCGAATCTCGAAGGGCGGTTGCTTGTCGTCCGTCCAGGGCCGCGTGACCGGCGCGAGGCCGCCCACGATCGACGCGCCATGGCATCCGACGCACTTCGCGACCGGCGGCGCGCCCGCGGTCTGCGACCGCCGCGCATACTCATGGCAGAACTGGCAGGGAATCTGATTGACGCCGGCGTGGACGCGATGGCTGAACGGAATCGGCTGTTCGACATCGGCACGCGGCGCCCACGGCCGCTGGGAAAACGCCAACGTGCCGAGTCCGAAGACCAGCAAGGTGATAGCTAGAGGAAGCAGGGTCCGGTTCATGTTCTAGCTAGGAACCCAGACAATCCGGTTGCAGTACTGGTTATGGCCAGCCAGGCACCAACTCTACGCGGTCAGAGCAGGCGTCTGTTTCGTTATCGGTCTTCCGGCTCAGATGTTCAAGTTCTAACCGCTCGACGTATCCCGCAGACAACCTATTCAGCATTAATCCTCGGCGGTTCACGCTGCCAGAAATCGATATGTTAATTTGTCTAACACTACGACTATCCATGATCAAGCAACTTTAATACTGAAGGTTTTAGGGGAGAGCTTACGGGGGTTTTTCGACTCTCCAAGAAAAGTAAATTTCCCTTCGGAGAGAAGGGGTTTGCGCATTAACAAAGATTTCGCGGCGGAAGCTTTTTGAACGGGCGTTCAAATCTGGCCGAATTTGCTATTGCAATCTTTATTGCCGACCGAAAGATGCGACCCGGACCGCCGGCGCGCGCTTGCCCTTTCGCCAAAAGTGAAATTTTGTCGCAAAATCGTCCCAATTGTTTCGAAGCCCCCGCCAAGTATGTTAGTTCTATTTTGCAACTCTAATTTCACGGAGATTCAGCTACCACGTGCAGATCAAGACCGCCTCGAGACTCGGCCTCTTACCTCCGTATCTGTTCGCCGAGCTCGACCGCCTGAAGAAGGAAGTCGCGGCCAAAGGCGTGGATGTCATCAGCCTCGGCATTGGCGATCCTGACCTTCCGACTCCTGACCACATCATTTCGAGCATCAAGCGCGCGGCCGATGCGCCCAAGAACCATCGCTATCCGGATTACGAGGGCCTACTGGAATATCGCCAGGCCGCATCGGCATGGTACAAGCGCCGGTTCGGCGTCGAGTTCAACCCTCAGAATGAAGTCTGCGCGCTGATTGGCTCAAAGGAAGGCATCGCGAATTTCTCGACCGCAGTGGTCGATCCCGGCGACATCGTGCTCATCCCCGACCCCGGCTATCCGGTCTACTACTCGGGATGCGTCTTCAATGGCGGGGAACCGTATTACCTCACTCTGCGTAAGGAGAACGGCTTCAAGCCCGACCTGAATTCGATACCCGCCGAGATCGCGCGCCGAGCCAAAATGCTATGGCTCAACTATCCCAACAATCCGACCGGCGCGACCGTCGAAGTGGGATTCTACAAGGACGCGGTCGCCTTCTGCCTCAAGCACAATATCATTCTTGCGCATGACAATGCCTATTCGGAAATCGCCTACGACGGCTACAAGGCCCCGAGCATTTTCGAAGTGGATGGCGCCCGTGAATGCGCGGTCGATTTCCATTCGCTATCGAAAACTTTCTCGATGACCGGATGGCGCGCCGCCTTCGTGGTCGGCAATGCCGCGCTGGTCGGCGCACTCGGCAAAGTCAAAACCAACATGGATTCGGGCGTGCCGCAGGCGATTCAGGAAGGATCGATCACGGCGCTCGAAGGCGGCGATGGCGACAAACTCCAGGCCTACTGCGCCATCTACAAGGAGCGCCGCGATCTGCTGGTCGGCGCCTTGCGCGCGATGGGGCTCGCATGCGAGTTGCCGCGCGCCACATTCTACGTCTGGGCCGAGGTCCCCAAGGGATACACCTCGGTCACGTTCACTGAGCGCGTGCTGAAAGAGGCCGGGGTGGCGATCACTCCGGGCTCCGGATTCGGCAAGGGTGGTGAAGGTTTCGTTCGATTCTCATTGACGGTGTCGAGCGATCGATTGAAAGAGGCGGTCGAACGAATTAAAGCGCTCAAACTGTGAACGTTACGGATGCCCCATAGGGCTTTCATCGGAATAGGCAGTAACCTCGGCGACCGAGCCGGTAATTACCGGGAGGCGATTCAAAAAATCGCTGCCATCCCCGGTACGCGCGTCGTGCGCCAATCCTCGATCTACGAGACTGAACCGGTCGGCGACGAGCTGATGCTCAAGTGGCCGTTCCTCAACGGCGTCATCGAGGTCGATACCGAAATCACGCCCGAAGAGCTGATGAAGCGGCTGCTCACCATCGAGCGCGGGATGGGCCGCAAGCCTTACAAAGGCCGCAAGCCGCTGCGGGGAAAATACAAACCGCGCCTCATCGATCTGGACCTGCTGTTCTTCGACAAGGAAGTGATCAACACGCGGGCGCTGATAGTGCCGCATCCGCGCTTGCAGGAGCGCCGCTTCGTCCTCGCGCCGATGGCCGAGTTGGCGCCGACGCTAATGCATCCGAAGTTGAACCAATCGATCTCCGAGATGCTGTCTTCCTTGAAGACGCCGCATCGAGTCTCCCTCGCGCGCGCCGATTTGCTGCGCCCTCCTCCTCCGAAACGCCCCGTCCCGGTGCGATGAGGGCAATGGCAGGAACTCTCAACTCCCGAAGAAATCAATCAGCTGTATAAAATGAGGCGAGATTTTTATTCGGCGTCCATTTCAGAATTTCTTAATTCGTCGTCTGAGGAGATTCTTGGAGGGCTCGCCCAAACAACCCGTTCTCGCTTGAAATAAATCAGCGGCGAGCATGGTTGGAGCAAATCTCTGATCATGAAGGCCGCGCTCAAGGGGAGAGAGGGCTTTATCTCGTTCGAGTATTTCATCCCTCGGATGGGAAAACGCGTTGACATCGTTCTAATAATTGGGGCTGCAATTTTCGTTCTGGAATTTAAGGTCGATGAGAAAGAGTTCAGTTCTGCGGCTCTGGAGCAGGTTTGGGACTATGCCCTCGACTTAAAGAACTTCCACGAGACGAGCCACAAGCCGCTAATCGCTCCTGTACTTATCGCCACTAAAGCTCCCGCCAGCGAATGCTGCTTCTCTGGAAAATTAGATCGCGACCATCTCCTACGCCCGATCTGCAGCAGCGCCACATCGTTGCCGGACGTCATAGAGCGCGTTTTATCGTTCGCCCAGAACCATCCGGAGGTTGATCCGCACCAGTGGCAAATGGGTCGGTATAGTCCGACTCCGACCATCGTCGAAGCCGCCCAAGCCTTGTACAGCGGACATTCCGTGGAGGCCATTTCTCGCAACGATGCGACAGCGATCAATTTGACTTCCACTTCAGAAGCCATTTCGGACATCATAAAAGATGCCGAAAAGAGACGCTTGAAGCGATCTGCTTTGTGACGGGAGTGCCGGGCGCTGGCAAGACTTTAGTCGGCCTCAACACCGCTACTCGCCACCGCGACGCCTCGGACCGATTCCATAGCGTCTTTCTCTCAGGAAACGGCCCCTTAGTCGCGGTTCTACGCGAGGCGCTTGCGCGCGACCACGAAGCCAACGAAAAAGCCTCGGGTCGAAAATTGACGCGAGGCGATGCAAGACGAAAAGTTAAGACGTTCATTCAGAACGTACATGAATTCCGCGACGAATGTCTCAGGGACTCGACGCGACCGCCGATCGAGCATGTCGCAATTTTCGATGAAGCACAGCGTGCCTGGAATCTTGAACAAACTGCGTCGTTCATGCAGCAGAAGAAAAACATCTCAGGTTTTGCCGATTCTGAACCCAAGTTTTTAATTTCGTGTCTCGACCGCCATCGCGATTGGGCAGTGGTAGTTTGTCTCGTTGGCGGCGGTCAGGAGATAAATCGAGGGGAGGCAGGAATCAGCGAATGGATTGAATCGCTCGAAAAGTACTTTCCCGACTGGCAGATTCATATTTCATCGCGATTGACCGACGCAGAATACGGTGCAGGGCGCGTTTTGAAAACAATCAAATCTCGTCGAAACGTGATTCTAAACGAAGCTTTGCATCTATCCGTCTCAATGAGATCTTTTCGCTCGGAACATGTCTCGGAGCTGGTTAAGCAATTGCTGGATTTGCATGTTGGTCTATCGCAAGAAACTTTGAGCAAGCTCCGTGACAAATATCCCATTGTGATTACTCGCGATCTAGCGAAAGCCAAACACTGGTTAAAAGCCCAAGCGCGTGGTACTGAGCGTTATGGTATGCTCGTCTCGTCTCAAGCTGAACGGCTTAGACCTCATGCTATCTTTGTAAAATCGCCGGTAGATCCGGTGCATTGGTTTCTCGATGGAAGAGACGATGTGCGCTCTTCATACTATCTTGAAGATGTAGCGACCGAATTTCACGTGCAGGGCCTCGAAGTGGACTGGGCCTGTGTGACGTGGGATGCTGATTTTCGCCATAGCCGCGCGGGCTGGGGTCATTGGTCGTTTGTTGGGAATAGATGGAACGCGATCAGAAAAGAAGAAAGACAGACCTATCTCAAGAACGCATACCGGGTGTTACTCGCGAGCACGACAGGGCATGGTGATCGTAGTACCTCATGGAGACTCGGAAGACTCAACTCGCACACCGGAGTACTATGATTCAACATTTGGTTATTTCAAGGAAATAGGGTTTGATGTGATCTAACCAAAATGAGACGAAGTCTCGCGCTCGCTATTCTTCGGTTACTTAGCGCGGATCACAGCAGGGTAAAATGGAACCTGAAAAGCTAAATCGAATGAAAATGGAGGATATGTTCCTGCCACCAATTTCAGCAAAACTGCGGTCCAGTTCTCCTGCGGAATGATTCTATCAAATGTGCGGATTACGCTGAACACATTTGATTGGTATACCGGTCGCAAGGCTTGTTTTCACGTTGCTCACATCAAGGCGAAGAGTCTCGGAGGCAAAGACGAAGTTTCGAATCTCGTGCGCTCTGTTCAACCTGCAATCAGGGAGCCAAGTTCATCACCACTGAAAGGCCGACGAGGATCTGGCTGTTGTCACAAGTCCGGCGCGAGCAGGACCAGACGAGCAAACGCGCCGTGTTCGAACTACTGTCGGAAGAAATTCGGCGGGACGTGACCGACCAATCTCTAGGAACAGCGCTATCTGATGTTCCTACCAGGGGGCTATTACGTATCGCGTAAACAGGAACGGCGCGTTGAGGATGCCGCTTAGCGCCAGCATTCCTGCCAGAACTAGGAACACTCTCGGCCACCGCTCCTCAATGGTCATGACGAATTTCGCTCCGAGCATCGCAAGCAGCGGCACTACCTGCAGCATGTAGGTCGCCTTGATGATGTCGCCGCTACCCAGCTTTGGGAACCGAATCACGAATGCTAAATAGCCCAGCAGTGAACTCACCACCACCATGGCGATCAGCCCCCATCCGCGGTGGTCACCGCCGATGCCGAACACCGCGCGTGTACCTATGACAAGGCCTCCGAGAAAGACCAATGACGGTACCATCGCGAGTGCCTGCGCGCGTCCGAGTGCGGCGCCAATCCTGTATCGATTGGTGCTGAGAAAAAAAGGCGCGGACTTCGCGTCCAGCGCTTGTTTTAGGTCTCTGCCCGAGATGAAAGGCCCCATCGTATAGCGACCGTAGACGACGAAATAACATTGATAGTCGCCCCAGAACTCCGAATAAAACGTCGGGATAAACTCGTTAGCGTACGCAGGCCGAATTGGATCGCTAAACAGGGAATCGAGGCCGAGCCCAGAATAGAATCGCTCCGGTTGATTTGATAGTGACCACGGTCCGCCTTTGCGACTGAATGTCGCAAAGCTTCCGAATCGGAGATCGAGACTCAGGTAGAACCATCCGCCCACCAACGCCGCCGCCGCGAAGGAGATCAGCAATGGCTGCAAATTGAGTAGCCGTCCTTTCAGGTTCGCGGCCGGAAGCAGCAGCGCGAAGGCGGCCAACGGCGGGAATATCAAAAAAGCCCATTGCCGGCTGAGAATCGCCAGCCCCAGCAGCACGCCGAGGATTGCGAAGTCCTTCGCGTGCCGGGGGACATTGCGATACGCCCTCAATGTCCAGTACACGCTCGCGACCACCATCAGGGCCAGCAGCGGTTCGCCGCGCACCATTGAAAAGGACTTGTAGTAAACCGGCACGATCGCGAGTAACGCGAGCGACCAGAATTGAAGTCGTATCGAACCCGCCTCGAGCTCGTCACAGATCTTCAGGACGCACCAGCACAGCCCGATGGAAAAGATCAGGTTCATGAGCTGGCCGGCTTTTGCCGCCCACCATAGCGATACTCCGCCGATCGCCTTCACCAGCGCCGGGATAACGTAGGGTAGCGGCGGCGAGAAGAACTCTATGGTCTGATGGCGGTCGGGCAGTTCAAATTGGGCCAGGGTAGCGACGTAATGGAGATGAGAGGGCGCATCGTAGCCGACCGTCGGATCATGAAAGACGACATCGAAAGAGAGCACCGCCTGGATCAGCATGAAAACCAGCGGTGGAAGTAGTTGTTCGCGCTTCAACAACGCTCGCCCCCCAATGGCGTATCTTCGGCACTCAGCCGACGACCGCGCGCGAGGACTTTTTCATCGATGGGTTTCCGCGGTCAACCTGAAAAAGCCGTCGCAATGAGGGATGCGACTTGAGCCGGTGGCGTCCTATAATGCTCGCGCCGATGGACCTCAAATGAAACTGCGACTGGGATTCCTCGCTTCGCACGGGGGAAGCAACGTGCAGGCGATCCTCGATGCGTGCCGCGAGGGGCGCCTCGATGCCGAGCCATGCGTGGTCATCAGCAACAACTCTGATGCGATGGTGCTTGACCGCGCGATGGCGGCGCGCGTACCGGCATTTCACCTGAGCTCGCACATCCACCCCGATCCGGAGCGCCTCGATGAAGCAATTCTCGCCACCTTGGAGAAGCATCGGGTGAACCTCATCGTGCTGGCCGGCTATATGAAGAAGCTGGGGCCGAAGACGCTCGCGCGCTATCGCGGACGGGTGCTCAACATGCATCCGGCGCTGTTGCCGAAGCATGGCGGCAAGGGGATGTACGGGCAGCACGTACACGAGGCGGTCATTGCGGCGGGGGAGAAGGAATCGGGGGCGACGGTGCATATCGCGGATGCGGAATACGACGAGGGGCGCATCCTGGCGCAAACGAAGGTGGCGGTGAAGTCCGACGACACGTCGGAAAGCCTCGCAAAACGAGTTCTTGGAGTAGAGCATCAACTATACGCGGAGACGCTCCAGCGCATCGCATCGGGAGAGATCAAGCTTGAGGGTCTGTAGGCCTCGCGGGGCTGAATGCGAGGTCAAGGTATGCTACGATGGTTTAGCGGCGCCCCGATGGGCGCCGTTGGCGTTTCAGGCGTCGTCGGTAATTATAAAAAATGCCAAAACAAACCCATTAAGTGTAAGGAAATAGGGCATTTTTTTGATGTGGTAACTCAACGATCGAAGTCACCGCGCTGAAGGACGCCATCGATTTGAGGCGAAAAAACAAACCCACTTCGCGCCGTTGCCGGGAAGTGTCCTGTGCGCCGCGTGAACGACCTCGACGGGACCGGGGGCCAGAGCGTTGCGAAGCTTCGGCAGCAAAGCCGACCGGCCATATGCTTCGGCTCCGCGGCCCGCGCTGATAACATTTAACGGACAGAGTCTTCGACTTCACAATCTCCAGGGAGCACCACACCTGACTAACATGAGCTCCAGAATTCCCAACGGCACTTATCGTCTCCAGCTTCATCGCGACTTCAATTTCAAAGATGCGATGGGGCTGGTCGGCTATCTGCACGATCTCGGCATCAGCGATTGCTACCTGTCGCCGATTACCGAGGCACGCAAGGGCAGCGTTCACGGTTATGACGTAACCAACCATCGCGCGATCAATCCGGAACTCGGCAGCGAAGACGAATTCGCGCAATTCGCGCAGATGCTGCAGGAGCGCGGCATGGGCATCGTGCAGGACATCGTGCCCAACCACATGGCGATCGGCGATTCCGCCAATGAGTGGTGGAACGACGTGCTCGAGAATGGGCCGAGCTCGCCGTACGCCGATTTCTTCGATGTCGATTGGAATCCGCCCAAGCACGATCTCATCAACAAGATTCTGCTGCCGGTGCTGGGCGAGCAATACGGCAAGGTGCTGGAGAACAAGGAAATCCAGATTGCCTATGACAACGGCAGCGGCACCTTTCGCGCGCGCTACTTCGAGCATTCGTTTCCGCTCGCGCCGCGCAGCCTGCAGTGGATTCTCAAGCCGGCCTTGCGCGCGCTCTCCCAGAAGCTCGGTGATTCCGATCCCGATGTGCTCGAACTCGAAAGCATCCTCAACGCCGTCGAGCATCTACCCGAGCGCACCGACTCAGACCTGAAGAAGGTTCGCGAGCGGCGGCGCGAGATCCCGGTCATCCGGCGGCGGATCTCGGACCTCTATGAGAAGAGCGCGGATGTCCGCGATGCCATCGAGGATTCGCTGGAGGACCTTAACGGCGTCAACGGCGACCCGCGCAGCTTCGATCGGCTGGAGAGTTTGCTGGCAGACCAGGCGTACCGGCTCAGCTTCTGGAAGGTCGCGTCGGACGAAATCAACTATCGGCGGTTTTTCGACATCAACGAGCTGGCCGCGATCCGAATGGAAGATCGCGCGGTGTTCGATGCGACCCATGAAATGATCCTGAAGCTGATTGGGCGCGGCCTCATCAACGGCTTGCGTATCGACCATGTCGATGGCCTGCTCGATCCGCTCCAGTACCTGCGCCGTTTGCAGCGCACCGCCGCGGAGGCGCTGCCCCGGAACGATCGCGGCCTCGACCCGGAACGGCCATTTTACCTCGTGGTTGAAAAAATCCTCGGCGAGCACGAGAAGCTACAGCCCTGGCCAGTGCACGGAACCACCGGCTACGAGTTTATGAATCTGGTGGGCCGCCTCTTCGTCGCGAGCGAAAATCAGCCGCGCTTTCGCGATCTCTATGCGGAGTTTATCGGCGAGCGGCACAGATTCCGCGACATCGTGCATGAGAGCAAGAAGCTCATCATCCAGACCGCGATGTCAGGTGAGATGGCGGTGCTGTCGCGGCGCCTCGATCGCATCTCCGAGCAGCATCGATGGTCGCGCGACTTCACTCTCAACGGCCTCGAGGCCGCGCTCGAAGAAGTGATCGCATGCTTCCCGGTCTATCGCTCCTATGTGCGGCCGGAGACCGCCAAGGTTGACGATGGGGATCGCCAGCACATCATGACGGCGATTCGGCGCGCGAAACGGCGCAATCCAACGGTCAGCGCATCGATTTACGATTTCATCGCGTCAGTGTTGCTGCTTGATCATCCGGCCGGGCTCAGTGAGAGCGAGCGCCTCGAGCGCGGCGAGTTCGTCCTGCGCTTCCAGCAGTTCACCTCGCCGGTGATGGCGAAGGGTTTCGAGGACACCGCGCTTTATCGCTACTACCCGCTCGCATCATTAAACGAGGTCGGTGGCGAGCCCGACGCGTTCGGCATTAACATCGATGCATTTCACGAATGGAACCGCATGCGCAATGCCGAATGGCCCGACGCGACTTCGGGCAGTTCCACGCATGACACCAAGCGCGGCGAGGATACGCGTGCGCGCATCGATGTGCTCTCCGAAATTCCCGACGAATGGGAGCAGGCGATCAAGCGCTGGTACCAGATGAATTCGGGCGCGCGGAAAACTATCGAGGAAACCGAAGTTCCCGATCCCAACGAGGAATATCTTCTCTACCAGACGCTGGTCGGGATCTGGCCCGACGCGCCGATGGACGCGGCGCAGCGCGAGGACTTCATCAAGCGCATCCAGGGTTACATGGAAAAGGCCCTCAAGGAGGCCAAGGTTCACACGAGCTGGATGAACGCGAACGAGGAGCACGATCGCGCGCTTAGCGAATTCCTTTCCGAGATCCTCAAGGAAGGAACCGAGTTCGTCGCCGACCTCGCGAAATTTCAGGCCCGCATCGCGCGCGCAGGAATGTTGAATGCGCTGTCGCAGACCATGTTGAAGATCGCCGCACCGGGCGTGCCGGATTTTTACCAGGGCAGCGAGCTATGGGCGCTGAACCTGGTCGATCCGGATAACCGCCGGCCGGTTGATTACGCGCGGCGATGCACGATGTTGAAGAAAATTCGCGAGGGCGCCTGCCGCGATCCGCTCGCCACCATTTGTCATCTACTGAAGGACATGAGCAGCGGCGGGATCAAGATGTACCTCATCAATCGAGCGATGGAGTTCCGGCGCGAAAATCCCGACCTGTTCATGCGCGGCGACTACCTTCCTTTGAAGGTCACCGGACCGCGCGCCAATCACATCGTTGCGTTTGCGCGTGTGCATGAAGCCAGGCGCGCAGTGGTCTTATGCGGGCGATTTTTCATGCAGCTTGCCGAGGCGCCGCCGCTGCCGGTCGATCCTAAAGCGTGGGCCGATACCTTCATCGAGCTGGAACCAGGATCATCGTTGAAGATGACCGAGCTGATTACCGGCCGGGAGATTTCCAACGCCGGCGGGCGGATCGCGGTCGCGGATGCATTCGCGCAGATGCCAGTGGCGATGCTCTACGACTAGCGGCAGCGAAAAATCGCGGCAACAAATTTCCTACAAATCAACGGAAGTGCTTTCCTGAGGCATCGAAACCTGTGTCTGCATCCAAGCAAATTGAAATACCGTGGCATTTGGAGTTTGGTGCGCGTCCGCTTCCGTCGGGCGGCGTGCAATTTCGCGTCTGGTCGCCGCTGAGCAAAAAAATGGCGGTGAAGATCAAAACGCCGCGCGAGGTCCTGGTGCCGATGGAATCGATCGACGGAACTTTCAGCGCAGTCGTCAAAGACGTCGGTCCTGGCGCGGATTACATGTACGTTATCGACGGCAACAAGGAGCGGGCGGATCCGGTCTCGCGATTTCAACCCGAGGGCGTTCACGGTCCCTCGCGTGTGGTGGATCCCGACGCCTTCAAATGGAGCGACAGCGGGTGGCAAGGTCTCGCGCTCGAAGCTTACGTCATCGATGAAATCCACATCGGCACCTTCACGCCCGCGGGGACCTTCGATTCGACGATCGAAAAACTTGGCCATCTTCGCGAGACCGGAATCTCCGCGATCGAGATCATGCCGGTCGCGCAGTTTCCCGGCCGTCGCAACTGGGGATATGACGGCGTCTATCCATACGCGGTGCAATCAACTTACGGCGGCCCCGACGGCTTGAAGCGGCTGGTCGAAGCGGCGCATCGAGCGGGCCTCGCAGTGATTATGGACGCCGTTTACAACCACCTCGGTCCCGAGGGAAATTATCTGCCCGACTTCATGCCGTGCCTGTCTCATCGCTACCGAAGTCCGTGGGGCGAGGCGCTCAACTACGACGGTCCATACAGCTACGGCATGCGCCGCTATGTGATTGAGAATTCGCTCTACTGGCTCACCGAGTACCACATCGATGCGCTGCGGCTCGACGCGGTGCATAGCATCCTCGATTTCGGCGCGAAGCACGTGCTGGCGGAATTGAGCGAAGCGTTTCATGCCGAAGCAGCGAAGCTCGGGCGCAAGGCATTTCTGATCGCCGAAAGCGACCTCGACGATGTGCGTGTCATCAAACCTGTCAGCGAAGGCGGATGGGGCATGGATGCGCAGTGGAGCGACGCGTTCCATCATTCGGTGCATACCGCGCTCACCGGCGATCATCATGGCTACTTCGAGGACTACGACGGGTTGGGCGATCTCAAGAAAGCTATCCTCGAAGGTTACGTTTATGATTGGCGGTTTTCGCAGTTCCGCAAACGCTTCCATGGCAGTTCATCGAAGGACCGCCCTGGCAGCCAATTCGTCATCTCGACGCAGAATCATGATCAGGTCGCCAACGCCTTGGTCGGCAAGCGTCCGGTGACGCTCACTTCGCGTGGCCTCGAGAAGGTCGCGGCGGCGCTTCTGATCTGCGCGCCGAATATTCCGATGCTGTTCATGGGTCAGGAGTACGGCGCGACCACGCCATTCACCTACTTCACCAATTTTCCGGACAAGGAGTTGGGCAAGGCCGTCAGCGAAGGGCGCAAGAAGGAGTACGAAAGCTTTCTCGGCGCGGGCTTTATCGATCCGCAATCGCAAGAAGCGTTCGACACTTCGAAGCTTGATTGGAAGCAGGTCGCGGAGCCGCAACATCAGGACATGCTGAAGTTTCATCGCGATCTGCTCGCGTTACGAAGACGCTGCAGATGTCTTTCCAATTGCCGCAAAGACCTCACCGCCGTCGAGTTCAACCAGGATGAGCGATGGATTACTATCGAGCGGAGGGCCGAAGCAGGGCAGCGGGCGATCGTGGTGTGCAATCTCAGTGACAAGGCGATCGAGATTCCCATCGTCAATCATGACCGCGCGCATCTCGCTCTTTTCGGCGGCGAGGAGGGCGCGAAATCGCCCGCGGCACAACTTGAAGCGGGGCGCGGCAGCGTGACGCTCGACCGCGCGGGAGCGGCGATCTACATCTCGAATGGCTAGCGGCACTTATCGCAAAACATCGTGACCTCGATCATCATTCACGGACATTTCTATCAACCGCCGCGCGAAAATCCGTGGACTGGCGCGGTTGATCGCGAGGAAAGTGCGCGGCCCTTTCATGATTGGAACGAGCGCATCTACTCCGAGTGCTACCGCGCCAACGCCTTCGCGCGCATCGTCAATGGCAAAGGTCAGATCGAGCGCATCGTCAACAATTATGCGAACCTGAGTTTCAACTTCGGGCCGACGCTGATGCGATGGCTCGACGCAATGCATCCCGGGACCTCCGCCCGCATTGTGGCCGCCGACCAACTCAGCCGTCATCGCCACAGCGGCCACGGCGGCGCCATCGCGCAGGCCTACAATCATCCGATTCTGCCGCTGTGCAATGCGCGCGACATCCACACCCAGATTCGATGGGGCGTCGCCGACTTCAAGCATCGCTTCGGTCGCGAGCCCGAGGCGATGTGGCTGCCGGAGACCGCCTGCAACGACGAAGTGATGGCGGCGCTCATCGACGCGCGCATGAAATACGTCATCCTGTCGCCGCATCAGGCCGAGCGCGTGCGACCGCTCGATCCCAGCGGCAACGGCGTGGAGTGGAAAAGCGTCGCGGATGGCAGCATCGATCCGCGCAAGGTCTACCAATGCTTTCATCGCGACGGCTCGGGCCGTTCCATCGCGGTATTCTTCTATGATGACGGCATCGCGCGCGGCATCGCATTCGAAAACCTTCTGTGGTCGAGCGAGGTGCTGCTGGATCGGCTGGTGCGCGGCGCGGGTGACGGCGCGCTGGTGAACGTCGCCACCGACGGCGAGAGCTACGGCCATCACTTCAAATTCGGCGACCGATGCCTCGCGTACGCACTCGAAGTGGAGGCCGAGAAGCGCGGCATCCATGTCACCAATTACGGCGAGTTCCTCGCGCGCAATGCGCCGCGCGACGCGGTCGAGATTAAGGCCGGCCCTGACGGCAAAGGTACCGCGTGGAGCTGCGTTCATGGCGTTGGCCGATGGCAGAACAACTGCGGGTGTCATACCGGCGGCGAGGCCGGATGGAATCAGGAGTGGCGGGCGCCACTGCGTGCGGCATTCGATCTGCTGCGCGACGAATGCGCCATTCGCTTCGAGGACATGGGCGCCCGGCTATTCCGTGATCCGTGGAAGGCGCGCGACGATTTTATCGAGGTGATCCTCAATCGCGCCGCCGCGCACGACAGCTTCCTCGGGCGTCATGGCCGGCACAAACTCGACGGCGACGCCCGCTTGCGCGCGCTGACCCTGCTCGATATGCAGCGCAACGCGATGTTGATGTACACGAGCTGCGGATGGTTCTTCAACGAACTCTCGGGCATCGAGACGATCCAGACCATGAAGTACGCGGGCCACGCGATGGACCTGATGGAAAGTCTCGGCATTCCGGCGCCGCGCGATCGCTTCCTGGAAGTGTTGGGCGAGGCGAAAAGTAACCTCGCGGAGATGGGCAACGGCGCGGACATCTTTCGCCGCTTCGTCACCCCCTGCCGCGTCACGCCGAAACGCCTCGCGGCTCATCTTGCGATCTCGCGACTCGCGGATCACACCGAGCGGGAAACCTGGATCGGCGACTACTTTTGCCGCGAGGAAGAGCTTCGCCACGAGAAGAGCGGCCGCATCGCGCTTTCAACCAGCCGTGTGATGCTGCGAAATTCCATCATCGGGAAACGCGACGAGTTCAATTGCGCCGCGCTTCATCTTGGCGGGGTGGATTTTTATTGCGCGCTGGGCGAGGTCGCGGAGCCGGATCATCTCAAGGCTGCTAATGAGAACATCTGGGCAAAATTCCCTACCGCGCCGCTGCCCGCGATCATTCGCGTGGTGCAAGCGGAGTTTGGCCGCGACGAATTCAGCCTCGAGGATATCCTGCCCGACGGACGCCTCGCGATTTGTGAAATGATTTTCGGGGATCTGATGGAAGGTTTCACCGACGAGTTTGGACGGCTCTTCGAGGAATACAATCGCGTGGTCGAAATGTTGCAGGCGTCGGGCTTCGAGCCGCCGCCGCAGTTTCGCCAGCTCACCGAGTTCACTTTGGCGCGCCGCTTCGAGCGCGAGATAGCGCGGCAGCAACACTCTCGCGATGCGGTCCCATATAAGGGAGCGCTTGAGGTCGCGAACTTGGTCGCCAAGCGCGGCTACCAAATCGATAAGACGCGCGCGAATGAAATCTTCGGCAAGATGATCAACGAGGTGGTGAGCAAAGCGGTCGAGCGGCCCTCGCGCGTCCCCGCCAACGCGGCGCTGGAACTTATCGCGTTGTCAAAGCGGCTCGAGTTGACGCCTAATCTGGACCCGGCGCAGGAGCGCATCTACGAAGCCCTCGTGGCCGGCGCTCGCAACAGCGGTCAGCTCGCGCGATTGGCCGGCGCGGTTGGCCTCGCGCATTCCGCGGTGCGACGCCCAAAAACGTCGCCGCGTGCCGCCGCGCATCAGGCGCATCCGGATGGCGCGCCGCCGCATCCACATGTAGTTGAGAGAGACGGCGGCCATTCGCGCCGCCGCCCTCCGCGTCCGGTCTGAAAAGCTACTGGCTTTTCATCAATCCGCCCGCGAGCAGCACCACTCCAATCGCGAGCACGCCGCCGCTCAAAATCGGCGGAATCATATGGGTCTGCTGCTCGTTTTCCTGGACATGTACCGGTCCGATGTTGGCAACATCTTTGGTCTGCTGCGTGGTGAAAAATGGATAGGCGAGCAGGATCAGTCCGACGATTGCGAGAACCGCGCCGAGCGGTATCAGTGATTTCATGATGCTGACCTAAAGGCGTCCGGACAAAAGCAATATTACCAGGATGATGACCAACAGGCCCGCGCCGCCGCTCGGGTAATAGCCCCAGCCCGCGCTGTACGGATAGACGGGGAGTGCGCCGATAACGAGCAGGATCAGGATGATGAGAAGTATCGTAGGCATAGGTGTCTCCAGGTTGAGGTAGGCGAGCCACTCGGAGTGGTGGCTTCACGTATTCAGACGATGGATAGCGCCGACAAATTCGAAGCAGCGAGCAGTAATCGATTCGAATGGTCTTAAAGCGTGCGACCTCGCGAGAACTCCTACTCTGACGCGGCGGGAAGAGAATCGTGCAAAATCAGCAACTGACCAGCGTGCGGATCGCAGACGTAAGCATTGTTGATGTCGTCCACGGTGACGCAATGACTGCCCTTCGCGGTGGGCAACGTCGCAAGCACATCGGCCTTGCCGCTTCGATGAAATGGCGACGACGGCCATCGTCGCACTCGCCGCGCCGGGCAGGTACGCGTGATGGAGGCTGGGCGCATACGCGATTATGTCGACGCCATCGCCCGATCTAGCTTCGCCGAGTTTGCGTCCGTCCTTCAAGCTGAGGACTTCAAGCTTGCCTTCCTTGCATCCGACGAAAAGAAATCCGCGCACCGGATCGAGTGCGAGGCCGCGCGAACCGATGCAACCGTTTTTCCATCGCGCGACAACGGTGCGCCGCTGGAGATCGATCGCGAGCGTGCTGTCGGTCCAGAGGTTCGCGTACGCGCGGCCACGCGCGCCATCGATCACCAATGACTCGGGGCCATTGGCTATTTTGATGACGGCCGCATGGGTCGGCTCAGGAAGCCCATGCTCGGGTAGAGAGAAGATCTCGATCTGCGATCTGTGGGGCTCAGTGACCCAGACCTCGTTGGTCGGCGCGACGAAGCGCACATAGTCCGGCCCCGATGCGAGTTTGGCTTTCGCGATAATCGTCTTCGAGCCGGGATCGACCACATCCAAGGTCTGCTCGCCTCGATCAGCTGTGAAGACCGCGCCATGTCCCACGCCCGCGGAAGTAACCCCACCGCCGTGGCTCCCGCCAGCAGCACCATGGGTTGAGAATCCAGCAATCTCCTCCAACTTGTTCGAGCCCGGATCGATGAGAAATAGCTTGCCGGTTTGAGCGGCAGGCACGATTACCTTTCGCAGCGCGGAGGAAAATCCCAGATCATCGAAACCGATTGCGCCCGAACCATTCGCGATAGGTAGCGGGGTGGTTGACGGAACCTCACCGGCATACCCACTCGCAGTCATCATGTAGCACGTCGTCAAAAAGAGTACGGCTAACCAGCGTAGGCAGGCGCGACTAATCATTGATAGTCCGGCGCTCAAGTTCCACCTCCTCAAACCATGCCGCGAGTTGATTGCTCATGCGTGAAACCCGCTCGGGATATTGCTCCGCGAGATCGTGTCGCTCCAATGGATCGCTGCTCAGGTTAAAAAGTTGCGCAGGCGGAACTGCATACGATGAAAGTTCTGGCAACGGGCCGCCGACCATCTCGGTGTACTTTTCCGGATGGTATTTTGCCTCGACATCCATCCCGAGGTCTTCGCGACTCACTTCCATCAACTCACCGATCGCGGGCCGCACCAGCTTCCAGTTTCCGTCGCGCATCGCGGCGTTGCACTCGCCGACCGGCAGGTACCGATTCCATTGCCAAAAGCGCGTCGTATCAACCGCGACGGTTTCGCCCCGCAAAAGCGGCGCGATATCCACTCCATCGATGCACAAATCCTCGGGCACTTTGCCACGCGCGAGCGTCAGCAGCGTCGGCAGCCAATCGGTAAGATGCACCATCTGGTGGATTTGGCGTTTTCCATCGATGCCGGCGGGCCATCGAATCGCCATCGGCAGCCGGATGCCGCCCTCGTACACCAGCAACTTGGATCCGGCGAAGCCGCAATTGAACCTGTCGCTGCACATTTCGCCTTTGCCGCCGAATTGCGGGCCGTTATCGCTGGTGAAAAGCACGATGGTGTTTTCCGCAATGTCGCTGCGATCGAGTTCTTCGAGCACGCGACCGATGCCGCGGTCCATGCATCGAATCATCGCGTAGATGCGGCGCACGGCCTCAGTGAAATTGTCCGAGTCGCCGAATATCGCGAGGTCGGCATCGCGCGCTTCGAAGGGGAAGTGCGGCGCGTTGTACGCGAGGTAAAGGAAGAAGCGTTCACTGCGATGGCGCTGAACAAACTCGATTGCCTCCTCAGTGAAAACGTCGGTCAGGTAGCGCCCATCGCCGCGCGAAAGCGAACCGTTGCGGTCGAGTTGCCACTTCCAGTAGGGCTGCCATCCGCCGCAAAATCCCGCGAACTCATCGAAGCCGCGGCGATTCGGATGGTAGCGGTTATCGAACGCGCCGTTGTGCCATTTGCCGACCAGCCCGGTCGCATAACCAGCCTGGCGCAAAAGATCTGCGATCGTTCGCTCGCGCAGCGCCAATCGATCGAGGCCGCGAGTTTCCAGCGTGTCGATCGCTCCGGTCCGATGCGGATAGCGGCCGGTCAGCAGCGACGCGCGCGCCGGCGCGCATACCGGCGAGGCCGAGTAATGCTGCGTCAGGCATAGCCCCTCGCTGACGAGCTGATCGAGGACCGGCGTTCGCGAGGCGCCATAGTTGAAGCAGCCGAAATCGCCGTAGCCCATATCGTCGGCCACGATCAGCACAATGTTGGGTCGATCAGGCATCGGCACAGTATACGCGCGCCGAGTTCATCCGTTGAGCATCGAAGCTGCTCCATGATAGCGATCGCATTACCCTATGCCGCCCGAATCATCGAACAGCAAAGGGCCGCTCAGCGGCTATCGGATCATCGACGTCACGCAAATGCTGTCGGGTCCGATGGCGACCATGATCCTCGGCGACCAGGGTGCGGACGTTATCAAGATCGAACCGCCAAAAATTGGCGACCTGACCCGCGCGATGGGCGCGACCGGTCGGGGCATTCCGCCGACCTTCGCCGTGATCAATCGCAACAAGCGATCGATGGCGATCGATCTCAAGGACCATCGCGGACTAGCGGTCATCAAGCATCTGATCGTGGGTGCCGATGTCTTCGTGCAGAATTTCCGTCCCGGGCGCGCGGAGCGAATGGGCCTCGGCGAGCGCGAGCTGCGCCGCATCAAGCCCGATCTCATTTATGCCTCCATCAGCGGCTTCGGCGAGAAGGGGCCGTACGTCGAGAAGCGCGTTTATGATCCGGTGATCCAGGCGCTGTCGGGACTCGCATCGATTCAGGCCGATTACAAAACCGGTCGCCCGCAGATGATGCGGCTCATCATTCCAGACAAAGTCACTGCGCTCACTGCCGCGCAGGCGATTACAGCGGCGCTGCTGGCGCGCGAGCGCACCGGCGAGGGTCAGCATGTGAAGCTGGCGATGCTCGATGCGGTCATTGCGTTTCTATGGCCGGAGGGCATGGCGAATCACACCTTCATTTCGGCGAATGCGCAACCTGCGCGGGCTCGCTCGCGCGACCTGATTTTCGAAACCGCCGATGGCTACATCACGGCGGGCGCAAATTCGAATGCCGAATGGCAAGGACTCGCGAAGGCGCTGGGGCGCCCGGAATGGATTCGAAGATCCACGCTTCAACACGGTTGCGGCACGCATCCGAAATGCAGCGGAGCGTCTCGAATTGACGGCGGAAATTCTTGCGACCAAGACCTCGACGCAATGGCTGGCGATCCTCGCCGCCCACGATGTGCCATCGGCGCCGGTGCTCAGCCGCGAGCAAGTGCTGCGCGATGCTCAGGTTGCGGCGAATGAGCTCATCGTCGAATCCGAGCATCCTCATGTGGGAGCGATGCGGCAGCCGCGCCCCGCCGCGCGCTTCGAGGCCACGCCCGCCGGACTCCATCGGCCGGCGCCGCTGCTCGGCGAACATACCGACGAGATTTTGCGCGAGCTCGGAATTTCCGCCGACGCGGTCGCCGACCTTCGCTCTTCCGGCGTCGTTGCCTAGTCGGTGCGTCTCCACCAATTCCAGAATCGTCTTCGCGGCTTCGGACGATTGGCATTTGGATGATTGACTGGATGTTCGGATGGTTCGCATTCGGATGATTGGGATTCATTTCCATCTGATTCAGCTGGCGTCGTGTCTCCTGCCGCTGCTCAGGCGTCATCTGTTGCCAGCGCCGATAGTTGTTCAGCACGCGCTGCCGCTGCTCCGGCGGTAACTGTTCGAAACGCTGATAGCGCTTGATGATCTGCTCGCGCCGTTCAGGTGGGAGATCGCGGAAACGCCCGTAGGCCTGGCGAAGTTGCTGACGTTGCGACTCGGGCAGACTCCTCCACCGGCGCAGCGATTCGAGCGCACGCTGACGTTCCTCGGGCGGGAGCTGACGAAACTCCTGAAAATTCTTTTGCGCCGCGCCGCGCTCCTCGGGCGTCATCGATTGCCACTTGCCGGTAATTTTGCAGCACCCGCTCGCGCTGATCGTCGGTTAGTTGCGACCACTGATCTTGATGCTGCTGAACGAACGCCTGCTCCCCCGCGCTGGCGGGCACTCCGAGGCCGGAAGATTGCGCGCGTGCGGTCGGCGCGATAACCGAGAGCACGATGAGCAACATTACGATTGCCATCACGCGCCGCATCATTGCTGCACCTGCCGGTTCTTGATCGCGGATTGCGACGGCGCCCCCGAAGGCTCGTCAGCATCCTCAGGAAGTGGACCATCGTCGTTCAAATATCCCATCGCCCTGAGCGCGCGAAGTTGCTGCAGCGTCGAGTCGCTGTCATCGGCGGCTGGTCCCGGCTTTTTGCTGTTGGATGGCGCGGTGAACAAATCGAGGTTCAGCAACATCCTCGGAGAAGGCGTTTGATCCTGCGCCCGCGACGCACGACTGCTGATGAGAAGGATCGTGGCCGCGAAGAGAATCGTCGTAATCAAGTTACGACCGCGTGTCATGATGTTGTTCGGCGGGCAACTGATCGAGGTGTTCGATGACGTCGTAATTTTCCAGCAGGTCAAGCTGCTCAACGACGGGATAATCGCGCAGCAGGCCCACGTCGACGGGTTCAGCCGGTTGCTCCATCGCCAGCTGGTCCACTCCCGGCGTCATCCCCGGCGAGGAAGGCCGCATCGACAGCGTGAGTATCAGCGCGGCGATTCCCACGCCCGCGGTTGCGAGCGAAGCCCATATGACGCCGGGCCGCCACCATCGCGTTCGGCCTTCAGTGCGCTGCGCGATTTTGATTCGCAGCTCGCGTCGATAGGCGCTCCATTCGGGGGTCGGCAATTCCTCGAGGCGAGCAGACACGCGCTGCATCGTTGTAGCCAGCGCATCCATCGAATCGCGGCATTGCTCGCATCCATCAAGATGATGCTGCACGCGGTCCCGCTCCTCGGCGTTCAATTCGCCGCGAACAAATGGAACTAGCTCGGTTTCGGGATGGATGGCGGCCATCGTCAATCGTCCTTCAGAATCTTCTTCAACTGCGTGAGCCCTCGATGAATGTGGACGCGCGCGGTGTTTTCTGAGCACTTGAGCACTTCGGCGATTTCGCGGCTCGACAAGCCCTCCTGCGCCTGTAGCAGCACTGCGATTCGCTGGTTGGGCGACAGATGTTCCAGCGCTTCGCCCAACTTGACGGTGGATTGGACCAGCATCGCTGCGACCTCGGGACCGGGATCAGGTGATGCCGGATCAATCGCGGGCGCATCGGGATCGTCGGCCGGACCGGAGAGCGGCACGAGCCTTCGCCACCATTTGTCGCGGCGCTTATGATCGATGCACAGGTTGACCAGCACCCGATAGAACCAGGTCGAGAAACGCGAACGGCCATCGAAGCGATGGGCGGATTCGTAGAGCCGGAGGAAGGCGTCCTGCGATACATCGCGCGCGTCGGACTCGCTGCCGAGAATGGAGCAGGCGAGCCGATAGGCGCGCGCCTGATGGCGCTCGACCAAAAGCTCGAACGCCTGTGCGTCGCCTTTTGCGACATTCTGGCACAACTCCTCATCGGACAGCTCCGGCAAAACCGAACCGCTCCCTCACGGATTCGGCCGTTATTCTCACCTCACGAGGCGAAGCGGAGGCGAAAATCGCATCGGCCGTGAGCACGATGCTATCCTCCGCGACCCCTTGGACGGAACCTCGGCGCGATTCGTTTACCAACAAAAAAAATCTCTGAGCCGATGAAGATGGTTATCCGGCGGTAAACGAATCGTTTGCTGCGCGCGTCCAACGCACCGAAGCAGGAGAATCGGATGAATCACCGAAAGCCAAACTTCGTCACCAACTGTGCCGTCGCCGCGCTCGCGATTGGCACGATGGCCGGATGCGCCGCCTTCGATCCTCAGGGCAGCGCGCAACAGTACGCTCCGAATTACTACAACGCGTCGTACGCCTCGCTCAGTCCGCAACAGAAGATGCAACTCGAGGATCATCTCGCGAATCAAAGCAACCAGGCGTGGCGCACCACCGCGAGCGTGGTGTCGAGCGTCGGCCATCTGGCGGGTGGCACCGGAATTCTGCTGTTCGCCGCGCGCCACTGAGAGCGCATTTCAACAAAAACAGATCGAAAGAATCGGAGTTCTTAAGGAAGTCCTTAAAAGGAGGACGACATCATGAAGCGGACACTTACCACCCTTACCGCGGCTTTGATTTTTGCGGGCGCGATCTCGACCGCGGCCATGGCGCAATATCCTCCGCCCAATGCCGGCATCACCGGCGGCGAGGTATCGCGCTTCGACAACGGCTATCTGGATCAGCATCCGGAAGTTGCGCGTCAGCTCGCGCATAATCCAAACCTCGTGGACAATCCACAATTCCGGGCGAACCATCAGGGCCTCGACAGCTACCTCAATGCTCATCCTTACGTTCGCACCGAGTTGCAGCAGCACCCGGATCGCTTCATGACCGATGAATGGAAACATGAGCGCTGGGAAAATGGGAACGGACCACATCCGCTGGCAAACACCGATCGCTACATGGATCAGCATCCTGAGGTGGCGCAGCAGCTAAACAAGGATCCGCGGCTGATCGACAATCGCCAGTACGTGGACAGCCATCCAGGCCTGCACGAGTTCCTCAATGCTCATCCGGATGCGCGCCGGCAGTGGGAATCGCATCCCTATAAATTCACCGCGCGCGAGGAGCGCTACGACCACAATCATTAGAGCGAAATCACTCAAGATGATGTGCGGAGTTGAAGGGGAGCGGGGCCGCGGCGACGCGGCCCCTTTTATTTTGCGAAACCTAGGTGCCATGGGCCCACGACTCGACGTACTCGCGTTGCACAGGTGTCCAGCGATCATGGCTAAGGCCCAGCGCCCGCAGCTTTAGTTCCGCGACGCGCTCGGTGGGCGGCGGCAACTTCACCCGCCGCTCGCGGATCTCGATGCGATTCCGCGCAATCCAGTCCACCGTCATCGCCATCAGCGTAAAGGTCAAATCCATGATATCCGCCGGACTCGCTTCCGCCGCGCTCTGACCGACCAGACGCCTCTGCGCAAGGACGAAAATCCTTTTCCCGTCGGCCAGCGTGTTCTCCATCGGATTGGGGCGAATCGCGATTTTCCTCGACGCGATGCGCTCAAGACTCGCGACGTTCACCTCGACATCGAAATGACCGGAATTCGCGAGGATGGCGCCATCCTTCAACTGCGCGAAATCCTCGGCGCCGATCACGTCGCGACAGCCGGTCGCGGTGACCAAGAGGTCGCCGATTTTGTTCGCCTGCTCAATCGGCATCACGCGATAGCCGTCGTAATCGGCATGCGGCGCGCGCGTCGAATTCACCTCGGTGACGATCACATTGGCGCCATGCCCGCGCATCTTGTGCGCGATACCGCGCCCGACCCATCCGAATCCCGCGACCACGACCGTCTTTCCTGCGATGAGGATGTTGGTCGCGCGCAGAATGGCATCGATGGTGTTCTGCGCCGGTGCCGTACCGGTTGTCGAACTGCTGCTTAAGCGGCGCGTCATTGAGCGCGACGATCGGGCAGGGGAGGGCTTCGTCACGCGCTATCGCACGCAGCCGCATCATGCGCCTAAATGTGGGGCGCCACTTTTCCTACCTTGGTGTTTTGCCTGGCTCTTTCTCCTCTCTTCCTCCTTGTTATCTTCCCGCTGAATTGCGATAGAAGGATCAAACGCCGTTGCAAGGAGGAGGACCCTTATGGCCTCGAACCGTGTCATCTCGGCTGATTCTCACGCGATGGAACCCGCCGATCTCTGGACCTCGCGCCTCGATGCGAAACTGCGCGACAAGGCGCCGCATGTCGTCGAAACTTCCAAGGGCTATTTGTTTTCCGCGCCGGGAGTGCGCCCGTTTCCGGTCGCCGGAGGTTTCGGCATCGGCAAGAGCGGTGACGACCTCAAACAACATCTGAAGAAGGGCTACGAGGCCGCGCGTCCCTCCGGATGGGATCCTGCCGAGCGCCTCAAGGATCAGGATGTCGATGGTGTCTCCGCCGAGGTCATTTACACCACGCTCGGGATGTCACTGTTCGGCCTCGATGATGCCGAACTGCAGCAGGCCTGCTTCCGCGCTTACAACGACTGGGTGAACGAGTACGCGTCGTACAATCGCAAGCGGCTTTATCCGATCGCACTCATCTCGCTGGAGGACCCGGCGGCGGGCGCGCGCGAGCTCGAGCGATGCGCGAAGCTCGGGCTGCGCGGCGCGATGATCTGGGGCTCGCCGCCGCGCGAGAAACCCTACTTCGCGGCGGATTACGATCCATTTTGGGCGGCGGCGCAGGAACTCGGCATGCCGCTCTCGCTCCACGTGGTGACCGGCAAAAAAGAAAATACCGCGCGCGCCAAGCCAGGCGGTCCGCCCGATCGCTCGATGCTCGATGCGGGTGATGACTCGCGTGGGCCGGCGCCGTTCCTGCTCAATGCGATGGGCGCGGTGCATTCGGTGCAGAAATCGCTTCAGCAGATGATCTTCGGTGGCGTGCTGGATCGCTTTCCCGCGCTCAAGGTGGTCTCGGCCGAAAACGACAGCGGATGGGTCGCGCATTTCATGTATCGCCTCGATCACGTCTATGAAAAATTCGGCGTGATGTGGGACAAGGTTGGCCTGAAGCTGAAGCCGAGCGAATATGTGCGGCGCAACGTGTGGGTGACCTTCCAGGACGACATGATTGGTCCGATGACGTGGCGCTACTTCGGCGCCGACAACTACATGTGGGCCTCAGACTTTCCGCATGCCGATTCGACCTGGCCCGACTCGCTGAAAGTGATCGCAAAAGACTTCCAAGGTATTCCCGACGACGTGACGCGCAAGATGACTTGTGACAACGCCGCGAAGCTCTACCGGATGGATCTGAACTAGAAGGAAATCGTTATGGCGTACGACCTGCTGATAAAGAATGGCACGGTGGTTGACGGGACCGGCGCGGCGCGCGTGCGCGCTGATGTCGCGATCGCGAACGGCAAGATCGAGGAAATCGGAACCGTGACGGAACCCGCGAAGCGCACCATCGATGCTTCGGATCTGATCGTCGCGCCCGGCTTCATCGATCCGCACACTCATTACGATGCGCAGATCTGCTGGGATCCCCTGGTCACCTGCACCAGTTGGCATGGCGTGACTTCCGTCGTGATGGGCAACTGCGGCGTCGGTATCGCGCCATGCAAGCCCGAGGTGCGTGACGTTGCGGCGTGGGACCTCGTTAACGTCGAAGCGATTCCCTACGACGCGCTCAACAAGGGCATCACCTGGGATTGGGAAACGTTCCCGCAGTTCATGGACGCGGCGCAGAAGCGTGGCAGCGGGATCAACCTCGGATTCATCGCACCGCTCACGCCGTTTCGCCATTTCGTGCTCGGCGAAGAATCGATGGAGCGTGCGGCAACGCCCGACGAAACCGCGAAGATCGCCGGTCTTATAAAAGAGGCGGTCGCGGTGGGCGCATTCGGATGGTCCACGACGACTCTGCCGCAGCACATCGGATTCCATGGACGTCCGCTGGCGTGCCGGCTTGCGAGCCGCGATGAGATGAAGGCCTACGCGGGCGCGCTGCGCGAGCTCGGCAAGGGCGTTATCGAGGTCGCGCTGACGCGGCGCGCGGGACGCGTTTCCGAAGAGGAAGAGGACTTGCTCGGCTTCCTGGTGAACGAGAGCACGCGGCCGGTGACCTGGCTCGGCATGTCGAGTCAGCCGAAGCATCCGGAAGTTAGCGCGGACACGATGCGCCGCCTCGAGCCGATCATCCGTCGCGGCGGCGTTCCGCAGGTGCTGCCGAAACCGTTCGTGGTGCAGATGAACATGCGCGATCCGTTCACCTTCGCCGATACCGAATCGTGGAATCCGATTTTCAATCAGCCGCCCGAGAAGCAGAAGGAAATTTATCGCGACAAGGGATGGCGCAGTCGGTGGCGCGAGGAGATGAAGAAGCCGCGCCTGTTCTCCGGCAAGTGGCATCGCGTCGAAGTGCTCGAAGTGACGAATCCCGCGATGAAGGGCCTCGAGCGCAAGACCGTCGCGGAAATCGCCGAGGAGCGCGGCGCCGATCCGCTCGATACCTTCATCGACCTCGGGCTCGAGGACAATCTCAACATCGAGTACACGATGGCGCAGTTCGACGAGAGCGGCATCGAGCGCCTCATTAAAGATGACCGCACGATGATCGGGCTGTCCGACGGCGGCGCGCACGTGAACATGCTCTGCGACGCGGGATACTGCACCTATCTCCTCGGGCATTGGGTGCGCGAGAAGCAGGCGCTCACGTTGGAGCAGGGCGTCAAGCGGCTGACGACCGAGCCGGCGGATTTCTTCGGCATCAAGGATCGTGGACGCCTCAAGAAAGGACTCGCGGCGGATGTGGCGATCTTCGATCCCAATACCGTAGGCTCGGCTCGGCGCGCGCAGATGCGCAACGACCTGCCCGGCGGCGGAAAGCGCTTGGTGATGCCGTCGCAGGGCATCGAGTACACCGTCGTCAACGGACAACTACTGTATGAGCGCGGTAAGCATTCCGGCGCGATGCCGGGAACCGTACTTCGATCGACCAAGAACTGAGTAATTAACTGACTATCTGACTGGGTAATGAGGAGTAATCGCGATGGCTGATTTCGGACTATTCATGTTTCCTACTGACTATGCGATCCAGCCGGTCGAGTTGGCTATCGCGGCGGAAGAGCGAGGCTTCGAGTCAATTTTTTTCCCGGAACACACGCACATTCCGACCTCGCGAAAGACCCCGTTTCCCGGCGGGACGGATTTGCCGAAAGAGTATTGGCATACGCATGACCCGTTCGTGGCGCTCGGCGCGGCGGCGGCCGTCACGAAGAAGCTAAAGCTCGGCACCGGAGTATGCCTCGTCATCGAGCGCGATCCGATCGTGCTCGCGAAAGAAGTCGCGTCGCTCGACATGATCTCCAACGGGCGCGTGCTGTTCGGCATCGGCGGCGGATGGAACGTCGAGGAGATGGAGAATCACGGCGCGAACTACAAGAAGCGCTGGAAGACGGTGCGCGAGAAGGTCCTCGCGATGCGCGAGATCTGGACCAAGGAAGCCGCCGAGTTTCACGGCGAGATCGTCAACTTCGACAAGATCTGGTCGTATCCGAAACCGGTGCAGCCGGGCGGGCCGCCGGTGCTGATGGGCTCGCAGTCGCCCAAGACCTTCGAGCGCGTCGCCGACTACTGCGACGGATGGTTGCCGATCAACAATCCGCGCAACGACTGGCCGGCGCTTATCAAGCAGTTGCGCGATGCCGAGAAGGCTAAGGGCCGCAAGAAATTGTCGCTGTCGCTGTTCGGCGCGCCCGCGAAAGAGGATGCGCTGAAGCAGCTCGTCGAGCTTGGCTTCGAGCGGCTGCTGTTCCCGCTTCCGCCCGCGCCGCGCGACACCGTGATGCCGATGATCGACAACTACGCGAAGGTCATGGCGAAGATTCGCTAGCCGCAAAAATCACAAACTGAAGTCTGTGGTGTTGCATCCACCAAGGATGCAGCGCCACAGACGGAATATCGCAAGCGCCAATGTGGGAGTAATCCGCTTCTCTCTTAAGCCGGTCCCACCGTTTCGTCTCGACTTGACCGCATGGGCGATTCGTCGCCGTCCCCACAACATCATTGATCACTTCGATGGCGAGACCTATCGCCGGGTCGTTGTGATCGACGATCAGCCTGTAGCGATCTCCGTCAGACAGATCGCACCCGCGAAATCGCCGCAGATCGAAGTAGTCGCCAGCGGTCCCGGCGTATCGAAGAAGAATGCGCCCGCGATTGAAGCGATCGTCGATCGTATCCTTGGGCTGTCGACCGATTTGCGCGATTTCTACCGCCTCGCGCGCGACGACGCCGCGATCGGCCCGCTGGTCAATCGGCTCAAGGGGATGAAGCCGGTCCGCTTCCCCACCAACTTCGAGGCCTTCACCAACGCGGTCGCATGCCAGCTCGTGTCACTCACCGCCGGCATGCATGTGGTGAATCGCATCGCCGAAAAGTACGGCCGCGCCATCGAGGTCGACGGAGCACGACTCCACGCATGCGCCGAGGCTTCCGATATTGCCCATGCCGAGGTCGAAGATTTGCGCGCGCTCGGGCTCAGCCGGCCCAAAGCGCGCTACCTGATCGGACTCGCACAGCTGGCGTCCGCGAATCACGACTTCGATATCGTTGCGAATCTGACTGATGACGCGGCGATTGCGGAGCTGAGCAAGATTTCCGGCGTCGGCCGCTGGACCGCGGAGTATGTGCTGCTGCGGGGCGGCGGCAGGTTCAACATTTTTCCCGGAGACGATGTCGGCGGCCGCAACGGGCTGCGCGCGTTTCTCGGCATCGAAGATGACCTCAATTACGACGGGGTTCGCAAGACGCTCGCGCGATGGCATGCGTGGGGCGGTTTTATTTACTTCCATCTGCTGGTCAATGCGCTGGCGGACAAGGGAATCGTGCGCGCCTGAGGCGGTTCGCCAAACCCTTCTCTCCGTGCGATAATCCGCGCGATCAAAAATCAGCGAGGCGATTCGATGGAAAGGAAAAACGTCAACCCTGATACGTTGCTCACTCCGCGTGGCTACTCGCATGTCGTCACGATCGAGGGCGCGCAGAAACTCGCCTTCATAGCGGGGCAGGTCGCGGTCGACAAGGAAGGCAAGCTCGTCGGAGCCGGCGATCTGACCGCGCAAATCAAGCAGGTCGCGCACAATCTGATCGCGGCGCTGGCCGGGGTCGGCGCGAAGCCGTCCGACATCGTCAAGATGAATACCTACATCGTGAACTACAAGCCTTCCGATTACGGCGCGATGCGCGAGGCGCGCGCGATTCTGTTTCCCGGCGGCAGCGAACCGCCCGCCTCGACACTGGTCGGCGTGACCTCGCTCGCCGTCGATGGGCTGCTGGTCGAGATCGAGGCGATCGCCGCGATCAAGTGAGTTGACCCTGACCATGACAGTTTGATTTCGTGGCGCCATGGCGGACTACGACGAATCCACCTACGGCGAGCGGATCGCCGAGGTTTACGACAGCGTCAACCAGAGCATGGGTTACGACGCATCCGCGGCAGTCGATTTCCTCGCGCCACTTGCGAAGGGCCGCCGCGTGCTCGAACTCGGCATCGGCACTGGACGAATCGCGCTGCCGCTGGCGGAGCGTGGAATCCGAATGCATGGCGTCGATGCTTCTCCGGCGATGGTCGAGAAGCTGCGCGGCCAAACCCGGCGGCGCGGAAATCCCGGTCGAGATGGGCAACTTTGCCAATCTGAAAATTGGCGGACGCTTTTCCCTAATCTACGTCGTCTTCAACACCTTCTTCGGAATCCGCACGCAGGAAGACCAGGTGCGATGCTTCACCCGTGTCGCCAAGCGCCTGACTTCCGACGGGGCCTTCGTGATCGAGGCGTTCGTTCCGGACCTCACCCGATACGATCGCGGGGGCCGGCGCACCTCCACGCCTTTGATTTCGGACGAGCGCACTTTCATGGAGGTCAGCAATCTCGATGCGGCCGCGCAGCGCGTGCGCTCGCAGTTTATCGTGATCGACGAGGGCGGAATCCATCGCTATCCGGTCGAGCTACGCTTCGCGTATCCTCCCGAATTGGATCTGATGGCGCGTATCGCGGGCATGCGATTGCGCGAGCGATGGGGCGGATGGGATAGACGTCCGTTCACCTCGGAGAGCGCGAATCATGTTTCGGTGTATGAGCTCCTTCCACAGCCGGTGGTGACGCCGATCAAAAGTGCAAAGCGCGCGCGTCTGAAAGTAGTACCGGGAAAACGCCGTCGCTCGTGATGAAGACGTAAAACCCAACGGAGAGAGGGGAATTCGATGAGCACCATCGAGGAGCGCTACTGGGCGATAACCGCGAAGTCGGCCGGCGTCGCGAAGCGCGCTGAACGCGTGATGCCCGGCGGCGATACTCGCTCGGTCCAGCAATATCGTCCCTACTCATTAACGATCGTCCGCGGCGAAGGTCCATTTTTGTACGATGCCGACGGCAATCGCTACATCGATCTGCTCGGCAACTACACCAGCCTGGTGCATGGCAACGCCTATCCGCCGATCGTCAACGCGATTCACGATGCGGTTGGGCGCGGTACCGCATGGCCGGCAAGATCTTACGCGCAAGTCGAGTTGGCGGAACTCCTATGCGAACGCGTGCGCTCGATCGAGTCGGTGCGCTTCTGCAACTCCGGCACCGAGGCCGGGATGCTGGCGGCGCACGTCGCGCGGCGGATGACCGGGCGCAAACTCATCCTGATGGCGCGCCACGGCTATCACGGCTCCTACGACGATCTCGAAGTCGGACTGGCAGGGCAGGAGGGCGAGCGCACGCTGCTCGCGGAGTTCGGCGATGCCAACGCATTCGAGGCGCTGCTTTCCGAGCGCGGCAAGGAAATTGCCGCGGTGTTCCTCGAACCGGTCCTCGGCTCGGCGGGTATCGTGCTTCCTCCGCCGGGATTTCTCGCCCGGGTGCGGGAGGCGACACGGCGCGCCGGCACGCTGCTCGTCATCGATGAGGTGATAACTCTGCGTCTGGCTACCGGCGGTGCGCAGCAGCTCTTCGATGTGCGGCCCGATATTACGATGATGGGGAAGATCATCGGCGGCGGACTTCCGGTCGGCGCCATCGGCGGCAGCGAGTCGATCATGTCGTGCCTCGATCCGCGCAATCGCGGCGCGCTGTGGCATTCGGGAACCTTCAACGGAAATCCGCTCACGTGTGCGGCCGGCGCGGTCTCGGTGCGCGAGCTGACGCAGGAGCGCATCGACATGATGGATCGCCTCGGCGAGCGTCTGGCGCAGGAATTGAAAAAGGCCGCGATGGCCGTAGAGTTGCCGTTCTCGGTCCGGCGCGTCGGCTCGCTGATGAACCTGTTCTTCCTCAATGAGCCGCCGCCGCCAACTATCGCGCGCGACGATGCGAAACTGATCGCGGAATTTCATCTTGCGGCGATGAACCATGGCCTCTTCCTCGCGCCGCGCGGGATGATTGCGCTCTCGACCGTGATGACCGACGAGCTGATGAACGAGATCATCCAGCGCGCGTCGCAGGCACTGCAGGATGTTGCATCGATAGGCGATTGAGTCGCTGATGACCCCGAGTCGGAATCAGCGCCTTGTGGAAAAGGCGGGGTAGGGAAATACTCGACAGTTGAGAGGCTGCGGATTCGCGCCTCGCACGAAGCGAGCAGTCGAGTGACATGCGGAAATTACCAAACGAAGCCAAATTACCCTTGTGAAACCTACGCTTCTTGAAATTGACCATCGTAAACGGCGTGATTTTCGGGGAAAACAAAGCCACTTGGGTGGCCCTCGGTGCGACTGCGGGGGGCTCCTATCGGCGGACGATAGAAAATGCAAAAACAAACCCATTAAATGTAGACAAAACCTTGGGTTTTTCATTTTCAGCCGCAGTCCCGGTCAAGCGAGAGCGAGGCAAATATCGACTGATGCGTCGGCAATCGTCGCACCGCTCCTTGTAATCCGCGCCTATCGGCGATAGCCGTTCGGGCATCCCTCACCTTCGGAGGCCCTCATGAAAATCGAACAAACTCGTCGCGTCGTCACCGGTTTCGATGCGGATGGAAAATCAATCGTCGCTATCGATGGGCCGCCGGGATCGATTCTCGGCGGGCTCGGCGAAGTCTGGGTCACCGATGGCGTCGCCGACAACTCCATCAAGGGCGACCTCGCCAAGCGCCCGGTGATCCTTGAGCCGCCCGATGGAGGAAGCGCCTGCCGCTTCTTCACGCTTGAACCGGAAAACAAAACTCTCTCGGCTGCGCAGCTCGAGGAGGCCAGTGCTGCGGGCTTCAAGGCGATGGGCGGCGAGCACTGTCGCCCCGATACTACGCGCGGTCCGGGCATGCATACGACGCGCACCATCGATTACGTCATACTGCTCGAAGGCGAGGTCACTTTGATCCTCGATAAGGGCGAAGTTGCACTCAAGCCGTTCGACGTCGTGGTGCAGCGCGGGACCAATCATGCGTGGTCGAATCGCGGCAGCAAGCCCGCGCTGCTGGTTGGCGTGCTGGTCGATGCGAAACCGCTGCCCGGCAAATCCGGCAAGGCGAGGTAGATGATGGCCAATCAAGCCGCGGTAAAAACTCGCGTCGTGCGCGCGTCGGGAATCGATTTCCATGTCCTCGAAATGGGCACCGGCCCGCTCGTCTTATGCCTGCATGGATTCCCTGACACCGCGCATTCGTTTCGCCATCAGATGCCGATGCTCGCGGATGCGGGATTCCACGTCGTCGCGCCATTCATGCGCGGATACGCGCCGACCGGCGCCGCGCCCGATGGCCGCTACGAGATCGCGGCGCTGGCCGAGGATGCCCTCGCGCTCATCGATGCGCTCGGCGCCAGCGATGCGGTCCTCTTCGGTCACGACTGGGGTGCGGTTGCCGCGTATGACGCCGCGGTTGCCGCGCCGAAAAAAATCCGCAAGCTGATCACCGCCGCGGTTCCATACGGGCCGCAATTCTTCCAGGCCCTCGCGACCAATTACGCGCAGCAGAAGCGCTCCTGGTACATGTATTTCTTTCAGAGCGCGATCGCCGAGATGGCGGTCTCGCTCAATGACTTCGCGTTCCTCGAAAAAATCTGGGCCGACTGGTCGCCGGGATGGAAATGGGCGCCCGACGATATGGAGGCACTCAAACGATGCTTCCGCGCGCCCGGCACTACGGCGGCTGCGCTCGGCTACTATCGCGCGACGCTGGGGCCGCTGTTCCGTCCGCCGTCACCAGGCGAGGCTGCTCCTGCGGCGCCGCAGCCGATCGAAGTGCCTGCGATGATGCTGCATGGGCGCAATGATGGATGCATCGGCGCGGAGCTAATCGAAGGGATGGCGGCGTTTTTTCCGCGCGGGCTGAAAGTCGAAATCATAGATGGCGCGGGACACTTCGTGCATCAGGAGGTGCCGGCGAAGGTCAATCAGTTGATTGCGGAGTTCCTCAAGTAGCCGGTGAATTAACCAGCGATTCACCAGCGCGAGGAAACCTACTGTCATGCGTCAGGTTTTCTGAGGAGTGCCGGCCTTCACGAAATCGAGCGCCGCGGAATTCATGCAGTAGCGCAAACCGGTCGGCGGCGGCCCATCATCGAAGACATGACCCAGGTGCGCGTCGCATCGTTTGCACAGCACCTCGGTGCGCGTCATGAAGAGGCTGCGATCGGTTTTGGTCGCGATGTTCTCGGGTGCGATGGGCGCCCAGAAACTCGGCCATCCGGTGCCGGAGTCAAACTTGGTAGCGGAGCTGAAGAGCGCGGTCCCGCAACAGATGCATCGATAGATGCCCTTCTCTTTCCATTCATCGTACTTGTTCGAGAAGGGCGGTTCGGTGCCCGCCTGGCGCGTGACCTTGTACTGCTCGGGGTCGAGGATTCTTTGCCATTCGGCGTCGGTCTTCACGACCTTGTCCGTCACGACGACGTCTTTCTTTTGTCCGGCGTTGGAGAACTCGACGATCGAGACTTTCTGAATTCCGCCTGCGGAGCTGCCGGACGAACCGTCGGCCGCGTGCAGCAAAGTTTTATCGATAACGATTGCAACTGCCGCGGTGAGCGAGCCGACTACGAATGCGCGGCGCGATAGCAGATTAGTCACCCCAGCCTCCATATTGATCCTCTATGATCAAGTAACCGGAAAACAAGGCTGCCGGTTCCCGGGCCTGGCCGGGGGCGGATCACTCCTTCTAGTCGTACTTTGATTGCCGATGAATCAGAACTCAGACCGTCGCGGCTTTGAGTGCACACGCGGCAGCGGCCGTGCGCGTCTCCACTCCGAGATGCTCCAGGATGTGTTCCAGGTGCTTCTCCACCGTTCGCGAACTTATACCCAAAATAATCCCAATCTCGCGATTGGTCTTGCCGACTGCGACATACGCCAGAATTTCTGACTCACGCCTGGTCAACGGCAGACTGGAGAGAGCTGCAGGATCGATCGCCCAGCGATGCTCCTCGAGCAGCAGGAAATTCTCTTCGGGTCTGGAAAACAGATGGACGGTGAGGCGGTTGCTGTCCCGCTCTACCATAAAGGGGCGGCGAACCTCCGGGACGTCAGTGGCCCGTCGCATAGTCTGCTCCGACCAAGAAATCCATCGAGAAAGTTGCTCCGGCAACCCTCGCGTGGCTCGCTTGGGGAAAAACCGCGCGAGCGCGCGGGTCGCGGCCGCGGTTTCCATCGTAATTGTTCCATTTAGATCGATTGCGACGAGGCCGCGTTCGGGCCGATTCGGATTGCTCTTTGTGGCGGCCATTTCAAACAGCGCCGAAGTGGTATGCGCGAGGCGCACGGCCTGCTGCACGTGGGGCGAGAGCGAGACGAGCATATCTCGGTGGGCGTCCGGAATCTGCTTGTGCAGGGCGACTGCTATGAATTCCGCGCGATCGGGCCTGTCGTACAACAGCAGGGTGCAACAGTCTTTGGTTCGGTGGGGACGATACACTTCATTGTAGAGCGCCGTGCGCACAAATTCTGATATCGGCTGTAGGTCGGACCAGCGCGTGAATTGCGTGACCTGGGTGCGTGAGAAATAGTCAAAGGTGTGGCTGCCAGGCCCGTACCGCGCGATCAGCCTGTCCACCTCCGGTGACACAAACCCAGGCGGATCGGTGCGGGTCTGGCCGTGCACCCCAGGCCCAACTTCGTACGATCCGCTGGCAGCGAACTGGACCGGGATGAGCGCTCGGAGCGCGGAGAGCAAATGGTCGCGGACACCCTCAGCGGAGCGAGGCTGATAGAGTCCCCTCACAAACTCGAGCGTTCGATCGAATTCGGTACGACTGTAACGATACATACGACTCTGTATCCGAAGCGGATTCTGCCCGTACACCTCGCCTACGTCAAATTACGTATTGCTCAGAACTGACTCGCTGGTATCGTTCGTTTCGGAGCGAGTTGCGCCTAAGCATACGCCTCGAGGGAGTACGGCATGACTAAGAAAGCATTCGCGTTAGCCGTAGGCATTTGCCTCGCTGCGATCGCTGCTTCCGGATCCGCCGATGCATCCTCTTTGCGCCAGGGTTCGTCTGGTTCCACCGTCACTGGATCGGTACCGGGCGAGGTTCTATGGACCTACTACCAGACCTTGGTCTTAGGTCAGGTCTGTCCTCCACCGCCGGCTCCCTTTGAAGATGTCCTCTGCAACACTGAGAGTGCTGGCGATAACATCATTCGTCTCGTGAATCCGAACGGTGGTGCGAACGGCAACCTGGCCGGCGCCAAGCCGCAGCCGGTATGCGCCATGATCTACGTCTTCGACGATGATGAAGAGATGGGCGAATGCTGCGGTTGCCCTCTAAGCTCGGCGCAGTTGGCGACCTTCTCCGTCATTCAGAATCTGACGTCCAACTGGGGGATCCTGTCACCCGAAGAAGGAACAGTCGGACTAGCTGACAATGGCTTCGGCGCAATCGCCATCGTTGCGACTGCGCCCAATGCACTTTCCTCTTGCCTTAGCCAGAGCGCGGCCTGCAACGGTGGCTGCGATCCAACTAACATCCCGGGGTATAGCGTTACGACTTCCAGCAATCTGCTCGGGAGCATTACCCATAACCAAGCCGTTCAGATAGGCCCTGAGGGCTTTCCTTTGGCGCTTTTGGGAATCACGGAGACTTCACTGTCTGATGATTCCGGCGGCGATCCGACCAACATCACGTATCTGCAGAATCAGTGCGGGGCACTGGTCGGCAATGGCACCCTCGGCGGAATTTGTAGCTGCCCGATTGAATAACGACAGGCCCGGTTCTTTCGATAAACGTCTCAAAATTGACCGCCGGTGTTGTCCGGCGAAGTTCGCGAGGAGATGGTCTTTATGAGAATAGCCATCAGAAAGCGAGGGTCGAGGAAACTGCTACCAGCAGTGGCGCTATTCGCTATGGTTGCGATTATCCAGGCCACTATTGCGCGCGCTGGAACCTGTGGCGGGGCCGGAAATCCTGCCTGTTCCGGGACCTTCTTAAATGGCTACTACGACACCGCTGAGCCGGCCGCCGAAAATGGTTCCGGGGCCGGGGACAATATCCTGCGCCTCAACAATCCGACCCGTGCCAATGGGACGCTGTGTGCGATGATCTACGTTTTCGATGATGATGAAGAGATGGGCGAGTGTTGTGGATGCCCGCTCTCCCCGGACAAGCTCCTGTCGCTCTCGGTGCAACAGAACTTGACTCAAGACTGGGCGATTATCCAGATGGGTACAGATACGAATGCTGGCCTAATTGATATCGTTTCGGCGCCCCCGGATCAGACGACCACGAACCCACCGTGCTCCCCCCAAGCTGGGTGCAATGGCGGCTGCGACCCGACCAACCTGCCCACCATCGTCCCGACACCCCATTTGAAAGGCTATCTTATGCACAACCAGCAGTTAGCGGTATCAACTGCCGGGCTATTCGGCTTTAGAGTCGGACAAAGTATCAACCTCACCGAAGTCCCACTGGCGGATTCCGGTGACCCCAGCTCCGCAGAACTGAACTATCTGCAAGCCCAGTGCGGAGCGATTATGGAGAGTCCAGTGCGCGGGTTTGGAGTTTGTACGTGCGGGCCGGCCGGGGTCGAATAACGGAGTCTTTCCGCCAACGCCAAATTAATTTTGCCCGCGGTCATCCTGCGGAGTTCGCGAGGAGATAGTTATGAGCACGAGAAAGCGAGGGTCGCTGACTGGGACGGCAACACAATTTGCGCTCCTGGGATTCCTTTCGATCGCTCTTCCCACGATGGCGATGGCTCAAGTATGCGGCGGGACGGGAGAATCGCCCTGTTCCGGGATTTTTTTAAACGGCTACTATGACGTAAGTGAACCAGCGAGCAAAAATGGCACCGGCGATGGCGACAACCTCGTTCGTCTTACCAATCCGGTCAGAAATACCAGCGTGCTGGGTGAAAACCAGGTGATCACCCTGTGCGCCATGATCTACGTTTTCGACGATAACGAGAATCTGGGCGAGTGTTGTGGATGTCCACTGCAAGCGGACAAACTCTTGTCGCTCTCGGTGCAAAAAGATTTGACCGCAAATTGGGAGACATCCAGATTCGCGGCTGCAACCAATCAGGCCGGTTTAATCGATATCGTTTCATCGAATCAAAATCATCTGGGAAATCTGGAAGGCATGCCGAAATGCTCCGCCACCTCCGGTTGCAACGGCGGCTGCGATCCGGCGTTGGGAAAAGCAACCAACCCCACCACCGGCGGATTGAGGGGATATATCACTCATAACAATGTAATACTGGGGTCGGGCCGGATCGGGCCGGTCACAATATTCACCGCGGATAC
Organism: uncultured delta proteobacterium; assembly: GCA_963814035.1. Lineage (GTDB taxonomy): Bacteria > Desulfobacterota > Binatia > Binatales > Binataceae > DATGKG01. The sequence goes on from CAWFBH010000012.1 coordinate 179,071, forward strand.
CGGCATCACCGAAGTGCCCCTCGCGGATTCAGGCAGTCCGGATTCCGCGGAAGAAACTTTTCTGGAGACTCAATGTAAAGCCAAGGTCGGAACGGGTGCGGGAATTTGCGATTGTGGCCCAGCGGGAGGCGAATAAAAACTGCCTCTGCCGGATCTGAGCGATTGTTGAACCAGTCGTAAGAGTGCAGCTTCTTCGGGCGTCTCGCCGAGCCGGATCACTCGATGCTGTTATCGGTCGGTGGCGGGGGTGGTTTCGAGTTCGAGTTGGACGACGACTTATCGTTCTTGTCGGCTGGCGCCGGACCTCCTAGCGGTTGGCCGGGAGCGAAGACGCCTTCCTTTTCTTTGTATTGGTAGCCGGTGTAGCCGAAGCCCGCGATGGGGATCAGCACGCATCCGGAAAGAAGCGTGGCCGAGATCGCCACAGCGGCGATCGAGAACATATTTTTCGCGAATTTCATCTTCGAGTTTAACTTGAGCTTTTGAGCAGCCGTTCCAGACGATCCTCTAAAGCGCGCATCCGGCGGACCAGTTCCGGCAACCGCGGCAGCGCCATCGCATAGCGCCGCCACAGCCGCGCGTCCACCGCAGGATAGCCGCCAACCACACCACCATCGGGTATATCAGTATGAATACCGGATTTCGCCGCCACCATCACCCGGTCGCCAATCTTCACATGATCCGCACACCCGGCATTGCCACCGAACAGGCACCATTTACCGATCTTTACTGAACCCGCGATTCCGACGAACGCGGAGAAGCGGGTATACTCGCCGATCTCGCAGTTGTGACCGATGTGCACCTGGTCGTCGAGTTTCACCCCGCGATGGAGAATCGTCGCGCCGATAGTCGCGCGATCGATGGTCGAGTTGGAGCCAATCTCCACATCATCCTCGAGCACAACCGTGCCGACCTGAGGAATCTTGAACAGGCCGCCTTCGTGCTCGCCGAAGCCGAAACCGTCGGCGCCGATTACCGCGCCGCTCAGAATCGTGACGCGATTGCCAATCGATACGCCCTCGCGAATCGAGACGTGACTATGGCAGGTGAAGTCGTCGCCGATGGTGACGTTCGGATAGATCACCGCATGTGGATGAATGCTGGCGTTCTTGCCGATTCGGACGCCGCTGCCGATGACGGCCAGCGCACCTATCGACGCGTTCTCGCCGATAGTCGCATCGGGCGCGAGGCGCGCGCTCGGATCGATTCCCGCTGGCGGTTTCAGCGGAGGGAAGAAGAGCTCCAACACCCGGGAAAAATCGAAATAAGGGTTCGGACTGATGAGCACCGGGCATATAGCGCGCGCGGCGAATTGCTCGGGCACGATGACGCATGAGGCGGTCGTCGTCTCCAGCATTGGCGCATACTTTTCGTTAGCGACGAAGATGATGGTGCCGGGTCCGGCGGCCTCGATCGGCGCGGGCATAAAGACGTCGACCTCGCCATTGCCGCGAAACTCGCGTCCCAACTTCGCTGCGATTTCTTTAAGTTTCACACCAGGGCGCCCACGCCCAACGCAAACAAAGCCTCAAGTGCTTCTTTAGGTTCAATTTCGCGCAAGCAGTTGTAGTGGCCGAAGCGGCAGGTGCGCGCGAGGCACGGGCTGCATTCGAGGTGATGCCAAATCACGCGGCTATTGGCCTTCGCGGGTCCGGTGCGAAGCGGATTGGTCGAGCCGAAAATGGCCACCGTCGGAATTCCCAGCGCTCCCGCGAGATGCATGCATCCGGAGTCGTTGCCGATGAAGCCAGATGAAATCGAAAGTAAAGCTATAAGTTCGCCGATGCTGGTTTGCTCCGCCGAAACTATCGCACCGGCCGCTGATAATCCCGCGACTTCTTCGCATTTGGCGCGCTCCGAGGGCGCGCCGACCAGCACGCATTCGGCGCCGAGCCGTTCCGCCAGCGCATCGATGACCGCCGCGAATTTCGCCGCCGGCCATTCCTTTGCGGGTCCATAGGCGGCCGCCGGTGCCATCGCGATCAGCGGCGAGCCGGGCCGGCGTCGATGCCTCTCTAACCAATCGCGCATCGTCGCGACGTGGACAGCATCGGGGGAAATCGCGACGTTGTCGGGGTCGCCCTCTATGCCGAGGGTCCTCTGAACCATCGCGAGCCAGTAGAGCACCTGATGTCCCTCGATGGCGTCGCGCGGAGGGGTAGCCTTATGCGTCAGCATCGCGCCGCGCGCATCGAGGGAGTATCCGGCGCGGCGAGGAACTCCCGCCGCCGTAACCCAAAGCGCGGATTCAAAACTGTTCGGCATCAGCACCGCGAGATCGAAGTGACGCGCGCGAATCTCGCCGACGATCTTGCGGCGATCATTGAGTCCGCTGAGTCCGCTCGCGACCGAATAGGGCATGACCTCGTCGAGCCAGTTCGCGCCATCGAAGAAGCTCGCCAGCTCCTTTTTGATGAGGACGGCGAGATGCGCCTCCGGGAATGCTCGGCGGACGGCACGCATCGTGGGCAGGCTCATCACGACATCACCGAGCCAGTTGACGGCCTTGATGAGAATTCGCCTCGGAGCGGGCGTGATTCGCGACGGGATCGGTCGAGCCGCGATCAAATGATCGATTTCCGGGTTGCTGGCTGGCTCCATCACGCACCTTACTTATAGCCGTCCAGCAAAGAACTGTCATTCCAGCGCGGCGCGCATTGGTCTAATGTCGAATGCGCGTTTTCCATTCGACATCTTTATAAACCGTCATCGAGAAGAGAGGAGTAGCGGTACCATTATGCCAAAACTACTTGGAGCCTTCGGCTCGCCCTTCGTGCGCAAGGCCTACGTAGCCCTGACCGAAAAAGGAATTCCGTTCGAGCATGAGCAGGTGATTCCGTTCGGCGTGTCGGCCGAATATCGCAAGCTTAGCCCGCTCGGAAAAATTCCGGCGTACCAGGATGGCGACAAAACCCTGGCGGATTCATCGGTCATCATCGCGTATCTGGAACGGACGCATCCGCAGCCGGCGCTGTATCCGTCCGATGCGTATGACTATGCGCGGGCGTTGTGGTTCGAGGAGTTTGGCGACGGCGGCCTCGCGCCAGTGATGGGCGCCAAGGTGTTTTTTCCCAAGGTGATCGGCCCGCGCTTCTTCAAGCAGGAGCCGAACCTCGCGGAGATTCAGAAGGTCGTCGATACTGAAATTCCGCCGCTGTTCGACTACCTCGAAGGCGAGATCGGCGACAAGGAATTTCTGGTCGCGAACAAGTTCACCGTTGCCGATATCGGCGTCGCGACGATCTTCGTGAACTACGCATTTGCGGGATACGGCGTCGATCCGAAACGATGGCCCAAGCTGGCCGCTTACATCGAGCGGATTCTCAACCGGCCGTCATTCAAAGGCGCAATCGACAAGGAAAAGAAAGCCTTCGGAATGTAACTTACGGAAACTGGAGCCGGCGGCCTCGACGCCGCCGGCTTCAATCGCAGATTTACTTCTTCAGCGCGGCGACCAACTGATCGATAATCGCATCGGCTTTGTCGCGCATCTCGTCGTCAGTCGCATCCTGGATCGGATGCGGCACGAACACGCGATTCACTTCCGGCAATCCCAGCGCGGCGGCCTGCTTCTCGGCCGCATCCTGAAACGCGCTCGACGCCACCATCACCGAGGGCTTGCCGTTTATTTCAAACCAGACTGAATCGTGCACACTGCACGTTGTACATGACCCTCAATCGGCTAGCGCTTCGATGACGAAGTCGCTCTCCTTGGCAATCTGACGCCGCAACTCTTCCGGTGCGGGCTTGGTGAAGGTGGGTTTCTTGTAGCGGCGAATTTCCACCCCCGGCAATTCCTCGCGCAGACGCGCCGCGACCTGCTCGATGAGCACATCGCCGCGCGGCTTGGAAATATCCAGCAGCGCGACGGACCCCCTGATGTCGCCGCTGCGCTTGGCGAGCGTGCGCCGAATCGGCACTCGCTCATCGGTCGGATCAACAATTCGCATAAGTCGTTATACCTCCTCGATGCGGCGGCTGACGCTGCTCGAGCCCATCGGTCCGCTGACCCATCCGGCGAAGACGGCGGAGAACTTTCCCGCCTCGCCGCCGGCCACAATCATATTGATATTTTCCGCTTTGCGAAATTTCGGAATCCGCGTCTCAAGCTGCTCGGCGGTTGGATTGGCGAAGCCGAGCGCCTTCGCAGGAACTCCCTCGCCGCTTTCCGCATCGGGAATCAGCTCACGCAACGGACGCGAGGTAATCTCCTGGATGCGCGCTCGAACCTGCGCCTTGGTCCATTTCTCGCGCGCGATGGTATCGGCATGCTCCGGGCACACGATCAGCAGCACTTCGCCGGCGCCATGTTGCTTCGGATGCCAACACGCTTCGAGGCCGAGCCCGAGGCTTCCACACAGCGCGTGCGCGGTGCGCGAGGTCTGGTCGGCGATTTGCCGCGAGCTCGACTCGAGGCCGAACACCGTCACGACGCTTTCTTCCTTTTTGAATCCGCGCTCGACGTGGAGCGGCTCCCACGGGCTGCGCTCCTCCCATTCGGCGAAGCAGGTGGTGAATTTGCCGATCGAGCCCAGCGTCGAGCGCTCGATATCACCGGGCTTCGCGCCGCCGACGTTGCGCAGCGTGAGCTTCACGGCACGACCGATAGTGGCATTGGCGCGATGGCCGTAGCCGAGCGCCATCATGCCCATGTTCATGCCGATGCGTTCGCGGACGGGACCGCTCACGACGATCACCGGCGTCGCGCCCCACGTCGTCGACATGATGCCGTGGGCGTTGAACTCGGGAGTCGCAATCGCCTCGATCGCCGCGAGAACCACCGGCAGGTATTCAGGCTTGCAGCCGGCCATGACGGCATTGGCGGCAATCTTCTCGATGGTCGCGGGGCCCATGTTCGGCGGCAGCGCGGCGATGACCTCGCGCGGATCGCGCCTGGTGCCGGTGAGCATGCGCTTCACCCGCTCCGGAGTGGGCGGAATCACCGGCAGGCCGTCGGTGAGGCCGCGCTCGAACATGAACTCGAACTCGTCCTGGTCGCCGATTTCGATTTGCCGCGCGGTGAGTTTTTCGCCGCGCGCTTCGGCTTCCATCCGCTCGGCGATTTCCGGCTCGACGGATTTGGAACCGCATCCGGGGCGTTGCTGCGGATACTTCGACCAGTCGATGGCGGGCGCACGCGAATGCGACAACTGCGCCATCTCGGCAATGATGTCTTGCCAGTCGGTTTTGTCGAAGCCGACGAACCGGCGCATTTCGCTACCGTCGGGCGCGGCGAGAATGATGGTCGGCACCGTGTCGAGGTCATAGGCGAACGAAACTTTGAGCGCCGAGTCATCCAGCATCGGCGTCTTGAGCCGATGGTGCTCGACCAGCCTGGCGTTGCCCTCGGCATCCTGCCCGATGGCGACCACCTCCAGCTTCGATGCGAACGCGGCGTGTACGGCCTCGATGATCGGCATCGTCATCTGGCAAGTCGCGCAATCTTCCTTGACGAAGCAGAGCAGCGCATTCCTGCCAGAAGGAAACTTGCGTTCCGCGCCGGTCAAATCCTTCAGCGAAAATTCGGGAAGCGTGGGACCGTTCGCCATGTCACATTACTCGCGCAAGATCGGGCGGGTTGTCGAGGGCGCGAGGATAAAATCGCCGTGATGCGGCGCGAAGAATTCCACCGTCGCGGTGACATTGGAGTCGCCGTCGATCCCGCCCGCGACCATCACGTCGCCGTTGGGCAAGAGCGTATCGGTCTGATTGAGGCGCGCCACGTGCAAGTTGCCGCCGCCGGAAAAAATGTTGCGCACCGGATCGAACAAATCGGCGAAGCGTTGCCCACCGATAATCGTTCCGTACGAGTTCCATCCGCCGGTGACGAGAACCATCCCGTTCTCCAGCTTGGTGGCGACGCCCAGGTAGTGTGTCACCTGCATTCGCCCAACTGAGTGAAACGAGCTGCTCTCGGGATCGAAAACCTCCGCGGTATTCAGCGGCGCGAGCGAGAAGAGATTGCGACCGCCGAACGGGCTCAGCACCTTGCCCGATTTCCCGCCCGCGATCAGCACGCGGCCGTCGTCGAGCAGCGCCGCCGCCTGCCCGACCCGATCCACCGTCATCTGAGCGGGGAGCGTGCCAAAAGTATTGCTCACGGGATCGAAGATCTCCGCGGTGGTATAAACGATGTAGCCGTTAGGCATTCCACCGCGCCCGCCACCCGCGATGAGCACTTTGCCATTGCGCAGCAGCGTCGCAGTATGCGCCTCGCGCGGTACTCCCATCGAGGCAATCTGGGTAAAACTTTGAGTCCGCGGATTATAAATCTCGGCGGTTGCCGTCGTCTGAATTCCGTTGGGACTGCCCCCCGCGATCAGCACCCGTCCATCGCGGAGCAGGGTGGCGGTATGTCCTTCGCGCGGGGTCGACATCGAGCCGACGGCGCGAAAGGTCCCGGAATTTGGATCGTAAATTTCCGCGCTCGCCAGTTGCGCGCGGAAGCCGATGTTGCGCGTGCCACCGGCGATGAGCACCTCGCCATGAGGGAGTACGGTCGCGGTATGACCCTGGCGCGCCACCGTCATCGAGCCGGTGGGCGTGAAAGTTCCCGCGATGGGGTCGAAAATCTCGGCGCTATCCAGCACCCCGCCGACGTTTGCATTGCTGGTGCCGCCGCAGATCAGGACGCGTCCATCATGAAGCGTAACCGCCGCGTGCAGCGCGCGCGGAATTGTCATGCTGAGCATCTGCACATCGCCGACGCGCACCGGCAAAGGACGGGAACTCTCGCTGATTGGGCTGGTGCAAGCTGCAATCGGGAGCAGGAGGCAAATTGTTGCTAGGAATTTTCGCATCGACGACACTCCAGCATCTCTCGGACGGAGTTGGCAATGGTTTATCGATAACGAAAACGAAATCCGCTCACTTCCGTTTCACATTGACGCCGTAACGGAAGCCGTTGGCCATCGCGCGCAGAAACATCATTGCGGGATTTACACCACGCGCCCGGGGCGCCGCAGGTTCGCCGGCCGGCATCGCGCGAATGAAGTCGAGCATCGCGCGCGGCTCGACCCGCATCATCATGTCCTCCACCGAGGCAAACTGCACCTTGCGCTCGCGAACGATGAGGAAAGTCGCGGGAATCGCGATACCGCCTTTTTCATTTGCGTTGAGGACGCCCCATTCGATGATCGTTGCGCGGTCGCTATCGGAGAGCAGCGGAAAGGGAATCGACAAATCCTTGCGCATCCCGGCCGACCGCTCGGGCGGATCCACCGAAATTGCGACGACCTCGGCGCCAGCTTGGCGGAAGTTCTGGTAGAGCTTCGCATAGTCCGCCAACTGGCGGAGACAGAACGGTCACCAATGTCCTCGATAGAAGAGGACGAGGCACATCGAATCGCGGGTCAGTTCCGAGAGCTGACGCGGAGTGCCGGTGCTATCGGGCAAAGAGAAATCCGGAGCGGCATCGCCGACGATGATTTCGCGCGAGTCATCCGTGGGTGGCATGCCATCACCATGACAAACACCGCGTTAGCGGAACAGCGGTATGACCTCGGCCGTGGCTGGGGAAGCTTTCTGGCCGGCTGGAGTGGATCTCGCAAGCCGGCCAGAAGCAAGGTGGGTAACGGGAACCTTTCGAGACTTTGGAAACTTCGCGGGGCAGTGACTTGAGAGCGCGAGGCGCACTCACTCCCGAGTCGAACACCTCTCCTCCATTTCGCGAACGGCCGGGCGCGGAGACCTCGCCTCCATCCACATCAACTGCTCGAGCTTCGTGCGAACCCGAATTCGCCGAAGCGCGCCCGTCACAAATCTGTATGCGGCCAGCCTGGAATCAACGGCATCATCCATTACTGCCTCGGCCCAGTTCATAGCCACTAACCCCGCATAAAACCGACCGGGTAGTTAGCACCGGTTCGCGGGTTGGTAGAGCAACCCTTGTTCCACGACTCATTTTGGTTTGAATGCGCTAACGCGGCAGTATGGCGCACCATCGCTACCGCGGAGTGGCAACCTTGCACCGATGGGAAACACAATGTGTACCGACAGTTGATACAATTTTATACGGCGCAAATAGCTGCCAAAAAAAAACGGCGACCCGATGCGGGCCGCCGTTGCTCGCGATTCGATTTGCTCTACTTCCCGACCACGAAGACGCAGCTGGTGGTGCCGCTTCCCCCGATGTTCAGCATCGCGGTGGTCTTCGCGCCCTCCACCTGATACTCACCGGCCGTGCCGGTCACCTGCTTGTGCAGGTCAAGCATCTGGCGGACGCCGGTCGCCCCCACCGGATGACCCGCGCCGATGAGCCCGCCGCTTGGATTAATCGGCAGCTTGCCGCCCATCTCGATGACGCCTTCCTCAACCGCCTTCCACGATTCCCCCGGCTTGGTGATCCCGAAGTGATCGATGGCCATGTATTCCGACGTCGTGAAGCAGTCGTGGGTCTCGATGGCGTTGATCTTCTCGACGCCCGAGACGCCCGCGCGCTTGAACGCATCGAGGATGGTCTGGCGGGTATGGGGCAGGACGTACTGATTTTCGTAGCTTTCCGACATCTTCACGTCGAACTCGAGCGGCGCCGTATGATGGCCCCATCCGAGGATGCGCGGAATGTCGGCGAGTTGCTTGCCATTGCGCTTCGCCCATTCGGTCGCGAATTTTTCCGACGCCAGGAAGATCGCCGCCGAGCCATCGGTGACCTGCGAGCAGTCGCTCACCTTGATGCGTCCGCCGATGACCTGGTTGAACTTCGATTCCTTCTGCGCATGGCTCTCATTCATGAACCAGTTGCGGGTCTGCGCGAGCGGATTGCGCTTGGCGTTCGAATAGTTCACCGCCGAGATGTGCGCGAGGTGCTCATCCTTGAGGCCATAACGCTTGTCGTATTCATCGCCGAGGCGCCCGAACAGTTTCGGGAACGGGAACTCGATGCCCTTGGCTTCCTTCTCGTACCAAGCCGCGGTGCCGAGGAAATCGCCCCCGGTGGTGGAGTCAACGGTCTTCATCTGCTCCATGCCGACCACGCACGCGAGGTCATACCGTCCGGCCTCGATCTCCGCCGACGCGGCCAGGATAGCAATCGAGCCGGAAGCGCATGCGGCCTCGTGACGGCTGGTCGGGAGCCCATAGAAAGCGGGGTCCACTTCGAGGAAAAACGCGCCGATATGCCCCTGATGAGCATAAAGCTCAGCGGCGAAGTTGCCGACGTGCGCGGTCTCCACTTCCTTGGGCTCGATCTTAGTAGCTTCCAGAGCGCCGAGGACGGCCTCGCGCATCGGGCCTACAAAATGTTTTCCTTCCTTGGTCCAATTGCGGGCGAAGTCGGTTTGCGCTCCACCCAAAACATAAACCGGTGCCGATGATTTTGACATCGCGGTCTCCTTATAAATTTAATTAGCCAACTAGCGTGCGCCCGTAATCGAGCATCCCGCCTTTATAGAGCTTACCACCATTGGCGGCGGCTTTTTCAACCACCGGCGGCACTTTGAGATTGTAGCGTGCGAACATCGGAACGATGTGCTTCAGGCCGATCAGGTCGACTAGCGCACATGGCGGAGCCCAGTTGAAACCAAACGACATGATGGTATCGACGTCGGCCGCCGATTGCGCAACCTCGCCAACCCGATTGAGCGCGTAGCTGACATAGCCAAGGATCACTCTCCGCGCGAGGTCGGCTTCGGGACCGCGCGCCTCGGCGAAAACCTCGAATGCCTGCTGATAGCGGCCCTCGCGATTGAACTGCTTCATTTTTTCGACGAAAGGAACCGAGCGCGGCTTTTCCAGCGGCTGGTAGGAGCCGGTCTTCGGGTTCAGCGTCAGGGTCGCCTTGCCATCCTTGCGGTAGAAGCCGCCTTCCTTGGGGGTTTTGTCTCCCAGCCTGCCTTCCTTGACGCCGCGTTCCATGAAGGCCGGCAGCCGAAATGACGAATGCGCCTCGTCCTCGGTGTTGGCGTAAACGTTATCGACGATCGCCTTGTGCACGTCCCATCCCACCAGGTCGATGGTGGCGAGCGGCGCCATCGCGCGCCCGGTATGGGGTCCGACCACATAGTCGATAAACGCTGCGCCGTGCTCCTCGCTCAGTTCCGCGCATTCGTTGAGGACCTTGAAACCGACCCGGTTCCCGACAAAGGCCGGCCGGTCTCCGGTCACGATGACTTTGCGCCCGAGCCGATGCGCGAGCATCTCGCAGGCGTTCGCCGTCACCTTAGGATCGGTGGCCTCCTGGGGTATCACTTCGGCGCCAACGATCACCTGGGGTGGGTTGAACAGATGGATTCCCAGAAAATGTTGGCGAAAGGAATCGGAGCGTCCGCGCGCCATCTCGGCGATCGATAGTCCGGAGGACCCGGTTGCCACGATCGAATCGGGCCGGCGGCATTTATCGACCCGCTCGAAGAAGGTCTTCTTGAGGTTCAAGTCCTCGGCGAGCGATTCGAAAATTAAATCCGCGTCTTCGACCGTGCGCTCGAGGTCACGATCGTAGGTGCCATGCTTCACGAGTTCGGCGACCGCTTCGGCGCGTGCGGCGGTTTGTGCGCCACCAACCGCGGTCTGAGCCTTCTCCAGATCGCGCGCGAGCATCACGACATCGAAGCCGGCGCTGGCAAACACCGCGCCCGCCGGGGCGCCCATCGTGCCATTCGCCCCGAGAATAACGACTTTCATTTTGTGGGCCACCGAAATCTCCGGTCCATGAAGGGAATCTTCAGAAGGCTATCTGAGCGCCCTGATTTAGGCGAGTGCGATAAAGATGTATTCGTCGCTATCCCGCCAATCTGGAGCTTTGGCCGCTCAAATGTTACCCAGATAACCAATCGTGCCGGTCTTCGAGATATGGCATCTGGTCGCGTTACCGAATGAATGGTTACGTTAGTTTAGGCGTCTATACAGGCAGTAGCGCCGGATGGTCAGCACCCTTGTCCTCGCGGCGAAAGCCCATTCGCTGACCATCATCTGGCCTTTACGACCGCAACCTCCGCGCCCCATAGGAGCATCTTCAAGATGGCAGATATAAATAGGATGGCAGAAGACGCGCAGTCCAAACTTCGTGACACCGCAGATCGGGTTTCCGATATGGCGCATGACGCCGCGGATCAAGCCAGCGACGGCATCCGTAAGGCTTCCGAGAAGGTTAATCAGTCCGCTCGCGACGGCCTCCGGACCGCGAAACAGTTCGCTGAAACTGCTCAGAAATATGTCGAACAGAGCGGGCTCGGCGATGTTGATGTCCGCGAAATCGTGAAAAATGAGCCGTGGGTGGCCTTGGGCGTTGCCTTCGCTCTCGGCTATGTCGCCGCGCAGATAATGCGCAAAATCTCCTGAGCAGGGACATCATGGAAAAATCAAATGGCAATGGCCGTTCCGACGCCAAGCGCCATTCGCGCGAGCGCAGCCACGACCGGACCTGGACCGAAGTGGTTCAGGAGGACCCCATCGCCTGCCTGGCGATCGCGGCCGGGCTCGGCTTTTTGTTGGGCGGCGGCGCCCGGCGAACCGGCGGCTTAACCGTTTTAACCTTCCTTGGACAGATCGTAGTTCGTGAAGCTTTGGGCGAGTCCGTATCGCTTGGCGACTTCATCAGCGAGGCATAGTGGACATGACGCCCGAGCAGGAAAATATCGCTCAGATTGAAGAGGAACTCGACGGTGCGCGTCGCGACCTCCAGCAAACTCTCAGCGCGGTCGAGGCCAAGGTCGAGCAGCAGGTCGAGCGCGCGGAGGATGCGTTTAGCCCCAAAAAGATGTTGTCCGACAACATCGTAGGTGCGGCGTGCATAGCGGGAGTCCTCGGCTATGCGATCGGCTCCGGTAAATATCGCAAAGTGGCCGGACCCGCGATCCTGGTCGCGCTTGGCTATGCAATCTGGAGCGGGCTCGCCAACCAACGGAGTAACGACGATGCCGGAGAATCAAATAATTCGTAGAAACGATCGCATCAGTGTCGAGTCTGCCGCCGCGGCCGATTGGGCCAGCCTGGTTGCGCGCGCGGTCGATGACATCACGCGCATCGTGCATTCGGAATTCCGGCTCCTGGTGGCCGGGATGCAAACCGTCCTCGACGAAGGGATCGATCGCGTCCTTGGATTCGTCGCAACCGGGGTACTGATCATGGCGGGGGCGCTGTGCATGCTCGCCGCAATCATCATGTTTCTGCACGAATTTGTGATGCTGCCCTGGTGGCAATCATTCGGCATCACCGCACTGCTGATGTTCGGCATCGCCATCGCGGTCCGAGCGGCCACGATGCGGCGGCGTCCCGCACCTCCCGCAATTACCTGAACCAACCTGAGCGAGAGAGAACCAATGAGCCAGTCGTCTAACGGATCGTCCGGATCATCCGAATCGTGGGGGCCCTGTAAGACCTGCAAATGGTGGCAAATCGAGCCCGGCGCGACGCCAAAAGCCTCCACCATGGGATTATGCATCGAGGAGAAGCTGCAGAAGTTCCGCGTGCGCGTTTCCGGCAGCAGCGGGTGCAATCGCTGGATGGAAGGCAAGCCGGCGAAGGCGAAAGGCTCGAGCGCCTCGCCTCCAACCGCCAAGCCGTCGCGATAAGGTTGCCGAACTAAGCCGCCTTGGCTTTGTTCTTCACGTCCACCGGCGGAGTAGTCTCGCTCATGCGACGCGTAACCTCTTCATCGGCCATCGTCCAGATCGCGGCATCGGGAGGGAACTGCATCAGCGGCTTGGACGGATCGGGCTTCGGCTGCGCGACCTTTCCACCCTTGGATTCGAATGACGGCGGCCGCTTGTAGCGCGCGAGATCCTCGGCGCTGATTCCCGCCAACGCTTGCACTTCGGGATCGATCCACGCCTCGCGCATCGATGGAGTTGCCCTCGGAGGTCGAGAACTCGAGCATGATGCCTTCGGGCGCGGCGAGATAAATCGACTTGCAGAAGCCGTGATCCAGCGGCCCCATGATCCAGTTGCCATGGGAGCGCACGCGGTCGCGAATCGCGAGCAGGTCGGCTTCAGTATCGACATTGAGCGCGAGATGCTGCATCACGCCCGGGGCGACATTGCCCGCGGTGGTGCCGGCATGCGAGACGCCCTTAATCGGCTGGATCTTCGCGATATCCGGATGCTGCACGAACGCAATCGAGGAGCTGTCGTTGAGGCGCAGGAAGCCGTGGAAGGTGTTGTCCACCCCATGCATCCAGTAGAGCGCCACCAGCTCGGCGCCGACGACCTGGGTAAAGAATTCAATCTGTGTCTTGATGTCCTTGGTGCAGATCGCCAGATGATGCACTCCATTAGCCAGACCCATGATGTTCGCCTCCGTGGGGATATTTGTCACGCCGATGCTTTCAACAACCTCTAGCATTCAGCGCGGCTGATTTCTAATCCGTCACCCAATGCCTCGAAGCGACAATTTGGTCGCGTCGGGGACGCCGAGGCGGTGGGCTTACGCGCCACCGATGGTTAGCTTCATAGGGGTCTGAATGCCGACGACCTCCCCAGGAGCAGCGCGCGATGGACAACCTCAACCAACCGACTTCGGGAAGCGCACCGCGTTTTCCGGCCTTCGCGCCGTGGCGCGCGCCCAACCGCGATGCCGCGCTAAAGCAGTATCGGCGCCGTGCGAAGTTCTATGACCTCGAATTGGCGCTGATCGAACCGGTGCGGCGGCGCGCGGTTGAACGCCTCGGCTTGAAAGGCGGCGAAACCGTCCTCGATGTCGGATGCGGGACCGGGCTCAGCCTGGAATTGCTGCATCAACGAATCGGAGGCGAGGGCAAACTCATCGGCATCGAGCAGAGCGCCGATATGCTCGACCAGGCCCGCATGCGAGCTGAGCGCGCGAAATTCGAAAACGTTACTCTGATCAATTCCCCTGTCGAGGAAGCTGAAATCGGCGTCCTCGCCGATGCCGCGTTGTTCCATTTCACCCACGATATTTTGCGCACCCCGGCCGCGGTCGCCAATGTCATCCGCCATCTGAAACCCGGCGCGCGAATAGTCGCCTCGGGACTGAAGTGGGCGCGCCCATGGGTATCGCCCACCAACCTGATGGTGCTGCAAGCGGCGTTGGTATCGGTCACCTCGCTTGAAGGATTGACCCAGCCGTGGAGCAACCTCGCGCGATGGGCTCGCATTGACGACGTTCAGACGATGCTCGCGCGCGGCGTGTACGTCGCGACCGCGACCGTGGGCGGCGAAGTTCCGATTTTGCAATAATCTTCCAGAGGCAACCTGATATGCGCCAAACCGTTCGCAGAGCCTTGAACGATCCCACCGCTCGCTTCGCCATCGCCGCCTTGACCGAGGTGGTTCTTCCCGGCCTGGAGTTCGGCATGCTGCTCGCCGACCCGGTTTTCTGGGGCATGGATGTGCCGCGTGGCGATGGGCATCCGGTGCTGCTGATCCCCGGGCTGCTCGCCAATGACGATTATCTGCGGCCGCTGAGCAACTGGCTGGGCCGCCACGGATACAGTCCGATTTGGTCGGGCCTGCGAATCGATCCGGGATTCTCCGAATCAGCTATTCGCCGAATTGTTGAGCGGGTTGAGGAAGAACATCGGAGCACGGGTTCACGCGTTTCGATCATCGGTCACAGCATGGGTGGGGCGCTCGCACGAGCCGCGGCGCTTCGAATTCCGAACGCGGTGCGGCATGTCATCACGCTCGGCGCGCCGCTCTTTTATGGTGCGCAGTACCAGTTGTCGCTTTCGGTGGCGCTGACCGCGATCTATACCCGCCACGACCGCATCGTGCGCCATCCGCACGCGCTCGCGCGCGATGGTCACGGGCAAAATATCGAGGTGAGCGGAAGCCATGTCGGTCTCGCGTTGAATGCCGAGGTGTATCGGCATCTGGCGCGGGTCCTTGCCGCCGCTGCTTAGGGGTCGAGCCATTCGAAGCCGTCGGCGCGGATGAGCCGGTCCGCATCGTCAGGTCCCCAGCTCCCGGACGGATATTCGCGCATCGGCACCCGAGTATCGTCCTTCCAGGCATCGAGAATGCCCTGGATGAATTCCCAGGATTTGTGCACGAAGGTGTCGCTCGGGAACAGGGTGCTGTCACCCGCCATCACATCAAGCAGCAGCCGTTCGTAGGCATCGGGCGATACGTCCTTGCCGAATTCCGACTCGTAGTGGAGGTTCATCCGGACCGGGCTGATCGCGACTCCGAGGCCCGGCCGCTTCGCCATCACGTCGAAGGAAAATCCTTCGTCGGGCTGGATGCGAATCATCAGCACGTTGGGCGGGAGATTGGCGCTGCGATTGAACAGAATCTTCGGCGCATGATGGAACTGCACCGCGATCACGGTTTCGCGCTTCGGCAGCCGTTTGCCGTGGCGCAGAAAAAACGGCACCCCCGACCATCGCCAGTTATCGACGTAGGTCTTCAGCGCGACGAAGGTCTCGGTATTCGAGGTCGGCGGCACGCCCTTTTCATGCATGTAGCCGGGTACGGTTTTGCCGTCGAGCGTGCCGGCGGCGTAGCGAGCGCGAACCGTCATCCGGGCTGCATCCGCGAGGGGGATGGGGCGCATTGCGCGCAGCACGTTGAGCTTGGATTCGCGGATCGCCGAGGCATCCAGCGAAACCGGCGGCTCCATCGCGAGCATCGTCAGCACCTGCAGCATGTGATTCTGCACCATGTCGCGCATCGCGCCCGAATGATCGTAGTAGCCGGCGCGCGTGCCGAGGCCTTCGGTCTCGGCCACCGTGATCTGTACGTGGCTGATGTTGCGCGATCCCCATAGCCGCTCGAAAATCATGTTGGCGAAGCGCAGCACCAGCAGATTCTGCACGGTCTCCTTGCCGAGATAATGATCGATGCGAAAGATCTGCGACTCATCGAGGTAGCGGCTCAGCGTCTGGCTGATCTCGATGGCGCTCGGCAGGTCGTGGCCGATGGGCTTCTCTACCACCACGCGCGAAAAAAATTTGTCGTGGGGGTCGTGAATCAGCCCCGCTTCATGGAGACGCTCGATGGAATCGCGAATCGCCTCGGGTGGGATCGAAAAATAGAAAACCCGGTTCGGCGGAGCGCCGCGCTTCTTCTCCGTTTCCTCAAGATGCTCGCGCAACTTTTTGAAGCCGTCGGGGTGATTCAGTCCACCCATGTAGTCGAGTTTGTCTTCGAAGCTGGCCCAGCATTCTTCCTCGACCTTGAGGCGCGAGTAGGTCGTTACCGCCTCACGCGCCGAGGTGCGGAATTCCTCGGCGCTCATCGGAGTGCGCGCGAACCCGAGAATCGACGTCTGGGGCGGCAGCAGTCCCTGGCCACAATGCTCCAGGTTGTAGAGCGCCGGTAACAATTTGCGCCGCGCCAGGTCGCCCGAAGCCCCCAGTATCACAATCGAGCACGGCGGGGCCGGATGTGTTTCAGAAACGCTAAGCACCATCGCCATCGACAAATCCTCCGCGGCAGAAATCAGTCCGTTTTCAGCCCCTCGAATGGCACAACATCTGCTCCATCAAGTCCCGTCTGGCGTAAGGGGAAGAAGAGGGGCGGACCGTTGAAACAACGATCCATGCTTCCCCTCGCCAGCCATCACTTTAGCGTGCCCTTTACCCGAACAACCAGCAGCGGGCCGCCACCTTCGCAAGTAATCCGGTTCGCTCAGATTAAACCGAATAATACTAGTTGTAGGGTATATTGACTCGCTGTTTCAGAGAGGCAAAGCTGGAATCCATTCAGTGAGTGAATTCGATCGGCCAGCATGGGATGACGATTGGGAACGGGATCTGGGGGAAGAAGCCGGAGTCCGGTTGCGAGCAGGGCAAAAGGGGAGCTGCGCGCGTTCACCGGCTCCGGCTTAGACTTCTCATCGAGGGATCGCCACCGCTATGTTTCGGATCGCTCCTGAGCCGGCTTCACCAGTTCCGGCATCAACCGAATCCTCCGAAAACGCGCATAGCGTTGCGTGACGATTTCCGATTTAATTCTTGAGAGCCGACCTGTCCTCATCGAAACTGCTGGATTCAATTTTCACCAATGGCGAATGATTTTGCTCTAACCGCTGATGGTTCCCCCAGTCCGCAAGCCGTGGACTGGCTGCCGGTCATATTGTGGGGCGTGCTGATTTTCACCATGTCCACCTCCTCGTTCTCGGCGATGAACACCTCGAAGTTCATCGAACCGATGCTGAGCTGGCTGTTCCCGCTCGCCTCGAAAGAAACCATCACCGTGCTGCACGCCCTGGTGCGTAAGTGCGCGCATTTCACCGAATATGGAGTGCTCTACTGGCTGTTGTTGCGCGGCCCGATGGCGGGGCGGCCATACCTGGCACTCGGAGTATGCGTCGTGTACGCGTTCCTCGACGAGGGGCATCAGATCTTTGTTGAAGGCCGCACACCTTCGCTATGGGATGTCGCGCTCGATTCGACCGGCGCGCTCTTCAGCCGCTTTCTGAATCTGGCGTTCGCGGAACTGGCGTAGTCGCTAGGCAGGCGGCTCGGGCGCCGCTGAGATACGATCCATCCGGCCGTAGAAAGCGCGCAGATTCGGCATCGATTCCGGAAGCTTCAGCTCACCCGAAAGGGCCGCGAGATGAAGCTGACCATATAGCGAGAAATCCGCGAGCCCAATCCGGCTGGTGAGAAATGCTCCCACTCCCGCGCCGAGTTGCTCCTCGAACGGCGCCAGGACCTCGGCCGCGATTTTCCAGTTCGCCTCTTGTTCCCGGCCCATCCTATCAACGAAACCCTCGCCATATTTGCGCTCGCGAAGGAGCCGCCACATCGCCTCGTGCCCGGCGCCGATGCCCCGGAAATATTCCAGCTCGTCCGGCACCGCGACCCGAAACAGCGCCTCTTCGACTGCGGTGTCGATGAAGCGCGAAAGCACAAGATGAATTCCGCGCAGCCCGGGCGGAAATATGGTCGGCTCCGGATAGAGTTCCTCAAGGCGTAGCGAGATCCGCTCCGAGTCGACCAGCGTCTCGCCGTCCTCCATCGTCAACGCCGGCACCATGATTTGTCCCGATGCGGCCAGGAGTTCCTTGCGTTGCAGGTAATCCACTTCGACGATTTCGTAATCAACGCCCTTGTAATCGAGGATCTTGCGGACTTTCGCGCAAAACGGGCTGGTGTGGAATTGGAACAGGCGTGCTTTCATCGCGTCAGTGCTTCAGCATCTGCGACATCGTGGTCGCGTTCAAGATGCCAAAGTTCTGATAGCAGTTGTTGAACATCACGTATGCGCGCTCGACGCCGCGCTCGCCCAGCGACTTCAACTGTGCGGCTTTCTCGGCCAACTCGCGTTCGGCATAGAGATATTTGAAGCGCTCCGCCGCGGTCTGATGCTTGCCGAACCACGCGTCGCGATCGCGGCCATGGAATCGCACGTAAGCGCGATCCCCGGTCGCATCCATGAACGACGGCGGAATCGATTTATCCTCAGGCGCGTCGATGGACACGAAGTAGAGACCGTTGCGGCGCAGGAACTTCAGCGTCTCGGCGCGCTGCTTCTCTTCGCCGGTCCAACTGCGATGGCGAAACTCAATCGCGAGCGACGCACCCGGCATCCGCTCCTGGAGGCTCGCGATATATTCCATATTCGACGGCTTACAAATGAAGTAAGGCGGGAACTGGAACAGCAGCATCCCCAGCGATCCGCCTTTCGAAGGATCAGCGCGATGCAGCGGGGCGAGCGAACTCCAGAACATATTGAATGCCGCATCGAGCGCGTCTGCGCCGGGGAATCCCAGCCGTCGCTTCGCGCGATCGGCTTCGGGCAGCATTTGTTTGAGGTTTTTGGGAAGCCGGGAAGCATCAGTGGGATGTTGCGTCAGCCAGGCGAACGCCTTGATGTTGAAAACGAAACCGGGCGGCGTGCGTTCGCGCCATAGTTCGGCGTTGCGCTCAGCCGGGATCGCGTAGAAGGTCGAATCGACCTCGACGGTACGGAACTGCGCGGCATAAAAGCGCAGGCGATCTTCGGCAGTCTTGACGTCGGGCGGATAGAAATCGGTGGCTTCGATGAGAGTTTTGTCGGTCCACGAAGCGGTCCCGACCATGAATTCCGGCGCGCTCATCGGCAAAAATGTTTGAACGATGGACAATCCGAAGAGAATTTTGGTGCCGAGGGGGGGACTTGAACCCCCATGTGGTTACCCACGGTGGATTTTGAGTCCACTGCGTCTGCCGTTTCGCCACCTCGGCGCGAGGATACGCGGACTTCGGTATAATATGCGATTGGAAAGGTTTCGCGCGAGAGCGGCGATTGATTTAGGCGAGGATGTTGACCAGCGGAATCTTGCCCAAATCGGATCCCAGCGAGACCAGCGCCTGTTCCTGCAGCAACGCTTCCTGTTCGTTAGCCGCCGCTTGTGCGACGTTGACGCCGGTCAAATTCGATATCTGCGCTTGTAGCGTCGTGCTCTGATCGGTCGAACTGGTCACCAGGTTGTTGGCGGTCTGGAGGTTAATCCCGAGGTTGCCGCGCACGGTGGCCAGGTTGGTCAGCGCGGACTGCAACTGTGGCAATGCGGATGCAACCGCGGCTTGATTGCCGCTGTTAAGCGCGCTCGCCAATGAGGTCAGCGTCCCGATCAAACCGCTGCCGGAATTGCCAAAGACAGACTGCCCGTCGAAGTTGGTCTGGACCTGGTTTCCATTGCTGAACGTAACCGAATTGGCTCCGCTGTCACCCCCATAGTTGCCGGCCGTATCGTAGGGCGAGGTCTGCACCTGATTGCCCGCGAACAAGTATGATCCCCCGTACTGCGAGTTCGCCTCGCCGATCACCTGTTGCAGGATCGATTGCACCTGCGCGCCCAAGGTTGCCATTGAGGACGTGCTGGTGGTGGCGTTGGCGCCTTGAGTCGCGATCGAAAGTGCAGAATCGATGGCGTTGCCGACATTCGATAACGCGTTGTCAGCGGTCGTGAGTTGCGCCTGAACCTGCTGTGCGAGCACGAGATCATTCGACACCGCGGAGTTTTGCGCGGTCAGCACCTGGGAAGCGGCATACTCGGTCGGATTATCGGACGGCTGGAGAAACTGCTTGCCCGTCGAGATCTGTTGCTCGATCTGCTGGAGACTGGAGGTGGTGTTATCGAGCGAGTAGGCCAGCGAATTGAAGAGCGAAAGATCAGGCACACCCATTGGTCATCACTCCAGGCTAATTCAGATTCTGCACGAGAAACGTAGTGATGTCGTTGGCGGCTTGAACCGCGCGGCCCGACGCTTCCAGCGAGTTCTGATATTGAATCAACTGAGTCAGTTGATCGTTGAGCGATACGCCGGTGATGCTGCCCTTCAGCTGGGTCAGCGATTGCAAGGTTGCGGCCGATTGCTGCTGGTTGTTGTTCGTGGTCTGCACCACGGTTCCGAAGTTGCTGGTTATTTCCGAGAACGCTTCGACCGGAGTGCTGTTGGGAATCGACGCGACCAGGTTGGGATTGTTTCCGATCGCTGCGAGTGCCGTCGCATTGGAGCCATCGCCGGGTACACCCGCCGCAGTCGCCGATGCGCCGAGGTTTTGCTCCGTCAGCGCGGAATTGACCGCGATCGGGCCGCCACTGCCGGATACCATGAACAACGGCGTTCCGGTGGATCCATCAAGGCCATAGCCACTCGCAGCCTGAGTGTTAAGTGCGCCAGCGACCGAGGTTGCCAGCGCGTTGACCTGCGACTGTAGCTGCAAAACACTGGTGGCGCCCGCGAGGACTCCTCCCAGGGTTCCACCGATTTGGCTTGCGTCGACCGGTATAGTCCCGTGAGTCAGATCAACTTCAAGACCTAGTGATGCTCCCGAACCGACAGTTGAGAGCGTGAGCGCCGAGGTTCCGGAGACCAGCGGCACACCACCAACTGTCACGTTGCCCTGCGCATCGCCATTGGCGCCGATCAAGGTTGCAAGCTGATTGACCAGCGCGTCGCGTTGATCCTCAAGCGCGGCGCCGCTCTGTCCGCCCGCCTGGGCGGCGGTAATCTGCTCATTGAGCTGAGCGATTTGCGAACTGGCATTATTTACCTGCGAAACCAGCGATCCGACCTGGGTCAGCTGGCTCCCAGCAATGCTACCTAGACTGGACGACAAACCTTGATCGGTCTGCGCAAACTGCGTGAGTGCGGCGATCGCGGAGGACCTGACCGTCGCATCCTGTGGCGATGCGGATAGGTTGGTGAAGGCATTGAACATGCTCTGCATCGCACCCGATAGATCATTGCCGGACGTCGGTGCCAGAGCCTGCTGTGCTTCGGTGGTCGCCTGCGAAAATGCCTGATTGTAGCTGTCAGTGGACTGACTGGTGTTTATCTGGCTGGTTAGATAAGGCGCTTCAGCGCGGACGGTCCCGAGCACCATTACCCCGTTGCCGATACCGCCATAACCGGCGTTGGCCTCGAGGTTCACCGATTCCACAGAATAGTTGGGATTCGAGGCGTTAGAAATGTTGGATTCCGCCGCGGATATCTCTGCTTCCGCCGCAAAAATCCCGCTAACGCCGATCGCTTGAAGGTTAACCGACATGTTCGATACCTCGAACGCCGGCGCTTTCGAGCATCCTCTTCGCCACCCGGCTCATCTCGGAGATAGCGTTTCCCAGGAAGCCCAGAGCATCGTGTATCTCCAAGGTCTCGCCGCGCGAAAGATCGAGATCAGCATCTAAAAGTCGCTGGTTGAGAGCTCGAATCTCATGCTCGACCTGCTCGAGTCCTTCGATAGTCCCCAGCCGACCGGCAAGTTCGGAGATTCGCTTTCCGAGCGCTGACATTCAGATCCCCTAGGACTTGAGCGCCGCGGCGATGCGCGCGGCTACCTCATCCGGATCGGGCTTATAGGTGCCGGCGGCGATCTGCGACTTCAACGAAGCGACCACTTCCGGTCGAATCGAGCTTTGACTGGAGGCGAGCGCACTCGCTTTGGCTATGAAGCTTCCCAGGCTCGAGAGGATGGTCGCCTCGCTTTCGGAAGTCGGTGAGGTGATTTCGCTTGCGCCCTGCGACCCGCCGAGAGTGGCCTGCTTCGCAGCCCCGGAGGTCCCAAGCAGGTCAATCTGTGGAGTGGAGGCCGAGCCGCCAATTCCTGAAATCGAGTTTGCCATCGAGCGCTAACCCTCTGACGGTGGAGGCAGCAAGACCGGTGCCGCCGACGACGGACTCGGCGGCAACAAAATCGGCCCTTCCGCATCGGCCGGCATAGTTACACCTGTGTAAATGGGTGACGAAGTGCCGGTTGTTTCAGGCGTGCCCACCAGCGATGCACCTCCCATTCGGGTGCCCCGCGCGAGTTCAATTGCTCCTGGCTTTACGCCCTTCAGCGCCGAGCTTACTGGATGCCGTGGGCCGGAGAGCTCGCGATCGATCATTTTGTTAAACTGACTCATAGACTTGGAGCCCGCCAGCGCTTTGCCCATCGCCTGATCGATAAAGGCTCCATAGATGTCGCCAGTCGCGCCTCCGCTGATACCCATGGGACCATTGTCCGATCCCACCATGGACTGGCGCATCTGCTTGGCGAGCATGGTGGTGAATATCTGCGCGAATCCGGCTGAGGCGGCCTTCTGACTGGTCTGCGGAGTTGCGCTCGCAAACATCGAGCGATTGAAGACTCCTGGAGTGGAAACTGACATGCTACTAACTCCTTCCTAACGTATGATTAGTTCCCCGTGCAGCGCTCCGGCGGCACGCAGACCTTCGAAAATTGCGATGGTGTCGCCGGGCTTGGTTCCGACCGCATTAAGCGTCTCAGTAATCTGCTCGACGCTCGCGTCCTTGGGAATCATGAAAAACTCGCCTTTCTCTTCCTTAACACTGATCTTGGCGCTCTTGAGGGAGACCGTCGTCCCGCCGCGGCTGAACGGCGTCGGCTGTGATGCTGTCAGGGTAGGTTCGATGGTAACTGTAAGACTACCATGGCTGATCGCGGCCTTTCCGACGGTTACCGCGCCACCTACTACGATAGTGCCCGTGCGTTCGTCCATTACGACTCGATCGGACTCACCGGCCGCGACCGCGATCTCATCGAGTGACGCGGCGAAGCCCACCGGCGAGAGCGCGCCGGGTAGTGTGACATCCAAGGTGCCGGGATCGAGCACGGCCACCCGAGCCTCGCTGTAGCGCTGCATGATAGCGTCAGCGGCGCGCATCGCGACCGCGGCGTCAGGGTCGTTCAGGTCCAGTTGGAGATGCTGGTTCGCGCCGAAACTCTCGGACACTTCGCGTTCAACCGTGGCGCCGCCGGGAATCTGTCCCGCGGTTTGAAAGTTCTTGCGCTCCGAGGCCCCCCCGGCGGCTGCCGCGAAATAGCCCTCGACTGTGAGTGGTCCCTGCGCAAGGGCATAGACGCGTCCGTCAGCGCCGCGCAACGGGGTCATCATCAAGGTGCCGCCCTGGAGCGAGCGCGCATCTCCGAGCGCTGACACCAGCGCATCGACCCGAGCGCCCACTCTCGCGAAGGCAGGCAAATCCACCGTCACAATCGCCGCCGCAAGGTTTCGAGTCTGGATGTTCTGCGGGTTAAGACTCGACGGAATAGTTATGTCCTCGTGACGCAAGGTGTTGAGCAGGAATTGGATCGAAAACAATGTCTGCTGCGAGTCGCCGGTGTTTTGCAGTCCGACCACCAAACCATGACCTACTAAATGGTTAACCCGCACTCCGCGAATATGTGCTAGCGTCGAAAGCGAAACCACGCCTCCCGCCGCGCCGTGCTGATAGCCGAGGAGCCCACCTGCGGGTGAGATCTGCGCCGGTTTGTTGCTCTGGGGTAAATAGATCGCGTCACCAGGCGATGCGTTGTCGCTGGGCGGCGGAAGTATCAGGGGAGTGGTGGCCGTGGGACCGGACGAATCCTGAGCCCAGGCGAAGCCCCCCAACAACAGCGTCGCGACTATAAAGACTGATAGTCGTAGAATTCTCATTATAGCGGCCATATCCAGTCAAACAGTCGCGTTCCAACGCCATTACCCTGTTTGTCGCGCACCTGGCCTTGACCCAGCATGCTTATCTCCAGGTCAGCCACCTGGCTCGAGGCAATCATGTTGTTGGAATCGAGGTCTTCCGGGCGTATGACACCGCTCATATGAATGGTGTCGTCTTCGCCGTTCACTCGGACATGGCGATCGCTCTTGATGGAGAGTGTCCCAGACGGGTTTACCGCTACCACGATCGCACTGATGGTCGCGGTAAAGGTGTCATTTGCGGACATGTCGCCGGTGCCAGTGCTGGAGTTGTCGGTCGAGCCGTTTATCAGGCTGGACAGATTCAACATCGGATTTTTTGCGGCCACTGACTCGAGAGCTCCGAAGAAGTTAGGCATACCAGCGGATATGGCCCGCTTATTTTCGAGACTGGTGTTCGCCTTAGCTTCCGACGCGATAGCTTCGGCGACGTTTATGGTCACCACATCTCCCACTGAATGCGCCTTCACGTCGGAGACCAGGTCCGCGCCGGCCACTCGCAGTGGGATGCTTCCTTCCGCGGCGGGTTGGAATGAGACGCGGTCGGTCTGCGGAATCATAACTCCCGCGTCCCCGACCGGCGGCGTCGCGATGGCCTTTACAACCGCTGGATCGGGCTCGTGAGGAGCGGCATCCGCAATCGGCTGAACCGTCGCAGGCGAAGGACTCGGCGCAAACATCTTCGGCACTTCGGTTACGAGCGGAATGAAGGGTATTGCGGCGCAGCCCTGGCTGAGTATCGCGAGCAATGTCGGAACTGCGAGCTTGAGGATCGTTTTCATTGCATCACCAGTTCGGCGTTTCTGGGACCAGTAACCGTAACCATCACTGGAATGCCGCTGACCGGATTCACCACCGTTACGGTGTCGCCAATCGCCGCCTGGGATTGAGCTTGCAGCTGCGCGCGTAATTGAACGGGGCCATTTTTGACCAACACCATGACCATCTCGCCCGCATGCACTGCGATGGGCCGCACCAGGGCGCTTTGATAAAGCGGTTGTCCGACACGCACGGTCGTCGCGCTGACATAAGGACCTCGATCCGGAAACTTAAGCAGCGCGCCAGCCGCTCCAAAAGCATCGACCCACTGAGTCTGAAAGTCAGCTTCCGTCAGCGGTTCGTTCGGCTGGATGTCGCGACTGGCAGTCAGCACCTGGCGGCTCGCATCCATCGTGGCCGAGCAGTAGGTGGGCCGATCATCTTTCAGCAACTCGACCATGAAGGAGCGCGAGTTCAATTGCGCGAAGCCGGGAGCCACGGCCTTCAAAGTCGAACCAACCGGCGGCTTGCAACCCAGCTCGACATGGTCGACTCGCATGCCCGCAGGTACCAGCGCCATGAGCTGGGCCTGGATTTGGGTCGAGAGGTCCACCGCGTTGTCGGACGAGCCACTGACAGCGGATGCATCGAACCTTGTTGAAGTGTCGGCGAGCGTCGGCGATGACATCATCAGTAGGGCGCCTATCACCACCGCCATAGCTCCTAACAACCTACTGTCAACGCTCGATAAGGCCATTGGCGGTACTCTGCATATCGTCTGCGACTTGGACGGCCTTTGAACTTGCCTCGTAAGCGCGCTGCGCCGAGATCAGCCCAACCAATTCCTGTACCGTGCTCTCGTTCGGCATTTCAAGAAAACCCTGCGCCACCGAGCCGAAACCGTTCTGTCCGCCGATTCCGGTTTGTGGCGGCCCCGAGGCCTGCGTCACTTTGTAGAGGTTCTGTCCCATTGGTTGGAGGCCGGCCGGATTGAGAAAGTTGATTATCTGAAGTTGGCCGACCTGGGTTGGAAGAGTCTGATTCCCTACCTGCACCGAAACTGTGCCGTCAGGACCGATGGTCAAGTTTTGCGAGCCCTGCGGTACATTGATACCCGGCATGATCGTGTAACCATCCAAAGTTACCAGTCGGCCGTTTTGATCGAGGCGAAAACTCCCGTCGCGGGTATAGGCGATGGAGCCGTCCGGCATATTGACCTGAAAAAATCCGTTGCCCTGGATAGCCACGTCGAGCGGGTTACCGGTGTTATCGAGCTGACCTTCGGTGAAGACCTGATCGACCGACGCGGTTTTGGAACCTAGCCCGATCGATGACCCGGTAGGCACGAAACTGGTCTGCGAAGACTGCGTGCCGGCCTGGCGCTCGTTGACGTAAAGCAGATCCTGAAAAGCTGCGCGCGAGACCTTGAAGCCCGGCGTCGAGGCGTTGGCGAGGTTATTTGAAATGACCTGGATCTGCGTCTCTTGCGCTTGCATTCCGGTCGCGGCGGTCGACATGGCTTGAAGCATCGTGAAATCCCCCTTATGCCTGAAGTGTGAAGGCCTGGATGACCTGGCTCTGACTGGTATCGATACTTTGCACGGCCTTCATCGATGACTCATAGTTGCGCATCATGCTGAGCATCGAAGTTATTTCGCCCATCTCGGAGCCGGTCGCACCCTCGAGAAACCCCTGGTGCATCTGGCTGTTAGTGGCCGGCGGTAAATCCTCGCCATTGGCGCCCCGGTAGAGACTCGCGCCTAGCGAAACCATCTTAATGCCCGTGGAATCGGCAATTCCGATCTGTCCCACCGGCGTGCCATTGACGCTGACGGAGCCGTCTCCGCCAACTACCAGGGTCCCCGGTGTCTTGATCGTGATGGTTCCGCCACCGGGTGTCAGCACTGGATAGCCAGCCGCGGTCAGCGTTCCATCAGGCTGGACCGCGAGGGTGCCGTTGCGCGTATAAGCAGTGCCATTAGGCCCTTGTACGGAAATGAAGCCGGGGCCGGTCACAGCCACATCCATCGGATTGTCAGTCGCGCGGAGAGGTCCTTGCGCGGTATCGATCGTCGGAGTCTCATCGGCGGCCGCAAACTGGTAGGGACTGTTGTTGCCACTGACCGCCTGCGCCTCATTGAGCATCCGCTTGAAGCCCGGCGTGCTGAGATTCGCGATGTTGTCGGCGACTGCCGAGAGCGCCCCCAGCGTGGTTGCGGCGCCCGAAGCAGCCAGATAAAGGCCATTCATTTGGTTTCCCCCTTTCCATCCTTCAATGCGGCTCGTAGTTGTGTGACCGCCGAATTGAGCGCGCGTGACACGGAGCTTTCGGACTCTTCGAGCACCGCGGCGATTTCGGCCAGTGTCAGTTCCTCGTAGTAATAGAGCGTCACCAGCAGCCGTTCCCGTTCGGTAAGACTAAATTCCATCAGCTCACGCAGTTGAGCAGTTTCGGCGCTATCGACTACCAGCGCGGCTTTTTCGTCCGGTATGGAATCAAGTTCGATTTCATCGCTGCCCACGAAGACCTCGTCGGAACCCACTCCCGCCGCCTTCATAGCAGTCTGAATCTCGCGCATCAGCGCGCCATGAACGTGAGTGCGCGCGAATACACCAAAGGCGACTCCACGCGAGGGATCGAACCTGCGGGCGGCAAGCAGCAGCCCATAACATCCAGCTGAGACGAGATCCTCGCGCGTGAGACCTAGACGCGGTGATAGCCACGAGCGATCCACCTGATGCAGCACCAGCGGGATATAGCTCTCGACCAGACGCGCGATCTCGCGATCGTCGAGCATCGCCGGCACCGGCGCGTCAATTTGTTCAGCGTAGGCTTTCACGCGATCACGCAACTAGGAAATCCTTCCAACAATCGTAGGTTCCACGCCGGCCGGGATATCCGCCGAGCCGAGCACGACGATGTGACGCGAAGCGCGCCGCGCGACTCTCTCGAACATGCGGCGAATCTGCGGCGAAACGACGACGGCCGGCATATCCATCATTTTCGAGGCAGCTTCGGTGCTGGCCTTGCGAATCGAGTCGGTGACCTGGCGCATGACCGACGGATCGGTCAGCGCCTGATGATCCTGACTCGCAGCGGTGAAGAACGGCTCTTCGATTGAAGGATCGACGACGAGCACCGGCAGCGCACCATCGGCGCGGCGTAGCGGCTCGCAGATAGCGCGCGCAATCATGGGGCGAATGCGTTCAGTGAGCTCGTTAGGATCCTTGGTGGCGCCACCTTCAGCGGCGAGAGCTTCGAGTATGACAGGAAGGTCTCGGACAGATATTCGCTGCGCCAGGAGCATCTGAAGGACCCGGAACACAGACCCTAAGTGGATGCCGACGCCCGACAACTCCTCCACGATGCGGGGCACGACTTTCTGGGCTTGCTCCAGCATTCCTTCGACATCTTTACGAGTAAGAATCTCGGCGGCATTGGCGCGCAGAATCTCGGCCAGGTGAGTCACCAGGACCGTAAGCGAATCAACCACCGTGTAGTTGTTGAGTCTCGCGATGGTGACCTGCTCGCCACCGACCCACAATGCCGGCAAACCGAAGGCCGGCTCCGTCGTTTCTATGCCCTTGACGCTCGCGCTAGGTCCCTTGACTCCCGGGATAGCCAGACTCATGGTTGCGCGCACCGCGCCACGCGCGACCTCGGTGCCGCGTAGCAAGATTCGGTAGGTGTTCTGATCGAGTGCGAGGTTGTCGACTATCCGCACCGCCGGGAGCGTGATGCCTAACTCATCGCGCAGTTTAGGCCTCAGCGCCTGAATCTTCTCCGCGAGCTTCCATGGTTCATTGACGAAGGGCACCAGGGCCGCGCCTAGCTCGAGACGCAGGATATCAGGCCAGGCGCTCGCGCTGGCATCCACCGGCTTAGGTTTAGCGAGAGTAACTTCCCTGGCTGCTTCCTCAGCCGCTTTGTGGCTTCGAAATCCGAGCGCGCCCAGAACGATTGCGAGAGCTACAAACGGAACATGCGGAAGACCCGGAAGCAGGCCGATGATTCCCAGCAGTCCGGCCGCGCCGAAAAGAACCCCCGGATTGCGCATCATCTCCTTGCCGATCGTGTTCGGCAAGTCCAGGTCGCTCGAGGTGCGCGACACGATCACACCCGCCGCTGTGGAGGTAAGCAGAGCCGGAATCTGGGCGGCCAGTCCATCACCTATAGTCAAGATGGTATAAGTGTGGAGTGCTTCGCCCACCGACAAGCCATGCTCGATCACACCTACAAAGAGTCCCGCCACGAGGTTGATCGCCATGATCATGATGGCCGCGATAGCGTCGCCGCGGACAAACTTGCCGATACCATCCATCGAGGCGAAAAAATCCGCCTCGCGCCCGAGGTCGCGGCGCCGCCGGCGCGCTTCTTCCTCGCCGATACTCCCAGAGTTCAAGTCCGCATCGATCGCCATCTGCTTGCCCGGCATGGCGTCCAGGGTAAACCGGGCCGCTACTTCGGCGACGCGGCTGGCGCCCTTGGTGACGACCGCGAAGTTGATGATCGCGAGAACCACGAAGACCACCATCCCAACCGCATAGTTATCGCCGACGATAACGCGACCGAACGCCTCGATAACTGTACCCGCCGCGCCTGCGCCAAGGTCGCCATGCAAAAGAATGAGTCGCGTCGAAGCGACGTTGAGTGACAGCCTCAACAGTGTCGCGATCAGCATGACGGTGGGGAACGCGGAAAAGTCGAGCGCGCTGCGGTTCGAGGCCGACACGACCAGCACCACTATCGAGAGCGCCAGTGAGAGCGAGAGCATCACGTCCAGGATGGTGGCGCCGATTGGTGCGACCATTCCGGCCAGCACCAGCATGGCTGTGAGTGGAAGCGCGAGCTCGGAGGCGCTGATGAACCGTGCGGGACTGGTTTGCGAACCCATCAGGCCGCTCCTTTGGTCTGCTTGCGGCGTTCCTCGGCGCGCATAATCGTGGCGAGAACTTCGGCGATGGCGCGATAGAACTGGCGCGGGATAAACTCGCCGACGTCGACCACCTTGAACAACGCGCGCGCGAGCGGCTTGTTTTGCATAACGGGAACGGCCGCCAATCGCGCGATCGAGATTATCCGCAGGGCGTTTTCGCCCGCGCCTTTGGCAACTACGAGTGGAGCCTGATCGAATCCACGGCGATAACGCAAGGCCACTGCGAAGTGGGTTGGATTGGTCAGCACTACGGTGGCGGTCGCCGCCTGATGGATTCCGCGGACGCGCTTGAAGTTCTTGCGCCGAGCGTTTCGGATCGCGCGCTTGATTTGGGGATTGCCTTCGTCCTGCTTCAGCTGGTCGAGAAACTCCTGGCGGGTCATGCGAAGGTCGGCCTCGTGCTCATAGCGCTTATGAGCGTAGTCGGCGCCGGCGGCGATAAGAGCTACTGTCGCGCTCCAGTAGAGAATCCGACGGCTAGCAGCGGCGAGGGCGGCCAGGCCTTCCGCGATGTCATGCGCGCCGGCGGCCAGTTCGAGCGCCCACCTTGCGGTCGTCCAGGCGATGAATCCGATCAGGACTATTTTGATCCCGGCCTTGGCGAGCTCGAGCAGCCCGGCGCCGGAAAAAATTCGTTCGAAGTACTTAAGCGGATTGAGTCGACTCAGATCGGGAGCGAGCCTCGAAGCGGCGAAGACGAGTCCTCCTTGCGCGGTTGAGCCGACGACGGCGGCGAGTGCTAGAAGGAACATCGCCGCGATAGCAATCGCGATCGGCCATCCCAGGGCTTGCCTGACGGCGCCCGGCAAATCGCTGGACCCGGTTGCGGCGAGGGCTTGTCTGAAAGCACCGATCACGAAGTCCGACGCGAGAGCGGTGGCGCCGGCAAAAAAGAGAGTTCCGGCCACAAACGAAATCGCGGAGGTCAAATCCCGCGAGCGCGCGACCTGCCCCTGCTCACGGGCGCGTTCGCGCTTTTGTGGCAGAGCTGGAAAGGTCTTTTGATCGCGATCAGCCATTGAGCCATTCCATCGATTGGGTCATGACACTGGTCCAGGCCCGCATGATCCCCGCACCAAGCCCGGCCGAATCCAACCCGAGCAGCACCAGTCCCGCCATCAGGATCGCGGCCGGCGCGGCAATAAGAATATTCACCTGCGGCGCTAACCGCGCGATTACTCCTTGCGCGATCGAGAGGACGAACAGCGGAACCATCACCGGAAAGCTGAGTGCCAGCGCAAGCGCGAAAATCCGCCCGCCCAGGCCGAGGAGGTGATGCAGGTCGGGCAGCGAAAGCATCCCTAAGGGAGCCACTAACAGGCTTTTTGCCAGGGCGAGTATCAACATGCGATGAAAACCGCCGACGAAAAACAACAAGGCGGCGAGCGCCCCGAAACCGTCGGATAAAGCATTAGGTGACTCGATGTGGCCGCGCAGAACCGCGCCACTGTTCATTTCCATACTTCCCCCGATCACGCTCCCAGCGGTCATGACCGCGCCAACCACAATAGATGCCGCGAACGACAGGGTTAGCCCGATCGCGATCTCTCGAATGACCAGAAGGACGACTGGAGCCACTCCTGGTGCGGTCGGCATCGTCACCGACGCCAACGGCATCAAAGCCGCGGCGATCAACGCGGCGAGCATCAGCCGGACCTGGACCGGCATGGAAACTCCCAGCAGCGTCGGAAGCGCGGTCATCACTCCGCCGACTCGCGCAAAGAGCAAACCGAAAGCGAGTGCGACATCATTTCCGATGGTTAAATTCATCGCTGCACGATCCATGGGATGCTGATGAAGGCCTTGTGCATGAAGGTTCCGAGGGCCGAGATCATCCAGGTCGATCCCAGCCAGACAGTGGCTACCGCAGCGGCGACCTTAGGTGTGAAAGATACACTCGCATCCTGCACCTGGGTCGCTGCCTGGAGAATTCCGAAGACTACGGCAGTCGCCGTCAAGACGGCGAGAAGCGGACCGCCGACTTCCAGAGCAGTCCACAATGTGGAGCGAAACAGGTCTGATGCCAGTGCCGATGTCATTTGCAATCCTCTTCCTTCCTCACGAGAAGCTTGCGCCCAGATTTCCAAGTAGCAGAGGCCACCCGGAGGCCAACACAAAGACTAAGAGTTTAAGCGGAATCGTAATAACTGAAGGTGGCAGCATGAACATACCGAGACCCATCAGTACAGCTGATACCACCAGATCGATCACCAGAAAGGGAAGAAAGATGAGAAATCCTACTCTAAAGGCCGAGGTGAGCTCGCTCGATACGAATGCCGGAACCAGCGCGTAGAAGGGCAAATCATTCGGCGGCCCCGACGGTATATTGACATTGCTCTTGGCGAGCAAACCGCGCGCCATTTCTATGTCTTGCACTCGCGTTTGTCGTAGCATGAAATCACGCAGCGGCACCTGGGCATTGGCGACGGCGTCCTTGGGCGCCAGCTTGCCTGCCATATAAGGATCGACGGCGGAACTCTGGATCCGGGTCCAGGTGGGAGCCATCACCAGCATCGAAAGGAATAGCGCTAAGCCTGTTATCACAATATTAGGTGGCGTCTGCTGAAGACCCAGTGCCTGACGCAGCAGTGACAGCACTATTACGATGCGAGTGAATGATGTCAGCATGATTAGCAGCGCGGGCGCCAGAGTGATCAGCGTCAGGAGGGTGGCTAGCTCCAGCGGGCCGGTGCCGTGAGTTCCGGTGTCGATCGCGAGATCGAGTGCCCACGCTCCAGACGTCACGGTCAGAAATGCGCCCACAGTTACGGCGCCAATCACGATGAGCTTCAAATACTTCATTTAGTCGCCCGGCTACTCGACAAGGTAGTCAGAAAAATAAATATCAACGAGGTTATCCTGAAAGTCCTTGTGCAAGGTCGACACCAAATCCTCTTTGAGCTTGCGCTGTCCCGTGGGCGAAGCCAGTTCGCTGGACGAACGCGCCGTGACCACGGTAACTATGCGATCGCGTACGACCGGGATCTTGTTTTCCATTGCTTCGGCCTCAGCGGCGCGGACCGCTAGTACCGGGTCGAGTTTGATGTAGTGCTCACTGCCGGAGTCCGCCAGACGAAGCGTCATCTCCCGGACCTCAACGTACGCGACCTTCATCGGGACCGGTTGTGGAGCGGCGCCCGCGCCACCGCCGAGAAACCCTAACTTGAGCGCCGCCACGGCGCCGCCGCCGAGCAAAAGCACGGCAGACAGCGCTATGATGATAACCTTCTTCACCTGTCTACTGGGTCACAACCTGCATCAAGGTGCCGAGAATGCTGTCCTGGGTTTGCAACGCCTTGGCGTCCGCCTGATAAGAGCGCTGCAGAACCACCAGGTTGACGAGCTGATTGGTGGTATCAACGTTAGAATTTTCCAGGGAGCTGGAGACGATACTACCGGCCGACCCCGCGTTGGCGCCCGATATGGTCGGCGTTCCGGAGGCAGCAGTCTGTGAGTATGCGCCTTCGCTGTTCAGCTGCAGCCCCTGCTGAGCGGTGAAGGTCGCAACCGCGACCTGGGCGACATTGACATTCTGTCCGTTCGAGTAGGCAACGGAAACTATGCCATTATTATTGATACTAACACCTTGTGGCCGTCCAATGGCGTTGCCGTCCGCGGTCGCGGTGGTGGCGTTCGACCCGGCGAACTGGGTCAGGCCCGAGAAATTCAGGTTGAGCGAAAGATTCGCCGCGCCGCTGATAGTAGCCGTCAGCGCGGACCCCGGCTGCGAGCCGCTGACAATGTTACCATTGGTGTCGAAGCCGACGGTGCCGGAATTGTTCGTGAGTCCGGTTGTGCTGCCATCAAGGGTAGCCGTCCAGTTCCAGTTTTCGGCCGCGGGCGAGGTGCCGGCTCCGGCATTCTGGAAATAGTAGGTCAATACATGCGCATTGCCGAGGCTGTCATAAACCTGCACGCTCACTGAGGAGCTATAAGTCGACGGATCGGAAGGATTGATAGCGCCGGTAATCACCGGACTGGAAGCATCCAGGTTTCCGCTTACGGTATTCTGGCTCGAGGCGGACGGCGCCAACACCCCTTGTGGGATCACGATCGGAGCGAGCACTGACCCGGCTGTGCCTGAAGAGCTAACCGGATAGCCCATCAACTCGGAGCCGTTAAAACCAACCAGCGTACCCGTGGAGTTTTCAGTTACTTGCCCGTTGCGGGTGAAGCTCTGGACGCCATTGGAGTCCTGCAACACGAAGAAACCGTTGCCCTGGATCGCCATGTCGGTCG
The DNA here is from genome assembly GCA_963814035.1 of uncultured delta proteobacterium. Lineage (GTDB taxonomy): Bacteria > Desulfobacterota > Binatia > Binatales > Binataceae > DATGKG01. The sequence continues at coordinate 212,821 of CAWFBH010000012.1, forward strand.
GCGAATTAACCTGGGTGATTGCACCCTCGGAAAAGTCGCGCGACACGCCCTGCACCGCGACGCCACCACCTAGAGCATTGCCGGCAACGAATTCTCCCAGCAAGGCGCCAAACTCGACGGTTTCAGCCTGAAAGCCATTAGTCTGTGCGTTAGCAAGGTTATCGCTAACCGCCTGCATCGCCGTTTCTATGCCTTGTAACCCGGTCTGCGTGATTGAAAATGAATCTCCTGCCATTGGATCTATCTCCCTTTGTTGATCGTTAGTTCGATGTCGGTTGCGCGACGCTCGCTACTTGATTTTCCGGAATCACGAGGTTTCCCAGGTTCAGCGAAACGCCACCGTTACTCCCCATCGCAACGCTGCTCACGACCCCTTGTTCGAGCAGGCCGGTGAGCGCTACGTTTTTGCTGTTCACGATTTGGACGGTATAAAGGCCTGCCGGCTGCGAGGAAGATGGGTTCCAGGTGAAGCTTTGCAGCGAACCATTGGCCAACTGTCCTAGTGAGACTGAGTCAACCTGTTGCCCGGAAGCATTGTAGACGTCCGCCGTATAGGTATCTGTCGAGGTAGGTGCGTACGCGATAGAAGTAGCCTTTCCGTTTTGCACGCCGATCGTATTTCCTGCCGCCACCACCTGACGACCAATGAAAGTCGATGCGGCTTGCATGAGACTGGTCTGTGGCGTCTCGCTACTCTGTAAATCCTGATTAATGCTCTGTAGCTGCCCGAGATTTGAAAACTCGACCATCTGGCTTGCATACTGCGTCGGATCGGTAGGCGAGGTGGGATCCTGGTTTTGGAACTCGGCCACGAGTATCTGCAGGAAATCGCCCGCAGTCAGCGCCGGCGACAGCGCCGCCGCGGGGTTGCTGTTAGTCGGCGCTGCCGCCGCGGTGACTGAATCGGTTAATGCGCTCATTCCGCTACCTCACTTAGAGTGAATATCGATCCGTCCTTGTTCGATGCTTCTTGTGGCGGCCGAGGATCCTGCTTTTGACCGTCGCGGTGCCCGCTGTCGCCCTGCTGGTATGAAACCTCGGCTTGTCCGAGTCGGAGACCGGCCGCATCAAGGTTCTGGCGCATGGTATCAAGCTCGCTGGACACCCTTTGTGCCGAAGCATTACTGGAGGTCACAATCTTGACCTCGATCGAGCCGGCACGCTCTCGCACCGTCGCGTGCGCGGTTTGTCCGTCAGCTAGCTGAACCGTTACATCAGCGACTCTGGCGCCCTCGAGTTGGGTTCTCGAGTCCTGAGCCTGTCTGATAGGCACCGATTCGGTGGTTCTTCCTATGAGTTCCGACTGCTGACTCGCTGTGGCGTTGTCGGAGCCAATACCCAGATGCGGCGTCTGAGTCTTTGCCAAAGGCAGCGGAGTTACTAGAGTCTCTGGTCCCGCAGGTTTGCTCTGCGCGAACGCTGTGGCAGTCGGAGAATAAAGCGAAGAAGGAAGCGCTTCATTGGCCACGGCCTCGGATAGCAACCGATTCGCATGGGTTGCGGTAGCTCCCGAGATTGGAACTGCGTTAGGGTCGTGCGCAGGAAGTAACGTAGCGTCGGCGCCATCTTTGGAAGAATTTGAATGCGAAACCTCCGGACCATCATAGGTGGGCGACGATACGTTCGCCGCCGCGCCAGTGATAGCATCGACGAGATTGGTGGTTGCCGCCGAACCTTCACTAGCACTCGCATGATTCCTTTCGTTGGCTGAGACCGGCGAATTCCGAGGCAAGAAAGCATCTGCGACGCGCTCGTTACCAGGCAGGGGTGCCGTACCGTACGAAGGATCAAGAGCCAAAAGTGAGCTCGCCTCCGCGATCGATCGATCTGCCTGATCGGCGTTGGCGTTCACAGTTATGCGTGCTGTCCGAGAGGTCTCTGGTGCTCTTCCATCACTCGAGATGGCTTCCGGCACTGCCAGGTCCTTTGCCTCGAAACCGGTCGGGCTCTTCGATGGGTAACTATCGTCACTACTCGAAAGATCGGCGCTAGGCGGCCGTCTATTCGAACCTTGAGGGCTTGCCGCTGTGAGACCGGTGTGCTCACTGCCGGGCTTCTTAAGCTGCGCAAGGCGCGGAGTCAAATCATCGGAACGAGCCTCACCACCGGTAGTAGATGTCGAAGAAGCGGATAACCTCTGAAGTGCAGGGACTTTGACCTCCTCGCTTCGGGTCAGGTTAGAAGGGACATTTACTATCGGCGTAGAAGTGCGGGACGTCTCTGGTGCCGCTCGGCGCGCGGTCTAGAACCATACCAGCATTGGAGATATTACCGCGGTGCGCGGAGCCTGGAACGATAGAGAGCGCCGGTGCTGCGTTTGCGAGACTATCGCGGTCAAACTGATCGTCAGCGCTTGTCGACGCAGTACGGCTTCTGGACATCCTATCAAGGCCGGCAGTCACAGAAGACGGAGGCACGTTCGCCGCATTATTTGTAATCATGCCAGAAGCGGATTGCGCGGGTTCTATCGAAGAAGTCCTGCTGGTTGAGCTCACCGGATTCGTGCTCGGCGATGAATCGAGCCGAAGGTTAGCGCTGGTTAAGGGTCGCGATAGCTCCGTGTCCGACGAGCGCCGCTCCAGAGGATGGGCCGCCGAAGAATGGGCCTTCATCGATTGGCTGGAAACCAAACGCGAGGATTCCATCTGTGCAGCAGTCGGAGCTTGTTCGATTCGAATGGTAACTGGTTCCGCGGCTGCCTTCACCGCGGGCAAATCCTTCGATGTGTTAGCCAGCGCGGTGGTGTATCCCGGAGACGAGGCAATCGCTATATTGCCTTCGGGAGTCGCGGAAGTCGCGAGTTTAGTAGGCGTGGGTGTCTGAATACGATGCGTACGTGACGCGATCGACGATGGCTCGGCCCGAACCTCAGTGGGAACTGGTTCACTTATTGTGGCGGTGGTTAGATTCGTCGCGATCGTCGGGCGATTGATCCCAGTCGTCCGAATCGATAAGGCGCCGGGTTTCGCTGTTGACAGATTTAGGGAACTCGGCGTGTGGTTGACGCCGCGGACGATATCTAGACTGGTAGTTGCCAGCGAGATGTTAGAAACGTCCGCGATCGTAGGGTTGTTGGAGTTACTTGCCTGAGTCGATATAACGGGATCCGATTTCGTTGGCGCGAGGGTCGAAGAACCTGCCTCGTGGTTGCCACCGCGAGTGTTACTCCTGCTAGTCACTGGCACAGTCGTAAACAGTGTCGCTGGATTACTGGGACGCTCGACCCGATTCGGAGTTGTCGCATAAGCCGTTTCCGAAGGAACGAGAGTGGAAGACACGCCACTGTTTTTAGGAGCCGCAGTGTTCGCAGAAGCGTAACCGGAGCTTCTGACATTCGACACATCCGTTCGGCCCAGTTGCAGACCAGCGACGCTCTGAACCGATTCCGTGCTATGGACCGCCACGCTGGTGGGATGGAGCTGACCCTCGCTGCTACCAATAAGCGACTTTCGTGACTCTATAGGTGAGGTGATTGACCGGTCTGTGTGGGCCGGAAAGGCGTCCAGCACTTGGGAGCCGGAAGAGACTGCCCCGGTCGGCCTTGGCGAGAATGGAAAGTCCTGCCGGGAAGACGCCAACAACGAAGACGGCGGAGTAGAACTCAAGGTGTCGTGGCTTGCGATAGTTACTCCGCCGCTCGAAATCCGCGCCGACATTGTACTGCCGGGTGCTAATGGCGCAACGCGAGAAAACGTAGCAGTCGAGGACTGATGGTCTAAAGCTTCGAAGGATGTCGGAGCACCATCGACGGCATTGGCCGTTGTATTTGCAAAATTCGTCTCACCTGTCACCACTTCGGGATGACTTGGCGGGCCTGCGACGTCAGCACTGCCGTTGACGATGTTTCCATGGACCGGCTCGGTCGAAGCGAAGACACTGTGGTCGGAGCCACTGTTCAATGCGACCCCGGATTTGGAGGGAGCGCTAACTGTCTTGTTCTGCCCGATCTCGATGAAATGATTCTGAGAAACGTCGACATTACTGGTATCGGCCCGGCTGGAAGCTGGATATGCTGCTGCCAATGTGTCGTGGTAACTATGAGTCGGCGGCGTGTAAGCCCTGACCGCCTCCAAGTTAGGTGAAGAAGGCAAGGTAGTCGCTGCAACTCGGAGCAAAGCCGATGGGAGCACCGAGGACCATGCCGGATTGGCGGACCGATCCGTTGCGGAGCCTGGAGGTGGGTCGAAAGGTTTTCCTGTGACCTTGTTGTCTGGGGTGAACGCAGCCAACACAGAATTGGCCAGGTGCGATTGCGGTCCGGATATCTGCCCATTCGAGGCAATCAGACCTTGGAGCGTGGCCGCAAAGTCTTCCCGGGCGCTCGCTGTGGAACCTTCACCCGAGGACGTGCCCGCCGAGGTAAGCTGCTCATCATCCGAAATCAGCGCGGCCGCCGCGGCTGAATGTATGCGCGTCTCGATCATCGCCCGAACACTTTGCTCCAGCTAAAGAACTGTTCCGCTTCGGTCTCGATCGATCGGTCTCGTTCCGCGAGGTTGGCGAGCCGGAGCTCCGCGCCGGCCTCGCGCGCCGAGTCAGTCAGCTTGCGCGCATGCCCGACTTGCTCGGTCAGTCCGCGCACATTCTGTTCCGCTTTGACTGCGAGTCTAGCCAGCTTCATTCGCGCCTGGCCTAAGATCTCGAGGTGGGCGATGGTATCCGCCGCCTGAATGGAGTCTCCAGCCGAGTTACGCACCTGGTCGTGCTGCTGGCGGATATCCGAAAGCCCTCGCGCGGCCTGTTTCAACTGAGCGGTCTGTTCTCTCAGTCGCGCCTCACGCAGGCGAATGAGGTTATGCACAAACTTGCGATTCACTATGAAATCGTCTCCATCAGTTGTCGCACACTGTCAGTGAGCGAGACCTGGTCGGTGGCGTTTTGCTTGAGAAAAATCTCGAGCTTGTCGTGATAGGCGACGGCTTCGTCGGTGCGGCGATCAGCGCCGGGATGATAAGTGCCGAGCGCTATCAGTTCTTCGGCATCGCGCCATCGCGCGTATAGCTCGGTGAAGCGACGGCGCGCGGAACTATGCTCGGCGCTGCAAACCCGCTGCGCGACTCGCGAGATCGAATTGAGGACGTCGATCGCGGGGTAATGTCCGCGCCCGGCCAGTTCTCGCGATAAGGTGATGTGGCCGTCGAGCACAGACTTCGCTAGCTCGCCGATGGGATCATTTTCCTCATGAAGAAGCACCGTGTAGATGCCGGTTATGCTTCCATGGTTAGCGCTCACCCCGGCCTGTTCGACCAGTTTTGGAATTACCGCAAAGACTGAGGGTGGATAACCGCGCGCGGTAGGAGGTTCGCCGGAGGCCAGACCTACTTCGCGCTGCGCCATCGCGACCCGGGTCAGGCTATCCATGAGCAGCAGGACATTGCGGCCCTGGCCGCGCAAATAGGATGCTATGGCAGTCGCGAGAAACGCACCTTTGATGCGCATCGGCGCGGGCATATCACTCGCGACGACGATAAGGACCGAGCGCGCCAGCCCTTCCGCGCCCAGGATGTCTTCTACAAACTCGCGCGCCTCACGGCCGCGCTCGCCGATAAGTGCGATGACGTTGACGTCGGCCGAGGTGCCGCGCGCCATCATCCCGAGCAGCATGCTTTTTCCAACCCCAGGCATCGCGAAAACCCCGATCTTCTGTCCTATACCGAGAGTCATCAGACCATTGATCGCGCGGACGCCCACATCGAGTTGAGTTTCGGTCAGGCCGCGCGCCATCGGATCGAGCGCACTGGGTTCGAGCTCGATGCGTTCGCCGTTGGAAGGAATCGCCTTACCGTCGAGTGGACGGCCAAGTCCGTCGAGAACCCGACCCAGGACCCATGGCCCGGCTTTGAAGGTCAGATGCAGCGGAGCGACCAGGCTTTCGGGCGCGAGCTGGCGAGTTTCCTCGATGGCCAGCATTAAGAGGCGCTCGTCGCGGAAGCCAACCACCTCGCAAACCACGTCGGATTTGTGATCGCTGACCTTCACCAGCGCGCCGACGGGCAGATCGGGTCCGGTCGATTCGAGCAGGAGGCCCACCGAGCGGGTGAGCCGGCCACAGACCGGAAAACTGACCTGGGGAATCGCGGCGATATATTCAGGCGTCGGAAGCATCATCGCCTCCTTGGGCCGGAGCGCCTACTTTTCGTAGCGCGGCCTGCCGGTTCGCCTTGAGTTCGAGAACCGCGTTGCGGATCTGTTCGAAGGCCTCGTCGATCGAGCTCTGGACCAGCAGCCGGCCCGCTTCGACCCGCGCACTGCCAGTCGCGAGGTGGTCGTCGTCGCGAATGGGAAGGTCTTTGATCTTGCGACCGAGATGCTTCGCGACCTTGGGATTAAGGAAGACCGCGGTCGGATTTTCCGGCGCCAGAGCCTTGACCGCCGATTTTATCGAGCGAAGAACGAATTCAGCGCGAACGCTATCGGCCTCGACCAGACGCGCGACAACCGCCATTGCGAGGTCAACGCAAAATGCCTCGGCTTCGGAGATGATCTGCGCGCGCTGGGTTTCGAACTCTGCGAGCGCTTCACGCAGCGCGCTAGCCGCCTGTCGCATCTCGTCGAGCCCTTCCGCATGTCCGCGCTCCAGACCCTCCTGGCGCGACTGCTCGAGTAGCTGCTGCGCTTCGATTTGGGCTTCGCGGCGGCCCTGCGCGATGCCTCGCGCGACGCCCTGGGCGATCGCATCGTTAACCGCGTCGTCGAGTTGCGTCTGGCGCGCGCGCTCGGCCGCGAGCTGCGACTCATCGAGCTTCGCCATGAGGGGAAAGGCGTACGGTTGCACCGCGCTGGTTCGAAGCTCGCTCATGCCGCGTGTCCCTCGCCATGCGCGCCGTTGCCGTTGCCATTGCCATTGTGATTGGCGGTCCCGTTGCCATTACCGTTAGTAGGATTTTCTGCCAGCCACTTGCGAAGGATCGCCGCGGCGGCCTCGGGACTGCGGTCAACCTCGAGGTTCACGCGCTTGCGAATTTCCTCATAGCTGGTTTCCTTGCGGCTGGTCGCGGGCGCCGGCGATTCGCCCGGAGCAGCCGGCTCCGGCGCGGGAGTCTCGAGGTTGTCCTTTTTCGGCGCTTCGGTCTCGACGGCTTTGGGAGCGGCTTCGCGAGCCGCGCGCCGTTTGGCCAGGCGACGGCTGATGGAACGCTTGGTCATCCACAGCATCGCGATCAGAAGAAAGAAGCCGACGCCAATCGCGCTATATAGATGCAGCGGGTCGGCCATCAGCGAACGCAGCTGGGTGACCGGATTCGGCACCGGCGGCACATAGGGCTGCGAAAGCGCCGCGCTCTGAATGTCGACGAGATCGCCGCGCTCGAGGTCCGCTCCTACCGCGGCGGCGACCAGGCTCTTGATTGATTTGAGGCGTTCGTTATCGAGCGGTTTGAAATGGCCGCCGTCGTAGGTGCCATCGAGGACCGCCGCGACACTGATGCGCTTGATCCGCACCGGCGCGGTGACCGTACTGGTCTCGCGCAATGAGGGCTGATAGTTGACGATACTTTTGGTAGCGAGCGAGTCGGTCGAGGTCTTGGTCTCGGTCGCGGTTTTCGCCGCCGCTGATTTTGCTGTCGAGGCGTCATCTTTCGCCGCCGCGTCGTCCTCGGGCGGCGGCGGGGGAAGGGTATCCGCGCCCGGCTTGGGATTCGGATTGGCGATCGGCAGGTTCGAGGTCAGCCCCGGGATGCCGCCCACCGCTGACGCGCCGGCGGGGGTCTGCGAATGCTCCTCGCTGACGATCGCCTGGTCACCTTTTCCATACAATTTGTCGGTGCTGGTCACGCGCGAGGCATCGATGTCGACCGCGACCTGCACGGCGTAGCGTCCGTTGCCCATGATGCGCTCCAGCAGCGTGCCGACTTTGCTCTCCAGCCGATGCTCGAAGTCGTTGCGCAGCCGAATCGCCTCGCCCAGCTCGCCGTCGCGATTGGTGGTGGGATACAACACGGCGCCGTCGTTGCCGGTCACGGTGATCGAATTCACATCCAATCCGCGCACCGAGGTCGCGACCAGGTGCGCGATCGCCGCGGCCATGGTGGTATCCACGGTCGCGCCGGGCGCAGTGGTCAGCATCACCGAGGCGCGCTCCGCCTCCGCCGGTCCCATCGCGAACGGCGACGGACGCCCCATCGCAAGCATCACGCGCGCGCTGTCGATGCCACGGATGTCCATGATGGTGCGTTCGAGCTCGCCCTGCAGCGAGCGCTGATAGTTCACCTGCTCATCGAAGTCGCTCTGCCCCATGGTCGAATGATCGAAGAGGCTGAAGTCCTCGGAGCCGCCGGAAAAGCCCGGGCTCGACTCGAGCAGCGCATGCGCGCGGGCGAACTCGCGCGAGGGCACGGTGATCGAATCGGGGCCGAGGGTGAAATCGATACTGTTATGCCGCAGCCGCAGCGCCAGCGCCGTACGATCGGCGGGACGCAGGTTGGCGGCGAGGATGACCGGCGCGCCGGGATCGATGACATACACGGCGGCGCTGATGGCGACCGCCAGCGCGAGAGTTCCGGCGATCAGATTGAAGAGCTGACGATTGGCCTCGCGCCATTTGCCAATCACCTCGATCAACTGCGTAAGATATTTCCGCAACTGCTGCATCTTCTAATTGCTAACTCTGCGACAAGACCTAGACCTGCAGATTCATGATCTCCTGGTAGGCGGACAGCGCGCGGTTGCGAATCGCCATCGTGACCTGGAAGGTGGTGTCGGCCTTTTCCGAGGCCAGCACCGCGTCGGTCAGGCCGACTTTTCCCTGCGCATAGCCGGCCGCCATCTGATCGGCCTGCTGCAGCGTATCCGCCACCTGCTCGATGACCTGCGAGAAGCCGCCGGTGGGCGCCGCGCCGGGCGTCGTTTGCGGCGTGATCGGCGCCAGATCCTGGATGCCGATGCTGGGGAGGTTGATGCTCACTGCGAGTCTCTACTTTAGAAGATCGATGGTCTTCAGCGCGGCGGTGTTGGCGGTCTGCACCACTGACAGGTTGGCCTGGTAGGAGCGCGAGGCCTGCATCATGTCGACCATTTCGTAAACCGGATTGACCGAAGGCTCCGCCACCAGGCCGGACTCATCGGCATAGGGACTGGACGGATCGTAGACCTGGCGCGGCGGTGACTGGTCGGTGACGACGCGCGCGAGCTGGACGCCGACCGCATCGCCACCTTCACCGACCTGGGCCGGCTCGAAGACCGGCATGCGGCGCTGATAAGGGCCGCCGTCGGGCGAATTGATCGAATCCGCGTTAGCCAGGTTCTGCGCAATCAGAGTGATGCGCTGCGACTGCGCGCTGAGCGCGCTGTTGGCGATACCGATAATGCTGTCGAGACCCACGTTTTCCCCCCCGGGAAAAGAAAGCTGCCTGAACTATCCGGCCGCGGCGCTAACTGCTTGAAGTCGCGCTTTTGAGCCGCCCCATCGAATCTCCATAAAGTTTCAGCGTCGCGACGTAGCTGAGCGAATTCTCGTATGCCTTCGCGAGTTGCTGGTTGATATCAATGTCATTGCCGTCGAAGCCGAGATTCTCGCGCGCGGTGACGGTTTCGAACGACGACCCCCCTTGGCTGCCGTTTTCCATCACGCTCTTGAGCGCATCGTCGAACTTGATGTCGCGGGCCTGGTAGCCCGGGGTATCGGCGTTGGCGACGTTGCCGGCCAGCAGCTCGGCGCGAGCGGCCCGCACCTGGAGGGCGGCCGTCATCACCTGCTGGTCTGGCTGTAGGATTTCCATACCAGCCGGTAGAGCAAGGTATGGGCCAACTTGTAAGAATTACAAAGTGCTTAGGATTTCAGCCAGGATGGCGGAGCAGAGGGAAAACTCTCTGCCCTCTGTAGGATTTTCTGACCAGAATGTAGGTGAAATATTAGCCCCGGCGGGCGCCCGGGAGGCAGGGAGCCGGCGGGATGGATACCCCGTAGTCGCTCCGCATCGGGAGTATCCAGAGCGTATAGAAAATAGCCAGTCAGTTGCCCGGGTTGCGAAGGGTGCGGTCGAGGAAATCGAGGGAACGGGTCCAGGCGTCGGTGGCGGCATCGTGGTCGTAGCGGACACCCTCGCCGTGGAAGTTAAAGCCGTGGCCGGCGTCGGGGTAGAGGTGAATCTCATGTGGACGGTCATAGGAAGTCAGGAGCTGGTCGAGGCCGGTCGCTTCCGTGACCGGGATGATCGCATCTTTCGCGCCGTGGAGGATGAGCGTCGGGGGCATCTGCCGGGCGCGCTCACGCAGCGGCGGAATCAGGCCGCCATAGTATTCGATGACGGCGGCGACCTGATGCGGGAACATCGCGCCACATCCAGTGGCCAGATAGGCGCCCTGCGAGAACCCCATCACCGCGATGCGCTTCGGATCGACGGCGGAATTCTTCGCGAGCGCCTCGATGCTCGCCTGAATCGCGGCGAACCAGGCGTTGAAGTCCTCGGTCTGGTCGGTGGTGGAATCGGTGTTGTCGGTCGCATCGTAATATTCGAGGAATTCGCCATAGTAGCCGTGGCCGGCGAGCGCCGCACACATCGAGTGGAATTGCTGGTCGGCGGTGCCGCGAAGCGCCGCGCCATGAAGCATGACGACCGCCGGATGCGGTCCCGGTCCGCTCGGCGCGCAATGGAATTCCGCGAGCGGCCTCCCGGCATACTGCAAATCGCTTTCGGTCGAGGTAGGCATATGACTGCGAGTGGCGAGCCACAACGCTACCGCCGCAATGACGATGGCCACTTTGATAAAAGTACGGCGTGGCAAGGTTGGCCTCAATCGACTTTCATTTGCTCGCTGATGGCGCTCACGTCGCCGCGGTTGAAGCGCCAGACGCGCCCGACTTTGAATAGATGCAATGTCCCTTTGCCTATAATGACCGGCGTCAGGTTGGCGATTCTTCCTCGCCACTCGCTGAACCCGCGGAATGCTCCAAGTGGACAAGCCGCTTTTGTAAAATTTTCCATTTGTGTTTGTAAGAAAGGGGCGGTGGGTTTCAGAGAGCGGCTCATCTCCGCGTGATTTTCTTCCAAATAAGCGGCACACGATTTGCCTTTTGGAAACTCGATTCGCCACCGTAAGGCGAATCGAAGGTAAAACGATGCTTACAAGCGATCGCGTCCAGCATGCAACCAAAGACTCCCCGGTTCCGATGCGTGTTTTTCATCGGCTGCGCCAGCTCGGCGTAAGTACGGCGAATAGTAGTTTATGCGAGGCGGTCCGGGTCGCCGCCGGGGTCCTCGCGGGCGCGGTGGTGCTTTGCACTGCCAGTGGATGCCTCGCGACCCGGAGCTGGGTCTCCGATCAAATCAACCCGATCAGCGGCCAGCTGAGTCGGGATGAATCACAGCTGCATGACACGGACGCCAAAGCTGACCGCGCACTGACGGGATTGCAAAATCTCCACCTCGAGAAGCGCCTGGTGCTGGATTCGCATGAGCCGACTTTCGCCTTCGGGTCCTCCGGCTTGAGCGAAAACGCCAAGCGCGAGATCGATGGATTCTTTCAGGATGTCGAGGGATCGCCCGACGCCGGGTCGGGGCGCCTCTTTGTGGTTGCCGGGTATACCGACAGCGTGGGCAGCGAGGACTACAACTACGAGCTCGGCCAGCGGCGCGCGGAGAAGGTCGCGGGATACCTGGTCGGCAAGGAAGGTCTCGATCCGACGCAACTTCGGGTGGTTTCTTATGGAGCGAGCAAGCCGGTGGCGGACAACCGCACCGCGCGCGGACGGCGCAGCAATCGCCGGGTGGAAATTCTCGTCTATCAGGAAAAGATCGCCACCGGGAGTTGAGGCGTCCGCACTGCCGCGCTATTGCAGGTCGCCATCGGCAGCGGCCGGCATATGACTGCGCTCTGCCTCGGCGCCAGGGTAGGAGCGATCTAGTGCGATAACGAGTGCTTTCGAGCGGCGGTAGGATCTCCGGATTGAGCGCGCTGGCTAGGCGGTCCGAGCGCAAACCCGGGCCCGGGCGGTTTGGCTGAGACTCGATCGCGTTTGCGCGGCGGGATGTTTGCGAGGTAGCGCGATTTGGCGCCCAGCGCGCGCGGCAGCACCTCTTCGGTTTCTTCATCGATTGCGCGCACCATCTGGACGAAAGCCTCGGCGGCGGGAGTAAGCGTCCGGCCCTGCGAGGTTATGATCGAATAGTTCGTCTCGAAACCCGGAATCTGCAGCGCAATCGGAGCCAGCTCGCCGTCGCGAATTTCGCGCCACATCATCGAGAGGGTCGCGGCCCCGAGCCCATTGCTGCGCGCGACGATCTGTTTGGTGGCGGGCACCGAGTAGCATTCAACCTTCGGCACGACCAGGCCGGTCAGCGGGTCGAAATCGCCAAATTTCCCGGCCTCGGCCAAATGCGCAAATTCGCCCGGCAATTTGAAACCTACGAATGGATAGTCGGCCAGGTCTTCGAGGCGCGGTGACGGCTTCTTGTGCAAGGGGTGTCCCGAGCGGCAATAAAAGAATCCAGGCCGTCGCCTCAACGTCGTCGTAAGCAATCCAGTCTGAGTCTTTTGCGGATCGGGCTCGCCAATAAGAACCTCGATTCTGCCGCTTCTAACCGCATCCGCCATTTCGTCGGTGGCGAGGAAGGCCACGCGCAAACTGACCCGAGGGTACGCGCTCTGGAAGCGCGCGATACAGCGCGAGGCGAGGGTCTCCGCAGGGAGCGGCCCGAAGCCTACATAAAGATGGCCGCTTTCCACATCCTTGAACTGCGCAATCTCCTGGCTCAGTTGATTGTGCGATGAAACCAGCACCTGAACCCGCTCCAGCACGAACCTCCCGAAGCCGGTCAGGGCGACCTTGTGACGCCTCCGATCGAAGAGCGGGCCGCCGATTTCACGTTCCAGAACCTGCACGCTGCGAGTCAAAGCGGGCTGCGTTATGTGCAGATCCTGCGCGGCATGGATAAAGCTGCCACGCCGGGCGACTGCCTCAAAATGCCGGAGCCGATCGAAATTCATGCGCGCAGACTAACATCGCTCGGTTTCGGTGACCATCGATCATGCAGAGCGTGCATCGCGGCGATAAAAACTTTGCATTTCCCGCGCCTCGCGTCCAAAAGGTATTTAATGCCGCGTAATCAAGGAAACGTGAGCATCGGTTGGCTTGCAGTTCGCGCCGGTTCAAGGAAAGCGAACAAAGAGCGATCGGCCACGCGGAGGAGCCTTTCAGAGGAGGGTCGGATGATCCACAGGATGGGAGAAAAGAATGTGCGCCTGAACGGCGCCGACGAGACGCCTGCGAGAACCTCCGTCGCGGTGGTGGCAGATGACCAAGGCTTCCGCGAGGCCCTTACCTTCCAGCTCGTGACCGCCGGCTTCGAGGTCTCGGCCCACTCGTCGGCAGAGAGCTTCCTGGAATCGGAGCGCCTTAAAGAGAAGGACTGTGTAATAGCCGATATCTATCTGCCCGGGTTGAACGGATTGCAGCTGCTGGCGGAGATTAAGCAATCGATGAGCTGCGCGCAGGTCGTTTTCCTGACCGGCTGTGGCGCCGTTGCCTGCGGCATTCAGGCGATGCGGGAAGGCGCGGTCGATTACCTGGAAAAGCCGGCTGACGATCAAAGACTGTTGGACGCGGTAAGGCGGGCCGCCGAGCTGGCGCGCCGAAAGCGAGCTGAGAATGCCAGGCATCTTGAGCTGCGGCGGCGCGAGGCGAACCTGACCCGTCGCGAGCGCGAGGTGTTTGTCCTGGTAACCACCGGTCTTTTGAACAAGCAGGTTGGCGCCGAGTTGGGAACGACTGAACGGACTATCAAGACTCATCGTGGACGAGTGATGGACAAGATGAACGCCGAATCGCTGGCCGAGCTGGTCCGGATGGCAGAAATGCTGCAACTGCATTCCGTAATCAGTCCGAGCTCAAGTGTTAAGTCCTTGGCGGCGAGTCCGGGTACGTCTCCCGCAATGTGAAACCGGAGTTCCGTTGCGCCACCTCAAGCGGCCAGGTAAGCGGCGCCATAGCGGCCGCCACGATTGAGGCCATCCTTGAGGATCGCCCCGCCCAGTTCCAGGTTCCTGCGCGGATCGAGCAGATCGCTGCGCGAGGCCACCCCGCTGCGCGGGCCCCAGAAGCGCCAGTTGATGTGCCTCAGGCCGATCGGGAAAATAGCCTCCGGCGCCTCTATTCGAGTATAGTGATGGACTGCGAGTTTGCTTACAAACGAGATTCCTCCGAGGTTTTCGACAATGAACCGTAGCGACGCGCGAAATTTGTGGCTGCATCGGGCCATCGCGCGGGCCGTTGAACAGAATCCTGAGCGAATGATCGGTCTCGCGCGGAGGAACCTATTCCGCTTGTCGGAGCAGCATCCACGCTCTCGGGTTTATCAGAAAAATGGTCCGGTATTCTCAATTTGTCGGCACGCGAGATTGCGGAGGTTCTGTCATCAGCCGACGAGGATGCATGCAATCTGCGTTCGTGCAGCCCATTTGCGGGTGCGCTCAGCGAATCTGAAAGACTGACGGAACTGGAAGCATTCCGAGAGCACTGGGCAAACAACCGATGACGCGAGCGGAGCTTGCTCATATAGTCCGCGCCGTTTGCGCAGTACTGAGAGTGCAAGAAATATGGGTGGTGGGGAGTCAATCCACCCTTGCCACTTTCTCCGAACCACGTCCAGTGGCCAGGTAATCGCCACCGCGGGATGCGGCGCCGGTACGGTCGGCGCAATGGAATTTTCCGATCGGCTTCCGCGATAATGCAGGTCGCCTTCGGTAGCACGGGCGTATGACTGCGAGTGGCGAGCCATACTACGACCGCCGCGATGACGATGGACACCTTCCATCTTTAGAAGGGAGAGGGTGGCGCTGCCGCGCCGGATGAGGTCGGAGAGAGACAAGAGTGAGGGCGCAGGACTTTATCTCCCGGTGAAGAAGAAACGCCTCGTCTTTGGCGTGAGACCAAAGTACCACAAGACGTTTTGGCCGACTTAGACATATTAATTCTATGTCCTCCACGGTTTCGGAAATGAGTGCTCTAGTTGAAAAGTTAAAAGGTGTGAAAATAAGACGCATACAAACTCTTTTGCTTACGCTGCTGGGCGCGGCGTTCGTAACGATTGTCCTCTTTAGCGCGGTGGCTTCTGCCCGGGCCGCTGAACAAAAGCCCAACGTCGTCTTCATCCTCGCGGACAACGTCGGCTATGGCGATTTGGGCCCGTATGGCGGCGGAGAGTTGCGCGGATACCCGACGCCGCGCGCGGACCAGCTTGCCCGCGAAGGGCTGCGCCTCACGCAATTTCTCGTGGAGCCCTCCTGTACCCCGTCTCGGAGCGCGCTTATGACGGGGCAATACTCCATCCGCAATGGGCTGTCTTAGATCGCTTACCGGACGGACCCAATCAGCTCTCCGGCAGGGCCTATACGATGGGTCAGTTGTTCAAGGACGCTGGCTACGCGACGGCGATCTTTGGCAAGTGGCACCTCGGCGAAGCTCCGCAGAGCCTGCCGACCGCGCATGGTTTCGATGAGTTCTATGGTATCCCGCCAAACACTTCGTGGAACGACTCGCTGACTGCATCGCAGGCCACGATGACGCACTCCTTCGATGCGCCCGAAAGCGTCCTCATCGAGAAGGGGCCGTGGATCATGGAACAAAAGGCGGGCGGACCATGCAACGCGTGAAACCCTTCACACCCGAGTTGCGCGCGGAGATCGACAACGACCTGACCGACCGCTCCATCGCTTTCATGAAACAGCAGCAGGCGGCGGGCAAACCGTTTTTCCTGTACCTTCCATTCTCGATGGGGCACGCGCCAAATACCCCATCCAAGCAGTTCGCCGGGAAGTCGCGCATTGGCAACTACGGCGACAAGATGATGGAGGGCGACTATCACGTCGGGCAGGTACTCGATGCACTCAAGGACCTCAAGATCGACGATAACACAATCGTGGTCTTCGCGTCTGACAACGGGCCGTCGGGCTGGATACTACGCGAGCTAGGCAACCTTGGATCTCCCGACATGGGCAAGCCGGGACCCTTTCGCGGCGAACTCGGCGAAGCGACTGAGGGCTCGGTCCGGACCTTCTGCTTCATCCGCTGGCCCGGCCACATCAAGCCGAATACCACCTCCTACGCCATGTTCTCGGAGATGGATTTCATGCCGACCTTCGCGGCAATCCTCGGTGCCAAGCTGCCCTCGGATCGTCCGATTGACGGCGTAGACCAGACTTCGGTGCTTCTAGGCAAGAGCGAAAAGGGAGCCCGCGAGTCACTGCTCACCTTCATCGGGCCGGATCTGGTGGCGGTAAGGTGGAAGCAGTGGCGGTTCTACTTCAGGGACATGGCTTTGACTGGAACGGGCAGCAAATGCTCGGCGGGCTGTACACGACGGCAGCCCGATGTACCTGCCCAAGGTCTACAACATCGAGATGGATCCGCACGAAGACTTGGATGTCGGCGGCAATTACGTGTTTATGGCGGGGCCCGCGTACAAGTTCGTGCAGGAGTATGAGAAGTCGCTCAAGAAAATGCCAACCCTCCGGCACCCAAACTCACAAACTTTTCGGGAGACTAAGAGAGTAATTCACACAATGCCGATGACTAAGCGGGAGATCGAGGGCCTTCCTGAAGCTGCCGAATATAGCGGTGATGGCTGTGACCGCGCCGGATGG
The DNA here is from genome assembly GCA_963814035.1 of uncultured delta proteobacterium. Taxonomy (GTDB): domain Bacteria; phylum Desulfobacterota; class Binatia; order Binatales; family Binataceae; genus DATGKG01. The sequence continues at coordinate 229,399 of CAWFBH010000012.1, forward strand.
GAGTCCTCACGGGGTTCCGGTCTGGTACGAATGGAAAGCGGGAGCCGCGACCCTGTTCATGGCTCGCGACTCCTACAAGCTCAAGTGCCTGCAGCGTGACTCACGTATCGCGTTGGTTATCGATGCGAAGAAGAAGCCGTACAAATGTGTGATCTTGAAGGGCAAGGCAGCGATCGAATTTAAGAAGATTGACGCGTGGTTGCGCCGGCTCTCGGTCGCGTATTACGGCAAACGCGAGGGCCTCAAGTACGCCGATTCGCTCAAGGGGATTGAGTTTGCGTTTGTCACGTTGAAGCCTAATCGCATTATTTCTTGGGACTACGCGAAGGATTCCTGACCTTCCAAAAGTCGCCCAAGTCGATTCCAGTGTCGACGGCCCACGATTCAAGGTCGGCTGGTTCCAAGGAGCGCTTCATTCTAGTTCGAGACCATGAGCGGCGGGAGGCGAGATTCATGAGGCGGCTCTTACCTCTCATTTCGATATTATTCCTAGTCGTTGGAATAGCTCGCGTCCGCCAAGCTCGCGCGGCTGATGTCGCTCCGCCGCCGTACTCGGGGGACTTCGCGACGCGTTCCAAGCTCACTGGGGATTGGGGCGGTATTCGCAACGATCTCGAAACAAGGGGCGTCACCTTCGACATGAACTTGACCCAGATCGAGCAGGGCGTGCTGAACGGTGGCACAGACGACGTTTGGCAGTACGGCGGGCGGGGCAACTTTACCGGTAATCTGGATACGCAGAAGCTCGGCTTGTGGCCGGGTGGCTTCGCTACCCTCGAGGTCGAGAGCAACTTCGGCAACGGTATCAATCTGGACACGGGCGCGATCGACCCAGTCAATACCAATCAGCTCTTTCCCGATGTCGGAAGCGGCAACTTCAACGTGCCGCAGCTCTCATTCACGCAATTTGTATCGCCTTACTTCGGAGTGTTCGCCGGGAAGCTCGACACTATGTCCTCCGATGCGAACGAGTTCGCCCATGGAAAGGGTGACACGCAGTTCATGAACGTGGCCTTTAATATTAATCCGGTCACCCTCATCGCGGCACCGTACTCCCCGCTTGGGGCGGGGTTTATTGTCTTGCCCACCGAGGATCCGGACCAAGCTGTTCTCAATGCCGTGGTGATCCAGAGCACCGCAAAAGCCAGTACCGCCGGGTTCGATCACATTAGTTCCAACGATCTGACCTTTGCCGGTGAAGGCCGCGTCAGGACGCACTTTTTCGGTCTCACCGGGCATCAGCTCGTTGGCGCCGAGTACTCCAACAAGCAGTACACCTCGATCGATCAGCGGGTGGGCTTCATCCTACAAAATCGGCGCCCCGCCAAGACTGACGGAACGTGGGCTGTCTACTACAACTTCGATCAGATCCTGTATGAGATCGATAAGGCTAAAGGTCGTGGCGTTGGTTTATTCGGACGGTTCGGCGCGGCTGACGGCGATCCGAATTTCTTGCAGTACTTCTTCAGCGCGGGCATCGGTGGAAAGGGGCTAATTCCATCTCGCGAGCATGATCAATTCGGCTTGGGCTACTACTATCTCGATGTGGCGAACCCGACCCTATCAATTCGGAAGCGTAGTGCTTCCTTCCTCCGAGACGAATGGGGGTTTGAAGCATACTACAACGTCGCCCTCGCGCCCTGGCTGACCTTCACCCCAGACATCCAGGTAATCGGACCCGCTCTGAAGCGCCAGCGCAGCAGTGGGACCGTCGTCAGCGCGGCACTCGGCGGAGGCGGATTACTGGAAAATGTCGGTACGGCGACTGTCTTCGGCTTCCGGCTACGCATGGTTTTTTGATGAAGATTTCAGGAAGATGCGACTGCTAGTGGATGGTGCCGTGGCGGATTTTGCCGTGCATGTACTTCAAATACGCGTTGTAAACCATCCGGTTGTAACGCTCGCGCTCGGCGCGGCCGCCCGAATGGTAGTTGCTGATGCGATGCCATAGCGAGCCACCACGACTGAGGCCATCTTTCAGGATCGCCGCGCCCAGTTCCAGGTTCCTGCGCGGATCGAGCAGATCGCTGCGCGAGGCCACCCCGCTGCGCGGGCCCCAGAAGCGCCAGTTGATTTGCATCAGGCCAATGTCGATATCGTCGGTCGGAGTATTTTCCAGCACGTAGGAGGCTTCTTCGCGCGACTGGCAGAAGACCTGGCGGCCTTTGATGTTGAGCGCCCACGGATGATAGCCGCTCTCGGCGCCGACGATGGCGATGAGCAGGTCGGGGGGCACATCGGCATTGCGAGCCGCCACAAGGTAGGGACTCTCTACTCGATGTTCGCCGGCCTGCGCGAGGACGGGGGAGAGGAAGCATAGCAGGGCGACGGCGCCGGCAAGCTGGGCGAGAAGCCACCACGCCGAGGAGCACGGCAGGCGCGATTTCGCGCGCCGCGAATGCGGCGCTATAGAAAGACTCCGCAACATCAGGCCATCGGTTCCTGTTCGACGCGCAGCTTGATGCGTCCCTGGCGATCCATATTGATGGCGATTTCGGTGATCTCGCGGCGCGCCGCTTTCACTTCGCGCATCGGGACCGGACCGCTTTCGGAAATTTCGGCCTCGACCACGGCGCGGACCTGCTCGGGCAGCGCGGCGAAAACGAGCGCGCGTTCCTCATCGGTAACGCCCTTGAGCGCGCGCGCGAGGGTTTCGGGTTTGACCTCGGCGAGCACACCCTGCATCGCGCGATTTTCGAGTTTGAAGAAATCGGCAAACTGGAACATCTGGGCTTCGATGAGCGCGGCGCCCTCGGGATCGCCGGCGCGGAGATGCTCGATGATGGCGGCGGCGTTTTCGGAATCGAGCTGATTGAGCACGGCGGCGGCGCGCTTGGCGGCGGTTTTACGATCGGGATCCTCGGTGGTCGCGGTGGCGCTGACGCTCTGCTCGACGGCGCGCAGAATCGCCTCGAGGCCGCCCTTGGGCGCGGCTTCGGCGCGCGAGAGACTTTCGACCGCGGCGACGCGCTGGTCTTCGGGGAGTTGCGCGAGGACCTCGGCGGCGAAACGCGGCGGCAGTTGCGAGAGCGTGATGGCGACGGCCTCGGGACGCTCGCCGCGGAGCACGGCGGCAAAGCGCTCGGGCTTGACGCGCTCGGCGATGGTGCGGAACTGGTCGTGGCGAAGAATCTGATCGGCGCCATCCTTACCGAAGGCGAGCGCGAGCGCATCCTTGAAATTGCTCGAAGCGCCGTTGCCCTCGGAGGAGAGGAACTTGGTGCCGGCCTGCATCAGCGAGTCACTGGAGGGCGCGCCGGACTTCGCGAGCGCATCGTGAGCCTGCACGAGGCGGGTGAGCTCGGCGCTGGAGAGATGCTTGAGGACGCGCGCGAGGACGGGCTTTTCGAGCGTCATGGTGAGGAGGACGGCGCGGCTCAGGCCGTCGTCGTTGCTTTGTTGAGCTTCCATTGATCGATCCTTCGCCCGGCGAGGCCGGGGCCGTTGGAGAGGTGATTTTCGACGATGGTGGCGATGAGTTGGCCGTCGATGACCTCGACGGAGGCGAGCGCGATGATTTGGCCCTCGGCGATGAGCTGGACGAGGAGGGGGGAGCCGGCGGGCGGGGAGACTTCGAGGCGATCATTAGGCGAAAGGGCAGCGACGACCTCGAGGGGCATCTTTGCGCGTGCGAGAACAGCATCAACTATAGTGGTGAGCATCATAAGATATCGATGATTGCCGCATCCGCAGTGATTTCACTGCGGGCCTTACGGATGCGGATGCCGCGCGCAGCCAGCCAAGCATCTCCACCATCCGGCAATACGATCCGATCGCCCACCTGAAGTTGCGTCAGCTCGGCAATCGATGCCCTCCAGCTTCCCAGGACTACCTCGACCTCGATGGGAAGCCGCCGCACTACCTCGATGATTGCGGCGCGGCTATCACCGTCCGCGGGTTCGGCTGGTTGATGTTCCGCGAGCGCGGCAACGATACTGCCGCTGAGCGCGATGAGTAACGACAAGTCCTCACCGGTCCCACTGATGCGAAACCTCAGCAGCGCAATAGGCTCCTCCGGTTCGAATAGGAAGCTGTCAGCGAGATCCTCGCATTCCCGGAGGTTTGTGATAATGCCGAGACCCGCCGCGGTGTATGCCTCGCCGAGGCTGGCCAGCATCGAGCGCGCAGTCTCCCGCGCGATTGCGGCCTCGATCCGGGTGAAGCGAGCGCCGGCTGAATTTTCTATGGCGCTACCCATCCCGAGCCGGCCGCTTACCAGGAATCGCGTGAGCGCCCCGGTCATCATCATGAAGCCGTTGATAGGTGTGGACGCGATTGAGAACAGCATTGTCTGCGCGCATGGGTCTTCTTCCACTGCCACGGATGAAAATGCGGCGAAGTCGAGCCCTTCAAATTCCAGTTTCAGGTGGCCCCGCAGAGAATCCGCCATAGACTCCGACCACGTCTGTGCTATCGCGCGATGGATCGCCTCGAATGCGAGGCGCTGCTCGCGCCGAATGATTGGGCGACCCAATTCGTATTTGCGAATCGGCGTTTCCAGGCTGGCGATGGCGGCCGCAGTGCTCATGATTTCGGTAGAATCGGTTTCACCACGATCTCGACGCGGCGATTGAGCGCGCGGCCCTCCTCGGTGGAATTGTCGCCGATGGTTCGGTATGGGCCATAGCCTGCAATTTCAAATCGATCGGGGATCATTGCGGAATGCGCCAGCGCGTAGCGCAGGACCTCCGCCGCGCGCGCTGCGCTCAACTCCCAATTATCGCGAAATGCGCCACTTTGTATCGGTACCGAGTCGGTGAAACCGTCGATTTCAAACTGATTGCCAAGCGGCGCGATGGTCTTGATCACTGCGTTGAGCACCGGCAGTTGCGACGGCGCGATTTGGGCTTCGCCGCTCGCAAAAAACTTCGCCGCGGAGAGCGAAATCACCAGTCCGCGGTCATCGATCTTCATGGTGACCCCGGAATTCGGAAAATTCTGCAGGGCCACTGTGACCTGCTCCTGAACCGCTTCGAGATGCTCGATCTCGTCGATAGTCGAATGACCGGAATCGCCGAGGTCAGGCCGCATGCCGCCACGCTCCGGATGGATACCGACCGCGCGCTTGACCGAATCCATCGCGCGGGTCTGATCGACATGATTGGAATTCGAGAGTGCATAGAGCAGCACGAACAGCGCGAACAACAGCGTGATGAAATCGGCGTAGGAAACAAGCCAGCGCTCACTGGACTCATGGCCGCCACCCCCTTCCTGTTCTTCTAGCAAGTCGGCTCTCCCGACGGGGCGCGTCCGCTCGGTGCGGCGAGCGCCGGGTCGATCGCGATAGGCTTATTGCGAACGGCGCGCCGCGAAAGGCCGGCCTTGGTGATGTGATACTGCAGAGTGCGGCGGGTCATGCCAAGACGGCGCGCAGCTTCCGCACGATTGCCGCCGGCCGCTGCGATCGTTTTGAGGATCATTTCGCGGCGCGCCTCCTCGCGACTGCTTTGCCATCCGCTGACTTGCTCGCCTTCGGCCGGCACGACCATCAGATGGCGCCGCACGTCGGCGACGTCGATCAAGCTGTTGCCGGTGGCGAGCGGCGCGATCGCGAGGCGAGTCACCAGGTTTTCCAACTCCATCACGTTGCCCGGAAAGGCGTAGGAAGTCAGCGCGCGCAAGGCCATCGGCATGAACATGCGTCTCGGATTGGCGCGGCGAAGAAAGAGCCGCGCGAGCATCGGCACGTCGCCAGTACGCTCTCGCAGCGGCGGAATTTTCAAGCTTAAAACGTTGAGCCGCCAGAACAGTTCACCACGAAACTCACCACGCTCGACCATGGTCGCCAGAGCCCGGTTGGTCGCGGCCAGAAAGCGCGTCGAGCTCGCGGGCGCCTGCGCGTCAGCCAACGGAGTGCGCTCGAGCGATTGCAGCAACTGCAGCAGCTTCAACTGCGCCGCGTCGGTCAGCTCGCCGACCTCGTCAAGAAATATCGCCGCGCCGAGTCCTTTGGACTCGGGAATCGTGCGCGTGAGATTTTCTACCTCTACATCTTGTAGGCTTGCGCAACTGACGCTCAGGAGCGGACCGTGATAGCGGCTCGCACTATGAATTATCCGCGCGATGTTGTACTTGCCGGTCCCGATCTCCCCATTGAGGATGATCGGAAGATGACTGGTTGCGGCCGCGACCGCGCTGCGCAGCACACTCAGCATTGGCGGGTCGGCGCTGAGCAGCGCCGGCTTGAGCCGCAGCGCGTGAGAGACCACCAATAGCGCGGCGGCCTGCCATTTGTCGGTCGCGAGGTCGGCGGTAGCGCGCGGCGCGCGCTCGCCTCGGGCGGTGAAATCGAAACTGAGAACCTCCATGCCGGTGGGTCGTGCGCCCACGAAGTCAACATAGATTGAAGCGCGGCTGCGATGCGCATACGGGAGTACTTCAATACCCGCGCGCGCAATGAAGTCGGCCATCTCAGCCGGTCCATTCTGACCGAGACAGACCCGCGGCGTGACCGGCGGAGCCGAATCCATGCTTTGGGTTAGCGGGGTCTGATCCATCGCTTAGCGAAGCCCGGAGGGGCGTCCTTCGGGACCGGTTCCGACGACCTCGATAATACGGGCGCCGATTTGATCCTGCAGCACCACGACTTCAGCCCGCGCAAACAATGCGCCATTGACGTAAACCTCGACCGGGTCGCCGGCGTGGCGATCGAGACGAATGCTGGCGCCCACTTCGAGCTCGTCGAGGATCTCGCCCAGCGTCATGGTGGCGCGCCCGACCTCGACCTGCACCGTCATCGGGACCTGACGCAGGACGCCGAAATCTACGCCGCCCGCGGCGCTCGGAAGGGCATTCGCCGGTGCGCTTGCGCCGCTCGCAAGATGCTCAGGCGCGGGCGCCGGGTTGCTCTGTTCGCTCATCAGAAACTCCTGTCTGTTGGATCAAGAAGCGGCGCCATCCTCGATGCTCGACGACGGCGCCGGAAAACAGCACCTGATTGCGCCATTGGAGCTCCAGCCTTGGAACTCCACCTTTGAAAGGCCGCAACGCGAGGATGGAACCTGGACCCAGCGCGCGGATCGCGTCCAGCGGCATCATTACCTGGCCCATCACCGCGACCAGCTCTGCGCTGGCATCGGCGAGACGCGTTCGCGCTTTTTGTTCAACGGGCATCGCATCGGTTGAGGGAGCGGATACCGGATGCGCCCGGGTGAGAAGGATTCGCGAAAAAGGCAGCGCCAACTCCAGCGCTCCGCTCGCGCCGCCGATTTGGCACATGATGCGAGCCTGCACCATCTGTTCAGTGGAGTCGAAAACGCTCTCGGCGATCGCTTGCTCGATGCGGCGCAATTCACCGCTGTAGCCGAGTTGCGCCGCAAGCGCGCGGCTGGCGGCGCGTGTACACACCGTCGTCATCGAATTGATCAGAAGAAATTCTTCGACCGCGGTCAGCGCGCGCTCCGCCGTCTGTTGGGAAGCCTTCCCGGAGATGACGCAGTCGACCAGTGCGCGCGAAAAGGCCGTATCCGCTTTCATCAGCACGGCAAGCGTTTTGTCGGTACCCAGGAAAACCAGCTGAGCGGCCGGAACACCGGAACATACTTCCTTGAAGCTTGAAATCGATTGGACCAGTCCGCTCAGCCGGACAGCGGTTCCGGCACAGAGCGCGAGTTGCTCGCGCAGCTCGTCGAAGAAAGCTTCGGCGAGCAACTTCAGTTGCTGAAGTTCGCGGCGGTCGAGACTGTAGGTCGCGGCGAGTGCAACCAGCCCACGTTTGTTCATACGGCGAGGACCTTGAGCAAGAGAAATGCCATCAGGATGGTGCGGCGCGGGCACCGCGCGTCCGCAGGGGGCAAAGTTTTTTCCTTCAGCGTGTACGGCGCGGCGCAACGCGCCGTACAGTATGTTGTCATAGTGCGAAGTTGCTGTAGTGAAAAGTTACATCGAGTAGGGAGTGGCGCTGGAGTGACAATCGCGCGCCTTCTTCTACGATAAGGACAATAATTCGCCCAAAAGTAGTAGCAGACGCGTGCGAATGCCCCGGCCCCGCGAGTCTAGTTTCAGAAACCGGAACACAACACTCCGGTCAAACAACTCGCATCTCACAGATGCTCCCGAGTAGGGGGAAAAGGGGAACTATCATGGCACTCAGTCTAGTCACCAACGTCGGATCACTGATCGCGGCCAATGCCTTGACCGACAACCAGAGCGCGCTGAACACTTCGATCTCGCAGCTTTCCACCGGTAACCGCATCGTCAGCGCGGCGACCGATCCGGGCGGTCTCTCGATCGCGGTCGAGACCCAGGGTCTGCTCGGCTCGCTCAACCAGGCCAGTTCCAACGCGACCAACGCGCAAGCCTTCCTGCAGACCGCTGACGGCGCGCTGTCGAATATCGGCAACCTGCTGCAAACCGCGCAGCAGCTCGCGACTGAAGCCGCTGACGGCTCATACAACACGACCCAGTTGGGCTCGATCGACAGCCAGTATCAGGCGATTCTGACCAGCATCAACCAGATCGCCAACGGCGCTTCGTTCAACGGAATTTCGCTGCTCACCGGCGCGGCGGTCACCTTCCAGGTGGGTGCGACCAACACCGCAAACGATCAGCTCTCGGTGACGATCGCGAAAGCTGACACCGCCACGCTGGCGATCAATAGCACCAGCCTCACCAGCCAGGCCAATGCGCAGGCTGCGTTGACCAAGGTCACCACGGCGCTGGCGACGATTGCCGGCGATCGGGCCACGGTTGGATCATCCGAGCAGTCGCTGACCGCGGTATCCAACAATCTGCAGTCGACCGAGCAAAACCTGACCAGCGCGCTGTCCAACATCCAGGATACCAACGTCGCGCAGACCTACGCGACGTTCACCAAGCAGTCGGTGTTGCAGCAGGCGGGAGTGCAGGTTCTGAAGCAGGCCGAACAGACGCCGTCGCAGCTGGTGGCGCTGTTCCAATAAAGGGGTGAGATTCGCCGGGTCGGCGTGTAGGGAAATCCTACATGCCGACCAGCAATCCTACATTGTGGCACGCGGCATGCTCTGACCTCGAGGCTTTCTATCAATGGCCAGCACACCCCCAGTAACCCTGTCCAATTTCACCGGCCTGGATTTCTCCGCGATCTTGCAGGCCGATGCCGCCGCGGCGCAGATTCCGATCACGGCGCTGCAGAACCAGCTGGTGGGCGTCAATACCGCGATCAGTACGCTGGGAACCATCGCCGGAGATTTCACCTCGCTACAGAGCGCGCTCACCACGCTCAATACCAGTCTTACGATCCCGCCCGCGGGGGTTAACGTTTCGCAGGGTGCTCCGTTCACCGCGGCAGTTACGGGGGGCGCGGTGAACGGCACCTACAATGTCACGGTCTCGCAACTCGCGTCGGCGCAAAGCCTCGCCTCCCAGGGATACGCGAGCAGCGACGCTGGGGTTGGCGACGGCAGCGTAACCATCACTATCGGCGGTCAGGCGACCGCGATAACCGTCGATTCCAGCAACGATACGCTTTCCGGCCTCGCGAGCGCGATTAATGCCGCGGGCGTCGGAGTCACCGCGCAGGTGGTGAATACCGGCGCACCGGGCGCCCCCTTTCGGCTTCAGATCACCAGCGACGCGACCGGAGCGGCGCAGGCGTTTTCGGTTTCGTCGAGTCTGTCAGGTGGGACGGCGCCGGATTTTGCTAACAGTGAGATTGGTCCTACGGACATCAGTGGGGTGAGCGGGACCGCGACACCAAGCATCGGGGGGACATACACCGGCGCGCTCTCACAGGGCTATCATTTTACTGTCGTCAGCGGCGGCACGGTGGGGGTGGATCCGATCACGATCGCATGGACATCGGATTCTGGGGAAGCGGGGACCGTCACCGTGCCGACCAGCTACGCCGGACAGCAACTCGATGTTGCCGACGGGATCTCGCTGACGCTCGGCACCGGGACGCTCAAGACCAACGATACCTTCGGAGCGGGCGCCTTTGTGCCGCAAGTCACCGCGGCGCAGGACGCGACGGTGCAGGTTGGGAATGAGATCGTTACTTCATCCACCAACCAGGTGAGCAACGCCATCAACGGGGTAACCCTGGATCTTAGCGGCACCGGCGGGCCCTCGGTGGTCACTGTCTCGCCCGACCTTACGACCGAAGCCGGTCAGATCAGCGCCTTTGTCAGTGCCTATAACACCGCGGTCAACGATGTTACGACCAGCACCCAGGCCTTACCCAACCAAACTCCTCCCGCGCTGGCGAACGACGGCGGCTTACGCTCAACCCTCTTTAACTTGCAGAGCCAACTCGGGACTCTGAATCTGTCAAACCTGGGAATCTCGGTAAACCAACAAACCGGCGATCTGACCTTCGATCAGGGGGCGTTCCTGACCTCAGCAACCAGTAACCCGACCACAGTCAACACCACTATCAGTCAGCTTTACTCCGCCCTGAATCCGACCGTAGCCACCGTTATCGCTCCCAACACCGGGTTGGTTGCGACCGAAACCACCAACGATCAGGCGCAGACCACGCAGCTCACGAGCCAGATCAACAACCTCTCGGCTCAAGAACAGCACGAGCAGCAGGTGCTACAGGCCGAGTTCGGTCAGATTCAGGCGGCGGTCGCAGCCTACCAGACTTTGTCGCAGCTTTTCACCGACAACAGCAGCAGTAGTGGTAGTTCCTCCAGCGGCAGTTCCACACCGTCTCCCGGATCGAATCTGACGGTTTCGGGCTAGCAGCGCCAAGTCAAACAGGAAATTAAGATGGGTAACACGATAGGATATGCGAAGTATCAGGCGATTAGCCTCCAGGGTGAGGCCGCCTATGAGGAACTCTACACCCGACTGGCGCGCTGGACTCGCGAAGCGGCAAGTTTTTATCAACACGCTCAAGAAGCTCAGGCCGAAGCCAAGCTGGATCGTTGCATCGAAGTTCTGGGTTATATGGATCGCGGCATCGATATGTCGCAAAATCGCGAGATAGCACTCGCGATTCTGAGTTTACATCGCTTCGCAATTTCGACTTTGGTTAAAGCCAAGGGCGAGCGCGCGATGGATGATCTGGAACCCCTGGTGAAGGTCTTTCTTTCGCTGGCGGAGATCTTCGCAGCTATTCGCGCCAGCCGTTCCACCCCTAACTCATAAATATCGTCCCCGGCCTCGCGAGCGATCGTCGAGGCCGAGATCCGTCTTCCGAAGCGAATCCTACATTAAGTAGGACAAGAATTAGCTCTCTGATCGGGTGTCGAGGAAGCAATCGCAGGTTCGGCGTCATTATTAGGAGTGGGGACACTGTCGCCTGACGACCCGGCCTTTCGGGTGGCAGGCTGAACCAGGAACAAAGATGCGTCAGCGATTGGAAGCAACCTCGGCCGCCCGGTTTCACAATGAGTCGCCGCGAAGAGAAGGTGCGGTACGCATTCTCGTCGTCGATGCTTCCACGTCGTGCCGGATGACCATCGCCGGCGCCGAGGGTGCGAGCGACAGCGGTGAGCGGCTCGAAGTGGTGAGGACCACGAGCGCGGAACTTGAGCACCATGCTTCAGACAGCTGGGACCTCATGATCACGCACGTGCACGAATGCCGCGTCGATCGTGCCGCGTTCGCCCCCGAGATCCCCTCGCGAAATGGACTGATCAACAGACTTTTCCGTCGCAAGAAGCTTAGTCATGAGGAACGCAAAGAACGGCAGGTTACCCGAACGGTGGTACTGGCGGAGATACAGCGCGAGATCGGGATCGCGTTGAGCGCGGTCGAGATGGGCGACTTCGATACCATCGGCGAGATCGCGATGCCGCATTAAAGACGACGGTGCGAATTACAACTTTGCCAAACTCAGCGGCCTCGGCGCCGCGCTCTACGATACGGTTCCGAGCCGCGATATTCGTACCGCGCGTAATATCGCGCAGAAACTGATGACCTATATGGGTAAGGCCATCGGGAGTTATCACGCTTAGGGCTTGCAGCGCACTCTAGTAACCGGCTGTCAAATGCGGAAGAACTCACAAATCGATTTCGCAAGCATCCTGGGACTGCTTATTGGCCCAGCTTGCATAATTGTGGGTCAGCTTCTGGAAGGCGGAAAGCTATCCACCCTGGTGCAAGGCCAGCGCCGCACTGATTGTGATCGGCGCCAGCATGGGAGCCTGCATGCTTTCCTTTTCGCCAACCTTTCTGTTTGCGGCGGCGCGCGATCTGCGCAAGGTGGTTGCTGAAACCTCTCCTGATCCATTCGATCTTATCGATCGCATCGTCAATTACAGCAACGTCCTTCACAAGGACGGGCCGGTCGCGCTCCAGACCTGGGTCACCAAAGAGCCCTACCCGATGTTATCGCTTGCGCTGAATCTGTTGGTTAGCAATGTAAGTCCACAATCGATGATGGGAATCCTGGAGCGCAAGTTCCATGAGAATACCCGCCTCAATAATGCGGGTGCCGAGGTGTTCGAGGCGGCCGGCGGTTATTTGCCTACCTTCGGAATCATGGGCGCGGTGCTCGGACTCATCCATACCATGTCGATGCTGAACGAGCCGACCAAACTGGGAGAAGGTATCGCGACCGCGTTTGTTGCGACGCTTTATGGGGTAGGCTCGGCAAACCTGATCGCCTATCCGGTGGGCAAGAAGATCCGCGCGCGCGCTCACACCGAGAAAGAACTCGACAAGATCGTGATCGCCGCGATCAACGCAATCCAGTCCGGTCAACGCGGTATCGCGTTGCGTCAGGCGCTGACCGGAGGATCGTCCGCTGGAGGCGGCATCCAATCAGGGCGCTTCCAAAGCGGAGAAACCGGTGCGCATCGCGCGCAAAGGCGCCGCGTGATCGGTTATCGATACAGAGCGTCGAGGGCGCGAACAGGATCGCGGCCGCGTCGCTCAAGCCCGGTTCGCTCGCAACTCGCCAGCCGATTGAGCCGCCAAATGGCGCACTGCGGCAGCCTGACTGGCGCTTCTAATGGAGTCGCCCAGGCCGTGCTCGGCGAGACGATCGTAGAGACTCTTGCGCGAGATCCCGAGCATCCGCGCGGCCAGCGCTTTGTTGCCTCCGGTGTTGTACAGCGTCCATACGATGTGATCGCGCTCAACTTTTTTGAGCGAGCTGAAAACGACCGGAGCTTCCGCCTCGACAGCGTCGTCGCGAATAATGGGCTCGGGCGCCACGGCCGATTCCGATGAAATCTGCTCCGAGAGGGCAAAATCCTCACGCTCGCAGGATGTCGCAAGTAGCTGAAACTCATCGCGGCTTCGACCGCATTACCCAGCTCGCGAACGTTTCCGGGCCACGAGTAGTGGGTGATGAGGTCGAAGGCAGCGGTCTCGATTGCGGTCACCTTGATCGGCCTGGCGAGTTTCGTATTGAACAGGTCTACAAAATGTCGGATCAGGAGCCAGAGGTCTTCGCTGCGCTCGCGCAGCGGCGCGGCGCGTACCACTCCGACCGCGAGACGATAATACAAATCCTTGCGCAGCTGTCCCTCGCGCACGGCCTTCTCGGGTTCGCGGTTGGTCGAGGCGATGATGCGCACGTCAACCGGAATCTCGCGCGTTCCACCGACCGGACGAACGCATCGCTCCTGGATGGCGCGCAGCAGCTTGGCCTGCGTCTCCGGACTCATTTCGGTTATTTCGTCGAGAAACAGAGTTCCGCCCTGCGCCGAACGAAACAGGCCGAGTTGCTCCTGGTTGGCGCCGCTGAAGGCGCCCCGCACATAACCGAAAAGTTCACTTTCGATAAGATCCTTGGGCAACGCGGCGCAATTGAGCGCGACGAACGGCAGATGCGGTGCCGAGGCCTGATGAATTGCGCGCGCGACCAGCTCCTTGCCGGTTCCGCTTTCTCCGACAATTAGTACAGTACTCCTACTGGCGGCTAAGGCAGAAATTTTGCCGATCATGTTGTGAACCGTCGGACTCTGGCCGACGATCCCGTGAAATTGGCTGGGCTTCTCGCCCTCAAAAGCCAACACTTCCCCTCGTGTTGTCACGGTCATATGTAACCCCCGGGCGCAGTGCTCCGCAAAAGACGGGCCAGTCAGTAGATAAGCTATACACTTTGTAGGGAAAAGTTGTCGCCCTTCTATGCTCGCGATTTCGCTCCGGGACCGGTTCCGCGAGCCTATCCGACCACAATCATGGAACTGATTCCATGGAGACAGCTCCGCTAGAGGGTAGACTGCTTCCGCGCATTCTGAGATACAATTTGTATGAAAACTTATCTAACAGATTGGATAAGGAGCGACACCAAGCAGGGGAGGCATCTTTTGAGCTATTCAGACGCTAAACACTCAGAAGGGGACAGAATTTATCTATTCTAGGTCATGTTAACCTGGTCGCATCGGTCTGATACGGTGCTACGCATCTTGAGCGCTTGGCATGAGTGATTGATGATGGTTAAGCCGGGGGGAACGTGCTTACAACCGCAGATACATCTCTAAGAAATACCAGGCTTCTGGTAGTTGACGATAGCCAAACCAATCGGCGCCTTTTGCAGGCTATTTTCGGTTCCGAAGGATGCGACGTCGCGGTTGCCGAGAGTGGCGACTCGGCGTTGCCGGCTTTCGAGGCGCATTCGCCGGACATCATACTGCTCGACGTCCGGATGCCGGGAGTCGATGGCATTCAGACGCTTCGGCGCTTGCGACCCGCCGCGCCCCACATCCCAATATTGATGCTCACCTCGTATGGTGACCTCGATACGGCCCTCGAGGCGACCAGCCTCGGCGCCGACGATTTCATCAGCCGGCCCATCAGCAACGACGATCTGGTGGTGAGGGTTGCGCACGCAGTTGAGCATCGCAGGCTGCTGGCCGAACTGGAATCATTACGCACTAAACTCTCGGAGGGGCATTTCCTTCGAAGACTGATGGGCGCCGAGCCTTGCGATGTCGACTATAGTTGACAGTATTCGTCGCGTCGCAACCTCGAACCTTACCGTCCTCATCACCGGCGAAACCGGCACCGGCAAGGAACTCGTCGCGAGGGCGCTCCACCAGGAGAGCGACCGCCGCGACCGCCCCTTCGTCGCCGTCGATTGCGGCGCGCTCCCCGAAAACATCATCGAATCCGAGCTCTTCGGCTACCATCGAGGCGCTTTCACCGGCGCCGATCGCCAAAAGCCCGGCTATTTCGAGGCCGCCGAAGGTGGCACCCTCTTCCTCGACGAGGTCGGCAACCTTCCCCCCGCCACCCAAATCAAGCTCCTCCGCGTCATCCAGGAGCGCGAACTCCGCCCCCTCGGCAGCGTCCACGCCGCGCCCCTCGATGTGCGCCTGATTGCCGCCACCAACGAGCGCCTCGATGCGCGCATCCCCGCCGGCGGCTTCCGCGCCGACCTCTACTACCGCCTCGCCGAATTTTCGATCGCCATTCCTTCGCTCCGCGACCGCCGCGACGACATCCCGATGCTCGCCCGCCGCTTTATGGAGGAGGCCGCCCGGGAACTCCGCCGCCCCATCTGCAGCGTTTCCCCCGCCGCCATCGCCGCGCTGATGGCGCATGCGTGGCCGGGCAATATCCGCGAGTTGCGCAATGTGATGCGCAATGCGGTGGTGCAATGCCGCAACGCCGTCGTCATCGAGGTTGACCATGTCCGCCTTGCGATGGGTAATGCCGAACGTCCCGAGCCGATTCCTGACTCCGAGTCACCGCTCGCGCCCCCGATGCCGCTGCGCAAGATTCGCGATGAAGCCCTCGCCTCGATCGAGCGCAAAGCCATCGCCGATGCGCTCCGCTTTACCAAGGGCAACAAGGCGGCCGCCGCGCGTCTGCTCGAGGTGGATGTGAAAACCTTGTACGCCAAGCTGCGATTGTACGATCTGGCATCTTAAAGGTGCCGCTCCCCGCGAGGACGCGGGAGCGGGTCGAAGGATTCCGGAGAAGAGGCGGGCAGGGCTGGCACTCCGGTCGCAGAGAGAAAACAAGAAACAGAGCGACCGTCGCGCCAACCCGGCCCGCCGCCCCTCCGCGCCAAGATCGGATGTCACGCTGGTCGCAAAAATTTCGTAACGGTCGTCGATGACGACCTAGGGAGCGGCCAGCGCGCCATCCGCCACCATCGGTCAAATCAAAAGAGCAATGTCTTAGGAATCGGCGAATTCAGAATCCATAAGTTCTTCGTACTTCAAGAAAATTTTGATGTGAGCGTAGTTCCCTTCCGTAAGCTCCCAATAATGATTCGGATCCTTGGCCCATTCCGGATAATCTTGGATCTCTGAGTTTCGCTCCTGGAATGAAAAATCATGCCCGTTCCGCAATCGTCGCCACTACTAGCGACCTGAACAAAAAGCTCTTACGAAGCGGAACCTCCGACACGCAACTTTAGGCCTGGTTTTCCGTTGCTCGAGCCGTGGTGATTGACGACCTTCTTTGGCTGGTCCGAATAGGTATCGTAGTCAACCGTGAGTTCTTCACCGCTTCTAATGTATCTCAAGGCATGGAAGCGATACGCCTTGTCGATTGCGACATTGGGATGTTTCGAATGATTGAGGTACCAAGCGGTCGTGAGCCGGTCGAAATGTGATGGCGCTCCGTACTTCCTTCCTTTGATCACCGCGAAGTCCTTGTACAATCGGTTAAGAGATGGCGGAATCCTATCCACTTGGGATTGGTCTACCCAGACCATCCGATCGTTGTCCTCCGGGAATATGTTGGTTCCCTTTTTGATGTCACGGATGGCAAAGACGCCGACACCATGAATCTTGGAGGGCTTGAGGCGCGTGTAAACGCCGCTGTGCGGAAGAGTTTTCATTGCCTTAGTCTTCGTCGGAAGATCAGACGCATTAAAAAGTGACGCTCCGGAGTAGGTGGCACCTCATCATTGAGTTCTCGAAGGTAAAGATCGAACTCCTCCCGAGGCTCGCGCAGGAGCCAGAATGCATCAGCAATCCATCTCCAGAGTAGCACAACGAAAATGAGAACATAAATTACGGCGACCAGAACTTGACTGACGAAAGGCGGCGAAGACCAAAGAAACGAACCCGCGAATCGCAGCAGATGGGCCCGAAAATGAGCATAAATTAGTAAACCGATTGAGCTGCCGATCAAAATTACCCCGACGTTATACCACAGCAGGTAATACACGTATTTGAGCACGTCTTTCTCGTCGTAGGAATTGGTCGTGCCCTCGGCCGATATCGCAAATAGAAAGAACGAAAAAAGCGAACATGCGATTTCAAAGAATTTGAGTCTTGTTTGCAGAGAATCTTGGGTCGCGAACGTAATCCATATAGCAGCGAGAGCCGCAAAGATCGAGTCGAGAACAACTTGTGAACCAGCACCCTTCTGCCAGGTCTTGTCGTCCATTTCCGCCTCTCCGGATCTTCTTAACACAATTCGTTTGTAAAAGAAGTTTCGGTGAAGACAGATGAGCCGGGGAGACAGGCACTCATCGATGAACACCTTCACGCCGCATCGACCCAGGGACGTCCTCCCGGCCGTCCCATCAAGGGGTGCGCGCGAGCGTAGATGATCGCTGCTTCGATGGCCTTGCGCGACAGGTCGGGATTGTCGGCGAGGATATCCGCAACCGTGTCGCCATGATCGATCCTGCCCAGTACTGAATAAACCGTCATCCGGGTGCCCCGAACCACGGCAGTGCCTCCCATGATGGCTTTGTCGACAACTATGAAAGCGTCGCGTGTGCTCCGATAGCGTTCAGCGCGCTGCATCGCGTCGCCGAGCAGGCGCCCAACGTCCAGTTCCAGAGCGGGAGCAATTTCGAACCGAGCTTTCCGAGTCTCACCGGGCTTGGTTTGAGAGAGCCACGCCACCAGTCGTTTCTTTTGCGGCAGCCCCAATTTCATGTCGAGTTTCGAAACGATAGTGGCGTAGGCGACCGCATACGCGGGAAGGAGCCGGCGAGTGCGGCGTGTCGCACCTCGTGCAGTTCGGAATTGCACCCGTAGCAGGCGTTCCTCGATGGCCTTTTCGATCACACGCTTCGGTACGTGCGAGAGTTCGGCCACTTCGCGGGGCGTGAGATCGGCCGCTACAGTCATATAAGTAGTCCCCTTCAGGGAACTACTTTACGCGGATGCGGTGCCACGAGCAACGCCGGTGGCGCAACTCGCAATCGGAGATCGCTTCGCGGAGTTCCTTCGACTCGGGAGCCTTGCTCAAGATGACAACAATGGAAAGCAGCGGGAGGAGGGGGTGGAGGCGGCGAGTGGAGTTGAACCACTGAATGCAGGCCTTGCAAGCCTACCCCTTAACTCTTGGGTACGCCGCCATCGAGGTCGAACTGAAGCTCCAGACTTGCCCAGGCAAAGGCCTATGCTGGAGCGACGAAAACTATCAATTAGACCGCCGCATCACCCGAATGATTCATTCAAATCTGTTCATTTTTTCTTGAATGCTTTCCGGCCGCGCGCGACCAGCTGCAGTGCGCGCTTCGGACCATGGCGGCCCACCGGTTTGAACTCTCTCCCCCGCATCTCATTGTACGAAACAAAGAAATGCTCAATCTCGTCCACCGTCGCTGTGTCCAAATCCGTGAGCGAATCGGCTTCGCCGTGAACGTGCGCATGAGTCGCGACCGCGATCAATCATTGCGGCATTTGCTGCCATCTTCATAAGTCTGCTGCGCCTCGATGACGCCGATGAGACGCGCGGTCAGCACGCATCCGACCGCGGATCGGCTGATCGAGCAGCACCATCACGTCGATCGGGTCGCCATCTTCGCCGAGCGTCGAGGGGATGAAACCGAATTCATTCGGAAAGGTTGACCCTTCGGGAAGGACGTAGGCCAGCTTGAACACTCCTAAGTCTTCGTCGTAGTCGAACTTGTTGCGGCTCCCTTTCGGCGTCTCGATCACCACCGTGAGGTCCTTGGTCTCAGGGTCGAAGGTCTTCAACTTGACGAGGCTATCTTTCATCGAGTGCGGCTCCTGCATGAACGCGTGATGACCGTAGGTGGACAACCTTCCGGCTCTGCCAGACTATCATCGAGACCACCAACCATAGGATGGTCGCGATGGCGAGCGTCAGCGCGGTTGCGTGGTCAGGAAGAAACCGCCAGATCCATAGCCCGAAGGCGATGAGACCGATGCTGCCCAGCGCGGCGCCATAAGCATCGACGCCCGCCGCCTGCCTGCCGCGCCGCCTCCCGTCCAGTCCCTTGCGCTGTTTCTTCTGGCATTCATGCTTCTCTATCAGCGTCGCACTCGCGGGTAGAATCGCGGGGAGGGCCAGAAAGAGACCGCCGAACACCGGACCGGCAAATTTGGCGATGATGCCCGCGATCGCCGTGATGAGACCGCCGAGCAGGAAGCGAATCGCATATTCGTGAAACTGTGTTCGGCGCAGCGCGGATGGATGGAAGCGGATTCTGCATCGGCAATCAGGCAGCAGGACAGCCCATAGTCCGATCGCGATCGCGGCCCACACCGTCATCAGGAGCGGCGCGGCGACAACGGCCGGAAAGATTCGTAGCGCAGCATCGCACGCGAGGCCGCGAGGGCCGATACCCAAACAACGCGACCGCGCCGATGATCATGCGTCAGAGCGCAGCTCGGTCGCGGCATACATTTTACCCTTGCCACTGATGGTGAGCGCCAAAGTCGCGAGCGCAAGACCGAAGGCGCCGCGCCGAAAATCCCCGCGAAGCTCTTGAGCTCGAACAGATCGCCCAGGACCGCGAAAACCGAAACGATTACTCCTCCGATGAGGAAGCGGAGGATTACTTCTTCCATAGACTCGAAGTCAGCCTCCGATGGTGCTGCTTATAGAGACCCTCGTCGCCAAGGGAAGGACGAGGTTCGGTTCTAGAATGTTCGACGCCGCATCCGCTGAATAATTCATAAAATTTTCACAATCGCCGGCGCCCTGATGCTCTTGAAAAACAGCCTCGCGACGCACATTGAAATAATTTCCACATCGCGTCACTATCCGAGCAGGGGTTCGCATACCAGGTCGTTCATCGTGACGCTGGGGAAGCGGGGAGGAGGCGGCGACGACATCGATGGGTTCCGAACTGACGGCAAACGACATCCGCGATGAGGGCGAGCGCGAACGCATCGAGGAAACCCTGCGCCGCGTCTATGAGGCGAGCCGCCTGAAAAGCGAATTTCTCGCCAACATGTCACATGAGCTGCGCACTCCGCTCAACACCGTGATGGGGTTCGCGGCGTTCATCCAGAGCGGCAAGGCGGGCCCGGTCACCGACGCGCAGAAGGAGTACCTGGGCGATATCCTCCAGAGCTCGCGCCACCTGCTGCAACTCATCGACGACATTCTCGACCTCGCGAAGATCGAAGCCGGCAAGATGAGGTTTGCCCCCGAGCAGGTTGACCTCGCGCAGGTCGTGCAGGAGGTGGGCGACAGCATGCGGGTGCTGGCCGCCGAGAAAAACCTCGCCCTCAGCATCGAAGTCGAACCCGCGCTGGCGCCGGCGATGCTCGATCGCGCGAAGCTCAAGCAGGTCCTCTACAACTTCCTGTCTAACTCTATCAAGTTCACCCCCGACCACGGCAGCGTAGCGCTGCGGGTGGCGCCCGATCGCGGCCAAACTTTTCGCCTCGAGGTCGAGGATACCGGCATCGGCATCGCCGCCGACGAGTTGCCGCATCTGTTCGCGGACTTCCATCAACTCGATGTGGGCAGCGCGAAAAAATATCCCGGCACCGGGCTCGGACTCTCGCTCACCAAGCGCATCGTCGAGGCGCAAGGCGGGATGGTCGGAGTGCGCAGCTCGCCGGGAGTGGGCAGCACGTTCTGGGCGATCCTCCCGCTCGACGCAAGCGATGCCAAGCAATCGGTTCATCCACCGACGGTGGATGTTGGCCCTCCAGCTCCCGAGGTGCTGGTGGTCGAGGCCGACCCGCATCAGCGCGGATGGCTGGTGCAGGCGCTGCGCGAGGCTGACTACGACGTGCAGGCGGTTGCCACCGGTGATGCGGCGATCAGCCTGTGCGAGCAGCGCGCTTTCAGCGCCATCATGCTGGATCTGCTGCTGCCCGATGTGAGCGGCCTCGAGATCGTGCGGCGCATCCGCGCCACCGCGCTCAATCGGACGGTGCCGGTGCTGGCGGTGACGGTGTCTTCGGAGGGGCGCACCAGCGCGACCTTCGTGCTGCATGATTTCATGGTGACCCCGAGCGACGAGTTGATCCTCGCGTCGCTGCGGCGCGCGGCGGTCGGCGTGGACAGCGGTCCCATCCTCATTGTCGATGAAGACTCACAGTCACTGGCGCGGAAGGAAGCGACGCTGACCCGGCTCGGTCATCACGTAATTGCCCGGAGCAGCCGCGCCGACGCCCTCGCGACCGCCGCGACGATGCCGCCGGCCGCCATCATCATCGATCTTTTGAGGCCCGCGATGAGCGGCTTCGAGTTCCTTGATGAGCTGCGCCGGACCGCCTCCACTCGCAGTGTTCCCGTCATCGCGTGGACCGACCGCGATCTGCCGGAGGATGAGCGCCAGCAACTGCGGGCGGCCGCGCAACACAGCTTGCTGCGGAGCCCGACCAGTACCGAGGCGATGCTGGAGGAGCTGCGTCCGCACCTCGCGCATGCGCAGCGCGCGCGCGACGCGCACCCGCAAGCCTTGTAGTTGAAGGCGCCATCCCGCCGCTCGCCATGGACGGCGGCGGCTGAAGTGTTGTACATCCGACCGCATCGCCCTCGAGGAGACTACTCTAGATGGCACTGCAAGTAGTGGGCGCCGGCTTCGGAAGAACCGGCACCCTCTCGCTTAAAAACGCACTCGAAAAAATCGGCTTCGGCCCCTGCTACCACATGATGGAGGTTTTCCCGCGGCCCGAGCATGTCGCGATGTGGCATCGATTGGCCTTTGGCGGGACGATCGACTGGGATGCCCTCTTCGGCGACTTTCGTGCGACGGTCGATTGGCCCTCGGCGCGATGGTGGCGGGAAATCGCCGCGCATTATCCCAATGCCAAGGTGCTGTTGTCGCTGCGCGATCCGGAGGCCTGGTACAAAAGCATGATGGAAACCATTTACCAGCCGATGAAGCATCCGGCGCCTGACCATGCTCCCGAGCTGGTGCGGATGCAGAATCAGATGGTGCGCAAAGCGATTCTCGACGAGACCTTCGACAATCGATTCGAGGACAAGGCGCACGCGATCGCGGTCTTCAATCGCCACAACCAGGAGGTGCGCGACACCGTCGATCCCAGGCGCCTGCTGGTGTTCGACGTGCGCGAAGGTTGGGCGCCGCTCTGCCGCTTCCTCGAAGTGCCGGTGCCGAGCGAGCCGTTCCCGCGCCTCAACGACACCGCCTCGACCCAGGCGATGATCAAGCTGATGCGCGAACGCATCCGCGAGGGCTGAGGTTATAGTTCGATGTGCAGGCGCAGGCCCGGAACGACCACCGGGCCGCGGTCGCGGTTGTAGCCCGGATCATCGATATACTGAAGATCCAAAGCCCCATAGACACCGTTGTGAAGCGGGAGGGGAAGGTTGTAGTAGCACTCCATGATTTTTTCCGGACCATAGCTGAGCCTGCCATCGCCGAGGACGAATCCCAGCCCACCGTCCGCCAGGTATTCGCGATGGTTATGGGAGATTCCGTTGACCACGAATGCGACGCCGAATTTATCCCGCGGCCGATCCCAGAGCGTACCGCGCAAATCGCCGCCGACCGCCACGGTTTCATCCACTTCGGTATAGTCCCACGACTCGTGCTGGCCTTCGTTCCATCCGGCGCGAAGGAAGCCTCGCAAGGATTCGGTGAACTCCTGCTCGGCGTTCAATCCGAAGCCATATTTCAGGCTGACCTGCTGCGGATGGTCGGTGATTTCCGGCTGCGGCGTTTTGCCCGCGAGGAAAAGATCGATCGCTTGATGGTAATCGCCCATATTCGCGAAGTTGCTGAAGCCGAGCAGCCTTAACGCGCTGTCCCGGCCGTCGATCAGGTCGGGGCGAAACTCCAATTCGTAGTTTTCCGAATGCGCATCCTGCAGGTTCTTTTGCAAGGTCAGTCCGTTCGCGCGCTTTGACAACATTGCTTCCCCGAAACGGAGCCCCCAATCACGATCCTCGTAGTCGATGACCGCGCCGTAGGTATAACCTCGCGTGTCAGCGGCATAGTCGAACGCGCCGTTGTTCACGACGGTCCAATTCAGAAACTGGGTGTGGCTGTCGCCGGCGACGCTGTTTATATCGAAGAAGTCCACCAGGTCGAGTTTGCCGACGTGGATATCGAGCCGGCGCGCCGGCAACCCGGTCAGCATCGAGAGCGGATTGCGCTCGGCCGGAATCGTATCGTCACTCAGCGCGATGACTTTGCGAAACCACAGCCTTGCGAGGTACGGCGTCGCATCCAGTTCCGGATTTCTCACCGCATCGACGTTGGTGAAACCTGCCAGCCCAAGTACCTCGCTAAGGCCGCTGCCGCCCGCGCTCTCCACATCGAGAATCGCTTCCGTGGTCGGGTCCAGCTCAAGGCCCGAATACAGGGTGGTTACCTCGGACGCGGCCTGCTCGGAAGCGTGCTCGAAGCTATGCGGTCCGCTGTACTCGGCGGGAAAACGCGGATGCCATTGGAAAACAAAGTTTCCTTGTCCGGACAACCACCACGGCAAGGACTCCGAGTGAGCAAACCAGGTGTCTTGTCCGCTGGCATAGTCCATGTCGGCGTACGATCGGGACCCGCACGCGAGCATCACGCACGCGAGGACGACCAGCATTCGCAGATTTTTGGACAAAACCATCGCGGACAAACACTTGTAACTAACCACGCGGGCAGAAGCGACCTGGTCCGTTTCAAGCGTCGCGCGCGGCGGCCGCGCGGGCGCGATACCCGCCCCACTGGACTCGATTTCCGCGCGATGCCTATCTTGTACCGTGTTTGGCGCATTTATCGTCATTTAGTAGTACGCGCTGAAAAGCTGACGATGGTTTGCCGGGCTCCGAAAGAGTCGCTTCGTCCGCTGACCGGGGTAAGCGAATTGCGGGATTCTTTCGCTGAACACTTAAAAGGGAGGAGAGTTCGTATGGAAGGTAATGGTCACGTGGTCCCACATCTGGTCGTCAATCGCGCCGAAGTGGTGACCGATGGTTGCAAGGCATGCGGCAAGGATTTCGCCGCCAGCCCGACCGGCGAGCGCGCGCTGACCGCGGCGGTAGGTCAGGCCAACGACACCTACATGTTCTGCGCGCAGTGCGGCGACTCAATCATGGGTCATCTGCAGGTCGACGGAGTGCGCTCGCGTTACGGATGGGATTGGTTGATTCCCTTGCGCGGCGCTCCGCTTAATGGCGCCAGCCACTAGACGTCGAAAAGAGCGGAGAGGATCCTCTCCGCTCTTTACTTAGACTGAGAGTCTACTTGGTCTCCTGATATCCCAGCGGCGGCGCGAACATTATCGCCGGCTGATAGCCGGGAGTCACGGTTTTCCAGTTAATGTGGATCTGTTTCGACGGATCGGTCTCCAGCGTCGTCAGCTGCACCGGAAACCGCGTCGTCTTATTCACGTAAAGGGAAAACGGCTTGATCCTGGAATCCTTGGGATGGATCTCGAAGTCCTCGCATTCCTGTCCATCGATGGTTTTAGTCTCGACCAGCGTGTGCTTTTCAAACCGCTTCAAAGCCTCGGAAACCAGCGCTGACCTGGCGTCCCAGGGCAGCACTTTGAAGGTCTTCTTTGCATCGTCAAGGACATAGATGGTCTTGCTCACCTGATCGATGATGGTAACAATCTTCGGGCCGCCGCCTGCCGGAGTTATCTCTTCGCGAATCCGGCCGTGCGAGAAGTACATGACTCCTTGCTCTGGCGCATTGGCTCCGACCTGGTACGTGAAATCGGCTTTGAATGCTTTGGGCGCGGCGATTTTGGGCTCCCGTGCAAAGGCGGGACGTGCCGCGGACAACGAAAGAAGCATGATGGCGGCCAGGCTTGCCGCCAGAAAAGACCAACCTTTCTTCATAGTGCGTGCGATCCCTCCCGAGAATTCGCGCGGCGCGACACTATCAAGTCAGCGTTACGGCAATGTTAACGGAAGACGAACAGACGAAGCTCCGGAGCTCAAAAAGCGCGCAGCTCTCCTTATCCTGGATCGCTTTGAACCAGCTCCAGGATAGTGCCGTCGGGATCCTTGAAGCATACGAAACGGGAACTTCCCGCGCCCGGCGGCGCCAGGCGAACCGGCTCCGAGATGAATTTGACGCCGTGCTCCTTGAGGATTTTCACGTCCGCATCGAGGTCTGCCGAGACAAAGCAGACGCGCGCGATGCCGAGGTGATACAGGTGCGCGTACGGCGCCGCAGGATCCTGCGGCTCGCGCCACTGAAGCAAATCAATCAGTGGAGCATTGGGAACGCCTTCGAGCGCCAGCAACGCGCCGCGCACGGTGTAGGGCGGCATGCCGACGGCGGCGGAGACCTCGGGGCTGCCCTTCTCGGGAACCTCCCACATCACCTTGTACCCGAGCATCGCGTAGAACTCGCGCGATCGTTCGTAGTTTGAGCAATTGATGTTCACGTGAAACATGCCGCGCAGGTTCATCGGTTTTCCTCACGGTCTTGATAGCAGAGGAATTGAGGGTCGGGTAACTAAATGTAGATCCACGGTCTGCGGATGCGATCGCGATCCTGCCATGCCGCGATGTTCGGGTCGCGTTTCAGCGTTATGCCGACCTCGTCGAGTCCTTCGAGCAGCGCGGTGCGCCGCGCATCATCGATGCTGAAAGGAATTCGCAGCCGCTCGCGCATTGGTGATGAGGCGGTTTTCCAAATCCACCGTCAGTGGCGACTCGGGCGCGGCTTCGACCTCATCGCGATCGCGCGCACGGTTTCCTCGGGCAGCATGATCGGCAGCACGCCATTCTGAAAGCAGTTGTTATAGAAAATGTCGCCGAAGCTCGGCGCGATGACCGCGCGAAATCCCAGTCCCATCAGCGCCCATACCGCGGGCTCGCGCGAGCTGCCGCAGCCGAAGTTGATTCCGGCGAGCAGGATGACCGGCGCTCGCGAAAGGGCGCGCGATTAAGCACGAAGTCCGGATTGTCGCTGCCGTCGGGAAGATAGCGCCAGCGCGAAACGCGCAGCGGCCCTGCTCGGCGCGCGGCACCGAAACGCAATCGTCGATGGGAATGATGACGTCGGTATCGATGTTGGGGCGCATCAGTGGCGCGGCGATGCCGATCAGGCGGGTGAACTTTTCCATCGTGTCAGCTCACCTCGCCGCACATCGAGTCGATGTCGGCCGGCCAGCGCCGCCGCGGCCGCCATCGCGGGACTCGCGAGATGCGTGCGCGCGCCCGGGACCTTGGCGCCCGACGAAGTTGCGATTGCTGGTCGACACCGCGCGCTGCCCGGGCGGCACCGTCTCGCCGTTGACTGCGACGCACATCGAGCATCCGGGCTCGCGCCATTCGAAGCCCGCCTCGCGGAAAATGTAGTCGAGGCCCTCCGCCTCGGCCTCGCGCTTGACCGCGACCGAGCCGGGCACCACCCACGCATGCACACCGGTGGCGACGTGGCCGAGCTTCGCGATCTCGGCGGCCGCGCGCAAATCGGAAATGCGGCTATTGGTGCATGAGCCGATGAAAACCCAGTTGACCGGCGTGCCCGCGATGGTCGCGCCCGGCTCGAGGCCCATGTACTCGAGCGCCGCGCGCATCGCCTCGCGGCGATTGCGGATCGTCGTCGCGCGCGGGATCGGGAATCGCGTCATCGATCGCGATGACGTGCTCGGGGCTGGTGCCCCAGGTGATTTGCGGCGCGATCTGGCGGCGCGTCGATGCTCACCTCGCGATCGAAAGCCGCATCATCATCGGTACGGCAGCGTGCGCCAATGCGCGACCGCCGCGATCCCATGCGCGCGCCTGTCGGAGCGAAGCGGCGGCCCGCGAGATATTCGAAGGTGGCGTCATCGGGTGCGATCATGCCGATCTTCGCGCCGAGCTCGATCGAGAGATTGCACATCGTCATCCGCGCTTCGAGGCCGAGGCGGCGAATCGTCGAGCCCGCATACTCGATCGCATGGCCGGAGCCGCCCGCGGCGCCGATGCGCCCGATGAGATAGAGAATGAGATCCTTCGGCGTGACGCCCGTCGCGAGGGCGCCCTCGAAACTTCGCGCGCATCCGCAGCGGCTTGCGCTGCACGATGGTTTGCGTTGCGAGCACATGCGTCAACTCGGTCGAGCCGATGCCGAACGCGAGCGCGCCCATCGCGCCATGCGTGCAGGTATGGCTGTCGCCGCACACGATGGTGGTGCCGGGCAGGCTGAGTCCCAGCTCCGGCCCGATGACATGCACGATGCCCTGGCCGTCCTGGCCGAGGTCGAACATCCTGATGCCGAGCGCGCGGCAATCCTCGCGCAGTATGGTCGACGTAGCGCGCGCCGGCGGCGGAGGAATCGGTATCGCGGCCGGGTGCGCTCGAGATCGCATGGTCGGGCGTCGCGAAAATCAGCTCGGGATTTCGCACCCGGTAGCCGAGCCGCTTGATTTCGCGCAATCCGCCGACGCCGTTGAGGTCGTGCAGCAGATGGCGATCGATATGCAGCAGATCGCCACCCCCAGTCATCGAATCGACGACGTGC
The DNA here is from genome assembly GCA_963814035.1 of uncultured delta proteobacterium. Lineage (GTDB taxonomy): Bacteria > Desulfobacterota > Binatia > Binatales > Binataceae > DATGKG01. The sequence continues at coordinate 256,829 of CAWFBH010000012.1, forward strand.
TCGGTCCAGACTTTATCGAAAAGCGTCGCGCCCATGGACTTCAGCTTAGGCGAGCGGCGTGTTCGGCGTCGAACGCTTTCGACCTAGCGCAGCGACCGCGCGGAAGGCTGAGTCGCCTGATGCTCCTCATCGGTGAGTTTTGGCAGCGCAGGAAATTCAGCCATCACTAACTTGCCGACGATCCATCCCGCGACGCCATAGCAGATAGCGGCAACGAAAATGAAATCGAGTACTACGTCGCGGCTCAAACCGAGCCAATTCTCCAACCAGAGCGAGAAAACGATAAAAAATACTGCAGCGAGGTCAGCTGCGAACACCAGCCCCGCCATCGCGAACATCTTCATGATGGTACACCTGATTATTAGACGCGCCCGATGACCGGCGGTTGCGATTTTAAAAAGGCGCGGCCTTGGGCTTTCGCGGCGGGCGCGTGCCGAGCAGATAAATGCCGCCCGCCAGCGGCGTCGCGAACAGCATCGCGAAACCCAGTCCGCCGATGACTGCGAGTGCGAGCGGTTGTTGAACCTTCGCGCCCGCGCCGATTCCGAGCGCGAGCGGAAACAGTCCGGCTGCCGTCGCCAGCGTCGTCATCAGGATCGGACGCAGCCGAATCTCCGCGGCCTCGATGAGCGCATTGGCCGGCGTAAGGCCTTTGGCGATGCTGTGCTCGGCGTGATCGAGCAGCAGGATGCCATTTTTCGCAGTGATGCCGGCGACCATGATGATGCCCATGAAAGATGAAATGTTGAGCGTGATGTCGCTGAGCCATAGCGCCGCGAGACTTCCCGCCAGCGACGCCATTGCGGCCATCAGGCATGCGAGCGACGGCGCGAGCCGGCCGAACTCCCAGACCAGGATCAGAAAAATGACGACGGCGCCCGCAAGCAAAACCATCGAGAGCTGGCCGAAGGCGCGCTGCTGTTCGGCATAGAGGCCGCCGTATTCCAGCGAGACGCCGGCGGGCAGGATGACGTGACTCAGGCGGGCTTGCGCCTGCGCGATCGCGGTGCCGAGGTCGAGGTTGTCGGTGAGCCGCGCGGTGACATGAAGCACCGGGCGCAGGCGCTCGTGATCGATCTCGGCGCGCTCGCCCATGTATTTCAGCGTGGTCACCAGCGAGAGCGGGACGCGCCCGTTGGCCGGCGTTTTCAGCAACACCTCGGAGAGCGAGCTCAAGTCGTTGATGGAAGTTGTCGGGGTAACGCACGCGCACGCCGTAGAGCCGATCGCCGACGCGAACCTGCGTGGCGACGGTGCCCTCGATCACCGAGCGCAGCGTCGCATGCACATCGGTGGCGGAAATTCCGTAGCGTTCGGCCGCGATCTCATCGACCAGGATCGCCTGCTCGGGATTGCTGAGCACGATGCCATCGAAGACGTCGACCATGCCGGGAATTTTGCGCAGCTCATCGGCGACGCGGCGCGCGGTGTCGCGATCGAGGCTTGATCGGAGCCGAACACCTTCACCTCGACCGGCTCGGGAGTTCCGGAAAGATCGCCGATCAGATCCTGGATGACCTGCGCGAACTCGACGCGCACGCCGGGCACGGTAGTGAGAATTTTGCCGCGCACGTCATCCATGATCGCCTCGATGCCGCGCGTGCGATTCGCTTTCAGGCGCACGGAAATATCGCCTTTGTTCGATTCGGTGAGGAAGAATCCCAGCTGGGTGCCGGTGCGGACCGAAAACGCCGCGACTTCAGGAGTGGCTTTGAGAATCGCCTCGATGCGCGCGAGCATCGCGAGCGTATCATCCAGCGTGCTCTGCGGCGGCGTGCTGTAATCGAGGATGAACGCGCCCTCGTCGAGCGCGGGCAGATAATCGGTGCCGAGCGCGCGATACAGAATGTAGGACGCGCCGACGGCGAGCGATCGCAAGCACAATCGCCAGCGCGGGCACGCGCACGAACGGCCGGACCGCGGCGAGATAAGCATTGCGAATCGCGGTGAAAATCTTGCCCGCCGGACGGGTGCCGCGACGCATCCGCTCGAGCGCGATTTCCAGCGCCGGGCGTGAAGTAGATCGCGATCAGCAGCGAGATAAAAAGACCCGCGCCGAGGGTAACCGCGAGCGCGCGAAAGAATGTCCCGGTGACTCCCGACAGCAGAATCAGCGGCGCGAACACCAGCACCACCGTCATCGTCGACGCGAACAGCGGGCGGCTCAATTCCTTAAGTGCGGCGGGAACGCCCTCTTCAGCCGAGATGCCCGAGGCGCGTGCGCGATGAATCCCCTCGATCATCACGATCGCGTCGTCGATGAAGAGCCCGATGCCCGCCGCGAGGCCACCGAGCGTCATCATGTTGAAGGTGAGCCCGAACGCCCTCATCACCACGAAGGTGATGGCGAGGGTGCACGGCACCACGATCGCCGCGATGATCGCGTTGAGTATGCTGCCGGTGAAGAGCAGCACCACCAGCACCGCGAGCACGAGGCCGAGCACGATCGCGTCGCGCACGCTCTTGAATGATTCGGTGACCAGCGCGGCCTGGTCATACGAAAGCGAGAAGTGCACGTCGGGATAGCGCAGCCGCAGCGCGCTCATCAGCTGTTTGGTCTGATCGGAAATGTCAACGGTGTTGCCGCTGGGTTGGCGCGAAACTCCGATCAGGAGCGCGGGACCGTCCTCGGCAGCGGTGCGGATGTAATCCTCGCGGATGCCGACGTCGACGGTGCCGATGTCGCGCACCATCACGGGCTGGCCGCCCACGTTGGCGATCGGCACCGCGGCGACCTGCTCGGGCTGCGCGATGTTGGCGGTGACGACGGTGAGCAACATCCGATGCGAATCGGTAATGCGCCCGGCGGATTCGATGATGTTGGCTTTGGCGAGGCCGCTGACCACGTCGTCCGGCGCCAAATCGTGCGCGAGCAACTTCGCGGGATCGATGCGGACGACATACTCGCGATATTTGCCGCCGATCATTTCAACGCGGTACACGCCGGGAATTCGATGCAGGCTCGGCACGATGTCGTAAAAGGCGATATCGGTGAGTTCACGCAGCGAGCGGACCTTGGAACTCATGCTCATATCGACGATCGGAAAAGTGCCGGTGGTCAAAAGCCGCGTGTCGATTTGAGTATCGTTGGGCAGGCGTCCGCGAGCTTCGCCGAGCGCGGCGTTGAGCAGTTCAAAACTGGTGGTAGGATCGACGCTCTCGGAAAAAGTCACGTCGACCTCGGTGCTGCCGCGCGTGGTGGTGGAGCGCACCAGCGAAACGCCGATGACACCGTACGCGGCTTCCTCGAGCGGCCGCGTGACCGCGACCAGCATCTGCTCGGCCGGCAGATCGCCCGCATCCGCCATGATGATCGCGCGATTGAAGGTCATCTCGGGAAATACCGAGCTCGGGATCGAGAACGCGAGCCCTACTCCGAGGATGGTTAATCCAACCACCGCGAGCATCGCCAGAATGGAACTCGATCGCGCCACGACGCCTCGCTACTTGCTCACCTGCTCGACGCTCACTTTGAGTCCGTCGGACAGCGCATAGCCGCCTGAGGTGATGACCAGGTCGCCGGGGGTGAGACCGGAAGTCACCTGCGCTTGATCGCGATTGCGGATGCCGAGCGTGACCGGCACGCGATGCGCCTTATCATCTTTGCCTACGATGAAAACGTGAAAGCTGCCGTCGTCATCCTGAAACAGCGCGGCGGCGGGGATCACGATCGCGTCAGGCACCGAATGAGTGATGACAGTGGCTTCGGTGGGTGCGCCGGCCTCGATGATTCGCTCCGCGCCGGTGAATTCGATGCGCACCGGCGAAGTCGCGCTGCCGGCGTTGAAGTTGGGAAGAATCGCGGCCACCCTGGCGGGCATTTCCACATTCGGCTTCAGCGGCGACCGCACGATCGCGGGCATCCCGACGCTGATCGCATGCACATCCTGCGCGGGCACGGCGGTGTCGACATAAACGGTATTCGGGTCCACCAGATCCGCCAACGGGTCGAGATATGCGACAACTTGTCCGCTGGCGACCGGCGGCGCCGATACCACGCCACCCTCGGGCGCGATCACCGGAATCCCTCCGCCCTTGCCGTACTTATTCACCGACTGCTCGAGGCGGGGAGCATCCTGCGGATCGATTTTCTTCGCGACCGCGAGGCCGTGGCGCGCGGCTTCGACTTCCAGGCTCAGGACGCGCCCGATTTGCTGATTTTTCCGCACCGTGTCGCCGATTTTGAGATTCATGCCGATGACGCGGCCGCCGGTCGGCGCGCGCAGGATCACCTGATGCGTCGCCGCAGTGGTTCCCAGCAGCGTCAGCTTGCGATTCATCGGCGCGGTGGTAACTTTCGCGACGCTCACTGCGAGTGTCGGGGCGGCGGCCTCGGGCGAAGCGTCGTCATCGGAAGCCGCGCCGCGACATCCTGCGATCAGAGTCGCGACCGCTAATATCAGCGCGAAGCTTCGAAGCGTCCGGATGTAGGATCGATCAGTCATTGAGTAGCGCCATAAAGCAGCGCTCCTTCCGCGGCGGCCTCGCGCGCGTTGAAGTCCTGTTGGACGCGGGTGAGGCGCAAATTTTCCGCCTGCTCGTAGGCATCGAGGACTTCGAGCAGCGTGGCGGTGCCGCCGCCGAGGAAGCGCGTCCAGGTCAGCGAAAATGCATCGTCGGCGTTGGGCAGCGCGCGATTCAGGATCGTCAGCTCGTCGAGCGCGCGCTGATAGCGGAGCCGCGCGTCGTCGATGCGACGGCGCAGGATATACTCGGCGGAGCGCGCCTGCGCGAGCGCCTGCAGTTGTTTGGCCTTGGCCTGATCGATATGCGAGGTGATCAGCCCTCCCTGGAAAATCGGCATCGAAAGCACGCCGTCGTACGACGCACCATAATGATGCCCGAAGGTGTTTTGCGGATCGATTCCGAGCGCGCCTGCGGTCAGAGCGAGTTGCACCGTCGGATAGCGCTCGGCCTGCGCCGCCTGCACCTGCATTTTCGAGGAGTCGATCGCGCGCATCGCGGCGCGCAGGGTCGGCGTGTTGCTAAGGTCGCCGGTCGGCATCCGGGGAAGCTCGGCTATGTTGACGATGTCGAAATCGTTGCGCGTGAAGTCACCGATCATCGATCCGAGATTCGCGGCGGCGCGGAGTTGGTCGTTACGCGCGTCGGAAAGCGTGAGCTCGGCGGCGTCGCGCGTGGTGCGCACCTTGAGGGTGTCGTTCTCGATTGCGCGGCCGCTGCGCTGCAATTGATCGACAGTATCGACATAACGGCTGAGGCGGTCGACATTGGCTTGGGTCTCGATGACCGCGCGCTTGGCGCGCATCAAATCGAAGTATGCCACCGTGACATCGAAGACAATTTGCGCTCGCACCGCGACAATGCCGAGCCTGGCGGCCTCGGCGGCATAGCGCGCGGCGCGCAGCCGTGACATCCGGCGGCCGAAATCCACCGCCGTGTAGTCGAGCGCAAGCAGCCCGCTGGTAAGTCCGCGATTGGTGATGACCTCGTCGTAGCCGGGCGCCTGGTAATACTCCGAGCCCGCGGATATCGAGGGCATCATCGGCGCGCGCATCTCGCGAGTACGCGCCTCGCTCAAGTCGCTGGTGGCGGTTGCCATCTCCAGCGAAGGGGCGAAGCGCAGGGCCAGATCGATCGCGTCATGCAGCGTAAGGGTATCGGCGCGCGCGGACGGCGCGAGGAAAAGAAGCATGGCAAGCGCGGCGGTGAAAAATCGCGTCGCCGCTCTTGGCCAATTCCATCGGTAGGAAGCCACGTGCCCCTCCTTCATAAGCGCTAACGTCGAAGGAGATGATACGGAAATGGCGGCGCGTGGGTAATATCAGTCGGCGCGTAAGGATACGCAAACGGGGGCGGATGATCTTGGCTTACTCGACCGAGAGACAGCCATCCACGGCTTCGTAGATGTTCTTGAGCAATTCCTCGAAGGTTTCTCCCTGGGTGGCACAGCCGGGAATCGCCGGAACCTCGGCCCAATCGCCGCCTTCCTCAGCTTCGTGGATAACGACTTTGAGCTTCACCGCAACCTCAACCTCGCAGGTTCGGCATGCCCGCTACATCAGATGAACACCGACAGGAGGCCGGCGGCGATTAGGGCGCCGGCCCATATCAGGTCGAGGTTGATCCATGCACTGCGTAAAATCGCGAGACCGACCTTCTCGTAAATCACGATCGCGATGGTGCCCATCACGATCACCATTGCCGAGGTATGCACGAGCACTACGATTGCGCCGGTCAGGAGCGACGCGTTCATCGGCGGCATCGCGTGATGATGGTGCATCATCATGTGGCCGGCAGGCATGACGTTCATGAGGATCGGAAACAGCATCAGCCCCGCGCCATGCGCCGAGGCCATCAGGAATGACCACAGCGCGAGCTCCGCCGAGTTGACGCGCATCGCGACCCAGCGCGGATGCGCATGCGGCCAGATGAGGCGGAAAATTCCGAACGCGATCAGCGCCGCCGCGCCGCCATAGCGGATGTAATCGGCGTTGAAGGAGGCCATCCGCAGACCACCGACGAGCGAGACGACCACCGCGATGGAAAGCAGGTGGCCGATCGCAATCGGGAGCAGCGCCCATAACACGCGCGAGCGGCTCCTATCCTGCAAACCGAGCGCGACCGCGAACAGCCACCCCATCGAGGGATCGACGCCGTGATACGCACCGAGCATCGCGACGGCGACCCACGGCCAGGCGCCACTCACGGATAGCAGTACGAATCAGATGATGCGTCACCGCCTTCGAGGCGAATCTGATGCGGCCGCTCGCCCTCGAAGGTCAGGAAGAACTTCGGATCAACCTCAAGGCCGCCCGCCGGATTCGCATCGAGCTTCGCAACCCAGCCGCGCAGGCCTTCGGGGTAGAACTGCTCGTCCCACGCGCCGTAAAGCGAATTGCTCATGTAGATGCGCTTGCCGTCGCGGCTGATTTCGAGCATCTGCGCGCCGCCGTTGAGCGGCCCCGACTTGGGATGCGCCGCATGCGAGGTGATGCCGCCCAGCCGCACACATCCGGTCAGCTTGGGATGGAACGGATCGCTGACATCATACTGACGCAGGTCCCCGGTCCCGAAGCACGAAACATAGAGGAATTTGTCGTCGAGGGTCAGGTTGATATCGGTGATGAGCGGCGGCACCGCCTTGAAAGGCTTCAGCGCGGGCGGCAGCTTGTCGGGATCAGCAGGCTCGGCCGGAACTTCAAGGACCTTTTGAATCGCCCAGTTACCGTTGTTGCTGTCGCGATGCCATAGCCATACCGAGGCCGAGAGATCCTTGGTCGAGATGACGACGCCGCAGAAGCCGTACTGCTTGGTCGGATCGTGCGAGGGCCGCAGTTCCAGCGCCATCTGATTTTCGGCGCCAATGTCGAGGGACTGCACATGACGGCGCTTGCGCAAATCCCAGATATGTACCGCATGACCATATTTGCCGCCCAGCAGTAGATCCGGCTGCACGCCATTCTCGATCATGTTGGGCGTGCCCCATTCGCTGGTGACCGCAACGTCCCATCCGAGATGCCACCAGAAGTCATAGGCGAACTGCTGCGGGCCGCGATCGACTTCCCATCGCCCGAGCACATCGAAGCTCTCATGATCGAGCAGAAAAATTCCGCCGGGTCCGTCGCCATTGGGAGCGCCGAGCGCGCTGACATAAATCGCGTCGGGGCCGCAATGAATCGTATGCGGGCGGCTGTAGCCCGCCTTCGAGGCGATCTCCTCGGGCTCGATGATGCGCACGATGCGCGGGTTTCGCGCGTACGGCTTGGTATCGATGATGTAGATGCGCGAGGAGCGGATCCCCGGCACGACCAGGTAACGGCGCTCGATATGCGGATGCGGCGCATAGGGACAAAGCGCTGCGCTGCAGGCATTCCACCCGAAGTGGTGAAGCTCGTCGCCGACCTTCGGCATCTCGAGGCGGCCGACAACTTTACCATAGCTGCTCTGCTTGGGGTCGAGGTCGATCGCGCATAGCGCGTCGGGTTTGCTCTTTTTCGGATCGAAGGTGACCACATAGGCGAGCGTCTCGGGCGGCGCAGCCATCGCCATGCGCGCCGAGGGATAGAAGGTCGGATCGGGTTTCCATAGGGCCATGAGCAACGCTCCTGAAAAGTGGTAGTCGCGGAGATTACTACATGAGGAGTTTATGACAAGACGCGGTTTTTGATCAGAGTGTCAGCACCGCTTTGCCGACGATCGCGCGATCGCGGTAGAGCTTTTGCGCGACCTGCGCGATTTGTTCCCATGGCGCTTCGAGATCGATAGGCGCCTTCAGGCGTCCTTCCGCAACCATCTTCACTAAGCGCGCCAGCCCGCTCGAGGCGCTCTCGCGGCGGAATTCGTAGCCGAGGTAGAAGCCGTACCAGCTGACGCCGCCGCCACGCATCAGCGCGCGCACATCGACGGTGGCTTGCGGCGAGGCGGACACTCCTACGCTGACGCACATCCCGTCGGGCGCGAGCATCGTCAGCGCCTGCGCGACGACAGTGCCGCCGACCGATTCCAGGATGGTGTGATAAGGGCCGAATTGCGCCGCCGACGCGGCATCCTCGCCGATCGCAACCTCATGCGCACCGGCCTCGCGCGCGTTTTTCTCGCGCTCCGCGCGGCGCACCAGCGCCACCACCTGAGCGCCCGCATCGCGCGCGATTTGGCATCCGAAAAGACCGACTCCGCCGCTTGCGCCGGTGATGAGGACCTTGCGCCCGCGAATCGGACCGTTGCGCTCGAGGCCGTAGAGCGCGGTGAGTCCCGCGACTGGAAGCGTCGCAGCTTGCGCGAAGGAAACCGAGTCCGGCAACACGGCGAGGAAGCTCTCCGGCACTGCGAGGAGCTCGGCCCATGAGCCCTGGAACATCATGCCGACCACGCGCGCACCCGCTTTTGGTCCGGAGCCATCGGCAGCCGCCTTCTCGACGATGCCCGCGAAATCCCATCCCGGACGCCATCCGGCGGCCGCTTCGGTCAGGGCGTTGCGGGTCTCGCCGAGGTTGAGCGAGATGGCTTTGACGCGCACCAGCGCATCATTTGGCGTCGGCGCCGGCGCGGGAACTTCTTTGATCGCGAGACGACCCTCGAGGGTGGGATCGACGACCACGGCACGGATTGTATTTGCGTCCACAGCGAGTCCTCCAGCAGCGAAGACTATATCGCCGGCGGAGCCCAAGCTCGAAGCGCGATCGTTGGTCAGGCGGTGACCGGATGATGTTTGACGTCGGCGGGTTGGGTCTGCTCCGGAATCGCTTGCGCTTGCAGCATCGGCGCGAAGGAGTCGCGATACGCCCACGCGAGGGATGCTTCGAAAGCGGCTAGCATCAACGCAACCGGGATTCCCGCGGGCGCGAGAAAGATGTGGAAGAGCAGGATGTTGATGATGATCGGGGCGAGCATCGCGAGCGCGAGCGGAACGAACAGGCCGACCAGCAGCATCGCGCCGGCCGCCGCTTGGGTCATATAGAGGAGGGGCAACATATAGCCGGTCGCGGCGAGGCCGATGAAAAAATCCAGCGCCGGATTGCGCATCCTGAGCGGTGGGATGAAATGGACGAAGCCATTAAGCCCGAAGGCGAGGAAACAGAAGCCGAGCACTCGCTGGACCAGACTTGTGGCCTTCATTTTTCCCACCTCGACAATCAGACGTGATTTGTAACCAAGTGTACTGATCGGTCTTAGCGAGACAAGGCGGATATTTTATGCGATAAAAATGCGAAGCGGCCCTTGTCACACTCCGACAAGAGCCGCCCTCGCGGTTATGCCCCCCTGTTGCCCATCTACACTCGCGAGGCACTCCCCCAGGCTACCTCGCCGTGCGTTCCCATCCCCCAGTCACCGTCACACCCCCGGCGATATTGTCCCTCCCGTCACGCGGACAGGCGCGTCTCCTCCCCCGAGGAGAACACGTACGAGCGCAGCGCAGTAACCAGCCGTCGTTCCGTTCCATCCATCAAATCATCGAGCTTGACCGCGAGTCGGCAAAGGGCTTTTCCGGCGCCGGCGATCTCGGCACCGGAGCCATGTTCAAATGAGACTGAAGCAACCGCGCGCGCGAGCGAGCGCAGTTCGGAGTAGCGTTTCTCGAGAATGCTCTTCGCGGTGCGAGATCCAACTGCCGCTTCGCCACTAAAGGGCGAATGATCGGAGTCATCGTAAAAGAGATCCTCGGCGAGGAGGCCTCGAATGATTTTCCACGACCGCTCGGCCTTCTCGCGCATCTCCTCGTCGCGAGGATTGAAGCTGAGGACGATTCCCGCGATCGAGGCGTCGAGCAGGCGCGCGTCGCGCGAGAAATCCGCGCGCTCGAGGCGATTGCGTTTCAAGGCATCGAAGTTCGCAGGGCGGGCAAGCCCCAGCGGGAGCGGATGCGGTTTCGGCGGTTGAGTCCTGGTAGCGAGCATGGCGCCTCCGTGCGTGATGCGGTGAGGCAATTGCAGCGGACGTGCCATTCATCGCGGTACTACTCAAATGGGAGGAATTTCGCTAATCCGGCCCTAAATCGCATAGCTACGGGGGACCGAGGCTCGAAGTGGGCGTGCGAATGTGGTCCCAACGGATACAACTGATGCTGACTGGGACGCCTGGCGATGTCGGTCAGCGTCCCCGGCTAAGTCCTGGCACTGGCGCTTCCTCCGCCGCCAGCTCCGAGGATGCGCGGTGTGCTGCCCGCGCAAGGCCGCCTCTTTCGAAGATGAGCACCAGCTTCCGCATGAAGGTATGGCCAGACGGCGGACCCGCCAAGGGGCGTGGGAACGGGTAGTAGACCCCGGCGGCATCGGCTTGATAGTCCGCGATGAGCTGCCGCAACGCATCGAATGACCCGACGACACCGACTTGCACCTGGCCATCTTTCCATGGCCCGAGGATGAGGCCGTCCCTGCTGTCGATATCATCGTCGATGCCCCAACTTGGCGGAAGCAGGTTCAACTTCGCGGCGTGCGAGGGGGTCAGCGCGGCGGGGTCTGCTCCCGACGAGAGATACCGGTCAGCCGCGACGAGCAGGCGATTGAAGCGATCGCGATCATAACGTGCTTCGAGGTCAATCGGTTTGAGGTCGCGATACTTCGCGATTTTGTCGGTCGCGACCGGAAAGACGATCACATCACCGACGTGAGTTGCCGCGAGGCTGACATCGTGGAGCATCGCGAGCACCGGCAAGTATTCCGCCGCATGCCGCTCTTCAACGATGACGTGACGGACATCGTGCGCGGCAAGGAAGGCGCCCATCTGCATCGCGCTATCGGCAAGGTCGGTTCCATTGTATATCGCCTGGACGGCGGGCCATTTTTGGAAATCGTCGATGACGACCGGGCCGGTGTTGCCCCCCGCCATCCGGAAGTAGAAATCCGCCATCGCCTGCCAGACCATACTGTTGCCGCGATTCGAATACGGCAGGATCACGACGGTCTCGTCTTTCTGGAGAAATGAGTAAAACGTCCCCTCAGTGAAAAAGGTCGGCGCGTGGAGCGGCAGGGTCCAGAAGCGATAGTCGAGATTGGGCAGCATGAAGATGGGAATCGCGATCGCGAGCGCATACTTCGCGAGCCGCGGCAGTTCCGCCGCCGACAACACGACCGCCGTCATCACGCCGAGGATCAGGAAGCCATACATCAGCAGCCGGCCGGGCAGCACATTCTTGGCCAGCGGGATGTGCTCGACGATTTTCCATGGCAGCCCGAACAGCACATGACCATCGATGCGAAGGCGCGGCCCCAGCGATGCGATCGCGAGCAGCACCAGCGTTACGGTGAGCACCTTGCCGAGCGGTTTGCGCCATCGCGCGCGGACGTAAAGTGCGGCGACCACCAGGAGTGGCCAGGGAATCCATCCACCGGCCTCGGGACGAAAGCCGAATCGCGAAGTGATGCCCTCGAGCATCGCATTGGCGCCGAGCAGGTTGGTACCAGTCGGAAGCAGGAAGTTCAGGAAGTCGATCGAGACCGCGCTTGGGGAATTGACCGCGCCCTTGGGGAATCCGAAAGCGAAAAGGTAGTACCACAGCGGCGCGCTCAGCAGGAGGGCGAGCCCATAACTTGCCGCGAGGGGAACCATCGCGCCTTGCACAGCGCCGCGCCAATGCTCCGGGCCAATCGCGAATCCGATCGCCAGCACGACGATTCCTACTGCGGTCAGCGATGCGAAAAGTTCCAGCGAGAGTCCAAATTGGAGCGCGAGCAGCGCCGCCATGAGAGGAACGAAGATGCGCGGTCTGACAGTGCCTTCGAGCAATCGAACCATCAGCAGAATTGCGAGCGGGACCGGGAACGCCAGGATCAGAATCAGGTGACTTTGCAGATGACTCAGGAAATATGGCGAAAAGCCGAACACATAGCCGCCGAGGATCGATGCGCCGTTGCGTCCGGTGAGATGCCGACAGAGCAGGAACGCACCGAACGAGGCGAGCGGCAACGACACGAAGCACCAGGTGTTGAACGCGGCGACCGAGCCGAGCGCGCTCGTCATCGGCCATGCGAGGAGCGAGGCCGCCGGCATCGAGGTCGCCCACGCGACATTCATCCCGGCCGGAGCCCATACGTAGCGAGTGAGAAATGGATCGAGATGGTGCGTGATCGCGAACGGGAACCACGCCATGTACCAGATCGGCTGCGACGGATCGTAGCCGGCGTTGATGCTTACGATGCGGCCGGTGAGATCGCCGAGCAGCCCGCGTCCTACCAGGATGTACGCGGCGGCGAGGTAAATGAGCATTGCGCCCGCGGTGCCGAGCGGACGCTTGAAGCGCGATAAATCGATCCCCGGCAGCGTGTCCTCGTCCAGGGGTTCCTCGCGCTTCAAATTTCGCTGAAGTTTACGCGCGCGAGGCGAGGGCAGCGGCGGCGTCGGTCAGGCAGCGCTCGGTGGTTGCCCAATCGATGCATGGATCGGTGATCGACACGCCGTATTTCAGCGCGGTGCGATTTTCTCCCAGCGCCTGGTTGCCCGCCTCGAGGTTGCTTTCGAGCATCCCGCCGAGGATCGCATTGCTGCCGCCGCGGACCTGCTCGATCAGCGCCGCGAAAACCTCGGGCTGCCTGGTGTAGTCCTTGTTGGTCTGCGCGTGCGAGCAATCGACCATCACGCGCGGCTCCAGCCCGGCCTTTGACAGCATCTGCACGCACTCCGCGATGCTGGCGGCATCGAAGTTCGGCTTCTTGCCGCCGCGCAGTACGATGTGGGTATCGGGGTTGCCGGTGGTGCGCACGATCCCGTTCATTCCGTCCTGCGTGATGCCGAGGAACGAATGCGGCTGGCGTGCAGACTGAATCGCATTGATGGCCACCTGGAGATTTCCCTCGGTGGAATTTTTGAAACCCACGGGCATCGACAATCCGCTCGCCATCTCGCGATGGGTTTGTGATTCGGTGGTGCGCGCGCCAATCGCCGACCATGCGATCAGGTCCGCGATGTATTGCGGGGTGATGGGGTCGAGCATCTCGGTCGCCGCCGCCAGTCCCATCTGATTGATCTGGATCAGCAGCCTGCGCGCGATGCGCAATCCGGCGGTGATGTCGCAACTGTCGTCCATATGCGGATCGTTGATGAGGCCCTTCCATCCGACCGTCGTGCGCGGCTTTTCGAAGTACACCCGCATCACGATGTAGAGCTGGTCCGCGACCGCATCCTTGAGTTTGCGCAGACGCTCGGCGAAATCGAGTGCGCACTCGGGATCGTGAATCGAGCACGGGCCCACGATGCACAGCATCCGGCGGTCAGCGCCCTTGATGATCTTGCGAATGGTTTCGCGCGCCGCCACCACGGTAGCGACAATGGCTTCGTCGACCGGCAACTGATCCTTCAAGTCCTTGGGCGCGATCAGCGCGTCGATCGAGGAGACGTGTATATCCTGTATTTTCCGCATCAGCTTAAGACATCTATTCTTAGCGGAAAGCCGCGCGATGACAAATGCCCCATTCTGGAGCGCTCCGACGCGGTGACGGCCAATCTTGCGAGGGACGGACCACCCGCCTAGTCTGCATGTCTTCAACCATCGATGGATCAAACGCATCCAGACAAGGCTGCCATAGGGAGTCCCGCGGAAATGGGTGCGGTGCCGGGCCCGCAACCGTCGCGGCGGCCCGCGGATACGCGCCGCTCGGGGCTCTGGCGCGCGGTGGCCGGGATGGCGGTGGCGCTGGCGATCGCGGCGGGTATCGTCGCCGTGGATCTTTCGCATGAGATGGTGCATCGCGTCTCCAATTATCGATCGAAAATCGCCTCGCTCAACAAGCGCGTGGACCGCCTCAAGCAGAAGGCGGTCGAGGACGAGAAGCGCCTGGCTGACGCGCGCGCCGAAATCAAAGAGCGCAAGCTGATGGAGTCGCGCGATCGGATGAAGGCGATCCTCCTCGCGCCGGATCGCAAGCTGATGAAACTGCTGCCGCCCAGCCGCGGCGAGAACACTGCCGCGATGGTGACGATCAGCGCGAAGATGGGCGGCGGCGTGTTGACGGCCCATTTGTTGCCCGCGCCGCCGGAGGGCCAGGTCTACGACGCATGGTGGATGCTCAAGGACGCGCCGCCCTCGAAGGCCGCCGAGTTTCGCAGCGGCGCCGACGGCAGCGCCAGTGAGTATCTCGATCCACCACCGCAGGGTTCGGTCCCACTGGAGCTCACCGTCACGCTGGAGCCGTCCGAGGGCGGCATCGCGCCGAGCGGCCCGGTGAAGCTTCAAGGCAAGGTTGCGAGCGCAATGGCTGAGGAACGCGGTGGCGGCGCCCGGAAGCATTGATTGAGAGTGCCGCGCGGATGCGGAAGTAGCAGCAGTTGAGTCCGACTAAATCGATTTACGGCCGCGCGTTCTGGCTGGTGTTCTTCGCGACCTTCGCGTTGAACTGCTGCTCGAATCTCTTCGCGCTGTTCCCGCTATGGGTAGTTGACCTCGGCGGCGGCCTCAGCACCATCGGTGCGCTGGTCGGAACCGGGCCGCTGTTTGCGCTGCTCGCGAGGCCTTACGTCGGCACCGCCATCGACCGACGCGGACGCCGTGCTACCTCGTTGTGGTTCCTCGCGCTCGACGTAGTCGCACTCGCGCTCTATATCCCGATTCATTCGCTCGGATGGCCGATCTACGTCGTGCGCGCGATCCATGGCGCGGTCGAAGGCACTGCGCGCGTTGCTCTTTTTGCGATGGTGTTCGACCTGCTGCCCGAAGGCCGCGAGGGCGAAGCGATGACGGTCTTCAGCCTGAGCGGCATGGGGCCCGCGTCGATTGCGCCGCTGTTCGCGGAGATCCTCATCAAGCATTCGGGCTTCACCGCATTCTTTCTGAGCGCGGTCGCTCTGGTTGCGATCGCCACCGTGCTCGCGATGCTCCTCCCTGATGACCGGCTGATTCATCATGAGCATCATGACGCACCGCGGGGACCGAGCTACCTGGCGCTGATGCGCGACGCGAAGCTGCAGCCACTGTGGGTGGTGACGCTGCTGTTCTCGCTGGCGATTTCCTCGCGGCTCAGTTTCGTCGCGCCATTCGCGTATCAGAAGGGCATCCGGACCGTGGGCGTGTATTTCGTCATCTACGCGTTGGTCGGAGTGGTGGTGCGAATCCTCGGACGGCGCGTGCTCGACCGAGTGGGATTGGCGAGGATGCTGGTGCCCTCCCTGGTGATCCTGGCGCTCGGGATGGCATTGATCGCGGGGACCGGACACGCGGGCGTGCTCGACCTGGCGGCGGTGATCGGAGGCTTCGGCCACGGCTATCTCTATCCGTCGCTG
>CAWFBH010000012.1:275000-277480 GCA_963814035.1 uncultured delta proteobacterium
AATCCCAAAAAACCGTCCTCAGTTCGGATCGGAGTCTGCAACTCGACTCCGTGAAGTTGGAATCGCTAGTAATCGCGGATCAGCCATGCCGCGGTGAATACGTTCTCGGGCCTTGTACACACCGCCCGTCACGCCATGGAAGCCTGCTGTACCGGAAGTCGGTGCGCCAACCCGCAAGGGAGGCAGCCGCCCATGGTATGACCGGTGACTGGGGCGAAGTCGTAACAAGGTAGCCGTAGGGGAACCTGCGGCTGGATCACCTCCTTTCTAACGAGTCAAGATTCACTCCTTCGGGAGCGAATCCATTCGTGGTCAACCTGTCCTCCACTCTTCGGAAGCAATTCCGGGAGTCAATGTGACGGTTTTCGGATCGGTCTGAAGATCATTTACCCCTCGCTCGCACTACTATTCGGTTTTGAGAGGCTGGCCCGACTTTGGGCTTGTTCTTTGACAGCATCGGATGAAACGAACACTTTGAATCAAGCTCACGCTTGATCGGGAATTAAGCTCGTGCTTAACGCCGGCCGGCGCTCGATGCGTCCGGCATATCAGATAGGGCCCATAGCTCAGCTGGCTAGAGCGCGCCCCTGATAAGGGCGAGGTCGGAAGTTCGACTCTTCCTGGGCCCACCATCTTAAGGGTGCGGCAGGCACGGGCGGATTCGCGAAAAAGTGCAAAGGGACTTGAGAGAGCGGTTAACGGGGCGGTAGCTCAATTGGGAGAGCATCGGCTTTGCAAGCCGAGGGTTGCCGGTTCAATCCCGGTCCGCTCCACCAGAAGTCCAGTTTTAGCGAACCTAAGATAGTGTTCCATCGGGCGCGCGTAATCGACTGACTTGAAAATAGGTCAGTCTTTTCGTCAGCGACATTTGAAGCGCCCGTGAAAAGTTTGGCTGCGAAACGGCATCGAGTCGATCGGCGTCAGCAGATCCGGTCTTTGACAACTGAATAGTAGGGTATCTTCAATCTGAGTGTAATAAATCAGAGCGAATTGTATGCGAATTGATATGGCCTTAAGTGGTCAAGCTACTAAGGGCACACGGTGAATGCCTTGGCGCAAGCGAGCGATGAAGGACGTGGCTGGCTGCGATAAGCTTCGGGGAGCCGCCTAGCAGGCTTTGATCCGGAGATTTCCGAATGGGGCAACCCAGCATTCTTAATCGAATGTTACTCCGCACTGAATACATAGGTGCGGTAGAGCGAACGCAGGGAAGTGAAACATCTCAGTACCTGCAGGAAGAGAAATCAAAACAGAGATTCCCCCAGTAGCGGCGAGCGAACGGGGAAGAGCCCAAACCAGCTTTAGAAATAGAGCTGGGGTTGTAGGGCTGCTTCAGGGTTTACCCGGGAAGTTATCAAGATTTGAAATAGTCAAAGGCCCCTGGAAAGGGTAACCATAGAGGGTGATAGTCCCGTAGACGAAATTTCAAGTCCTTCCTGGAAGCAGTTCCTGAGTACCGCGGGACACGTGCAATCCCGTGGGAAGCTGGGAGGACCATCTCCCAAGGCTAAATATTGCTTGCGACCGATAGTGTACTAGTACCGTGAGGGAAAGGTGAAAAGAACCCCGGTGAGGGGAGTGAAATAGAACCTGCAACCGTGTGTCTACAAGCAGTGGAAGCCAGGTGAGGCCGGAGCAATCCGGTCTCCGGGCGACCGCGTGCCTTTTGCTTAATGAGTCTGCGAGTTACCGGGTGTGGCAAGGTTAAGCCGTAAATAGGCGGAGCCGTAGCGAAAGCGAGTCTGAATAGGGCGACTAGTCGCATTCGATAGACCCGAAGCGGGATGATCTACCCATGGTCAGGATAAAGCGGCAGTAAAATGCCGTGGCGGTCCGAACCGGTGAAGGTTGAAAACTTCTCGGATGAACTGTGGGTAGGGGTGAAAGGCTAATCAAATTCCGTGATAGCTGGTTCTCCTCGAAACATATTGAGGTATGGCCTCGCATGATGGCTTACGGAGGTAGAGCACTGGATGGGCTAGGGTCCTCACCGGGATACCAAACCTAACCAAACTCCGAATGCCGTAACGCTTAATGCGGGAGTCAGACTACGGGCGATAAGGTCCGTGGTCGAAAGGGAAACAGCCCAGACCGCCAGCTAAGGTCCCAAAGTTGATGCTAAGTGGGAAAGGATGTGGGAGCGCACAGACAACCAGGAGGTTGGCTTAGAAGCAGCCATCCTTTAAAGAAAGCGTAACAGCTCACTGGTCAAGCGAGCCCGCGCCGAAAATGTAACGGGGCTCAAGCATCACACCGAAGCTGCGGGATTGGCCGTGCAAACGGTCGATCGGTAGAGGAGCATTCTGGTTGCCGTCGAAGTACGACCGGTAAGGACGTATGGAGGTTCCAGAAGAGATTATGCAGACATGAGTAGCGATAAAGAAGGTTAGAAACCTTCTCGCCGTGAGTCCAAGGTTTCCTGGGTAAAGTTAATCTTCCCAGGGTTAGTCGGTACCTAAGCCGAGGCCGAAAGGCGTAGA
>CAWFBH010000013.1:0-110919 GCA_963814035.1 uncultured delta proteobacterium
GACGCGCGCTTTGCGCGCTGGCGCCTTAGCTTGCGGCGGACACTCGGCGAAGGCCTGGATCTTCTGGGGCAGGAAAGCTTCGTCGCGGTGCTGCTCGACCTGACGCTGCCCGACTGCATCGGCGCGGAAACTATCGAGCGGGTTCACGCCGCCGCTCCCACGATGCCGATTGTGATCCTGACCGGGCTGGACGACGAAGCGATTTCGCGCGCCGCTGTCAAGTCCGGCGCGCAGGACTACCTCGTAAAAGGCCTGTTTGATGGCGGATTGCTCAGCAAGTCGCTCTTCTATGCCATCGAGCGCGCGCGTTTTCGCGAGGAGCTGATGAAAGCGCGTGACGAGGCGTTGCAGGCGGCGAAACTCAAATCGGAATTCCTCGCCATCATCAGCCATGAAATGCGCACACCGATGAACGCGATCGTCGGACCGATCGAGATTCTCCTCGACACGCCGCTGGACCAGGAACAGACCGAACTTGCCCAAACCGCGCTGATCGGTTCGCGCACGATGCTTGCACTCATCAACGACATTCTGGATTATTCGCGGCTTGCTGGCGGCGAACTCAAGATGAGGGAGGTCGCCTTCGAGCTGTCCGAGACTCTCGAGGCGCTACTCGGCGACTTCACGGAACAGGCGCGGGAAAAAGGTCTCGCGATTAACATCTGCAATGAAACTTTCCGGCCGTTGCTCTGGCGGGTGATCCCGCGCGGCTCGGTCAGGTGCTGGTGAACCTGGTTGGGAACGCGATCAAGTTTACCGAGCGAGGCGAGGTATCGGTTTCGGTGACTTGCGAAGTGGAAACCGCGTTGGAGGCGAAACTGCGCTTCACCATCGCCGATACCGGCATCGGCATCCCCCCTCATGTCGAAAAAAATCGGCTGTTCGCGCCGTTCTCGCAGGCCGATAGCTCCAGCACGCGCACGCATGGCGGCTCGGGGTTGGGCCTCGCCATCGCGGCGCAGATCGTGGAGCGGATGCGCGGGGAAATCGGCGTCGAGAGCACACCCGGCAATGGTTCGACCTTCTGGTTCACGGCGCGGATGCGCAAGGCTCCCACCTCGATGCTGAAAGGGCACCACGTCGCGAATCGATTCGCAGCGGCACGGTCTTAGGTGCGCTTATCTGATGTTGTTCCGGAACGAGAGAAGCAGGCGATTGGCCTTGGCCGGATTCGCTCGGAAAGCTTCGGCCGCGATCTCGCTATCGAGGAAATCGCTCATCCCTTCGAGGTTTTCTTTCGCTGGCGACGCGCCCTTATAGAAGGCCATCGCCCATTGATCGAACCGACGTTCGGTGTTGTGGCTCCGCAGTACAACCTGCAATCCGAAATGGCGCGGGTCGCGGCGAATTTTCTCGACCAGGGTGAGAACTTTTTCCTCCGGGCCTTCGATCACCTGCATGATGTTGCCGCCCTTGTATAGCAGCATCCCGGTGATGTTATCGCGCTGATTGTTTCGCCTGGAAACGCGCAGGAGAGCTTCCAACTCGGAATCTTCCATGAGTCGGCTCGCCGAACTCACATACACCAGGGAAAAGATTTGCCCTTCCATCGTCGTTACCTCGAAGCCGTAGGGTGAACGACAAAGTGGAGCAACCGCTGTGCCGATGAGGAATGCGTCTTCTGGTCAGGATTTCTTCATTCACGAGCTATCATCTTCGCCCTGGTGTCCCGATTTGCCATCGGTCGTTGCGGCGACGAGTCTCATTTGTGGACTTCGACCGTCGCGGGGCCGCGCTTTTCGAGCACCTCGATCGATGCGCCACGATGTCCGCGCCGCGCGATGAACGATAGCGACGAGCTTCCCAAGCGCAGGTCGTCGAAGCGAATCCAGTCCAACCACTCGGGAATCATCGGCGAGCGCATCACGATGCGATGCTCGAAGCCGCGCACCTCGATTCCCAAGATCGACTGAATCAACAAAAACACGCTCGCCGCTGACCACGCCTGCGGATGGCATGCGACGGGGTAGGGCACCGGTCCGAGGCTCGGCTCGCGCGAAAATCCACAGAACAGTTCCGGCAGGCTTTCGTTGTTGAGGCCGGCGGCCGCTTCGAAGAGGCCGGTCATGATTTTCACCGCGCCATAAGTGCGCTCCGCCGCCGCGAGTCCCCATGCGGCCATAGCATTGTCATGCGGCCACACCGAACCATTGTGATAGCTCATCGGGTTGTAGCGATTCTCGCGGTTGCTGAGCGTGCGGATGCCCCATCCCGAGAACATGTCGTCCGCGAGCAGGCGCTCCGAGAGCATCGCCGCGCGATCGCCATCGATGAGCCCGGCGGCGAGGCAATGCGCCCCGTTCGACGCCATCACCGCGCACGGCCGTTTGTCGCCATCAAGCGCGAGGGCGAGCATCTTTTCCTTCTTGAGCCAGAAGTCGCGCTCGAAGTTCAGTTTGAGGGCGCGGGCTTCCTCGCGCAGATGCTCCCGCAGATTATGCTTGTTGAGCCGGCCCGCGACATCAGCCAACGAACAATACGCGGCGTACGCGTAACCCTGCACCTCGGCGAGCGCGATGGGCGCCTTGGCGAGGCTGCCGTCAGCGTGCGAGATCGAATCGAGGGAATCTTTCCAGCCCTGGTTGGCGAGGCCGCGCGGCGTTTCGCGCTGATACTCGATATAGCCGTCGCCGTCCCGATCGCCATGGTTGCCGATCCAGTCGAGCCCGCGTTCGACGTTGGGCCACAGCTCCCCCGCAAGTTTCAAGTCGCCGGTGGTGCCGACATAGCGGCCCATCAGCCACAAAAAGAGCGGCGTCGAATCGACACTTCCGTAGTAGCGTCCGAACGGAATCTCGCCGGTGTTCGCCATCTCGCAAGCGCGCATCTCGTGGATGATCTTGCCTGGCTGTTCATCCCGCGGCTCGTTGTTTTCGGTGCCCTGCAGCGATGCGAGGGTGCGCAGAACTCCCGCCGCGAGATCGGGAAAAAACGGCAGCACGGAAAGCGCGGTGATGATGCTGTCGCGGCCGAACAGGGTCGCGAACCACGGAATCCCCGCCATGATCGAATGGCCGCGCTCACTCATGGTGGTGAGCGCCGCGAGATCTCCGAGCGATCGATTGATAAGCGAATTGGCGACCTGGTTGCTGGTGCTGAGATGGGTGAAGCCGGACGCCACCGCGCCGACCTCGGCACGCCGCCGCTCCAGCGCGTCGCCGAAGGCGCGCGGCACCACGATCTTGCCGTTGGCGCGCGGCTGCTCCTGACAGGCCTCGACGCAGACCTCAATCTCGACCGCCTCGCGATGTTTGAGCGACATCGCGAACGATGCATTTGCTTCGGCCAACTCGGTGGGTTTGCGGCTGAAGCCGATCACCGTCGCGCGCCGGATGTGATCGAGCCCATCGTAGCGGAACTCGACCGAATTTCTGCCGACCTTCGCCGGATGCATCTCGCCGCGTTTCTTGCGCGCCAGGCCGCGGACCTCGAACATGTCGCGGAAATCGGCGCCGAGCGAGAAATTGAGTTCAATCTTTACGGTTGATGGGGCAAAGTTCTGAATCGCGATGCGCTGGTACAGGCGCGGGCTGTTGAGTACCCAACTGCGCTGGATCTGGATCAGGTCGCGCTCCAGCAGCTTCGAATTGTCGGCGCCGCGCAAGTCGGGGTTGGTGAGGTTGGCGCGCACCTCGGTGTTGTCGTCGCTCACGTAGGAGTTGAGAAAATGCGGCACCTCGCCGGCGATGCCGATTTCGAAGCAACTCAGGTGGCGCGTGTCGCGATAGAAAAATCCCAGCGCCTCGAGCGGCGATTCCAGGATATCGCCGGTGGTTTCGAACACCGCGAACGATTCGCCATGCGCGAGGACTCGGGTCGAGCGCCGCGACGCCATCGCGGACGCGAGGATATAGAAATCGCCGCTAATCCTGCGCAGGGTGCTGCGCGCGCGCGGCGCGCCGCCGTCGTGGAGGGCTCCATCGCGTACGCGGTTGGGAACCACGATGGTCGAGTCAATGCGCTTTTCCGATTCAGAAGCAATTGATGCCACGCCGCAAACCTTCGAGGGCAAAACGAGATAGAGACCGGTCTGAAGACCCCGGATACCAGCCCCCTCAACACCTACCCGCGCGGCGTACCCGTATCAACCACCCAGTTCGTCGAGGAGCGCTTTAGCGTCTCTCAGATCTGCGGTGTCGAAGCCCTCGGTGAACCAGCCGTAGATGTCGGCGAGCATCGCGCGGGCTTCATCGCGGTCGCCCTGCGTCGTCAGCAATCGCGCGAGGCTGTTAGTGGCGCGTGGTTCCCACGACTTTGCCTGCTGTGTTCGAGCAATCCTTATGGCATCGCGAAACGAGGCGGTCGCCTTTTCCGCATCCGGATTTTCGCCGATGAGGAGCAGATCCCCAAGCATCTGATGCGCCGGTGCGAAGAAAAATTTGACGCCGGTTTGCTCAATCAGCCTCAGTAATCGCTGCACAGCCGCGAGGCCGGCAGCGCGATCCTCAGCGAGACGATTAACTTCGGCCAGCAGCGCCAGGGTTGAAATGATCGCGATAATATCTCGGTGTCGTTCGGCCTCGGCGAGGGCGCCTTCGATTTCGCTGAGCCCGGCCGTGGGGCCATCGGTGCGAGCATTCACCCATCCGAGTCGTGCCCGCGCGGTCGGCAGGAAACCTGAGGTGAAGCCGTGCGCAAATCCTATCTCGATGATCGCGTTTGAATAGCGCCGGACTGCGCCGAGGTCTTGGGTCCATGCGCTCAGATCATTTTCCGCACCCAGGACGACAAGAATATCCATTCGGTTCGTTCCGCTATCAGCTAGCGCGGCCGCTTTCCTTATCGTCGCGAGCGCGCGATCGGGATATCCGAGGCACCATGAACTCAATGCGGAATAGACGTGGCCGAACACGCTTACATCGCCGACCCAGAGACCGGGGTTTTCGATTTCCGCTGAATACGAGGCCAGCCCCTTGCTCGGCGTGAGCATATGATCGTGCAAAATCGCCGATTTGGAACATATTGTTTCCGAGCGGGAAATGTCAGGCGATCGATAGGGCGGGGATCCCGCTCCGCTCGCCGTATTCGCGGATGCGCTCGACCAGCGGAACTGCGATAGCCATTTCTCCCTTTATCAGATGGATGGACCACTTTCCGGTGAGGGCGCCTAAAGTTTGGATCGGATCGTCAACCCGCTCAGCCAGTTCGACCGCGCGCGCGTAGGTGCGCTCAACGGCCGCGCTATCCCAGCCCTCCAAGGTATTCGTGACCTGACCAAGAATGTTCAGCAGGACCAGTTCGCTATGCGTGCGCGCGGTGCTTTCGGGGGCGGCGCGCACCAGGTCTATCGCCGAGGTGAGATAGGCACTCGCTTCGCGGTAGGCCGATCGGCGCAGCGACTGGAGTGCGGCGCGCCGCAGATACTCGACTGCCTTTTCCGAATTACCGCTGCGCGTATAGTGATGAGCGAGTTCGCTCAGATGATCCTCGATTGATTGAGCAAACGACGCTTCGAGGGCGAAACCGACCCGCTCGTGAAGCACCTTGCGGCGCTGGACCAGCAGCGATTTGTAGGCGACTTCCTGGGTGAGCGCGTGCTTGAAGGTGTACTCGATATCGCCGGTGGCAGGCTGTTCGTAGATGAATTCGGCAAGCTGGAGGCCCTGCAGCATGCCATGGAGCTCGTCTTGCGATTTGGTGATCACTCGCTGCAAGAGGCCCAACGCAAAATCTCTTCCGATCACCGCGAGCGTCTGCAGTAAGTCCTTTTCAGCCGGCGCCAGCCGATCGATGCGCGAGGCGAGGATGTCCTGCACGGTAGGCGGAATCTTCAACTCCGCCAACGGCTTGACCAGTCTGACACTTCCGTTGCGGACCAGCGCGCCGTCATCGAGGAGCACCTCCACCGTCTCTTCCATGAAGAACGGGTTGCCCTCGGTCCTTTCGATGATGAGGCTTTTGAGCGCGCCCAAATCCTTGCCGTCGCCCAACATCGACGAAAGCATTTCTTCGCGCGCTTTCCGCGCCCAGCGGGTCGAGTCTGAGCTGGGTGTAATAGGTCTTGCTATTCGAGTGATGCGAATACTCGGGCCGATAGTTCACCAGCAGCAAAATATTCGCGGTGCCGATCGAATCGGCGAGGAGATTGAGAAATTCCTGCGTCTCGTCATCGATCCAGTGCAAGTCTTCGAAGATCACCATCAGCGGTTGATTGAGCGATTCGCGCAGCAGCAACCGTTTGATGGCTTCGAAGGTACGGCGCTGTTTGATTTGCGCATCCATCTGCAGGAGCGGGTCCTCGCCTTCGACGATCCCCAGCAGCGCGTAGAGGTACGCAACGGTATCTTCCAGCGTGCGATCGAGTTCCAGCAACTTTCCGAGGATCTTTGTCTACGCCGGCGGCTGTCGTCTTCCGAAGCTATTTCGAAATAGCTATGCAGCAGATCGATTAGCGGTAGAAAAGCACTCGCCTTGCCGTGCGAGACCGAAAATGTCTCCAGTACCATCCAGCCCGATCGAGACACCGCCTTGAATTCGAACAACAGGCGCGACTTGCCGACTCCCGCCTCGGCCATCGCGGCGACGATCTGGCCGTGTCCGGCTTTGGCTTGCTCGGCGGCATGCTTCATCGCGTCCATCTCGCGCTGGCGTCCGACAAATTTCACCAACCCGCGCCCGGCGGAGCGTTGGAGCCGCGTGCGGATCGGGCCGAGACCAGTCACCTCGTAAACGTTGACCGGTTCGGCGACGCCTTTGACCTTAGTCGCCCCGAGTGACTTGAGGATGAAGTAACCTTCGCACAGCTTGCGTGTGGCTTCGGTAACCGCGATCGAACCAACCGGCGCGGCGCTCTGCATGCGCGAGGCGAGATTAGCAGTGTGGCCGATGGGCGTGTACTCGACGTGACCCGCGCCGGTATGGATCGAACGCACCACGACTTCACCGGTGTTGACGCCGATACGGCTCTGGATCGGCGTGCCACCGTCGGCCACCACCTTGCCGAGTAGTGACGCAATTCCTCCTGCATCCGAATGGCGGAGTAGAGTGCGCGCTGCGGATGGTCCTCGTGCGCGAGCGGTGCGCCGAACAGCGCGAAAATGCCGTCGCCGGTTGACTGGACGACATAACCGTCGTAGCGATGGACAGCATCGATCATCAGCTTGAGCGCCGAATCGATGAGGGCGCGGGCCTCTTCGGGATCGATATCCTCCATCATCTCGGTCGACCCTTTGATATCCGCGAATAGCGCGGTGACTGTCTTGCGCTCACCTTCGAGATTCTGTGCCGAGGCGGACGGGTTTACGCGAGTTGCTGACGTTGTGGTTTGCGGGCGGGCGTTCGATAGGGAAGGCGCGGGTCCAAGAGGTGCGCCACAGTATCCGCAAAATTTTTTCTCAAGTGGATTGTCGGCGCCGCATCCGGCGCAGCGATTTTCGAGCGGAGCACCGCAGTCGCCGCAAAAGCGTTTACCCGATGGATTTTCCGAGCCGCATTTTGCGCAGTTCATTCCCTAACCCACCAAAGGTATGGAATGCCAGTATGCCCACGTCTAATAGAAGCCGGCGAATTTGTCGATCAATATGCTTTGGCGAAAAAGGCGCGTTCGGTGGCCGGCTCCGCGCACACAATACATTTGCCGGCCGCGACGGTCTGATTGAGCGGGATCGCGCGGCAGGTCGCCTTGGTATCTTCGCGAATTTTGGTTTCGCACGCCGGACTGCCGCACCAGTAAACATGCGCCATCCCGCCCCCACCCTCGCCTTCCATCTGGGCGAGCAGGGCCGTGTAGTTGTCGAACTCGCGCGTGTTAGCGCTGCGATTGCCGAGCGCTTGATCGAACAGCGACTGCTGAATTTCCGCGAGCAGCGACGTGACGCGCGAGGGCACCTCGGCGAGGAACGCCTTCTGCTTAGCTTCGGGACCGAGGCGGTCGCGCCGCGCCAGAACGACTTCGCCGGCGGCCACGTCGCGCGGGCCGATCTCGATGCGAATCGGAACGCCGCGCATCTCCCAATCGTTGAATTTGAAACCGGGAGTCAGGCCCTCGCGGGAATCGATCTTCACCCGCACCTCGCCTCGTTCGAGCTCATCGCGAATATCACGCGCGGCGGCGAGGACTTTCTCCGCTTCTTCCGGCTTGCGCGAGATCGGCACGATAACGACCTGCGTCGGCGCGACTGCGGGTGGAAGCCGCAGGCCCTGATCGTCGCCGTGCACCATGATGATGGCGCCGAGCAGGCGCGTCGAAACTCCCCAGCTCGTCTGCCATGCGTACTGGAGCTGATTGGTCTCATCGAGAAAACGAATCTCGAAAGCCTTGGCGAAGTTCTGGCCGAGGAAGTGCGAGGTGCCGCATTGCAGCGCGCGCCCATCGGCCATCAAACCTTCGATGGTGTAGGTCTCATCGGCGCCGGGAAATCGTTCGGCGGCGCTCTTGCGTCCGACGATCAGCGGAATCGCGAGGAAGTCCTCTACAAATTGTCGGTAAACTTCCAGCATGGTGAGGGTCTCGCGCTCGGCTTCCTCACGCGTCGCGTGCGCGGTATGGCCTTCCTGCCAGAGGAATTCGAGCGTGCGCAGGAACAGCCGGGTGCGCATCTCCCATCGCACCACGTTGCACCATTGATTCACCATCATCGGCAAATCGCGATGCGAATGGATCCACTGCGCGAACATATGATTGATGATGGTCTCGCTGGTGGGACGCACGATCAGGGGTTCCTCGAGCAGCTTGCCACCACCGTGAGTCACCACCGCGACCTCGGGTGCGAAACCCTCGACGTGCTTCGCCTCCTTTTGCAGGAAGCTTTGCGGGATGAGGAGCGGAAAGTACGCGTTGCGCGCGCCGGTCTTTTTGATGCGGCGGTCGAGCTCGTCGCGCAGCAACTCCCAGATGCCGAAACCGTCGGGACGGAACACCATGCTGCCGCGCACCGGGGAATAATCCGCCAGCTCGGCGCGAATGATGACGTCGTTATACCATCCCGCGAAATCCTGGCTGCGGGGCGTAACTTTTTTCTCGTTGGGTTTTTCTGCGGCCATCAGCTTGTGCGACGATTTCAGCGTATCGTCAATCGATTGAGTCTCCAGATATTATCGGCTGAGATCAACGCGGAAACCTACCGGAGGGCTCTCGATGAGGCTGAAACATGCGACCGTCGCTTCACTGGCAATCGTCATCATCATGATGCTTGGGACACGATGCCTGGCAGCCGACAACAACATTCGTGTGATCGAGGTCAGCGGCAATGGCGAGGCGCGCACTACTCCTGACGTTGCCTATCTGAGTCTGCAGGTAGAAACGCATGCGGCGACGGCGGAAGAAACCTCCAGCCGGAATGCGGCCCTCGCACAAAAAGTAGTAAACGCATTGAAGGATAAGCTGGCTGGCAAAGGCACCGTCGTGACCGGGGACTATTCGCTCAACCCGGAGTATCGCGAGAACAACCAGCCGCAGCAAAAACCCGTCATAACCGGCTATAGCGCGCAAAACACCATTACGGTAGAGACGACCGAACTGATGCTGCTCGGCGCGCTCATCGATGGCGCGATCTCGGCAGGCGCCAACCGGATTAATTACCTAAATTTCGGATTGCGTGATGACGCTAAGGCTCGCGAGGAGGCGATCGCCAGTGCGTCGAAAGATGCGCAGGCGCAGGCGCAAGCACTCGCTACATCGCTGAATGTGAAATTGAAGCATGTTATCCGCGCGTCGACGGTTCCGGAGCGTGGCCCCGTCCTGCCGATGGCCAAGATGAGCAGCGCTTTCAGCATGGCGGCCAACGCGCCAACGCCGATCGAGGCATCGCAGATCAGCGTATCCGCCACCGTGTCGCTGACTTACGAAATCGAGTAGCTGCCGAGACTGCCAATCGCTTTCAACCAGGGAGAATGCCGTGAAAAATTTCGATCACATCCTCTATGAAACCCCGGCCGAGCATGTGGCGAAGATCACGCTGAATCGTGTCGCGACGCGCAATTCGCAGGACACTCATTTCCTCTATGAGCTCAACGACGCGTTCGATGCCGCTTCGCAAGATGATGGGATCAAAGTAATCGTCCTTGCTGCCAACGGTCCGCATTTTTCGTCGGGTCACGACCTGCGCGAGCGCAATGGCGTCGAGAATCTGCGCAATCATAAGACCGTTGGCACCTGGTGCGGCTTTTCATGCGTGGGCGCCGAAGCGCAAATGTCACGCGAGAAGGAGTTGTACATCGGTCTCTGCGAACGATGGCGCAACATCCCCAAGCCCACCATTGCCGCGGTGCAGGGCCGCTGCATCATGGGCGGCCTGATGCTCGTCTGGCCCTGCGACATCATCATCGCGAGCGAGGACGCGCAGTTCGTTGACTATGCGACCAGCTTTGGCGTCAACGGCGTCGAATACCTCGCGCATCCATGGGAGATGGGCGCGCGCAAGGCCAAGGAATTCCTCTTCACCTGCGACGAGATGTCCGCGGCGGAGGCGCATCGCCTCGGGATGGTGAACCATGTGGTGCCGCTCGCGCAGTTGCAGGACTTCACGCTCACGATGGCGAAGAAGATCGCGACCAAACCTCTCTTCGCGTTGAAGCTCGCCAAGGAGTCGGTGAATGCGATGGAAGATGTTCAAGGCCGGGTCGCGGCGATGAACACCTCATTCGCGATGCATCAACTCGCGCATACGCACAACCTGAAAGTGTTCAACATGCTGATGGATCCGTCCGGGCTGCCGCCCCAAACCGCGAAAACCATCGGCATCGGCACCGGCAAGAAGCCCGAATAGATCAGGCCGGCATCAATGATGGATTTGATGCTCCGCCGGATGTGACTCCATTGGATGTTCGGCGGGCGGATGTTGCGCCGGAGCGGGGCGCAACGCCTCGATCTTCTCGCCATGTTGCTGCTCCAGCTGCGCTCGCGCTTGCGTATGCTCACGCTCCATCGTCTGCTGCTGCGCCATATGCCGGCGCGCCTGGGCCTGTTGCTGCTCCTGATGCTTGAGCTCTAGCTGGTTGATCTGCTGTTCGTGCTGATGCTGCATCGAGGCGACTTGCGCAGCGTGGCGGCGTTCGTTTTCCTCGAGTTTGGCCGGGTCGTTCTGCTGCCGCGCCGCTTGCTGTTCGCGCGTATGCTGCGCTTCGAGCTCCTGCATCTGCGCGGCATTCTTGCGATGCAGCTCATTGAGCTGTTGCTGATGCTCGCGCGCGGCCTGTTGCTCGCGCTGGGAATCAACCCGCTCGAAATCATCCATTTGCCGCGCATGCTGCTCGTCGAGTTCCCGTTCCTGGTTGGCATGCGTTCGATTGGCGGTTTCCAGCAGCGCCGGATTCCAGTCGGGATGATGCTCGCGCGCCCAGGTGGGATTCTTATGCGCCCACCAGTTCACATCGTGCCACTGATGATGTTCGTCCTCGTCGCCGATCCACTCCGGATGATGCTGCGCCGCCCAGGCCGGGTCGTGCTGATGCCACCAGGCATCGTCATGCCAGACGTGATGGTCATCGAAATCGCCCCACCACTCTGGGTGATTGGTCGCTGCCCAGTTGGGCCGGTTCTGTGCCCACCACGCGGCCGGTAACCAGACGTGACGCTGATCGAAGTCGCCCCACCATTCGGGATGATTGGCGCGAACCCAGTCCGGCTTGGTCTGCCACCACCATCCAGCCGGATGCCAAACATGCTGATCGTCGAAGTCGCCCCACCAATCGGGGTGGTTAGTGCGGCACCATGCGGGCTGGTTTTCCCACCACCATCCGGCGGGCCGCCAATAGTGCTGCTGATCGAAATCACCCCACCATTCAGGATGATGCTCGCGAGCCCAATCGGCACGATTCTGAAACCACCACGGCGCGGCATACCAGGTACCTTCGTAGTAGTCGCCCCACCAATCGGGATGATGTGCCGGGACCCAGGTGGGCTGGAAGGTCCACCACCACGGCGCCGGATACCAGACGCCGTTGTCGAAGTCGCCCCACCATTCAGGATGATTCTTTCTGACCCATGCCGGTTGGGAAATCCACCACCAGGAGGCGGGATACCATTGGTCGTGGTCGAAATCGCCCCACCATTCGGGGTGATGCTCACGCGCCCATTCGGGTTGATATTTCCACCACCAGGAAGCCGGGTACCAGGTGTTCTGATAGAAGTCGCCCCACCACTCCGGATGATGAGCGCGAACCCAACCGGCGTTTTCGCGCCACCACCAGTCAGCGGGATGCCAGACGTGCTCGTCGTCGAAATCGCCCCACCATTCGGGATGATGCGCGCGGGCCCAGTCGGCGCGATTTTCCCACCACCACGCGGCGTCGTGCCACGTATGATGATCGTCGAAGTCGCCCCACTTCGGTTGCGCGGGAAGCGGCTCAGGGAACGGTTTGAACTGCGCGTGCGCGGTGGCGCCGAAAAGAAGCATCAGGAGCGCGGCGCTCATCAAAACCCTAATCCTGCCCATCTGGTACCTCATGTTCGAGCAAGGCGGCTGAACCAGCCCCCGAATTCATGCAAATTCATGATCGATGCTACGGCGCATCGTGCATTAGACGCGCATGGGCATCGGATCGTTTACCCTCGCTGCCTATCGCAATTTTTCTATCGAGGTTCAAGAAGCTTGCGCAAATCGCGATGTAACCTCGCGGCGGCATCCGCGTATCGGGTTGTAGGAACCGATAACAAAACTTCCCGCCTGGAGGTGCCATATGAAACTCATAACCAAAGGAACCATAGCCGGGGCGTTGATGCTGTTGATGGTGCCCGCCGCCGCGATGGCGGGTCCCTGTTACCCGTATAGCGGGCGCGAGATCAGATACGAGCAACGCGACCTCCACAACGATTGGCGCGATGTTGCGCGCGATCGCTACAACCTGCATCGCGATTGGGCCGAAGGCCGCTATGGTGCCGCGCGTGCGCAGCAAGCTGATATCCGCCGCGACATGGGCGACATCCGCGGCGACCAATTCGCGCTTCGACACGACTACGGCTGGTATCGGTACTAAAGCCTCCTCAGCAGGTCCCGGCACCGTCCGCGACCGTTTCGCTCACCTTCGAGATTGAGTAGCCTAGCGACCATCATTCGCTCCATCTCGAAGGTGACGATGCTGGGACCCGGCGACACTGCATCCGATTTCGAACTCCCCTGCGCGATCAAGGGTCGCTCCGCGACGATTCGTCTGCGCGATATTCGTACGGATCTGATCGCGGTGTTCTTTTATCCGCGCGATTTTTCCTTCATCTGCCCGACCGAGGTCACCGGATTCAACCAGGCCCTCGAAGCATTCGACGTCGCCGGATGCTCGGTGCTCGGCATCAGCGGCGACAGCGTCGAGAGCCACATCAAATGGGCCGAGGAGCTTGGCGGCATCGACTATCCGCTTGCTCTCGGATGTCGATGGCAAAGTCGCACGCGCATACGGCATCTACGATGAGAAGGAAAAAGTGCCGATCCGGGCGACTTTTGTGATGCGTAAGGATCGCGTCGTCGCGCATGCGCTCGCGTGTCCGCTCAACGTGGGCCGCAGCGTGACCGATACGCTTGCGGGTCGTGCAGGCGATCGGCACCGGGCAGATGTGTCCCGCCGAATGGAAACCGGGGATGGAAGTTGGCCCGGGCGATCGCAAATTCTAGATGATGCTCCGAGATCAGTAGCTTGCCGATCGATCCAGCCGAAAAACGTAAGACTTTCGAGCGCCTCTCCAATGTGCGGGAAATCGTTTTCGGCGTGCAGGACGGCGTGTTGACCACCGCCGGCGTGCTATGCGGCCTGAGCGGCGCGGTCTCCGATCACAAGCAGATCGTCCTCGCGGCGCTGGCTTCCACTGCGGCCGGCGCGCTCTCGATGGGTGCGGGTGCGTATCTCGGCGGGCATGCGGAAACCGAAATCGTCACCGCTGAACTCGAACAGGCGCGGCGCGAATCGGAAGCGCATCCGTACGTGATCCAGGAAAGCTTGCTCGAGCAGCTCTCGAAGGAAGGCCTCAGCCGTGATTCCGCATATCGCGTGGTGAAGCTGCTCAGCACCTCGCAAAATGCGCTCATCAACACCGCCGAGGAAAAAGTTTACGGGCTCGCGAGCGGGCTGCTCGGCGAATCCGGTCACTGACGGTATCGTGATGGGCATCGCGTTCATGGTCGGCGCGCTGGTGCCTCTGCTGCCGTACTTTTTTATCCAGAATGCACGGCAAGGACTCATCGCCGCTCTGGCAGCGACTTCGGCGATTCTTTTCATTGTCGGGTATTTTGAAGGCGTGCTGGCTCATCGCACACAGCGCTGGCGCTCCGGAATCCGCTTCCTCGCGATCGCGATGAGCGCCGCGGCAGCCGGCTACCTCATCGGATTGGCGATCTCGCCCTTGGGATCAGTCGCAGGGTGAGCATCAACGTGCATCGATACTCATCGGTTTCCGCGTTTCTCGCGCACTATCAAGCCCTGCGAAAGATTCCCGCATCCTCGCAAACCGAGGACGATCGCAATCGGCTCGCCGCAATGGATCTGTTGCTCGAGATTTTGCGTCCCGAGGAGCGCGAGGCCGTTGTCTCAGATTCTGATGATCCCGCCACCAAGCGTCATCGCGAGCGCGCATCGCTGAGATTGCGGCGCGAATTGATCGCTCGGGGAGCCCTTGATGCGTAGCATCGTGCTGGCTTCGTTCCTTTTTCCCTCTCCAGAAGGGAGAGGGTGGCGCTCCTGCGCCGGGTGAGGTTGCCTGACGATGCTGGCGTACCTCATCCGGCGAATCTTCTTCGGCGCCTTCGTCCTGCTCGGGACTTCGCTCATCACTTTCGCGATCGCATTCATGGTTCCCGCCGATCCCGCGGTCGCGATGGCTGGCGCCAAAGCCGACCCGCATACGCTCGCGACGATTCGCCATCAGCTTCATCTCGATGAGCCGATCTATGTGCAGTATGGCGATTACCTCGCGCGCGCACTTCACGGCGACCTCGGGAGATCGTACATCCGCCGCGAGAGCGTGACGCGCCTCATCGTGTCGCGGTTCCCCGCGACGGCGTTGCTCGCAGTTTGCGCGATGGCGCTTTCCTTGATCCTCGGAATCGCGATGGGGCTGGTCGCGGCCGCATACCGCGATAGGGCCATCGACAACACGCTGCTGGTCGCATCGCTCGCGATGGTATCGATGCCGGTGTTCTGGCTCGGCACCATGCTGCTGATCGCCGCCGCCAGCTTCACCCGCAGCATTCCGCTCGGCGGACTCGCCGGATGGAAGAGCCTGATTCTCCCGACCATCACGCTCGCGCTCGGCTCGGCGGGCTACTACTCGCGCATCCTGCACACCAATCTCGGCGAGGCGATGGATCAGGAATACGTTCGCACCGCGATCGGAAAAGGGCTTTCGCGCGCGCAAGCGATGATGAAGCATGCGATGGCGAACGCGTTGCTTCCGTTGGTCACGCTCGCGGGTCTCGACCTCGCGGGACTGCTGAGCGGGGTGGTGCTCACCGAAACGGTTTTCAACTGGCCGGGACTCGGGCGGCTCGCGTATGAGGCGGTTTTCAGCCTCGACATTCCGCTGATCATGGGTACCGTGCTCTTTTCGGCATTCCTCATCGTGATCGCGAATCTCCTCGTTGACCTGATGTATGCGTGGCTGGATCCGCGCATCCGGCTGGAGGAAATCGGTTGAAGGCGCGCGCCAATGCGATGGAGGTGATTGGCGCCGCGATGGTGGCGAGCCTGATCCTCGTCGCGCTGCTCGCGCCGATTCTCGCCCCGCATGATCCGACGCGCGCTGTCGCGAGCAGTTTTGGCGATCCATGGCCGCCGTCGTGGAAATTTCCCCTCGGTACCGACGCGCTGGGACGCGATATTCTGTCGCGAATCATTTTCGGCGCGCGGATTTCGCTCGAAGTCGGGATCGCCGCGATGGTCGTCACGATGACCATCGGGGTCGCAATCGGACTTTCCGCGGGATTCTTCGGCGGCAAGGTGGATTTCATCCTGATGCGCTTCACCGACGTGATGCTGACCTTGCCGGCGCTGTTGCTCGCGATGGCGCTGGTGTCGGTGCTGGGCCCCAGCATCCAGAGCATTCTCATCGTGATCGGAATCGTGTCGTGGACCTCGATCGCGCGCGTGGTTCGGGCCGAAGCGCTCTCGATGTCCCAGCGCGATTTCGTCACAGCAGCGCATGCGCTCGGTGCGCCCTCGCAGCGGCTGATCGTGCGCCATGTGCTGCCCAACGTCGCGCCGACGATCATCGTGATGGCCGCGCTGGGGACCTCGGGCACGCTGTTGCTCGATGCGGCGTTGAGTTTTCTCGGCCTCGGAGTGCCGCCGCCGACCCCGAGCTGGGGACGCATGATCGAAGAGGCGACGATTTATTTTCGTGTCGCGCCCTGGCTCGCGACGTTTCCCGGCCTCGCAATCTTCTATGCGGTGCTCGGTTTCAACCTCTTCGGCTATGGCGTACTGCGGCGGCGCGCGCGATGAAAAGTCAGCTCACAATCGTCGCGCTAATTGTGTTGGCGCTCTGCGCGGGCTGCCGTCAATCGGTGGACAACTTCGGATTTCCACCTGGCGCGACGGTGCTTCGGCTCGCGAGCAACGATGACGTGCCGAGCCTCGACCCGGCCGCCGGTTACGACACCGCATCGTGGACCTACGAGCAGGCGATCTTTGACACCCTGTTGCGTTATGGCGATGCCGACGTGGAACTTCATCCTGCAGTCGCGACTTCATGGGAAGCGTCGCCAGACGGAACCACCTTCACGTTCCATCTGCGCAACGATGTGCGCTTCAGCAATGGCCGTCCGGTGACCGCGGCGGATTTCAAATACGGCATCGAGCGCGTCATCGATCCGGCCACGCTCTCAAAGGGGATGGAGTACTACCAGGAGATCGCCGGCGCGGCGGACTTCGCGGCGCATCGCAAGCCGCACGTCGACGGCATCGAGACACCGGATCCCTACACGATGATTTTCCGGCTCAGCGGCCCCGATCCGATTTTTCCGCACAAGCTCGCGATGCCATTTGCGTCGGCGGTGCCGCGCGAGGTGGTCGAGAAATGGGGCGAGGATTTCTCGAAGCATGTCGTCGGCAGCGGCGCGTTCAAGCTGCGCGAATGGATCGGCGGACAGCGCCTGGTGCTCGAAAAAAATCCCGTACTACTGGGTGAAGGGCGAGCCGCATCTCGACGGGATCGCCGAGCAGCTCGGCGTCAATGTCGAGCTGCAATGGCTGAAGTTCGAGTCGAGTGAGATCGACGTTCTCGAAGCGATTCCACCGTCAGAATTTCCTTACGTCATGAAGACGCCGGCGCTGCGTGCGCTCACCCTCAACAAATCGACGGTCACGACTTCTTATCTCGGAATGAATTGCCAGATGCCGCCGTTTGACGATGTGCGCGTGCGCCAGGCGTTCAACTACGCGGTCAACAAGGAGAAGCTGATCGAGGTGATCAATGGACGCGGCATCGTCGCGCGCGGCGTGCTCCCACCGAATCTTCCCGGGTACGACCCTAACGTGCGCGGCTATGATTACGATCCCGCCAAAGCGCGCGCGCTGCTGGAGGCGGCGCATTTTCCCCGCGAC
This sequence comes from uncultured delta proteobacterium, assembly GCA_963814035.1. Lineage (GTDB taxonomy): Bacteria > Desulfobacterota > Binatia > Binatales > Binataceae > DATGKG01. The sequence continues at coordinate 17,467 of CAWFBH010000013.1, forward strand.
CTCAAACCCGCGCTCTGGTTTCGCGGTGATCAAACTGCCGAGATGCTCGCCGAATCGATTCAGCAGGACCTCGCGTTGGTGGGCGTCAACATCACCTTGAAGCCGGTCGCATGGGGGCCGCTGCTGGAAGCGATTCGTCAGCCGAAAAACGTCGAGCTTTTTTACGGCGCCTGGGAGGCGGATTTCCCCGATCCGGAAAATTTCCTCAGCGTGCTGCTATCGCGCAAACAATTCGGATCGAACAACGACACCTTCTATACCAACCCGGAAGTCGAGCAACTCCTCGACGAGGCGGCGCTGATGACCGACATGAAGAAACGCTACGCGCTCTACGATCAGGCGCAGCAAATCATCGTCGCGGATGCGCCATGGGTTTTTCTCGATCATCCGGTGACTTACGTGATGCGCAAGCCGTGGGTGCACGACTACATCATGAACCCGATGCGACCGACGCGCTTCGAACCGATCTCGTTGTCGCCGCGGCCCGCCGATTAGTCGGTCGCTTCCAGCGCGGTCAGCTCGCGGCTCGCGCGCGGCAGGAAGAACAGCCCAATCACGCCATTGCAGAACATGAAGGTGAAGTGCGCGGCGAGGCTGTAGGCGAGAATTTTCGCCTCCGGCGCGTTGCCTGAAAAGAACAACAGCCACGCCGCCTGGCTGGTGCCCGAGATGCGCGACCGCGATCGGCAGCGCAGCGGCGAGAAACACCAGCGGCAGAAACAGCATCAGCTTGATGAGCGGGATCGTGATCCCATACAGCGCCAGCGCGAAATACTGCGTTAGCACCGAGAAGAGAAAACTCGGCGCCTTGATGCCGAGCACGATCGCATAGTCGAGCGGACGCGCCTTGAGGAAGGTTCCGGCGATCGCTCCGGCGCGGCTCGTGGCAATCCATTCGTGGAGGGCGGCGTTGCGGCGCGCCATCGCGAACAGCGCGATGATCGCGAACGAGCAATGCCCATGCGATGACATACGCCACGCGCAGGATGCTGACGATCTCGATCTGCGCCGGCGAGGTCGGATGATAGAAAATCACGCCGAGCGTCGAAAAAAGAAACAGTTGGTAGATCTCCATCAGCGCGATGAACAGGATCGAGCTGAGCGCCTCGAGGAACGGGATTTTGGCCTTGCGATAGAGGTAATACGCGACGCCGCCCTGCCCGAGATTGGTGTTGATCAGCGCGAGCAGATACATGCTGGCGCGGATCGGCACGATGTCGCGAAAACGCATCGGCGCGTTGAAGCGGCGCACCACCCAGGTCAGACAGAGCGAATCGATCATCCAGTAGAACGCGGAAAAGGGGAGAAACACGGCGACGAATTTCAGAACCGGCGCCTGCTCCAGCGCCTGCCTACTTTCGCCATCGGGATGCGCCAGAAAATCAGCGCAAAGATCGCGACGGTGCCTACATATGGTAGCGCTTTCTTCCAAATCGGCGTGGTGCGCGCCGATTGCGCGGGTTCGGACTGATTACTCGGGGCGGTGGCCGGTCCCACGCTCATCTGGACTGCTCTCGGGACGCGCGCGGTTCCAATCAGCACGCGCTCGCCACGATCGCTCTCGGTCCACACTTCCAGCTGAAGATGTGGCCCGTCGGCGCTCGATGATCCGCGCGTGCATCGTGAGCTTATCGCCATAAAAAACCGGTTTGACCAGCGCGGCTTCCAATCGGCCGCCGCGCAGAAAACCAATGCCGAACGAATCGAGGAGGAAATTCGCCATCACGGCGTAGGTCTGCTCGCCGCCCGCGATCGGAGCGCGAAAGCCGGCCTTGCGCGCCGCTTCCTCATCGGTGTGGATATTCACTCGCGGTGTGCGGCGCGGCCCCTCGACACCTTCTTCGTATGCGATGGCAGCCTCGGCATCGAGGAGAAACGGCTTCGAGGTTAACTCGCGCGCGATTTCGCTTGTGCTCATGAGATTTTTCCCTCCAGCAACAGCACCGAGGTAATCGCCTGGCGCATCAGCAGCTCATCGGTCACGGCGTCGCGCGTTTCGTACTCCAAAACGAAGTAAAATTTGCCGCGCTTGTGCTCGACCTTGGTGATGCGGCCCTCGGTCCTGACGGATTGGTTGGCGCGCATCGGCGCGTAAAATTCGTTCCAATGTTTCGCGTGCACACCGCCCGAGCCGCCATAAAAATGCGCGGCGATGAGCAACGCGTAATCCTGCAACCGCATGGTGGGCGGCGCGATTTGATCGCCGGCCGGAGAATGTTTCGTGAACAGAGGATTCGTGCTGCCGGTCCCGCGCGCGAAGGCCTCGATTTGCTCGGGCTGCACGAGGTAAAAAATCGGCCCGAGCTTCATTCCCTCGCGCACGTTCTCCGGACACATCAGAAGGCGATTTTCCTGATCCATCATTCAACTCGCGGTCGCCGAAGCCATTGAAGAGGTTTATCAGGCGTGCAAGATTTTGCCCACTCACATTCGATGGCAACCGAAAAGCTCAAGCACTCCCATCCCGCGCCGATTCATCTGACCGGCGTCGATCCGGTCATGGCGCGGATCATCGAGCAGGTCGGCGCGTACGATGCGAGGTATCGGCGCGAGCGATTTCCGGCGCTCGCGCGCGCGATCATCTTCCAGCAGCTGGCAGGCAACGCGGCGCGCGCGATCCTCAAACGCTTCATCGAACTGTATCCTGGCCGGCGTTTTCCCTCGCCGGAGCAGGTGGTGGCGACGCCGCTCGCGCGGTTGCGTAAAGTGGGACTTTCCAAGCCGAAGGCGCTCTACATCAAGGGGCTCGCGGGGGACATCGTCGCCAAGAAGGTTAATTTCCATCGCTTCCCGAAGATGGAAGATGACGCGATCATCGCCGAGCTGACGCAGGTGAAAGGCATCGGGCAATGGACCGCGGAAATGTTCCTGATGTTCAACCTCGGCAGGCCCGACGTGATGCCTGCCGGCGACCTCGGCGTGCAGAATGCGGTAATGAAAGCCTACGGTTTGGCGAAACGCCCGACGCCGAAGGAGCTGCGCGAATTTGCCGAGCGCTGGAAGCCGCATCGCACCGCCGCGGCATGGTACCTTTGGAGGAGCCTCGAAACGGTGTTGCCGGTGGATGATGCGGTCGAAGAGAAATCAGAGAAAACCACAAAGGCACGGAGACAAAAAGTCAGAAAATAAATGCGGGCGCTCAGAGGCGCCGTTCGAAAATTTCACAGGACCGTTACGGTCCGAATTCTCTCACTTTGTGTCTCCGTGCCTCTGTGGTTTGGTCTTCTTCCTACGCTTGCATGTATGCGATTGCGACGCCATCGAGCGGGGTTGACGATGCGCGCGATCTTGCTGCCCTGAATCGCGGTCTTCGGCTCGGTCGCTTCGAGGCCATTTTCGCGCGCGATGTCGACTGCGCGGCGAATGTCCTTGCACATGAACGCGAGGCCCCAAACGCGCGGCGTGTCGCGACTCGGGCCGACGATTTCCAGCACCGTTTGCTCGAGTTTAAAGAATGCTTGGCGGATGCCGCCGCCAGCCTCGCGGATGCGCTTGCATGGGAGGCCGATTCTCTCGTGTGCCTCGATGGCGTCTCCTAGTGAAGGCGTCATCACCACGATGTGTTCGAGATAATCCACGGTGTTTTGATTCGCGCCGCAAAGCTGGTCGAGCTTCGCGCGCCGAGTCGCAAGGTCGTCATTCACTGCGACGTCCATCGTCATCACGCCGGGAAGGAAGTTGGCGCCGTCATCAAAGCGCGCGGCGACCGGAACGAGATCGTCCTCGTTTCCGGAATCATCTGTTCCCCACGTCCAAGCGACGATACCACCCCCGCGATCCAGCGCGGCTTTCCACATTCCTTTTTCACGAAAATCGTCTTTGACTTGGAAGAGATCGATCGCGACCGCACCCGCATGGAGATGCGCGACGTCAAATTGGAGACCGCGGATTCGATCCGAGGCGAATGCGAACCCGGCGCGCGACCATCGCTCGCACGCCTCGTTGAGGTTGCTAACCGCGACGATGACTCTCTCGATGCAATTGATCGGCACGCTTCAAAATACCGCGCTCTCGGGACGACGCGAAAGCGATTCGGAAGAGAAACCAACGAAGATTTTTAGCGGGCGGTTCGCAAACCGCCCCTACAAGGATCGCAGCCGGGACAGCTACGGTGCAGGTTTGATGTTTTGATTGACGCGGAAGAAATTCGTCGGATCATATTTGTGTTTGATCGCCGCCAGGCGCGCGTAGTTCTCGCCGTATGCGGCTTGCGCGCGTGCATCACCTTCATTTTCCAAATCGTTAACGTAAACGGCACCGCTCGAATGCGGTTGCAGCGCGGCGAAGAATTCCCGCACCCATCGAATCGAGTCCTCGCGTGCGCCGTCCTCCTGCCAATACGAATGCACCCAGTATTCGAAGCCGACACGGCGAAATCCGAAAGCGTTGTCGTGCGGCCGCGAACACCACGGGCCGTGCCAGTACATCATCGTGATGCCGCTGGATTCGCTTGGCGCTGACGATGCGAACTGCGCGACGACGTCGATGGCGCTCGCCTCGAGGCGCTCCAGATGCCCACCGCGCCTGCAACTCGAATAATCGCCATCCGAGGGCGAGTCCGACCCTTCGCGCTGCTCATCGATGTAGGGTTTGGATTTGATCGAATCCTCGAACGGCTTCATGAACCTGCGCAAGGGGCGAAGCACGCGCTCACCTTCCGTTTCTTCGCCGTTCCATACGACCGCAATATCGAGCATCCGCTCGCCCGGAAAGGGGAGCACCGCCGCGAGCATAAAAAGTTCGTCGGGGATCGTCGGCGCGTACTGATTGAGAAAGCGCAGCACCTCGCGCGCCTGACGAATCGGATACTTCAGATGCCCGGCGAGTACGTTTCCTATGCGATGGAGGCGAAAATCGAGCGTGGTGACGACGCCGAAGTTCCCGCTGCCACCGCGCACCGCCCAGAACACATCCGGATTTTCATCGGCGTCGGCGTGAAGGATTTGTCCATCCGCCGTGACGACTTCGACGCGCGTGATGTTATCGCATGCAAATCCGAGTTTCGGCGTGAGAGCGCTTTCGCCACCGCCGAGCGCGTATCCGGCGACGCCAACTGAGGGACACGAACCGAGTGGGACGGCCATCGAGAACGCATTGGTCGCGAGGTCGAGTTCACCCGCGAGAACGCCGGATTGAAGCCGCACCCTCGCGCGATGCGGATCAATCTCGAGGCGCTTCATCAGCGACAAATCGATGACCATGCCACCGTCGCAGGTGCCATGCCCCGCAAAACTATGACCTCCGCTACGCACCGCGACGAGGAGATCATTGCCGCGTGCGAACTCGATTGCGCGCACTACATCTTCGTTGCCGGAGCATCGAGCGATGATCGCCGGATGGAGATCTACTGCGTGATTCCACACGCGGCGTATTTTTTCGTAGCGGGAGTCGTCGGGAAGAATTACTTCACCGGCGAAAGTAGACGCAAATTTGGTTAGAGCCGAAACCATAGGCAAGGTTTCGACGCATGGTGAGCGCGATTTGTTCAGCCGCGATTGCGCTTCGAGCGAACCGGCGGATTCATCGGCTTGAGATGACTGACGCGCCTGGGTGGCTGGGTGCTTGGGCCGGTGCGATGCAGGAATTTCATGTCCTCGCCACAATGAGGACAGGTGATGTCCTTCCATTTCACCGGACGCGCGCAAAGCGGACATTTGTACCGGTTGCGCGAGAGCAGAAAAAGGCCGACCGCCGTCAGCGCAATCATTATCAATCCGATCAGAGTCTGTTTCACGAGATTACGATGTGGTCACGCCAAGTCTTCCTTGAGAGCGTCGTCGAGCGCGCCGATATTCACATGATGGCCCTTCGCCATCAAGTCGAGAAACGCGTGCAGGTCGGCGTCGGTAAGAGTTGCGAGGTTCTCTTCAATTTTGCGGATGACCCAGCGCTGGCCGCGATTGAGCAACTCGAGCTTGCCGCGCAAATCATTCACCGCGCGAACCTTTTCGACGAAGTCTCCGGTCTTGTTGGAAGGCGCACCGCCGAGGCGCCGCACATGCGCCGCCAACTCGCCGGCATAGTAGCCCTCATCGTGGCCAACCTTCTTCAGAAGCTCGCGCAATTCGGGCTACCTAGCCAATTCAGCGAGCTCGTGCAGCACTCGACCGCCCGCGCGCTCCGCTTCACCGAGGGTGTTCAAAAATCCTTCGAGCTGAGCATCCATAGGAAAATCCTACCATCGGACGCGGCGATCGTCGCCTGCCAAATCGGGTTCTACCAAATCGGCACTACCGGGCAGTAAACCGCTCCGATGGTTCCGCTGCCGCGCGAGAGCGCCGCCTTGACCATCATGAGCGCCGGCGTCGCCGATCGCATCGCGGGCGGAAGCTGGGGAGCGCTCGCGGTAACGAGCCCGCCACTGAGCAACTTCGCCAAAGGCCCCGGCTGCTCCGGCAGTTCCACCAGCGCGACCTCACGATCCGGGGGAAGTTTGGCGGCTTTTTTGGCTGCCGCGAGGGCATCGGAAAATCCGCCGAGCTTATCAACTAGGCGATTCTGTGCGGCCTGGTCGCCGGTCCATACGCGGCCTTGCGCGATGTCATTGACGGCGTCGATGCTCATATGGCGGCTGTCCGCGACCACCTTGAGAAATTTCTGATAGGTGTCGCCGAGCAGCTGGTCCTGGAAAATTTTCATCTGGGCAGGGGTGAAGTCGGTGAACTCATCGAACATCTCGACGTTGGCGCCGCGCGTCACAGCTCCGCTGTTGAGATAGATCTTCTGCGCCGCCGGTCCGAGGTTGAACTTGCCGCCAAGCACCCCGATCGAGCCCGTGATAGTTCCCGGCTCCGCGATGATGAGCGAGGCGGGAGTCGAAACCCAGTAACCTCCAGAAGCCGCATAGCCGGACATGCTGACGATGATCGGCTTCTTTTGCGCGGTGATTTCCGCCGCATGCCGAATCAGCTCCGAGGCGATCACCGATCCGCCGGGTGAGTCGACCCGCAAAATAACTGCGCGCACGGAATCATCTTCGCGCGCAGTCTTAAATGCTTCTTCCATGTCGTCGGATGCCGCCATTTCGCGGCCGGTGAGCCCGATGCCTTCGGCTTGGCCACGGACGATTTCGCCGTTGCAATAGATGACCGCGATCGTATCCTGCGAGCCGAATCCGGAGAGCATGCTGGGATGGACATAATCAGTGAAGTCCACCGTGCGATGGGAGCCGCCGCCGTGATGCTTGATTCGATCAGTGAATTGGTCATCGTATTCGAGGCGTTCAACCATGTGGTTCTTGAGGCTGAGGCCGGCATTGAGCGGGGCCTGATCGACGATTGCGCGCATCGCCTCGGCATTGATGTTGCGCTCTTTGGCGGTCTGTTCGACGATCTGATCGAACATCGCGCCGACCAGCGATTCGTCCTCTTCGCGCTGCGCGGGGGTGAAATCTTTCTCAGTGAAAATGTTCGCGGCGCTCTTGAATTTCCCCAGCGACGCGAAGTTGGGTTTCACGCCGATCCAGTCCAAGGTGCCGCGAGCAAAGATTTCGCGCATGCCGACGCCGACCAGGTCGAGTTCACCTTCGGGCATCAGGGAGATATCGCCGGTCGCCGCGGCCACGAGGTAGGGGAGATTGCCGGGCGACATTTCGCCGGCCGTTTCGACGTACGCGGCGGTCCATTTGCCCGAATCTTTGAACCGGCGGATCAGAGAAGCGATCTCCTGCGCCTGCGAAAGCTCCATTTGGGTATCGATGATTTTTACCGCGAGGCCCGAGATACGCGGATCCTTGGCGGCCTTGGTAAGCGCCACGCGCATCACATTAAGCGGCGTCTCGTGGGGACTCAGAATCCCAAGGAAATTGGTGCTTCCACGTTCAACCACCGGGCCATCGAAGGTGACAACCAGGACAGAGCCCGCCTGCACCCGATGCGAAATGTATTCGGAAAGCAGCGCGACTAGAAAGAGCGCGACCACTATAACCACGGTCCGGAGCAACCATCGTAAAGCCTTTCTCAACATCGAGCGTCTCCCTCTGGCAATGCCGCGAAGGTGTGCCGCGGCGGGTCGTCAGTTCCTGCTGGTAATGCGACAGCGAAATCTTTACCGTGACTTCCAATCGGAGTCATCGGAGTTGATCTTGCCGTTACCCAGCCCGCAAAGCATTCGCAACAGAATCCAGCAAACCTACGAGCGAGGCTACGTCCTTGGCGAGGACGAGGTTCGCTACTCAATCGCACCCATGAGCGTAGCATCATGGCGCGGGGAATTCGTTCGCGGACTGTGCCTCGCCGAAAAGGCCACTTCCAGTGTCGAGGTCGGGATGGCATGGGGGTTGTCGACACTCCACATCATCGAGGCATTGCTCGCTAACGGTGCGACCGGCCGGGCACATGTCGTCATTGATCCGATGCAGACGATGTGGTTTCACAACGCGGCCCTGCGCGCGCTGCGCGAATCCGGCGTGGACGAGCTGGTGGAGTTTCATGAAGCTCCTTCGAATCTCGCACTGCCGGCGCTGGTTGCGGCGGGGCGGCAATTCGACTTCGCGTTCATCGATGGGGACCATCGCTACGAGGCGGCATTCATGGATCTGGTGTTCGCCGATCGCCTGGTCAAGCCGGGCGGCGTGATCGCGATCGATGACACCTGGTCGCATCCAGTCTATATGGCGTGCAAATTCCTCGAGATCTATTTCCATTACACGCCAATGGCCGAACAACTGAAGCCGCCGGTCGATAGCTTCTTGCCTGACCGGAAGCATCGCGGATCTCGCAGTACCGGCTTTGCTGCCGCGCTGCCAAAGATGCGCGCTTATCGGAAGCCGTTGAAGCCGGAGGAGCACGACGCCGAACTTGACTTCTCCCGGTATGCGCTCGCGGACGCTTACCTTCCAGGACCGATCGCCGATAGGCATGCGCGGAGGTTGGCATCCTACGGCCTCCACGAGTTGAGCGAGGGAAGGCGCGATGAGGCGCGGCGGGCATTCGCGACGGCGATTCGGCTGCACCCGACGCGTCTAAGGAACTATGCGCGTTACGTCAGGACCATCCTTCCGTCATCGGTGGCGCGGCTTCTGAGCGGGCGTGCTGGACGCGGCGAAAAGGCGTTGGCAGCGCAGGATGGAAATTCGAGCGACACGGTCTATTTTCGGCCCGAGTAGGTCGCGACGATCAATTTTCGAAATGCCGCGCTGACATCGCGAAAACAGGTTTCCCCTAGCAAGCTCATCCGTGCGTTGGCCCCCACGCCGATCACGCGTCCCGATTTAATCTGACAGCGATCGGATTATGCGAAAGGCCCGACATGATCGCCGCGAAGCTACCGAAGGGCGCGATCCTGTCCTCGGTCTGTAGGTTTATGGGGCGCAGAGCTCGATTTCCATATGCGCGCCTGTCCGATTCTGCCCCACCAGCCGCAACTGGCCGCCGAACTCCGCTACGCGCGACGCGATCGCCCACGGCGCCTCGGCCTGCTCGAACCCGACGCCGTCGTCATCGATGGTGATTCGAACGAGTTCCCCAGCCGAATGCGCCTTGATCGAAACCTCGCGCGCCTGCGCATGTCGCCGCGCGTTGCGTGCGCCTTCCAGCATGATCAGCAGGATGTGCTCGACCAACAACCCGTTAGCAGAGAAGTCGGCCTCGAAATGGAAATGCGTATCGCTCCCGGCGGAGGCGGTTTCTGCAATCCTGCGGTCAAGATTCATCAGCGAATGGATGTAGGCGCGGACCTCGTCGTATTCGCGCGTGACGCCGATTTGCAACTCGCGCATCTCTTCGAGCGCCTTGTCGGTACGTCCACGAATCAGCAGCTCGCGCAGCCCTTCGAAGCGAAGATTCAATCCTGCCAGCACCTGCACGTAGCCGTCATGCAGCGCACGCGCGATTTCCTCACGCTCCTCCAGTGTTTCCAGTTCGCGTATGCGTGTCTCGAACAGCGCGCGCTGCTGGCCGAGGAAGCCGATCACGCATCCGGTTATCGCGAGGTAGGCCGGGCGCATCATGTAGAGCGACTCCAGGCCCTGCGGCGACAGCGCGATGAGCAACAGGTAGAGCGCCACGCTGACGAAGGTCACCCAGAGCGTCGCGCGTAGCCCGGTGCGGCACCCCACCGCGATGATCGCGAAGGTGAAGAAGACATAAGAAGGACTGGTTGGACCTTCGGTGAAAAAGGCCACCGCCGTGGCGAACAGGATGTCGAGCGCGGTCGTCATCGCAAAGACCTGTTCCGGCGAAACGCGGCGGCGGATGAGGGAGTAGGCCGTCAGGCCGTAGGCAAAATGCAGCGCCAGGGTCCCGAGCACCGCGCGATCGATGGTGAAAATGCCCTCGCCAGTAGTGGGATCGATGTAGATCGATATCAGCGCGACGATCGAGAGCGCGATGCGTGCGCGCGCCACGTTGAGATCGAGATGCGTATAGTCCGGTCGATTCATGCAAATTATTTCGAGGGTTCCGCCGATGTAGGTCAAGCGTGGACCGCCACGGTATAAGAGAACCTTGGACGAGCGAGAACGAGAAACCGCGCAATGGCGGGAAACCATCTCTTTGCTTGATTCACCGGTTCGGCAGCAATACCCCACTCTCGGATGCTATACGCTGCCAGAACGCCGGGGGCTGCTGCGCGACGTAAGCCTCCAGCGAGGCAACCGCGGCTTCCATCCCGGTGCGATACATTTGGGGGTAAGCGAAGTCCGTGGCGTAGTTGTAATAGAGCCCTTCGGTGATCGAATAGTTCTGATTGATGTCAGCGCTCCAGAGCTGCTGCCCGGTCGCTCTTTCCATCAAATCCAATTTGATGCGTAAGGTGTTCTCGGCCGACCCGATCGGCAATCCAAAGACCCACAGTAGCGATCCATAAGGACCCAGCAGGTAAGAATATTCCGAACCATCCCACTGGGTGCTCTCGATCGTGCCGCGAACGGTCAGTTGCGCGGTCGGATCCGATGTTCGATTGGTCACGAAGACATCCTTGAACATTCCGGTCTGCCGAAGTTCGATCGCGGTGGCCTCGGCCAAATCGTCACTGGGGCGGAAATTGTAGGCGGCTTCGGTCAGGAAGCCATTCGCATTCTCCGGCTGGTTGTAGGTGGACGAACAATACGGGACCAGCGGAATTACGCATAGCCAGAAGTAGCGCGAATTCAAAGTTCCCCGCTCGTCCTGAAAGCGTTCGACGGCCACTACTAGTGGAACCTGGGCAGCGGCGAGACGCCCCGAATTGGGCACGTATTGCCATCCCGCTTTGGTCGCACACCCAGAGGTCACTAAGAACAAAAGCAGGATGCCGAGATAGATCGGCCTTGGAAAACGACGCATGCCCCCTCCATTCGCGCGCACTGTTAGATACGCATCGGCCATTCGCGATGTCGATAATAGCAGACAGGCAGACTTGGCTCGCAAGCCGCGCCCGTATGTCAGACCACTTTGGTTGAGTCGCCGGCCACTGTCAGTGAGTAGCGGTCGTTCGATTGCGAGAGGCGCAGCGGCGCGCCGAAAGCTTCAGAAAGGTTGGGAGCACTCATCACCAGGTCTTTCGCGCCCGAGGCGAGCACGCGCCCACTCTTGAGTATCAACACGTGCGAGAAACCCGGCATGATCTCCTCCACATGATGCGTTACTAGGACCAATGAGGGCGCGCCGGCAGCATGCGAGAGGCGCTCGAGGAATTGCAGGAACTGCTCGCGCGCGACCGGATCCAGACCCGCGCACGGCTCATCGAGGATCAGCAGTTCCGGCTTCGTCATCAGGGCGCGCCCGATGAGCACGCGCTGCCGCTCACCCTGCGAGAGAAACCGCCATGGACGATTGGCCAGCACTTGGGCCTCGATTTGGTGAATGATTTCCAACGCGCGCGCACGGTCCGCATCGGCCGTATCACCCCATAGTCCGATCATCGCGCGTTTGCCGCTGATGATCGCATCGAGCGCGGTTTCATGCCCGGGCATCAGTTGCTGAATCGCGCTGCTGACAAGGCCGATGCGGGTGCGCAGATCGCGCCAGTCAGTCTTGCCGTACGTCTCGCCGAGCACACTGATACTGCCGGAGGTGAGCGGCAGATATCCGGTCATCGTGCTCAGGAGCGAGGTTTTGCCCGACCCGTTGGCGCCGAGGATCACCCAATGCTGGCCGGCCTCGACGCGCCAGTCGATGCGTTCGAGGATCACTGCCTCGCGCTCGACGTGGAGTCCCTGAATATCGATGACCGCGGTGCTCATGGTGAAGGGATCACCATCGCATAATCCCCGCATAATTCGCGAATGAGACACGAGAAGCGCGGGCAACGAAGTGCTCGGATGAGAACCCTTACAGCAGCATCGCGCCGAACCCCGGAATTTTATCGAGGAAGAACTGCACCTGCGCGAGCCATGCGACTTGCTGAGTGTGCTCGCCCGCATGGTTGAGCGGAAGCTGAACGCCCGCGCTTACCAGGTAGTCTTCGGTCAGGTAGCTAAGACCGGGAGTGGCGTAGAGCGTCGGCGCCGCGCTTTCGCGTCCGCCGACCATAGCGTCGAAATTGAGTTCGGTAAAGATGCAAAGATTTCTAATCATCCAGGGCAAATGCGACTCGGTCAGGTACTGAAGATACGGGAGCGAGTAGTCCAAAACCGGATCGAAAAATATCTCGTCGCCGCCCCTGCCGCTCGTGATGCGCGAATATCCGAGGTCGCTATGAACCTCGAACGCGCGCAGAAAACCGAGGTTCCAGTCCTCGGGTAATGCGCCGCCACGGCCGCCGAATAGCAGCGCCATCCCGACGTCATTCACGCCCGACACCTGCCCCAAACCGCCGGTGCCGATCAACAACAGAGGCGCCACTGCGAGTCGCAGGTCCGGATGGTTCACGAAGACATAGCGGCTCAGGATTTCCACCGCGCCGAAGCCGCTTTCCTTCGGCCCGGCATTTGGCGCGACAGAATCCCATGAGCTGTCGATCTCGATATCGAGATTGGATGAGAGCATCTTCTCGACGCCGAAGCCGAATCCGAGTGTCCGGCCTTGTGGCGTCCTGATCCAATGCGGCGCGAACGGAGTCACGCTGTTTTCCGGGCTCACATTTATCGCAACCAGCGGGCTCATCATCTCCGGTTCGCCCTCGCGCACCTCCGAGCCGAGGTCATCTGAATCCGCGCGTGCCATATTCGCGAGCCCGAGCAGGACCGCGGTCGTCATCAGAGCGACGACGATAAAACATCGCGACCAACGCCGCGGAAGAACGGTTGTCATACTCACTGGAGGCGCATCCAACCCGAAACCTTACGTTCGCGGCTTCGCAAGCTGGTCCTGCTCGTAGAATTACCGCGTGGCTTGCGGATCCGTGGTGACGATTGCTGCGAGGAAGCGTCCTTTCCTGATCGCCCATGCTTGACATTCCATGCGATCGGAGCGAGACGGTTGCTATCTGACCCCTAACTCGCGCACCTGGAGGACATCCGGCTATGGCAAAAATCGATTTCAACAAGGTTCCCCGCTTCGCGGAGCTTCCGGTAAAGAAAGGCGCGCCGCCGGATTCCTCATGGGGCGTCTTCGGCGATGACGACGAGCTCGGATGCCTCAACTTTCTCACTCCCGAGGCTATCGTCGAGGCCGCCGGTCTGGTGCGTCATGGGAAAGTTTTTCGCCTCGATACGAAGATCAATTACGCCACGCCGCCGCTGTTCAATCGCAATCCCGCCAAGCACACCATCCTGAGTTTCGAGAGCTACGGCCTCTTGGGCCACGACGATTCCATCGACAACTACAATACCCAGGAAGGCAGCCAGTGGGACGGTCTAGGCCACGTCGGCCACATCAAGCATCAGGCCTACTACAACGGCGTGAAGGACAATCAGATCAAGGATGGCCCCGGCGGCAAACTCAGCATCCACAAATGGTCTAACAAGGTGGTTGGGCGCGGCGTGCTTATCGATGCGTTCAAACATCGCAGCGAGGCGGGGCGCCCGCTCAATCCGCTCACCGATGAAAAATACACCCTGAAAGATTTACAGGATGCGCTGAAAGCGCAGGCCGGCAGCATCAAGCCCGGGTCGATCCTGCTGGTGCGCACCGGATGGATGCAGGCTTACGAAAAATCGTCGGCGGCGGAGAAAACCGCGATGGCGCCACTCGAAGTTCTCAAGGCGTGCGGCCTCGATCCGTCGCGCGAGATGGTCGCGTGGCTATGGGACAATCGCGTGGCCGCGATCGGCACCGATTGCCCGGCGGTCGAGCCGTGGCCGTGGGATTTCAAGGACGAGGGCGCGATGCACTATCGGACACTCTCGATGCTGGGGCTGCCGCTGGGCGAGCAGTTCATCCTCGATCCGCTCGCGGAGGATTGCGCGGCCGATAAGCGTTACGAATTCATGATGGTGTCGGTGCCGATGAACCTCGAAGGCGGCATCGCCTCGCCTCCGAATGCGGTGGCTATAAAGTAACCAATCCTTCGTCCCCCCTCTCTCAGAGAGAGGGGATGGCGCAGTTGTCGCTCTGCAGTTCGGCGACAGCTGTGCCGGACGGGTGAGGCCGCGCGCGCTGCGCGCGCAACGGATGGAGCACCACGATCTCCTACGAAGCTTTGCGCGCCTGACGCGGGGCCAGCGCTTCCTTCGCGATGATCACGATCGCCGCGCGGATCGCCTCCTCCATCAGCGCGATCGGCATGCTCGGCACGGCAGGATCGCGCGCCGATTGCGCCGCATCGAAGGGCAGATGGATGAAGCCGGCGGGGAAATCGACTCTCCGTCGCGTCGCATGCAGTGCGGCATACATCGCGGCGTTGCATGCGTATGCCCCCGCGCTCAGCGAAATCGAAGCGGGAATCTTGCGCTTCTCAAGGACGCTCAGCAGAGGCCCCAGAGGCAGCCTCGAAAAGTAAGCATCGGGGCCATTGGGAATCACCGGATGTCCACTCGTCGTCGCGTTGAGCTGCCCCGCTTTGCGTTGCTCATAGAGATTGATCGCGATTCTTTCCAGCGACAAAGCCGGCCGTCCACGCGCCTGGCCGAGTCCGAGAATCGCTCGAGGTCGATAGCGTACAAACGCGGCTTCGACACGTCGCGCCGCCGCGAGGCAGTTAACCGGCAATCGAACTGACTTCACCTGCAGTCCGCCAATGACGTCGCCGTCGAGGTTGCGGGCGACCTCCCACGACGGGTTGATGCGCTCGCCGCCGAACGGCGCGAATCCGGTGACGACGATGATTGGCGGCATGGCGAGAGCTAACTTCTTGCGCCGATGATGCTCGATCGGCACGTCGTCGCGATTGCCCCATTCGCCCCACGAGCCCCAGTAGTTACGCACCTTTGAAAAGCCCGCGAGCTTCAGCGCGTAGTAAGCATGCGCGGCGCGATAGCCGCCTTGGCAGTACGGAATCACTTCGGCCTCGGGCCGCAGCCCCAGTTTCGCGAACTGCGCGCGTAACTCCTCCGGCGATTTGAACGCGCCGGATTCATTTTGACTCGCAGTCCAGTCGAGGTGGATGGCGCCGGGAATCGCGCCGCCATGCTTCGCGCGCACCCGCTCGGCGTAATACTCAGCGTCGCTGCGCACATCGAAAATTTGCACCTCGCGATCCGCGATCCGATTCACGATGAAGCCAAGCGATGCGGAGGCATCATCGACCGGAGTGCCGTCGTACTCGACGGGCGCGAAGGGCGTGACGTCGGTGGAAAGTTTCTCCGCCGCGAGCGCCCTCAGCCCGCCATCGAAGATTTTCACATTGGGATGGCCCATCCATTCGAGCGCCCATGCCACCCGCGTCGCGCGCATCCCGGAATCGCTCTCGTAGCAGACGACGGTATGCTGCGTGGTGATTCCCAGCGCAGAAAAAATCCACCGCAATTGATCCTTGAACTCGTTGATGCCGCGCTCGCTGCTGTCGCTGTAGTGAAATGGAAATGGATCGAAGTGGCGCGCGCCCGCGAGGTGGCCGGCCCAGAAATCTTTCGGCGCGCGCGTGTCGACGATCACCACGCCGGCGTCATTGCGATGCTCACCGAGCCATCGCGCATCGACCAGAAAATCCGCTTTTGCTGCCATCCGTCTATCCCTCGACGTTGCTTCCAACCGCTTCGCTAATAGAGCGAAATCCCTCGCGCCTGAGCAAGTTAGCCAGCGACTTTTTCATCGCGGCGATGAGTCCGGGGCCTTCGTAGATGAGCCCGGTGTAGAGCTCGACGAGCCTCGCACCGGCCTTGATGTGGCCGAGCGCGTCGTCAGCGTTCATGATGCCGCCCACGCCGATGATCGGAAGCTTGCCTTGTGTGCGTCGATACACGCTCGCGATGCGATCGCGCGCCAAGTCGCGCAACGGATGTCCACTGAGCCCGCCCGCTTCTGCGGAAGTCACGCCGACTTCGGCGCGTTTCAAAGTCGTATTGCACACAACCATCCCGTCGAGATGCAGCGCCAGCGCGGTGTCGCAAATCGCGTCGAGATTTGCGTCGTCTAGGTCGGGCGCGACTTTGAGCAGGATCGGTGGACGTCGCGCATCGGTCGTAACTTGCTCCATCGCCGCGAAGATTTCACGCATCCTTTCCGGCGACTGCCAGTTGCGCAGACCCGGAGTATTCGGCGAGCTGACGTTGATGACGATGAAATCCGCGAGCGGTGCGAGGCGCGCCGTCAGTTCGGC
This sequence comes from uncultured delta proteobacterium, assembly GCA_963814035.1. Taxonomy (GTDB): domain Bacteria; phylum Desulfobacterota; class Binatia; order Binatales; family Binataceae; genus DATGKG01. The sequence continues at coordinate 34,027 of CAWFBH010000013.1, forward strand.
ATAGTCGCCAGCGACCTGTTCGACCGGGGTTTCCTTGTTCGGTCCGAAGTTGAGTGCGATTCGAATCCGCGTTCCGCCGCAGCGAATCTTCTCGATGCGCGGCGCCACGGCTGCCATCCCCTCGCTCGGAAATCCGAGCCGGTTGATGAGCGCGTGATGCGCGGGAAGCCTGAAGATGCGCGGCTTTGGATTCCCGGGTTGAAAGCGTGGAGTAATCGTCCCCAATTCCGCGAAGCCAAACCCGAGCGACTGCCAGGCACCGATCGCGATTGCATCCTTATCCATGCCGGCCGCGAGTCCGATGGGATTCGGAAAGTCCATGCCCCACAGAGAGATCCGCAACTCCGGTGGATCGGGCGCGACCGGCAGTAGCGGCATCATCGAGAGCATCGCGAGGGTTAGATGATGCGCGGTCTCGGCATCGAGGCTGAACAGGATCGGCCTGAGCAAACCTCGATAGAGCGGGCCAGGAATCAGGGACATCGAGGGGCAATCTAGGCGGACGCGGCGAGCGGCGCAATTCGCCATCCACAGCTGTTCGCAAACAAAACTAGGTGACGTGCACCGGGCAGTTCCGTGACATAATATCCGTACCCCGAGGTGATATTGCGGAGGGGACGCATTTGAGTAACGAGGCGAAAGTTCAGGTCAAGCTGATCGATTTCGCGAAGTCGCCGCTGGAAAAGCTCTACGCGGCATTTCGCACCTGCTATTCCTCCGAAACCCCGATCGAGATCTGGCAAAAAATCGAGGCCGAAAAAATCTCGCGCGAGAAAATCCGCGAGTTTATCGGCGAGCGGCTCAAGACCGGCCACGCCTCGCCGCTGGAGCAGGTAGTTTTCTGGTTCGCGATCGCCAACGTCTCCCGCTCGCTGTCGCACCAGTTCGTGCGCCATCGCATCGGCATCAGCTTCGAGCAGCAGAGCCAGCGCTATGTGAAATTCAAGCAAGACAAACTCGCGTTCGTGATGCCCGAGTCATGGGAGCGCGTCGGGATGCGCGAGGAGTTCGAGGGGCTGCTCGACAAGACCTCGGAGTTGTATGCGCGCGCGCTGAAGGCCGGCATCCCCGCGGAAGATGCGCGCTTCGTGCTGCCCAATGCGGCGCCGACCAACTTCCACGTGATGGTGAATTTCGCCGAGATGCTGCACATCTGCGACCTCCGGCTCTGCGTGCGCGCCCAATGGGAGATTCGCCGGATGGTCGCCCTCATGCGCGCCGAGATCAAACGTGTGCTGCCTGAGATCGCGGTGTTCCTGCAGCCCAAGTGCGGAGAAAATCGGATGGGCTACTGCGATGAATCCCTCGACGAATATTTGAAATGCCCAATCAGCAAAGTGCGGCCGCATAAGGCGGCGATCTTCGAGATGTACGAGAAGTACGGCTCGCACAAATCGAAGCCGCTGAGTGAGACTGAGTTTCGCGTCGTCGAGGAAGTAGAAACTTTAGATCAGCAGCCGAAGAATAAGTCGTGAAGTCAGATCTGGAAGCGGCGATCGAGGAGTTTAATCGCGGCGAATTTTTTTCCGCCGCCGAACTTTTCGAGAATGCCGCCGCCGTTGCTATCGACGCCGATAAGACCTTCGCCATCACGCTCAATCGCATCGCTACCGGACTGCATCTCCGCTTCGAGCGCGGCGGGCGTCAGGCTGCGATCAATCTGTTCTCCCAAGCGATGCTCACCCTCGATCAGATGAAGCCGAGCCGCGACGGAATCGATATCGACACGCTGCTTACCGAGCTGCACGCGTTCACCGAGGAACTTCGCGCGACGCCCAAGGATGAGGGCGAAGGCGTGAAGCATCGCGCGCGTTTATTCCTCGAGCGCCGCCGCGCCCCCAAAATCAAGCGCACCTAGGGAGCATCAATGCCTACCGCGCTCGCGATGCTCCAAGCTTCGATGCGCGAGTGTTGCGACTGCGCGGCGCTGGTCAAATGCCGCTCGCGGGTGGTGCCTGGTGACGGCGTGGTTCCCGCGCGCGTGATGTTTGTGGGCATCGCACCAGGGCGCTTCGGCGGCGATATCACGGGTATTCCATTTTCCGGCGATCGATCCGGCATCTTATTGCGCACGATGATTACGCGCGCCGGCATCGAGGACGCCTTCATCACCAACCTGGTGCGATGCAATCCGCGCGATGAGCGCGGGCGCAATCGCGATCCACTCGCAGGCGAAATCGAAAATTGCCGCAAGCATCTCGACGCGGAGATCGCGATCGTGCGGCCGCGCATGATTGTGTGTCTCGGCGCGATGGCATGGCGTGAGCTCGCGGGGCGCGACGCGCCGTTCGACCCGACACGACCCAATTCCCTACAACGCGACGGCGCAATGCTCTACCCGATGTACCACCCGGGCTATGTGGTCCGTGGCGCCTATGATACGCGGACTTATCTTCGCGATTTTCGCCGTCTGCGACGTCATCTCGTCTCGCGTTGACTTGGCGCGACGCGCTCGCGATGCTCGTCGCAGTGGATATCACGCAGGAAGCCGTGCGCGCGGGATTGCGCCGCGCCAACTACATCACCAACGAGCGCGTCGAGACCGCGATTTTTCTCGCGCTCGCACTGGAAAAGCCGCTGCTCATCGAAGGGCCTGCCGGCTCGGGCAAGACCGAGGTCGCGAAGGTCCTCGCCGAGATGCGCGGGACCGATTTGATTCGCCTCCAATGCTACGAGGGCCTCGACGAGGCGCGCGCGCTCTACGAATGGAATTATCAGAAACAGTTGCTGCGCCTTCAGGTTGATGAGCATCAAGGCGCGCGATGGGAAGATATCTCGGAGCATCTGTTCTCCCGCGAGTATCTGCTCGAACGGCCGCTGCTGAAGGCGATTTCGTCGCCGCGCAAAGTGGTACTGCTGATCGACGAGATCGATAAGGCCGACGAGGAGTTCGAGGCCTTCCTGCTGGAGCTGCTTTCCGATTTTCAGATCACGGTTCCCGAGCTGGGAACGTTGCGCGCGAAGGAAATTCCCGTTGTTGTGCTCACTTCGAACCGGATGCGCGAATTGTCCGAGGCATTGCGCCGCCGCTGCCTCCATCTGTTCATCGATTTTCCTGGCGCGGAACAGGAACGCCGCATCGTGCAGCTCAAAGTGCCGGGACTCGACGAGCGCCTCGCCAGTGAAGCTGCGCGTTTCGTTGGCGCGGTGCGCAAACAGGGGCTGAAGAAGCCTCCGTCGATCGCGGAAACCCTCGATTGGGCGCGCGCGCTGCAACGCCTCGGCATCAAAGAGCTGAACAACGACGCAATCAAAGCCACCCTCGGAGTGCTGCTCAAACATGAAGACGATCGCGCCAAGGTCGAAAGCAAGGCCGGCGCGCTTTCCGGACGCTCGCGATGACAACGCTGCGCGACGAACTGCTGCGCTTCGTGAATCAGCTGCGCGGCGCCAGAGTGCGTATCTCGATCGCGGAAACTCTCGACGCGATGAACGCAATTTCAGCGGCCGGCCTGGAGCGCGCGCCGCTGCGCGAGGCCCTCGCGGCCACGCTCATCAAGGACGAAGAGGATCGTCACATCTTCGATGATCTGTTCGCGAGATTTTTCGTCGGAGGCCGCGAAGCGAGCGATGACGGACGGCGCAAGCCCGGAACCGAATCGTCGATCGCGCCGGGTGCGGGGCGGATCGAGAGCGAATCGATCCGCTCAATTCGCAAGGACAAGAAGCCGTCGCCGTCCGCCGTCGCAGAGAAAAGCGAACCTCGCGAGCTGTCGGAATCCGAATCTGAACAGGAAGCCGAGGGACCTCGGGAGGGAGAAACTGAGAGCGAGGATTCGCACGGAAAGGACGACCTCGCGGATGAGGCGGGCGAGCAGCATGATGCCACGTTCTCCAGCGGCCAGGATGCGCGGCGGCGTAAAATCGAGCGCACCCCATTCGAGGATTATTCCGACCTGGAGTTCGATGAAGCGCGCGATACGCTAGCTCCGATTGCGCGGCGCTTTCGGGTGCGCCTCGGTCGCCGGCTGCGGATGGCGAAAGCCGGTCGCCTCGATTTCCGGCGCACCATCCGCGCCTCGATACAGCGTGGCGGCGTACTCTCGGACTTGCGCTTCCGTTCGCGACGCCCACGCCACATCGACCTCGTGATCCTCGCCGATATCTCCGGCTCGGTGCGATTTTCCTCGACGCTGATGCTTGAATTGATCGCTGGGGCGGCGAAGTTTTTCCGGCGCGTGCGGAGTTTCGTGTTCATCGATCGTCTGGCCGAGGCGGACTTCGAGCAGAAGCACCTGGTGATGACGCCGCCGCTCGATCTTTACGCGCGCTCGGACTTCGGCCGCGTGCTTGGCGAGCTTTGGGAGCAGCGCGCCGAGGTGCTCAATCGCGCGACTGTGCTGGTGATCATGGGCGATGGCCGTAATAACCGGCGTCCAGCGCGTGCCGATCTGCTGCGCGAGATGGGCAGGCTGTGCCGCGCCGTCATCTGGCTGATTCCCGAGGAGCAGGAGCGATGGGGCACGGGCGACAGCGCGATACTTCAGTATGCACGCGAAGTTTCCGCGCTGGTGCCCTCGCGAGACCTGCGCGAACTCGAAAGCGCACTGGTTAAAGTCGCGTAACTTTAGCCCAAATCGAAGATCTGGCGGACCTTGGCGACCCACCAGTTGCGCCGTGCCAGAACGCCGTCGCCGATCGTGTCCTTGAGCAGTTCCTTTCGCTCCGATGCTCGATTCGCGATGACTTCGCTGATCTGCTCGACCGCCTCGGGATGTTGTTTGAACAGTTCCGAGAACGACTCGCGGCTAAGCTCCAGCACCTCGACATCGGTCTGCGCCCGACAGGTGGCGTTGCGTGGCTCGCCGGTCATCATCGCGCCTTCGCCGATAATTTGAGGGCGCGCGAGCACCGCGATCGACCGCTTCGAACCGTTGTCGGTGCGGCCAAGGACTTCGATTCGGCCGCGCCGAATGATGTACATCGTGTCGCCGATGTCGCCCTGCGAGAAAAGGGTTTCGCCGGCGCCGAACTCATGCACCTGGACGTTCGGCACCAGCAGGCGCATTTCGTCCTCCGACATGTTGCGCAGAAAATCGATCTGGCGGAGCTCGCGGATGATCTCGTTTTCAAATTCCACCTGCGGTCGTCGCGAGATCTTTGGCGTCCGTACGTCGAGGGTCTGGGTCGGGAACGGAATCTCCATGCTATTGCGCCGGAGCGCGTACCAGAGGCTGGTCAGGAGCCCATTGCGGATCTCTTCCTGCAGCCCGTAGTCGGCAATCCAGTACTTGACGCGATACTTGATCGCCCAGTCGCCGTACTCCCAGGCGAGCACCTCGGGCGACGGATCCATCAGCACGTGCGGCACATCGCCCATCACCTTGAGAATCACCTCGCGCACCCGGTTGGGCGGCTCGTTATAGCTGATGCCGAGGGAGATCTCGTCGCTCACAGGAGGAGCTCCGTAGTTGGTCAGCGCCTCCTTGGCGATCGCGGAGTTGGGAATTTCGAGGCGCTCGTTGTTGCGCGTAATCATGGTCGTCGAACGCACCCCGACACTTTGAACGCGGCCGAGAAATTGCCCGGTGCGCACCCAATCGCCATGCTCGAAGGGACGTTGCAGTTGGAGCGCGAGGCCGCTGAAAATATCGCCCAGGGTCTGCTGCACGGCGAATCCGATCACGACACCGAGAACGCCGACCGACGCGACCAGCGAGTAGACATTGACCTTGAAGTCGGCCGCCAATACGGCCACCAGCACGGCCGCATACAGAATCAAGCTGATCAGATCGCGCAGGATGTTTGAAGTATCGCGCGCGCGGCGCGATGCGTAATCGACCACGTCCATCAGGAGGCGGACCACGCCCCAGAAGAAAAACAGCGCCGCGGCGCCACCAAAGCCGGCGGCGGTCTTCGGATTGGAAACGACGGAACCACCGATCAGATCGATCAGCGCTCCGAACCCGAGCATCAGGAAGCTGGGCGAGGTAAAAATCCAGCGCCGGCGGCGCAGTGCGATCGCCGCTCCAAAACATACGAAGGCGAACAACAGCTCGACCGCGCCATTGAAGCGAGGGGGCAGGTAATCGAAGCCGAGCAGCGACTGCAGTGGAGTTAGCGGCAGCAGGGTATCGACTGACATGCGCTACAGCCCCGCCTTTTCCGCGATCTCATCGAGGAGTTTGATCGCGTCGAAATACTCGGCGGCGATTTCACGCGCGGCCTTCGCATGGCGAGGATAGTCGGAATTGACCGCGCGAATAGCCGCGACGGCGCCGTCGGCATCATCGAAACCGAGCAGCCCGGTTTCACTGGGAATAAATTTCTCAAATCCGGTGAACTGGGTGACCACCGGGCGGCCCGCGGCCAGATAACATACCGTCCGATCGCTGAACCATCCGGAGCGCGTGCGAACATATAAATCTTTCGAGACGGTAAACTCCCCGCGTGATGACGAGATGTACCGGCGATAGTCGTCGATATCCAAAGACATTGGCACGACCGGGCGAAAGGTGAATCCGCCGGCAACCGCGCGATCATAATCGGGACCGGAACTGAGGTCCGTCGATAACTCAATCGGCTGATTGGCGCGCCGCGCGACGTCGAGCACCTTCGCGAAGTTGACGTGCTTGGACCAATAGTAAGTCGTGCCGCCGACCTCCAGATCCTTGCCGTTGTTGTGCCAGGTGCCCACCGTCGTAAATGTCGATGGATTCGCAGGACCTACCCCCGGATGCCATTCGTCGAGCAGCACCGGGGGCCGGGTCGGATGCCATTTGACGCCGCCCGCCGGCACGCGGCAATCCACCTGTCCGATATTGTAGGCGTAGGTGAAAAAAAGCTTGTGCGCTGACACATTCAGCATCGCGAATGGATCGCCGCGTTCGATTTGCACCTGGAACAGGCCTGGGTCGGTTTCCAGGTAAATCATCTGCGGGCTGGCGAAATGCTCCTCGCGCGGCTCGCTTGCGCCGCACAAGTTAAGCACCGCGTCCGACTCGCGGATGAGCCTGAGACATTTCTCCTTCGGCATCCCGACGTAATCTTTCGTGATGGGATCGCGAAAGCCCCAGCGCCCGGCGAAACCGAACCGGTCCAGTATGCCGCCGACCAGCTTGAGATTATTGGTGGAGTTCGGGGTCAAGGTTGCCCCGATTGCGTCGTAAACGTAGGCGCCGTGATCCTCGATGTAATAGACCTCGAGGCCGAGTTCGCGCAGCGCGATCAAATGGTGAAGCAGCTGCCAGACGACGCCCGCGAACGGGTATCGTATCGCCAGATGAAGAACAACGATCCTGCCCTTGCGTTTCACCTCGATCCAGCTTGCGATTCTAGTCGCGCGTCAGGGCTTAGGATAGTCAATCCTCCCTGCGGGAGGCCAGGAGTTGCAGGTCGGTGCGAAGCTTCTCGAGGGCCTTTTTGCGCTGGCTGATGCGCGCTTCTTCCTCGTCGCCGAGCTCTCCCAAGTAGCACGAGAGCTCCGGGAGCCATAGCACGGCGCGGTAGGGAAACCCTACCCGAACTTCGGGAAAGACGCGCGGTGCGATAAGCCCTTCGATGGCGTCCTCGGCGACCACCGCATGCAGCCCGGAATCATTCTTATATATCAGCGCGAGGGCGGCCCGAATCCTCGCGGTCCGGCGCGGCTTCTCGACGCCTTCCATCCGGCGGATGACCTCGTCGGCCAGCGCGCGGTCGCTGCTGCCCTCGGGACCGAGCCATCGATGCGACCTGACACCGGGCGCACCGCCGAGCGCGTCAACCTCAAGACCACCATCATCCGCCAGGGTAGGAAACTTGCCGCGCTCGAAGTAAAACCGCGCCTTCGCCAGCGCGTTATCATGAAAAGTCTCCGCGTTTTCTTCCGCCACCTCGGTAATGCCGGCCTCGGCGAGCGACATCGGCGCGAGGTCGATTCCCATCTGGCGCAATAAAATCCCGTACTCGGCCAGCTTGGCCGAATTGGTCGTGGCGATGAGGATGCGGTTCATCACGGCTACGGTTCGCGCCTCGGCTGGAAGCTGAATTTCAGCGCCGCGCGCTCGCGATGGTCCTCGATCGCGAGTTCAATGAGCCGATCGATAAGCTTCGGCAGCGGAATTCCCGAAGCCTCCCAGAGCTTCGGGTACATGCTGATCGAGGTGAAGCCGGGGATCGTATTAACCTCGTTGACGTAGATTTTCTTGAGGTCGCGGCGCGCGAGGAAATCCACCCGCGCCATCCCGCGCAGCGAAAGCGCCTTGAACGCCTCGACCGCCAGCTTGCGAATCTGGTTGAGCGCGGCCTTCGGAAGCTTCGCGGGAATCACTGTCTGCGAGCCCTTCTCATCGACGTATTTCGACTCGTAGCTGTAGAACTCGTGTCCATGGGTGACGAGGATTTCGCCCACTGTCGACGCTTCGGGCCGATCATTCCCCAACACCGCGCACTCGAGCTCCCGTCCTTCGCACGATTCCTCGATGAGCGCCTTGCGATCGTATTGAAAAGCGTCACGAAGAGCCGCATCGAGGTCGGCCGGGCGCTTCACCTTGCTGATGCCGATGGAGGAGCCAAGCGCATTCGGTTTCACGAACACCGGATAGCCAAGCTCGCGCGCAAACTTCTTCGCGAGCGGCGGATGCTCTTCGTAGTCCGCGCGGATGAGGGAATGATATTTCACCACCGGCACGCCTGCATCACGCAGCACGCGCTTCTGCGTGTCCTTATCCATCCCGATTGCGGAGCCGAGGACACCTGCGCCGACATAAGGCACGCCCGCGAGTTCGAGCAGCCCCTGCACGGTGCCATCCTCGCCGAAAGTGCCATGCAGCACCGGAAAAACCACCTCGAGCGGGCCGCCGAGATTTTTTTCCGCCATCGCCGCGACTCCGCGCTTCGAAGGCGTCGGGACCAGCGAGCGGCTGTCACTATGGGGAAGCAGCGTGACGGGAGTATCGCCTGCGCTCAGGGCACCGAGGTCGGGCGTCGTCTGCGCGAGCACCTTCAGCGCGTTTTTCTCGAGGAACCAATGACCTTCGTGGTCGATGCCGATGGGTACAATCTGGTAGCGCGCCGGGTCCATCGCGGACATAACCGTGAGCGCGGAGCGCAGCGATATCTCATGCTCACCGGAGCGCCCACCGAACAGCACACCAACTCTGATTTTATCCGCCATCCGCGCCTCATCCCCGAAATCCGGATCAGGAGATGATTAAACCACAAAGGCACGGAGACACTAAGGGTCAGACATCGGAGAACGGCCTGATGTATCGGCAGCTTTGGAATTCATTACTCCGCCAGCATCGGGTTGGGTTTGGGAAAGCCTTGCCGGGTGAGCGTTTGATCGATCGCCTCAACAACATGGCCGATCGAGGCTTCCTCGGCCGCAGGGTTTTCCGCGATAGTTTCGAGCTCAGTGCGCATCGAACGGAGGTCGGCGCGCACGCCCTGGGTCAACCGCCATAGCAGCGCGAAGCACGTCACAGGAATCAGGATCCCAGCGACGATGACGATCGCGACAAGTTGACGCGCGCGACGGCTTGCCGCATCGACGTAGCGGTCGAGCGCAGCATCGTCGGCGCTTTCCAGATCAGCCACGAGCATATGCAAATCGCGAATCTTTGCGTTCACGACCTCATCATGCGGGTCGGCATGGCGAAACTCATCCAGCCTGGGCTTCGCAGCCTGTGCAATCGCCGCGATCTTATCGCGCTGCTCGTCGGTATAGGCATGATGCACCGCTGAATCGAGGTAATCCGCAAAGCGACGCTGCTGGTCCACGATGATTTGCGCGCTGTCGGGCTGCATCCGGCCCCACTCCATTTTGTACAGGGCGGCATCCATCCCCTGCGCATACTTAATCGAGGCGACATTTTCGTCTCGGATGTCCGCGGCGATATCACCAAATTGTAGGAACGCCAGGGCCAAGAGCGGGCTTGCGATCAGCAGGATCACCGGCGCAATACCGGCGAGAAAGCGGATTTTCGAAACGACCGTAATGTTGGCCATGCATCCCTCCGATGACGATGTAAACATGACCAGCGAGGTGCGGGAAAGGCAATCCTTTAGAAGGGCGTGTGGAATTAGACGGCTTGTGGAGACGCGATCGCGATCGTTCATTACGATGACTATTCGATGTGCAGTCGCACGCCAGGTGGGCGGAGGCACTTCGGCGATATTCCAAAACGCAATGCGGTTATTTCAAATCGCAACCTCGTCGATCAAAAGATGTAAGTACCCATCGACCGCTCGATCTGGCCCTCCATGGCATTCGTCTTGCGCATTGCGGACTGCAAACCACCGCATTGCGCACGTACGCAGGGGATTCCTTGGAGGACAGATGGCAGAGCAAACCGAACAACCAAAAATGAAGCCCACGTTGGGGCTGACCGGGGTGACCGTCAACGCAATGGCGTTGATCGCGCCGGGCGCCTTTCTCTGGATTACCTTCGTAGTCCAGGCTGGGTACGCGTATCCATCGGGCCTGGGGATGTGGGCAGGGATATTTTTTGCGGTCGTGCTGGCTTATGCCACCGCGATCTCGTACTCAGAGTTAGCCAAACTCTATCCGGGCGCGGGGAGCTCATACCTGTTCGCGGAAAAGGCGTTCCTGAACACTACGCACGCCTACCGATTCGCGCGCATCGCGAAGTTCGTCACCGGATGGGCCTCGCATCTTTATTATTGGGTCTATCCGGGCGTGATGGTCGCCACCATCGGCATCATGATCGGGTATATCGTCGGCAGCATCGCGCCCAACTACATGAACGCGGGCGTTCCGGGGCCGCTGTTCATGGCGGTGATCGCGATCATTTCCGCCTACGCCATCTCGTGGATCGCGTATCGAGGGGTGGTCGGCTCGACCAATGTCAACCTCGTGATCAACATCGTGCAGTGGATCGCGCTGCTGTTCTTCTCCGCGCTGGCGATTTCCTACCGCCTGAGTCATCCGGCGGGTGCGACCGGAATGGCGCTCGATGGCACCTCGAAGGTGCTCAGCTACACCCTCGGTGGCGACACCCCGGCGCATCCGGGTGCGCTGTCGGTAATTCTGCCGCATAATTTCAACTGGATGATGCTGCAGGCGACCGTCGCAATCCTGTTGCTGGTCGGATTCGAATCGATCACCTCGCTCGGCGAGGAAGCTAAGGATCCCAAGAAAGACATTCCGCGCGGCGTGCTGCTCTCGATCACCATCCAGTGCCTGATCATGTACCTGTTCGAATACTTCGCGGCGAACTACTTCATGAGCAATGCTTACAGCCTCGCCGACGCCAAGGGTTCCGCCGCGCCGATCGGTGACATGATGGTGATCCTCGGCAATGCGTTGCTGGGCGGACACGGACAAGCCTTCATGCTGATCGAGGCGCTGACGGTGTTCCTCGCGCTGATCGGCACCACGCTGGCCTGCATCAACACCGGCGCGCGCGTGACCTACGCGATGGGCCGCGACGAGGAGGTCCCCGAGCACTTCGGGTTGCTGCACGGTGAGAACCTCACGCCGCATAGCGCGATTTGGACCCTGGCGACGATCTCGGCGGTGCTGGGCGCATTCGCAGCGCTGTTTTTCTTCTGCGGTCCCGCGGCGCCCGATGACAAGACCATCGCAACCCTGCCGCACACCATCTGGTATGCCTTGGGCATAGGTTCCAACGCGACCTTGGCTTCTCTGCCAAACGGGCTGTCGCTGGTGACGCTGATTTCCAACTTCGGCACCTTCGCGCTCTACGGCCTGACCAACATCATCTGCATCGTGGCCTTCCGCGAGCATCACGAGTTCAGCGGCTTTAAGCACATGGTAGTACCGGTGTTTGGCGCGCTCGCGAACTTCGCCTGCATGGCCTTCTACGTCATCGGACCCATCGAAGGGCTCGGCAGCTGGAAGGAACCGATCATCGCGGTGGTGCTGTCGGTGGTTTGGGGAGCTTACGGAGCGATGTACTTCTCGCGCAACTCGCGAAGAAAGGGCAAGTCGACCTTGACGGTAAAGACGGCCTGACGCTTATCAAGGTCAAGACAAGGAGGCGGGTCGTCATAGAGACGGCCCGCCTCTTTCATTTTTAGTTAACGAGACGAAAGGTGCGTGATTAATCGATGCTGTACCGCTTGCGCTTGCGCCACAGCGTCGCGGCGTTGATGCCCAGCGTCGCGGCGGCCTCGTCCAGCGTCGCGCTTTCTTGGAGCACCCGCCTGATGTGCGCGCGTTCCACGTCTTCGAGACTCGCCACATGGCGCGCGCCACTCGGCAACCCGCTGCTTTCGCGAAACAGCGAGTCTGGCAGATCGTCCGGCTGAATCATCTCGCCGCGCGCGAGCAATGCGGCACGTTCTATTGAATTGCGTAATTCCCGGAGGTTGCCAGGCCAGTGGTATTTGCTGATCGCTGCCATAGCGCCGGGTGACAGCGCGAGCCGCGCGCGCCGATTACGAAGGCTCGCCGATTTCAGCATCCACTCCGCCAGCGGCAGGATATCTTCGCGCCGCTCGCGCAAGGGCGGCACTCGCAACGTGATCACATTGAGGCGATAGAAGAGATCCTCGCGAAAATGTTTCGCCGCGACCTCGGCTTCCATGTCATGACTCGAAGCCGCCAGGACTCGGGCGTTGACGCGAATCATCCGATCGCCGCCGAGCGGCTGGAAACTCTGTTCCTCCATGAAGCGCAAGAATCTGCTCTGCAACGGGCTGGATAAGTCCGCGATTTCGTCGAGAAAGACGGTGCTCCGATCAGCCGCCTCGAGCCGCCCCGGCTTGTCCTTGACCGCGCCAGTGAATGCTCCACGCACATGGCCGAACAACTCGCTTTCGAGCAGATGGTCGGACAGGGTCGTGCAATTTACCTCGATAAAGGGACGATCGCGACGCGGACTCCATTGATGGATCTGGCGCGCGAGGACGTTCTTGCCGGTACCGCTTTCACCCAGGAGCAGGACCGGCGCCTTGCTCAGAGCCGCCTGCAGCGCGCTTTCCAACAGATGTTCCATCGCGGGGCTGCGCGACACCAGCAGTGGGACGTCGTCCACCGCGTCGCGTAACGCGCGATTCTCCGCTTGCAACCGCTGCACTTTTATCGCGCGCTCGACGATGAGCTGTATCTGTTCGAGGGAGAACGGCTTGCTGACGTAATCATAGGCCCCGGCCTTGATCGCGGCGACCGCGTTCTCCACGGTCGCGTAGGCCGTCATCAGGATGCCGAGGCTGTCCGGCTGAGTCCGCCGCACCTCTTGAAGAAGTTGCAGGCCGTCCATCTGAGCCATGCGGAAATCGGTCAGCACCAAATCGAATCGCGACTGAGCCAGCAACGCGCTGGCGCGCGCGCCATCTTCCGCCTCGGCCACCTGATACCCGAGAGAATCGAAAAACCGCGTCAGGCTGAAGCGGATGTCTTTCTCGTCGTCGACGATGAGGAGCTTGGCCATTGGGTTGTACAGCCGACCGCGAATATAGCAGAAAGTTGACCGAACCGCTTAATGCTCGAGCGAGCTATCCGGCTGATTTGGAGGGCGAACGCGATGGCGAAGCGGGATAGGCGGCGAGCGGGACGTAATCGGAAGTTGGAAGCCTGAAGCATCGGAAGAACTGCGCAAAATCCGGCGCGCTGCCGCTCACGCGCAGGAGCCCTGCGTCGACTGCGCGTTCGGGACTGAGCTCGCCCTTGCCTACCAGGTTCCAACTATCGGTGCTGCAATAGACAGTGAGGTTGGGTTCCTTCAAGTCTCCCTGGCCACTGATGCATCGGCGGTGGCTCATCTGGACGTAGTAACTTCCGGGCTCGGCGCCGGACACGACGAACTGTGCCGATAGCTCTGGCGCCGAAGCATCGTCCTTGCGGAAAATCAGCGGCAGCCCGAGGATGAAAATCTCGGCTGAAGCTTTACCGAGCCCAGCGCGATGAATCCACGCGGTCGGATATGCGCCGCTGAGCGGGCCCGCAATCAGACCTATCACCCCGATGTACACGGGCCACATCGCGAACGCGCCCTCGGGCCATCGGATCGATGTGGCCGTCAGCGCGATGAATACCGCTGCCCACCACACTGCAAGCCGGCGTGCGATTCGCGCGAAGCTCGCACCGCGCTGCAGCCAGAGCGGATAAGCTCGCCGCATCCAGTAGCTGGTGAATGGCTCGGCGCCGAACATCTGCGGGATGGCGGCGACCGCGGCGCACGATCCATAAAGCCATGCCGCCGCGTAGTTGACGTAGCCGTCGAGGGCATTCGCCAACAACGCGACCTGTCCCGCGAAAAGGAAGGTTACGATCGCGACGTCGAAGATCTTGGTCTCCTCGGTCGCGCTTGCGGCGAATAGATAGAGCACCTCGGTCGCCTCGCCGATGAGCAACGACAACGGCGCGCCCAATTTGTAAATGTCGAGCGCGACGGCAAATGCGATAACCGACGCGATGCTTCCGACGAAGGAAAAAAACGTCCGCCAGACGATTCCATGTTCGGCGCGTTCCGCATCGGCGGGTACGGCCAGCGAGAGCGAGATCTCCGCGACGGTTCCACCATCGACGCTGCTATGCAGGTGGAATTCGGCGTTTTCGCCATAGAACGCGCGCAGTCGGTCGCGTAGATTCGACAGGCCTACGCCCGCGTTGCCGTCACGCGGAGGGCGATTCGGATCGAATCCCACGCCGTTGTCTTTCACTCGCAGGCACAGGGAGTCATCGTTGCGCCAGGCCGAAATCGAAATCTTGCCCACGCAAGTTCCGTTCATCAGCCCATGCCCGACCGCATTTTCCACCAGCGGCTGGATGAGCATCGGCGGGACGCGCAGATGCCCGACATCCGCCGCGATCTCGGTTTCGACGCTGATACGATTGCCGGACCGCGCGCGCTCGATCTCCAGGTACGATGCGACCGCGGCCAACTCCTCGTTCAGCGGCGCCATTCGCGCGCGCCGCGCTCCCAGCGAATAGCGCAGCACGCTCGCGAGTTGCAGGATGAGTTGTTCGGCGCGCTCGGGTTGCACGGCGGCGGCTTCCGCGATCACATTGAGCGAGTTGAACAAGAAATGATGGTTGAGCTGGCTGCGCAAAGCCTCGAGCTGACCGAGCAGCGCCATCTCGCGCAGCCGCGAATGTTCCTGGCTGGCGCGCCCCAGCGAAAGCCCGCCGAGGATCATATAGAGCGTCGCGCCGCTGATAACTACCAGTCGTGCAAACGGATGCATGCCGGCGAACTGGGCGGAGCCGCGAAAGCCAATGATCGCGAGATGCGGCCATAAATAGAAGGTCGCCATCAGCCCATAGCCAAACAGCACGATCCCGAGCATCACCTGCACCAGCAGGCGCAACACCAGCACCCCGCGCAGATGCGGGATGATCCAGCGCCACGCACAAAACGTGATGAGGGCGAAGATCACCGCGCGCGGCAGATGGAACTCGGTGTACACCACGGCGTTGAGCGATGCTTCGCCGATGACCCATTCGCCCACTAAGTCCAGCGGTACATTCAGCATCCCGGCGAACAGCGCGAAAACTATCTGCAGATAGAGCAGGCTGCGATTGGAGGCCGATTGATGTTCGGATTCTCTCATTGCGAGCCTTCGTTGGGATCCGGTTCGATCAAGCCAACATGTCGCTGAGCAGCTTGGCCTGCCGGCGGCTTACTTCGATCTGCTCGCTCGGCTCAAGCTGGCTGAAGCGGATCACGAAGCGTCCACCGAACCATGGATGAATCTCGCGCACGAGGTCGAGGTTGACGAGCACCGAGCGATTGGCGCGAAAGAATCGCTGCGGTTCCATCATCCGCTCCAGATCACGCAGCGACTTCCGAATCGTGAGCCGGCGGGCGCGCAGCCGCGCGTAAACCTCGTCGCCCTCCGAGATGAAATAAAAAATCTCTGCGGAACTCGCCAGCACGATGTGCTCGCGGTCGTGCAGCGCGAGCCGCTGCATCGCCGGTGTCGCGCTGCCATTGAGCTTTCTGATGAGCGCCTCGAGCTGGACGGGAGGGTCGACCTTCTGGATCCTCGCACGGACGCGTTCGATCGCGATGTCGACGCGCTTCTGTTCATACGGCTTCAGCAGGAAATCGATCGCCTCCACTTCGAAGGCCTCGATCGCGTAGCTGTCGTACGCGGTTGAGAAAATGACGTGCGGACGGTCGGCGACGCGCTTGAGTACCTCGAGGCCGGTGATGTCGGGCAGCTTGATATCGAGGACCACGAGGTCGGGCGTGACGCGCTCGATCAGCGCAATCGCTTCGGCGCCGGTCGCCGCTTCGCCGGCGATTTCGACGTCAGCATGGGCTCGCAGAAACCGCAGCAGACGGCCTCGTGCAGGGGCCTCATCCTCGACGATGACGGTGCGAATGCGGCGTTCGCGGCGGCTTGGTTCGATGTCAGGCATATCGAGCATTTCGAGAACTACCAGTGCGACCTCCAACTGTCCACGCGGCGGGAATTTCCGCCATCGCTTTCCGCCCAGCGGTCGATTTTCGCCGATCATCGGCGCGCGGAGACCGGACAGCGGAAATCCGTTTGGCGATACCGGCCAAGCTGCCATTACTCGCGCAACAGCATGAACCCGCGATGCACATCAACCTTGCTGGCAGGCTTCCTCACGATGACCGTCGGTGGATGCGCCACGATGATGGCGGACCGCAAGGCGCAGGAAGAGAAGCATGCGCAGATGGTCCATCGGATGGATCGAGCGCACATCTTCGTGACCAGCGGCGACCTCCCGGAGGACAAGCCTTACAAGGTGCTGGGCGAGCTCAAGTACAGCGCGCCGTTTTCGATGGTCGCGACCGATACCGCCGAAATCCAGGCCAAACTCAAAGCGATGGCACTGGAGAAATATCCCGACACCGCCGACGCGGTGATCAAAGCCAATGGCGACGTCGACTGCTCCGGCCCGGCGGTGATGGTGAACGTAACCGGCGAGGTCGTGCAGTTCGATTCGTCAGCCGATCGGCTGGCGATGCACAACATGACGGAGATTTTGGTCGTATCGCCGAAATGATCTGACAGATCTCGCGACAGGAGGATGTCATGAAGTACCTCTGCGGTTTGCTGGTTCTCGTGATCGTAGGATTCGCACTCGGTAACTCTTGCGCGGACTCGGCGACGGCGAGCGCCGCCGCGAATGACGACTCGGCTCCTGCGCCAAGCATCCATACGGGTGACACCTGGGTAGACCGCCTCGCATCCGGCGACAAGGAGTTCAAGGTGACCTCGGTAACCTCGGACGATGTCACATACACGCAATGGGAAAACGGGGAAGAGAGCGATAGTCAGTGGAATCCGACGGTTTATCGCTCACTTTCAGTGGCTGGTGAAACGCCGGTGACCTATTCCAGGCCACTGCCGATTTTTCCATTTCCATTGGTGCCGGGAAAAACCTGGGCCGACGAAGTAAAGTGGCAAATCCGCGAGCCGGCGGTCGAAGGCAGAGTCGAGGTGGAGGGGAAACTCGGCGGCTGGGAGGACATCACGGTGCCGGCCGGAACCTTCCGCGCCATCAAGGGTGAAGTGACGACCCGCGCGATCGGGCGTGGTGGGGCAAGAGACATCGCCAACATTGCTTATTGGTACGCGCCCAAGGTGAATCGCTTCGTAAAGTATCACTATCAAAGTCAAGCCGAAGGCAACGTGATTGATGCCGAGCTGGTATCATACAAGCCCGCGAAACAATGAGGGGGATATACCCTTACACCTGAGCCGACTGGCGGTCGATTCACGCCGGTCACCCCGCTCCTTCGGCCATACAGACGAAAACCCTTTGGATTGATCAAGGAATGTTGCAATCATCGCGGCATGAAGGCACGGAAGTTGGTAGTTTTGACCTTGGGATTGGCGTTCGCGCTGATCGCATCGAATCCGGCGCGCGCTGAGGTGAAGCCCGGCGACCTCATTAACAAGGATAATGCCTCGAAGGTCCAGGACCTCCTGAGCCCGGGCAACTACATCCTGGTGCAGCAAGGGATGCAGTTGAACATTGTGCCGAGCAGCAAGCTCGACTGGCCGCCGCCGTTCAAAGCCGCGACGGAAAAATACTCATCCCAGGTCGGCCTCAATTCCGATGGGACGCTTAAGGGCTATGTCGCCGGACAGCCGTTTCCGCTGCTGGATCCCAACGACCCACAGATGGCGACCAAGCTGATGTGGAATTTCAGCTTCCGCCCGCTCTATTCCGATGATGCCGACCTGCGCTTTCCCGAGATCGCCAGCTATGTGGGATCATCGAAGGACCTTGAGCCGCTCAGCTACTTCACCGTCGGTCACTTCGCCTTCTACAACAACATCGGACGCATCGAGGTGCCGCCGGTGCCGACCAGCCCCGATTACGCCGCCAGCGGGATTCGCTATCGATTCGCCCTCTATCCATTCCTCGAGCCGGCGGGATTGCGTGGATACGGTCTCATTCGAAACCGCCACATGGACCCGACCATCGAGGACAACTCGTGGGTGTTCAATCCCGAGACACGCCGGCTGCGGCGTCAGTCGCCGGAAATCCTTGCCGATGCGATCGGCGGATTGCCCGGTTTCTCGGGCAGCGGCGGCGGCTATGGCAGCGGGGTAGGAGTCTCCGGCGCTTCAACCAACGTGACGAGTCTCGATCCGGATTCCTACTTCGGCTTCGCGGCCAAGGTCGAAGACTTCAACTACAAGTATTTAGGCGAAAAGCAGATGCTGGCGTGCGTGCATGCGAAGACTTCTCCGGAGCCCGCATGCCCCACCGATGGTGGACATACCATCTGCCCCGAGGATTGGGAGATGCGCCATCTTTACATCGTCGAGGCCAATCAGAAGCCCGGGCACAGCTTCTCGATCCCGCGGCGCATTTTCTACATCGATTCCGAAGGATGGCTGATTACTGCCTCGGATCAATACGGCAATGACGGCAAGCTCTGGAAAACGCTGGTTCTATACAACACCTATCGCGACCGCCCGGTGCCCGACGCGCAGGTCGCCATTTATCCCTACAAGCGAATCTTTCAGCTAGGTCTCGTCGATGCCAGCGTGCAGGATAAAGCTTCTACGGTGGTCTTTATGCCAGGGCGACATTCGCCGGAACGTGAATGTTGGTACATCGACATGGGCGTCGTCGATCCGGGCTTCTTCAACCCCAACGCGATGGAGAACGCCGGCCACTAAACTCTATGTGACGGCTCGACGCGATCGTTTCGAATGCAGTGCGTCACATAACGCCGGTTAAAGTAGTGGGACATTCAGATCAAACACTTTCTTTCTTGCCGAACAGGCTAGACAGGATGATCAGCGCAACGCCGACGGTAATCGCGCTGTCCGCGACATTGAAGATGGGATAGCTGGCGTCGTAGTAATGCACCCGGATGAAATCGATGACGCGGCCGGTGCGCCATGCGCGATCGATCAGATTGCCGGCCGCTCCCGCCAGAATCAGCGATAGCGCGAACGACATCAGGGTGATTTTCTCGCTCTGCGCGAGCAGCACCAGCAATACCACGCATGCGATCGTCGACAACGCGCATAACATCAACAGGCGGACCGCAGGCGGCAGGTTGATGAACATGCTGAAGGCAGCACCGGGATTCTGCGTGTAGGTGATATCAAACCAGTTCGGCACCACCGCGATGCTCTCGTAGAGCGTCATGTGGCGAGGAGACATACAGCTTCGAGACCTGATCGATGATGATTAGCGGAATCGCGACGAGGCCGACCAGGATTCCGAATGGTCGCCGACTACGCGGCGGCTTCCCACCAGCCTCGGTCATTGAGGGCTCGGGGAACGCGCTCATGCGAATGCGCCAACAACGGCGCGGCATCGCGGATCGAGGTCCGACCCGGAGTCATCGTCGAAGTAGATCCAGCATCGAGGGCACTTCTTCCCAGTCGCGCGCGCGCCAATCAGCAGCACCGGCGCGCGCGATCCCTCATGGACGTATTCACCTTGCGACTTCAGGTCCTCGTCGTTGTCATGCTCCCATCGCGGCGCCGCTTCCTCATCGCTCATAACCTTCACCCGGGAGACTACGAACAGCTCCTTCAGCAGGGATTCGTCTTTTGTGTCGAAGGGTAAATCGACTTGGAGATCCGGAGTCTCCGATTCCATACCCCAGTTGATGCGCAGTGAGGCTTCCAAGGGGGCGCCGATAGTGCCCGCCTGGCGCATCGTTTCCAGCAGCTTAAGCGCCTCGGTGCGAACATCCAGGAGACGGTCCCATCGCGCGAGAAGCTTCTCATCGGCCCACTCCGGATGCGCCGGCGCCAACGTCAAAAGATGCACGCTTGCGGCCTTCTCGCCCGGCATGTGTGCGTAAACCTCGTCGGCAGTAAACGGGATGAGAACCGCGAGGATTCGCACCAACGCGTCGAGGACATTATACAGCGCGGTCTGCGCGGAGCGGCGTTCGCGCGAATTCGCGCCGCCGCAATAAAGACGATCGCGCGCCACATCGATGAACAACGAACTGAGATCGATGACCGCGAAGTTCAACACCGCATGATAGACCGCCTGGAAGTCGAACGCCTCGTACGCCTTGCGCACGTCAGCCTTGAGCTTCTCGGTGCGCGCTAACATGTAGCGATCAAATTCCAGCATCTGCGCATGCGGAATCGCATCGCGTGCCGGATCGAAATCCGCGATGTTGCCGAGCACGAAGCGGCAGGTGTTGCGAATCTTGCGATACGACTCAGAGACTGCATCGTAGATGGTCTTGCCGAGATTCATGTCGGAGGAATACACTAGCGACGCATACACGAGGCGGATGACGTCGGCACCCAACCGATTGACCGCATCCTGCGCATCCTCCGTATTGCCGAGGGACTTCGACATCTTGCGGCCTTGGTCGTCGAGGGTCAGGCCGTGGCTGATGACGTTGCGAAACGGCGCCGACTCGCGCGTCGCGACCGCGCACACCAGCGACGAGCTGAACCATCCGCGCGCCTGCTCGACCGCCTCGAGGTAAGCATCGGCGGGCCAGCGCAGGTCAGGACGCATCCCAAGGACGGCCGCCTGCGAACTGCCCGAATCGAACCAGACATCGAGGATGTCGTCCTCCTTGGTGAACGAATCGGCGCCGCACTTGGAGCATTTGGTGTTCGGCGCGGCGAAGTCACTCGCCGGCCGGATGTACCATGCGTCGGTGCCCTCGCGCGCGAAGATTTCCTCGGCGCGTTTCATCGAGTCGAGGTCGAGCATCACGTTCGCGCAGGTCTCGCATTTGAGCGCCGGAATCGGTACGCCCCACGCTCGCTGGCGCGAGATACACCAGTCGGGGCGCGTCTGCGTCATGTTGCGGATACGGTCGCGCGACCAAGCCGGCGTCCAGGTGACGGCGTCGATTTCCGCGACCATCTTTTCGCGCAACCCCTGATGGTCGATGTTGATGAACCACTGCTCGGTGGCGAGAAAAATCAGCGGATTGTGGCATCGCCAACAATGCGGATAGCTATGCGCCAGCGTCTCGCCATGCAGTAGCGCGCCGATTTTCTGCAAATATTCGACGATCGCCGGGTTCGCTTTGAAGACGTTCTGCCCTTCCCATTCGCCGCTGGTGAAGATGCCGCTGCCGTTGACCGGCGTCATCGGCTTGAGGCCGTATTGGTTGCCGACCACGAAATCCTCGTAGCCGTGGCCCGGTGCGGTATGCACCAAACCAGTGCCGGCGTCAGCGGTGACATGCGCGCCATACATCAGTTTCACATCGCGATCGAGAAACGGATGGCGAAAGATATCCTGCCCATCGAACGCCTTGAGGTCCTCGCGCGCGAGCGGAATGCGCTTATCGACTGCAATGCCGGTCGCCTTCTCCACCGCCTCCGCAAGTTTCTCGGCCACGATGTAGTAATTCTCGCCTGACTTGAGCGCGACATAATCGAAAGTCTCATTGAGTGAGATTCCGAGGTTCGCGGGCAGCGTCCATGGTGTCGTGGTCCAGATGACGGCGAACAGTTTTCCCGCCTTATGCGCAGCCGCGAGCTCCGCGCCCTCGTCTTGGTCGGCGGCCAGCTTCGCCGCATCGCCAACATTCGCGTTGAGCGCGAATTTCACGTAGATGGATGGCGATTTATGCTCCTCGTACTCGACCTCGGCCTCGGCCAGCGCGGTCCGGCAATCGAAGCACCAATGCACCGGGCGCAGGCCGCGATAGACGTAGCCGAACTCGACCAGCTTGCGCAGCACGCCGATTTCGGCGGCCTCGTACTCATTCGCCATCGTGAGATAGGGATTGAACCAATCGCCGATACATCCGAGGCGGCGAAAATCGGTGCGCTGCAGATCGACCCACTTCTCCGCTTCGGCGCGACAAAGCTTGCGCAGTTCGAGCTTCGGCATCGTGCGCGCCTTGGGCCCCAGCGCGCGCGACACCTTATGCTCAATCGGCATGCCGTGGCAGTCCCATCCGGGAACGAACGGCGAGCGATTGCCGAGCATCGAGCGCGAGCGCACCACGAAGTCCTTGAGAATCTTGTTCAGCGCGGTGCCGAGGTGGACGCGCCCGTTCGCATAGGGCGGCCCGTCGTGCAGAATCCAGGTCGGCGCGTCCTTGCGCGTTTCCATCAGGCGCGCGTAGAGGCCCGCGTCGTCCCACTTCTTGAGCATCTCGGGTTCCCGCTTGGGCAGGTTTGCCTTCATCGGGAAATCAGTTTTGGGCAGTTGCAGCGTGGCTTTGTAATCGGTTTCCGGCACTGGATACTCGCGCGATGCAGCCGTTGGGGCGCCGCGTATTTTAGATGATGTCGAGGGGATCAGATTAACTTAGCCGTCGCGTCCGCGCGAGTGTCATGGAGTTCACGCGAATCTAAGTGAGACTCCATCCCATAACGATCACTCGCCGGTGTACCGGAGCATCGTTTTGACGCCGGCTGAATAGGCGGGCAAGGCAGTCAATTTTTGACAGACCAGCTTCAGCAGTTGAGGCTCCCCGTAGCGGCCTACCCCTGGAAGGTAATTCTTGAAAGGAGCGCCGGAAGCATCAATGGACTTCAATCCATCGGCAATATCTGAAAAGACTTGCTGTAAGTCCATATCCTATGCCGCTCTTGCAATGGTTCGGCTACAATACTGAAGTCATCCCCCTGCCACTATCGCCGAGATCGGCATTTGAAAAGCGCCGAGTAGGGCCATATCATTCGAGGCTCATCACTATGGCACTTAAAAAAGTTACCTACTTCGATAAGCCCGGCGAGATCCCGCATCCGGAAACCGATGACGATCAGGCCAAGCCCAACGTCTATGGCGTGCGATGGGTCAATCCTGAGACCTTCGAAACCATCCGCGTTCGCGGCGGCGCGCGCACCGGTCCGCATGGCGAGGTTTTGCAGAAAATCGACCCGACCCTCGATTTGACCTCGTTCGCGATGCAGGACCGCCATCGGGCGCCCGAAGTTAAAAAGTAAAATCGTGGCTAGTGTCGGCGCGCTCGCGGGGTTGCGCGTGCTCGATCTCAGCACGCATCGGGCGCATCTGTGCGCGCGATTGCTCGCCGATATGGGCGCCGATGTCATCAAGGTCGAGCCGCCCGCCGGTGACGACGGACGCCGCATCGGCCCCTTTTATAACGACCTGCCGCATCATGATCGCAGCCTCTTTTTCTGGTTCTACAACCTCAACAAACGATCGCTGACCCTCGACCTCGCGCATCCGCGCGGCCGCGAGATCGCGCTCGCACTCGCGCGCTCCGCCGATGTGGTCATCGAGAGTTTCGCGCCCGGCGAAATCGCGCAGCTCGGCCTTGGATGGGATGCGATCCATCGCGCGAATCCCGCGCTGATTCTTCTTTCGATCGCGCCGTTCGGACAGACCGGCCCATACCGCGATTTCGTCGCCGATGACACCGTCATCACCGCGATGGGCGGGATGCTTTACGTCAATGGCTCGCCGGGGCGCCCGCCGGTGCGGCCGCTCGGATTGCAGGCGTATCATTCCTCGGCGTACTACGGCGCCATCGCCACGATGACGGCGCTCCTCGCGCGCGATGTTTCAGGTGAGGGCCAGTGGATCGACCTCAGCATGCAGGAAGCGACGGCCTCGGCGGTCGAGCACGTCGCGGGAAGTTACTTCGAGCGCGGGCAGACCGAGCCGCGGCGCGGCACCCTGCATTGGAGCCGGTTTTTCCGGGTCGGCAAATGTCGCGACGGCTACATCATGCATTGCACCCTGGGCGACTGGACCTCGCTCATCGAATGGGTCAACGGCGACGGCAAGGCGCAGGACCTCATCGACCCCAAGTGGAGCGACGTGATGTATCGTTCCGTCAACGCCGAGCATCTGTTCGATGTCCTCGACGAATGGGTTGCGAATTACAATCGCGACGAGCTGCTGGAGCGCGCGCAATTGCTGCGTCAGCCGTATGCGATCGTGCGCGCACCCGATGCGCTCCTCGATGACGAGCAACTTGACGATCGCGGATTCTTCGCCGAAGTCGAACATCCAGAGCTGGGCCGCAGCTTTCTCTATCCGGGCGCGCCGTATCTTTTTAATGGCACCCCGTGGCGCGCGTATCGCCGTCCGCCGCTGCTCGGTGAGCATACCGGCGAGATTCTGCGCGAGGAATTGCAAATCGATCCCGATGAGATGGCGGCATTGCGCGCCGAGGGCATCATCTGATGGCGACCAATCGATTGCCGCTCACGGGCGTGCGCGTGCTCGATTTCACGTGGGTCGTCGCCGGCCCGGTCGCGACGCGAATCCTCGCGGACCATGGAGCCGAGGTGATCAAGATCGAGCGCAAGGTGCCACCCCCGCTCGGCGATCGCAAGCGCGGCCTACAATGTGATCTCCATCGCGACAAATTGTCGGTCGCGCTCAACATGGGACATCCCGACGGCCTCGCGCTCGCGCGCAAGCTCGCGATGAAGAGCGACCTGGTGATGGACAACTTCTCCGCGCGCGTCATGTCGGCTTGGGGGATGGACTACGCGAGCCTCTCCAAAATCAAACCCGACATCATCTGCATCAGTATGTCGGGCCTCGGGCATACCGGCCCGCGCGCGAGCTACGTCAGCTATGGTCCCACGCTGCAGGCGCTCGGCGGCTACACGCAGCTGATGGCCGAGGAGACGGGCGAGCCCGCCGGATATGGTTATTCGTACGCCGACATGGCGGGCGGCTACACCGGTGCGCTCGCGGCGCTCATTGCGCTCTATCACAAGCGCCGCACCGGGCAGGGCCAGTTCGTTGATCTTTCGCAGTTCGAAGCCGTCGTCAGCGTGGTCGGTCCGTCGTTGCTCGATATCGCGGTGAACGAGCGCGAGCAGCAACCACCGCTGTACAATTCGCAGGAGGGTCCCGGCGGCGCCACATGGAGTTTATCGATGTGCCCCGCTCGGCGACGATGACGATCGATGGGTCGCGATTTCCGCTCGCTCGCAAGGCGAATGGGAGCGGTTGGTGAAGGCGATCGGCACGCCGGCGTGGACCGCGGAGTCGAAGTTCCAGACGCTCTACCTGCGCATGAAAAATCACGCCGAGCTGGATGCGCAACTCTCGAGGTGGACGCGCGAACGCAGCGCCGAAGACGTGATGATGCTCCTGCAAGGCGCGAAAGTCGCGGCCGGCATCGTCGAGAATGGCGCCGATATCTGCGCGCGCGATCCGCAGTTGAAGGAACGCGGCTTCTGGCCGGGCGTGAAACGCGCCGCCGGCGAGCTGTCGCAAATCACCGGCATCCCGTTCAAGCTGTCGGGCACCCCGGCCTCGGTGCGAACCATCGCACCCGATGTGGGCGAGAACACCGACCAAGTCCTCGGCGATCTTCTCGGTCTCTCGCGCGCCGAACGCGACGCGCTGATCGCCTCGGGCGCGATCTGGCCGTAAACTCGGCTCATAAAAGCTCTCACAGACTCGGAGTCACAAGCGTGGTGTGAGCAACGAAACCTGAAGCTGGTTAACCAGGGAATCGTTGACGCGAAACGTTCATGCGTGTTGCGCGTGCCGGAAACCACGACCCGCCTCCTGAACCTGATTTCCGAACTAATTCCCGAAGCGGACTCGTTTCGTGGTGATCTGCTTGGGTGATCGATACCGGCTCGGCTAGCGATGACACGATCGCCATCGGAATAACGATTCACGGTTTGGTGCGGAACGGAGCTGGTCTGCCTCCGGTGACGGGTGCACCAATCAAAAGCAATGCCTACGCGTGTCTCTTCGAGCAAGGCGAGCTTTGGCCTGCCCGCGCTTTTCTTGCGCAGCTCCTCTTGTCCGCCCGGGGCGGCTACTTCGTTCCCGATGACTCGCTCTATTATTTCTCCGTCAATCCGGATCGTGTTCTCGAAGTAGTGACCGACGAGCAGCAATGGGTCGATAGTTTCTCGTTAATGCCTGAATATATGGGCATTCGCCAAGGCGGCCGCTGGATCGTTCGCGCCGATCCCTAGTTTTACCTCCGCGTTGCCGTATATGATTACGGCACCGAATGCTGGTATCCTTTAAGGCATGGAAGCCGAGCAGAAGATCACCGTACATGTCAAAAAAGATCTCTTGGCCAGAGCGCAAAAAGCCTCGAAAGCGGGTGTCAGCGACACAGTCCGCAAAGGGCTCGAGTTACTGGCAGCGCATGACGCATATGAAGGACTGCGAAAGCTGCGCGGCAAGGTGAAATTCTCGATCGACCTGAATGAATTGCGTAAGGACAAACATTGATCGCCTTAGAAACCAGCTCAATGATCGCTTACCTTTCCGGCGAACGAGGCGCCAACGTCGAGGCTATCGACCTCGCGATGCAGATCAAGGAAAGTACGTTTCCGCCGGTCGTCGTGATGGAACTACTCAGTGACCACACCCTTCCTCAAGAGACGGTCGATTTCCTTCGGCAGATTCCGCAATTCGAGATTCTAGCCGGCTATTGGGAGCGCGCCGGCGAACTACGTGCCAGACTTCGGCGCCGTGGTCTCAAGGCTCACGTCGCGGATGCGCTGATTGCCCAATGCTGCCTTGATCACGACGTAACGCTCATAACTCGTGATCGCGATTTCCGGCATTTCGCGCGTCACGCCGGTCTCCGTCTTCACTAATCATCAAGTATCGCGGCGCAGGATGCTCAGTTTCTTCTTCCATTCGCCGGCATCGAGGACCCAGGTGTCGTGGTATACGAGGATCGCCGAAAGCACCGGCTGGCCGCCATTCAGGATGCCTTTCTTTTTGGCGCAATCCTGATCTCGCTTCGACACCTGGATGAGTGCCGAGGTGCGGGTTTTCGCGCTCGTCGGGGTTAGCTCGTCAAAGACCGTGTTCACCATGAAATGCCGGCCCGCGACCTCGGGAGAGCCCGGCCGCCCGAAAGTTTTGAAGATCGCTTCCCTGCCTTCGAGGCGAATCTGCTCGGTTCCGTCCGGATAATGCGACACGAACACCGCGTCGGGCGTGAACAGCTTGTCCGCCCATCTGCGCGCATCGGGCTTGATGCCGTCGCCATCCAGCAGCATGGAATATTGCGCGAGCGCCTCGCGAATGCTCTCACGAGCGATTGCTGACTCTATCGTCATGGCCATGCGACTTGCCTCCAGGGCGCGTTCCAGTCCCATATTCTTATGTCCCTTATCTCTCCAGGGACTCGATTTCTCAAGCATCGCAGTGATTCATTCTGTCCAGAGTGCTATATTGGTGATGCGGCGCCCGAATGGGCGCCGTTCGTCGTTTCAAGGCCTCGCACGATAATGCAAAAGTGCAAAAACAAACCCATTAAAGCCTTACGAATGAAGGGTTTTTCGTTTTCGGCGCGATCAAATGCGAGCAGCTTTTCGGCTCGCGAGATGTTGCTCCGCTCGGGGCGGCCGACTGGGTTATGCTTCGCGGTCGATTACACAAACGAACCCACGGCGCGCGATGTAAAAGTGCGAAAACAAAGCCACTGCGAGTTCAGGAGAATAAACATCGAAGCTCCGCGCCGTTGCGAGAATTTTAGCCGATATCCGACGCCGCGTTAGGGCAAAATCACGCCTCGCCGTCGGAGGCCTTTGACCAATCCCCGCCGTGCGGTAATACTCCATTCACGGAGTTGACTCGGTGATAGCAAGCGTACTCTCGGCGGCGCTCCATGGTGTCGATGCGTTCGGGGTCGAAGTCGAGGTCCACATCGGCAACGGCACGCAACCAGTCCTGAAGACGGTCGGGCTGGCGGCCGGCGCGGTCAAGGAGTCACAGGATCGGGTTAAACCGGCGGTCACTAATTCAGGCTTCTCGTTTCCCAACCGGACCATCACCATCAACCTCGCGCCCGCGGATATGCGCAAGGATGGCTCCGCATTCGATCTGCCGATCGCGCTGTCGCTGCTCGGCGCGACCGGACGCCTCACCAGCCGCGAGCGCCTACGCCGATATCTCGTCATCGGTGAGCTTGCGCTGGATGGCCGCGTGCGAGGAATCAAGGGTGCGCTGCCGACCGCGCTGCACGCGCGCGCCGCGAAGTATGATGGCCTGGTGCTGCCGCGGGAAAACGCGATGGAGGCCGCGGTGGTCGGCGACGGCGTCGCAATCTTGCCGGTCGATACGCTGCGCGAAACGCTGGAGTTCTTCGAGGGTCAGCGCGAGCTGACGCCGACGATGACCGATGTCGCCGCGATGTTCCAGGCGCATAGCAGGTACAACGTCGATTTCTCCGATGTGAAGGGGCAGGAGCAAGCCAAGCGCGCGCTCGAAGTCGCAGCGGCGGGCGGCCACAACGTGTTGATGATCGGGCCGCCGGGCTCCGGCAAGACGATGCTCGCCAAGCGCCTCCCGACCATCCTGCCCGCGATGACCTTCGAGGAAGCCATCGAGGCCACCAAGGTTCATTCGGTGATGGGCCTTCTCGATGGGCGTGCGCTGATCTCGACGCGGCCGTTTCGCTCGCCGCACCATACGATTTCCGACGCAGGCCTAATCGGCGGCGGGCCGGTGCCGCGGCCGGGGGAAGTCAGCCTCGCGCATCATGGCGTGCTGTTCCTCGATGAGCTGCCGGAGTTTCGCAAGAACGTCCTCGAGGTGCTGCGCCAGCCACTCGAAGACGCGCGCATCACCATCTCGCGCGTGATGGGCACGCTCACGTTTCCCGCATCGGTGATGCTGGTTGCGGCGATGAACCCGTGCCCGTGCGGTTTCTTCGGTGATGCGACCCACGAATGCTCATGTTCGCCGATCGTGATTCAGCGCTATCGTTCGCGCATCTCGGGGCCACTGCTGGATCGCATCGACATTCACATCGAAGTACCGGCGGTGCGTTACAAGGAGCTCACGGAAAAGTCCGACGGCGAGTCATCCGAGAGAATCCGCGAGCGCGTCGATCGCGCGCGATCGATTCAGCTCCAGCGATTTGCCGGGATGAGTTTCTTCTGCAACGCGCAGATGGGCTCGCGCGAGTTGCGCGCCCACTGCCAGATCGAAGCTGCCGGTGAGCGCCTGCTGGAGCTCGCGATCAATCGCCTCGGTCTGAGCGCGCGCGCCTATACGAGAATCCTCAAAGTCGCGCGGACGGTCGCCGATCTCGAAGGTTCAGAGCGGATCGAAGCGCATCACATCAGCGAGGCGATTCAGTATCGGTCGCTCGATCGCGCGCCGGCCTGAGCCTCGAATCAACCCGAAGTTGGGATAGTTGACGGTTGAGTGACATAAGCGTATTTGTTTTTTCAGATAAGTCCCTCGAATGGTCGTAACGCCGAAGGCGTGGGTGGAAAAATCAGCCTTCGACGAGGGAGACATGGCTATGGGCAAGATGATCATCTTTGTCGGACTAGCATCTGCAGTTACCCTCGGCGCCCTCTTTCTGGCCGGCATGCTGAACGGAATGGCGGGTTAGCCCACCAGCCGGCGGCCAGCCCCTCCGGCTCTGACCCGAAGCAAGATTCCGTCAGGTCGGCTCCGTTTCCGGAACCGCGATGGATGGATTTGTCTCTCGCCTCGCCTATGATTGAACTTCATCAGTGCGTGGAGGCGTCGTGTCGGAGAACAGGCTGGCCCCGGTCGATTCCATTAATCAGCTGATCCGCGAGAATCGCATCGGCGATTTCTCGTCGCCGAATCTTGCACTCGGGATGCGGCCGCTTCAGTTCAGCTTCGGCGCCTCGCGATGGTCGTGGGAATCGCAACCACCATCGGTGCTGAATCCGTTCGGCATCATGCAGGGCGGCTATCTCGCGATTTTCATCGACGAGATGATGTCGACCGCGATTGCCTCGGTCCTCGAAGTCGGCGAATGGGCTGTCACCGCGGAGGTCAAATTGAATTACCTTCGCGCGCTGCGTCCCAGTCCGCTGAGCGGCGATGCTCGAGTGGTCCGGCGCACGCGCGCGCTCGCATTTATCGAAGCCTCGATCGCAAATGAGCGCGGCGAGGTTGCGGTGACTGCGAGTTCGACCTGGGCCATTTCGAAAGCTTGAGGTTGGCCGCCGGCGCGGTAACGATCGCTACCCTCTTCCGCTAGAATTTCCGGCATAGTAGTGGCTACACCCTCATGGCATCGAGATCGGATCATCTGCAGATAACTCCTGGCAGCTCGCACTGGGGCGCCTTCAATGCGGTCGTCGAGGATGGACGCCTGATCGATTGCGCGCCGTTCGCGCACGATCCCGATCCGTCGCCGATGCTGCGCTCGATTCCCGATGCGGTCCATCATCATAGCCGCGTCGCCAGGCCTGCGATTCGCGAGGGATGGCTGAAGCATGGACCGGGTGCGGCAAACGAGGGCCGCGGCGGCGATCGCTACGTCGAGGTGTCGTGGGATCGCGCCATCGATCTCGTTGCCAATGAACTCAAGCGGGTGATTCGTGAATATGGCAATCGCGCGATTTTCGGCGGCTCGTATGGATGGGCGAGTGCCGGGCGCTTTCATCATGCGCAGTATCAGTTGCGGCGTTTCCTCGCGACGATCGGCGGCTTCACCAATTCGAAAGAGACCTACAGCAATGCGGCCGGCGCGGTGCTGGTGCGCAACGTCCTCGGCACGCATAACGCCATCAACGGCCCCGGCACCAGTTGGCAGAGTATCGCCGAGCACACGAAGCTGATCGTGATGTTTGGCGGCCTTCCGATTCGTAATACCCAGGTAACTCCCGGCGGCGCGGTCGAGCATCGCACGCGCGAGTGGCTGCACCGACTCAAAGCGGCGGGTGTGAAGTTCGTCAACCTCAGTCCGATGCGCGATGATGCGGCCGCCTTCCTCGACGCCGAATGGCTCGCGCCGCGCCCGCATAGCGACACCGCGATTCTTCTCGCGCTCGCGCACACGCTTATCACCGAAGAATTGCACGATGCGGACTTCCTCGCACGCTATTGCGTTGGCTTCGAGCGCTTCCGCGATTACCTTCTTGGGTGCGACGACGGCATCGCAAAAGATGCCGACTGGGCCGCGCGCCTCAGCGAGATTTCCGCCGACACGATTCGCGACCTCGCGCGCCGGATGGCTGCCACGCGCAGCTTCATCACCGTCAACTGGTCGCTTCAGCGCGCCGATCACGGCGAGCAGCCGTTCTGGGCGGCGATCGCGGTTGCCGCGATGCTCGGGCAAATCGGACTTCCTGGCGGCGGTTTCGGCTTCGGCTACGGCAGCATGGAGGGTCTCGCGGGTCTGCGTCAGGATGCGCCGACGCCGTCGCTGCCGATGGGGCACAACCCTGTGCGCGATTTCATTCCGGTCGCGCGCATCGCCGATCTGCTGCTGAATCCGGGCGCACCGTTTCAGTACGACGGCCAGGATCTCACTTACCCCGACATCAAGCTGGTTTATTGGAGCGGCGGCAACCCGTTCCATCATCATCAGGATATAAACCGGTTGATTCGCGCGTGGCGCAGGCCCGACACCGTGATCGTGAACGAGGCGTTCTGGACCGCAACCGCGCGCCATTCGGACATCGTCCTGCCCGCAACCACGAGCCTCGAGCGCAACGACCTCGGTGCGGCGTCACGCGATCGCTTTATCATCGCGATGAAACAGGCGATCGCGCCGGTCGGCCTCGCGCGCAACGACTTCGAGGTGTTTTCCGATTTGGCGGAGCGCTTCGAATTGCGCGATCTGTTCACCGAGATGCGCACTGAAATGGAATGGGTGCGCTATCTATACGAAACGGCAAGTGAACAAGGCACCAAAAGCGGACGGCCGTGGATCTCCTTCGAGGAGTTCTGGGAGCGCGGCTATTTCGAAATGCCGGCCTCGCCCAAGCCGATCGTGCTGTTCGAAAAATTCCGCGCCAATCCGAATCGGCATAAGCTCGCGACGCCATCGGGACGGATCGAGATTTTTTCCGAGAAGATCGCCGGCTTCGGCTATGACGATTGCCTCGGCCATCCGGCGTGGCTCGAGCCCGCCGAATGGCTCGGCGGTCCGGTCGCGAAAGAATTCCCGCTCCATATGATTACGACGCAGCCGAGCACGCGGCTTCACGGGCAGATGGACATGGGGCGTGTCAGCCAGGCGACCAAAGTCGCGGGACGCGAACCGATTCGCATTAATTGCGACGATGCGGCGGCGCGCGGCATCAACCGCGGCGATATCGTGCGGGTGTTCAACCATCGCGGCGCGATTCTCGCGGGCGCCACTGTGAGTGATGACATTCGGCGCGGCGTCGTGCAGATGTCCACCGGCGCGTGGTACGACCCGGAGCATTCCGGAGTTATCGGCACCCTCGACAAGCATGGCAATCCGAATGTGTTGACGCTCGACAAGGGAACCTCGCGGCTGGCGCAGGGCCCGAGCGCGCAAACCACGCTGGTGGAAATCGAGAAATTCGTCGGCGAGCCGCCGCCGGTGACTGCCTTCGATCCGCCGATTCTCAAATGACTGACGACGGAGGACGCGATGATCGACATCTATTACTGGCCCACCCCGAATGGACACAAGATTACGATTTTCTGCGAGGAAGCCGGCCTGCCCTATAACATTGTGCCGGTGAATATCGGTAACGGCGAGCAGTTCAAACCAGACTTCCTCAAGATTAGCCCCAACAACCGGATGCCGGCGATCGTCGATCCTGAAGGGCCCGACGGGAAGCCGATCGCGATCTTCGAATCGGGCGCCATCCTGCTTTACCTCGGCGAGAAAACCGGCAAGTTGCTGCCGAAAGAGCCGCGCGCGAAGTACAAAGTCATCGAGTGGCTGATGTTCCAGATGGCGGGCGTCGGTCCGATGTTCGGCCAGCGCGGCCATTTCATGCGCGCCGCTCCCGAGAAGATTCCCTACGCCATCGATCGCTACACCAACGAGTCGCGGCGGCTGCTGAACGTGATGGACAAGCGCCTCGGCGAGGCCGAATACCTCGGCGGCGACTATTCGATTGCTGACATCGCCACCTTTCCATGGGTGGTCGGCACGCGGCGCGAGCCCGAGCAGTTGGAGAGCCGGCCGAACTTCAAGCGCTGGCTCGATGCGGTCGAAGCCCGCCCGGCGGTGAAAAAAGGCATGGCGGTGATGGCGGATCGTCCGCAGACGCCGCTGACCGAAGAGCAGCGCTCGATTTTGTACGGCAGCAAGCAGTTCGAGAAGCGGTAGGCAGTGAGGCGGGAGGGGGCGACGGTTGACTGTCCTTCGATGCGGTCTTTATAGTTGCCTCATAAGGTCGATTAAGTTTTGAGCATCCGCTCGCCACTCGCGCATAAGGTCGAAGAATGAAAAGACGGGAAGATATGACCCTGATGGAACGGGCTTACGTGCCCGAAATCCTTCGCGGTCTTGCGGTCACCAATTTCCACTTCATGCGCAACCTCGCCATCAACATCGGGCACCTGTTCGGGCTCGCCAAAGACCGGCGCGCCAACGAGACGAGCCAATATCCGGAGCAGCGCAAACACTATCCGGACCATTTCCGCGGCAGTCATCGCCTGACCCTGCGCGAAGACAATTCTGTGCGATGCACCGCCTGCTTCCTGTGCGCGACCGCCTGCCCCGCGCAATGCATCTATATCGAGGCCGGCGAATCGCCCGATCCGCACGTCGAAAAGTATCCGCTGCGCTATGAGATCGACACCCTGCGATGCATCTACTGCGGGCTATGCGTCGAGGCGTGCCCGTGCGACGCGATCCGGATGGACACCTACGTACATCCGCGCATCTGGGGATTCGATCGCAAGGATTTTGTCGAGAACAAGGAATTCCTGATGCATCGGTCGACCGTGCTCGCCGAGAAGGGCCGCGACGGCAACATGCAGGAGATGCAGGACTGGTACAAACAGCAGGATGCCGCCGTCTATGATCCTCAGCGCCCGGAGCTGAAGCGCTACACCGACCGCGCGATTCCGCTCGAAGCCGAGAAGCATCCCGCGCCGGAACCGGAAGGATTGCCGGCGATCGATCGCCATCAGCATGCGCCGGGCGGCAAGTAACTGCCGATGACGCGAGTTACGATTGGGCTCACGATTCTCGGCCTCGTCATTCTATTCGTTGCCTATGGGAAGGGCGTGAGCGTCATTCACGGCGGCGATGTCCCGAGCCACATGTATTGGGCGACCGCGGCGCTGTTCTTCGTGGCGCTGGCAAACTTCATTGCGATTGCGCATCTGGCGCGCGCCGAGCGCATGATCCAGCAGCTTAGAACCTTATGCGAGAAAAACGGCATCGCATACGGTGAGGATTAACATCCGTTTCTGTTTTTCATCCACAGCCGCGCGATCTAAGCTATACTCGCTGATCCAGTCCAGGCGCATTCTTCAGTGTTGGGAGAAAACCTCATGACTCAAATCGAAGCCGCCAGAAAGGGCGTTATCACTCAACAGATTGCCGAGGTCGCGGAAGACGAGGGTCTCGCACCCGAACTGATCCGCGAGCGCGTCGCGACCGGCGAGATCGTCATCCCGCGCAACATCCATCATGAGTTCCGAGCGATCGGCGTCGGCAAGGGTCTGCGCACCAAGGTCAATTCCAATATCGGCGCATCCAACTTTCATCAGTTCCTCGAAGAGGAAATCGAAAAGCTCTACACCTCGGTCCGCTATGGTGCCGATTCGGTGATGGATCTCTCCACCGGCACCGACCTCGACAAGATTCGCGTCGAGCTGGTCTCGCGATGCTCGGTGATGATTGGTACCGTGCCGATTTACCAGGTCGGCTCCGAGGGCTCCATCATGGAACTCGGCGCCGATAAATTCCTCGATGTCATCGAGCGTCAGGCCAAACAGGGCGTGGACTTCATGACGCTCCACTGCGGCGTGACGCGCGAGACGGTCAAGCGGCTGCGCAACCATCCGCGTATCGAGGGCATTGTGTCGCGCGGCGGCGCGCTGCTGGCGGCATGGATCGAGCGCACCGGCAACGAGAATCCACTCTTCGAGCATTTCGACGAAGTATGCGAAATCTGCCGGCAGCATGACGTAACCATCTCGATGGGCGACGGGCTGCGTCCCGGCGCCACTGGCGATGCTACCGATCGCGGACAAATCGGCGAGCTCCTCGTGATGGGCGAGCTGACCGAGCGCGCCCGCAAACTCGGCGTGCAGGTGATGATCGAGGGCCCCGGTCATGTGCCGCTGGATCAAATCGAAGCCAACGTGAAGCTCGAAAAGCGCGTATGCGCGGGCGCGCCCTTCTATGTGCTGGGGCCGCTGACCTGCAACGTCGCTCCTGGCTACGACCACATCACCGGCGCCATTGGTGGGGCGATTGCCGCCGCGAACGGCACCGACTTCCTTTGCTACGTCACGCCGGCCGAGCATCTGCGGCTGCCGGACATAGATGATGTGCGCGACGGCGTCATCGCCACCCGCATCGCGGCGCACTCCGGTGACCTTGTTAAGGGCGTGCGCGGCGCGAAGGTGTGGAACGACCAGATGTCGCGTTATCGCAAGGCGCTCAACTGGGAAGGCATGTACGCGATGGCGATGGACCCCGACAAGGCGCGCCGTTACAAGGAAGAGAGCGAGGCGTCGGGCTCCAACGTATGCTCGATGTGCGGCTCGCTATGCTCCATCAACATCGACAACGCGGCCATCAAGTTTGTGAAAAAGCGGAACGAGCAGCCGGTGGAAATGCACGCCGCGGGAAGATGATTAGTTTGTAGTACAGGTGTCCGCTTGTGTCCGACGTGAGAACAATTATGGCGAAGACCTCGAAAAATATAATCGACGAAGCGCGCAAGGAGATCCCGCAGCTCGATATCGATGCCGCGCGCAAGCTGATGGATCAGCCCGGCACCGTGACTATCGATGTGCGCGAGAGCGATGAATGGCGCCAGGGCCATCTGCCCAACGCCATCGCGATTCCACGCGGCTTCCTCGAATTGCGCGTCGAAGAGAAAGTCCCCGATCACAACACGCCGGTCATCCTCCAATGCGCCTCGGGTACGCGCTCGCTGCTGGCGGCGCGCGCGCTCAAGGAACTCGGCTACACCAATGTCTACAACCTGGTAGGTGGATTTAACTCCTGGAAGGATCGCGGGCTGCCGTGGGTGGCCGATCGCCAGTTCACCCAGGATGAGATCACGCGCTACTCGCGTCATTTCGTGATTCCCGAGGTGGGTGAGAAGGGCCAGGCCAAACTCCTCGATTCCAAAGTCCTACTTTTAGGCGCAGGCGCGCTGGGCTCCTCCTCATCGCTGTATCTCGCGGCGGCCGGCGTCGGCACCATCGGCCTGGTCGACTTCGATGTGGTCGATCTGTCGAACTTGCAGCGCCAGATCATCCATACGACGGAACGGGTCGGCATGCGCAAGACTGAATCGGCGGAAACCGCGATCCATGCGCTCAATCCCGCGATCAAGGTGAATCGTCACGAGGTCCGGCTTTCGTCGGAAAACGTGATGGACATCATCAAGGATTACGACGTCATCGTGAACTGCGGCGATAACTTCCCTACGCGCTACCTCATCAACGATGCGTGCGTGTTCGCGAAGAAGCCGCTGGTCGACGGCGCGATTTTCCGCTTCGAGGGCCAGGCCACCGTCTATCACACCGCGAAGGGTGGGCCTTGCTATCGATGCCTCTATCCCGAGCCCGCGCCGCCTGACATGGCGCCCTCCTGCGCGGAGGCCGGCGTGCTCGGCGCGTTGCCCGGAATCATCGGCTCGATCGAAGCGCTGGAGACCATCAAGATTCTGCTGAATGCCGGCGAGCCGCTAATCGGCCGGATGGTCTACTTCGATACGCTTTCGACGCGCGACTATGTGCGGACGCTGAAGATTCGCAAGGACCCGAACTGTCCCGTTTGCAGTGAGCATCCGACGCAGACGACGCTCATCGATTACGAGGCGTTTTGCGGGCTGGCCCCGGTGGGCACCTCGACGGCCGATGGTGCGACGCATCACGCCGACGCGAACGGCGCCGCCGCTCATCCAGCTGGGCGTTAGCCGCCGAGCTGAAAATTATAATGAATCCGAAACCAGCGGGCGTCTTAAAAAAGGCGCCCGCTCTTCTTTCAACTTCCGCATACATCTAGATAATAAACTGAATGGCGCTCGGACCCTTTTACGTGGCGGACAAATTGAGATCGGGAAAAGGCATTCGCGGGACCGCGTTGCTGATGCGCCATGGCGAAACTGCCTGGAACCGCATCGGGCGCGTGATGGGGCACAATCCCATCGAGCTCGATGAGGCGGGCCGCGCGCAGGTCGAGCAGGCGGTTCCATCGGCGCGCCTGATCAAGCCGGATTTCATCATCAGCAGCCCGCTGCCGCGCGCGAAGCAATCCGCCGAGATCATCGCCGCCGGTATCGGCGGCCTCGAAGTCGCCGAAGATCCTGACCTCGAGGAAGTACGTTACGGCCGCTGGGAGGGGATGGTGTTCGAGGATCTCATCGACGATCCCGAGTACGTCCGCTATCGCGAGCATCCGTTGACGACGCCCACTCCCGGTGGCGAAACCATCGCGCAGGTTCAGGAGCGCGGCATGCGCGCGGTGCGGCGCGCGATCGAGGCGAATCCCGAAAAGCGCATCCTGTTCGTTTCCCATGGCGATATCATTCGCACCGTGCTCTGCCATCTGATCGGCTCGGAGCTGCAGCACTTCCGGCGCATCCGCGTCGATAATGCGACTTTCTCGGCGATACAGATTGTAGGCGATTTCTCCGAAGTGAAGTTTATGAACCTGTTGCCCGACCCTGAGCGCGCGTTCATTCCGCCCTTCAAGATTCCTCCGCGCAAACCCAAGGCCGAATAGCCTTCGCGCGGCGTTTGGGGGTTTCGCCGCCGCCGCCGTACAATCCTCGCAGAGCGAGTGCGATGATTTCCGGCGCGCCCGCGGGAGGTAGTGACGATGGCGAAAATCGACGGCGGCGAAATGATGGTGCGCGCGCTCGAGCGCGAGGGCGTGCATGAAATCTTCACTCTTCACGGCGGCCATCTGGATTCGATTTATGCGGCCGCCGCACGGCACGACTTCCGCGTCATCGACACGCGTCACGAGCAGGCCGCCGCGCATATGGCCGACGGATGGGCGCGCACCACCGGCCGCCCTGGCGTCGCAATCGTAACCGCCGGGCCGGGCGTGACCGATGCGGTCACCGGCGTCGCCAATGCCTTCATGGATTCGATCCCGATGGTGCTCGTCGGAGGCCGCAGCCCACTCGCCGATGACGATAGACTCCCACTCCAAGCGGTCGATCAGATGGGCATCCTGCGTCCGATCACGAAGTGGGCGCGCTCGGTTACGCATACCGAGCGGATTCCCGAATTCGTCGCGGCGGCGTTTCGTCACGCCATCTCCGGGCGCCCGGGTCCGGTTTTTCTCGAATTGCCGATCGATGTGCTGTTCCGGCGCGCCGAGGAATCCGAGATCGAATTCCCGAAAGACTATCGTCCCAAGATGACTGCCGGTCCGAGCCGCGAGGGACTCCGCCAGGCACTCACCTGGCTGCGCGAGGCCAAGCGTCCCGCGATTCTCGCCGGCGGCGGCGTATGGTTTTCGCAGGCGGCCGAGCTCACGCGCCTCGCGGAGCTCGCGCATGTGCCCGTGATGAGCAATGCGAAGGCGCGCGGCACCGTTTCCGAAGAGCATCCGCTGAACTTCGGCGGCTTCGGCGCCATTCATCCCGCGGCGCATCGCAAGTCCGGCGGCGGCAGCGCCGATTTGGTCATCATGCTCGGCACGCGCATCGGGATGTTCACCGGCGGTCGCAACTCGGTGATTCCGCCGATGCGCGCGTCATCCAGGTCGATATCGAGCCCGAGGAGATCGGGCGCAATCGCGACATCCAGCTCGGCATTGTGTCGGATTGCCGCGAGTTTGTCCGTCAGGCCATCGATGCGCTCGAAGGCGAGAAGATCGATCCGCATCAGGAATGGATCGAACGCCTCACCGCGATTCGCGAGGCCGGTCGCCATCGCTTCGACGACGCCATCGCCAATCACAAGGGCCCGATTCACCCGGCGCGCCTCGCGCACGATATCGCCAACGTCCTCGACGAGGATGCGATCGTGGTGGCCGATGGTGGCGAGACGGCGGCGTGGATGGGCAACGCGTGGACGGCGCGCCACCCAGGGCATTTTCTCACCCACGGTTATCTCGGCTGCCTCGGAGTAGGACTTCCCTTCGCATTGGCGGCCAAGGCGGCGCATCCCGACAAGCAGGTGTTCTGCATCATCGGCGATGGATCATCGGGGCTGAATTTTTCCGAGTTCCATACCGGCGCGAAAAACAATCTGCCGATCACCGTCGTCATCAATAATGACAAGCAGTGGGGGATGTCGAAGCACGGCCAGGAAATCATGTGGGGCAAGGGCCGCCATGTCGCGACCGAGCTGGGGATGGTGCATTACGAGAAGGCCGCGCAGGGCCTCGGCGCCAATGGCGAACTGGTCGAGCGACCGGAGGATATCGGGCCCGCAATGAAGCGCGCGCTCGGCGGCTCGCGAATCAGTTGCCTCAACATTGTCACCGATTCGGACGTCGTCGAACCCGGAACGCTGGCGATGTATAGCGCTGGAGTGCCGAAGAAGCCGGAGCAATCGCCCGATGAGAAGCCCGCCGAGAGCGAAGGAACTACGCTACCCTATTATGGGAAGCGGAAACTGGAATGATGGCGGTACGTGAGGCCTCACCCGGCGTGGTATCGGTATGCGCGTTTTTAGGATCCAGAGCCATAGGTGGCTCCCAAGACCTCACCCGGCGCAGTAGCGCCACCCTCTCCTTGAGGAGAGGGAATGGGAAAGAGGACAACTCTAGTAGGGTGCTCCAGCGTATGCCGAGCCGGCGGTGGAGCGCGAGCCGACATCGACGCCCTTGCGCACCCGCACATCCACTCCCGGATGCGTGGGGACGTCGACGCGCAAACCCCGGTAGCCGCCGGCGCCAGGGTCGGGCGCGAGGAATCCAACCGTGTACTGCTGGCGCAACTCGCGGCTGATTTCGCTACACGCGCTGGCCAAGCGGTTCCGTCGCCTACCGCGCGGATGTTGTAGGTTTTCGCGCCAGTCTCCGTCGAGAGCATCCGCAGGGTTTCAACGTCAACCTCTTCGGCTTCGTCCCTGCCGCCGAGCACGAGGGGACCAAATCGGATGCTTGGTCCGCCGCCGCCGACGTTTGGATTGCCGATGCCGATCGAATAAATCAGCACCCCCTGACGGCGCGCGAGCGCGGCGACATCGGCGAGCGAATGCGCGCTGGTGTTGTCCATCCCGTCTGTCACCACCAGCAACGCGCGTTTGTCATAGCGCCCGCGCTGGAGCCTCACCAGGCCAGTCACGACCGCATCGTAGAGCGAGGTCGAACCATAGGCATGCAGGAGGGCGAGGCGATCCGCCACCAGGCTATGGTCCGTGGTGAAATCCTGGAGCATGAAGGGCCGGCCTGAAAATGCGAACAGGAAAACGTCGTCCTTGTCGTTCAAATTGCGCAAAAACTCGACGATAGCGGCGCGCGCCTGGCGCAGCTTGGGCTCCATACTCCCCGAAGTATCCACCAAAATTCCCACCGACACCGGAGTGTTGAGGTCCTGGCGAAAAAACTCGATTGGCCGCTGCTGGCCGTCCATGTAAAGCGTGAAATCCTGTTTCTGTAAATCGGTGACGTAACTGCCGTTAGGCTCGGTCACGGTGACGGTCACCTGCTGATAGCCGGGCTCATCGCGCAACTGACGCTTCGGGATGACGAGTTCCTGGGTGGGAGGCTCCGGCGGCGGAATGTTCGGCTGAAGCTGCCGGGAGGGAGCCGTTGCGGGAAGCTCCAGCGTGGTACTGCCGCCACCCTGATTCCCCGGTATCACCATCGGCAGAGAAGGCGGTGGAGGCGCGGATTGCATGTCGGCGGAGCGCATGTTCTGCTGCGCGGCCGCGGGAATGGCGAACGCGATCGCACCCAATAGGCATGCCGTCGCGAGCCCTGTCCGCGCGGCCTGCCAAAATCGCCTGGCATTCAATCTCTTCACTGATGACTCATCCGACCAATTGCTATGATCTTCCTATTTGCGGCGGTCCCGAGCAAGCCGGGTCTCCAACCGCTCTGATCAGGATACGCGAGATGGCGGAGTCGCGGTTTCGCGGGTTTGAGTGAAGTCGGGCGGTATGCCTAACATCTGCGTTACTGGCGCGAACTATGGCAAGCAAACACCCACCGACTGTATGTCCCGACGTCGGACGCGTCGCGCATTTCGTGATGGATGGTGACGGCAACATCGTCGAATGGGACGACGCCTCCGAAGCAATCTTCGGCTGGACCCGCGCCGAGGCTCTGGGCGCGCGACTATCGGAACTGATCATACCCGAGCACCAGCGCTCGATGCATGAGTATGGACTCACTCGCTACAAGGCGACCGGCCAGGGGAAGTTTATCGGCAAGCCGATCCAGATCACCACGCTGAATCGCAGCGGTGCCGAAGTTCCCGTCTCGATTGAGATCTCGATGGAACGCGAGGGCGAGAGCTATCGCTTCCCGACCTTCGCGCGCATCGTGGAAAAAGCCCCGGCAGCTTAGATTTTCGCGGCAGAATTTTTCCGCCCTTACTTCGTCTGATAGTATGCCGCTCCCGCGGCCTACCCTATCCAACCTCCCGAGGAAAATTCTTGGCCTCACTCTCCGAATCACAATTGCTGCGATTCCTTATCGAGATCGCCGCGCTGCTGATTGTCAGCCGGGTGCTGGCCGAAATCGCCAAGCGCTTCGACCAGGCCCCGGTCATCGGCGAGCTGCTGGCGGGAATTCTGCTCGGAAAATCCATCCTCGGACATCTCGCGCCGCCACTCTACGCCTATCTCTTCAGTACCGATCCCCTGGTGATGCATCTGCTCGAATCGATCGCTTGGATCGGCGCGATCATGTTGCTCCTGTACATCGGACTCGAAACCGAACTCGAGCTGCTCCGCGGATTGGGGCGAACCGCCGCGATGATTTCGAGCCTGGGAATCGCGTTCCCATTCGCCAGCGGAGTTGCCCTCGGCTACCTGCTGCCGGCCAGCTACCTCGCGAACCCTAACGGCCGCTTGATCTTCGCGCTGTTCATGGCGGTTGCGATGTCGATTTCCGCGGTGCCGGTGATTGCGAAGATTTTGCTCGACCTCGGCCTCATCAAGCGCGAGCTCGGAATGCTGATTCTGGCCGGAGGCATCGTTGACGACACCACCGGATGGCTGATGTTGTCATTGGTCGCGGGCCTCGCGACCGCCGGCACCATCGATGTCAAATCAGTGAGCGTGCTGGTTATCGAGGGCGCCGCGTTTCTCGGCTTCTGCTACTTCGTCGGCTATCGCCTGGTGCGCAGCCTGATGCGATGGATCGACGATCGCACCTACATCGAACACGGCAAGTTCAGCGCGATGATCATCATCGCGGTCATGTGCGGCGTCATCACGCAGTTCATCGGGCTGCACGCGGTGTTCGGCGCCTTCGTTGCCGGCCTGATGATTCGCAGCTCGACGCGCATTCGCGAGGCCGATCTCGATGAGTTGAAGGCGATCGGCCTCGGCGTGATGGCGCCGATCTTTTTCGCTTACTCCGGGTTGAAAGCCGACCCGGCGAGCTTGATTGCTCATCCCCTGGTGCCGCTGCTGGTGCTGGGAATTTCGTGCGCGGGAAAATTGCTTGGATGCGGCCTCGGCGGAATCCTCGCGAAGCTTAAGCCCCGGGAAGCTCTGGCGGTGGCGATTGGCATGAACGCGCGCGGCGGCATGGGAATCATCGTCGCGCTGATCGGGCTCAGCCTCGGGATCCTGACCGACGACATGTACACCATCATCATCATGGTCGCGATCGTAACCTCGATCGCGGCGCCGCCCGCACTCAAGTGGTCGCTTGGCAAAGTGGAGTACACCCGCGGCGAAGAAGAACGCATGGAGCGCGAGAAGCTGCTCGCGCGGCTTCCGCTCAGCCGCGAGGGCGCCAAGCTGCTGGTGCTCAGCGGCGGCGGACCGCATGCCGACCTGGCCGCGCATATCGCGGCCGGCCTCGCGAGCCATCACGATGCGAGCATCACGGTGTTTCGCGCGATGACGCCGGGGACTCCCGACACCACCGCGCAATTCAACGAGCAGTTCGCGCGCATCAAGGCGATCGCGGAATCGTCCGGCGCCAACAGCATTCTGCAGCGCACCGGCACGGCGGAAACCATCTCCGAGGCTATCGAGGAAGAGACCGCGCGCGGCTATGACGCAATTTTCGCGGGCGCCTCACAGCTCGACGGCCACGCCGCGTTGAGTGGCGAGGTTCTGCGCGAGCTGGTCGCCAATGCGCAGGCGCCGGTGGTCATCGTGCGCGACGCGGGAGCGAAGGTGCCGCTGCAGAGGATT
This sequence comes from uncultured delta proteobacterium, assembly GCA_963814035.1. Classification (GTDB taxonomy): domain Bacteria; phylum Desulfobacterota; class Binatia; order Binatales; family Binataceae; genus DATGKG01. The sequence continues at coordinate 77,489 of CAWFBH010000013.1, forward strand.
CTTTCGCCCATCACTGGCGCGGCTTTCTCGCGCCTCGGCGCCGCGGTGGCGATGCAATACGCACAGACGTTTCAGGGTCAGCTCACGACGCTGTACGTTCGCGAACGACCCGCGCTCGCGCTCCCCGCTATGTTGGTCGCGCCATCGCAGGCGAGCGACGGTGGCGAAGAGTTTGTCGATGAGATTAAACGCCTCGGGGACGAGCTCGGCATTTCGGTGGTCACCAAAATCGGGTCGGGACGGCGCGCCGAGGATGTCATCGTCAATGCGGCATCGAATGGAGACTTCGACCTGCTGATAATGGGCGTGCTCTATCGCTCATCGGATCAGCGCCTGTATTTCGGTCCGAAGGTGCGCCAGATCCTGCGCAACGTGCGCTGCTCGGTCGCGTTGGTGGTGCCTCCGCAACCGAAAAACTACCGGACCTGATTCTATCCATCACGCAACTTGCGCCCACCTGGAGGCGACGTGAAATGTCTATTCCCTATCGGCCACATACAGTCATCCTCGGAGCTCTTGTAATGTTTTCCCTTGCGCTGGCTCACCCGGCGTCTTTGTATGCGAAGCCGCCCGGCGGCAGCGGCAGCGTCAGTTTTCCCCACGACCAGGTGAGCTGGTCGCCCGACGCGCGTTTCGTCGCAAATAATGTCAACGACTCACCCGACGACCCCAGGTCGCCACACTCGGTCTTTCTCACTGACATGAAGACCGGGCAGCGCTGGCTGCTGCATTCGTATCCATGGAAGGTCGATCTGCTGTGGTCGCCGGGCTCCAATGCCCTCGCGATAAACGATTGGGGCGCCGGCGCGGAGTCACAATGCATCGTCTACGTCTTGACCCCGCAGCGTGAGCAATTGGACCTGCGCGAGGAGTTTCTGAAATCGCGCCGCCCCGATCGCGAGAAGAAGCTCGCCGCCGATCACGTCAACTACGATCACAATTACGCTCACGCCATTCGATGGCTCTCAGCCAACAGTCTCTTGTTCGAGCTCGAAGGCCGTAGCACGAAGGCGAAGCGCTACTTCCTGCTGGAATACGAATATCAAATCGGCGATGGGTTCCGGCTGCGCAAACGCGTCATCCATTGAATCCGCGCAGCGGTGCCGTGGACGCAGTGATCGCGTGATGCTAGTCAGATGCGGGAGGTCTCCCGTCATGGATGCACACGCCGAGATTTGCCGCGCCATCGATCAGTACAAGGACCAGGCGGTTTCGCTCAGTCATCAGATCCACGAAAAACCTGAACTGAAGTTCCAGGAACATTTCGCGGCCGGATTGCTCAGCGGCGCGGCGCGCGAGCTGGGATTGCCGGTCGAAACCGGGGTCGGCGGCCTGGCGACGGCGTTTCGCGCGGAATTCGGCAATGGCAGCGGACCCACGGTCGCGATCCTCGCCGAATACGACGCGCTGCCCAACGGCCATTCATGCGGCCACAACCTGATCGCATGCGCGGCGCTGTCGGCGGTGGTCGGCTTGAAAAATGGCGCGAAGAATCTTCCCGGGAAAATCGTCTTCCTCGGAACCCCGGCCGAAGAAGGCGGCGGCGGCAAAATCATCCTGCTTGACAAGGGCGCGCTGAATGGCGTGGACGCCGCAATGATGGCGCATCCGTTCGATGCCGAGGCCTGCACCATGCCGGCGCTCGCGACGCGGCATCTCGACATCAGCTTTCATGGAAAAGCCTCGCACGCGGCGGCCGCGCCATGGGACGGAGCGAGCGCCCTGTCAGCGGTGATCCAGACTTTTCAGAGCGTCGATGCCGCGCGACTGCACTTTCGCGACGGCGCGCGCATCCACGGGATCATTACCAACGGTGGCCAGGCGGTGAATATTGTGCCGGAAAAGACCGAATGCCAGTTCCTGGTGCGCGGCAAGACCAGCAAGTACACCCGCGAAATCGCCGACCGCGTGCTGCGCTGCGCCGAGGCGGCCGCGCTCGCCACCGGGACGAAGATGTCGCACGAAGTTATTGGCGGATACAAGAATATGATCAACAATCGCGCGATGGCGCTCCACTATTCGGCGCTGACTGAATCGCTCGGCGTCCGCTCGCCCGAGGCTCCCGCCGACGCGCCCACCGGCAGCACCGACATGGGCGACGTCAGCCACGCGATGCCGGCGATTCATCCGATTTTCCAGGTCGCGAAGCATGGCGAGGGAACCTGTCACGAAGACGCCTTCGTGAAGCATACCGATTCGGAATACGGCTACGCGGCGATGATCCGGGTGGCGAAGGCGATGGCGATGACCGCCTACGATCTCCTCGCGGAGCCGGCGCTGCTGAAATCGGTCAAGGACGAGTTCGCGAAGCGCCAGGAGAGCTGAGTCTCGTCTGCCCGGCGCCGCTATGAAAGTTGTCGCTCTCGACCATGTGCAGCTTGCGATGCCGCCTGGACGCGAGGCTGACGCGCGTGCGTTCTATACCGATCTCCTCGGCATCCCGGAGCAGCCGAAGCCTCCGCATCTTGCGAAGCGGGGCGGATGCTGGTTCGAGCGCGGCGCGCTGAAGATTCATCTCGGAGTCGAGAAAGATTTCGTTCCCGCGCGCAAGGCGCATCCCGCGCTGGTCGTCGAGGACCTGCCGGCCCTGGTCGTCATCACTCAAGCGCGCCGGACATCGCGTCGTCGAGGACGAGCCGCTGGAGGGTTACGATCGCGTCTATGCCAACGATCCGTTCGGCAATCGCCTCGAGCTGATGGAGCCGGTCGTTCGATAAGAAACCTTACCTGCGAGGGAACCTTCGGTCCCCTTAATGAGAGCTGGACGAACCAAATTCCGGAGCCGCCTCGAGCCGGTAAAGTTGGGCTCCTGCAAACTCTCGATGGACCACGACCTGGCGATCGCGGGTGAGGATTTCCAATACCGACAGCGCGTTGTTGTTACGTGCAAAATCCGAATGGTCAGACTGAGAAGCGAAGGTGAACCAAATACGCCTTCCGTGACCGGTAAGGAATCGTTCCAGATTCTCGATTCCTTTCGCGTCTTTCGCCAAACCGAACATTAGCGGGAACTGTGCGGGAGGAGCCAACTTGCTCACATAGTAGTTTATGGATTGGAAGCAAAATCCTGGATAAATGAGCAACACATCATTCGATTTATAATTTGCCGCGACGAATTTCACCTCGGCGCGCCAATCCTGACGGGGTGCCGCGTGATAGTAAGCATTCGTTTCGGACAGCCCAAGGACGCAGATCATCACCGTCATCGAAATCGCCAAAATTCGCGGAGTCAATCTGATCAGGCCAATCGCAGTCAACAGCGCAAAGAAAGGCAGCTCGGCTAGAAGGTAGCGACGCACAAACACCGGCTTAAAAAAGGACGCGGCCAGGGTCATCAGGATCGGAACACCGAACGACAGTAAGAGATAGCCGAGTTTCGGCCACTCCACCCGCCGCGCGCGAACCAGCGCGAAGACGATGCCGCTTAGGAATAAGCAGAATAATACGATGGTCTGTGCATTCAGGCGTCCGTCCAGCGCGCCGGCGAACATGAGCAGGACCGTTACTACCGACCGAAGGGTAGTTTTTCCGACCCAATCCAAACTGCCATGGTCGTAAACGATCGCCACCACGAATGGCGGCACGCTGAGCATCGCAATTGTGAAAGCGCAGACAGTCAGTCGAGTCACGGTCCGGATTCCAGGACGAAATAAAAATAGCGATAGCCACTGCGCCGGCACCGCAAAGATTCCAAAGAGATGCGCATAGACGGCGCCCGTTCCGCTTAAGACGTAGGCGCCTAGATTCGAGGGGGTCGCGCGTTTCGTCGCACGGATGAAAAAGATCGAAGACAAAACGGTCAACATCATAAAAAGCGAATAGGCGCGCGCGTTCTGCGCGTATCGAACGCTGTTCGCATTGATGGCAAAAAAGAGCGCACCGAGAAGTCCCGCCCGCCGCTCCTGTAGTTCCACGCCAAGCCAAAAGATGAGCGGCACCGTAGCGGTATCGAACAGCGCGGATGGAAGACGCAGCGCAAATTCGCTCGATCCGGCGATCCGCGTCCACCCATTTACCAGGACGTAGTACAGGCCCATATTCGACTGGCCGTGGTCGATAACTCCGATGAGAGTCTTGAGGGGCAAGGTAACTCGGGCCGCGGTGAAACCTTCGTCGAGCCAAATGCTTTTCGAACCGAGAAATGCAATCCGCAAGATCGCGGCCGCGATCGTGAGTAATGCGATGCTATAAGCGAAGGCGCTCGGTCGCCATGCGACAACCCATTGCTCAGCTCTACTCCTGAAACTGTCGGTTACCGTTGACCCGAATTCGCGTTCACTAATGGTCGGTGAGCTGGGCTTGTTCGACATCGGGAAAGTTCCGCACGCGACCATACCACTTACGCATCATGGGCAAAATCCCGTAATACAGCTTCCCCCACACTACCTTCGCGAGGGAGGAAGAGAGCGGAATCTGCGCAACCCTAACTATGCCGCCTGAGGAATCTTCAGCGAGATAATCTTCGATACGCCCGGGCGATCCATCGTTACGCCGTGGATGTGATCGGCGCGCTGCATGGTGCGCTGATTATGCGTGATGATGATGAACTGCGAGCGCGCCTTCAGCTCCGCAATCAGGCCGGTGAATGCATTGAGGCGGAACTCGTCGAGCGGCGCGTCAACCTCGTCCATCACGCAGAACGGCGAGGGATTCAAAAGAAACAGCGAGAAGATCAGCGCCATCGCGGAGAGCGCCTTTTCACCGCCGGAAAGCAAGCCGATTTCCTTGACCTTCTTGCCGGCCGGCTGCACGAGGATGTTGACCCCGGCCTCGAGGACATCATCGCTCTGCTCCAGTTCGAGACGGCCCTTGCCGCCGGGCAGCAGCTTCGGAAACAATTCCTCGAAATTTTTTGCCGCGCCCTCGAAGGTTTCGGCGAAGCGTTTGCGCGCCTCGCGATTGAGCTTGGTGATGGTCTGCGTCAGGTCTTTGACCGCGGCATCGAGGTCGGCGCGCTCGGCCTGCAGCTTGGAGGAGCGCTCTTCGAGCTCCTTGACCTCGCTCTCAGCCGCGAGGTTCACCTCGCCGATACGCTCTGCCTTGGCGCGCAGTTCCGCGATGCGGGTATCGTCAGCGGATACATCGCGCGTAGCAATCGCAGCGGCGATATCGGCCGCCATCGTATCGAATTCGGTTGTAAATTTCTCGATAAAGGTGCGCAGCAACTCCTCGATGAGAGTGCGGGCGCGTTCGCATTTGATTGCGCAATCGACCGCCTCGGTCTCGATCGCGTGCAGTTCCATCTGCGCCTGCTTGAACTCGGCGCGCCGCGCCTCGAGTTCGGCGACCCGCTCGGCAGATCGCGATTCGAGCTGCGTCAGCGAATCCGCCAGCGCGACTTCGCGCAGCCGCGCCTCGTTATCTTGCTCCGCGAGCTTGGCGAGCTCGCTCTCGAACTCGGCACGCTCTTCGCGCGCGCGAACGAGGCGGGCTTCGCCTTCATCGATTTGATTTTCGAGATCGCGAGTCACGACCGATGCGTGGCGGAACTCCTGCTCCAGCGCGGTCAGACGGGAGCGGCGCGCTTCAACGCGCGACGCCGCTTCCATCATCACGGCGCCGAGTTGTTCCAGGGCGGCGCGCCGGGTCGCGATATCGTCGCGCATTGTCGCCAGTTGCGCGCGCGAGGCTTGCTCGATGCGCGCGAGCTCTTCGAGCCGCGCATTGGAGGCCACCGATGACTCACGAATTTCGGCAAGCCGTTTGCGCGCGCTGTCGAGCAGAACGTGCGCCATGCGCACCTTTTGCTCAGCCGACGCGGCCTCGCCACGCGCCGCGATTGCCGCACGCTCAGCCTCATGCGCGCGCCCGCGAGTCGCGGCCAGCGAGGCGGCCACTTCGACCCGCGCGCCAGTCCGCTGCGCAAGGCGCTCCTTCAGCGTCTCGTGCTCGAACTCGGCGTGCATCAGCTCGGATTCGATTTCTTCGATTGGCTTGATGGGCGGCGCTTCAATTGCGACTTCGGTACTGGATGCGCTACCGCCGCGAATGATGGCGCCGGGCGAAACCAGGTCGCCGTCACGGGTGACGAACAGTGTGCCGTGGCCGTTGAGATTGGATGCCTCCAGCGCCGCGCGCACATCGTCCGCGAGCATCACATGACCGAGCATCAACTCGACCACGTTCGCGTAGCGCGGATCGACGCCGATCATATCGATCAAGCGGCCAGCGATTCCGGGCGCCTGGATCGCCTCATGGGGCGCCACGCCAACCTCGGGCTCAGGAATGAAACTCAGGCGGCCGCCATTTTTTTCCTTGAGGATGTCGATCGCCTTGGCGGCGAAATATTCCGAATCGACGATGACTGCTTCCAGGTTCTCGCCCAATACGGCGCTGAGCGCGGGCTTCAGCTCGGCCGGCGCGCGCATCACATTGGCGAGAATTTCCGGATCTACGGCAGGACGATCGCCGTTGAGGGATTCGAGCACGGTGCGCAGCGGACTCGAATTGCGCGCCGCACTGCGCGCCGCCTCGATCGCCGCAATCTGGAGGCGCGTGGCCTCCAGCCCCTGTTTGAGCGCGGTGACCTTGGCCCCGGTATGCTCGATCGCGGCGCGCGCTTCCATCTCATGGTCGGCGGCGACGCGATGCCCCTCTTCGAGCGACTCGATTTCCCCACGCGCAGACGCGAGCGCATCCTCGGCCGCCTGCACGTTCTCTTTCGCGATGGATACGGCTTCGGCGAGTGCCGGAGATTCGGCTTCCGCGCGCGCGAGACGCTCCTCGAGTTCGGCGCGTTCGCCCGCGAGATCGCCGAGGCGACCGCGAATGACGGCGGCCTCGCCGACCGTCTCGGAGAGCTCGTCCTTGAGATCCTCGGCGCCGCGCTCGATGCTTTTCAACTCGGCCTGCGATGCGTTGTGCCGATTGCGCAACTCCGCGAGCTCGGCCTCGCCACCGTCACCGGAATTATTTTCCAGCGCTAGCGCCGCGCCCGCTCCCGCACGCGACGCGCGCGCGGCGATGGCCTTGATTTCGAGTTCCTTCAGCCGCGCGAGATTTTGCGGATCGGATTCCGCGATCGCTTGGAGGCGTCGTGCGAGGAAGTCGCGGGTGCGCGCGCGCTGCTGCGATCCGGCGTGGATGCTCTCCAGCTCGCGACGGGTCTGCGCGAGGTCCGATTCGGCAGCTTGCGCGGCGGAGCTTGCGGCTTCGACCGCCTGTTGGAGTTGCGCGAGAGCCTCGCGCGTCGATTCCGCGCGCGAGCGCAAATCGGCCTCGCGCCCGGTTTCCGTGGTCAGCTCGATGCGCTGATCGAGGATGCGCCGCCCCGACTGCAGGCGCTCCAGCTCCGACAATTCGGCTTTGATGACCTTGTAAGCCTCGGCCTTCTTGGCCTGGCGGCGCGCATAGTTGAGCTGGCGTTCGATCTCGGCCAGCACATCATCGACACGCGCGAGGTTCTCGCGGACGCGCTCGAGCTTGCGCTCGCTGATATCGCGGCGGCCCTTGAACAGCGACAGGCCGGCCGCCTCTTCGATCATCCCGCGAATCTCATGTGGCTTGCTCTGGATGATCTCGTCGACGCGGCCCTGCTCGATAATCGCAAAGCTGCGGGAATGGATTTGGGAGGCCATGAAGAACTCGGTGATGTCCTTCAGGCGGCAGGGAATCTTGTTGATAAGGTAATCGGATTCGCCGGAGCGATAGACGCGGCGGGTCACCGCGACCTCGGAGAGCATCGCGTAGGGCTCGGGCAGGGTGGCGCCCTCTTCGGCTTCGAGGATAAGGGAAACCTCGGCCATCCCGGCGGCGGGATTGGTCTCGTTGCCGGCGTAGATGAGATCTTCGGCGCTCTTGCCGCGCAGGCGGGTGGGAGCCTGCTCGCCGAGTACCCATCGAATAGCATCAACGACGTTAGACTTACCGCATCCGTTGGGACCCACAACGGCGGTGACGCCCGGCGCGAAACCGATGTTGGTTTGCTCGAAAAAGGACTTGAAGCCTACCAATTCGAGGCTTTTAAGACGCATCTACCCTCGCCTCCACCACACCACCTCAGCCTCCACGAAGCTACCTGCTATCAGGCGCGAGCGTCAAGCATAGTCGCAATGGAAGGTGTGGAAAACCCTGCTGAGGCGCTATGGATTGTGGATAAGAGAGTCAGTCCTGGAGGAGCTCGGTATTCCAGTAAGCCGAATCGACGTTGGTCAGGAATGGCATCCATTCGCGGTAATGCTTGAGACTGAACATCTCGGTGGTGAATGGGGTCCATTCGGGGCGCCGAGGCCGCCGAATCAGCATCATGTTGGATTGCTCGGGGGTACGCCCGCCCTTGCGTCGATTGCAGGTATGACAGGAGCACACGATGTTCTCCCATGTCGATACGCCGCCTTGGGAGCGCGGATTGACGTGGTCGAGGTTCAACTCCGTGCGAGAGAAGCGCTTGCCGCAGTACTGGCAGGTGTTGTTATCGCGCGCGAAGATGTTGAATCGCGAGAAGCGCACATGACGCTTCGGCACCCGCTCGTAGGCCACCAGGATCAGGACTCTCGGCACGCGGATGAATCCACCGACGATACCGAGCCGTTCATGATGCATCTCGATGGCGAGGTCGCGCCAACTGTCAAAATCGAAGGTGCGGTATTGTTCGTCGACCGCCTTGGCGATTCCCTGGTAGAGCAACGCAAAGGCGCGCTTTACCGAGGTCACATGGACCGGAAGGTAAGACCGGTTCAGGACGAGAACCCTGCTATTTAGCAGAGCCCCGCCTTGCCCGTTAAGCGCGATTGATTCGGCCACCGCGGACATTACTCAAATTGCTATAGACCAGTGCATAATATGTCAAGGCGGGTAAGGTTAAGATTCGCCGATTCTTCACTTCGCCGACACTCATCGATGATACTTGCGGATGGGCGATTCCGGCATGATCATGCCGCTTGCGCCCATAGAACATGGTTCGTATGATCTCCCAGGACGAGGGGTTGTTGGGGAAGGGGCAGGACACCCGCTTTGAAGCAAACATTCGCATTCGACTATCCAGTCAATCTGGACGCTCATCACACCTCTGCACGGAATCCGGCGCGGTCTCGAAGCCGCGATCGTCGGCGGCAGCTTGACCCGAACTCCCGCGCGGTTCAAAACAGTTCAGTGAAACCTAACTTGCAGTGAGACGCGAAATCTTAATCAACGCCTGCAACCTCGAGGTGCGGGTGGCGGCGGTCGAGGACAACTCGCTGGCGGAGTTTTACCTCGAGCGCAACCAGCAGCGCAGCATTGTAGGCAATATCTACAAGGGGAAGGTGACGCGGGTCCTGCCTGGAATGCAGGCCGCGTTCGTCGATATCGGCCTCGAGAAGGCCGGCTTCCTGCACGTGTCTGATTTCCTCACCGGCATTGATGCGGTTGGTTCGATGGCGGACATGCTCGGCGAGGAAGTCGAGACCGAACCGGTCGAACCGGTCGCGCCCGAGGAATTCGTCGAGCAGCCCAGCGAGGACGCACCCGACATTCCGCTAGCCGAAGACGGCCAAGCGCCGCAGCCCGAGCAAGGACGCGGACGCCGACGCAGGCGCAGAGGCGGCGGTCCGCAGGCGCGAAGGATCAGGCTGCCGATCGAGCAGCAGCTTCATCGCGGCCAGGAAATTATTGTTCAAATCGCCAAGGAACCGATGGGGACCAAGGGCGCGCGCCTGACCTCCTCGATATCGCTGCCGGGGCGCTTCCTGGTGTTCATGCCGACCAGCAATAACCTTGGACTGTCGCGGCGCATCGAGAGCGCGGAGGAGCGTGCGAGGCTGCGCGCAATTTTGAGCGAGATGCGTCCGCAGCAAGGCGGCTTTATCGTGCGCACCGCTTGCGAGGGAGTAAGCCGCCGCGAGATCCAACGCGACGTCGCATTCCTCACCAAGACCTGGGCTTCGATTCTCAAGAAGAATGAAAAATCGTCGCCGGCATCGGAACTATACAGCGACCTCGATGTAGCTCTGCGCACGGTGCGCGATCTTTTTTCCAGCGAAGTGGAACGGCTCTGGTGCGACGATCACGACACCTACAGCCGCATCGTGCAGTTCGTGCAAACCTACATGCCGCGACTCCGCGCGCGCGTGCAGCTCTACCAGGAGAACGAGCCGCTGTTCGAGCATTTCAAGGTCGAGCCCCAAATCGAGCGCGCGCTGGAGCGCAAGGTATGGCTCAAATCGGGCGGCTACCTGATCATCGATCAGGCCGAGGCGCTGACTGCCATCGATGTCAACACCGGGCGCTTCGTCGGCAAGAAGAGCCAGGATGAAACCATCCTGCGGACCAACCTGGAAGCCGCCGACGAAGTGGTGCGGCAGCTGCGCCTGCGCAACATCGGCGGCATCATCATCGTCGATATGATTGATATGACGCGCGAGGCCGATCGCAAACGCGTCAGTGAGGCACTGAAGGAAGCTCTCCGGCGGGACAAGGCCCGTACTTCGGCGCTGAAAATCTCCGAGCTCGGCCTCGTGCAGATGACGCGCAAGCGAACACGCGAAAGCCTCGAAGAACTGCTCACCGACCCGTGTCCGCGATGCCAGGGGAGCCGGGTGGTGAAATCAGTGCCGACGCTGGCCGCCGAAGTGTTGCGCGGGGTCCATCGCGAGGCGCTCAAGAAGCCTCCCACCGAGATGCTGATGGTTAAAGTTAGCTCGCAGGTGGCGCGCTATCTCTATGACTTCGGCGCGAAGGACCTCGAAGCTTTGGAGCATCAGCTCAATTCAAAAATCGTGTTGCGCTCCAAGGATGGCCTCGAACCTGGCGCCTTCGAGCTGAGCCAAGCCCCCGCCGCCGCGTAGGTTTCCCGTTCCCTGGCGTTCCTGCTTCAGACTCATATGGGTAGCCATATTGATGGTCTCACATGGAGGGAAGCGATAAAGACCATCGTTGAAATCTCTGACTCGCTGATGCGCGAAGCGCGAAAACTCGCTCAACGAGGAAGGTGTAACCTTCGGGATTTGGTGGGACGGGGACTACATCGTGTCGTCACGGGAAGTAAGCAGGACAAGCCTTTCAGGCTGGAGAGCGCGAGCTATGGTCGGCAGACCGCGATTTCAGCAGTTTTCCCAGTCTCAGAGTGGTAAATCCCCTACTCGGCTAGCCAGGACGCGGCGGTCTGGAGCGCCCGGATCAGTGGCAGCCGCAACCGCCGCCGCAGCATCCGCCGCGAGGCGCGCTCAGAGCAGCGCTTAGTCCATTGCCATTGATGGCTTGAGTCGCCGCCGATGCGCCATTGCCATTGGAGCGCGCAGCGAAGGTTGACATCTCTCGACTTAAGTCATGGCCATTGCAATGAGGGCATTCGGCGTCGTCCAGATGGCCGGGGCGCACGAAAGCCTCGAACGATACCTCGCAATCGCCGCATCGATATTCGTAAATCGGCATTAGTGATGCGCTCCGTCGTCTTCGATTGGCTCGGCGTACTCGACCAGCACCCCACGCGTCGCCTTGGGATGAAGGAAGCAAATCATCCCAGCGAGTCCCGGGCGCGGCTTCTGATCGATCAGCGGAATTCCTTTCGCACGTGCGGCTTCGAGGTCGGCATCGACGCCGTCGCTCTCGAAGCACACATGATGAAGTCCGCCACCACGCCGCGCGAGGAACTTGCCGACGCCGCCATCCGGATTGATAGGTTCGAGTAGCTCGATCTCGCTGCCGCCGGCATTCAGAAGTGCGGCCTTGACGCCCTGGTCCGCGATAGTGGCGCTCTTGATGAACTCAAGCCCGAGCGTATCGCGCCAGAACTTGAGTCCTTCCTCGAGGTTCGGCACTACCACGCCGACGTGATGAATCCGCTTCAACATCGCGCGATTAGCCCTTGCGGTTGAGGCAGAGTTTGGTCTGCAGCGCGTTCCACTTCATCTCCATCTCTTTGGAGCCCAGGCCGGGATGCTCGGCGCGAGTCTGCGCCAGCTTGCTGCATGCCCCTTGGAGGTTGCCCTGGTCCGAATAGATCACAGCAATGTTGTACTTGGCCTCGTACCACTGATTGTCCGACTCGGCCGCGGTGTTTTCGACCGTGGTCCATAGCGTGACTGCGTCCTTCAGATCGTTCTTGGACTGGGCGATGCGAGCGAGACCCGCGTTCGCATCGGGCGAGGCGGGATCGGCTTTCACGACTTCGTGGAAAATCGTCTCAGCCTTGGGTTCCTGACCCGTCGCCATGTAAGCCTGACCGAGAATCGAAAGCGTACCGGTCAGATTCTTGGGCTGCATTTTCCCTGATGCGACCATGTCTTCAAAATAAGAGTACGCGGTCTCGGTCAGCTTGGCGTTCTGCAGGTAGCCCTTCTGGTCGCCCGCCGCCTGCAACTCGACAGCTTTCTTCCAGAAATCGATACCCAGCGTTTTGATCAAATCGGAATTCTGCGAGTTGCCCTTGTTGCGTTCGAGGAACGCGCTCAAGTCGCGCTGGATGTCGTCGTAGCGGCCGAGGGTGTTGAGGGCTTGCAGACGCCACTCGAAGACATCCTGCGACTTCTCTTTCATGTTGGGATATTGGTCTTCGAAGTTTTCCAGCAGCGAAGCGATGTCCTGCGCATCCTGCTTGTTCTCGTTCGGGCTCTGGATCAAACCGGCCAGCATGTACTTGGCGCGGCCGGTCGTATCATGAACGTATTTCTTCTGGGTCTGCGTGGGGGCCGAGCGCTCCGCCTCCGGCGCATCCTTGATGGTCTCGCGCAGCAGCGTGACCGCTTCGTTGCGCAGGTCGGCCGCATTTGCGGCGGTCGCGCCCTTATCCTTGTTGTCCTTGCTGCTGGCAGCGACTAACGCGATGTATTCGCATTCTGCGGCATTGAACTTGGCTGCGAAACCATATTCTCCGCCGTTCACATCCTTATAAATCTTGGCGGCGTTGACGTAGTCCTTCTGCTCCTGGAGATGCTCGCCCATGCGGAAGCGGATTTCGTTGGAATATTCGCCGTGCGGATATTTCTTCAGATAGTCGTCGGCGGCCGCCAGCCACGCGCTTTCGGCTTGCGCGTTCTTCATCCCGCTCTGCTCCCAGGTGCCCCGCGGGAGTTTGTAGCGCATATAGCTGGCCCATTGCGCGTCGGGGTTGCTCGACGATTTAGCGAGGTCATTAAGGATGGCTTCGACCTGCCCCATGTTGTGCTGGTTGAAATAAATATCGGCCGCGAATTTGTAGTCCTTGGGATATTTGCCGCTATGCGCCGCCGCCACGTAATACTTCGCAGCACTCGATGTATCTTTTTTGGAGAGAAGCACATTGGCGAGTAGATGATCCGCGAACGGGTCATTCAAGCTGCCGAGTTCCTCGATCGGGTTGTGGCTATATTTGGCGATACCGGAAACCGCGATCGCCCATCCTTCCTTGTCGTTTTCCTTGCTGCGGGCGGTATCGACGATTTCCTTCAGATACTCGGCCTTCTTGCTCGGATTCGCGTACATCGCGGCATAAGTGGTCTGAAGCTTGAACATCTCGGCGCCGCCGGTGTTACCCATCCCACCGCTGTATTTCTGCGCCTCGCTGGCGTTACCCATCGCAGCGTAGGTGGTCGCGAGGCCTTGCTGCGCGGCCTTGTACTGTTGGGTTCCTGAGCCCTCGCTCATGATCTGTTTGAAGTCTTCGATCGCCTTCGCGTATTCGGTCTTGTCGTATTTGCCAAGTTCGCGTTCGCAGTAGGCGCGACCGAGCACGTTCTCGCGCACCAGGTTCGGATCAGGCATCGCGAGGCTGCTTTGAGTGAAGTCATCGATCGCCTGATTGAGGAGCTTCTTCGCGCGCTCCGGTTGATCGGTATAGATGGTCGAGGCACCCTGGAACCTTAGCCATGCCAGCGGGTAGGCCGCCGCCAGGGCCACCTGCTCGGGGGCCGTGTAGTCGCACTGGCCGCCATTATCGATTTGCTCGATGCAGTCGTCTTTCTTCTTCGAATAGGTTTCGTGCATGCGCGACAGCATCGATTCGAGGCGATCGAAAGCGGGCTGCAATTCGGCCTTGTTGGCCTTCGGGCTGGAAGATACCTGCGCGAAGGTCTTTTCCGCGTTATCAAGCTTTTCAACCATCGATTGAGCTTGCGCGTCGCTGCTCAAGGCGCCGCTCATTTGCGATTCGAGCGCACTGAGTTGGCTGTTGATGTCTTGCGCGTGGGCAGCCCCAACGCCCAGCGCAAGAAAAGCCCCGATTACGGTGGTCGCCATCAGTCGGCGAATCGAGATGGATGGAATCATGGTCTTCTAAATCCCCTAAGCTCGCGTGCGGGACACAAAATTCGGCTAACAGCGCCTCGGCCCGTACCCTCTATTAAGTAAACCTCAGTAGTCGCATAACCTCAATCAATTGGGCAAGCGAAGAAACGCGCGCAACATTGCGCTCGATCACGGGCGCCCTGGTGCTCCCCGTATCTACAAGGATCGCGCGAAGCCCGGCATCTTGCGCGCCGCGCACATCCATATGTTCGGAGTCGCCGATATGGACCGCCTCGGCGCTGGGCACGCCCAAATCAGATAGCGCCCTCGCGAAAATCTGCGGTGCGGGCTTGGCGTAGCCGGCCTCCGACGAAATCGTCACGGTTTCGAAAAATGGCCTCAGTTCGAGCCCTTCCAGGATGCCATACAGCCGCGCATCGAAGTTCGAGATGATGCCCAGCTTCAGGTCACTGTCCTTCAGCCGCCGTAAGACCGAATGGGCTTCGGGCAACGGCTCCCAGTTTCCTGGAGCTCCGAAGTAGCCGAACAGCTCCTCGAAGAACGCATCGAAACTGTCGAACTCACCGAGGCCCGCGAAGCTCCGGCGCACGAGGCCATACCACCATTCGCGCTCGAGACGGCGGATCTCATCGGCGCGTCGGCCGGGTCCGAACGCCAGCCCCGGCGTCGAAGAGAACGCGCGACGAAATCCCGCGCTCACCATGGCATCGTCGGCATTCAACCCATGCTTGCGCGCGATGCGCGCGTAGGTGTGGCCGACCGGCTCGCGCGCCTCGAACAGCGTTCCGGCGGCATCGAAGAAAACGGCTTTCAGCATCGCGTCAGCGTGAAATTCAGATGGTGTCCCACACCTGGATCAGCGCGCCGAAGGCCGACCTCGGTGAGATGTAGAATTCGCGATCGCCGCGCCAGTCCTTGCCCTCGTCAACGACACGGATGCCATCGGCCTTGAGCTTGGCAACGGTCTGGTCGAACTCCTTCAGGTTGATGGTGAGGTGATGCATCCCCTCGCCATACTTCTCGATGAAGTTGCCGACGAAATCGGATTTCCCACCGGTGCCGGGGCTTTGGATGAACTCGAGTTTGAATCCCTCGATATTGAGGTTCCCAAGGATGAAGCCCTCCGACGCGGTATGCGGCTCACGCCCTATGGTGGCCGGAAAGTAGCGCATAAAAAATTCCTGCGCCTTGCGGATGTCCTTCACCGCGAGCGACACGTGATCGAACCGCGCGAGGCCATCGGAGGGTGGCCGTTTCGGATCATCGAAATGCGGCACCTCCCAGAACTGGATCAACGCGCCGAATGCGGATCGCGGTGAGATGAACGCGGTCGCGGAGCCATCGGGAAAGCTCTGCTCGTCGACGATGCGGACGCCATCGCGCTTCATCGCATCCGTCAGCGGCTTCAGATGGTCAACCTCGATCGACAGGTGATGCATCCCCTCGCCATGCTTGTCGATAAACTTGCCGACGAAAGTTTTCTGGCCGGGCAGGTCCTCGATCAGCTCAATCGCGAAGCCGCCGAGCCAGAAATCCTGCCACAGAAAACTTCCGCTGACCTGGTTGTCCTGGCGCTTTTCGTTGCGGAAATGAACCGGGAAATAACGCTGGAAAAACTGGTACGCGCGATCGATTGAACGCACGGCGATCGACACGTGGTCGAAGCGCATCCGCACCCCTTCAATCATGTGAAACCGTTACTCCTTCTCGCGATGGACCTTCGACAAAATCATCTTTCGATAAAGATGTCGATAGGATTGCTAGCCGCGCGCGACGGGATTGAAGCGCCTTAACAGCGTGAAAATATTGCGGATGATAAGCGGCCAGCCGTTGCGAATCTTTCCCGAATAAACCTGCATCGACTGGCTCGCGCGCGACAGTCGCGGGACGTTCAAAGAAATTCGAGCCTCGCGTCGACATTGCCGCTATCAATGTTGACGACTATGTAGCCGCCGCCCTTGAATGGTCCCGCATTAAGCACCACCGTGCGCCCGATCGCATCGACCGCCGCCGATTCGTGGATGTGACCCGAGATGCACACCTCGGGCTGATGCTCCTCGATGAAACGGCGCGCGGCCGACGAGCCCACCGCCTTCCCGTTCACGATACGATCGCACTTCGTTTCCAACGGCGGCGTGTGACAAACCATTACGAGCGGTCGTACCTCGCGCACCGCGTCATAGCCCTGCGCAAGCGCCGCGTAAATCTCGTCCTCGGTAAATTCGCTGGGCGTCTTGAATGGGGTCAGGCTGGAGCCGCCGCATCCAAAGAATCCGACCCCATCGATGACCATCCCCTTGCCGTGCAGCGCGATTCCCTCGCGCTCGAAAAAGGGAAACGTCTCCGGCTGATCGAGGTTTCCGGGCACCGCGAGCACGTTTTTGCAGCACGCGCGGACATCGTCGAGGACTTTGCGCGCGTCCTCGATGCCGCCGAAATTGGTCAGATCGCCTGCAATGATCGCGAGGTCGGTGTCGCGCCAAACCTCGCTCATCCGCGCGAGGTTGCGGGTCGCCATATGCACATCGCTGATGGAAACGATCTTCATATCGGGGCTTCAGGTTAGCCTTTCCTGCCGCTTCGGAGAATGGGAATCTCTACTGGTGGTGGCGATACCGTATGACCAATTCGCGTTTGTGCTGGTGCGGCCCAAATCGGCCGGCAACATCGGCTCAGCCGCGCGCGCGATAAAAAACATGGGCTTCGACGATCTCCGCCTCGTCGCGCCGGAAGCCTCGACCAAAGAAAACGCCGCGCACGCGATGGCAGTGCATGCCAACGATGTCCTCGCGCACGCGCAAATCTTTGCGACTCTCGGCGAGGCTGTGGAGGATTGCCATCTTACGGTCGGCACCACTTGCCGAGGCGGGCCCTATCGTGAGGCGGTGCGCCCGTTGCGCGAATCCGCTATCGAGCTCGCCGAAAAATCCGCCGCGAATCGCATCGCGATGATCTTCGGGACCGAGGACACCGGCCTCACCAATCAGGAGCTAAGGTTCTGCCAAAGGCTCATCACGATTCCGACCTCGGCAGAGTATGCCTCCATTAACCTCGCCCAGTCGGTGATCCTGTGCGCGTATGAACTGCGGATGGCGCTCGCGATGGACCAGCGGGCAGCCATAGAGCCGCAGCAACTCGCGGGCGCTACAGCTGTCGATGCCGCGATGCAGCGCCTCAAAGAATCGCTCCTCGCGATCGGATTCCTACCCGAGGAAAATCCCGACCACCTCATGTTCACCCTCCGTGGAATATTCGCCCGCAGCGGGCTGGCGCCGCGCGAGCTGGAAATCATCAACGGAATTGCGAAGCACACCAAATGGGCCGCTGAGGGCGGCCACGCAACCCTCGCGGCCAAGCGCGCCGCCGGCAAGAAATTGCGCTAGCGCGACCATCCTCGCATCACGCAGTCGAAAATTTCGTCCGCCTGAAATAGCGAAGCGCACGCCGAGTTCGCGCCCGCTTCGCATGCGATCAATAGTTTACGGTTGGACTACAGGTTGAGCCCGGGAAGGACCGGGGTTCCCTCCTGTTGTACCGCCTGAAGCTTGGCGGGATTAAGCCCCAAGGCCTCCAGGATCGTCGGTGCCACCTGCGCCGTCTCCACCGGGATCGACACCGTCGAACTTGCGAAATCCGGGTTCGAGATGAGCAGCATCACGTTGGTGTCGTCATGCGAGAAGCCGCCGTGCTCGGCGAGCTTCTTTTTGCTGTTGGAGTAGGTCACACCGATATTCGGCGTAATCAGGATATCCGGCGCGCGGGAGTCGGTCGGATCGTAAAAGAGACCAATCGAAGGGCCCGAGAAAATCTCGCCAATGCCTGCGATGTTGTTTGTCGTGGGCGACATGGTCTCCAGCGTCGAAACCGCAGTGGCCACATTGCTAGCGCTCGAATCCGCCAGCCAGAGCAAGGCGACGTCATCTTCGGTCGGTCCGAGGGGGCTGTTCTCGGAAGGCGCCAGGAAGCTGCTCAGGATTGTAGCCGGATCGTTTGGGGCCCCGTTTTTGACGTAGCGGCTGGAGTCGACCGGCGACTGGCCGTGCTTGGCAGTAACGATGATCAGCGTCGAATCGATAAGATGTTGCTCGGTCAGTTGCGTGACCATCTGGCCGATCTCGGAATCGACGAACATGATTTCCTGCTTCAGCGAAGGACTTGGGGTGCCGATCGAATCGAGATAGCCGCCCGAAGTGCTGTAGCCGCTTGCCACCGCGCCATACTGGTAGATCAACTTCTGGCCGATGCTGACCGCCTGGAAGTTCATGCCGAATATGGCTGGTACCTTCGTCTTGGCGGTGCCGTCGTGATTCTTACCATTGATTTCATTAATGACCGCCATCGCCTTGAGACCGTCATAGCACTGAATGTTCTGAAAGCTCCCCGTGTAGTCGTCTGAGGTGCTCTCATTTGCGTCAGGCAGGGTTGGCGTTCCGCTGTTGCTGCATTGAGAGATAAGTAATTGCTTCGGCGCGGCACTGAAGCCCGAAACAGCGGAATTTATTTCCGGAGAATAGTAATCGTCGACATTACTGTCAGTGGTGCCGCTGCTGGGGCCACCGACCGCTGAATATGAAGGATGTTTATCAGACCACGCGGTGTAGCCTTTCGCCGCGTGAATAACTCCATAGATCGTGTTGACGCGAACGAAATTCCATGGATAGACGGGTTTGCAATTCTCGTCGCGGACCAGCCGGGTCGGATCGATCGAGTTTACCCCGCCGTCGCCGGTTGGTGCGCCTCCGTTCAGAAACATTTGGTTAGCGGCGCCTGTACCCGTGCCTTGATTGAGGTTGATTCCTTCGTCGTATTCAGTGCTCGTACCGACCGGAGTTGTAGGGCAGGTGGGGCCGCTGCCAGGCAACCCATTGCCGGTGGTGTCCTGCGGAGGATTCAGCGCCCGGTCGTACGCGACATCATAGTTGACGCCCATCGTGCGCGGCGTCCCACCGGTCATCAGAGCCATCAGCCCGGGGAAGGAATCCGACGGCCGCGAGGTCTGCGCATTGAGGAAATTGGCCCCGTTGGTCCCCAGCGCCGCCAGGTTCTTACAGTAGCCACCGCTCGTGCAGTTCAGGTAATCGATTGCGTGCATGCCATCGATGCTGATCAACAGCACGTGCTTGATATTGGGACGGTGTGCCGCGTAGGCGCGCACCGAAGCCATCGACAGTGCTCCGAGCGCTAAGGCGCCCAGCGCGATGCCGTTTCGCAGTTTCCGTTTCATTTAGGCCTCCAAGGTAAAGGGTTCGGCGCGGAAAGCTACTTGACGGCGATGAACGAGGAATGCCTGCAAGATGAACGGAATTTAAAAATCGAATCGCGCGTCAGTTCCAATAAGCATTGGAAAGTCCACTTGACTTTGAGTGGATATCGCCAGGCCTAAATCGATGCTGTGGATATCCTCGGCGGATTAACCGGAATTTCACCATTCCTTTACCAACTGGACAGATCGAAGGCCGCGGTGATGCGTAAGCTATTCGCGCGCCGGCGCTTAGATCAAAATCACATCGCTCCGGCCCGAGGGATGATCACGTGCTGAAACTTGCGCTCGCGAAACTTCTGAAGAATCACGTCGCCGCCGTCTGTTCGATGCTTATGCCCGCCCTGCTGATTTCGATTATACCGTCGAGCAGCGCGGCCCAACCGGTTCCAGTTGCGCCATACAAGATCACGACTTTCGCAACCGGCACGGACACCATATTCGCGCCCGATTCGATAACCTTCAGCGCCACCAACGTGTTTGTCGGCTATGGCAACGGTGGCGCGCCGGACGGTTCGGGCGGCGCGGTGAGCAATATTATCGAGTACGACTTCGCAGGGCACATGGTCGACAATATTCCGATCGTCGGTCACAACGACGGGCTTCGCTACAATCCGGCAGATAACGAGCTATGGGCGCTGCAGAACGAAGATGGCAACGCCACCTTGATCATAATTAACCTGAAGACCAAAAAGCAGTCGGCGCCCTATATGCTTGGCACCGGCCCGCAGAACGGAGGCTACGACGACATCGACTTCAATAATCGGGCGATCTACATCAGCGCCTCCGACCCGATGAATATCAATCCCAACACCGCGCCGGCCATCGTGTCGCTTAGGATTACCGGAAAGAAGTTCGCGCTGACGCCGATCCTCAACGGCAACGCGCCCGCGACCAATGTGATTACCGGCTCGCAGGAAACGCTGAATCTGCAGGACCCCGACTCGATGATCGTGGACCCGCTGGGTGAGCTGGTGATGACCTCGCAGGGTGACGGTGAATTGATCATCGTGCAGCATCCGGGGCTGCCGTGTCAGAATGCCTTCGTGGTTCCACTGAGCTCGGAGGCGGGACCAGACGCCGCTGAAACCCAGCTTGACGATACGGTGTTCACGAACCAAAGCGCCGGTGAGTTGCTGGTCGCCGATAAGGGAACAAATACTGTCTACGCCATCACCGCACCATATTTTGCGGCTGCGGCGTACTCCGCGGTTCAGGTATTTGTGCCGGCGAATGCGCTAAACCCCACCACCTCATTCGTCGGCCAGACCAACCTGACTACCGGCGTCGTGACCCCAATCGTCAACGGGATGGGGAATCCGGGCGGGATGGCTTTCATCCCATCGGGAGTGGATTTGGCGAAGTACATCAAAGCCTCCGCGGCGATCCCGGAGGTTTGCCCCTAGCGATAACTCACGGTCTCATTTCGGGACGACGAAGCCGTATTGCTGCATGACAGAGATCGTGTCGGGCTGGCGGAGAAAGGTGATGAACTTCTTCGCCAGCTCTTTTTTCTTCGATGACTTCAGAACCACGGCGGCTTGCTCGATCGCCGGATAGTCAGCGGCAGGGATTTCGAAATATTTGCCCTTGTCCTTCATCGTGGGTGCGAGCGCCAATGAGAGCGCGATGATCCCGATGTCAGCATTGCCGGACTGCACGAACTGCGCTGTCTGGGAGATATTTTCTCCCAGCACGATTTTGTCTTTGACCTGATCATAGACGCCCTCCTTCTGCATCGCAGCCTTCGCCGCGCGGCCGTAGGGAGCATGTTCGGGATTGGCGATGGCGATCTTGTGGATCGCCGGATCGGTCAACACCGTCAGTCCTTTGCTCACATCGAGCTTCGAGGCCGAGGGAACCCACAGCACGATCTTGCCAACGGCGTATTCGTATAGCGTGCCGGGCTCGGTCAGGCCGGCAGCCTCCAGCTTTTTCGCGTAACCAATGTCGGCGGAAAAGAACAAGTCGTAGGGCGCGCCGTTTTGAATCTGGGAAAAGAAATTGCCCGACGACCCGAACGATAATTTTACCGCAGAGCCGCTCTGCGCCTGGAACTTCGCCGCCACAGCTTTGAAGGCGAAGGTCAAATCGGCCGCGGCCGCAATTGTGATCTCATCGGCCGCATGCGCGGGGGCAGGGGGCTGCAAACTCAGCAGGAGCAGCAGCGCCGCGACTATCGGAGAAATCTTCCGCGCCGATTTAATAGAACATCTATTCACGTGGTGCCGCCTTTCAACTGATGATTCTCTGTTTGATCGGAACCGACCATCGAGCCTTGCGACTTTATGCCACGATACTTGCTCGCCCGCTAGATAGCTGGCATAAGAACGGCTATGAAATCTTCCCGTAACAGATCGATTTCCTACTTTCTTTGGATAGCGGTATCCGTGATCGTCCTCGGCAGCGCTTCGCGGGGACGCGCGGATTTAATCAATACCGCGCCTCCCGGTCCCTATAGCCTCCTCGCGCCCGGATATTTTCCCGCGACCTGGTTTGATATGGCGACCCGCACTCAAGCCGAGCAGCCACGCTGGATGACGCCGCTGGTCACCGTCACGCCACGGCTGGAACAGGAATTACGCTACGACCAGTCCTTCCAGTCGATGCAACATGGCGCGATGCTGACCAACTACGGATCGGGGAAGGGCATCGAAATCATCCCGTGGGAAACGGTCGAGGTGATTCTCGGCATTCCCAATTATGAGTCGCACGAGCAGCCGGGGAAGGCGGGCGCGAAGACGCGCGGCTCCGATGATTTCGGCGATTGGACTGCGCTCATCAAGTATCGGATACTGTCCGCCAACGAGGAGCACGGCAACTACATCCTGACCGCGTTCATGGGGTTCAGCGCGCCGACCGGAACCGCCGGCAACAGCACCGGACACGCAGTCTTCACCCCGACGATCGCGGGCGGCAAAGGATGGGGCGACTTCGACATTCAAAGCACCGCCAGCGTCGCTTTGCCCAATGGCGGGTCCGATCGCCTCGGCGAACCGGTGGCTTGGAACACCGCGTTCCAGTATCACCTGCTCACCTATTTTTGGCCCGAAGTCGAAACCAACTACACCTGGTATCCCGACGGGGAGCACACCGGCAAGAATCAGCTCTTCATCACGCCGGGTCTGCTCCTTGGGCGCTTCCCGATTTGGCAACGAGTCAAGTTCAATGTGGGCGCCGGTTTCCAGGTCGCGGTGACGAAATACAACATGTACCACAATGCCTGGGTCCTCACCGGCCGCATGACGTTCTAGAGAGGGTGCTGCTTTCGCTGTTCGCGCGTTCTATGATCGAGGCCATCAAGGAGAAGCATCATGGCGCTGAGCGCACGCAATCATTTGAAGGGCGAGGTGACCGATGTCCTGCTGGGGACCGTCACCGCCCTCATCACGGTGAAAGTCGGGAGCGACCTGGTGGAGTCCGTCATTACCCGTCGCAGCGCGGAGGAATTGAAGCTCAAGAAGGGCGACCACGTCATCGCTGTGATCAAAGCCACCGAAGTGATGATCCAAAAGGATTGAGCGATCGCTTGGGCACCGGTCAGAAGCTGCTGCTGATAGTGGTAGTTTTCGCGCTGCCATCGGTCGCTTGGGGACAGACCTCTGCCGGGCACGCGCCGACACTACATGTTAGCGGGCCCACCGGGCAGTCGGTCGAGCTCGCCGTCCACGACCTCGATGCGATGGCGCGCGAGACAGTCAATGTAGTCGACGAGAGAGGCAAGCACGCCACTTACACTGGAGTCCCTCTCATCGAAATCCTTGGCCGCGTCGGGACGCCGACCGGCAAGGATCTCCGCGGCAAGCAGGTGGCGCTT
This sequence comes from uncultured delta proteobacterium, assembly GCA_963814035.1. Lineage (GTDB taxonomy): Bacteria > Desulfobacterota > Binatia > Binatales > Binataceae > DATGKG01. Next base: position 100,705 of record CAWFBH010000013.1, read on the forward strand.
TATGTCCTCGTCGGCGCTTCGGATGGTTATCACGCAGTCTTTGCGTTAGCAGAGCTCGATCCTGCATTCACCGATCGTCGCGTGCTATTGGTTGATCAACGCGACGGCAAGAAGCTTGGTCCTGCCGAAGGTCCCTTCCGCATCATCGCGCCGGGCGAGAAGCGTCACGCGCGATGGGTTCACAACGTGACCAGTCTCACGGTCGAAACCGCGCACTGATTGCAGGAGAGGCGCCCACCATCGGTGGAACGCCTCTGAAATATCGATCGGCAATCGTGAGCTACTTATTCTCGCGCATCGCATCGATGAGAATCTTCGCCAGCTCGGGGCGCGTGTACTCGGGCGGCGGCGCCTGACCCGCGCGCAACAACTCGCGCACCTTGGTGCCGGATAGTAACAGGCGGTCTGCATCCTCATGCGGACAGGTCTTGTAGGACGCCATCGACTCGCACTTCTTGCAGAAGAAGGTGTTCTCGAAGTTCAGCGTGGTGATGCCGATTTCTCCGGGCTTGAAGTTGTCGAAAATCTTCTGCGCGTCGTAGGTGCCGTAGTAGCTGCCGACCCCGGCGTGATCGCGCCCCACGATGAAGTGGGTGCAGCCGTAGTTGCGCCGGATGATCGCGTGCAGGATCGCTTCTTTGGGTCCGCCGTAGCGCATGTGCGCGGGCATCACCGAGAGCATCACCCGATTCTTCGGGTAGTAGAGATCGATGAGCACCTTGTAGGTTTCCATGCGGACCGCGGCGGGCACGTCATCGCCCTTGGTCTCGCCGACCAGCGGATGCAGCAGGAGACCGTCGCAAATTTCCAGCGCGGCCTTCTGGATGTACTCGTGCGCGCGATGGGTCGGGTTGCGCGTCTGGAACGCGACGATTTTTTTCCATCCCCGCTCGCGAAACGCGGCGCGCGTGTCGCGTGGCTCGAGCCGATACTCCATGAAGGTGCGGCCGGGAATTTCCTCGAACAGTGTCACGCGCCCGCCGAGGCTGTAGGGCGGCGTCGAGGTGACGTTCTTCGCGCCCGGATGCGCATCCTCGGAGGTGCCGAACACCGCTTTTGCCTCGGCCTCGCGATCGACTTTATAAATCTCGGCGAGCTTCATCACCGCGAGACGCGTGCCGTTGTCATGCATGAGCGCGATGTCGCTGCTCGTCTTGAGCGAACGCGCAGTCGCCTCATCCACGCCGAGGGTAATCGGAATCGACCACGGCGCTCCCGATGCAAGGCGCATGTTGTCGCGGCTGCTTTTGTAATCCGCCTCGCCCATGAAACCGGTGAGCGGAGTGAAGGCGCCGGAGGCCAGCATCTCTAAGTCAGCGGTCTCGCGCGCACCGAGTTTTACGCTCGGAAGTTTTTCGGCATGCGACTTGAGCGCGGCGCGCTCGGAGGCCGGCGCTTTGAGGTCGTTGAGTTCGCCGCCGCCGTGCGCGGTGATCGCATCATTGGCCACGGAACTCATTTGGCCCTCCGATTGATGTAGCCGACTTCCTCGAGGCGTCCGATCAACTTGCCGAGACTCTGCTCGACGCTTTCGGTCGCGCTGTCGAGCACCAGGTCCGGATTGACCGGCGGCTCGTACGGATCGGAAATTCCGGTGAAGTTCTTGATTTCGCCGGCCAGCGCCTTTTTGTAGAGGCCTTTCACGTCGCGCTCGCTGAGCTTCTCGATGGTGCAATGCATGTACACCTCGAAGAAGCGCTCGTGCTGCGAGCGCAACTCATCGCGAACGTCGCGATAGGGCGAGATCGCCGCCGAGATCGCGATGACGCCATTGCGCGACAGCAGGCGCGCCACATAGCCGATGCGGCGGATGTTAGTGTCGCGGTCTTCCTTGGAAAAGCCGAGGCCCTTGGAAAGATGGGTCCGGATCTCGTCGCCATCGAGGACCTCGACCAGGTGGCCGCGCGCGCGAAGTTCGTCGGCGAGGAGATTGGCGAGCGTCGATTTGCCGGCGCCCGACATACCTGTGAACCAGAGGGTAAAGCCCTTACTCATGTGGAATCAGCAAACTCCCGGGAATAGATTACTTGTCAAGCTATGTAAGTTACTTAATTTCCGCAAATGAGACAAGGCTCTGACATTAGCGAGACTTTGGCGAAGCTATCCGAGTTGCTCTTGGTGGAAAGCCAGGTAAAGCGCCGTTCCGATCGAGCCCGTCAGTGCTAGAAAGAGATAGAAGACAATAAAGCGCACGGTAGGCGGGGGCAAACTGATGCAGCGACCAGAACAGCACCAGATTCACTGGTACATAGAACGCATAGAATACGGAAAGCGGGATGATCCAGCGCTTCATGTTCCACAATCCGTACGCATAGGTCATTAGAAACAAGCCGAATAGCGGTCCCAAGCTCAGAGTGGCGAGTTTACGGGTAAATTTGTGCCCGAGGATCACGATGCCGCCCACCGCAGGATTTCCCGCGTGCTGCAGCACCTTGGTGAAGTCGGAAATCGCGAGAACAACGAACAGAACCGCCATTACGCTTAGAAAAATTCCTCGTCGCTTCGATGTGCTGGCGGAATACTCGGGACTCATCGCGCCTCCATTGTACACGAACTGCGGTTGCGAAGTATCACACTGACGTAACCTCGCCAAGCCACCTGTTACACGGCTATTTCGAAATAGCTTCGGAAGACGACAGCCGCCGGCGTAGACAAAAGATCCTCGGAAAGTTGCTGGAACTCGATCGCACGCTGGAAGATACCGTTGCGTACCTCTACGCGCTGCTGGGAATCGTCGAAGGCGAGGACCCGCTCCTGCAGATGGATGCGCAAATCAAGCAGCGCCGTACCTTCGAAGCCATCAAACGGTTGCTGCTGCGCGAATCGCTCAATCAACCGCTGATGGTGATCTTCGAAGACTTGCACTGGATCGATGACGAGACGCAGGAATTTCTCAATCTCCTCGCCGATTCGATCGGCACCGCGAATATTTTGCTGCTGGTGAACTATCGGCCCGAGTATTCGCATCACTGGAATAGCAAGACCTATTACACCCAGCTCAGACTCGACCCGCTGGGCGGCGGAAAGCGCGCAAGAAATGCTTTCGTCGATGTTGGGCGACGGCAAGGATTTGGGCGCGCTCAAAAGCCTCATCATCGAAAGGACCGAGGGCAACCCGTTCTTCATGGAAGAGACGGTGGAGGTGCTCCTCGATGACGGCGCGCTGGTCCGCAACGGAAGTGTCAGACTGGTCAAGCCGTTGGCGGAGTTGAAGATTCCGCCTACCGTGCAGGACATCCTCGCCTCGCGCATCGATCGGCTGGCGCCGGCTGAAAAGGATTTGCTGCAGACGCTCGCGGTGATCGGAAGAGATTTCGCGTTGGGCCTTTTGCAACGAGTGATCACCAAATCGCAAGACCAGCTCAATGGCATGCTGCAGGTCCTCCAGCTTGCCGAATTCATCTACGAACAGCCTGCCACCGGCGATATCGAGTACACCTTCAAGCACGCGCTCACCCAGGAAGTCGCCTACAAGTCTTTGCTGGTCGAGCGCCGCAAGGTGCTTCACGAGCGGGTAGGTTTGGCCCTGGAAGCCTCGTTCACTCAATCGCTCGACGATCATCTGAGTGAACTCGCCCACCACTTTGCGCGCAGCGGCAATTCGGAAAAGGCGATCGAATATCTGCGGCTGGCCGCAGTCCAGTCGCTTCGCCGATCGGCCTACCGCGAAGCGAGTGCCTATCTCACCTCGGCAATAGACCTGATGCGCGCCGCCCCCGAAAGCGCAGCGCGCACGCATGGCGAACTGATCCTGCTGAACATTCTTGGCCAGGTCTCTAACGCGTTGGAGGGCTGGCACAGCACTGCGGTTGAGCGCACCTACACGCGCGCGGTCGAGCTGGCCGAGCGCGTTGACGATCCGATCCAAACTTTAGGCGCCCTCACCGGAAAATGGTCTATCCACCTGGTAAAGGGAGAGATGGATATCGCAGTTCCGCTAGTCGAGCGCATCCGCGAGTACGGCGAGAGGAGCGGCATCCCCGCGCTATCAATCGCGTCACATTTTCCGCTGGGGAACAATATGTTTCAAATCGGCGATTTTGCACGATCATATGCTCACGCCGAGCAAGGGGCTGGCCTCGTATTCAGCGGAAATCGAAAACCCCGGTCTCTGGGTCGGCGATGTAAGCGTGTTCGGCCACGTCTATTCCGCATTGAGTTCATGGTGCCTCGGATATCCCGATCGCGCGCTCGCGACGATAAGGAAAGCGGCCGCGCTAGCTGATAGCGGAACGCACCGAATGGATATTCTGTCGTCCTGGGTGCGGAAAATGATCTGAGCGCATGGACCCAAGACCCCGCCGCAGTCCGGCGCTATTCGAACGCGATCATCGAGATAGGATTCGCGCACGGCTTCACCTCAGGTTTCCTGCCGACCGCGCGGGCACGACTCGGATGGGTGAGTGCTCGCACCGATGGCCCCACGGCCGGGCTCAGCGAAATCGAAGGCGCCCTCGCCGAGGCCGAACGACACCGAGATACTATCGCGATCATTTCAACCCTGGCGCTGCTGGCCGAAGTTAATCGTCTCGCTGAGGATCGCACTGCCGGCCTCGCGGCTGTGCAGCGATTACTGACGCTGATTGAGCACACCGGCGTCAAATTTTTCTTCGCACCGGCGCATCAGATGCTCGGGGATCTGCTCCTCATCGGCGAAAATCCGGATGCGGAAAAGGCGACCGCCTCGTTTCGCGATGCCATAAGGATTGCTCGAACACAGCAGGCAAAGTCGTGGGAACCACGCGCCACTAACAGCCTCGCGCAATGCTGACGACGCAGGGCAACCGCGATGAAGCCCGCGCGATGCTCGCCGACATATACGGCTGGTTCACCGAGGGCTTCGACACCGCAGATCTGAGAGACGCTAAAGCGCTCCTCGACGAACTGGGTGGTTGATACGGGTACGCCGCGCGGGTAGGTGTTGAGGGGGCTGGTATCCGGGGTCTTCAGACCGGTCTCTATCTCGTTTTGCCCTCGAAGGTTTGCGGCGTGGCATCAATTGCTTCTGAATCGGAAAAGCGCATTGACTCGACCATCGTGGTTCCCAACCGCGTACGCGACGGAGCCCTCCACGACGGCGGCGCGCCGCGCGCGCGCAGCACCCTGCGCAGGATTAGCGGCGATTTCTACATCCTCGCGTCCGCGATGGCGTCGCGGCGCTCGACCCGAGTCCTCGCGCATGGCGAATCGTTCGCGGTGTTCGAAACCACCGGCGATATCCTGGAATCGCCGCTCGAGGCGCTGGGATTTTTCTATCGCGACACGCGCCACCTGAGTTGCTTCGAAATCGGCATCGCCGGCGAGGTGCCGCATTTTCTCAACTCCTACGTGAGCGACGACAACACCGAGGTGCGCGCCAACCTCACCAACCCCGACTTGCGCGGCGCCGACAATTCGAAGCTGCTGGAGCGCGACCTGATCCAGATCCAGCGCAGTTGGGTACTCAACAGCCCGCGCCTATACCAGCGCATCGCGATTCAGAACTTTGCCCCATCAACCGTAAAGATTGAACTCAATTTCTCGCTCGGCGCCGATTTCCGCGACATGTTCGAGGTCCGCGGCCTGGCGCGCAAGAAACGGGGCGAGATGCATCCGGCGAAGGTCGGCAGAAATTCGGTCGAGTTCCGCTACGATGGGCTCGATCACATCCGGCGCGCGACGGTGATCGGCTTCAGCCGCAAACCCACCGAGCTGGCCGAAGCAAATGCATCGTTCGCGATGTCGCTCAAACATCGCGAGGCGGTCGAGATTGAGGTCTGCGTCGAGGCCTGTCAGGAGCAGCCGCGCGCCAACGGCAAGATCGCGGTGCCGCGCGCCTTCGGCGACGCGCTGGAGCGGCGGCGTGCCGAGGTCGGCGCGGTGGCGTCCGGCTTCACCCATCTCAGCACCAGCAACCAGGTCGCCAATTCGCTTATCAATCGATCGCTCGGAGATCTCGCGGCGCTCACCACCATGAGTGAGCGCGGCCATTCGATCATGGCGGGGATTCCGTGGTTCGCGACCCTGTTCGGCCGGACAGCATCATTACCGCGCTCTCCGTGCTGCCGTTTTTTCCCGATCTCGCGGCGGGAGTTCTGCGCACCCTCGCATCGTTGCAGGGCACCGAAAACAACAAGCCGCGGGATAACAGCCGGGCGAGATCATCCACGAGATGCGCGCCTGCGAGATGGCGAACACCGGCGAGATTCCGTTCGGCGCTACTACGGAAGTGTCGATTCGACGCCGCTCTTTTTGTGGCTGATGGGCCGCTATGTCGGCACCACCGGCGACTTGAAACTCGCGGGGGAGCTGTGGCCCAACGTCGAACGCGGGCTCGACTGGATCGGCAACCATGGCGATCGGGACGGCGACGGCTATATCGAGTATCAGCGCGAAACGCCGCGCGGCCTCGCCAACCAGGGCTGGAAAGATTCCCTCGATTCGATCTCACATGCTGACGGCAGCTCGCCAAGGCGCCCATCGCGCTCGCCGAGGTGCAGGGTTACGCATACGCCGCGTATTGTTCGTTGGCTGATGTCGCGGGCCGGCTCAACAAGCATGATCTGCGGGAGCATCTGCGCGAGGAAGCCCGCGCGCTCAAACTGAACTTCGAGCGCGACTTCTGGCTCGAGAGGAACGGATGCTCGCCCTCGCGCTTGATGGCGACAAACGGCCGTGCGCGGTGATGGCGTCGAACGGGGCGCATTGCCTCGCCGCCGGGCTCATCGAGGCGATCGCGCGGCGATGCTCTCGGAGCGCCTGCTCGCGGACGACATGTTTTCGGGATGGGGCATCCGCACGCTCAGCCCGGGAGCAGCGCTACAACCCGATGAGCTATCACAACGGTTCGGTGTGGCCGCACGACAACGCGATGGCCGCGATGGGGACTCGCGCGGCGGAAGCGCCGCAGGCGCGGTGGAAATCTCGACCGGCCTCTTCGAAGCGGCCGCCGTACATCTCGATTCCGGAAGCCTGCCCGAGCTGTTCTGCGGCTTCCCGCGCGAGCCGAAGGCTCGGACCGTACCCTATCCGGTCGCCTGCTATCCGCAGGCGTGGTCGGCGGCGAGCGTGTTTTTGTTGATTCAGCGATTTTGGGAATCGAGGTGCGCGGCTTCGAGCATCGCATCGTGATGCGCTCGCCGATGATTCCCGAGTGGTTGGACTGGATTCGCTTCGACGACCTGCGCTTGGGAAACGCTTCGCTATCGTTCATCGCGCGGCGCGGACGTCGTGGCGCATCGATTGAGGTGCTCGAAAAGCGCGGCCCCGCGACGGTCGAAGTCCACAAATGAGACTCGTCGCCGCAACGACCGATGGCAAATCGGGACACCAGGGCGAAGATGATAGCCCGTGAATGAAGAAATCCTGACCAGAAGACGCATTCCTCATCGGCACAGCGGTTGCTCCACTTTGTCGTTCACCCTACGGCTTCGAGGTAACGACGATGGAAGGGCAAATCTTTTCCCTGGTGTATGTGAGTTCGGCGAGCCGACTCATGGAAGATTCCGAGTTGGAACTCTCCTGCGCGTTTCCAGGCGAAACAATCAGCGCGATAACATCACCGGGATGCTGCTATACAAGGGCGGCAACATCATGCAGGTGATCGAAGGCCCGGAGGAAAAAGTTCTCACCCTGGTCGAGAAAATTCGCCGCGACCCGCGCCATTTCGGATTGCAGGTTGTACTGCGGAGCCACAACACCGAACGTCGGTTCGATCAATGGGCGATGGCGTTCTACAAGGGCGTGTCGCCAGCGAAAGAAAACCTCGAAGGGATGAGCGATTTCCTCGATAGCGAGATTGCGGCCGAAGCTTTCCGAGCGAATCCGGCCAAGGCCAATCGCCTGCTTCTCTCGTTCCGGAACAACATCAGATAAGCGCACCTAAGACCGTGCCGCTGCGAATCGATTCGCGAGCTGTGGTGCCCTTTCAGCATCGAGGTGGGAGCCTTGCGCATCCGCGCCGTGAACCAGAAGGTCCAACCGTTGCCGGGTGTGCTCTTGATGCTGATTTCCCCGCGCATCCGCTCCACGATCTGCGTCGGCATGGCGAAAACCGAACCCCGAGCCGCCATGCGTGCGCGTGCTGGAGCTATCGGCCTGCGAGAACGGCGCGAACAGCCGATTTTTTTCGACATGAGGGGGGATGCCGATGCCGGTATCGGCGATGGTGAAGCGCAGTTTCGCCTCCAACGCGGTTTCCACTTCGCAAGTCACCGAAACCGATACCTCGCCTCGCTCGGTAAACTTGATCGCGTTCCCAACCAGGTTCACCAGCACCTGACCGAGCCGCGCGGGATCACCCGCCAAGAGCAACGGCCGGAAAGTTTCATTGCAGATGTTAATCGCGAGACCTTTTTCCCGCGCCTGTTCCGTGAAGTCGCCGAGTAGCGCCTCGAGAGTCTCGGACAGCTCGAAGGCGACCTCCCTCATCTTGAGTTCGCCGCCAGCAAGCCGCGAATAATCCAGAATGTCGTTGATGAGTGCAAGCATTGTGCGCGAACCGATCAGCGCGGTTTGGGCAAGTTCGGTTTGTTCCTGGTCCAGCGCCGTGTCGAGGAGAATCTCGATCGGACCCGACGATCGCGTTCATCGGTGTGCGCATTTCATGGCTGATGATGGCGAGGAATTCCGATTTGAGTTTCGCCGCCTGCAACGCCTCGTCACGCGCTTTCATCAGCTCCTCGCGAAAACGCGCGCGCTCGATGGCATAGAAGAGCGACTTGCTCAGCAATCCGCCATCAAACAGGCCTTTTACGAGGTAGTCCTGCGCGCCGGACTTGACAGCGGCGCGCGAAATCGCTTCGTCGTCCAGCCCGGTCAAGATCACAATCGGGATCGTGGGAGCGGCAGCGTGAACCCGCTCGATAGTTTCCGCGCCGATGCAGTCGGGCAGCGTCAGGTCGAGCAGCACCGCGACGAAGCTTTCCTGGCCCAGAAGATCCAGACCTTCGCCGAGTGTCCGCCGCAAGCTAAGGCGCCAGCGCGCAAAGAGCGCGTCAGACAAGGCTTCCTTTACCAACCGGGCGTCGCCCGGATTGTCTTCGATCTCAAACAAGACCGGGGAAGGGCGTCATCCACGGTCGTGTATTTCGCGTCCAGCCTCGACGGCAGCTTTACGATCGACAACCAGAAATCCTCGATGCTTCTGACCACCCTGACGAACTGCGCGAGATTGACCGGCTTCACGATGTAGCAATTGGCATACAAATCGTAGCTCTTAAGCACGTCCGCCTCGGCATCCGCGGTGGTCATGATGACCACCGGGATACGCTGCAGTTGCGGGTCCGCCTTCATCTCGCCGAGGACCTCGCGCCCGTCCTTGCCGGGAAGATTGGCGAGGTCGAGCAGCACCAGGTCGGGGTCGCGCGCAATCGCGATATTCGCCCTCGCAGCGCAAATAGCGCAGCGCCAGGATGCCATCGTCGATCACCGAGAGATGATTCGCGAACTTGCCGTCCTTGAGTACCTCAACCGCGAGGCGCGCATCGCCCGGATTGTCTTCGACCAGCAGGATCTCAATCGGCTGCATGATGTCCATTGGCGGACTCGCTGCGCGCGACGGCACCGGGGAAGGTGAAGCGGAATGTCGCGCCTTTGCCTTCCTCGGATTGCACGCTGATTTGACCTCCATGATGGGCGACGATCTTGCGGCATACCGTAAGTCCGATTCCGGTGCCGGGATATTTTTCACGACCGTGCAGGCGGCGAAATATTTCGAAGACTTTCTCTTTGTATTCCGGGGCAATGCCGATTCCATTGTCGGCGACCGAGAATTCCCATCCATCGCCGGCGCGCGCGGCGGAGATGTGAATGCGCGTGCGTGCTCCCCCTGGCGAACTTCAACGCATTGCCGACGAGGTTCTGAAACAGCTCCGGACCTGCGGCTCGATGCCGCGCACGATCGGCAACTCGCCCCGGGTTATGCTGGCGCCGCTCTCCTCGATCGCGAATTGCAGATTTGCCAGCGCGTGATCCAGCGCGGATCCGGAATCGATCGTTTCGAACGCATCGCCTTGGCCCGCGCGCGAATACTTGAGCAGGTCGGCGATCATCGTTTTCGCATCCGATTGGCGCCCTCTGCCGCATAGCCAATGAACTCGTCAGCATCAGAATCGAGCCGGCCGCGATAGCGCTGCGCGAGGAGTTGCACATAGCTGGCGACCATTCGCAGTGGTTCCTGCAAATCGTGCGAGGCCACGTATGCGAACCGCTCCAACTCGGCATTGGACTTTGCCA
>CAWFBH010000014.1:0-111765 GCA_963814035.1 uncultured delta proteobacterium
TCTTCAGAGCACCCTCAAGAAAACGCCAACCCAACGGCCGAGGAAGCGCCGTCGTCGACCAAAAAGCGCGAAGAAACGGCGTAGATCAGCGGATGGTGCCGGTCTGGCGTAGCGCCTCGTAGACCACGATCGACACCGCATTGGAAAGATTAAGGCTGCGCACGCCTGATTCGAAGATCGGGATGGTATAGGTGCGCTCCAGATGCTTCGCGATGAAGTCGCGGCCCAGTCCTTTGGTCTCACTCCCGAAGACCAGAAAGTCGCCGGGCTGATATTGCGCCTGCAAGTAGGATTGCTCGGTGCGCGCGGAAAAGAACTTCATCGCGGCCTCGGGGTGCGCGGCGATGAACTCATCCCAACTTGCATAGGTCGCCAGATCCACCAATGGCCAGTAATCGAGCCCGGCGCGCTTGAGGTAGCGATCCTCCAATGAGTAGCCGAGTGGGCCGACCAGATGCAGACGCAGTTTGGTCGCGGCGGTCAAGCGCGCAATCGAGCCGGTGTTCTGGGGAATCTCGGGGCGCACCAGGACGACGTGCAAAACCGGATCGGTGGACCTGACCCCTAACCCCTTCCCTTGAGGAAAGGGGGACGGATCAGGACGGGATTTAGTGATGAGCTTGGGAATCGTCGCTGCTCGCGGCTTTCAGCGGATAGCGCTTGCCGCCAATTTGTATGAAAAAGCTACCCGCGCCATCGCTCTCGAAGTTGCCGCTCAGATGGTAGTACGCGGGGCGCAGGAACCGTGCGCGATACTGGCCGCCCTTCACTCGCGCATACAGCACATTCTCCGCGCCGACTTCGAGGCTCGCGGGATCCATCGCCTCGCGAGTGTCGTCATTGAGCATCAGCATGAAGCCGCCCTTGCCGTCATCCTCGATGCCCTTCACCACGTAGGGCGTGTCCTCGACGCTGATGGCCGCGCGCTCCTCGGCGACTTGCAGGAAGTAGCTGCCGTCGGGGTTCTGCTTGATGCTCTGGGAGAACAGCAGCGCGATGCGCGGGTTGTCGATGCGCTCCTCGTCGCTGTACCAGTTGCCGTCGCGGCGGAAGGAAATCTTCCCGGACTCGACGGCATAAAATCCCGCGCGCGCCATACGCCTTCTCTGGTTCCCCTTCCACTTCAGGGGAAGGGGCTAGGGGTTAGGTCTCCGGGTCATGGGTTAGGTTTCCTACTATCGAGGATGATCGTTACCGGCCCCTCGTTGGTCAGCGACACCGCCATCGAGGCGCCGAACTCGCCCGTCTCAACCTTAACACCCTCATTTCTAACGAGCGAGAGGAACAGCTCGTAGAGGCGCTTCGCTTCATCGGGTGGCGCGGCGCGGATGAACGAGGGACGCCGTCCCGATTCGGTATCGGCCAGCAGCGTGAACTGCGATATCACCAGCAGCTCGCCGCCGACCTGGCGCAGCGCGAGGTTCATTTTGCCGTCGGCGTCGGCGAACACCCGCATCGGGAGGATTTTGTCCGCGATGTAAACCGCATCCTTCTCGGTGTCATCCTTTGCTACCCCGAGTAGCACGACGAATCCGGGCCCGATTTTTCCAATGACCGCATCATTGACCCGCACCTCAGCCTGGGAAACCCGCTGCACCACGGCCCGCATAGCTCACTCCTCGCAATGGCCCCGAAATTAACCTCTAAAGAACCCTTCTGGTCTCCGCCTCAGGACGCGCTATTATAATGTCATCCGATGATTCCGGTTCTCTTCAAGCTCGGCCCGCTAACCGTCTACAGCTACGGCATGATGATGGCGCTGGGTTTTCTCGCCGCCGACTTCGTGATCAGCTCGGAGTGCAAGCGGCGCGGGCTCAACCGCGACTTCGCGTCCTCGCTGGTGGTGTGGGCGGCGATCTCGGGCATCGCATGCTCGCGCCTGTATTCGGTCATCGACAACTTCCCGGCCTACGTGCACGACCCGTGGTCGATCATATTCTCCGGCTCCGGTTTCGTATGGTACGGCGGCCTGATTGGCGGCTTGCTGTCGTCATACTTCGTCGCGCGCTACTACAAGATCAACTTCTGGACCGCCGCCGATATGGCCGGCCCCGCGCTGGTCATCGGGCAGGCGCTCGGGCGCATCGGATGCCATTTGTCTGGCGACGGCGACTGGGGGATGCCGACCACGCTGCCATGGGGCGTCGCCTATCCCAACGCGATCGTGGGATGGAACGGCAACACGGTGTTGAAGCTCGACAGCCAGAATCATTTGGTGTCGGCGTTTTATCCCGGGGTCCACGTGCATCCGACGCCGATTTATGAGGCTATCATGTATGGCCTCATCTTTGTGTTCCTGTGGTCGCGGCGAAAGGAAACCAAAATCCCCGGCCAGTTGTTCTTCCTATACCTGATGCTCGCCGGGGCAGCGCGCTTCATGGTCGAGTTCCTGCGGGTCAATCCGCGCGTGTTCATGGGCCTCAGCGAAGCGCAATTGATTGCGATCATCATGATGATTCTCGGCACCGGTTTGTACGTCTACTCTTCTATATCTGGCAAGCATCAAGAACCTTCGCGGGCAGAGCCGAAGCGGGCGGTGACGGCTTAGATGGAAATCAGCGGAAAGACTCTCGCCGCGCTGGGGGCATTCCTCGTGCTCGCGGCGCTGCTGTTGTTCGCGGCGTCGTATGAGCTCAGCCATCCGCATGCTATCGCGCTCAACCCCAACGGCTCCGGCGAAAGCGCCGACAACGAGGCGCCTCCGGTCCCGGCCGGCGACATCGCCAAGGATTTCAAGCTCGAGGATGCGTTCACCGGCGAGACCGTGTCGCTGGCCTCGCTCAAGGGCAAGGTGGTCTTCCTTAATGTATGGGCGACCTGGTGCGGGCCGTGCCGCGAGGAGATGCCCTCGATGGAAACGCTGTACGACGAGCTCAAGGGCAACAAGGATTTCGTGATGCTCGCGGTCAGCCAGGACACCAAGGGCAAAGCGGCGGTGGTGCCCTACGTCGAGAAGAACGGGTATCATTTCAAGGTCCTGCTCGATCCGGAAAACAAAGTCGGCGATTCCTACAGCGTCAGCGGCGTGCCCGAAACCTTCATCATCGATCGCACCGGCCGTATTGTCGCGCATCATATGGGCGCCTTCGACTGGTCGCGGCCCGACGTCAAAGAGGCGCTCCAGCAACTGCTGTCGGCCAAGGGATGATTCGCGCGCGTCTATCCAAACGACGCCCGCTTTTGATTAGATTGAATGCTCGAACTCTATAAGTTGATAGGTTTCGGATGTCAGTAATGAAGAAGAATCGATGGGCAATCACGCTCGCAGCCTGCCTGATAGCCTGCTTCGTCGTCCTCGAAGAAGTCGCGGTCAAGCGCGCGCAGGCGCTCCCGAGCGACTCCTACCACGAGCTGGAAACCTTCGCGAACGTCCTCGCGATCGTGCAAAAAAACTACGTCGAGCCGGTCTCCACCAAGCGTCTCATCGACGGCGCGATCACCGGGATGCTTGCCTCGCTCGACCCGCATAGCGCGTACCTGACCCCCGAGCTCTATCGCGACCTCGAAGTCGAAACCCGCGGCAGCTTCGGCGGCCTCGGCATCGAAATCACCATCAAAAATGGCGTGCTGACCATCGTTTCGCCGATCGAGGACACGCCCGCATACAAAGCCGGACTCAAGGCCGGCGACCAGATCATCAAGATCAATGACGATTTCACCAAGGACATGACCCTGACCGAAGCGGTCAAGCGGATGCGCGGGCCGCGCGGCAGCAAAATCAAGCTGACGATGCATCGCACCGGCGTGCCCGAGCTGTTCAACGTCACGCTCGCGCGCAACGTCATCAAGATTCAGTCGGTCAAGGAAAAGACCATCCAGGACGGCTACGGCTACGTCCGCATCAGCACCTTCCAGGAGAGCACCGATGACGGCGTCGAAAAGGCCGTCGATGATTTCGAGAAGGCCAACCACGGCAAGGTGAAGGGCCTCGTGCTCGACCTGCGCGACAATCCCGGCGGCCTGCTCAATCAGGCGGTCAAAGTCTCCGACGAGTTCCTCGACGGCGGCCTGATCGTCTATACGCAGGGCCGCAACGAGAATCAGCAGCAGAAATATTTCTCGCATAAAAAGACCGGCTTCGAGGATTATCCGATGGTCGTGCTGGTCAACGGCGGCAGCGCGAGCGCGAGCGAAATCGTCGCCGGCGCGCTGCAGGATCAGAAGCGCGCGGTCATCGTCGGCACCCAGACCTTCGGCAAGGGCTCGGTGCAGACCATTCTTCCGCTCGATGATCATTCCGCCTTGCGGCTGACCACCGCGCGTTACTTCACGCCCAACGGCCGTTCCATCCAGGCGGTCGGAATCACTCCCGATGTCGATGTCGACAATCCGAAGCCGACCCTCGCATCGCTGGAGGGCGAAGGCGCGCAGCTCGACGAGAATGAAGAGATTCACGAGCGCGATTTGCCCGGACATTTCCAGAACAAGCAGAACAAGCAGCATTCCGGCACCGATGCCGAGAAGCCGACCGGCGATCAGAGCAAGGATTCAGTGACCGCGCCGGCCGCCGCCGATCGCAACCCGCAGCCCAGCAAAGCGGTGAGCGCCAAGCCGCCCAAAGAAGAGAAGGATGTCCAGCTGCAGAAGGCCATCGACATCCTGAACCATTGGCAGAACTTCAAGGTGCAACTGGCAAAGAACTCGGGCGACGCCACGGGAGACGCCGCGCCCGACTCGCCGTAGCATTTAGCGACAATTTGTAGCATCGGGAACGGCCGGCCTCGCGCTGGCCGTTTTCTATTGCGCCGGCGTGCTCGCGAGGCTCCCGCCGCCCAGCCGGCCCAGCACCACGTTATGCTGTTCCTCCAGCCGGCGCAGGATGTCCAGCATGATCTCGTCCTGCTGCTCCAGATGCAGCATCACCGCCTTCAGCTCCTCCTCGGCCTTGGTGTTGACGTGATAGTCCTCCTCGGCCGCGAGCCGATCTTTTTCCGCCTGCCGGTTCTGCGACATCATGATAATGGGCGCCGCGTAGGCCGCTTCGAGGCTGAGCGCGAGATTGAGCAGGATGAACGGGTACGGATCCCAATGCTCGATGTACGCGGTGATATTCAGGATCACCCAGAGCGCGAGGATGCAGGATTGGATGATGATGAACTTCCAGCTGCCCATGGTCGCCGCGAACGCATCCGAGGCGCGCTCACCAAAGGTCATCGATTGCGCCGCCGCCTCATTGATGTTGAGCAACGGCGGGTGTTTGTGCGAATGACGCAGCCGCATCCGCTCCCATCGGTCGATGACATTCTTTTCAGGTACGCTCGCGCTGCTCATTGAATCCTCCGGGAAGCTTCCAAAAGTCGATGTCCGATGCTGGTCATCCGCAAATCTATCCGCGCCGAAAGCTTTGCGGAACCTGCCCGCGGTGATTGAATCGGCATCAAATGCGACATGGAATCTTCATCACCGGCACCGAGGTGGCCGTCGGCAAGACGCTGATCGGATGCGCGCTCGCGTTCGCCGCGCATGCGCGTGGGATGCGGGTCGGGGTGATGAAGCCGATCGAGACTGGCTGTCGCGAGGTCGCCGGCATCCTCGAGGCTGCCGATGCACGCGGCCTTGCGTATGCCGCCGCATCCGATCTTCCGATCGATCTAATCTGTCCCTATCGCTATCGGTCACCGCTCGCGCCTGCCGCCGCGGCCGAGGCTGATGGCATTGCGCCTCCCGACCTGCTCGAGATCGCTGAGGCATTTCGAAAGATCGCCGCGGACAGCGACTTCGTGATTGTCGAGGGAAGCGGCGGCCTCGCCACTCCGATCGCATGGGGCAAGGATTGCACCGACCTCGCGCGGGTGTTGAACCTGGAGATCGCGATCGTCGCGGCGAACCGTCCCGGAAGCCTGAACGCCTCGATGCTGACGATCCATCGCGCGCGCAGCCGCGGTCTCGGCATCATCGGGCTGATTTTGAATGATGTAGATGCGGCCTCATCGCAAGCCGCCGACACGAATCTGGAATCGCTGCGCAAGATGACCGACGTGCCGATCTTCGGGAGGGTGCGGTTCAAGCAGCCGGTGACCCGCGACATCATTGATGGGCTGCTGACCTAACCCCTAACCCCTTCCCCTGAAGTGGAAGGGGAACCAGGTACGGAATCAGATCGGCACTCGTCTCTTTTTCCGGCTCCCCTTCCACTTCAGGGGAAGGGGTTAGGGGTTAGGTCCGCGGCTCGCAAACCGTGATGCCGCCCGGAGTGGGCCAGGACTGGATTTCCGGAAGCACTTTCTCGCCGAGGATTTCGATCGAGCGCATCACCTGCTCGTGCGCAATCGCCCCGTATTGCAGAAAGAACAGCACCTGGTCGGCGCCGAGCTCGCGATAACGTCGCGCGATGCGCAACGCTTCGGGCGCGCCTCCCACCGCGATGAGATCGTCGCCCTTGAGGAAGCTGTAGTAGTCGCCGGTGATTTGCGCGGGATCGAACTTCGAGGCGGTGGTCAGGTACTTGTACGATTCGTCCTTGTTCTTCGCCTCGGCGACCGACGACACCAGCGTGAAACCCTTGCGCACATACCAGAGCACCGCGTCATGCGCGAGGTCCTCGGCCTTTTTCGGGTTGTCATCGATCAGGCCCATGATGTTGAGGGAGACCTGGTTGTTGATCGACTGCCCGACCGGCTGCGCGCGCTTGATGGTGTCGCGGTAAAGCCGGATGCGCGGAGCGACGTCGCGCAGTTCGACGCCGAGCGTGAAGCATAGCGCGCCGAGGCCTTTTTGCGCCGCGAGCTCGAAGGTCGTGGGATTGGTACATGCAACCCACATCGGCGGATGCGGCTTCTGCACCGGCTTGGGAACCACCGAGATAGGGTGCTCGACCGGCCAGTATTTGCCATGATGCGTGAAAGGGTCCTCGCGCCACATCCGCGGAATCATCTCGACCGCCTCGGCCCATCGCGGACGCGTCTCGGCCGGCGTCATGCCGAAGCCGAGGATCTCGTCCATCGTGGTGGCGCGGCCGGTACCGAACTCGACGCGGCCGTTCGAGACGATATCGAGCACACCGATTCTTTCGGCGACCCGCACCGGATGATTGAACGGCAGCACCACGACGCCATGGCCGATGCGGATGCGTTTGGTGCGGCCGGCGACGCATCCGAGGAAAACCTCGGGCGCGGAGCAGTAGGAAAATTCGTGCAGGAAGTGATGCTCGACGGTCCAGACCGAATCGAAGCCGAGGCGATCGGCCAGCTCGATTTGCTCCAGCGTCTCGCGATAAACGTCGGCCTCGTAGGTGGGCGATTTGAAGGGCTTGACCGTCTCGATCTCGTAGATCAGCCCGGCTTTCATTTTTTTGCGCTCCATTGGCGCATGTACTCGCGCGCTTGACGCGCCAGCGAACGGCGCAAATCAAAGCGCGGTCCGTGCAGGTACCATAGATTCGCGAGGCCCAGATAGCTCGCGAACATCTGCGTACCGGCCCATTGCGCGTCGAGGGAGGCATCGAAGACGCCGACCTCCTTGCCGTGCTGCACCAGCACGCGAAAGTTGCGCAGGAAGCCCAGGTTAGCCTTGCGCATCGCACGCAGTACGCGGGGACTTATCTTGTGCGATTCCAGGATGATGATGAGGAGCAGGCGGCTGACCCAGGGATTCTTCTCATTGAGGACCGCCATGTTCTCGAAGGTCCACAGAAAGGCGCGTGAGAATTCCTTCTTGCTGTTGATCGGCTTGCCTGGGTAGGGCTGCCCCCACTCTTCGAGGACCTTGTCGACCACCGCGAGGAAGAACTCCTCCTTGTCGCTGAAGTGCCAATAGAGGGCGCCCTTGGTGACGCCGGCCGCGCGCGCGATGCGCGACAGCGAGGTGCCGCGATACCCGTAGGAGGCGAACAAATCCATCGCGGCATCGATCAGAACCTGATCGAGCGAGCCGCGACGGCGCGGGGGCGGAGCTGCAGGCTCCGTGGGAGCTGATTTTCGGGCTGCATTAATCATGATTCAATTGAACGAACGGAATGGTGCGGCACATCGGCGGCGAGATCAAGCGGCGCGCCCCCGAATTACGCTGCCCGGGTCGCGCAAGGGAATCCTTTCCGCTTTTGACGAGCTGGATCGGCGAGCGAGCTGCTAACGCGGAACGATGAAGATGTTTCGAAACGCCCGCAGGTTAGTTTCGAGTCGAAGGATCGTCAGGCAACTTCATATTGCGCTCGAGGCACCATTTGTCGATGACCTCGGCATTGAAGCGCCAGTCGGTCCCGATTCTGAATCCCGGCAGCTCGCCTCGGCGCAGGAGCTTGTAGATCGTCGAGGGATGAACGCGCAGGTAGTCGGACAATTCCTTTACCGTCATCACACGCGGCAAGGTGTATTTGGATTCCGTAGCCATGGTATCTCCCGGTAAAGAAAGTTCGGCGCGCCGCTTGAACGTGGTCGGAAAGTTTTTCTTGATGGTCTGCAAAACGGCTTCGCTACGTTTTTACGCCCGCCTTAACTTCCCTAGTAACTCGCAAAACTGCGGGGACAGGTCAAGAGGCGCTAATGCCTGATTTGTTCTGTTCGAAAGCCCCGCCCCGGCTTCATAGAAGCCGTATTCTCAGTAGAGTAACTTATACCGTGATGTTTAGCTAGGTGCCCTGTAGCATTTTTGGCATCTTCCAAGGATTCTAACTGGCGTGAAGTCGCGTAACCTAGTTCTGGCAGGCTTGATGTCGCTCATCGTCTCGATGCTGCCCTCCGGCATCCTCGCGGGCGACACTGCGAAGCTCCAAATCACCAGCCCCGTCATCTCGGATGGGGCGACCATCCCGACCCAGTTCACCTGCAGTGGCGCCGGGCAGTCGCCGCCACTGTCCTGGAGTGGCGTTCCGCAGGGGACCAAGTCGTTGGCCCTGATCGTTGAGGATCCCGATGCCCCCGCAGGAACTTTCGTGCATTGGGTCGTGTACGACATTCCACCTACTTCGCAGGGCTTCGAGGCCGGCGGTTCTGAGGGAAAAGAGGGCGCCAACAGCGCCGGCTCAGACAGGTATATGGGGCCGTGCCCGCCACCAGGCAACCCGCATCATTACCACTTCAGATTGTTCGCGCTCGATTCGAAGATTGCCTTCGAGCGCAAAGCTGATGCGCAATCGCTGCGCGAAGCGATGAACGCGCACGTCATCCAAAGCGCGGAACTGGTTGGCATCTTCGGCCGCTAAGCGGAAAATCATGCATCGATGAGCAAAACCTATAAAATCGTCAGCACCCTGGTGATCATCGTGGTGGTGGTCGTCGGCGGCTATTACCTCTATCAGCAGCATCGGGCGCGCAAGGCGGGGATGTTGACGGAAAATATCACCCATGATGGCGATGCGTGGACGGCGGACTTCACCGCGCGCATCGGTGCGCCCGAGCAGCGCGTCTTCGACACCATCAAGGATGTGGAACACGCAAAGTCCGAGCAGGTGAAGAGCGTTCAGGTGATATCGCAAACCGCCAACGCGAAGACCGTCGAGATGCAAATCGCCGGGCCCGGCGGGCAGGACATCACGACGCGGTTGGCCTTCGAGTATTTCCCAGCTGACAACCGCATCGTCTATCACACCGTCGGCGACGGGCCGTTCGCGACGACCGCGGAATATAATCTCGTTGACGAAGGCTCTTCGACACTGATGAAGTTTCATGAATCGACCAAAGTCGGCCAATCGCTCCCGGTCCCCGATGGCGTCATCAAGCAGGTCATCCGAGGCGTTTTTCTCGCGCAGCTCGAGGGCCTCAAGAAGGCGCTGAACCTGAACGAAGCCGACAGCGGCGAAGATACCGACGAGCCCTGATGCCGGATGAATCCGACAGCGAGCATTTCCGACGCGGCATCGAGCTGTTCAACCGCCGCGAGTTCTTCGAAGCGCATGAGGAAATGGAGGAGGCCATGAACCTCCTCGATGGCGACGAATCCGACTGGGAGTTTTATCTCGGCCTGCTGCGTGCCGCGGTCGCCAATCACAAGCTCGCCGACGGCCTCTTCGACAGCGCGACTTTGCACTTGCGCGCGGCGCTCAAATTCCTCGCGCCCTACCCCGATCGCCATCGAGGCATCATGCTCCGCGAGTTTCGCAATGCGCTGACGGTACAACTCGATCGCCTGCTCGCCCACAGCGAGTCGATGCCGCCGACGCCGCGCATCGAGTTCGGGCCCTAGCGCGCCGCGCATCATCATGAAGCTCGATGCCGAATTCGTAACCTCGGTTTTTTCCCTCGAGGGATGCCCGCGCTGGAATCGCGCCGAGGTCGCGCTGGCCGGCCGTTCCAACGTCGGTAAAAGCTCGCTGCTCAACGCGCTGACCGGGATCAAAGGCCTGGCGCGCACCAGCAAGACCCCGGGCCGCACCCAGAGCATCAATCTTTTTGCGATTGGCGATTCGCTCGCGCTCGCCGATCTGCCCGGCTATGGCTACGCGAAGATGCCGGAGGCCATCGCGCAACGCATCGCGTCGTCGATGAGCGAATATCTACAAGAGCGCGAAAATCTCGCGGCGCTGGTGATGCTGATCGATTCGCGCCGCGGCCCAGGCGCCGAGGAACTCGACCTCGCCGAGATCATTCGCAAGCGCGATCTGGCGCTGATCGTCGTCGCCACCAAATGCGACAAGCTCAAGCGCTCCGAGCGCGCACGCGCCGTCGCCGCGTTCAAGCCACTCAAGGTCGAACCGATTCTATGCTCGGTGACTGACGGTGAAGGCATCGATGAGCTCCGCCGACGCATCCTCAAACTCGCGCGATAACACGATGACTCCCGAGGTCAGCGTCATCATTCCAACGTACAACCGCCGTGCGATGGTGCGCGACGCGGTAGCATCGGTGCTCGCGCAGCGCGACGCGAATTTCGAGCTGATCGTGGTGGATGACGGCTCGAGCGATGGCACATCCGAAATGCTGGCCGATCTGAAGGACGTGAAGGTCGAGCGCACCGAGCATCGCGGTCCGGCGGCCGCGCGCAATCGTGGTGTCGAGGTCGCCCGCGCGCCGCTGATCGCTTTCCTCGATTCCGATGATCTCTGGGCGCCGGACAAGCTCCGCCGCCAGCTCGCCTTCATGCGCGAATTTCCCGACTGCGCGATCTCACAGACTGCCGAAATTTGGATTCGCGATGGACGCCGCGTCAACCCGGGCCTGCGCCATCTGAAACGCGCCGGCGACATCTTTCTTGATTCGCTGCGGACCTGCCTCATCAGTCCGTCGGCGGTGATTATGACGACCGACCTCTTGCGCGCGCTCGGCGGCTTCGACGAGGACTTCGCCGCCGCCGAGGACTACGATTTGTGGCTTCGCATCCTCATCGATCACGAAGCCGGGCTGCTCGATGAGCCGCTGGTTACCCGCCGCGGCGGTCACGCCGATCAGCAATCGTCCTCGATTCCCGCGCTGGATCGCTTTCGCGTCCTCGCGCTGATGAAGTTGCTCGCGAACGAACGCCTCACCTCGATTCGCCGCGCCGCGGTGGTCAAGGTGCTGAGAGAAAAGTGCGGTATCCTGGCGAACGGCTCATCGCTTCGCGGCCGCAGCTCCGAGGCCCATCTATATGAGGATGTCGCCACCGCCGCGCAATGGCAGGGCGCGGACGGTGCGCTTTCAAATCTAATGTCCACACTGCGTCAAATGCTGTCAGGGGTAATTCGCAAACCGCCCGCAACGATGGCGATATTGCGAGAAGGTCCGCGAGCGCGTATTCGCGAAAATCTACACCACCCTGACATCGCTGCGGGTCGTTCGCGAACGCCCCGGCGGAAAGGGACCGCTGATGATGCGCGATGAAACCACCGCCGCCGCGATTCGCGCATGCGCCGCCGGCCGCCATCTTTCCGAGGCCCAGACCGAGAAGTGGCTCGCGATGCCGACCCCATCGCGGATGGGATTGCTCGACGTGGCCGAGCGCCTCAACCTGCGCACCGGCCAGCTCGTCGCCGCGATTGATCTCCTTACCGAAATCGAAATTCGCGAGGGTGTCTCGCCCGCCGAAATTCTGTTGCGCGAGGATGTCCAACGCGCCTGCAAGCTCGCGGGCTCCGGTCCCTGGCGCGCAGCCGCTTTCATCGAGGCGCTGCGGAAGATACGGTTTCCCCGCCTGAAGGAGGCCGTCGATCGCCTGTCCGGGGAAATTGCCGCGCTCAAGCTCCCCTCGGGTGTGCGCGTCGAGTTGCCCAAGGACCTCGGCTCTGATGAGTTGGTGGTTCGCATCAGCGCGCGCACCGCGCCGGAGATGGAAAATCTCATCGACGCCATCGCACAGAAAAAGGCCGCGCTAGTTCGAATCGTTAATTTGATGGGCGGCGACGACGTCGACAACGAAGAATGAAGTTTGACCTCGACCACATCTATGTAGAAGATGCGTGCCGCGACACCGCGCTGGCGCGGCGTGTGGTGGCGCGCGCCGCGTCGGTCGCGCCGGTCAGCTTCGTCGAGGATGGCCGCATCGCCGCGAGACCTTTGGATGGTGTGGTTGATTCATTCGCGGCCGGCAAGCGCCGGATGGTTATCATGCGGCGGCGCAGTCCGTTCCTGATGGCATGCCCGGCAGGCTCGGCAAAATTTGCCTGCTGCGGATACCTCGTCCTCACCCTCGCGTCGAACTGCCCGATGGATTGCAGCTACTGCTTCCTGCAGGAATACGTCGCCGACAATCCGGGCTTCCAGGTTTATGCGAACTATGAAGATGCCTTCGTCGAGATCGATAAGCTGAGCGCGAGCGCGCCCACGCGCCATTTTCGCATCGGCACCGGCGAGCTGGCCGACTCGCTCGCGATGGATTCGCTCACCGGCCTCAGCATCGATTTGGTGAACTTTTTCGCCGCGCGCGAAAACTTGACCCTCGAATTTAAAACCAAGACTGACGAAATCGAAAATCTGCTGACGCTCGATCCGCGCGGCCGCGTACTGGTTTCATGGACGCTTTCGCCGCACCGCGTGTTCGAGGCCTGCGAGCATCGCACCGCGTCGCCATCGGAGCGTATTGCCGCCGCACGCCGCGTGCTGGATGCCGGCTATCGCGTCGCTTTTCACCTCGATCCGATGATCGCGTATGACGATGCGGAACGTGACTACATTGATTTGATGGACGAGCTGCTCGCCACGATTCCGCCCGCGAAGATCTCCTTCATCAGCATGGGCGGTTTGCGGATGACGGCCGGATTGCGCGCCGCGGCGCGACGGCGATTTCCGAAAGATGCGATGCTGCTGGGCGAGGACGTGCTGGCTGAGGATGGCCGCTATCGCACCTTCGCGCCGATGCGAATCCGCCTGTACAAAATCCTCGCCGACAAATTCAAAAGCGCGGGCGCCGAGATCCCCGCATATTTGTGCATGGAAAATTCCAGCGTCCACGAGCGCGTGTTCGGGGCTCCGGCGCCGCATCCGGCGACGGCCGGCGAGCGGCTGGCTATAAGATGACGCGCCGCGTCGTACCAACCTCGAAGGCGGTGCCCTCGCGACTGACGCCCGGACCGCGCCGCTCACCCAATGGCTATCGTGCGCCCGCGTCGGCGCGCGGCGGCAGGTCGAGCAACACGGCGGCAGAACGGCCGATCGGCGTGTTCGATTCCGGCATCGGCGGCCTGACGGTGTTGAAGGAGCTGGTCGCGGTTCTGCCCCGCGAGCATTTCATCTACCTGGGCGACACGGCGCGGCTGCCCTACGGCACCAAGACCAATGAAGTGATCATTAAATACTCGCGCGAGAACACCGAATTTCTGCTCGCCAAGGGGATCAAGATGCTGGTGATCGCGTGCAACACTTCGAGCGCGGTGGCGCTCGATCGCATCGCCGCCGAAACCGCGGTCCCCGTCATCGGCGTGATCGAGCCGGGCGCGCGCGCCGCGGCGAAAGCTTCGCGCTCCGGGCAAAATCGGCGTCATCGGCACCGAGGCGACCATCGCGTCGGGCGCCTATACGCGGGCGATTCAGGCGGCGCGGCCGCGCGCGGAAATTTACACCCGCGCCTGTCCGTTGCTGGTGCCGCTGGTCGAGGAGGGCTTCCTCGATAACGAAATCGCCGAGAAAACCGTCGCGTACTATCTCGAGAGCCTCAAGGCCAGCGGCATCGATACGTTGCTGCTCGGATGCACGCATTATCCGCTGCTGCGCCCGCTGTTTCAGCGCGTGATGGGGCCGGGGGTGAAAATCGTGGACTCCGCGATTGCGACCGCCGAAGCGGTGCGCGAGCGCCTCGCCGCGCTGGGAATCGCGTCGCGACAGCGCGCGGCAGCCAGAGTTTCTTCGTCACCGAGATGCCGGATCGTTTCGTGCGGGTGGGCCGGCGATTTTTCGGGCCGGAGGTCGAATCCGCGGTTAGAATTGAGCGATGACGCGGGACTGCCCTAACCTGCCACTCTTGCTACAATGATGGGTCGGGCAAAAGAGCGCCGCGGCCTGCGCCGCCGCTTCGCCCGCTAAAAAATGGCATCATCTTTTTCAACCATAGGGCGGAAGATCTTCGGCTCGAAGAACGACCGCGAAGTTAAGCGTCTCCGGCCGTACGTCGACGAGATCAACGGACTGGAAGCGGAGTTCCAAAAGCTTTCCGACGACGAGCTGCGCGCGAAGGTCGCCGAATGGCGCGCCACGCTGACCGCGATCGAGGAACGCGAACGCCAGAACGAAGCGATCCAGGATCTGCTGTCGCCCGTGTTCGCGGCGGTGCGCGAGGCCAGCAAGCGCACCCTCGGCCAGCGCCATTTCGACGTCCAGCTCATCGGCGGCATGGTGCTGCACGAGGGCAAGATCGCCGAGATGAAGACCGGCGAGGGCAAGACTCTCGTCGCGACGCTGCCCGCGGTGCTCAATGCGCTTTCCGGGCGCGGCGTGCACGTCGTCACCGTCAACGATTACCTCGCCCGGCGCGACTCCGAGTGGATGGGGCGCATCTACAACTTCCTGGGCCTGAGCGTCGGCGTCATCGTGCATGGGGTGAGCGACCAGGATCGCAAGGCGGCTTACCTCGCGCGATATCACTTACGGGCAGAACAACGAATTCGGCTTCGATTATCTGCGCGACAATATGAAGTTCAACCTGAACGACTACGTTCAGCGCGAGCATAATTTTGCGATCGTCGACGAGGTCGATTCGATTCTCATCGACGAGGCGCGCACGCCGCTCATCATTTCGGGCGCGTCGGAAGAATCGACCGACACCTACTACATCGTGGATCGCGCGATTCCGAAGCTGCGCAACGAAGAGCATTACACCATCGACGAGAAGCTGAAGACCGTCGCGCTGACCGAGGAAGGCGTGACCAAAGCCGAGCAGCTACTCGGAGTAGAGAATCTCTACGACCCGCGCAACATCCTGGTGCTGCATCATGTGAACCAGGGGCTGCGCGCGCACACGCTCTATCGGCGCGACGTCGATTACGTCGTGAAAGAGGGCGAGGTCATCATCGTCGATGAGTTCACCGGGCGCCTGATGCCGGGGCGGCGCTGGAGCGACGGACTGCATCAGGCGGTCGAGGCGAAGGAAGGGGTCAAGATCGAATCCGAGAACCAGACGCTGGCGACGATCACCTTCCAGAATTATTTCCGCATGTACAAAAAGCTCTCTGGCATGACCGGTACGGCGGATACCGAGTCGGTCGAATTCCAGGAGATCTACGATCTCCCCGTGATGGTCGCGCCGACCAACAAGCCGATGATCCGCATCGACCATCACGACATGATTTTCAAGACCGAGGCGGAAAAGTTCGACGCGGTTATCGATGAGATCGTCGAGTGCAGCGAGAAGGGACAGCCGGTGCTGGTCGGCACGGTCTCGATCGAAAAATCCGAGCGCGTCGCCGAGAAGCTCAAGAAGACCGGCGTCAAGCACCATGTGCTCAACGCGAAGAACCATGAGCGCGAGGCCGAAATCGTCGCGCAGGCGGGCAGGTACGGCGCGGTCACGATTTCCACCAACATGGCGGGACGCGGCACCGACATCGTGCTCGGCGGCAATCCGGAGTTCATGGCGGCGGCCGAGACCGGCACGCGCGATCCGATGGATCCGAATTTCCAGGCGGCGCTGGAGAAGTACAAGGCGCAATGCGCCGCCGAGCGCGAGCAGGTCCTCAAGGCCGGCGGGCTGCACATTCTCGGCACCGAGCGCCACGAGTCGCGGCGCATCGACAATCAGTTGCGCGGAAGATCGGGACGTCAGGGCGATCCCGGCTCCTCGCGGTTTTATATCTCACTCGAAGATGACCTGCTGCGAATTTTCGGCGCCGACCGCCTCAAGGGCCTGATGGGCAAGATGGGGATGGAAGACGGCGTGCCGATCGAGCATCGATGGATTTCGCGCGCGATTGAAAACGCGCAGAAGAAAGTCGAATCGCACAACTTCGACATCCGCAAACATCTGCTCGAATACGACGACGTGATGAACAAGCAGCGCGAGGTGGTTTACCATCGCCGCCGCGAGTTGCTCTCGCCGCAGCCGCTGAAAGACGACGTCATCGAGATGTGCGAAGCGTCGATCGAAGAAATCGTCGAGGCGCATTGCGACGTCGAAAAAGATCCCGAGCAGTGGGACTGGGACGAAATCGAGAACGCGTTTTTCAAGCAGTTCCGTTTTCGCCCGGGCCTGAAGGAAATCGCGCTGAAAGAGGAAGTCCGCCAGCCCGACGATCTCATCGACCTCGCGCTGGAGCCGATCAAGGCGCTGTACGATGCGCGCGAGGCGGAATTCTCGCCCGAGGTGATGCGGCAGATCGAGAAGATCGTGTCGCTGCAGACCCTCGACTCATTGTGGAAAGATCATCTGCTCGCGATGGACCATCTGAAGGAAGGCATCGGGTTGCGCGGCTACGCGCAGCAGAATCCGCTGGTCGAATATCAGAAGGAAGGCTTCTCGATGTTCGAGTCGCTGATGGTCGTGATGCAGAAGGACATCGTCGAGAAAGTTTTTTCGGTGCAGGTCCAAAAGCCGCAGGACGTTCAGCAGGTGCAGCAACAGCAGGCGGCCAAGCCGCAGCGGGTGCAGATGAGCCATGGCGCCGAAGTGCAGCAATCGGCGCCGGCGCAGGCCAAGCGCGAGGGCGAGCGCGTCGGACGCAACGACCCGTGTCCCTGCGGCTCGGGCAAGAAATACAAACGCTGCCACGGCAAGTGACCAAACGGCGATGACGTTTGGTCATCCTGAGCGTCTTCGCGAAGGATCTCGGGCGCGCCTAACTTCGCGAAGTCAGCTCCGCAACCTTCACATCAGAGCGCTTGCACGCGCCTCGTTCATCCGTATAGTACGGCGCACGGAGGAATCTGATGCGCGTTAACGCTGAGCCCGCAGTGGTGCGAGGCTTTCGCTTTTCCGGCGTGAGTGCCGGTTTGAAAAAGGCCGTCGGCGCCAAGGACCTGGGCCTCATCGTCGCGGATGCTCCCGCGGCGGCGACCGCGGTGTTCAGCGCCAATCATGTCAAGGCCGCGCCGGTCTATGTCACGATGGATCGCATCCGCGCGGGTCGTTTGCAGGCGGTAGTCGCGAACTCCGGATGCGCCAACAGCTTCACCGGGAAGCCGGGGCTGAAGCTGGCGCGCGATTCGTGCGTGATCGTCGCAAAGGAACTCGGATGCGATGCCGAACTGGTCGCGCCGTCATCGACGGGCGTCATCGGGCATCTTTTCGATCTGGAGAAGTTCAGCGCCGGCGTGCACGAGGCCGCGAAGGAACTTCGTCCCGATGGCATGGAAGATTTCGCGCGCGCGGTTATGACCACCGACACGCGGCCGAAAATCGCCTCGCTGTCGATTCGAATGGGCGGCGCGAATGTGACGATTGCAGGCGTCGCGAAAGGCTCCGGCATGATTTCGCCCAAAATGGCGACCATGCTGGCCTACCTCGTCACCGATGCCGCCGTTTCCGCGCCGCAGCTCAAGGCTGCTCTCAAAGCGGCTCTGCCGCATAGCTTTAACGCGATCACGGTCGATGGCGACATGTCAACCAACGACACCGTCATCCTGATGGCGAGCGGAGCGGCGGAAAATCGCGCACCCTCGCGCAAGGACCTCGACGCTTTCAATGCCGGCGTCGAGGCGGTCTCGGCACAACTCGCACGCGAGCTCGTTTACGATGGTGAAGGCGCGACCAAGCTGGTTACCGTCGAAGTGAAGGGCGCGAAATCACCCGTCGATGCCGAGCGATGCGCGCGGCAAATCGCCAATTCGCCGCTGGTCAAGACCGCATTCTTCGGATGCGATCCCAACGTCGGCCGCATCCTGATGGCGGCGGGATCGTCCGGCGCGAAGGTGGAATCGGATCGCCTCGTCCTCGCGATCGCGGGCGTGAAGGTTGCCGCGCGCGGCGCCTTGCTGGTCGATGCGTTGCCGGCCGCGGCTGAAAAGATGCGCGAGCGCGAGTTCAAGGTGAGTCTCGATCTGAAGCTCGGGAAGGCCACCTCGACCATCCTGACCTGCGACTTGAGCTACGATTACGTTAAGATAAACGCCGAATATACCACTTGAGGTTTTCACATGGCCACCAAGGTCGCATCGCGCGCGGAGATTCCCGAAGGTACCGGCAAGGTGGTTGACGTCGCGGGCAAAAAGATCGCGCTGTTCAACGCAGGCGGGAAATTTTACGCGATCGACAACGACTGCAAGCATCGCAAGGGGCCGCTCGGCGAGGGCACCCTCGACGGCACCACGGTGACTTGCCCGTGGCATGGATGGGAATACGACGTGACCACCGGCGCCAACCTCGATGACCCGAGCGTCAAGCTCGGATGCTATCCGGTGAAGCTCGAGGGCGACGACCTCCTCATCGACGCCTAACGCGGTCCGCCGAAAAGCCGGCCCGCACCATAGGTGACCGCACCCGCCGCGATTCCGGTCAGCATGCTCTCGATGCCGCTGCGCCACCATGATCGGGTGGTGATGATGGTCTTCGTTGCGCCGACCGCAAACAATACCAGCACGGTAATTATCGCCGAGAGCGCGATTCCAGTCGGCGGCCCGATGAAGAGATAAGGCGCCACCGGCACCGTTGCGCCAATCAGATATGAGGCCCCAACGACCATCGAGGATTTCAACGGCGACTCGAAATTTTCCTCGGTGAAGCCGAGCTCCTCGCGCATCATCACGTCGGCCCAGCGCTCCGGATCGCCGGTGATGTGCGTGACGATCTGATCGAGTAGCGGTCCCGAGAAACCCTTCTGCTTGTAGATGCCGCGAATCTCGTCGCGCTCATGTTCCGGGAAGCGCTTGATCTCGTAACGCTCGCGGTCGACCTCGCTCTCATAGAACTCGATTTGCGACCGGGCCGAGATGAACGCCGCCAACCCCATCGAGACCGCGCCGCCCAGCATCTCCGCGAGGCCCGCCATGATCACCACACTCGGATTGCTGAATGCCCCCGCGACGCCCGAGGTGACCGCGAATGACGCGACGAGGCCGTCGTTAAGCCCGAGCATCACATCGCGAAGATTCGCGCCTGCCGCGACGTGGCGTTCGGCGTGATGCTTGTATTCGCGCTGTCGAATCGCGTGGGCCATAAAATTGTAGAAAAGAAAGTTGCGGTCGCTATCCGCGACGGCGCTTGCGAGCGCGCTCGACGGTGCGCCTGATTTGCAGATATTCCGCGAGCGCTTTCCGGCGCGCGTCGCGATCGAGATTTCTGCCGAGATAAGCGTACAGGAAATCGAGGCGCCCGGCGCGCGAAACAAACCTGCCGATGCTGCGATCGAGGTGCACCAGGTTCAGCATCCGGCGTCGAGGCGACACGCTCGCCGCGCGGCGGAAATCTTCCAGGTCGAGAAAATAGAACCGCATCCCACCGCGCTGCTCGACCATGATGTTGGTTTCCTGAAGGTCGCGAGTGTAGATGCCTGCGTCATGCATCCGCCGTAACTCCGCAGCAAGGGCATCCGAAACCGCTTTCCGGCGCGTATATCCATGGCGCGCCTCGCCCTCTCGCCCTAGCGCGAAATGACTCAGGATCTGCGCGTCTTCGAGCGCCTCGCTGATGAGATAGCTGGCGCGCACCGCACTGGATCGCATGACATCCATCGCAGCCAGCGGCTTCGCGCAATGAAATCCCGCCTCGCGCAGAATCTTCGCGCCATGCAGCGCTCGCGAGGCTCGCGAACCGGCGGCCTTTTGCGACATGCCCTTGAGAATTGATGTCACCGCCGTCCGCTTGATGAAAACCGCGGGCGCATCGGGACGGGAAAGGAATCCCGCGCGAGTTTTTCCCTCAGCTTTGACGACGCGGAACGCGGGCGAGTCCATGAGTTGATCGGCATGCTCGATGAGCGCCGCCATCTCCGGCGACCCGGCGTAAAGCAGGCGTCTTCGCATCGAGGCCTACCGTACAGGATCGGAGTGCTGATCGCATCGCGCGAAAACGAAGCGGTGGCGCATCGACCTCGAGGCGCCACCGCTTGCGCGATCGGATGAATCTGGCGTCAGCTATTTTCCGGCCGCCGGTTCGACCAGCAATTGGCCTCCGACATGGCCAGGATGTAACTGGCAGTAGTAAGGATATACACCTGGTTTATCCACGGTGAAGTGGACCACTTTGGGCTTTTCGCCGCGCGTGACGATCTCGCTGATGTGGAAAGCCGGAAGTTCGAAGCCATGTGTTACCGCCGCGCCGGGAACTTCATTCTTCAGCACCAGGGTGACCTTGTCGCCCGGTTCCGCAACGATGGTGCTCGGCAACCAGAACTTGGTGTCGCCCAGCTGTTCCGCTACCAGGGTGAATTTCCGCTCGCCCGGCGCGACCTCGCTCGATCCCGCCGTCGAGGTCGAGGGGGCGGCGGCAGGCGCGCCTTGAGCCATCGCCGATGAATGGAAGGCGGACGCGACCGAGCCGAGAATCAGGGTTGCCGCAAAGGTGCGAAGTGCAAGTTTGATCATTTCTCCTCCCCTGGCGCCACGTGCGGGCGCCCGCGAACGTTAACCGTTGAATTGTTTATTGAGCTTGCGCCACTCAGTCTCGTTCTTGCCCGGATGATACGGCATGTAAAACGCGATCCGATCCAGCAAACCATCGTAGCGCTTCTTCAGCTTATCGCCGATATCGTCCCATGTTCCGGTCACAGAATACACATCGAGCATTTCGTCCGTGATCTCACTCGCCATCGCAGCCCATTCGCCTTTCGCGGCCTTCTCGTTGAGGCGATCCGCGACGGCGCCCCATCCGTGAGTCTCGAGGACCACCCGATAGGTGCGCGTCGAGGCGTAGAAGGAGATCTGCTGGCGAACCTGCTCCCGCACCTTGTTCTGCTCTTCCTTGTTATGTCCGACGATCGCGAACGTGATCGCCGCGATCTTGAAGTTCTTGCGATCGCGTCCCGACTTCTTGAGTCCCTGTTCGACATGCGGAAGCACAAAGTCGGCGAGGTACTTGGGCGAATTGAACGGATGCGCATGTAACCCGTCGCACTGCTCGCCCGCCAGCCGCAGGATGTGCTCATTGAGTCCCGCGATGTAGATGGGAATGTTCGCCCAGCTGTGATGCGGCGGGGTGAAGAACGGCGTCATCAGCGAGAAGTTATAGAATTTGCCTTCGTACTTCAGCTTCGAGCCGCCCTTGTCCCAGCATTCGAAAATCGCGCGCAACGACTGCACGTACTCCCGAAGCTTCGGCACCGGCGCATCCCACTTGGTGCCGTAGCGGCGCTCGATGTGCCCCTTCACCTGGGTGCCGAGGCCAAGAATGAATCGCCCCTCCGACAATCCCGCGAGGTCCCACGCAACTTGCGCGGTCGCCATCGGGCTGCGCGGAAACGCGATCGCGACAGCGGTCCCAATTTTGACTTTCTTCGTATGCTCCGCGACCAGCGCCGCAGGCAGGAATGCGTCGCTGCCGGCCTCCGCCGTCCAGATCGCATCGAAGCCTGCCGCCTCGGCGGCTTCGGAAGCGGGCGCAGCTTCCCTTAGATTGCGTGCGAGCAAAGTTGTATCAAGCTTCATCGATGATGACTCCCTTCAGGTACTGGAAAAGCGTGACGGTAACAAAGCCGCATGCGATCTGGAAAGCGCTCGGCGACCCTGAGCTTGGTGGCGACGGGGAAAGGTCAGTCAGCGACCGCGGCTTTGTAGATGCGCGCCACATCGGGCACCAGGGCGTGATGCCGGTGGCGCGAGGTCAGATGCGGCGTCAGCGTCACATGGTACTGGTCGGCGAATGACGAAATGGCGGGCTTGCGCGATATCGCCGCCGCGAAATGGCTCCCGAGATTGGGCAGCTTCGCGAGCGCGGTCTGATAGCGGGTTTTGAGATTATCGAACACCGCCTGCATCCGAGGCGAGATCTGATGATGCACGCCTAGCGTCTGAGTTAACGGATCGACATTCAGGCCGCGCTTCTCAATTGCGAAATGAAGATGGGGTCCCGTCGATAGCCCGGTCGAGCCAACCTGCCCGATAACCTCGCCCATGCGGATATAGCTGCCCGGCGTGGCGTTGGGGCCGATCTTCGAAAGATGCCCGTAGATGCTGACCGTCGCGTTGTCGTGGTCGATGCGGATGCAGTTGCCGAGTTCGCCGCACCATCCCGACGTTTCCACCCTGCCGTCGGCGATGGCCTTGACGGGGGTTCCATAGAGCGCCGCCAGGTCAACCCCGAGATGGGGCCGATATTGGTGAAGAATCGGGTGATATCGATGCAGCGTGAAGCCGGACGAGATGTACTGGAAGTTGACCGGGAAGCGGAGGAACTGAGGACCGAGTGCGTGCCCCTCTTCGTCGTAGAGATGCGCTCGTCCGTGTTCATCGCGGAACGCGAAGGCCTTGATGGCGTGGGTTCCGTGACGGATTTCGGCTGCTTCGACATCGCCGGGTACGCGATGCACCCCATCGCGGCTCACATGCTCGTCATAGATCAACTTGACCGCCGTGCCTGCCGCCATATGGTCGAGGTCGTAGCGGCTGGAAAAGGCATCCTCGAGCGACTCGACGATGGATTCCGGAAGATGCTGCTTCAGCGCGGTCGCGTGAAAGTTATTGTTTTTGACCTCGAAGGCGAGGCTGACTGGGCGGACCGTGTATCGGATCGGCTGCCGATACGCCTTGATGATGCCGGCGCCGAGCGTCGATTCGTAGATTTGCACCCGATCGTCGATGTCGTACTTGAAGCCGGTGACTGACCCGGTTTCGGCATCCTTGTAAACGGTGACCGGATGGCCCTTGTGAAGCAGATTGCTCCTCGCGGCGCTCTGGAAGAATGCCGCCCACGCATGAGCGTTCTGCTGACCGAGGCCGGCCTGCATCAGGTAGCGTTCGATGGTCGCGGTACGGTCGAGGTCAGTTTGAATCGCTATCGCGGGCGGTGCCGGTGCGGCGGATTCCGCGGCTTCGGCGTAGGTATCAACATCCTGCGATCCGGCGCCCATCAACGCGACGTCGGAACTGTTGGAATTGGTTCGAGAAATGAAGAGAGTAAGCGCGGTTGCAGTTGCCAAAAATGCAACAACGAGCGCAACCAGCGCACGCGGATGGCCCCCCCAGAGCAATCCCCGAATCCCCATCGGTGCGAACCTTAAATTATTCGCCATTTGGTAGCAAGGATTTCTTCAGTCATTTACTAACACCTCGCTGGTCGAGTTTCGCCGCCGGTGTGGATAGCATTACGCATACCACTTATGGCGATCGCTGCTTTGGACTTGGGTGCGCGCAGAATCGGTCTCGCTGTGACCGACGCCCACGGTCTTTCAGCGCATCCTTTGCGCACCATTGAACGACGCTCTTTCAGCGCCGATTTGGAGGCTATCCGACAGGCACTCGGTAGCCGTGAAATAGACTGCCTCGTTATAGGCCTTCCCGTCAACATGAATGGAACCGAGGGCCCGATGGCCCGGCACGCGCGAAATTTCGCCGCCAAGCTCGGCGCGGCCCTGGGCCTCGAGGTGAAGCTTCAGGATGAGCGTCTTTCCAGCTTCGAGGCGGAGCGGCGGCTGGGTAATTCGGTGCCACGTGGAAAAAAGAAACACGCCATCGATGCGGTCGCGGCGGTCGTCATTTTGGAGAACTATCTCGAATTGCACGCATCAGGACCGTGCAAAAACTAACGAATGTAATTGATACTCGTACGCCCGGGGTTGAGCCTTAAGCAGTGACGTCTCGGGCGATCGCGGCTTTCTCCGCCGCGCACTCTCCCAGCACGTCGCTGGCTTCGAGATGCTCAAGCAAGGATTCCCCGACCGAAACCTGTCGTCCGCCGCGAATAAGCGGCCGCAGAACGCCGCTCCTGGTGATCCCAATGACCGGCGTCTTTAGGGTCAGTCCTAAAGTACGCGACTCTTCCATAGCCTCCGCAGCCTCGAAGCTCAGCGCCTCGAGAATTTCGGCTCCCCGCGGCGTCAGCTTCGCATGCCGGCGCAACTGATTGATTCCCATCTGCAACTGCACCGGGATACGCGCCATCTGCTCACGCGCAAATCCCAATTGTTCGTTCAACGATCCGTCGCGCAGCACGGCGCTCCAGTAGCGAAACACCGGCACAAACACATACACCGCGTGCAGGATGCCGTGCAGCGGCCGGAGCGTTTCCACCCATGGGGAGTAATGGTTCTCGCCCTCGACTGCATCTTCTTCGCTCATGTCGAAGAACGGGCCGTGCTCCTCGATACCGAACAGCGTGTTGTGATGAAACTCATGAATGAACGACGATGCCAAAACATACGGATCGGCCGGCACCTGACAGACGAATGCTCCGGGCAATTCCGATGCGGTGACGTTGACAAACGTACCGTCCTCGGGCTTGAGCGCGAGCGTGTGCAGCCCAGCCGTGAGATGCCCGAACGTCATCGGCTGATACCGACGGATGGCCGCGAGCGCGTCGCTGACCAGATGCGCGTGCTTGAATTGGAACGAGAGCGGTAGCATGGTCCATTCGCGAGGAATGCCCAGCCCCGAGACCCGAAACATCGCGGGATTCAGAAACACGCTTACCTCATCGCACCGAATGACGGGGCAAAGCTCCAGGTGCGCACCTTGGTCGGATGCGCTACCGACGTCGGCAATCGGAAGCCTGCGCGCAGGATTCAACAACTCGATCGCGCCGTCACGGAAGCCTGCAATCGTCGCGCTCGCTTCGCCGGTGAGGACATAGGGCGTGCCGGGAATCGCCAGCGGTAACGAGGCCTCGTATGGTTCATCGAAAGCGAGGTCTTTACCGGCAATAATCGCGAGCGCGAGAGCAAACCGCTTGAACCCGCGCAGATGAAGCTCTAGGGCCGCGATGGGACTATCGACCCCAACTTCGGCGCAGTAATCCCGCTCTGCAGTGCCCAGTGGCTCGCCTCTGCAACTCGCGAGGAAATGGACCGCGCGCCGCACCCAGAAATAGGCGCTCGGATCGCGCCAAACCCGGGTGAAATAATTGGGGTCGGCGCTCGCGACCCATTCGTAGAGCCGGATGAACTCGGCGCTACCGGCAATCGATTGAGATGGTGAGCGCAGGGCGCGCTGAACAGCAACTAATGCGAGGGCGCTTTTTTCGAGCCGACGTTGGTAGCCCGCGGAATCGGCCCACAGCAATTCCTTGGGGCTCATTGATTCGCGATGCTACCGGTTCCGATCGGAGTCGGAAATGCTACAGATTGTTAGTAGCGCTCTCGTCAACAATCGAATGACCGCACACCTTCCCGCCGCGAATCGCCGCGCGCATCTCGCCGGTCCATAGAGTCGCAGCGGTCGAGCCACGAATACCGGCCAGGATTTGGTCGATTTCATCGCTATGATTTGACGAAAGGCGGTTTAGATTAATGGGCTCTCGATGCACGATGAGCACCTCTTTTCGACAGTTGCGCGTTCCTTGTCTTCAGCCTTCAACTGGCTCCTCGATTGAGGCGCTGGTAATCATGCATTTGCCGCCGCGCGTGGCCGGTCTCATAGTGGTAGTCCACAAAGAGGCTCCAGAATCCCCGCGAATGCCGATCAGCATTTGCTCGATCTCCTCACCCAACTCGTCGGCCAAATGATTCAAATTGATGGTCTTCGATCGTTTCATTGGAGACTCCTAGTAGCCCATGTTTAGGTAATAAAAAGCACTAGATCAAGTGAGGATTGGCGATGCTATGGTTGGGTGAGGCTGCTGATGCGGAGATTAGATGGGCTTTTTGGTGCGCTGCCGCAATATCTCCTGATGTTGCGGTCACAATATTGGCCCAAGGAACAGCTTGACGCATTCGTAGCGCAACACCTGGATGCGAGCTTGGAAGCGGCTCTCCGGATACCATTTTACCGGGAGCGTTTCCCGTCCAGGAAGTTTAAGCCATCTGACCTTCAGATTTTGCCGATTTTGCCTCGGCGAGAGATCCCCGGCCTGGCCAGTTCGGTGCGCGCCATGCACCCCGATGCCTCGCTGTTGGCGTCGGGGCTCACTTCGGGCTCAACGGGCACTTCCGTCTCTTTCTTCTATGACCGCGAACACCAGGCGACCCGCTTCGGCGCGCGAGCGCGCTATCTGCGCGAGAATGGATGGAATCCGTTTCAGCGTAGCCTCTGGATCGTCTCGACCGCGATGCAATCGCCCGATCTTCTCTTCACCCAGCGCTCGCGGTTGCTCCGGATCCGCTTCATTTCGCATCTGACGGATATGGAGCAGTTGGCGGACGTGCTGCGAAAGGTCGATCCAGTCTTCCTGTACTCGTATCCCGTGAATCTCGACGGCCTGGCTCGAATCTTTGAAGCACGCCGCGAGCGCGTTCCGTCACTGCGCAGGGTTTTCTCTGGTTCCGAGGTGCTGGAAGATTCGCAACGCGAGCGCATCCGCCGGGTGTTCGGCGTGGAAATATCCGACAACTACGGCTCGACCGAGGCCTTCCTCGCGTGGCAGTGCGCGATGGGGAGCTATCATGTGAATGCGGAACACGTGATCGTCGAAATCGTCGATGACGACGGCGCGCCAGCCGCGCCAGGAACGCTCGGCCGCGTGTTGGTCACCACACTGCGCAACCGCCTGATGCCGCTGATACGCTACGAGATCGGAGACTACGCGATCGCCGCCGACGGAGCATGCCGATGCGGCCGAACCCTGCCACGCATCGGCGCGGTCGCCGGCCGCGACATCAATCTTTTCGTCGATCGCGCGGGAAAATGCTTCACCCCCTGGCCGCTCTTTCGCCCATTGCTGGTGCGCGAATGGATAACCCAGAACCAAATCGCGCAACGCGCGCCCGGCTCCTTCGTGGTCCGCTATGTTGGCGACCGCACCCTCACTATCGAAGACGAAGCGGAATTTCATCGCCATTTCGAATCAATTCTACACGCACCTTCGACCATCGAGTTCGCGCGCCTCGAGCGAATCCCGCGCGCCCCGTCGGGCAAGTTCATGATGGCGATGAACGAGATCGCCGATCCGGCCGCGCCAGGCTGAAACGATCGCTGCGTCCGACTATGATTACGATTGGTCCGCTTGATGGGGAAGAACTTCGTCCGCATCGCAATATCGATCTTCGGCGCATTGGTTCTCGCCTTCGTCGCGGCATGGCTTTTTCTGTGGGTCGCGCCGGCGCCGATACTCGCACCTCCAGGTCAGGTCGCAATCGAAAAAGGCGAATCGTTCCGGTCGGTCGTGCGTCAGCTCAAAGCAGCCGGGGTGGTTCGAAGCTCCACCGCCCTCCTCATCTATGGCGAGCTGACCGGCAAAGCGCGACGCATCCAGCCCGGCGACTATGAATTCAAGGGCGGAGAGCGCATCCCGGATGTCATGCGGCATCTGGTCAATGGCGATTTCATCTCCATCGTCGTGACGATTCCCGAAGGGCTGACCGTCCATCAGATTGCCGAGCGCCTCGCGATGACCGGCCTCATCTGCCAGCCCGACTTCGAGAATGCCGCGCGCAATGGCCCCCTGGTCACGGCGCTGGGGTTGCTGCCGCTTGGCGCCGAGGGCTACCTCTTCCCAGCGACCTACAAATTCTCGCCTCGCGCGAAGGTGCCGGACGTCCTCAGCGCGATGCTGATGCGATTCTTCGAGGTGCTGACGCCGCAGGCCGAGGAGCGGATGTTCCAGCTCGGGCTAACACCGCGCGAGCTGGTCACGATGGCCTCGATCGTCGAGAAGGAAGCCAAAATTCCCGGCGAGCGTAAGCTTATAGCGAGTGTTTTTTACAATCGATTACGCCTTGGAATGCCGCTTCAATCTGACCCCACGGCTGAGTATAGTTTCGAGGGAGAAAGTCAGTCAGCGGCAGCCGCGGTGCGGGTCCCATCAACCTTCAATACCTATGCGTTCGCCGGACTCCCGCCGGGACCGATTGCGAATCCGGGGCAGCAATCGATTGAGGCCGCGCTCTATCCAGCGAAGAGCGATTACCTGTACTTTGTCGCGCGCGATGACGGCACCCATGTGTTTTCCAAATCTTACCAGGAGCATCAGAAAGCCATCGCGCTGCTGCGCAAGACCGTGTGGCATGATGCGGCGAAGCCGTCGGCCTCGTTGCGAGCTGTGAGATAGTATCAACTGTGGCCATCAATCCCGTCGAACTGATTTCCCTCGCGCGTCAGCGGATTGCCCGCATCGCCGCGATCCGGGCGGCGATTTATTTCCTTGCGCCCGCGCTGACCGCGATGATTTTGGCCGGATTGCTTCCCGCGCTCGGCGACGTCACTTGGGAGCGCGCGGGATATTTCATGCCTTCCAATCTGATGCTGGATGCGAGGCTGGCGCTGCTCGCGGTTGGCATTGTCGCGATTGTCGCCGGCCTATGGCGCGGATGGCGCGCCTACTCTCTCGCGGATGACTTCGTCGGCGCGGCAATCCAGATCGATGCGCGCGTCCATGCGAATGAGCAGGTGGTGACCCTCGCTACGCTATCGGAGGAGCCGTCGCGGTCGCCATTGTTTCCCGTTCTGATGCGCAATGTGACCGCCGCGCTGAGCTCATTCAACCCTGAAAAAGAATTCGTCGTCGAGGTCGGCGAGCCGGTCCAACAATCGTCGATACCGTCCGTTGCGATCATTGTAGCGCTTGGCATCCTTGCGCTGGCGCTGGTTCGGCCACCCTTGCCGATCGACACCACGGCGATCCAACTGCGCAAACTCGCCGGCAAGATCGAGGCTTCCGCAACTACGCCGGAAGAAAAGCAGATCGCGCAGAAGGTTAAGAAGGTCGCAAAGACCCTTACCAATCCGAACATCCCGCCCGAAGAAAAAAAGAAGCAGCTCGACGAGGTCCTCGCGGAGGTCGAGAAGAAGCAAGCCAGCGCCGGTGACCAGACTGGCGCGTCCACCGGTACCAGCAAGGGCTCCGGCTCGGGAGCATCGGCATCGTCGAACGCGGCCGGCGGTAGCGAAGGCAAGGGTGAAGGCGGCCAGAGTCAGGGCAATGGCAAAGGCTCGGGAAAGAGCGAAGGCAACGGGCACGGCAGCTCGCAGGGCAAAGGCAGTGGCAAGAAAAACGGCGAGAAGAGCAACGGCACCGCGGACAGCGTCGAGCTGAAAAATGAGCTCGCGAAGGCGCAGGCGCAAGTCCAGACCGATGACCTCGCGGCGAACCAGACCCCCAACAAACCCGCGCCCGATGCGAAAACTGCGCAGGCGCCGCAGCCGGGCAACAATCCTAATCAGCAGGGCGGCAGCAACAAAAATCCCAACGAGAAGGGCAGCGCGCCGATGCCGGTGCCTCAGGCCGGCAACAACGCCGGTAACAAAATGCCCAACGGCCAGGGTCCCAAGCCAAATACCGGCGGCACCGGCGGCGATACCCATCTCGGTGAGTTTCCGACCGCGGCGAATTATGAGCGCTTTCTCAAACCCGGCGAGAAAGGTCCCGGGCTTCATCTTAATGATGCGCGTTATGTGGTTTTCAAAATTCCTTCCGGCGTGGCTTCCAGTGACGACGGAAAAACTGTAATCGACACCGAGCGGCCCAAGGCCACCACCGCATACACCAATGCGCCGCTCGCAGCGTCAGCGGATACCGCGCCTCCCGATGAGAGGCAGTTGGTGCCGCCGCGCTATCGCGATCTCATTAGATGATCGGTCGCGACTCGCAACTGCAAAAGTAGAGGACAACGGATGGGAGCGGCTCCGAAACAATCGCCCGACCAACGCGTAACTGAATTTCAGCAAGTCTTCGGGCGCGCCGAAGAAGAAGTCGGTCGCGTCATCGTCGGCCATCGCGAGGTGGTGCGAAAACTTCTCACCGCGCTCTTCGCCGGCGGCCATATTCTTATCGAAGGCGTTCCCGGCCTGGGCAAGACGCTGATGGTCAAAACCGCCAGCGAGGTGCTTGGCCTCAGTTTCAAACGCATCCAGTTCACCCCCGATCTGATGCCCGCCGACATCATCGGCACGCAGGTGCTGACCGAGGCCAACGGGCATCGCGAGTTCGTCTTCAAGCCCGGTCCGATATTCGCGCACATGGTGCTCGGCGACGAGATCAATCGCGCGACGCCGAAAACGCAATCGGCCGTCCTCGAAGCGATGGAAGAGCGCCAGGTCACCGTGTTTGGCGAAACCTATCGCCTCGATCCGCCCTACATCGTGCTCGCGACGCAAAACCCCATCGAGCTCGAAGGCACTTATCCGTTGCCCGAAGCGCAGATGGATCGCTTCCTCTACAAGGTTGTGATCGGTTCGCCGAAGCCCGACGAGTTGCGCGAGATCATGCATCGCACGACCGGCGCGCAGACTTACAAAGTGCAGCCGAGTTTCGCCCCCGGCGAGGCGCCGGTGAAAATCGAGGAACTCAAGCAGCTCGCGCGCGAGGTGATGGTGTCGGAGCCGGTCGAGCGTTACATCATCTCGATCATCACCGCCTGCACACCGGGCAGTCCCGGCGCCACGCCCGAGATCACTCAATACCTGCGCTTCGGGCCTTCTCCTCGCGGCGCGCAGGCGCTCATTCTCGGCGGCAAGGTCAATGCGCTGCTCGCCGGACGCGTCAGCGTCAGCTACGAGGATATCGATGACAACGTCATCCCGGCGCTGCGCCATCGCCTGCTGCGCAACTTCCAGGCGGAGGCGGAAAACGTTTCGACCGAGCAACTCCTCGAGCAGGTGACCAAGAAGATTAAACGTCCCGCGACATCGCGCAGTTAATGTTCGGATTACCCGCCGAGTTCACGCCGACCTTTCTCGGACGGCTGGAAGAGTTGCGCATCAAAACGCGCCGCCAGTACGCCGGGATGGGCCGCGGCACCCATCTGTCGCCCAAGCGCGGGTCGTCGCTGGAGTGGAACGACTATCGGCATTACTCGGTCGGCGATGACTTCCGTTACATCGACTGGGGGATGTACGCGCGCACCGACAAGCTCTACGTCAAGCTGTTCAAGGAAGAGGAAGACCTACTCACCTACATCTTCGTCGATGCGAGCGCGTCGATGGGATTTCCGGCGGCAGACAAAAAATTCGCGCGCGCCATCCTGACCGCGCTCGCGATCGCATACGTGGCGTTGGCTTCCGGCGATCGCGTGATGATTCGGGTGCTGGCCGGCGCGGGGCACGGACCGCCGCCGAGCTTTGTCCTCGGACGCCATCGCATCGTCGAGCTCGCGCAGCGGCTGGAAAGCATGAAGCCCAGCGGCGTCACCGATTTTGCCGCCGACATGGCGCGCGACCTGGTCGGCCTGCGTCGCGCGGGCAAGGTTTTCGTCATCTCGGATTTTCTGATGCTGCCCAACGTCGCCACTCGCGGTCTGGGTGTCTTCAGCGCGGCGACGATGGATGTCACCGCGGTGCAAATCCTCGGCGGCCGCGAAATGTCGGGGCAGGGCCTCGACGGCGATGTCGAAGTCGTCGATGCGGAAACCGGTGAGGCGCTGCGGGTATCGATGGGCAGTCGTGAGCGCGCGCAGTATCACAACACCCTGGAGCGTCTTTCGCGCGAGATCAAAGCATTTTGTCTCAAGCGCGGGATGCATTACGCGCTGCACACCACCGACCAGGATTTCCACGAATTTTTCCTGAAAGCGGTCGCCGATTTAGGCCTCGCAAAATGACTGTCCTTCCCTCCCACTCTTACTCTGTCCCTCCCCCATTGATTGGGGGAGGTGTCCCGGCGCAGTTCATGCGATGGCCGCGAGCACGAACTGTGACGGGACGGAGAGGGACCTCAGCTCCGGATTCTTTGCTGCGCTGCGGAGTCACGTCATGGGACTCCTGAACCCCGGCGCGCTCATCTTCTTCGCCATCGTGCCCGCGCTGATACTCGCCTACCTCGCGCGCGAACGACCGGCGCGCGTGACGGTTTCCAGCGTGCTCGCCTTTCGCGCGCTGCATGCGATGCGCAAAGAACGCTTCGGCGGTTTGCCTAAGCTCGACTGGACGTTTTTCGTCGAGCTGCTCATCCTCAGCCTCGCGGTGCTCGCGATGGCGCGGCCCTACCTCATCAAACACGGCAACCCGATCGCGATCGTGCTCGACAACTCCGCCGCAATGCAGGCGCGCACGCACGATGGCACCACTCGGTTCGAGCAGGCGCGCAAGGAAACCGATACGATGCTCTCCAACAGCGACGCCAGCACCGTCGCGCTGTACCTGACCGCGCCGCAACCGCATCAGGTGAATGGCACGCCGCTCTCGCCCTCCGACGCGCATTTTCAAATTGCCGAAGCCAAGGCTTCCGACGCGCCGACCGATCCGGCGGCCGTCGCCAATCTGCTCGGCGAACTTTCCTCGAGCGGGCGCGTGAGCAAGGTGATTTTCGCGAGTTCGCGCCCGCTCGCGCCTCCAGCTCCGCCACGCATCGATGCGATCACGGTCGGCGATCCCATCGACAACTTTGCGATCGGCTCCTTCACCTTGCGGCGCGAGACTTTCGGCGCCGAAGCGCTGCATGCGCGGCTTACGGTCGCGAATTTCTCGCCTAAGCCGAGCGAGATCACGGTAACCGTGAATGGCGACGACAAGCCGCTCGGCACCGCAAAGGCCAGCCTCGGTCCGCGCGAGACCGGCGTCGTCGAGTTTCCTTCGCTCGGCGCTGCCAAGGTTTACCAGGCGGAACTTTCACCCGGCGATGGCTTCCCGCTCGACAATCTGGCTTACGCCACCGCGGGTTCAGTGAAATCGGTGTCGATATTGTTTGTCAGCCCGCATCCCGGCGATGCGCAAGGCCTCGATTCGATTCCCGGGGTGACGGTCATGACCAAATCTCCCGATGCGTTCGCGCCGGCGGACTTGAACAACATCGACCTCGCGATTTTCGAATTCGCGGCGCCCAAGGAACTGCCCACCGTCAACTCGATGCTGGTAATGCCGCCCTCTGGCGACCCGGTTTTCGGCTTCGATTCGACCTCGGTCGCGCCGGTTCAGATCACCAAATGGAGTCCGATTGATCCGCTAACCGATGCGGTCAACTTCCGCCTTTTCAACATTCGCGAGGGCGAGGTTTTCGGGACACATCCGTGGATGGAGTCCGTCGTCGATGGCGCGGGCGGATCACTGCTGCTGCGCGGCGAGCGCCAGGGCCATCGCTTTGTCGCCACCGGCTTCAATCCGTTCCCGTACCTCG
Source organism: uncultured delta proteobacterium (assembly GCA_963814035.1). Taxonomy (GTDB): domain Bacteria; phylum Desulfobacterota; class Binatia; order Binatales; family Binataceae; genus DATGKG01. The sequence continues at coordinate 33,340 of CAWFBH010000014.1, forward strand.
GCAAGCGCAACCTGCCAATGTCGATTGTCACGCTGAATGTGCTCGGCTATCTCGCCGGCGTCGGCGCAAATTCGGGCGGCTTTCGCACCGGAGAGCCGTGGCTGGTTCCCGCGGGAGTTCACGATGTCGTGCTGCCATCGGGGAAGGACGTGCCCGCGAAATCCGGCACGCTTTTCAGTGAGGTCGGCGCGCAGGGAATCTACAAATTGATTGGCCCGGGCAGCGCGGAAACCTTGCGCGCGGTCAACCTGGCGGATTTGACCATCTCGGATTTCGAGGATGTGCCGCCGTTGAAAATCGAAGCCGCGAAAGCGGCTGCGCTGCCGGATACCCTCAACGAAAAATCTCCGCTGACTGCGTATATCCTGGCCGCGATCCTGGCGCTGCTGGCGCTGGAAGCGATGCTGCTTTACCGCCGCAGACGGCTTCCACTCGGGGCATAGCATCGTGGACCTGCAACACATCGGCGCAATGCTCCACGAGGTGACCTTCGCACGCCCGGAGGCATTTTATCTCCTCGCGATTGCGGCGGTTGTGTTGATTTGGTCGCTGATCGGCCAGCGAAGTCTGCGTGGGATCTTCGCACCCCTGATGCGCGCGCTCGCGCTGGCGCTGTTCGTCCTGGCGCTGGCCGGTCCCGAGAAAATCATGCGCGAGGAAGGCGCGACGCGACCCGCAGTCATCGATGTCTCGGCGAGTATCACGCCGGCGATGCGCGCGTGGGCAATCGACCTCATCAGCAATCAACTGAAGCTGCGCGGCAGCGATCCGGCAATGCTATTTGGCTCGGAAAATCACGCCACCTCGATCCGCGAGGCGATCGAAACCCTCAAGACTGCGGACGGATGCAAGGCGTGCGCGCCGAATGCGACCAATCTGGAAAACGCGCTCAGCGCGCTCGCCGCGAATCCCGCCGCCAAGGGCGGGCCGGCGGTGATTATCACCGACGGATGGCAAAATCGTGGCGATGCGTCCCGTTCGATAAGCGCGCTGCTGGAAGCCGGGATTCGCCTCTTCATGTTCACGCCGCCGGGCGCGGCCTCGGTGCCCAATGTCGCGATGACCGGGCTGGCGTTGCCGTCGGCGTTGTCGAAGTCAGCGCCATTCGCGCTCGGCGTTACGATGGAAAATCTCAACAGCGTGCCGGTGACCGGCACTATCGAGATCTATCGCAATGGCACGATGCTCGATTCGCGCAAGGTCACGCTAAAGACCGGCGAGGAGCGCTTCGATTTCCCGGTGCAGACCGAAAACGCCGGCCTCGTTTCCTACAAAGCGTCGTTCAAAGCCGACAATCCCGCCCTCGATGCGTACCTCGAAGATGATTCGCTGCAAGGATGGGTCGGCGTCGGCGCGCAACGAAAAATGCTGGTGCTCACCGACAATGCGAAGGACGCCTTGTATCTCGAAACCGTGATCCATCGGATGGGACTGGAGGCCACCATCGTCCCGGTCCCTACCGGACAGTGGAATGGCAGCCTGACCGGTTACGACGTAGTCATCCTGAACAACCTGCCGCGCGAGCGGCTCTCCGAAGCGGCGCAAAATGCGCTCGTCAGTTATGTCGAGCGCGGCGGCTCGCTGGTGATGACCGGCGGCGACGAAAGTTTCGGTCTCGGCGGATACCAGGACAGTCCCATCGCGAAGGTCATGCCGGTGGTGATGAAGCCGCCGGAGCATAAGGAGCGTCAACGCGCGCTGGTCCTGGTCATCGACAAATCCGGCTCGATGAATCGCGACAACAAGCTCAATTATGCGGTCGCCGCGGCGGAAAAAATCGTCACTACGCTGAAGGACAACGATCTCATCGCGGTGATCGGCTTCGATTCGCAACCATTTGTGGTCGTGCCGCTGGAGACGGTCGCAAAAGCGCGTCCCTACTTCAATCAGATGCTCGAGCGCCTCAAGGCGCAGGGCCGCACCTTCCTGATGCCCGCGATGGAACAGGCCGAGCGCACGCTGGTCGACAGCGACGCGCCCATCAAGCACGTCATCGTGCTGTCGGACGGAAAAGTCGGTGGCACGCTGGACATGTACTACAGCCTGGTGGCCTCGATGCATCATGATATCGGCGCGTCGGTTTCGACCATCGCCATCGGCAAAGACGCGGACTTCTCGCTGCTGGAAGGGATTTCGAAATACGGCGGCGGCGGATATTTCCAGACCGACAGCGCGAAGAATCTGCCGGAAATTTTCGTCGAGGATTTCAAGCAACACGGCGGCGACGTCACCATGGTGGAAACGCAGTTCACGCCGAAAACGGTGAGCCCTAACCCGGTCCTGAAAGACTACGCCGGACGCCCGCTCCCGCCGCTGCTCGGCTACGTCACTACGACGCTGAAGCCGAAAGCCTCGCTCGATGCGTATGTCGATCGACAGGGGCGCCGCGACCCCGTCATCGCAAGCTGGAAATACGACGCGGGAAAGACACTCGCGGTCACCACCGACGCGAGCGGGCGATGGTCGGGGCCGTGGGTCGCGCGCAACACTTTCACCCCGGTGTGGAATCGCATCCTGGCGTGGATGACGCCCGAAGTCGCACCGGAGAATAAAATCGACGTCGCGCTCGGCTATCAGGCGGGACGTATTCGCGTGAAGCTGACCGACTATAGCGACCAACCCGGATTTGGATCGCATCTGGTGACCGCGACGGTCACCCGCCCCGACGGCACCCGCGCGCAGACCGCGCTGGGCGAGGAAGCGCCGGGCGAGCTGGCGGGCGCTATCGACGCGCCGGAACCGGGGACCTACTACATCGAGGTAAAATCGGCCGACAGCAAAGCGACGCCGTTGCCGCCGCTAGCGTACACCGTGAGTCCTTCCGTCACCGCCGAGGTCCCGCGCCCAGAGCCGAACTACGGATTGCTCGAGCAGCTCGCCTCGGCAACCGGCGGAAGACTTAATCCATCAACTACAGACGTAGACATCACGCGGCCAACCATCGAGAAACGCGAATCGCTCGATGCATGGCTGGTAGTTAGCGCGATGATTCTTCTGATCGGCGAGGCGCTGGTGCGCCGGCTCACGGTGCGGCGATGAAGCGTCAACATCATCACGGCGGGGGCCACGAGGCGAATCATAAAATCCAGCACGAATATCCGCGCAACGTGAAATTCTGCCCGATGTGCGGCGGCGCGCTGGAGAACCGCATCGTCGCGCCCGACCATAAGGAAAACAAAGTCTGCACCAAATGCGGCTTCGTGTATTTCCTTTCCCCGAAGCTGGTCGCCGGATGCATCATCGCGGATGGCGATCGCACGCTCCTGCTGCGCCGCGGCCTCGAGCCCTCGCTCGGTAAGTGGACCTATCCGGGCGGCTTCGTCGATTTGGGCGAGACGCCGGAGAAGTGTGCGGTTCGCGAGACCTTCGAGGAAGTCGGCATGACGGTACGCGACCCGGAGTTGATAGGCATCTATGCCGACCGGCGCGATCCCTCGCCGATTATCGTGGTGACCTACGTTGCGAAGCCTGGTCCCGAAGCCCCCATCATCACACCCGAGGCGACCGAGGTCCGCTATTTCAGCGTCGATGAGATCCCGTGGAACGACCTCGCATTCGACACCACCATCCAGGCAATGGAAGCGTGGCGTTCTTCGGTGCGAAAATAATCGCGCCACAGAGCACCCGGCTCGTCCTACTCGGTGACGGGTTTTCCGGCCAGCGGTTTCACCGCCTGGCGCTCGTACTCCTCCGTGATCGAGGCGATGGTGTCGGCCTCCTCGGCGTGTTTGTCATCCCGAATCGCGACAATGCGAGCGAAGCGCAGCGCCATAGCGCTCGCATACTGTGGACTGCGCTGGATGTCGCTGTAGGCGACTTCAACGACAACTTCGGGACGTACGGTCACAGTTCCGTGCGCATCTTCGATTTTCAATGACAGCAGTCGTTCGGTGATCGCCTCGAATTGCGCATCGGTCAGCCCTTTGAATGTCTTGCCGACCTCGGCGAATACGCCGGAGGCTACGTCGCGCGCGGCGAGATGATAGTTCGAGAGCCATCCTTTACGACGTCCGTAGCCCCAGTCTGCCGCGACGATCACCAGATCGAGCGTGCGCGCGTTTTTGATCTTAAGCCATCCGCGGCCGCGTGCGCCGGGCGTGTATTTGCTCGCCAGTGATTTTGCAACGACGCCCTCGAATCCGGCTTCGATGGCCTGCCGATAAAATTCCTCGCCCTCCGCCAGCGACTGCGGAAGGTTGCGGCCAACCATGTCGATTCCCGCCGGTTGCGCGATTTCGGCAAGCATGGAAACCCGCTCGGTGTATGGCCGGTCGATCCAGAGCTCGCCGTCGAGCGCAATCAGATCGAATAAATACAGCCGAATCGCCAGTTCCGCGCGGGCGCGCTCGATTTCGCGACGCCGCCCGAGCCGCCGCATCAGCTCCTGGAACGCGAGCGTGTTGCCTTCCGCGTCGATAGCGATGACTTCGCCGTCGAAAATCACGTTGCGGTCGCCCAGCGCGTTCATTTGCTCGACGATCTCAGGAAGGCTCTGCGTTATCTCGTTGAGGCGGCGCGAAAAGATACGCGTGGCACCATCGGTATGATGTATCTGCACCCGCGCGCCGTCGAGTTTATGTTCGAGCGCGAACTCACCGCCGAGAATCGAGAACGCATCGGCGATTTCGCTGACAGGTTGCGCGAGCATCGGCTTGAGCGGCTTCATGGCGCGCGCGCGTTCAATAGTCCGCGCCGGCGCATCGACGTCTTCCGATGACGACGTGCCCGACTCGGAGCGCATGTCGCGCACTACACGCCCGAGGTCGCCTTCCAGCATATGCGCGCGGCGGACAATCGCGACCGGCTTCCGCGCCATTTTCGCGATTGCCTCGAGCATGATGCCCTCGCTCATCCCATGGCGCATCTCGCGAATCAAAACCTTGGTGAGATATTTTCCTTCCAGCGCGGTCGCGCGTTCGAAGAGCGATTGCAGTTCGCCGAGTTTACGGCCGCGCGAGTTGCGCCCCTCGATGTCCGCGATCTCGGCAAACTTCGCGGCCACCTCCCGAATCGTCAGCGTCGGCTCGGGCTCCAAGGAACGCATTTTGAGCATCATGCCGATGGCGTCGCCGAAGTCTTCCGCCGAATTGTAGATGTCCTCGCCCTGGTCCTCGCCGCCGGTCATCGCGGCGACGATTTTCCAAATCGCGCGACCGCTGATTTGCAGCCGCTTCTCTTCACCCTGCTGGAGCGAGCGGCCGACCATGAAACGCGCGGCGATCTCGGCCTCGTCGATATCGAGGCGTGCGAGGAACTCGCCGACGATGTCCGCCATTTGCAGACGGCTGCCGGTCTGGCTGAGCGACTGGCAAACTTCCGCAAATTCCTGAAACGACGCCACGCTTTGATATTAATCACAAACGAGTAGCGTCACGAGGATAACGCTCTTCAGTTCCCGATCGGATGTGCTTTCGCGAACGGTACGAACACCCGCGCGAATTCCTCGCGCGCCTGGCTCATGAAACCGTGCCCGGCATCCGCGATCAGATGCAATTTCGCTCCCGGGATGCGCGACGCGAGCAGCTCCGAATTCTTCGCCGGAATGAGTACATCCTTCGCGCCCGTCACGATCAGCGTTGGCGCCTTGATCTGCGGCAATCGGTCCCAGGTCTGCAGCGTGTAAGTTCCCTCGAGCTGGCGCTGGAATGCGAAGGGCGGCGTGGGGTACTTAAGCAGGCGCGGAATACCAGCCTCGAGTTCGTCACGATGCGTCGCGATGTATTCGGGCGTGTAGCTGAGCGGCCAGCCGCGGCGAATTATCTCTTCGGGAGCGACGCCCTCGCGCGGCGCGGTCAGCACCTTGAGCGACTCGGGCGGCGGCGGCACCGAGTGAGTTCCTCCCGCCGTGGTGCATCCCAGAGTGAGCGTATGTGTAAGCGGCGCGTGGCGGAGCGCGAACTCCTGCGCAATCATCCCGCCCATCGAGACGCCGAAAATGTGCGCGGTCGGAATGTCGAGGTGTTCCAGCACGCCCGCCGCGTCATCGGCGAACATTTCGATCGAGTATGGAATATCGGGCTTGTCGCTCTGACCGGTACCGCGATTGTCGAAGGTGATGACGCGGAACGATTTCGCAAGGTCCGCGACCAGGCGCGGGTCCCATGCTGCCGAGCTGGCGCCGAGGCCCATGATCATGAGCAGCGGATCGCCGCTGCCATAGACATCGTAATGCAGATTGACGTCGCGAATTCGAGCTTCCGGCATCGCGCAACTCCTTCGAAGCGAATTGACGTTAGTCTGCGCCCGCACGATGCGAGTTGTAAATCCCGCCGACGGCCCGCGACTATTCGCTCGGCGCGAACGCCCCCTACCAATTGGGACACGGCGCCAGCGAGATCAGAGTGGCTGCGGAACCTCAAGACTTTGCGGGCGGGACTTCAGTTGGTCGATTGAGAAACGTCTTTGGGCGTGCATACCTCGCCGCCTCCCGCCCCGGGGGTGCAGTCCTTGTCGGTGCGGGATCCCCAAAACTCCGTGCCTTGCACGCGGTCGCGCGTGGTCTTCTTGAACATCTCGCCGTACTGGGGATCGCTGGCGTCATGGGCGCCGCATCCGATGCATATGAGAGCGAGAAGTCCGGCAACTGGAAGGATCCTGATCGCGTGGCCGATAACTGTGAACCATCGTCGAGCAGTGTTGCTCCGCGCGTTCATTGCTCCCCCTCGACAAATAGTCAGGCTGCGCTAGATGCGCGGGGGTATTCTATATCTCCTGCGGAAGGCTTCGCTAACTGTTTTTTCCGGCACTTCAGGATCAATTCGCTGCCGCCGACGTAGGCGGTTTCTTCGATCTCAAAGCCATAGCGGGTCAAGATGTCGGTCAGCGTCGACTGCGTATAACGTGTGATGTGCTCGTCATGATAGCCGCCCGGAATCACCCATCCATAAATCGGCTCGATGACGCGCCACATCCAGGTCGCATAGTCGGGCGTCCCGATGATCAGCGTACCGTCGGCGCGCAGCACCCGGCGCATCTCGGTGAATAACGTATCATCGTAAGCGACGTGCTCGATAACCTCCGAGCTGATCATGCAATCGAAGCTGTCGTCCTTGAAAGGCAGCGCCAGCGCGGAGCCCTGCGCGACCGGAATCGCATAGCGACGCAGGAAGCGCAGCTTGGGAAACAGCAAATCCATCCCGACCGCATTGTTGAGGCTCTGCACGATGACGCTCGAACCACATCCGGCGTCGAGGGTGCGCTGATGGCCGCGCGCCCATAGCAGCACGATGCTGTGGCGGCGGCGCTGCCAGTAGCGTTGCAGCGGAATGATGCTGTAGAACGCGCGGTCGTCGTAATCCGCGGAATCGAGCGAGTTGCGGATCTTCCACAACTTGATGGCGGAGAGAAAAAGGTCGATGCCGAAGCGAAGCACCCGCGCATGCGACTCGCCGCTGCCGCGTGGGAAATAGACGAATGGAACTTCCGCGACGCTGAAGCCTTTCGCGTAAGCCTTGGCGAGGATTTCCTCCTGGATTTCGAAATTCTGCGACTCCAGGTTGAGGTCCTGCTGCGCCACCTCGCGGCGATAGAGGCGGTAGCCGCTGGAGACGTCGCCGACCGGCAGTGAGAGCGCGCGCCGCAGCGCGAAGTTCAGGAAATCGCTCAGCTTGCGCCGAAAAAACCCGCTGTATGCGACCCCGCCGCGCGCGTATCGCGACGCGATCACGATGTCGCCGCGGCTGCGCGCGCGCCACATCTTGGTGAAGAACTCCGGGTCGTGCGACATGTCGGCGTCGAGGGTCAGGATGTATTCCCCTTGCGCCTCGGACAGACCGGTAGTCAACGCGCCCGCGTAGCCGCGCCGCCGCTCCGGCATCACGCGCGCGCCAAATGATGCGGCGACCTCGCGGGTGCCGTCGGTCGAGTTGCCGTCGATGACGAGAATTTCGTAGCTGAGCTTCTCGCGCGCGAAAATCGCCTGGAGCTGCGGGAGCAGCGCCCGCACGTTCTCGCATTCGTTCATCACTGGCAAAACGACCGAAATATCCATCACCAATCCGTAAAGCTCCTGCCAACTGTTTATGATGAAAACGAAGGCGAGGAAATATAGCTGTGCATGATTTCATCGCGTCCGCTTGCCGCGCCCACCCTTTGGGCCGTACCTTCTGAAGTAAGAGGTTGTGCCAAGGATGAGGGTGATGAGGGCACGTTTTTCTTTCCTGCTGATGTGGTTGGGATGCGCAGGTCTGCTCGCGATCGCGGCGCGTCCGCTGGATGCGCTCGCCGCTCACGCCAAGCCGCCACCGCATCGCATCCGCTCGGCCAAGATGGAGACCGCGCCGCCGATCGTGCCGCTCTCGCAAATCCAGGTCTTCGGGGGGATGCCCGCGCCGTTCGCGCTCGAAGCTAAATCCGCCCTCATGATCGACGAGCGCACGGGCACCCAGCTATACGCCTTCAACGAGCACGAGAAGATGCAGCCGGCGAGCCTCGCCAAGATCATGACATTCTACCTGACGCTGGAGGCGCTCCATCAGAACCGGATCGCGCTCGATACCCAGGTCAACATCAGCGAGACGGCGTGGCGGCTGTCGCTCAACGATACGGTCTCGCGCATGTTTCTCCAGGTCGGACAGAAAGTAGCGGTACGCGACCTTCTGTATGGTCTGATGGTGTCGTCGGGCAACGATGCCGCGGTCGCGCTGGCGGAATATCTCGGCGGCAGCAGCGAAGCCTTCGCGCAGCAGATGAATGACAAGGCCGCGCAGCTCGGCATGACCGAAACTCATTTTACCAATCCCGATGGCTTGCCCGCCGAGGGCGAATACACCACCGCAGCCGACATGGTGAAGCTCGGGCGCGATTTGCAAAGCCGCTTCCCTGACTCCATCAATTACACTGAGACCAAGTCCTACACCTGGGCGGCGGTGGGACCGGAAGGCAAAGTCAAGAATATCACCCAGGAAAATTTCGACAGCCTGCTCAAATATGATCCGCGCGCCGACGGCATCAAGACCGGCCACGTCGATGCGGCCGGATATCATCTGGTCGGCTCGGGGCACAGCGGCGACATGCGGTTGCTGTCGGCGGTGATGGGCACCGTCAGCATGGAGAAGCGCCGGGTCGAGACCAAGCAGCTGTTCGATTGGGGCTTCCGCACCTTCAACACCGTGCATCCGGATTGGCACAAGACGGTGCCGGCCTCGATGCCGGTGTACCAGGGCACCGCCGAAAGCGTCGCGATCGCGCCCGCCTCCGATACCTACGTCACCTGCATTCGCGGCAAGGAGAACCAGGTCAGCGCGAGCTACGTGGGCAACGCGAAATACCTCGTCGCGCCGGTCACGAAGGGTTTCGTCGTCGGCACGATGCCGGTGATGCAGGATGGCAAAGAGATCGCCTCGATACCGGTGGTCGCGCAATCGGCGGTACCGGCGGCGGGCTTCTTCAAACGGCTGAAAGACAAGATCCGGATGAAGCTCTGATCAGTCCCGCGAGATAGCGACCATCTTCCATGTCATCGTTACGCAAGCTTGTGCAACGGCAGGGACGAAGGGAAAACCTTTAGAAATGGATCGCAGAAAATCGATACAGCTTACGCCCGAGGAATCGCGGCGCTTCATGGAAGAAGGACGCACCGCGACGCTCGCCACCAACGGTCGCGATGGTTATCCACACCTGGTTGCGATGTGGTACGGCCTCATGGACGGCGACATCGTGATGACGACCTATGGCAAGTCGCAGAAGGCGGTGAACATCCGGCGCGACCCGCGCGCGACGATGATGTGGGAAGCCGGGACCGCCTACAACAAGCTGCGCGGCCTCATGATTCGCGGTCGCGCCGAGCTGGTCGAGGACGTCAAATACACCGCCGAGGTTTTGCGGCTGGTGGGCGCGAAAATGAGCGGCGCCAGCGCGGTCAGCCCCGAGCAGAATCGCGCGCTGGAGGCGCAGGCGACCAAGCGCATAGTGATTCGATTCCATCCCGAGAAATTCTCGAGCTGGGATCACAGCAAGATGTGACAACGCGAGGGCGAAAACTACTCGCCCTTGAATTTCGCCGGGCGCTTTTCCAGAAACGCGCGCACGCCTTCATTGAAATCCGCCGACCGGCCGGCCTTACCCTGCATCTGCCGCTCGAGGTTGAGCTGCTGCTCGTAGGTGTTCTCGTTGCTGTCCCAGTAGAGTTTTCTGATGAGGCTGAGCGCGACGGTCGGGCCGCTGGCGAGATCGCGCGCCAACTTCTTCGCCTCGTCCATCAATTGAGCATCGTCGACCACCCGATAGATGAGGCCCCACTCGAGCGCTTTCTCAGCGGGCAATTTCTCGCCCATCAGCGAAAGTTCCATCGCGCGAGCACGGCCGACGAGGCGCGGCAAAATCCAAGTCGAGCCGCCATCGGGAACGAGGCCGATGCGCCGAAAGGCCTGGAGAAAATACGCAGACTTCGCGCACAACACGAGATCCCCCATCAGCGCGAGGCTCATGCCGACTCCGGCTGCCGCGCCATTCACCGCGCTCACGATCGGCATCGGCAATTCGCGCAGCTTGCGCAGCATCGGATGGTAATGGGTCTCGAGGACCGAGCCGGCGTCGCGTTGTCCGCTCACGTTGCCGGAAGGTTGCAGATTCGCGCCCGCGCAGAAGCCGCGGCCCGCACCCGTAATGATGAGGCATCGCACGCCGTTCTTCGGCTTCTCAACTTCGGCGAGCCCGCTCATGATGCCGCCGATCATTTCAGTCGACACGGCATTCATCACCTCAGGATGGTTGAGGGTGAGGATGCCGACGCTGCCATCGATATCGAGTTTCGCGCGTTCGAATTCCATAGTCTTCTCCCGTTTCGTTTTGCACAGTAGCGAAGTGGGCTTTCACAAAAAAGCAAATCGACGATATTGTCTGGCTCCCGGACAACCCGGTAATTGAGGAGAGCAAGGATGGATGCCATCAAGAAATTGAGTCGCTCGCTGAAAGGGCGTGGCGTGTTGGTCACTGGCGCCGCGAGCGGAATGGGCCGCGCGACCGCGCACGTGTTCGCGAGTGAAGGCGCGGTGGTCGCGGTCACCGATATCAATGAGGCGGGAATCGCGAGCGTGGTCGACGAAATCAAATCCGCAGGTGGCAACGCGCACGGATGGCGACTCGACGTGATGGATCACGACGACATCAAACGTGTGGTGCGGGAAGTTGCCGATCGCTTCGGGCGCCTCGACATTCTGATCAACAACGCGGGCTTCGGCGGATTTCATCCGGTCGACGGACCCGAGTACGACAAGATTTGGGATCGCACCATCACCGGATTGCTGACCGCGCAGCAGCGGCTGGTTCGCGCGGCGCTCCCGTATCTGCGCAGGTCTGATGCGGCGCGCATCGTCAACATCGCATCGACCGAGGGACTCGGAGCGACGCCTGGCGATACGCCCTATGTCGTTGCGAAGACGGGAGTGATCGGCCTCACGCGTGGGCTCGCGGTGGATTTGGGTCCCGAGGGCATTACGGTCAATTGCATTTGTCCGGGTCCGATTCGCACCGCGCTGACCGATGCGATTCCCGAGGAACACAAGACGATCTTCGGCAAGCGCCGAACCGCGCTCAAGCGCTATGGCTTTCCGGAGGAGGTCGCACACATCACTGTCAGTCTGTGTCTGCCGGCGTCGTCGTATCTCACCGGCGCGGTGATTCCAGTCGATGGAGGATTGACGATCCGCAACGCATGAAGTGCGAGCTCAGCCGAATTGCACGGAGCGGCGCGTCAGCGATCCTCCGACGAATCCGGTAATGGGAAAAGTCGTCGCCACCTGCGCATCGGAGGCCGCGCCCTTCGCGAGAATCACCGGCACGAAATGCTCGTGGGTCGGCAGCGCATACTCGACGCCGGGCGCACGATTGCGATAGTCGAGTAGCGCGTCGACGTCGTTTCGGATCAGCGCGTCCGCTATCCATCCGTCGAACTCCAGCGCCCACGTCGGAGTCTCGTCGCTAATCGCGCGCAGATTGTGGGTGAGGAATCCGCTGCCGATGATGAGGATGCCTTCGTTGCGCAGCGGGGCGAGCGTTTGCCCCAGCGCGTACACGGTTTTCGGCTCGAGGCCCGGGAGCGATAGTTGTAGCGTCGGCACATCGGCGCCGGGATACATGCACTTCATCGGCACGTATGCGCCGTGATCAAGGCCGCGCGCGGGCTCGTCCACAAAGTCGGTTTTCGCTCCTTTCAGGAGTGCGCGCACGCGGGCGGCAAGCTCCGGCGCGCCCGGCGCTGGATAGGTGACCTGGTAGTAGCGATCCGGAAAGCCGTAGAAGTCATAGACGAGGGGAACCGTCTGCGTGGCGCCCAGAGCGACGGGGCGTTGATCCCAATGCGCCGAAATCATGAGGACGGCACGCGGACGCGGCATCGCATCCGCCCACTGCTTGAGTTCGGCGATCCATCGGCGCGAATCGAGCAGCATCGGACTGCCATGCGCGAGGAAGATCACCGGCATCGTCGACCTGGTCATGTGACTCTCCGTTAGTGCCGATGCGGTTTTTGCCAACGGCCAGAGCGCGGCGGCCGCAGCCGACGTCGCCATCAATCGCAGCGCCGCACGACGATTCATGGTTCGTTGCTACCAGTCAGGGCCGCTTCCGGCGACGCTCGGAATTCCGGTGTGCGCCGTCAGCCCGCCATCGGCGACGATGATAGTGCCGTTGATATACGACGACTCGTCGGACGCGAGGAACAACACGACGTTGGCGATTTCGTTCGGCTCGCCATAGCGCCCCATCGGGATCGCCTGCTCGGTGGCTTTCGCGAGGTCGGGTTGCGCGTGGCGCATCTTCATTATCGGTGGCGTGGCGATGGCGCCGGGACATACCGCGTTGCATCGGATGCCTTTGCGCGCGTTTTCGATCGCAGTCGCGCGCGTTAGATTGATGACCCCGGCCTTGATCGCGTTGTACGCGCCGAGTCCGTAGTCAGCGGCGAGTCCCGAGACCGACGCGGTATTGATGATGGCGCCCTTGCGCCGCGGCAGCATCACTTCGAGCGCGCATCGCGTGGCATAGAAGTACGACGTCAGCCCGACCTCGACGCTCTTGCGCCAGTTGTCGAGCGACATCTCGCCGAGGCGACCGGTATAAAGCCGAATCGCGTTGTTATGCAGGATGTCTAGTTGACCGAATTTGTCGATTGCGAAATTGATCATGTTCGCGACCTGCGAAGGATCGCCGATGTTCGCCTTCAGCGGCTCCGCCTTGCCGCCGGCCTTGCGGATTTCCTCGGCGACGCGATGCGCGCCTGCCTCATTGAGGTCCACTACGACCACCGCGGCGCCTTCCGCCGCGAGGCGTTTCGCCGTCGCTTCGCCAATGCCCGAGCCCGAGCCCGAGATGAGTGCCACCTTGTCTTTGAGTCTCATAACCAACCTGCCGCGAGTTTTGTCGCGGCGGACTATATCGCCGATTGCGAAACTCGCAAAGCCGCGTCTGCTATCATCGTAGCCATTCGAAATGCGATCGATGAAACAGCTCTTTCGCGTACTCGCCTGCGCACTGACGCTGATGTTCGCGGGATGTTCGCCCGATCACGATCGCCTCGCGCCTGCATTTATACAAGTTGACATCGAAACGTCGCCGACTGCGCTCGATCCGCGCTATGCGACCGATGCGATTTCCGAGCGCATCACCGAGTTGCTGTTCGATCCGATGGTGCGGCTCGATTCGCGCGGCGGGTTCACCGGCGATCTCGCCGAAAGCGTCGAGCGGATTTCGCCGACCGAGATGATTTTTCATCTGCGCCACGGCATGCGCTTCAGCAACGGGCGCGAGCTGACCGCGCGCGATGTCAAGTACACTTTCGATTTCGTGATGGATCGCAAAAACCGCTCGCCCAAATCCGGCGGACTCCAGCAGCTCGCGCCATCGATGCCCTCGACGACTACACCATCAAGATGACCACGCGCGGTCCCTATGCGCCCGCGCTCGAGATGGCGATGCTCGGTGTCGTGCCCGAGGGCACTCCCGCGCGCGGCTCGGATGCCCTGGATGCGCCGCTCGGTACCGGTCCATTCAAGCTGCGGATTTTCGAGCGCGATGATCGCGTGATTCTCGATCGCAACCCCGCGCAATCCGGCGCCGGCTGCAAATGCGGTGAAGGAATCGTCTTCAAGGTGGTGCCCGATCCGACGGTGCGCGCGCTCGAATTGGTCGAGCATATCTGCGACCTCGCGCCCAACGACATCCAGCCCGATTTGCTTCCGTACCTGCGCGCGCGGGATAGACTCGCAGCGTCGTCACTTCGGCGGGCACGACCTACTGGTACCTGACCTTCAATTTTCGCGATCCGCGCTGCGGGATATTCGCGTGCGGCGCGCGATCGCTTACGCAATCGATCGCGAGGAGATCATTCGCTCATATCTGCGCGGCACTGCGCGTGTCGCGAGCGGAATGCTGACGCCGGAAAACTGGGCCTATGACGGCGCGGTGACTACTTATCACTACGATCCGAGCAGGCGCGCCAACTGCTCGAAGCGGCGGGCTACAAGGCCGATCGCCGCGGGAAGCGCGATCTTATTCTGGTATACAAATGCGCGCCCGAGGGCATCCGCATGGGCGAAATCATGCAGGCGATGCTGCGACGCGTCGGGATCGAGGTGCGCATTCGCAGCAATGAATGGGCGACATTCTATGACGATATGCAGCGCGGCAACTTCGATATCGCCGCGATGCCGTGGATTGGGATCCGCGATCCGCATCACTACTTCATGGTGTTCGATCTCGCAGTCGACGCCGCCGCGAGGACTCAATCGCGGCAATTATGCCGAACCCGGAAATGGATCGGCTGGTCGAGGCCGGCGATGCGACCCTCGAGGAGACCGCGCGCAAGAAGATTTACGCGGAAGTGCAGAAGCTCGCGGCAGACGAGCTTCCGTACGTATCGCTGTGGTGGCAGGACAACGTGGTGGTGATGAATCGCACAGTCACCGGCTTCGAGCCTTACCCCAACGGCAGCCTGCGCTCGCTGGCGGACCTGAAGCTGCTCTCGCCACCGAGTGTTAGCGCTTCGGGAGAGTCTTCGGAGTGAGCGCATACCTGGGTCGCCGCTTGCTGGCGTTGATTCCGGTCGCGCTCGGCGTCGCGACTATCACTTTCGCGCTGATTCACCTGGTGCCCGGCGATCCTGTCGTTGCGATGCTCGGTGACATGGCCGCACCCGCCGACATCCAGGGCATGCGCCATGAGCTGGGCCTCGACCGTTCGGTCTTTGCCCAGTACCTGACGTTCCTCGGCGGTCTCGCGACCGGGGATCTCGGCGAATCGATCTCGCAGCATCAGCCGGTCGCGCATCTGATCGCGCAACGCTATCCGGCGACGCTGGAACTCGCGCTGGCAGGACTCATCGTCGCGATCGCGATCGCATTTCCGCTCGGCCTCGTCGCCGGCGCGGATCCCGGAGGTGCTGCCGATCTCGGCGCGATGGGATTTGCGGTGCTCGGCATCTCGATTCCGCATCTATATCTCGGCCCGTTGCTGATGATCCTCTTCTCGCTCAAGCTGCGATGGCTCCCGCTCACTGGACGTGGCGGTCTTGCGCATCTGATCCTTCCCGCGCTCACACTCGGGACCGCGCTCGCGGCGATCCTCGCGCGAATGCTGCGGCAAAGCCTGGTGCAGGTGCGCGAGTCCGACTACATGCGCACCGCGATTGGCAAGGGGCTCAGCGCGAATGCCGCGCTGCTGCGCCACGGGCTTCGCAATGCGCTGACTCCGGTGGTCACGTTGCTGGGGCTGCAACTTGGCGGATTGCTGACCGGCTCGATCATCACCGAAGTGATTTTCTCATGGCCCGGACTCGGGCGGCTGATGATCACCGCGATCAGCGCGCGCGACTATCCGCTGGTCGAAGGCTGCGTGCTGACCTTCGCGCTCACTTACGTCGTGGTGAACATGGCGACCGACATGGTCTATGGCCTGATCGATCCGCGCATCCGGCTTTCAGGCGAGGCGCGCTGACACGATGCGACTACGCAGAAATCTCTCGCTCGGAATCGGCGGAACGCTGGTCGCGATTTTGATCCTGCTCGGAATCTTCGGCCCGATGGTGGCGCGCCATGATCCGGTCGCGATTGATCTGCCGCGCGCGCTCGCGGGACCAACTGCAAATCATCCGCTAGGATGCGATGCGCTCGGGCGCGATATGCTCGCGCGACTTTTGTACGGCGCGCGGCTCTCGCTCGCCGTGTCGATCTCGGTGGTCGCGCTGTCGCTGGTCGTTGGCAGTTTGATCGGCGGCTCGGCCGCGCTCGCTGGAGGCCGCATCGATTCTCTCGTGATGCGCTTCGTCGACATCATCCTCGCGTTCCCGGGTTTTCTGCTCGCGATCGCACTCGCGGCAATTCTCGGACCCGGTCTGACCGATCTCGTCATCGCGCTGACCGCGATGGGATGGACTGGCTATGCGCGGCTGGTGCGTGGCGAGGTTCTATCGCTTCGCGAGCGCGAGTACGTGCAGGCGGCGAATACGCTGGGCGCGCCGCCGTCGCGCATCCTGATGCGTCATGTTTTGCCGGGAATTGCGGGACCGGTTGCGGTGCAGGCCACCTTCGGCATCGGGGGAATTATCGTCGCCGAGGCGTCGCTGTCGTTTCTCGGCCTCGGTGTGATGCCGCCCACGCCGAGCTGGGGCAACATGCTCGACGCGGGCCGCGCGTTTCTGCTGGTCGCGCCACATCTGACCACCGCGCCCGGAATCGCAATTGGGCTTTCGGTGCTCGCGTTCAATCTGCTCGGCGATGGCCTCGCGCAGCTCGCCGGCCGCCGCTCCTGACGCCGCGAACTTCATGATAGAGATCATCGAATGGACGTGGCCGAACTTTCAGAGCGCCTGCGCACCTTCATCCGCGAGCAGGGCAAATTCACCGATGTAACCATCGCGAACCTGCACAAGATGCCGGGCGGAGCCTCGCGCGAAATCTGGTCTTTCGATTGCACGATGCAAGGCGCGCGCGGCACCGAGACGCGCGGGATGGTGTTGCGGCGCGACCCGGCCGCGCAGCGCATCGAGAGCAATCGACGGCACGAGTTTCTGATCCTGCGCGCCGCCTTCGAGGAGGGGGTTCCGGTGCCCGAGGTGTTCTGGCTCTCCGATGATCCGGCGGTGCTGGGTGCCGACTTCTTCATCATGGAGCGCGTCGAGGGCGAGACCATCGCGCGCCGACTGCTGCGCGACGAGCAGTACGCCAACGCGCGCAAGGTGATGCCAGGGCAACTTGCGGAAATCGCCGCGCGCATCCATCGGATCGATCCGATCAAGCACAAGCTCGATTTCCTGGCTCCGCCCGGACCGAACGCCGCGCTGACCGAGGTGCAGCGCTACGAGGAAAATTTCCGCACCCTCGCGCTGCAGCCGTATCCGGCTTTCGAGCTGGCGTTTCGATGGCTTTATCAGCGGGTGCCAACGTCGCCGCGCAAGATGCTGGTGCATGGCGACTATCGCATCGGCAATGTCATCTTCGGACCCGAAGGCGTGCGCTCAATTCTGGATTGGGAGCTGCCGCATCTCGGCGACCCCCTCGAAGACCTCGGCTGGATGTGCACCCGCGCATGGCGCTTCGGCGCCGACGAGAATCCGGTCGGCGGTCTCGGCCGGCGCGAGGATTTCTGGGCCGCCTACGAAAAAGCCAGCGGCATCCACGTCGATCCGGAGGCCGCGCGATGGTGGGAAGTTTTCGGCAACCTCAAATGGGGCATCATCACTATCAGTCAGGCGCGCACGCATATGGATGGCCTGGTGAGTTCGGTCGAACTCGCGAGCATCGGGCGGCGCACGGTCGAGAACGAGCTGGAATTGCTGAATCTCATCGAGCAATAGGGGCAAGCTAACATGCAGGACAGGCCAACCTCGATCGAGCTGTTGCAGGCGGCGGCGGATTTCGTGGAGCGCGAGATCGTTCCGGTCACGCAGGGGCAGAAGCAGTTTCAATCGCGCGTGGTGGCGAACGTGATGCGGATCGTCGCGCGCGAAATCGAAATCGGCGAACCGCTGCTCCGCGCCGAGGTCGATGCGCTTGCGACGCTGCTGGGCGCGCAGAAGCCGCATCTTCATACCACCAGCGACGTGCTCGCGGCGGCGCGTAAATTCAACCAGGAGCTAAGCGCGCGGATTCGCGCAGGCGAGGCCGATGATGGCGAGTTCCGCGCTCGGGTGTTGAAAGTGACGCGCCAGATCGTCGAGGACAAGCTGAGAATCGCAAATCCTCGCTACCTCGAAGCTGATTTGAAGATGCGGGGAAGGTCTGAAAAGTCGCGCTGAGTTTGACTCTTATGCCTTTAAAAATTGAAAAGTCGAGCGGGAATGTTTTCCGCGACTTGGGGTTTAGCTGAAGGAAGCGGAATGTCCGCGCCTCCGAGCGGAGCTTATGGTGGAACTTGGACGCCTCGTCAAGGCGCGGAAACTGACGCAAAGCGCGGCGGCCAAACTTTCGGCGTAACCCAGCCAAGGGTGAGCGATCTCACTCGGGGGAAGATCGACCTGTTCAGTATCGATACTCTGATGAGTATGCTCGCGCGAGCGGGAATGCGAGTAGAATTGCGACTCGCTCGCGTTAGCCGCGGTCGTGGCGCCCAAGCCGCTGAAATGCTTGGCACGGACGTGCGGAACAATCGGCAGCACGTACCGACATGACTTATTCTCCGCGGTTCTTCGCGAGAAAAAACTCCACATGCTGTCGATCGAGCAAAGCTTCCCGACCGATACATTCGGAACGAGCCTCAGACGCAATTATCTTGCAACGGACTTTCGGAAGGTACAGGTAGCGCGCGATACGCCCTTTGTTCGCCCATTTTAGGCAAAGCTCCCTGCGCCGTAACCATTGGGCGATAGACCGACCGGATGAGGGCGGAGAATTTGACCCGCCACTTCGGCGTCGCGTCAGCATGTTACGTCGCGTTTTAACCGACCAATTGATTTGCCTTTCAATCGAAGGTCTGTTTAGCTGATTCAAGAACACTCGGTTGAGCGGATTCCTGCGCTATCTCCAACCTCTCACGCATCCATAATCCGTCCACTATCTGTGTTGTTTTAGTAACGGTGTTCGCGTCGGCTGCTCCCACGGGATGCGGCCGCAAACGTGGAGGGGACCGTGAAGAAGTTTGGACTGCGACTGAAAGGTTGGTTGGTCACGAGCGGCTTTTGGTCTTCTGCTTCTTCCTGGATGCGAGGCTTCTCCTCGGCGCGGACCTCAATCAAGTTTCTCATCGCCATCGTGGCGCTGATGCTCCCGCTCATCGTCTTCGTAATGGTTTCCAAACTTCCAGCGACCAATACCATCGCCGTTACAACCCTGCACGACGCGGTCGCCAAAGCGCAGGCCGAAACGGACGTGAAGGGGAACCGTTGCGTTGCAAGCACCGGCACCGACCTCATCAACTCCACTCCGGGCTTTGGGACCGGCGGAGATCCCTGCGCAAACAATCCCTGTCTGAACGGAGGACAATGTATAGATGATATGGGCATTGCGGTGTGCATCTGCAGGTATTGTTGGATTGGGGGCGATTGCGAGGCCCCTAATGTCGGCCCCTGCAATGATACGATAACAGTCAACACATATACCGACGACAGCACTCCTGGTGATGGAAGTTGCAGTCTGCGTAAGGCGATCAATAACTTCAACAACGACTTTCAGGGGGACACGACCGGCGGTGACTGCACCTACCCTCTGGACCCCAATTCTGGCAACAACCTCTATACGATCAATTTCGCTGCCAGCGTCAACCAACCGATAATTCTGAGTAGCCCCCTCCCAGCGATTAATTTCGTATCGAGTTTCCGTGGTGGCTCCACCAGCCTCACGATCGATGGGACTGGACAAGCCATTGTGCTGGACGGCGCGAATTCTTACGGGGTGTTGGCGGTGGATTCGGGCGCCCCAATCACTTTGAATGAGCTAACGCTTCAAAACGGCAACAACAGTTCAGGTTCCGGCGGCGGCATCAATAACACTGGCACCCTTACGGTCAGCAACAGCACCCTCTCCGGCAATACCGCGGCAGTCAGCGGCGGCGGCATCTATAACGATGGCACGCTGACGATCACCAACAGCACCTTCTTTGACAATAGCGCGCCCGCTAGCGGCGGCGGCGAAATTTTCAACGACAGCAGCGGCACGATAAGCGTCAACAACTGCACCTTCTCGAGCGATAGCCCGGGCGCGAACTCCGGCGGCGGCATCTACAACGACAACCTAGCCACCAGCGCAACCCTCACCAACAGCATTTTGGTTAACAGCGGCTCCGGTGGTAACTGCGCCGGGATGGGCGTCACTAACGGCGCCTACAACATCGCGGACGACGCCAGTTGCGCCTTCGGCAACAGTACCGCCGCCAATGGCAATACGATCGGCGACAGCGTTACCGACGCGAACGTCGCGCTGGGTGCGCTGGCCGAATAACGGCGGCCCAACTTTTACCTGCTCACTTGGCGCGGGCAGCTACGCGATCGATGCGATTCCGCCGGGCAACAATTGCCCAACAACCGACCAGCGTGGCGACCCGCGTCCTGGTGATCCGAACTCAACCGCTTGCGACGTTGGCGCGTTCGAAGTCTCCCCGACGGCGACGCCGACCGCGACCCCGACTTCAAGTACATCGCCAAGCCCGAGCGCATCGCCAAGTCCGACCACCCCACCGAGCCCGTCGCCAACCGCG
Source organism: uncultured delta proteobacterium (assembly GCA_963814035.1). GTDB lineage: Bacteria > Desulfobacterota > Binatia > Binatales > Binataceae > DATGKG01. The sequence goes on from CAWFBH010000014.1 coordinate 53,962, forward strand.
TCACCGACCGCAACCTCGACGCCGAGTGCTACTTCGACTTCAACGCCGACCTCAACCCCCAGCTCGACGCCAAGTCCGACCGCGTCGGCGAGCGCGACGGCAACCGCGACGCGGACCTCGAGCCCGACGCCAACTCAAACGGGAACCTCGACGCCCACGGCGACCCAGACTTTCACTCCAGTTAGCCCGACCGCTACCGCGACGGCCACCGCTACCGCCACGGCAACTGCAACCGGAACTGCAACGCCGACGGTGACCCCGACCGAAACCCCCACTCCATCATCGGAAATCTTCTTCGTGGGCGAGGCCTCCTACTTCCAATCCAGTGGCGCCGTGAACTCGATAACCTTGACCTCCGATGGTCTAACTGAGGTTGGCGATGTGTTGCTGGCCCAGATCGTGGTCTACGATGGGTTGGGGACCAATGTGCCGACACCGCCGGCTGGGTGGAATCTGATCCGCAGGGACACCATCAACGCCGGCAATCATCTTACTTCGTGGATCTATTCCAGGGTCGCCGGAGTTGGAGGCGCGCACCCCTATGCCTGGACGATATCCTCGTCTTACGCGACCGGCGTGCTGGGTACCTGGCGCGACGCTGCCAATCCTCAGCCGATCGACCAGACCTCGGGCAGGACTGCACAGCGGCGGCAATCCGGTCACCGTGGCGGCGCCCTCGCTGACTCCATTCACCAACGGTGAACTTCAGGTCTACTTCTATGCCTCGCAGAATTTCAGTGCCCCGACACTCACTTTGCCGGCGCCGCTAATCCAGCAATTCAATAGCAGTAGTGTAACTCCCCAGGAGGGCTTCGCGGTCGCGCTCGCCGAACTGCCCGCCCCCAATGGTGGAACCCCCTCTGATCTCTATAACGCCAGCTCGCGATACCCCGCGAGCGGCGCGACGATGGGCTTCCCGGTGGTCAGCGGGCAAGCGGTGTTGCTGATCCCGTCCAGCGCTCCGCCGACGGTCACTGCAACCGCGACGCCTCCACCGCCGCCGACTGCGACGCCTACTGCCACACCCGTGATGGCTACCCGAACGCCGACGCAGACACCGATACCGCAGACCCCGACGGCAACTGCAACACCGTCATCACCGATCGCATTTGTGAATGCGGGTCCGCTGTTCGATTCCAGCAGCCCGGTAACGACGATAACTGTGGATGTACCCTCCGGCGTTCAGGCCAACAACGAACTCATCGCGCAGATACTGGTCTACGATGGTTCCGGGACGAATGTGCCCAGCGCTCCCGCTGGATGGAACCTGGTGCGTTCCGACCACATTGCCAGCGGCAACCAGGTGACCTCGTGGCTCTATTTCAGAATCGCGAGCGGGAGTGAGCCCGCAGCATACGCCTGGCACATCGCATCACAATATGCCGCCGGGGAAATGGGCGCATGGAGCGGCGGTTCAGGGGGTATCGAGGCGTCCTCGGGCGCGACCGCGAGTGGAAACCCGGCGGTCGCGGCAGCACCCGCGTTGACGCCGGCGCACAACGGCGATTTGCAGGTCTACTTCTATGCTGCGCAGAACTACACCGCGCCGACCATCTTCGAGCCGGCTGCGATAACCTCGCGCGCAAACAATCGGTCGAGCAAGGAGGGTTTCACGCTCGCTTTCGGCGATCTACCCGCGCCGTTTATGGGGAACCCGTCGCCAGCCTACAACGCTACGGCAGCCGGTAGCGGCTCCGTCGTCATGTCCGCGCAAGCGGTGCTGCTGATCCCGGCACCATGATGTGAACCGCCGGCGCAACGCGCCGTGGACAGCGGCCCGAGGCATGAAACCTCGGGCCGTCTACTTTTCGCGGCAAAGGAATCCCATCGTTCGGGCGGAAATGATACGGGCGGCATGAGGCCTAAGCGCATTTGTAGCGTCAGGGGCGGCGTTTGCGCCATTGCGCCGACACGGAGTACACTTCCTCGATACACAGCCTGATTGACCCTTCGGGCGAAGGGGCTTAACTCCATCAGGCTACTCGCCGATTCAGCAGCATAGCCATTTCGCTGTTCTGCCACGTCTCCGAAAACGGCTATTTCGCCAAACGGAGATCGGCAGAATGCCCGAATATGAATTCGATCCCATCTTAGTACACTCTCGTCGCCGCCTGATGGAGATGCGTCGCTGCATGGACGAAGCGATCATGCTTTGGACCGCGACGGTCGCTTCCGGCAATCGCCGCATGGCCCAAATCCTGGCGGTCATCGAATCGGACCGAACCAGCATCGAAGCCGCCAGACAACGCGTCGAGGCGAGCCGCGAGACGCTTCACGATTTGACCGCGCACATCAGGTAGGGTCGCTTCACACTTACGCCCCGACACCTATGGAAAATCCGTGGTATAAGATCGCGCTGACTCGGCGGGTGATTCCTAAACCAACCGCTAAAGTCGTCGACTTTTGTCCGATGGACCGCGGTGGTGGGGAGCGATAGAAGTCAGGATCGAGAATCAGTCAGGAGATTAATTATGGCAGAGCGCAAAGTGGTGCTTCTCGAAACCGATGACCTGATGCATGACAACAGCGGGGAATCGAATTTCAACGAAAGCGCCTATTACAATTTTTACGATCGCAATAATCGCGTCGGCGGCTTCGTCCGGATGGGCAATCGTCCCAACGAGGGCAACGCTGAAATGACGGTATGCGTCTATCTGCCGGACGGTAGCGTCGGCTTCATGTTCAAGCGCCCCGAGATTACCAGCAACGATGCGCACAATGCGGGCGGCCTGAAGTTCGAAGTGGTCAAGCCGTTCGAGCATCATCGGGTGAGCTACCAGGGCAAGCTCTGCATGCTGAAGAATCCGCTTGAAATGGCGGAGCCGACCATCGCGTTTAAGAACAATCCCTATGCGGCGTGCGAGCTGCGCCTCGATTACTGCGGCACCGCGCCCGGATGGGGCGGCGAGCTGCGCGAGAAGACCGCGAGTGGATGGGAGAGCCTGAAGCCCTCGCGGCGACGCGACCCAGCAATTCGCCAAGGGCCACCTCGAACAGCTCGGTCATGCGACCGGCACGCTAAAGATCGAGGGCAGCGGGTACGATTTCAAATTCGACGGCCTCGGGCTGCGCGACCATAGCTGGGGGCCGCGCTATTGGCAGGCGCCCAAGTTCTATCGATGGCTCACGATGAACTTCGACGAAGGCACGGGCGGGATGGCGAGCATCACCGTGAATCGCGACGGCAGTGAGCATCCGGGCGGCTTCATGGTGCGCAAAGGGCAGCCGACCGTGAACATCAGCAAGGTTGATATCGAAACCGAGTTTGCCGGCGAGCAGCAGCTTCACGATCGCATCAAGGTGACTTGCGCGACCTCCGATGGCGGCGCGCCAATAGTCATTACCGGGAAAGTTCTATCGATGATCCCGCTGCGCAACCGTCGGGCGGGTATAGTCACTCGCATCGCGGAAGGCATGACCGAATGGCGCTGGGGCGACAAGGTCGGCTATGGCCTCGCCGAGTATCTCGACCATCTGCAGGAATATCTACTGATTAGTCGAATGACTAATGCAATGACTAATGAAGGATGCGTCGTCAGGCGTGCTCCTTCAATTTTTTGAGGCTTTCAGTGTAGGGCGGATACGCGATGCCGCGCTCGGTGATAATCGCGGTCACCAGATCATGCGGGGTCACATCGAAAGCGGGATTGAACGTCGCCGACGCCTTTCGGCGTGATCTGCTTGCCCTTGAATTCGGTGAGCTCGAGGCCGGAGCGCTCCTCGATGGGAATCTGTCGCCGCTGGCGCAGTTGAGATCGATCGAGGAGAGCGGCGCGGCGACATAGAAGGGTACATTGTGACGGTGCGCCAACACCGCGAGCGGATAGGTGCCGATTTTGTTTGCGACATCGCCGTTGGCGGCGGTGCGATCGGTGCCGACGATCACGCAATCGATGCGGCCGCTGCTCAGCACGGTGGCCGCCATGTTGTCGGCAATCACGGTGACGGGAATTCGTCTTTGTGTAGTTCCCACGCCGTCAGCCGCGCGCCTTGCAGAAAGGGCCGGGTCTCATCGGCGAAAACCGCGATCTTCTTGCCCGCATCGTGCGCGGCGCGAACGACGCCTAGGGCGGTGCCATAGCCGGCCGTCGCGAGCGCGCCGGCATTGCAATGGGTCAGCACGGTGCGTCGATTGCCGAGCAACTCGGCGCCAAAACGTCCCAACGCGCGATTCGCTGCGATATCTTCGTCATAAATGGCGATCGCTTCGGCGCGCATCCGGCGAAACAGCTGCGGCGCGCATCGAGGCGATAGATTCGCCTCGAGCACGCGGCCCATCCGCTCGACCGCCCATGCGAGGTTGACCGCGGTCGGCCGCGTCGCCTTCAGCGCTTTCGCGACGACTTCAAACCGCGCTTGCGCGCGCGCGCCGGCATAGCCGCGAAGCCCAGCGCAACGCCCATCGCGGCGGCGACTCCGATGGCGGGCGCGCCGCGAATGACCATCGTGCGAATAGCCTCGGCGACGCCGCGATAGTCATTGTAAACGCGAATGGTTTCGCGCGCGGGCAGCAGGCGCTGATCGATCATGCGAACGCTGTCATCGCGCCATTCGATAGTTTTCACTGCCACGACTTTTCCGCTGAACTTTCCAGAATGTGATCGCCGACAACTTCGGCAGCCGCTGAATATACGCTGTCGGCGGCTACCGAATCCATGCAGGCGATGGACGTTGCCGAGGTCTAAACTTTTTCGTATTGGCCGCGGGCCTTGCGCCGCGCCGCGCCCATCTGAATCCATCGTGTGATGGCGGCGAATACTTCCGACGGACGCTTATCCTTGAGGCCTAAAACCTGATGCACATCGGCGGCCTTGAATTGCCTGGGGAGCTGATCCAGCACCACCCGCCAGTTGATGCGATTTCCCCGATGTGTTGCCCGCGCCGATGCTGCTCTGCCGGCGCGCATCGAGGTTCCGCCGCCAATCAGCATGCCAAGCCGCGATTCCTCTTCCTTGAGTCTGCGCAGCTCGATCTCCTTGGACCGAATTTCCCTGCGCAGATTGGCCATCAGCGAGCGCGCCTGCTGTTGCACCTGGCGAAAGGCCGAGGTGGTCGAGTTCGCGCTAGCGCTGCGTCTAGCTGGCATCGGAACTCGAATCTCCTCGCGATGATTTTGAACATCACTGAATAAGACGGAAAAGCGACAACTAAGTTTCGTGCGAAGTGGAATTCACTGCACAATGGTTTAGGTAGTCGAGTGACTATTACTCGATTGCTCACTGAACCCGCGCCAAACTTGGATGGTTCCGATGTCTGTTCGGGATTCTTATGATAGGAGCGACTTGAAGTGGTGCGGCCTTGCACCCCGGTCAAAGACGGAAGTCTCGCGAGGAAATGGAGCCTAATGCTTCTCTTCGTGGGTTTTATTGTTTTTTCTACCTCTTAATGAGTCTCATCGGCACTACAAACCGACGCAACGTCGAAGTAAATGCCGCAATCGTCAGCAATAGCCGCGTCAGGGCGCGAACCCACTATGCTTGCAAATGGCGCGATGGTATAAAAATGCGCAACGTAGTTAACAGATGCACGCCGCCAGCCTCCTTTCTTCTCGTTTGATTGCCTCCAATCAGCTTGGGCAATTACTCACCACATTGCGGTGCGACCGCATGAGGCAAATGTCTGCGTTGTGCGACGGGAGACAGTAATGGGTCGACGACTGTACGTTGGTAATCTGGCTTGGACGGTCACGGATCAAGATCTGCAGGATGCGTTTTCGGAGGCGGGCAAGGTCGATAGTTCGCAGGTCATTATGGATCGTGCGACCAACCGATCGCGCGGCTTCGGCTTCGTGGAAATGGCATCCGATGAGGCTGCGGACGCGGCTATCAAGAAGTTGAACGGACGCGATATCAAGGGGCGTCCGATCCGCGTCAACGAAGCGCAGGCGCGCAGCAACAATCGCTCGAGCGCGCGCGGCTAGCCAGTCTTCCGATTCGTAGCGCGATCCGCATTCGCCTGCCGCGGATGCGCACCACCCACGCTCCGCGCTAATCCTCGCGCGGGAGCATCAGGCTCCTCTCGGGAGTCAAGCCTTCCCCCTGTTCGATAGAGTTACGATCTCGTCTATCTCGCTTCCCGTGTTGGCGATGCGGTACGATCCGTCCCACGCGAGGGAGTCATCGGTGGATTTTGTAACTATCGAAGCGCAGGCGGAGCGCGCGGTCATCGTCCCCGAGGCGGGATTTCAATGCCGCAGCTACCAGGTCGGTTCGCTCGACATCGTCGCGGGGCCACACGATCCCGAAGCCGAGTGGAAGGCGCATCCGTTTCGCTCCGGCATCCCGATTCTCTTTCCATGGCCGGGTCGAATCGCCGACGGGCGTTTCACCTATCGCGGCCGCGAAATCCGGCTCCCCATCAACGATCCCACCCATAACTGCGCGATTCATGGCCTCATCTACAATCGCGTCTTCGAGGTCACGCGCCGAGGTCCCTACTTCGTGGCCGCGCGGCTCGATTCCCGCACCGATGCTGAGCTGTCGAAGCTCTGGCCATTTCCGTTCGTGCTCGACCTCGATTACGAAGTTGGCAATGGACTGAGATTTCATGCGGCGCTGGAGAATGTCGGCGCCGGTCCGATGCCATTCGGGATTGGAGCGCATCCGTATTTTCATGCGCCGTTGGATCCGCGCGGCACTCGCGATGCGATGCGGGTGCAGGGCGACATCGATCGCCACTGGCAGTTGGATGCGCGCCTGTTGCCGAGCCGCGGTAAGCTGGAAGCGCCGGTGGGCCGGTTTGATGTCCGCCAGCCAGTGACTCTCGGTAGAGATACCTATGACGACGCGTACAGCCTGGATCCTAAACGCAGCGAGATCGCGGCGCGGTTAATCGATCCGCAACTCAAGATGGCGCTGGAACTGCGCGCGGCGCCGATTTTCCGGACCCTGGTGGTATACGCTCCGCCGTCGCCACAAGTTGTGGCGCTCGAGCCCTATACCTGCGGACCCGATGCGTTCAACCTCGCGGCTAAGGGCATCGATGCCGGGATGCTGGAGTTGCAGCCCGGCGCACGCTTCGAGGCTTCGTTCGAGATCCGGCTCGGCGCGATTCCGCCCTCAGCGACCTGAGGTTAGCTCGTCTTCGAGTTGTAACCTGATCCCAGGTTCATTCCGAACGGCACTTCCCATTCGTAGGGGAGATCCATCATCTCGCCGCCGCGCTTGATCGAATCGAGGGCACGCAACGCGTCGAGGAGAATCGTGCGCTGCTGATCCTTCGCGAAGGGTTTGCCGAACGTGTTTCCCATCGGGAAGTTAACGAACACGGTGCGCGGGGGCCTGACCTGCGCGCTCAGGTCGCGCCCCGTCGATACCACCACGGTCGGGATGCCCGCTTCCTCCACCACCCGCGCCACCAGACCGACGGTCTGGTGATCGAGCGGTCAGGCAGGCACCAGCACGAACGCGTCGACGCTCTCATCCCGAAGCCGGCGCACCAGCACGGGCGCGGCCTCATTGACCACCGCGCTCCGAATATAGGTACGTCCCATGAAGCCGCTGTAATGATGCGGCGCGACCTCGCCGATGACGCGCTCGGCCGCGAGCTCGCGCAGGCGTTCCAACGGGAACATGCAGTTGATGTCGCGGTCAGCGTCGGCGTGATTGTAATAGTCATCGTGGATGACGAAGAAGTCGCCGGCGGTGTCCCGCGGGACCGCATCGACGCGCAGGTCATTGCGCGCCTGCGGATTGAACGGAGCGTCAACCTTGCGCGACACGCCACCGGAAGTGAGCATCGCAATACGGCACTCGCGCAGCGGCTTGGTCATCGGCGTCAGCGGCGCGGTGTCATTGACCGTCCACTGGTAAGGCGGAAATCCCTGGCTGCGATAAAACTCGTTGAGCTGGGTGACGTATGCGATCGGGTCCATGGATTTCTGATAGCACAGTCAACCGGCTCCCGGTACCTGCCATCACCGATGCGATATCGGCAGAAGCACCCACCCGCGGCTGAGGTTGCGGAGCCGCGGGACTGATCCTGTTTCAACCGCCCAGACAAGCGTCACCAATGCATAAGGCGGAGCCGCAGCACCAATGTTGAACTCGAGGCTTCCTAATTTCCGACGGTGGATTGCACTGCCATGATGAGGCTCTTGGCCGCCTATGTCAGCCTCGCGGCAGCGCCCGGCGCCGGGTATCGCAGCAATGATTAGTCGCCACTTGGCGTCGCGACCCAAGACGTTTTTCCTCGTAGGGTCGTTGGAGAACGACCAGAGCGATACTTCATCCGCGAGGATTCTCCCGCACGCCAGTATCGTTGCGAGCGATTCGCGAATCGCCGCTACCTGGCGGGAAGGACCCGCCGCCATCGGAAAGTTTGCGTTTAGGAATCGCTAATTAAGATTAGAAGCTCTCAGTCAGCACAATGGATTTCGCTCTTGCCGCAATCGACGAGTCACTGGAGGCGATCGTGGGTATTCTTCGCATGCCGGAAAGCTGCATCCTGTTTGCTGCGACCGGTGCGCCATCAAAGCTGCCGTTCGGGAAACGACTAAACTTCCGGATCGCGAGGGCGCGGCGGTCGAAGCGACGTGACTTCCGCCGCATGCGCTTCACCGTTCTTCGTAGGGGGTCGTTCGCGAACGACCCGCAGTGATTTATCGCGGGCGTAGCCTTTCCCGCACGTCGCGCTCATTGCCCTGCGCGATTGGATTCTCCGGATCGGAATCGCTATCGATCTATCTTTGCGGCCGGTTCGCGAACCGCCTACCAGGAGAATGCCCGACGGAAGATGACTAGGCTTCGCTATCCCGTGGCAGCACGCGGGTGGCGCGGCGCGCGAAGCCGCGTGACTTCCGGCGCTTGCGCTTTACCGCTTCCTTGAGCTGCTGGTCAACGTAGCCGATCAGATACTCCTGGCAGTTCGCATCGCTCTCCGTGTGGCGAATGTAGGTGCCGTCGGATTGCATCTCCCATTGGCATCGTTGGGCGTCAGCTGACAATCCAGGATCGCGCGCAACTCCTTGCGCAGCGCGGGATCCTCGACCGGCGTGATCGCTTCGACCCGGCTTTCGAGGTTGCGCTTCATGCAGTCAGCCGAGCCGATGAAATACTCCTCGGCAGCCGCCGTTGCGGAAATAGTAGATGCGGCCGTGTTCGAGGAAGCGTCCGACGATGCTGACGACGCGCGCGGTTTCCGAATATCCCGCGAGGCCGGGACGCAGGCGGCAGGTATCGCGAACGATGAGGTCGACCTTCACTCCCGCCATCGAGGCGCGATAGAGCGCGCGGGTCACATCGACGTCCTCCAGCGCGTTGCACTTGAGCTGGATGAGCCCGGGCGATGCGTCCGAATGCAGTTTGATCTCGCGATCGATTTTCGCGATCAGCGCATGCTTCAGGAACGTCGGCGCGGGCAGGATCTTCTTGTAGATGCGCGCTTGGGCGCATAGCCGGTGGTCAGATAATTGAAAAGCTCGGTCAGGTCCTGGCCGATGATTTCGTCGCAGGTGAGCAGGCCAAAGTCGGCATAGAGGCGCGCAGTGCCCGGATGATAATTGCCGGTGCCGATGTGCGCGTAGCGGCGCAATCCGTTGTAATCCTGCCGCACCACCAGAATCACCTTGCTATGCGTCTTCAGCCCGACCACGCCATAGGTGACGTGAATGCCGAAATCCTCGAGCTGCTCCGCGAACTGGATGTTAGCGGCCTCATCGAAGCGCGCCTTCAGCTCGACCACCACCGCGACCTGCTTGCCGTTGCGAGCCGCATCGCAAAGGTAGCCGATGATCTCGGCGTCGCTGGAGGTGCGGTAGAGCGTCATCTTGATGGCGCGGACCTTGGGGTCCTCGCTCGCCTCGCGCAGAAAGCGCTCGACCGAAGTCGAGAACGACTCGTAGGGATGCATCAGCAGGATCGAGCCGGCGTCGCGAATCGATATGAAAGATGTTGCGATGCGACCGGCAGCCGCGGATGGTCGACCGGATGATGCGGCGGGTCGTGCAGCGCAGGGATCATCGAGGTCGCGAGCTCCATCAGATCGCGCATCTGCAGCATCCCGTCGGCTTCGAAGACGTCTTCGCGTTCATCGAGGCCGAGTTCAGCGGCGAGCATTCCGCGCCGGGTCGGGTCCATCCCCTTGATGACTTCGAGTCGCACGATGGGCGAGAAACGGCGGTCGCGCAGCTCGGATTCAATCAGCGCGAGCAGATCATCGGCTTCTTCCTCGTCGCGCTCGGTGTTGGCGTTGCGGGTGACGCGGAAAAATTCGCATGAGGTCGACTTCCATGCCGGGAAAGAGCAGGTCGAGGTTATGCGCCATCACGTCTTCGAGCGGGACGAAGCGATTCTCGGTGCCGACCCGCATGAAGCGCGAGATGCCGTGCCCGATCGGAACCTTGACCCGCGCCATCGACCGATTCGGTCTCGCCCGGATTGCGCACCGTGACCAGCAGGTTCAGCGACAGGTTGGAGACGAAGGGAAACGGATGCGCGGGATCGATCGCCTGCGGCGTGACCAGCGGAAAAACATTCTTGATGTAGTAGTCGCGGAGATCCTTCTGCTGCTCCGGCTTCAGGCTCTGATACGAATCGATCACGATGTTGCAGGCCGCGAGCTCCTCGACCAGCTCGGGAAGCAGCTCGCGCTGGCGCGCCTCGAACTCGCGCAGGCGCTCGTAGCATGCGGCGATCTGCTGCTGCGGCGTGCGCCCGTCGGGCGTGAGCTCATGCACGCCGGCGACCACCTGATGCTTCAGGCCGCCGATGCGCTTCATGAAAAATTCGTCGATGGTGGCGCATCCGATGGCGAGAAACTTCACGCGCTCGAGCAGCGGGTTGGTGTCGTCTTCGGCCTCCGCGAGCACGCGCTGATTGAACGAGAGCCAAGTCAGCTCGCGATTGAGGAAGAGCTCGGGAGAATTGAGATCGGCGTGAGGAAGATGCCCCGCACCGTCGGTAAGCGCGACCTTGTGTCCGTCACCATTCTGATCGAGGCCGTTGCCGTCGGGAATTCGATGCAATGTCGGTGCAGGTGCCGTGGCAGCTTCGCCGCGCGGCGCCATACTCATCGATGAAGATGGGGGTAAACTCGGATCGCCGGTTTCAGCTCGATCAGGCATAAGCGCGAATCGCCTCGATTATGGTCGGTTCCTATTATGCGTAAGGCCTTGGCTTGCGCAAATTGTATCATCGTTGATGAATCTCGTCCTTAAGCTTTTAGCTGCCTATGATAATCTTATTGCAGCTCCATTAATGCGATCATCGTCGCGTCCGGCGGATTTGGCGGTGGATGGCTTCCCGATCTAAAGTGCTTTCGCGAATGGTGGAGGAACCTCGATGAGCAATCCGCGCAAATATTGGCAACTGATTATGGCGGCGCCGGGCGACACCCTCGCGCGCATCGTGCGCGAAGCCGAAGACGCCGGCGTCGAAGGCATTTGGGTGCCGCAACTCTATAGCCCCCCGTTCGTGACGCTGGCCGCGGCTGCGATGGTGTCCAGGCGCATCCTGCTCGGCAGCGGCATCGCGCTCGCATTCACGCGCAGCCCGGTCGAGACGGCGCTCAATGCTCTCGACCTCGATACCATCAGCGGCGGGCGCACGGTGTTGGGCCTCGGCACCAGCATCCGCAGTTTCAACGAAGACGTGCATGGCGTGGCGTACGGCAAGCCGGTCGCGCATCTGCGCGAGGTGGTGGGAATCGTGCGTGCCGTCACGACCGGTGGGCATCTCGGCAAGCTCGGGAAAATCGAGGGCACCTATCATCAGCATGACCTGCGCGATTTTCGGAGCGCCAAGCCGGTCCGCGAGCGCATCCCGATTTGGTTGCCGGCGCTGTTCGAAAATACCATCCGGCTCGCGGCCGAAGTCGCCGACGGACTCATCGGGCATCCGGTGTGGTCGGCGCAATGGGTCGCGAACGAGGCTTCGCGCACGCTGGCCGAAGCGCTCACGAAACACGGCCGCAAGCGCGCGGACCTCAAGGTGAATCTGTGGATCTATACCTGCATCAACAAGGACCGGCAGCGCGCCATCGATGATGCGCGCGGAACGGTCGCCTTCTATGCCCAGATCGCGCAGTACGAAAAATATTTCGCCGCGCACGGTTTCGGCGATAACGCGCGCGCGATTCGCGAGGCGGCATCGCGCAAGGACTTCGCCGGGATGAAGAAAGCGGTGCCCGACGAGATGGTGCATACCTTCGCCATCGCGGGCACGCCGGATGAGGGACGCGAGAAGGTCGAAGCCTTCTGGAAGGTGGCTGATTCCATCACGCTTTCGCCGCCCAATGGGATGATCGATGGCGCCAGCATCGCGGGTTATCAGAAAGCGATCGCGGAAACATTCTACGGGAGATAGTTCCGCTCCGTCTTCTTCCAGCCTGGTTCTGCTTCCCCCTTCAGGGGAAGCGGTTAGGTCTAAGGCTTAGCGTCACTGGCCTCTTTTACCGGAGGCTTAGTCACCACGATCTTCACCGGCGCGACGCCTTGCTTTTTGGTCAGGCCGATATCTTTCGCCGCGTCTTTCGACAAATCGATTTTCCGCCCGGGCACGAATGGCCCCCGATCGGTCACCGTCACCACGGTCGACTTGCCGGTCTTGAGGTCGGTCACTTTCGCTTTCGAGCCGAGTGGAATCGTCTTGGCCGCGGCAGTGTGGTCGTGATGATCGAAGGTATCTCCATTCGCGGTGGTCTGGCCGTCGAAACCGTCGCTGCCGCCATAGAATGACGCCTTCCCCGTGATCACCTTCTTCTTCGGCGTCGTGTGATCTCTCGTGGAAGTCGATTGCGCGAGCGCGGGACCGCTCGCGATGAGGCTCAGGAAGACCGCCGCGCAAAATCCCGCCGCGCGGCCGCCTTTAACCGGATGAGGTAACAAAATCATACGAATAATTACGCCGGACCCGTCAAGCGAGCGCAACCCGCCTGCCGGAATCGGGCTGTGCACGAAGATCCCTAGATGCGGCGGGCCCAGCGCTTGGCCCACTCGTTGAGTGGCGCGAGAGAAGTGAGCAGGGTTTTTCCCTCCGCGGTGAGCCGGTAACCGCCGGCTGAATGCTCGACGAGGTCCACTTCGCGTAGCTCCGCAATGCGCTGATTCAGCACGCTGGGAGACATCGCGTCGCAGCGCTCCTGCAGCTCGGCAAAGGTGAACGGTCCGCGGCGGAGTTCCCACAGAATTCTGAGGGTCCATCGGCGTCCCAACAGGTCGAGCAGCGCCATCAGCGGGCGGCCGGTGTGGGAACCGCGAACCGGTCTTCCAGGCTTCGGAATCATGGCTTGGGGTTGTACTACGATTTTCGTAGTGATAACAATGCTACTACTAATTCCGTAGTACGCCTCATAACCTTCAGGGAGATTGAACTATGCGGCAAGACAATTCGCTTCAGCCACGCATTGCGCCCCTCGACCCGCCCTTCGCACTCGATACCGCGGCGGAACTGGCGCGATGGCAGCCGGGTAATTCCGCACCCATCGCGCTCTTTCGCACCCTCGTGCGTCATCTGCCGCTGGCCGGCGCGATGTATCCGCTCGGTTCCTACTTCCTCGGTCGTACCTCGCCACTGGCGATTCGCGATCGCGAGGTCGTGATCGATCGCGTCTGTGTAAGATGCGGCTGCGAGTACGAGTGGGGCGTCCACGCGCGCATCTTCGCGAAGGCCGCGGGCTTCGATGCCGCGCAGTTGGATGCGACGATCAGTGCAAACCTCGACGCGACCTGCTGGACGGACTCGGATCGTCTGCTGATTCGGATGGTGGATGAACTCCACGACTCGGGCCGCTTGAGCGATGAGTTGTGGTCCTCGATGGTCGCGCGCTGGACGCCGGAGCAGATCCTCAACCTGATGGTTCTGGCCGGCTGGTATCACGCGATCAGCTTTGTCGCGAACGGAGCAAGGGTGCCGCTCGAGGAATTCGGTGTGCGCTTCCCGACTGCACGAAGTGACGAGACTAGCCGTGGATGCGACGGCGTGCGTTGACGCTGATGAGCAGCCCCATCGCGGTCATCATCGTGAGCACCGAGGAGCCGCCGTAGCTGACCAGCGGAAGCGGAATGCCGACCACGGGCAACATCCCGGTCGTCATCGCGATGTTGATCGCGACCTGCCAGAACACAATGCCGGTCACCCCGAGCGCGAGCAGCGCGCCGAAGCGATCGCGCGCGTGCTGCGCGATCCAGGTCCCACGCGCGATGAGGCTCACATACAGGAACAGCAGCACGATCGATCCGACGATGCCGAATTCCTCGGCGAACACCGCAAAAATAAAATCGGTGGTTTCCTCGGGCAGGAAGTTCAATCGCGCCTGCGTGCCCTTCATGAAGCCCTTGCCCCAGGTGCCGCCGGCGCCGATTGCGATCTCCGACTGGATGATGTGGTAGCCGGAGCCGAGCGGGTCGGCTTTCGGATCGATGAAGCTCACCAGCCGTTGGCGCTGATACGGCTTGAGGTAGTGCCAGCTGACCGGCGCGGCGAGCATCGCGGCAAGCCCGAGCGCTACCATCGTGCGCCAGTTAAGTCCGCTGACGAATATCAGCGTCACGCTGATGAGGATCAGCACCAACGCGGTGCCGAGGTCCGGTTGCTTAAGCACCAGCACCGCGGGGATGCCGAGCATCACGGCCGGAATGATCATCTGGCGCAGACGCCACCCGCCGCGCGGAGGTTCCTCGCGCAGATAGCGCACCATCACCAGCACGATGGCGAGCTTGGCGAGCTCGGAGGGCTCGAGATGAAAGAAGCCCAGGTTGATCCAGCGTCGCGAGCCGCCGGTCGAATGCCCGATGATCGAGACCGCGATGAGCAGGCCGAGCGACGCCGCGTAGATCGGATACGCATAGGTGAGCATCGCGCGATAGTCGAAGAACAGCGCGCCGATCATGATGACTGAGCCGATCAGAATCCACAGCAATTGCCGCGTCACCAGGCCATTGAGCGCATGATGACTGCTCGCATACGACGCGCTCGCGACGCTGATCACGCCGATACTCGCCAGCGCGAGAACGCTCAGAAACAGCGTCCAGTCGAAGTGCCCGAGCAGCCTGCGATCGATGGCGGGCATCAGTCGTCTCGCTCAGCGACGCTGGGATCCGGCTGGGCATTGGTCAGGTCCGGAGTCGTCGCGGCGTTGGGCGGATACAACTCGAAGTAGCGTTTCATCACGTCATGGATGACCGGCGCGGCCGCGCTTCCACCATGGCCGCCATGCTCGATGATGCACGCGACCGCGATTTGCGGATGGTCCTTGGGCGCGAACGCGATGAACCATCCGTTGTCGCGATACTTGTACGGAATCTTGTCCTCATCCTCGCCCGATTCGAGGTTGGCCGATTGATTGCCGACCACCTGCGCAGTGCCGGATTTGCCGGCCACCTCGATGCCTTCGAGTTGCGCCTTGTGCCCGGTGCCGCCAACGCCATTGACGACATCGGACATCGCGTTGCGAATCTCGGTGATGGTTTCCGGATCGAATGCGATGCGGTCCTCAATGATCGGTTCATAGGTCTGGGTCGCGTTGCCGTCGGGGCCTTCAACCTCTTTCACAAATTGTGGACGGTAGCGGATGCCGCCGTTGGCGACGATCGCCGCAACTTCCGCCATCTGCAGCGGCGTCGCGGTCACGTAGCCCTGCCCAATCGCGACCGAGAGCGTTTCCGCCGGATACCATCGCTCGTGGAACCGCTTCTGCTTCCATGCACTCGACGGCATGGTGCCGCCCTTCTCGTTGTCCAGCGCGATGCCGCTGCGCTCGCCGAGGCCCATCAGATGCGCCCAATGCGAGAGCCTGTCGATGCCGAGTTTCTCACCGACCTGGTAGAAGAAGACATCGCATGAGGAAACGATCGCGCGATGGAGCTGGATCGCGCCATGCCCATGTTTGCGCCAGCAATGATAGGTGCGGCCGCCGAACCACAAACCGCCGTTACATGAATACGTGGTCTCGGGCGTCAAAGTCTTTTCCTGCATGCCCGCGATCGAATCGACGATCTTGAAGGTCGAGCCCGGCGGATACGAGCCCTGGATGACGCGGTTTTGCAGCGGATGATCCGGGTCGGTCATCAGCTTGCGCCAGTCCGCCGACTTGATGCCGCCGCCGAAGATGTCGGGGTCGAACGATGGATTGCTGACCATCGCGATGATGTCGCCGTTGTTGGGATCGAGCGCCACCATCGCGCCCATCTTGCCCTGCATCGCCTGCTCGGCCGCTTTCTGCACATCGAGGTCCAGCGTGAGCACCACGCTGCGGCCCGGGTGGTCAGGGATTTCTTTCAGCACGCGCAGCCGGCGCCCGACCGAGTCAACCTCGATCTCCTGGCCGCCTGCCTCTCCACGCAGGAACGGTTCCCATCCACGCTCGAGGCCGAACTTGCCGATCTCGTCACCGGACTTGTAGCTGGCCTTCATGAGATCCTCGCGGTCAACCTCTCCGACATAGCCCAGGAGATGCGCCGCGAGCGAGCCGTATAGATAATGTCGCGCCGGCGTGGTCTCCAGGCTGACGCCGGGCAAGTCGAGCTGATGGGTTTCGAGCGCGACCACCTGCGGCCATTCGAGGCGCTCCTGGACGGTGACCGGTTCGTATTCGGGGCGTCCATCGTCATCGGCGGTATCGAGCTTGGTCTTGATGCCGGTGGTTCCCAGCAGCGTCTCCAGGCTCTGGACGGTTTGCGGCAAGTTGTCCGAGTCCTCGGGCACGATGACCGCATTGAATGACGGTTGTGTATCGACCAGCGGGCGATGACGCCGATCGAAGACCAGGCCTCGCGGCGCGGTGACGCGGCGAATCCGGATCCGATTGCGATCGGCGAGCTCAGTGAACTCGGAATTCTTGATGACCTGGAGGTAGTAGAGACGCACGGCAACGGCCGACAGCGCAGCCATCATCACGGCGGAGATGACCACGATGCGGAGCTCCAGTTTTGGAACTGGCCGATTGTTCTTTTGGCGGCGAGAATACGCCACTGAAACCCCAACCCTCTTCTAATCAAAGAGTATCGGGAGACGGTCCCCGGCGCAATTATGGAGAAATTCGCATACGCCGAAAGACGCGGTGGGTAGCGTCATTGCGCTGGCGGCGTTCATTCGGTCGGGACGCCGCCGGTGGTGGGTTCGCTGGGCAGGATGCCGGTGCTCGGGACGACATCATCGAAATGCGTGTAATCGATCGATAGTTTGCCTCCGGGCGCTCGCTCGAGGATATCCACGAAACGCTGCCCCCATAGGATGTCGGCCGCGCGATAGCTGTACCGGGCGTGAACCGTTTGCGCAAAAGTTTCGTCGAGTCCGAGCACCGAAACGATAATCTCGGCGCTCGCCGCTTCCATCGCTTCCTTGCTGACGCCGTTAATCGGCGAGTCCTCGGCGATCGCGTGGATCACGGTCCATGAATAGATGAAGAGCGAGTTGCGGTCGCGCTGAAGTTTGAGATCGTAAAACCGCCGCATCTCCTCGCCCTCCAGCGTCCGTTCCTGGCGCGCGAAAACCACCCGCGCGCTCGCATCGACGATACGATTGGCGCGCATATTAGCAAGGCGGAACTGCAGGCTTGGAACCCCATCGCGATTGGATACGATCGCGACGCGGCTGAAGCGAACCCGCGCGGTCGGGCGTGAGAACTTCGCGAATACCAGCCCGGTCACCACCGCGAGGCCGACCAACCCGGTAAGCGCCTCGATGCTCATCATCACTTCGGCAAGAAACGTATCGGGATCCATCTTGCCGTAGCCGATGGTGGCCATGGTCTGCACGCTGAAGAAGAACGCATCGGAGAAGGAACCGGGGCGCGCGTTCTCGACACCTTTATCGAGCATATACACCACCGCGAAGATTGCATTGACCGCGACGAAGACTATGACGATGCCGGCCAGCAGGACCGGCCACGATTCGGTGAGCAGGAAATGGTAGAGGTCGCTTAAGCGGCTGTCTTCGAGTCCGAGGATGGTCGCGCCAGGTTGCGTTGGCCCGGCACCAGCGATGGTCCTTCGGCGAGTGCGCGTTCGGTTGAACATCGAGGGCTAGTTTAGCGCAACCCGTTTCGACGCGGCCACGTCATGCGCGGGATGGAAGGCGGTTGGTCTTTGGTCTCCTCGTGGTTGTTATTTGATACAATATGCTATTTCATCGTTTAACCTCTCTTGTGATGCTACTTGACTCTTTAATAAGTTATTGACATTCTATATTCACCAACACGCCATGCCTGCCGAAATCTCGACTCAGTCAAACCAAGTCGTAAAGCGCAATACGCGGGCATCGCACCGGATATCAAGATGACCAAAAAGAAACCCGGAACTCTGATAAGGGAAGCTCGACACGCGCTGCGCCTTACCCAGCGCGACCTCGCTGCGATGGTGGGGGTGAAAGCCAGCCACATCGCTTACATCGAGGCCGAACAGCGCAATCCTTCGCTCGCGCTTCTGCGGCGTCTTGCGGATACGCTGGGGCTCAATCGGCGAGAATTGCTTTTCATGATTCATCCCGACGCGAAGCATTTGACCGAAGAGCCCAATCATGACAGCAAGCCGGGCAACCCCGACGGATGGCGCCAGTTTTCCACCAATCAAGCCATCCTACGCCGGTATAATATCACATCTGGCGAGCTGAAGGTGCTTAGGCAAGTGAATGCGCTCGGTCCGATCGCCAATCCGCGCAGCTTCCTGTTTGTCCTCAATTCGATCCGGATGGCCGCCAACGGCGATCTGTAGTCGGTCCGCGGTTTCGTCCTTAAACGCGCAACCATGGATTTTCGACCCGGGTCGACCTAGGCTATGGTCGTCTCGACGGCGAGACCTTCCGCAGCGGCGGCTTTCACGGAGAAGATGTCATGGATTTACGCGCCAAATGTGCCATCGCGGGATTGGGCCAGACCCGGATGGGCAAGAACTACGATCATCCAAATGCGATGGGGTTTGCGATCGAGGCCATCTCGCTCGCTCTCGACGATGCGGGCCTTAAGCGCGAGGATCTCGACGGTCTGTTGGTTAACCCGGGCATCACCTGGGGGGACAACACGATGGCGTCGTTCTCGGTACAGCAGGCGATGGGGCTGCGCGATCTGCGCCTCAGCGCCACGATGGGACTGGGCGGCGCGACCGCGGCTGCGATGATCATGCATGCCGCGCAATCGATTGCCTTGGGCATGGCGAACACGGTCGCATGCGTCTTCTCCGATGCACCTCTGAAGCCGCCGGCTCCCAAAGATGCGAAAGGCGGTGGCGGAGGCGGTTCGGCGGCCGCCTACGGCTTCGCGCGCGGCCTCAACGCTGCGTACGGCCAGTTCGGCGTCAATGCCCATTATGCCTTCGTCGCGCGCCGTCACATGGATTTGTATGGCACGACGCAGGACCAGCTCGGCGCCGTCGCCGTCGAGCAGCGCAAGTGGGCCAATCAGAATCCCGAGGCCCAGTTCCATGACTCACCGATGACGTTGGAGGATTATCGCTCTTCGCGCTGGGTCGTGGAGCCGTTCCATCTATACGATTGCTGCCTCGTCTCCAATGGCGGATGCGCCGTAATCGTGACCTCCGCCGAGCGCGCAAAGAGCCTCAAGAAGCCTCCGGTGTACCTCCTCGGCATGGGCCAGGGGCATCCGGGCGGCGACCCGATTGACACGCTGCTCTCGGGCGCGCCCATCGCTAAGGAAACCGCCTTCAAGATGGCCGGTGTAAAACTAGGCGACCTACAGTTTGCACAACTTTACGACTGTTATACCTTCACGGTGCTGGTCACCCTCGAAGATTACGGGTTTTGCAAGAAGGGCGAGGGTGGGCCATTTGTCGCGGACGGCAAAACGGGGCCGGGGGGCTCGATTCCAGTGAATACCGGGGGCGGACAACTTAGCTCATTTTATATGTGGGGGATGACGCCTATCTCCGAAGCGGTCATTCAGATCCGTGGCGAGGGCGACAAGCGCCAGCTACCGAAGCATGAGCTCGGACTGGTCTCCGGCAATGGGGGAATTCTCTCAACGCATTCGACCCTAGTCGTTTCGTCTAATCCTTAGCGAGAAAGGCGATAGCCGTGGCCGCTCGTCATCTGCTTTGGGCGAATGGAAAAAAGTGAAGGGCTGAATACAACCTAAAAGGGTATAATAAGTGGTAAGCGGCTAGCCGTCGCTGCCACCTCAGGTTCATCGTCGCGCGAGCACATAATGCCAGAAGTCAATAAATCAACTCCCATCGCCAAGCCGGTCCCAAGCATCACGCCCGATATGGTCGAGTTTTTCGAGGGCGCGCGGCGGGGCCAGTTGATGATCCAAAAATGTGCGACCTGCGGCGAGTTGCGCTTCCCGCCGCATGAGATCTGCACCCGATGCCTCGGCACCCGCGCCGGATGGGTGGCTGTGTCAGGCCGCGGCGAAGTGTATAGCTTCAATATTATGCATCAGGTTTACCACCCCGGTTTCGCGACCGAGGTTCCCTATGCCGTGGTGGTGGTTAAGCTCGATGAGGGGGTCAAATTCGTCTCTAACCTCGTGGGGGTAAAGCCGGCGGACATCAAGTGCGGGATGCCGGTCGAGGTGACGTTCGAGAAACTCAACGATCAGGTAATGCTGCCAAAGTTTCGCCCTCGGGCGCGTAGCTGACGCGGGCATTGCAGGAGCGGGCGCAAGCCCAACGACAATGTTTTCCCTTGATCAGAAATACATCCAGCGGCTGGTCGAAAGCTCGCCGGACATGATCGTCGCCGTCGATTCCGACGGCACCATCGTTTATTACAACGACGGCGCACGAGCCAGTCTCCATTACAGTGGCCAGGAAATGATCGGCGGCAAGGTGCTCAGCATCTATCCGTCGATCGAAGAGGCGCGCCGCGTCATGAAGGCGATGCGCGACTCCGGCGATGCCGGCCGGGTCTCCAACTTCGAAACCGTCTTTCGCGACAAGGGCGGCGAGCTCATTCCGGTTATGATCTCCGGCTCTATCATTAAAGATGATGATGGCAAGGAGATCGGCTCGATTGGCTTCGCACGCGATATTCGCCGGATGCGCCAGCGCGAGCAGCTCGCCACCGCCGGCGAAATCGCCGTCAGCCTCGCGCATGAGATCAACAATCCGCTCGAGTCCATCACCAACAATCTCGAGCTGCTGGCCCGCGCCATCGAGGGCCATATGAAGGATGCCGAGCTCGCCACCGAAAACGAGCATCTCGACGCGATCCGCTCCGGTATCGTGCGGGTCAACGCGATCGTCCGCCGCCTCGATGAGATGAGCCGCCGCGGCGTCTACGAAACGCGCGACTACATGAACGGCAAGCGGATGGCGGACCTCGCGCCGCGCGAAGCGGTAACGCTGCCGAAGCATTTCAATGAGCATCCGCAATCGACTCCCGCATCGGAGCAGAGCTGGCCGTTGGCGGGGATGGCGGTGCTGGTGCTCGATGACGATGTTGAAGTCGTCACCTCGTTGGCCGACGTGCTGCGCGCCGAGCGATGCATCGTGCATACCGCGACGCGTCCATCGGCCGCGCTCGGCGTGCTGCGCAACATGAAGGTCGATGCGGTAATTTCCGACGTCGTGATGCCCGAGATGGACGGCTACGAATTCTACCTGCACGTGAAGCAGGAGATGCCGCAGATCCCGGTCGTGCTGATGACGGCCTACTATTACGACAAGGATCACATCATCAAGCGCAGCAAGCTGAAGGGACTGGAAGGCGCGATTTTCAAGAAGCCGGTCAATCCCGCCAAGCTGCGCCAGATGCTGGTGGCGATCCGGCAGAAGGGCCCGGCCGCGTTGAAACCACCGATGCCGACTCCGCCGCCGCAGGCGGGCGCCCCGAGCTAAACCGCGCTCTACCTCGATGCGTGCAAAAGGGCCGACTCCCAGGCGAAAGCGAGTCGTGCCGGCAAAGAAGCCGCGTGTGCGCAAGACGGGAAGCGCGCTCTTCCCGATCCTCGAATTCGATCCTGAGCGGTCCGCGGTCATCGAGCCGCATATCATCCATAGGCCGCGCGAAGTCCCCGAACATTGCGTGCTGTGTTTCTTCCAGGATGTCATCGACGATGTCTGTAAGAGCGCGCGCGTCGTTCATCGTCCACGCGGCGAGGAAGGCGAGCATCCGATTTATGAATTGCAGTTCGGTGAACGGCGAATCGTCGTGAGCCATCCCCGCGTAGGCGCTCCGATGGGAGCGGCGGTGCTGGAGTCGCTCATCGCAATCGGATGTCGCAAGTTCATCGCATGTGGCGGCGCCGGCGTTCTCCTGCCGAAGGTAGTGCTTGGTCACCTGGTGGTGCCGACCTCGGCGGTGCGCGACGAAGGCACCTCGTATCACTACCTGCCCGCTGGGCGTGAAGTTGCCCCGAGTCCGCGCGCGCTCGCGGCGATCGAATCGGTGCTCAAAGCGAATGGCCACGACTATCTGCTCGGCAAAACCTGGACGACTGATGCGCTCTATCGCGAAACGCGCGCGAAGGTTGAGCGTCGCAAGCGCGAGGGATGTCTGACAGTGGAGATGGAAGCGGCGGCGTTTTTCGCGGTGGCGAAGTTTCGCGGCGTCGAGTTCGGCCAGATTCTATACGCGGGCGATGACCTGAGCGGCGAATGGGATCATCGCAACTGGATGAAGCATGAGATCCGCGAGCGCCTGTTCCATCTTTCCGCCGAAGCCTGCCTGCTGCTCTAACGCGACAACGCCAATCACGCGGCCTATTTCCGGCCGGAGTAGACGGCGAAGATCAGATTTCGATATGCCGCGCTGACTTCGCGAAAGCCGGTTTCCCGCAACCAGTTCATCTGCGCGTCGAGGGTCGCGCATCGATCATGCTTCTGACGTTCAATCGCCGCCGCGAGATCCGATTCGGTCGCACCCGCGTCGCGCGCGGCGCGCATCCACTCAGCGTTGGCGCGCCGCTCGATATCGTCGCTCTCGCCCAGGATAACTTCCGCATTGACGAAGATGCCGCCCTCACGCAGTGCCGCGTAGATGCGCGCGAAAAGAGCGCGCTTCTCGTCATGTTCGAGATGATGAATCGACAGGCCAGACACGATCGCATCGAAACTACCGGGAATCGGATCCTGACCGTGATCGAGCAAAACGTACCGCAGACGTGAATTGACTTCGCCGCTCTCGCGGGCAAATCGTTCCTGCGCCAGCTTGAGCATCTCGGGCGCGATATCGGCGAGGAGAATTTTGGCCTGCGAAAACTTCGCCGCGATGAATTGCGATAAGATGCCAGTTCCCGCGCCGAGGTCGAGTACATCGAAGGCCCGATCCTTCGGGAACGGAATCAAATCAGCCGCGGTGCCGTACAACTCATCGAAGCACGGCACCATCTGGCGGCGGCTACGATCGTAGATTTGCGCGTCAGCATTGAACGCGTTGCGGACTGCCTCGTGCGGGTTGGCCATCGCGCAAGGATAGCATCGAGAGCGCGATTCTAAAGCTGCGATGGTCGCTTCACTTGCCGGTCCCTTCGAGGGTGAATGACGGGGTGGGATTTTTCGGGTCATCACAGTTAATCGTCAGCGGCTGCGAGACCAGGCCGGTACTGAGCGGCATGAACTGCACGCTGAATGACTGCGAGGTGCCCCTGGTTACATTCAGCGTCCCGGTACCCAGTACCTGGAACGGCGACTGCGCCGATATCATACTGACGTGCAGGTCGGCATTGCCCGCGTTATGGATGGTGATGTTTCCGGTTTTGGTCGAATTGACCGTGACTTTGCCGAAATTGAGTCTCTTGCCGATTCGGATTGACCCGCTTCCTCCGGCAACGGTGGAGCTGATTCCAAAAACTTCCAGCTCAGAGCCGGAAAAAACGTAGACCTTGCCATTGGCAATAGTAGGAATGAGCCACGGGTCGTTCTGGTAGTTCCAGGTTCCCGCCGGAATGTCGAAGACGATTTGGTTGGTCAGATCGGTGGCCGAGTATGCATCAAGAGTGAGGGGGCCGGGGCCCGACGAAGGCGGCTCAGGATGCCTTACCGCCCATAGAATCGCCGTCGAGGGATCACCGCCATTGGACGATATAACCGGGATGGTTCCGCCATGGGGGAAATTGTAGGTCGAGCCGGGAGTCTGATTCGGATTGCCGCTGCCATTGAGACCCGGAGTTAGCGTTCCATTGGCCAGGTCGAATTCGACGACCGGAGAATAATCGCCGGTATAGTACACATACTGTCGCCCTGTTGAGTCCTGGAAGTATGCGGGCGCGCCCCAATATGCGTCACGATTGGCGCCGTCCGAAGACGTGACCGGCGTAGCGCCGATAACTCTCCATAGTTCCTGAACCACGTTGTTGGTGCATTGGGTATTGCAAGGCAGGCCCGGCGTGCAGACGGTAGTTGCCATATAGCCGCCCATCGCAGTGCGATCGATTAGGTAGATGGAGCCTTCCTTACCGGCAAAGGTGAGAAGCTTGGTCGGGCCGCTGGTTTGATCGGGCAGGACCATCGGACCGCCCGAGCCGAGATCGACATCGAAATCGCCCAACTCCTGCTGGTTGCAGGGGGTAAATGAGTCCGCGACATTTAGCGTCGGACCGAGCCGTAGCGCGGTATCGCCCCAATCGGAGCCGCCGGTATTGATGTCAAAAGGTCCGTTGGAAGTAACCGCGTAGACCGAAGCGTCGTCGGCAACCAAGCCCATACTCGCTTGCCAGATTGATCCCCCACCATTGCCATTAGCCGTCGGGGGAATGTTCGGGGAATCATCGAAAACCGCGGTCTGTTGCAGTGAGTTCTTATCGTAGGCGATCACCCATCCCTGATAATTCCCGTTGTCCTCGTGCGCGCTCCAGGCGGTGTAGATGTTGGTACCGAAAAGGGTCAGCGCGGACCGGTTGAACTCGATGACGGGAGAGAAGAGCTCATGACCATTTCCATCGGTGGTACCGCCGGTTCCGGGAAAGCTCGCAACGATATCGACCGGACTGTTGGCGCGTTCTTTTCCGGTCGTGATGTCGAGGGCATGCAGACGCTGATGATATACCGGCGAGGCCGCGGTCGTTTTGCTGGCAGCGACGGCATACAGAGTGCCGGTGGTGGCATCGATCACGGGAGTACCGGTGACCCCCATTTGTGGAATGCGAGTGTTGTCGTAATCGGCGGTAACCTGCAACGTCTCACCCGACGGCGTCAGCTTCGCCGTCCACAAGGGCCCGCGCGCGCGGTCCGCATCGAAGGCATAGACGAGGTTGTTTTCGGTTGCGACGAAAATCACATTATGGGTCCCGAGCCTGCCCATATTGAGGGCCGGAACGTATAGCGGCTGCGAATATGTCTGGCCGGCAGCTTTATCCTTGAAGAGAAGTTTGAAATTCGTCTTCACATTGGCGATGTTCAACTGCGTTTCTTGATTGTTCCAGCCGGTATGCTGGTTGTTGTACATCTGCGTGGTTATCGACGGCGGTGCGGCTTGGCTGGCGGAAACGAGGAAGAAAACGGCGGCGAGCGCGGGCCACATAGCATTGCAGATATGCAGCATGTATTGCTTCATATAGTTATAATTATCATATCATACGATATCAAACTATGTCGTATGATAACGCCCGTCTTATCGTCAAGTGGCTTTGTTTTTACGCTTTTGACCGGAATTCGGTTTCGGCCATGTTTCAGACATATCCATCATCCGACGAGCGGATTGCTTAGGGCATTCAATCCCGCGATAACGATTGCGTGAATGCCGAAGCCACCCGGGCGTCGACCATCGCGCAACCGCTTCTGAATGAGCAGCCGCTCGTCGCCGATCCATTACCGAATCCTGGCGCTATGCTTTGCGGCATGGATTTTCGACTTCTATGACCTGATCCTCTATTCGTTTCTGCTCGTCCCGATTGCGCGCGACCTCCATTTCACAACCACCGATTCCTCGTTGCTGCTCGGGACGTCCTTTCTGATGACCGCTTTCGGGGGCGTCGATGTTCGGCTTCCTCGGCGATCGTTTCGGCCGCAAGCCCATCGTGGTCGCGACGGTCACCATCTATGGACTCGGCACGCTGCTCTGCGCGACGAGCCATTCGCTGCTCGATCTGATGCTCTATCGATCCTTCACCGGACTCGGCATCGGCGGGGGATGGGCCTCCGGTCAGGCGCTGATCGCCGAGAGCATGCCGGCCGCGCGGCGCGGCCGTTATGCCGGATACGTCCAGACCGGGGCGCCGCTGGGGGTGTTGCTTGCCGCGGCGGCATCCGGCTATCTCGAGCCGCATCTCGGATGGCGCTGGGTCTTCGCGATATCCTCGCTGCCCGCGGTCGTCATCGCTTTCGCCGAATGGCGCTTTTTGCCCGAGAGCGACGTATGGCAGCGCACCGGCAAACGCAGCTTCTTCGGCGCGGCCGAATGGGCCGTGGTGCGGGAGCATCGCCACATCATCTTGCTGTTGGGACTGTGGCTGTTGCTCAATTCGGAAGCGTACTGGTTTACCTACAGCTGGATGCCGGGCTATCTGCAGATGCAGCGCGGACTGAGCACCGCCGCGAGTGGCCGGCTGATGATCCATATGCAGTATGGCGGCGTGTTCGGCTACGCGATTTTCGGAATGCTCGCGGACCGCTTCGGGCGCCGTCCGATGTTCACCATGTTCGCGCTCGCGCTCGCCCTCGGGCTCGTACCCGCGACCTTGATGTGGCCGCAGGCCTCGCGCATCCCGGGACTGATCGTCATCGCGATGATGCTGACCGGCTTCGGCACCGGGCTGTGGGCCGGCGCCGCGCCATATATGTCGGAGTTGCTGCCAACCCGGGTCCGCAACGCCGCGATGGGTGCGCTGCTCAACATGACCCGAGGCTTTCAATTCTTCACACCTTTGGTGATCACGGATTTGGGCCGGAGTTTCGGCCTCGGCGCTGCGCTTTCATTAGGCGCGGTGTTCTCGCTCTCGGCGGCCGCGATGGTGTGGATGTTGCCTGAGACGCGCGGCCGTTCGATCGTCGAGCTCGACCACCCAATCGTCCCTGGCTAGTCGTTTTGCCCTTAACGTGTCGTCTGATTCAGTCGCAAATAGCTCAACGATATCGCTACGTTACGCGATCTCTTTCTCCTGAACTCGCGGTGGGTTTGTTTTTGCAATTTCGATGATGAGCGATGCCGTCTGGTTCTCGTCGCTCGATTTTTAAAAACGCAGCATTTCCGGCGGATGATTTGGCTTCGTTTATGTAATGCGCCGCCGTGTTACGTTGCAGGAGCTCGCATCGAAGTGGGTTTGTTTTTGCAATTTTGAAGAGTCAGCATCACGGGCACGCGAGGCTTTTTGTCTCATCAGATGACACTATGTTATAGGATCGCGACTGCCGGATAAACATGCTCCATGGCGAACGATAGAGAAGACCACTCGCGAATCAATCGCGCATATGCTCGAGCGAATTCCTTCGCGAGG
Organism: uncultured delta proteobacterium; assembly: GCA_963814035.1. Taxonomy (GTDB): domain Bacteria; phylum Desulfobacterota; class Binatia; order Binatales; family Binataceae; genus DATGKG01. The sequence continues at coordinate 81,223 of CAWFBH010000014.1, forward strand.
TTTCCGCGCTGATTCTGGTCTTCGTGCCACTCGATTATTTACTCAAGGGCGACAAGCTGGGCCCGAACTTTCTGGTACGAAACGCTCGAGGTGCTTGCGGCTTCTGGTCTGCTGCTTGGTATCGGAATAGTCATAGAGAGGAAGGACTACGATTGATGCGAATTTCTGTCGCATCAAGCATTTGCTGATCGCGGTCGCCCCGATGGTCGGCATCGGGATACCTGGTCGGCGTTCGTCGGCTTGTTCATCGTCTGGCGTGACCGTCGGAAAGCGGAACGCATCGCGAAGCCGCGGCTGCGGAAGCTGACCTCCGCAGCCGGAGTCCGGAAGAGTCGAAAGCTGCGCACGCCTGAGCCCGCTGCGGTTAGCCGAATTTCGGCATCACCTTTTCCGCGAACATCCGCATCGAATCGATCACGTTGCGATGGCCGCTCTGGCCGCCCACCTCGAACCAGCAAACGAGTCGTGAAAAGTTGAAGCGCTCGCGCAACTCCGCGATGCGATCGATGCAGTATTGCGGGTCGCCGAAAATTCCCATCGTCGTGTCGACCGTCTCGTAGGGAACCGCGCGCAAGCGATCCTGCATCATCTTGAATTGCGCCTGTTGCGCGGGCGAGGGCCCTTCCGGTTCGATGATTTCGCCGACCGATTTGAAATAATGCTGCAAGCTCGGCTCGATGATCGCGCGCACCGAGGCGCGATCGCGTCCGACCTGCACCATCAGCGCGGCCGCGAGCCAATCGTCGGGAGCCTTCTTGCCGGCCTTCGCCGAGCGCGTCTTTGTAGATGACCAGTCGCTCGCCCAGCACCGGAATCGGATTGACCGGGCCGCCGGCGAAAATCGGATAGCCATGCTCGCCCGCGAAGGTGAAAGTATCGACGCTGTTGGCGGCGAGGCGAATCGGCGGATGCGGCTTCTGTAGCGGCTTCGGTACGACCTCGATACTCTCGACGTTGAAATGCTCGCCGTGAAAAGTCAGGCGCTCCTCGGTCCATGCGCGCTTGACGAATTCCAGGTTCTCCGCAAACAGCGGGCGGCTCGCGATCATATCGACGCCGTAGCCGCGATAGTTGAGCAGGAACGCGCCGCGGCCCGCCGCCGAATTCCACCCGCCCGCCGGAGATCACATCGAGGGTCGCGATTTCCTCGGCGAGGCGCAGCGGCTGATGCAGCGGCATCAGGTTGACTGCGGTCCCGAGCCGCAGCTTCGTCGTGCGCTCCGCGATCGCTGCGAGCAGCAACAGCGGCGTCGGCATGGTCGAGAAGCGCGGCGCGAAATGCACCTCGGCGAGCCACACCGTATCGAAGCCAAGGCGATCGGCCTCAATCGATTCATCGATCAGCTCTCGATATCGCGTCTGAACGTTCTGCGTGTCCGCCGCCGGCAGTTGATAGAAAATGTCGAATTTCATCAATAGCCACCCAACTGCGCGACGCGTTCGCGATGATACGGCGGCGAGCCGAAGTACGATTCATCGAAGCGCGAGCGCTTGAACCATAGATGGATGTCGTGCTCCCAGGTGAAGCCGATGCCACCATGCATCAGGACGGCGCGATCGGTAGCGCGGCTGTAAACCTCGGAGAGGCGCGCCTTCGCCATCGCGGCCGCGCGCGGAGCGGCCTTCGGGTCGGCATCGAGCGCGTATGCGGCATACCACAGCAGCGAGCGCGCGGGTTCGAGTTCCGAGACGATTTCCGATGCCGCATGCTTGAGCGCCTGGAATGATCCGATCGGCTTGCCGAACTGCTCGCGGACTTTGGAATACTCGACCGCCATTTCGAGCGCGCGCTCGGTGCCGCCCAGCGAATCCGCCGCGACCGCCACCGAAGCGATATCGATCATGCGCCGGAACGGCGTTGATTCCGCCTTTCGATCTCGGCGCTTGATTTGACGCGCACATCTTTGAGATCGACCGAGCAGATCGCGCCGCGTGAGGTCGAGGCCTTTCAGCAGCTTGATTTCCACCCCCGCCGCCGATGAATCGATCGCGAAGAACGTCACGTCATCGGCAGCATCGCCGAAGCGCGCCGCGACGATGATGAAATCGGCAACGTTCGCATAGGGCACGAACATCTTGCGTCCGCTGATGACGATCTCGCCGCCATGCTGCACCGCTGCGAGTGCTGATGCTTCGCGGCTCGATACCGTCGTCTTCCTCGGCGATGGCGATGGTGCCGATCGCCTTGCCCTCCGCGAGCGCGGGCAGCCATTTCTTTTGCAGCTCATCGGTGCCGAATTCCTTCAGCGCCGAGGCTGCCAGCACCGAGGAAAACAGAAACGGCCCCGGCATCGCGGCATAGCCCTGCTCTTCGAGGAGCATCGCCATGTCGAGCATGCCGAGACCGGCGCCGCCGAATTTTTCCGGGACGATGAGGCCGTTCCATCCGAGCTTCGCGATCTGCGCGTAGAGGTCGGGAGCCGCGCCGTCTTCCGATGCCATCACTTTGCGCACGAAGGTGGTGGGGCATTCGCCGGTGAGAAATTCGCGCGCGCTGGTTTTCAGTTGTTCCTGTTCTTCGCTGATTCCAAAATCCATGAGGATTCTTAGACCTAACCCCTAGCCCCTTCCCCTGAAGTGGAAAGGGGACCGGAAAAAATCTTTATAGGGCCGCCGCGGCCCGCATTCTGACTCTGTGTCTCTGTGCCTCTGTGGTGAACTCTGCTCCTATCTGCTCTTCGGCATTTTGAGGCCGCGCTCGGCGATGATGTTTTTCTGGATGTGCGAGGTCCCGCCGCCAATCACCAATCCCAGCGAGAACATCCATTCGTACGGCCAGTAGCCGTTGTCGAGCGCCTGATCCTCGTCGCGCGAGAGCATCGAGTAGTCGCCCATCGCTTCCATCGCGGCGGTCGCAAGGTCGTGGTTGAGCTCGGTGCCGACCAGCTTGTTGATCATCGCCTCGACGCCGGGATTTTTCCCGCGCATCTGATCGGTGAGCTGGCGATACGAATGAAAGCGCATCGCCTCGACCTTGATTTCGAGGTCGACCAGGCGCTGGCGGAAAACCGGATCCTCGATGAGCGGCTTGCCGTTGCGGCGAATCTTTTTCGCGAGCGTAAGCAGCCGATTGAAGCGTTGCTGACTACCGGTCGACGCGCCGAGCATGTTGCGCTCGTGGAACAGCGTCGCGTTGGCAATCAGCCATCCCTCGTTGAGCTTGGCCACCAGGTTTTTGCGCGGGACGTGAACATTATCGAAGAAAACTTCGTTGAAGCCCTTGTCGCCGGTCATCTGCACCAGCGGGCGCACGGTGATGCCGGGCGTTTTCATATCGATCAAAATGTAGGAAATTCCGCGATGCTTGGGCGCCTCGGGATCGGTGCGCACCAGGCAGAACATCCAGTCCGAATATTGCGCGCCCGAGGTCCAGACTTTCTGCCCGTTGACGACGAACTCATCGCCATGAATCTCGGCGCGGGTGCGCAACGATGCCAGATCGGAACCCGAGCCGGGTTCGGAATAGCCCTGGCACCAGATTTCCTCGGCGGTAAGGATTTTCGGCAGGAAGCGTTTTTTCTGCTCCTCGTCGCCCCATGAAATCAGCGTGGGCCCGAACATGCCGAGGCCCGAACCGCCGACCAGGTACGGCGCGTTGGCGCGCACCATTTCTTCATTGACGATCGATTGCTTGACCGGATCCATCGCCTGCCCGCCGTATTCCTTGGGCCATGCGAGCGCGACGTAACCGGCGTCATACAATTTGCGCTGCCACGCCTTGGCCTTTCCCAGCCAGGCCTTGTCCTCGCGCCCCTCGGAGGCGGACTTGAGACCGGACTTGGGCATCTCCTCGGCGAGGAAGTTGCGGACCTTCTGGCGCAGCTGTTCTTCTTCGGATGTAAAACTGAGATCCATATGGCGGTACCTCGGTCATGACCATCTGCCAACGCTCGCAGCATAGTCAAAATCATGCGACCCCCCAAAGCGATTTGAGGTTGATTGCGAGGGTAAATTGCGGTTGATACAGTTTCACAAGGCTGAAACATCAGCACTTGTGCGTTTTGCGGGAGCTAGAAATCGTCGATGGCGACTATCATCACCAGCGATTGCATCAACTGCGGGGCTTGCGAGCCCGAATGCCCCAACACCGCGATTTATGCGGGCGGCGTGCCGTGGGAACTGGGTGGCGCATCGAATCCTGCGATTGCTCAGGACATCTTTTATATAGTCCCATCGAAATGCACCGAATGCGTCGGCTTCTATGATCATGAGGCCTGCGCCGCGGTATGCCCGGTCGATTGCTGCGTGCCCGATCCGAACAACCCTGAAACTCCGGACGTGTTGCTCCAGCGAGCGCGCGCACTGCATCCGGAGTTGACAATCCCCGATGACGCGCCCTCGCGCTTCAACAAGGAAGGCGGCGAGTCCGCTCCTGCGCCCGCCGCAGCAAATGGCGCCGCAGCCGCAGCCGGCCGCGCCCGCCCCTGCTCCGGCGCCGAAGCCACAACCGGTGGCCGTGGCGACGCCGGCGTCGGCAGCATCGGTGGAGGAATACGATCCCGCGACCTGGGCCGTGCCGGTCATCTGCAAGGACTGCAACGAGCAGTTCCCGATTCCCTATCGCCACTTCCAGGCGGGCGTCGTGTTCTATTGCCCGAACTGCTCCGGCTCCTTCGTGCCCAACACGAAACTATGCCGCAACGTGCGCGAAGCCTTCGAAGGCTACTATGCCCGCCGGCGGCGCGAGCGCGAGCGTCTCGAATCACGGCAGGCGAAAGAACGCACCGACCTCGAGGAGCGTCAGGCCGCTGAAGCGGAAGCCTTCGCGAAGCAGCTTCAGGAGATGGCCGAGTCGGCCAAGCCGTCGGGCAAAATGGTGAAGCCCAAAGGCCTCGCCGCCATGTTCACTTAAAGGTCCGAAAGCTGGCCGCCTTCCTTCACCTTCTCTCCCTACTGGGAGAGACAAGAGTGAGGGCTGGGTTGGCACGATTACTCGACTACAAGATAGCCGCGCGATGTGAGGTGCGATCGAATCAGCGCGATATGATCCGGGCCCCGCGTTTCGAGTTCCAGCATCACCCGCGCGCTGCCGATTGGCACGTCGCGGCGCGTCCGGTCGTGCTCGATGGTATGCACGTTGGCGCCGGTCGAAGCGATCTCGGTGAGCAGCTTCGCGAGTTCGGCGGGGCGGTCGTGCATGTCGATCGCGAAGCGGAACAAGCGCCCCATCTTCGCGAGGCCGTGCCCGATAATGCGGTCGAGCAGGTTGATATCGATATTGCCACCGCTGACCAGCACGACGACCGTTTTGCCCTTGAGCTCATCGGCGATCTTCAACGCGCCCGCAAGCGCGGTTGCGCCCGCGCCTTCTGCCAGCAACTTCATCCGTTCGAGCATCAGCAAAAGTGCCTCGCCGATTTCGTAGTCATCGACCGTGACAGCTCGACGGACCAGCTTGGAGATCGCTTCGAACGGAATCTTTCCGATGCGGCCGGTGGCGAGGCCATCGGCGATGGTATCCACCGGACGGCCAATCGAGGACGGCGCGTTTTGCGCGAGACTCAGGCTGAGCTGCGCGGAGCCCGCGGCCTCGACGCCGATAACTTCGGCCTTCGGGCAGCGCTGCTTGATCGCGATCGCGATTCCCGCGAGCAAGCCGCCGCCGCCAACCGGCACCATCACGACATCCGGTGAGCACTGCTCGGCGATTTCGATTCCGAGCGTGCCCTGCCCCGCTATGATCAATGGATCATCGTAAGCGTCGACGTAGAGCGCGCCCTTCTCCTCGCATAGAGCCTCGGCGGCGTGGCGCGCTTCCTGGTAGTCGACGCCTTCGAGGATCACCTCCTGACCGTAACCGCGAGTGGCGGCGACCTTCGCGATCGCCGCCGTGCGCGGCATCACGATGGTGGCCTTCACACCCGCGCGGGTGGCGGCCCACGCGAGCGCCTGGCCGTGATTTCCCGCCGACGCTGCAACAACGCCGCGTTTCTTCTCAGCCTCGGTCATCGAAGCGATGCGATTGAATGCGCCGCGAATTTTGAATGATCCGGTCTTTTGCAGATTCTCCGGCTTGATGAGCACGCGCGCGCCGATCATCCGATCCAGCGTGGTGCTGGTCATCATCGGCGTAGGTTTTACGATTCCGTCGAGGCGGGAGCGCGCGGCTTCGATGTCCTCGTAGTTAGCGCTCATCGCGCCTCGGTAGGAAACGCTCATCTACTTTTATGCTTTGGCTCGAATTGCCACTGGCGGATGGGGCCGAGACGGTCGCCTTCGAACTCGACGATGGTGCATTCGCCGCTTGCGTAATCGAGATCGAGTAAAAGGTTCCGCACCATGCGCTTTTTGACTTGCGCGATTAGCCCCGCGATCGATTCAGCGTCGGATGCGGCGATGGCGACCACGTCGGAAACCTCGAGCTTGCTCGCCGCAACGAATTCGCGCGCGTTCGCCTCGCTGGAGAACGCCAGCACGCCGAGCCACGAGGTATCTTTCTCCTGGTAGACGACCAGCGAGCCGGCGCCATCAAGCAGGAAATAAATCTCCGTGAGATCCGATGGAAAGCTCACGCGGCCTCGACCTTGAGGGTGCCGGCGCGGATCGCCTCGGCCCGCTCACGCACCAGCGCCGGATAGGTGTAGTAGTGCTCGCCGGACAGCCGCAGAAAAGACTCGATATCCACATCATCGAGATCCAGCTTGCCGATTTTCGCTTCCGCGTCCGCGCGCGACGACGCGTTCATGATGATGTCGTAGATCTCGCGGCCCTGCTCGGACTGGAAATCCTCGCGCGGCGGAATCGCGATGCGCGCGATTTTTCCCGCGTGGAAATTATCGAGGATAAAGCGCAGCGCCTTGAGTTCGTGGCGGAGGATGTCGATTCTTTTGAGCGTCTCGCGTGCCATTGGATTGAGCTTATCCAATCGCGCGCGCGGCGGGGAGACATCTCAACGCCGCGATTATCGTCACATCGTAGGCGGGCGCTTCGCGAAGCGCCCCCTACGAGGAATCAGAATCGATCGCGTAACCGTGGGGTCAGTCGCCCTTGATCAGGCGATGGATCGCGCTCAGATGCTTGATGGAGTCACGCTTGCGGCCGACCTGGTCGAACAGCTCGGCGAGATTGCGATGCGCCTCCACCATGGTGGGATCGCATTCGAGCGCGCGATTGAGGCTGCGAATCGCCGCGTCATGCTCACCGGTCTTGCGATAGAGCAGGCCGAGCTTGTAATGAACATCCGCGCTGGCGGGCAAAATCGCCGCCGCGCCGAGGAAGTGGCGCAGCGCGCCTTTGAGGTCGCCTTCGTGCTCGAGGAGCGCGGCGAGGCGCATGTGCGCATCGAAGTTGACCGGCTCGCGACTCACCAGCTCGCTGTAGATGGTCAGCGCCTTGAGCGGATCTTCCTCCGCCATCCGCCGCGCTTCTTCGAAACGCTCGCGAGCGCGCGCCGCGCCGAAGCGCTCTTCGACCTTGCCCTTCGCGCGCTTCTCAAAATTGAAAACCAACTGGCCCGATTCAACCTCAAAGCACGATGCGCCGTCGCGCATCACAATGTGGCCGTCGATATTTTCCAGCTTCAACGAATGAACCGGGCGCGAGGGGCCAATCATATTGCGCACGCGCTCGAAGCAGCGCTGGATTGGTTCGAGATGGCGGCGTGTCGGAAGCAGCTCCTTGGCGAGCCGCATCAGGATGAGGTCGTTGAAGGCGAAACGGAAGTTGCGCCCTCGAGTCGTCGAAGGATTGATGAACTGCCGCTTGACCCAGTAGCGGATGCGCTCGGGAGGGACCGCGAGAATCCTCGCCGCCGCCCGAGTCGAGAAGGTCTGATTTGTGCCCGCCGCCTCGCCCATACACCCAACGAGAGCAGAGTATAGGAAGCTCGGTGCGGATGCTCAATGCGCCTGCGGGTATTTCTTAACAGCCTGTGGGTAGGATCGCGATGCGGAAGCTATTCGCCGAGGTCCTTGAGCACGTTGGCGACGCGCACCACCGCCTCGACCGCATTGCGCGCGTTGTCGATGCGCTCGGCGGCCTGTTCATCGGTCATCCCGGGGCCGGTGATGCCGAGGCCGACCGGCTTGTCGAACTGCACCGCCAGCTTCGCGGCGATGTTTGCGATCGCATGCGCGATCACTTCGTCGTGCAGCGTCTCACCCTTGATGACCGCGCCGATCATCACGACCCCATCAACGTCCCATCGCTGGAGCAGCCGCTTCACGATGGTCGGCATGTCGTAGATTCCGAACACATGCACGGTGTGGGTGATCTCGGCTTTGAGCGCAGTGGCGTGCGCGATGGCACGGCGCAACATCGGCGTGGTGACTTCGGAATTGAAATCGGCAACGACAATCGCGATCTTCACGCGGCGCTCTCCTCCAGGTTGACGGCGTCACGAATTTCGATGCCGCAGTTGCGCAGATAGCGCTTCAAGTCGGGAATCGGATGTTCTCCGTAATGCACGATGGATGCGACGATGGCGGCATCCGCGGCGCCCCTCGTGAAGGCGTCGCGCAAATGCGCGGGCTCGCCGGCCCCGCCCGAGGCGATCACCGGAATCGAAACCGCCTCGCTAATCGCGCGCGTGATTTCGAGGTCGTAACCTTCCTTGGTGCCATCGCGATCGATCGAGTTGATGCACAACTCGCCGGCGCCGCGCCGCTCCCCGTCGCGCGACCACGCGATCGCATCGAGGCCGGTGGGAGTGCGGCCGCCGTCGATGACGACCTCGTAACCGCTGGGAATTTCGGCGCGTTTGCCGGTCTGCTTAATCTGCATCGACAGCACGATGCATTGCGCGCCGAACGCCTTCGAACCCTGAGTGATGATTTCCGGATTTCGCACCGCACCCGAATCGATGGAAACTTTTTCCGCGCCCGCCAGCAGCACCGCGCGCATATCTTCGAGGGTACGCAAGCCGCCGCCGACGCTGAACGGGATGAAGATTTCCTTCGCGACCGCGCTCACCACCTCGAGCATGATGCCGCGCCGTTCGTTCGAGGCGGTGATGTCGTAGAAAACGAGCTCGTCCGCGCCCTGCTCGTAGTAGTAGCGCGCCATCGCGACCGGATCGCCGACATCGACGTTGGCCAGGAACTTCACGCCCTTGGTGACCTTGCCGTCGCGCACATCGAGGCATGGGATGATACGTTTGGCGAGCATTAAAATTTCATCCGGCAGAAATTATCCAGCATCCGAAGACCGGCGGTGCCGGATTTTTCGAGATGGAACTGGGTCGCGATGACATTCTCACGCGCAATCGCCGCGGTGAATGGAACTCCATAGTCGGAAGTGCCGATGACGACCGATTTATCGGCCACCGGATAGTAGCTGTTCACAAAATAGAAGTGCGAGTTATCGGGGACGCCGGCGAAAATCGGATGCGGCTTTTCCTGATGCACGCGGTTCCATCCAATCTGTGGAACCTTGAGCGGACGCCCGTCGATGGAGCTGGGAAATTTCACGACGCTGCCGGGCACGATGCCGAGGCAATCGACGCCGCCGTCTTCGTCGCTGCGATCGAACAGCACCTGGATGCCGATGCAGATGCCCAGGAACGGACGACCTGCTTTCGCGACATCGTTGCGAAGGCAATCATCGAGACCGAGCGCGTGAAGGTTTTCCATCGTCGCGCCGGCCGCGCCGACTCCCGGCAGAATCACCCGATCAGCGGCACGCACGTTCTCGGGGCGATCGGTGATTTCGCATAGATGCCCGAGATGGGCGAGAGCGCCCGCGACGCTGGTTAGATTTCCCGCCTTGTAGTCGACGATTGCGATCATTTGGAGGCTCCGGCCAAGACATCATAGCCGCAATCGCGATTTGTCCCAAGGCACCGCCTGATACGCTAAAGCGGCGCCATCCGGCGTCGAGGTGAATTGCGCTGGAACCCGAATCGTCTCTGAAACATGAGCAAACTCACCGGACTTGCAGCGGTGGATTGGGTTTATCGCTGCAAATACATGCAGGAACTAGAGGAATCAGGCCGGCGTCGGCTGCAGCCTTGGGAAGACGAACTGAAGAATTGGGACCCCAACGACTATCAGACCATGCCCAGCGGATACGCGCTCTCGACGCTTCGCGTTCATCTGCAGGATCTGCATCAAATCTGACCGATCCCGGAACCCCAAGACATCCGCTAGACATCCGCGCGGATATCGTCGTGCTCCGATAGCACCCGCACTTTGACGTGCTGGTCTTCGCCCGCGAGCGTACCCCAATGCATCGCGAAATTTTCCAGCTGCACGTCGGGATGGAAGCGGGCTGACACTCCCATTACTACTTCAGTTGCGCGGAGTTGATAGGCCGCACGCGCGATGGCATGTACCTGGTCGTTCGATACGATGACCAAGGGCGCGACCTTGCGCCCGTGGTCCTCGCATACTTTAACCACGCGGCTGAAGAGCTTCTCTTCGGCGTCGTTGAAAACCTGACCGCCATCGCTGGAGGCGAGCCCTTTTTCGAGGCGCACCGTCAGTGCAATTAGCGCGGCGTTGTCCGGATCCGCCAGATAGCGATGGAGATGCGTCAGGTTATTGGGATCGCGAATGGCAATGATTTTCTTCTCGCCACCGTTGAGCCCGAGCTTCTCCGGTACCAACTCACTCTCATCTACCAGTTCCAGGTTGAACTTCTCAGGCTCCTCCCCATACGCATGCTCGACGTCGCCCTGGATGCGTTGGGAGACGGAAAAGATCACAAAGAATCCCAGCGTGAAGATGATTCCCGAGATCGTCGCGACTTCCTTGGTGAACAGGTTCACCGATGCGGTCGCGAGCAGCACCAGGAACGTGACGATCAGACCGATGGGAAAATCGGTGCCGCCGGGACGGAAGAAGCTCAGGTTGGGCGGCATCCTCCACAAGCGGTGATATTTCGATTTGTAGCGCAGCACGATGACCGACAGCGTCTTGAACACAAAACTCCAGATGACGCCGAACGCGTACGCCTCGCCGAGGACATACATATCACCGCGCGATAGGATGATCGTCGCGATCTGCAGCCCGGCGACCAGGTTAACGATGCGATAGTTGGTGCCGAAGCGCTTGTGCGGATGGCGAAACCAATCGAGCAGCACGCCGTCTTCAGCGACGCGCGTCAGCACGCCGACCGACCCGACGATCGAGGTATTCACCGCGCCGGCCAGAATCAGAAATCCGACCAGCACCACGAAGGCGCGCAGCGCGATGCGTGCCCATAGCGGCCCGACCACGAACATCGCCAGCCCGCCAATCAGGTTGTCGCTGTACTGCGCCATCCTGACACTGTCGGGAATGATCATGACCGCAAAGAACGACACCAGCGAGGTGAGCAGCAGGCTGTATACGAAGATGATGAAGCCGGTGCGCAGCAGGTTCTTGAGCTTCGGCGCTTCGATTTCGCGATTGATCTGCGCGAGCGATTCCTCACCCGACATCGCCAGAATCGAGTGCCCGAACGCGATCACGATACCCAGCGCGCCGAATGCGTGTGCGGATGGCAGATGATTGAGCCATCCAAGTGATTCTTTGTTGAACGAGGGCACGAACGGCGGCAGATGTCCGCCTTTCACCATCAGCGTGATCCCGCACCATACGATCATGGTGACGGCCATCACGGTGGTCACCTGCATGATGGCGATGGCTTTGCTCGAAGACTCCTCGATGCCGAGGGTGTTTTGCCACCAGAAATAAATCGTGATCGCGATCGCCAGGACCGCTGCCGTCAAATCGGGCGGGAGCGCAAATGGCGTGTGCAGAACCTTGAGAAGTTCATTGGCGAGACCCGCGATATATTGCCCCGCCGACACGCCGCTGGTGGGCCCGGTCAGGATGTAGTCGAACATCAGCGCGGAGACCGACAGCTTCGCGAGGGTCGATCCCATCGCCTCTTTCACCACGCGATAGACGCCGCCGCGGGTGAACATCGAGCACGACTCGACGTAGACCGCGCGCATCAGGTACGAGAACAGCATCACGGCGAGGATGAAGTAGGGCGCCGATTTGCCGATGGCTTGTTCGACGATGCCGCCGATGTAGTAGGCGGTCGAGGCCAGATCGCATAGCACGATCGCCGACGCGCGCCAGAACGAGATAAACACCAGCATCCCGCTGGTGACCACGATTGCCTTGGTTTGTTTTCCGAAGGCAGGCGAAGGTTGATGAGGTTGTTCCGGAACCGGTTCCGGATGCTTACGGACCGACCTAAGATGTGATGCCAATCGAGTAGGACTCCCCAGGGTGAGGCAAAATTTCCTCCCCAAGACCTAGCATGCAGATCGCAAGGTTTAGGCCCGCGAGAATCCATCGATTTCGCAAGCTAAATTCCATCCCTGCCGTGCAAATCGCATGCATGCGCTGAATGGTTACTCGTGCATTTTGCAATCTCGAGGTGGCTGACATCACCTTCTGCCGCCGCAAACACTTGTTTCATGTCCGCGTGGAAGGGCTAGAATACGAAGCTTCGCGCAATGACCTGAGTCATGCGCACAACCGATTGAACATCGCGCTCCTCATCATTCTGTTGATCGTCGCCGGCGCGGCTTTTTTTGCCGGCCGTCGCTCCACCCTGCGTTCAATTGAGCGGATGCTCGACTCCCTGAAGCCTTCGAAGTCATCGCAAGACGATTCCGACACACCGGTCGCTCCGGAACTGCGACGGATTCTGCAACGATTTGAAACCCTGGAACGCGAAAAGCTGAGCGCCTACGAATCACGGCTTTCCGAACTCGACCACGAGCGCTCCAAGACCGATGCTATAATCGAAAGTGTCGAGGACGGCCTCATCGTGCTCGAGCAGAATCACGCCGTGGTTCACATGAATGAGGTGGCATGCGCCATCCTCGACCTCGACCCGAACGAGGTGGAAGGCAAACGGCTCGAAGAGGTTTCCTCGCGCAATATTCATGTTGCGAAGCTGCTCGCCGCGACCCAGGAGGGCGCCGATAGCGCGGGCAATGACAGCACCGAGTTCAAGCTGTTTCTGCGCGGTCGCGATCACAGCTATCTGAGCCGCAACCTTCCGTGGATGGGTCCCAACGGCGAGCGCCTCGGCACTATCGTGCTGCTGCAGGACGTGACCTACGTGCGCGATCAGGAAAAGAGCCGCACCAATTTGATCGCCACGCTGTCGCATGAACTGAAGACGCCGCTCACGTCGCTGACCATCGGCGCCGAGTTGCTCACCGAAGCGATTCCACCCGAAGTCGCGTCGCGCCAGCGCGAGATCCTCGACACCATCCATCAAGATGTCGCGCGGCTCAATGCGATCTCGACCGATCTCCTCGATGCGTCGCGGAAAAGTTCGGCGCGAATCGGGGTCGAACGCCGCGCCATCATGCTCGACAAAACCGTGCGTGAGGCGTGCCGTCCGCTTGCCATCCAGGCGCGGGAAAAAAAGATCAGCTTCGAAATTATTTCATCGGATGATCGCCCGATTCCGATTTGGGGCGACCCGATCAAATTACCGTGGGTGGTCACCAACCTGGTCGGCAACGCATTGCGCTACACCCCCGAAGGCGGGACCATCCGAATGGAAATTCGCCGCGAAGGTAACGTCGCGCGCACCATCGTGAGCGACAGCGGGCCCGGCATCGCGCCCGACATCCTGCCGCGCATCTTCGAGCCGTTCGCGCAATTTCCCGACGATGCTGCCCATGTCGGCTCGGCGGGACTGGGCTTGTACATCGCGAAGGAAATCGTCGAGGCGCATAACGGCCGAATCTTCGCGCGCAGCGAACTCGGGCACGGCACCACTTTCACGGTGGACATTCCGGTGCGGGAGGAAGCGATTGGCTAACATCCTGGTCGTCGATGACGATCGCAACATCCGCCGCATGGTGGCGGCGACGCTCGACACCGCGGGCCATCATGTCACCGAAGCCGACAGCGCCGAGCAGGCGCTCAAGCTCTTCCCCGAATCGACCGCGGACCTGGTGCTGAGCGATGTGCGGATGGCGGGGATGAACGGCTTCGGGCTGCTAACTGAGCTGAAACGGCTCAACCCCGCATTGCCGGTGATCATGATGACGGCGTTTGCGTCGATTGCCGATGCGGTCGAGGCGATGCGCCATGGCGCCTACGACTACATTCCCAAGCCCTTCACCACCGAGCATATTCGCCGCGTGGTCGCGCGTGCGCTCGAGCTGCAAAGTCTGCGCGCCGAAAACCGCTCGCTGCGCACGCGCCTGGAGCGTCTATCGCAGCCGCTGCCGCTACTGACGCTGGGCCCGCAGAGCCGCAAACTCGCGGAACTCGCGGCACAGGTTTCCAACAGCGATGCGACCGTGCTGCTCACCGGCGAAAGCGGCACCGGGAAGAGCATGCTGGCCGCATACATCCATCGGCTCAGCCCCCGTAAAGATGGGCCTTTCGTCGAGGTCGCATGTACGACGCTCAGTGAGCATCTGCTCGAAAGCGAGCTCTTCGGACACGTTCGCGGATCATTTACCGGCGCCATCAAGGACAAGCCGGGACGGCTGGAAGCTGCCGAGGGCGGCACGGTTTTCCTCGATGAGATCGGCGATCTGCCGCTGCTGCTGCAGGTCAAGCTGTTGCGCTTCCTGCAGGAGAAAACTTTCGAGCGCGTCGGCGGCGCGGATACGATTGAGATCAACGCGCGCATCATCGCGGCGACCAACCAGAACCTGGAAGAGTTCGTGCGCGAGAAGCGCTTCCGCGAGGACCTGTACTATCGCCTCAATGTGATCGAGATCCGGGTGCCGCCGTTGCGCGACCGCCCCGGCGAGATCGTGCCGCTGGCGGAATATTTCATCGAGCGCTCGGCGGAGATGCATCATCGGCCCGCGCTCAAACTCGCCGACGAGGCACGCGGCGCACTCTCGGGATATTCGTGGCCGGGCAATATTCGCGAGCTGAAGAATCTGATCGAGCGCGCGGTGGTGCTGAGCCGCGGCGACACCATCACGCTGAGCGATTTGCCGGACAAAGTGCTGGCGACCTCGCGGCGCGAGGATCAGGGGCTGACGCTGGAAGACCTCGAGCGACGCCACATCCAGTTAGTGCTGGAGCAGGCGGTGACGCTGGAGGAAGCGGCCGACATGCTCGGCATCAACGTCGCCACGTTGTGGCGTAAGCGCCGCAAGTACGGGATGGATTGAACCTCAGCCCCCTCCAGACATCTTTCGTATTGCCAACCTCGTGACTTAGGGCTATCGTCCCCGCGGATTCAACCAGCTCAAGGAAAAGACTTCGATGCAAAAAGTAGCAAGCAAAATCGCTCCCTTGGCCGCGCTTGGCAGCTTAATGTTCTTGGGGGTCGCGGGATGCAGCATGTTTTCCGCTAATAACACCCCGGTCGATTGCAATGTCGTGAAGACCCAACAGGCGGCGGGCAAGACCGACGCACAGATTGCCAGTGACCTTGGCGCCAAGGAAACCGAAGTTGCAGCGTGCAGCGGTCCGGAAAGCTCAGGCAACAAGACTTCCGGCACCGCCATTCCGCAGAGCTACTGATCGAAGCGTTTCGGCTATCAGTCCCCGCGCGAGGCACGCCTCGGAAGAGGCTTATGTCCGCGCGTGTAGGTTTCGCGATAGACGTGCAGGAGCGACGCGAACACCGAGATTATCGCCGGACCGGCGAAGATCCCGATGGGGCCGTAGGCTTCGAGACCGCCGGCGAGTCCGAAAAATAGCGCGATGGTCGGAAGCCCGGTGCCATGGCGCATCGCCAGCGGCTTGATGAAATTGTCGATGATCGCGACCCAGAGCACGCACCATATCGCGAGCACGATCGCGATGGTCCAGCCACTGAAGTAGCCGAGGTAGAGCACCGCCGGAATCCATACGATCGCGGTTCCGCCGAAGGGCAACAGGCCGCAGGCCGCAGTCAGTACCGCGAGGAAAGCCCAATAGGGCACGCCGGTGACCAGCAGACCGAGCCCGATCGCGACCCCCTGGATGAGCGCGGTGAGCAACAACCCGCGCATCACCGCCGACAGCGTCGAGGTCAGGGTGTCGTAGACCTCCGCCTTGTCCTCGTCATGCAGCGGGGTCAACTCGCGCAGCGAATGGTAATAGTCCTCGCCATCGCGCAACAGGTAGAAAAAGATCATCAGCACGATGCTGAAGTCGATCACCATCGAGACGATGTTCTTGGCGACTCCGGTGAGATTCTTGATGAGATATTCGCTGGTGCCCTGCGCGCCCTGCACGAAAAACTTCGGCACGTCGGTATTGAGATCGAAGTGCTTGCCGCCGGTGAATCTCTTCACCAACCATCCGAAGTAGGGAGGATTCTGGATCCAGTCATTGACCTTGTTGATGCCGCCATTCTTCACGAATTCGTTGGCCTGGACGTAGAGCGTCTGCGCCTCGATGACGAGGCGTTCCGAGAGCCATATCGCGGGCAGAATTACGCCGGTCGCCACTACTATCGTGATGATGACCGCGGTCAGGGTGCGGCTCGCGACGTATTTGCGCAGTTCGAGCTGCACCGGATGGACCATGAAGGCGAGCAGGATCGCCCACGCAATCGGCATCAGGAAAGGAGCGAGCAACGCATACAGCTCATAGGCCATCAGGGCCAGAAAGCCGAAAAAGAAAACCTGGATTAAGCGCTCACGATCCATCGTCTATGGCGGCGGAGCTTAGCAGATGCGGCCTCGAACAGCATCGCATGCCGTTGCCCCCCTTGATGAATTTTGTTACCGCTTGGGGCTGCTTGGTTTTTCTGCTTCAATACTCGGTTCGACACTCGCACCCACAGGCACGTAGCTCAGCGGGAGAGCACTTCCCTGACACGGAAGGGGTCGGCGGTTCAATCCCGCCCGTGCCTACCACCTTCCCCCTTTTTTTCGCTACAACTTGTTCGTGAATTTGCCGTTCATTGCAGGGGCATCAGGCCCGCGTTTGTTGTATGATGAGGCCACTTTGAGCCGCTACATCTGTATTCCATCGATGCGATACGCGCCCTCTAAATGAGTTCCCAGATCACGGTAACTGTGGATGGGGCCAGCCGCTCCGTCGAACGAGGCACGCGCATTCGCGATGTTTTCCTCGATGGGCCGCGCAAAATTCGCGATATCATCGCAGCCAAGCTCGACGGCAAGGTGGTTGACCTCAGCCTGCCGCTCGAGACTGATGCGACGGTCGAGCCGATCCTGACCGACAGCGTCGAAGGTATCGATGTGTTGCGGCATTCGACCGCGCATCTCATGGCGATGGCGGTGCAGGCGCTTTATCCCGGCACCGAAGTGACCATCGGCCCCGTCATCGAGGACGGATTCTTTTACGACTTCGCACCCAAGTCTCCCTTCACCCTGGACGATTTGCCCAAGATCGAAGCCAAGATGAAGGAATTCGCGAAGGCCGACCTGCGCGTCTATCGCACAATGATGTCGAAGGCCGAAGCCATCGAGAAATTCCGCGCGATGGGCGAGAAGTACAAAGTCGAGATCATCGAGGGAATTCCTGAGGACCCGGTTTCCATCTACAGCCAGGGCGAGTGGATGGATCTCTGTCGCGGACCGCACATTCCTTCGACCGGCTACATCAAGGCATTCAAGCTGACCAGCGTGGCGGGTGCGTACTGGCGCGGCGACGAGCATAACGCGATGCTCAGCCGCATCTACGGCACCTCGTTCCCGAACAAGGACGCGCTCGAAGAGCATTTGAAGATGGTGGAGCTGGCCAAGCAGCGAGACCATCGCAAGCTCGGGCGTGAGATGGGGCTGTTTTTCTTCGATGCGATCTCGCCGGGCAGTCCGTTTTTCCTCCCGCGCGGCGCGACGATTTATAACGAGCTGGTGGCCTACGTGCGCCGGCTGTATGCGCGCTACGGATTCACCGAAGTCATCTCTCCGCAGATTTTCCGCAACGAGCTGTTCAATACCTCGGGGCATTGGGAATTCTTCCGCGAGAATATGTTCCTGACGCCCGACCCGGAAGCCGATCAGGGCAACCTCGTTGACACCAGTCCCGAAGGATGGCGCGTCGGCTACGGCGTCAAGCCGATGAACTGCCCCGCGCATCACATCATGTATCGCTCGGAGAAGCGCTCGTATCGTGACCTGCCGATTCGCTTCGCGGATTTTGGCCGGCTCCATCGCAACGAGCGCTCGGGCACGCTGCACGGACTCGATCGCGTGCGCTCGCTGGTCCAGGACGACGCGCATGTTTACTGCACCGAGGATCAGATTGAATCCGAGGTGGACTTGAACCTGCGGATGGTTCACGACGTGTACAATTCCCTCGGCTTCGAGCAGGTCGAATTTAAAGTTGCGACGATGCCCGAGCAGCATATGGGCACCGAGGAGCAATGGCGCGCGAACGAGGCCCGGCTCGGCAACTCACTCACGCGCAACGGCTACAAATGGGAAATCAATCCGGGCGAGGGCGCATTCTACGGACCGAAGATCGAGATTTACGTGCCCGACGCGCTCAAGCGTAAGTGGCAGGTCGCGACCATCCAGCTTGACTATGCCGCCCGGGAACGTTTCGGGCTCACTTACACAGCCAGCTCCGGCGCCGAGGAGCGCCCGGTGGTGATCCATCGCGCGATCCTAGGATCGCTCGAGCGCTTCATCGGCGTGCTCATCGAGCATACCGGTGGCGTGCTTCCATTCTGGCTTGCGCCCGAGCAGGTGCGGGTGCTCTCGCTCAGCGAAAAGGTCGAGGGCTATGCGAACGAGCTGACCTTCGCGCTGAAGAAGGCCGGCTATCGGGCCGCAGCCGACATTCGCAACGAGAAATTAGGCTTCAAGGTGCGCGATGCTGAACTGCAGAAAATCCCGTACATGCTCGTCGTCGGCGAGCGCGAGGCCGAGGCGCGCACTGTCTCGGTGCGATTGCTGCGCGGCAACAAGAACGAAGCGATGTCCATCGACGCTTTGATGGAGCGGCTCAAGGCTGAGCCGCTCCCGGCATGATTAGATTTACGACGCGGCGATAGCCGCAGGAGGTGCGTTATTCGTCGAGATTTCAGAACCCCGCCATCCCGAGAACCGGCGATCAAGGTCAACCAGCAGATCCGCGCGGCGGAAGTCCGCGTCATCGATGTCGATGGCTCGCAGGTCGGCATCTTAGGCCTGCGCGAAGCCATCCGCGTGGCTGAGTCGAAGGGACTGGACCTGGTCGAGGTATCGTCCAACGCGAACCCGCCCGTATGTCGCATTACCGACTTCGACAAGTATCGCTATGCGCAGAAGAAGAAGGCCCACGACTCCAAGAAGGGCTCGACCGCCAGCACCGTCAAGGAAGTGAAGATTGGCGCGCGCACCGATACCCATGATGTGGACTTCAAAATTAAGCACATCAAGCGCTTTGTTGAGGAAGGCAACCGTGTTAAGTTGTCTGTTTCGTTTCGCGGACGTGAGATTACCCATCCCGAACTCGGACGTGCTCTGATGGATAAGATCATTCTGGCGGTGACGGATGTTGCGGCGCCCGAGAGCCTTCCAAGGATGGAAGGCCGCAACATGTCGGTCCTGCTGACGCCGCGATAGAAACTCATTTCGATAGAGATCGTTAAGGAAGGCGGGCCGCATCATGCCCAAGATGAAGACAAATCGCGCTGCCGCAAAGCGCTTTCGGGTTACCGGCAGCGGCAAGGTCAAACACAAGAAGGCCTACGCTCGCCATCACGCGTGGGCGAAGAATCGCAAGCAGAAACGCCATTTGCGTCAGCCCAACATCTGCACCGACGTGCAGGGCTACAAGATTAAGGTCTTGATCCCCTACGTGTAACATCACGTATACTTCTCACTGCGAAATCCAGAAATAAGGAATACGACCGATGCCTCGCGCCAAAGGCGGACCCAAAACCCGCCGCCGTCATAAACGACAGCTCGAATTCGCCTCCGGTTTCGTCGGAGGACGTGGACTTTATAAGCAGGCCCGCAACACTTTCGAAAAGGGCCTGACCTATGCGTATCGCGATCGCAAGGTAAACAAGCGCGAATACCGCACGCTGTGGATCGCGCGCATCAACGCGATGACCCGCGAATTCGGCATGTCCTACAGCCGCTTCATCGATGGGCTGAACAAAGCGGGCGTCGAGGTCGATCGCAAGATCCTCGCGGCGCTGGCGCTGGAGCGCGATAGTTTGTTTACCGAGCTGGTGCGCATCGCGAAGGATGCGCTCGGCCTGAAAGAAGCGGCCTGAGCCAAAACATCCTCGGATACGCACCTTGAAACCATGTGGCCTCGATGCCACATGGTTTTTTGTTTGATAAGCGGCGAAGCCGGTCTCTATGCGCCTCTCCCGCGACCGAGCCTGCGAGGTCGCACACTCGGAGAGGACGAAAGGCGTTACGATTCGTAGCGCCTTTCGGGTGAGGGTGCTTCGAGCACCACGACCTTCTGGGAGATAACCCAAGTGCGAGAACAACTCGAAGAAATCAAGATTCGCGCGATGACCGAACTATCCGACCGCGCCACCGATGAGCAAATCGAGGCAGTCCGGGTCCGCGTCCTCGGACGTTCGGGAGAGCTCACCGAGATCATGCGTGGGATGCGCAACGTGCCCAACGAAGAGCGTCCCGCGATGGGCCAGCTCATCAACCAAATTAAGCGCGAGGTTGAGGAGCGCATCGATCATCTTAAGGAGGTCCTCAAGCACGCCGAACTGGAGCGCTCGCTCTCCGAGGCGCGCCTCGATGTGACCTTGCCCGGCATGCACATTCCCCGCGGCCGCATCCATCCGGTCACGCAGATGCTGGAGCGGATGCTCGATATCTTCGTGGCGATGGGATTCGAAATCGAATGGACCCAGGACATCGAGGACGACTTCCACAACTTCCAGGCGCTCAACTTTCCACCCGACCATCCGGCGCGCGAGATGCAGGATACCTTCACTGTCGATGGCGGCCTGCTGTTGCGCTCACATACATCCAACGGCCAGGTCCGCGTGATGGAGAAGCGCAAGCCTCCACTCGCAGTGGTATGCCCCGGGCGATGCTATCGGCGCGACGAAGTCTCGGTGCGCGGCCTTCCGATGTTCACCCAAATCGAGGGCTTCATGGTCGACGCGACGGGCAAAGTCACGATGGCGCATCTCAAGGGCGTGCTCAGCGATTTCATCCGCGCGCTGTTCGGCGCCGACATCGCGGTGCGATTTCGCTCCAGCTATTTCCCGTTCACCGAGCCAAGCGTCGAGGTCGATATGAGCTGCATCCTGTGCAAGGGCGTCGGATGCCGCGTCTGCAAGCACACCGGATGGACCGAAATCCTCGGCGCGGGAATGATTCATCCCAACGTGCTGCGCGCGGTAAAACTCGATCCCGAGGCCTACCAGGGATTCGCGTTCGGCATCGGCGTCGAGCGGCCAGCTCTACTGAAACTCCGCGTCAATGATATGCGGTTGTTCATCGAAAATGACATCCGCTTCCTCAACCAGTTCCCGGCCCTCAGTGGAGGCGCGCAATGAAACTTCCGCTCAAGTGGCTGCGCGAGTTCGTCACTATCGATGCGAGCGTCGAGGAAATCTCGCGCCGTCTCAGCGTCGCGGGCCTCGAAGTCGAAAATATCGAGCGGCTAGCGCCGAGCTTCGAGGGCGTAACCGTTGCGCGCGTGCTCGACGTCCAGAAGCATCCGAATGCCGACCGGCTTCATCTTTGCCAGGTCGATAGCGGCGCCGAAAAACTTTCCATCGTGTGCGGGGCGCCCAATGTCCAGGCGGGGATGACCGCCGCGCTGGCTCGCGTCGGCGCGCGCCTCGGCAAGGAACCTCCGCTGCAGGCGGCGGTTATTCGCGGCGTCCGCTCCGAGGGGATGCTGTGCTCGGAGCGCGAACTGGGACTTTCCACCGAACACGCAGGAATTCTGTCGCTGCCCCTCGATGCTCCCCTCGGCGCGCCGCTTGCCGATTACCTTGGCCTCGATGAGACCGTTTTCGATGTCGCGGTGCTCGCGAATCGCGGCGACTGTCTGTCGATCCTCGGCCTGGCGCGCGAGGTTGCCGCGCTGTTCGACCTGCGGCTCACCCTGCCCCGCCTGCGCACCATCAAGATCGATCGTCGCGACGGCGCTTCCGGACCCGACGCGGCGTTCGCGGTCGACATGGCCGCTGCCGATCTGTGTCCGCGGTACGCCGCGCTCAAGATGACCGGCATCAAAATTGGTCCGTCGCCATCCTGGATAAAGCGCCGCCTCGAACTATGCGGCACGCGCTCGATCAATAACGTCGTCGACGCGACCAACTATGTGATGCTCGAACTCGGCCAGCCGCTGCATGCATTTGACCTGACGAAAATTTCCGGCGGCAAAATTGTCGTGCGCCGCGCCGGCAGCGATCGCGAATTCATCACGCTCGATAACGAGAAGCGCGTCCTCGAGCCCGATGATTTGCTGATCGCCGATGCGGAAAAGCCGCTCGCGATCGCGGGCATCATGGGCGGGCAGAATTCCGAGGTCAGTGAATCGACTACCACGGTGCTCCTCGAAAGCGCCTACTTCGAGCCGATGACGATCGCTCGCACCGCGCGCCGCCTCGGCCTTCGCAGCGAGGCGAGCTATCGCTTCGAGCGCGGCGTCGATCGGATGGGACAGGTCGCCGCGTTGTTTCGCGTCGCGGATCTTTTGCATCAGATCGCCAATGCCCGCGAGGATGGCACCATCGTCGACTACGATGTTCGGCCCGCTCCGCCGCGCGAGATCACGCTCGATCCCAAAAAACTCGCGGCGCTGCTCGGCGTCGAGATTCCCGCGCCCGAAGTTCGACGCCGGCTGCTCGCGCTCGGCGCGACGATCAAGAAGAGCCCCATTGGAAAAAATCTTTTCAGCGTGACGCCGCCGCCGTATCGATCCGATTTGAATGAGCCCGCCGACCTTGCCGAGGAAGTTGCGCGGCTGACCGGCCTCGAAGACATTCCCGCGGAGCTTCCGGCTCGCCGGTTTGCATATGCGCCACCGAATCGCGAGCGCGAATTCTTCCGCGGCGCGCGCGAGATCGTGCAGGGCGCAGGTTTCACCGAGATGGATACCCTCGCGTTCGCCACCACCGCCGACAACGACAAGTTCGCCGGCATCGCGACGGGAGAGCCGGTCCACGTGCAGAATCCACTCTCCGAGGAACTCCGCCAGATGCGCCGCTCGCTGGTGCCCGCGCTCATCGAGGCATTGCGCTTCAACCTCAACCGTCAGGCGCCGAGTTTTCACGCCTTCGAAATTGCGAAGGTTTACTCGCTCGAAGCCGGCGCTCCGGTCGAGCGCGTCGCGCTCGCGGCGCTCAGTTATGGCGACTACGCGATGGTGGAAGTCGGCAAGCCCGCCATCAAAGCGAGCTTCTTCACGATGAAGGGCGTGCTGGAAGTTTTTCTCGGCGGATTGGGCATCGGCGAGCGCGTCAGCTATGTTCCGCCGGCCGATGGCGATCTGAAGTTTCTCCATCCCGGCCGCTCCGCCAAGGTCATGCTCGATGATGCCATGCTCGGGTACCTCGGCGAGATGCATCCGCGTGAGGCGATGGAGCGCGATCTGAATGAACTCTGTGTGGTATCTGAACTTGACTTGGAAAAACTCAAAGCCTATGGTTTCACGCCGCGCGGGAGCATCGAGCCGCCGCCGCGTTTTCCAGCGGTGCGGCGCGATCTTGCTTTAGTGATTGACCGTGAGTTTCCGGCGGCCGCGATGGTAGACGCGATCCGCGAGCTCGGCAGCGAGATGCTCGAGGACGTGACGGTGTTCGATGTGTACGAAGGACAGTCTGTAGCTTCGGGGAAAAAGAGTGTTGCCCTGGCTCTCACATACAGGGCAAAGGATCGCACGCTTACAGATGAGGAGGTTAATCGCGTTCACGCAGCCTTGGTCGAAGCGGCGAGGGCGAGATTGGGGGCGGAGCTGAGGCAGTAAATGTAGGTGTGCTCGTAACGGCGGTCGGAGTGGGGCCAAGTACGCCGCGGAGCATGACCAAAGCCGAACTCGTAGACTTGATCTACGAGCGGGTGGGCTATTCCAAAAAGGAAGCCGGAGCGGTCGTCGAAGAAGTCTTCGCGATTATTCGCGATGGTTTGTGCGCCGGCGGCAAGGTCAAGATTTCGGGCTTCGGCACCTTTATGGTAAACCATAAGAGGTCGCGCCGCGGCCGTAATCCTCAGACCGGGGAACCGATTACCATCGAGTCGCGGCGCGTGCTGTCGTTCAAGGCCAGCGAGGTCCTCAAAGAGCTGGTCAACAACAACGGCAAGAAGCCGCGCTCATGAATCGAAGCAGCCGCCGAGCAGACAAAACCGAGCCCAAAAAGCCCAAGGCCGCGTCCGCGGATTCAGCTCCTGACGATCGTGGTCTGAAGATTGGCGAGGCGGCCAAAGTCCTCGGCGTCGAGGCCTATGTGCTGCGGTTCTGGGAAACCCAGTTCCAGATTCTGAAGCCGAAGCATGCGCGCTCCAAGCATCGCTTCTACCAGCCGCGCGACATCGAGACGCTGAAGCTGATTAAGCGCCTGCTGCATCAGGAAGGCTTCACGATTGCGGGCGCGAACAAGTACATCCGCGAGAATGGCATCGACCCGTCGAACATCGAGACTGCGTCGGAAAAGGCCATCGAACCCGCCTCGAAAGCGCCGGCATCATCTAACAACGATGCCCGCCGGGCGCTGGCCGAAGTCCGCCGCGACCTCGAAAGCATCCACAAGCTGCTCGCTAGCGATTGATCCGCACTTGCAGTGCTATCGCTGGGCGTGCGGCGGATGCGAGGTCTGGCAGCCGATCCAGACTTCGCCGCCCTCGAAGTGTTCCTTCTTCCAAATTGGCACAATTTCCTTCAAACGGTCGATCGCGAAACGGCACGCCTCGAAGGCCTCGGCACGATGGGGCGCGGATACCGCGATCGCGACCAACGTCTCGCCGATTTCCACCACGCCGATTCGATGCGTGATGGCGATGCGGGTGATCTCCCATCGATGCCCGGCCTCAGTGGCGAGCTTGCGGATTTCCGATATCGCCATCGCCTCGTAGGCCTCGTATTCGAGGCGCAGCACTTTGCGTCCGACGTTGTTCTCACGCGTGGTGCCGACGAAGGTGCAGATCGCGCCGGCGAGCGGGTCGGCGACAGCTTTTTCCAGGGCGACCACATCGACGCGATCGCGAACAATCTTGATGGGACCGATCCAGATTGGAGCATCGGAACCGCCGCTGACCGGCGGGATGAACGCGATCTCATCGCCGGGCCGCGGACGATAGTCGTCATCGACGTATTCCTGGTTGACCGCGAAGCGGACCGCGTCGCGATGGCCTTCGAGGGCGGGGAATTCGGCCTTCAGCCGCTCCCAGATCTGCGCGACGGTCGCATCGTCTGGATAATCGCGGGTCAGTTCCGGAGCGCCCGCACGCTCGCGCAAAGTTGCGAACAATCGAATCGTGAGGCGGTTCACTTTTGTTTCGCCAACGGATTTGCCAGGTCGATTAGATGGCCAAGCTCTGGGAGGATCAATTTTTCCATGGCGAGACGGCATCCGCCAGTAGAGCCCGGAAGTGCCGCGAGAAATTTCCCATTGAGCATGCCGGCGATGGCGCGGCTCGCGAGCGCCGCCGAGCCGATTTCCTGATACGACAGCATCCTGAACAACTCGCCGAAGCCGGAAAGCTCGATGGTGAGCATTTTTTTGACCACATCGGCGGTGACATCGCGCGGCGCAACGCCGGTGCCGCCGGTGACGATAATCGCCTCGAGGTTGCCAAGGTTTTCGCTGATGGCCGCGCCGATAGCGGCCGCGTCATCGCACACGATGCGATAGAACTCGACGCGATGGCCGTCGGCCTCGAACATCTGCTTGATGAGCTGGCCACTCTTGTCGTCCTCGGGCGTGCGGGTGTCGCTCGCAGTCAGCACTCCCACCCTCAGGTTGGCACGCGCGTGGCGTTTATGTTCCTGTACACTCACCGATCCAACCTTTACATTACCGAAGCGTTCAGAAAAGTGGCGATCGCAACGCTGAGCCATACTCGCATCCAATGAAAACCCTCCTCCAGCCCAAGGTGATCATCGTCGTCGTGGCGATCATCGCGCTGATTGCCGTCGGACACTACTTCCATCTCGGCGACCTGTTTTCGACGATGCTCGATCGCATCCGTGGGCTGGGTGCGCTCGCGCCGGTGCTCTTCATCGTCCTGTACATCGTTGGCGCGATCCTGTTCGTGCCCGGCTCGGTCCTGACCATCGGCGCAGGAGTCCTTTTCGGCCTGCTCTGGGGCTCCATCTATGTTTCCATCGGTGCGACCATCGGCGCGACGGCAGCGTTCCTCATTGGGCGTTATCTCGCGCGTGACTGGGTCCGCGGCCAGCTCGAAGGCAATCGCAAATTTGCCGCGATCGATCAGGCGGTCGGACGCGAGGGGTGGAAAATTGTTCTTATGACGCGGCTCTCGCCGGTGTTCCCATTCAACCTGCTCAACTATGCGTTCGGTCTGACCGCGGTGACGTTGCGCGATTATTTTCTCGCGACCTGGATCGGAATCATGCCCGGGAGCGTGCTTTACGTGTACATCGGATCGCTCGGCGGTACGCTGGCGGCATCTTCAACTTCGCATCAGACGCCCGCGCGATGGGTGCTCCGGATCGTTGGCCTCGCCGCAACCCTGGGCGTTGCGATTTACGCGGGCCGCATCGCCTCGCGCGCGCTCAATGAAAGCGCCGATCTCGGCGCCGCTTCACCTTAGCTAGGAGACTTCGATGGCACATGAGGCGCTCGCAGTCGCGCCACTCGACGAACTCAACCTGAAGCTGCTCGCGCGCGTGCGCCCCGACAGATGGAAAAATCCTACGCCCGCGCCGCGCTACAACATGGTGGTGATAGGCGCGGGAACCGCGGGCCTCGTCACCGCGGCGGGCGCGGCGGGGCTCGGTGCGAAAGTCGCGCTCATCGAACGCGACCTGATGGGCGGCGACTGCCTCAACTTCGGATGCGTTCCCTCGAAGGCGTTGATCGCGGCGGCACGAGGTGCCGCCTCGGCGCGCAATGCGCAACGACTCGGCGTCATCGTGCCCGACGGCGTCCGCGTGGACTTCCCGGCGGCGATGGCGCGGATGCGCACCATCCGAGCTGACCTCGCCAAACTGGATTCGGCGGCGCGCTTCAAAAGCCTCGGCGTCGATGTGTTCCTCGGCGATGCTCGATTCACCGGCCGCGACAGCATCGAAGTGGCGGGCGCGACGCTGCGATTCTCGCGCGCGACCATTGCGACCGGTGCCCGCGCGACCGCGCCGCCGATCCCGGGCCTCGCGGAGGCGGGGTATCTTACCAACGAAAACGTTTTCTCGCTCAGCGAGTTGCCGCGACGTCTAGTCGTGATCGGCGCGGGCCCGATCGGATGCGAGCTGGCGCAGACGTTTCAGCGCTTTGGTTCGGCAGTGACGATGCTCGAAGTCGCGCCGCAAATCCTCATCCGCGAGGATCGCGATGCTGCGAAGCTGATCGAGTCAGCTCTAGTGCATGATGGTGTCCGCATCGTAACGAATTGCAAAATCGAGCGCGTCGAGAAGCGTGGCAGCGAGAAGGTTCTGTTCATCGGCACCGAGGAAATCGTGGCGGATGAAATTCTCATCGGCGCGGGGCGCGCGCCCAATGTCGAGGGCCTCGACCTCGAAGCTGCGGGCATCGAATACGATCGCACTGCCGGGGTGAAGGTCAACGACTATCTGCAAACCGCGAACCCAAACATTTACGCCATTGGCGATGTCGCCTCGGCCTACAAATTCACCCACGTCGCCGACGAACACGCGCGTATCGCGATTCGCAATGCGCTGTTTTTTGGGCGCACGAAAGCGAGTGCCCTCATCATTCCGTGGTGTACCTACACCGACCCCGAAATCGCGCACGTCGGGATGTACGAGCACGAGGCCGAAAAAAAGGGCCTCAAGGTTAAGACTTTCGTGCAGGAACTCGCGGAGGCCGACCGCGCGGTCCTTGATGGCGAAACCGACGGCTTCGTGAAAGTTCACGTGCAGGAGGGCAGCGACAAAATCCTCGGCGCGACGATCGTCGCGAGCCATGCCGGCGACCTGATTTCCGAAATCACGACCGCGATGAAGGCTGGCCTCGGCTTGGGCGCCATGGCGAGCGTGATTCATCCGTATCCGACGCAGGCGGCCGCGATCAAAAAAGTGGGCGACGCCTACAATCGTACCCGCCTGACACCCTTCACCAAGCGCCTCTTCGAACGCCTCCTCGCCTGGCGCCGCTAGTTTGACGAGGCAACTGATTTCATCAGCGGGGCGAGGGCGGCCGCGAGGAAGGGTTTCGCCTCGCTCGTGATGTCGAGGCTCGGGTCGAGCTTCTTGCCCAACCCCTCGCACACCATCATCGAGACGTTCAGCACCGTGTAGCGGCCGTCGAGGCGCATCCCGTAGCGGCGATAGATGTCGAAGAATTTTCCGATCGCGACTGACATTTCGATTTCGCCGAGCGGCTGATTGGTGAATCGTGTCAGGTAGTCGCTGATCTCGCGCTCATATTCCGCATAGTCAAAATCCAGGTTGTGCTGCGTGAGGTCGTACATCTGCTTCGCCAGCTCGCGGCCCATTCCGTTCGCCATGTAGAACATGGTCTGCGCGAACATCAGGCGGTCCTCGTCGGTCAGCTCCGCGGTGAGGCCGAGATCGAACAACGCGATGCGATTGTCGCGCATGAAGCGGATGTTGCCGGGATGCAGGTCGGCGTGAATGAAGCCGTCGATGAAAGTCATCTTGCAGAACACCCGCATCCCGAGGCCCGCGACTTTTTTTGGATCGATTCCGACCGCGGCAAAATCGCGCTCGCGATAGCCTTCGACAAATTCCATCGTCAGCACGCGCTCGCTGGAGAGATTTTCATAGACGCGCGGAAAAACGACGTACGACTCGCCGGCGAAGTTGGCGCGGAAGCGCAAGTTGTTGGCAGCCTCGCGCCGGAAATCGAGCTGACGATTGATCGCGTCGCAAAACTGGCGCGCCGATTCGACCGGCGACACCATTCGCATCGAGGGAATCAATTCGAGCGCATGCGCGACGCCGAGGATAATCGAGCGATCGAGCTCCGCCCATCTCGCAATTGAGGGACGCCGCACCTTGATCGCAAGCGGCTCGCCGGTTCCCTTCAGCCTCGCGCGATGCACCTGCGCGACCGACGCCGAAGCAATCGGTGCGATGTCGAAGTCATCGAAAAGATCATTCAGAGGACGGCGCAAATCCTCCTCGATGATGCGCCGCACTTCGGCGACCGAAAACGGCCGCACATTTTCCTGCAACTGCACCAGTTCCGCGATGATTTCCGAGGGGAGCAGGTCGGGCCGCGTGCTCATGATCTGGCCGACTTTGACGAAGGTGGCGCCGAGGCCCTCAAACATCCGGCGCAGCGCGCGGCCCAACGCGCGCAGTGCGGAGGCTTTGCTGATGCGGCGATCACGAACGCTCTCGGGAGTGACACGCCAGGAGAAAATCGCCACGCCGATAGCGCCCCATACGATCATCTGGAGCGTGCGGAACGCGAGCGAGGCGATCCGGTAGACAAATTCCATTGCCGCGGCTACCGGCGAATCAGCGAACCGATCGAGCTATCCGAGGCGCAGATTAAAAGCCTGCGGTCCCTTCTCGCCGGGGCGCACGTCGAACTGCACGCGCTCGCCTTCGCGCAAATCCTCGAAGTAAACTTTCGGCGACAGGCGCGAGCGATGGAAAAACACCTCATCGCTGCCGTCGTCAGGTGTGATGAAGCCGAAGCCCTTGTCCTTCACCACTTTTTTGATCGTTCCGGTCATCTTGATTCTCCGCAACGGTTGAGGTTACGTCGCGCCCGCCCTATGTAAAAGAGGACAGAATATGCCCGACAGAGGGATGCGTGCTTAAAGCAGTTACGCTCAAGGAAATCGAAAAAATTTTCGCGGTCATCGAACCGATGGGCATTTCGCGCGAAGCGATCGTGATTCCGCTGCGCACCGAGAGCCCCGGCCGCGTCGGCATCGACAAGGCGGGCAAGCTGGAAGTGGTCGTCGATCGCGATGCTGACTTCGACGAATGGGTGAAAGGCCTCGAAACCAAAATTCGCGCAGTGATGGACAAGGGTTGAGGGGAATATCGCATGAGTAACTACCTGGAGGATTTTTCGCCGGGCCAGGTCTTCAAGCATTGGCCGGGACGCACCATCAGCGAGGTCGACAATACCTGGTTCACCCTGCTGACGATGAACACCAACCCGATTCATTTCGATGCGGCCTATGCGGCGAATTCGCAGCACGGCAAATGCCTCGTCAACGGGTTGCTGGTGCTCGCGATCGTGGTCGGGATGAGCGTCAAGGACATCAGCGAGACCGCGATCGCCAATCTCGAATACGAATCGGCCCGGCACACCGGGCCGACCTTCGCGGGAGACACGCTGTACTCGGAAACCAAGGTGCTCGAAGTCACACCCTCGACGAGCAAGAACGACCGCGGCATCGTGTATGTCGAGACGCGCGGCTTCAATCAGAAAAATGAGACCATCATGATGCTGCGGCGCAAGGTGCTGGTCCCGCGCCGGCCCGCCCCGCGGCCATCGTAGCCGAGCTACCCCGAGCCGGCAGTCGCATCATTTCAAAATCATAGGCGGCGACTCCGCGCACTGGGAGTGAATGTCCGGCCGGCTGGAATCGTCACTTGGAGGTCGGTCGCAAAAATATTTAACACAATCGTCATCAAAAGATTGATCGACACAGGA
>CAWFBH010000015.1:0-425268 GCA_963814035.1 uncultured delta proteobacterium
AGGAAACCCGGCACTGTCTGTTGGCGTTGAAACATGCGGCGCCCGTTGGAAACGGAAAGGTCGTGCTATTTCCGCCGGAGGTGGTAAAGCCGGTGACGTAAACATTGCCGCCAAAAAGAGCGATGCTGGTGCCAGCGTCGCCGAAGCCGACGGTCCTGCTGAATTCGGTCGCGGAGGTTCCGCTTCCACCTCATGGTCTGGTAGAGAACTCCACTTGCGGTGGCCGTAGTTGGACTCAGATGAGTGATGAAAGCATTGGTCGCAGGCGCGCCCGCGGCGGCTGCATTATTGGCAGTTTGGAAAGATGGAACGCTTTGCGAGGTGCCGCTGGGAACCAGGAAATCGGTTGAAGCCGTATAGCCTGTGACCCAGATCGTGCTGTTCCTACCATCGAAGGCGATTGCGGTTCCGACATCGCCAATTGGCGGATTGCCGGCAGGAACCGCGCCCGATCCGCCGAGATAGGTGCCGTATACCAGCGAAGCCAGTCCAGTGAGTGCTGTGGGATTGAACTCAGCAACGAAGACGTTGCTTGTCCCATTGCTGGCGGCATTGGAGTTGTACGCGCTGACCTGCGCGCCCGGAACGGAAAGATCGCTGGAGTAGGTCGCGCCGGTAATGAATCCGTTGCCGCCGATCGGGTCTGACGTTACCGCCACCCCAAAGTCCGACGCGCCGTCGCTGTTTCCTGAACCGCCATAGAGGGTTGAGTATGTCATTGTCGGCGCCACTGGGTCCGGGTCCGGCTGATTGTCGCTCAGGACGAAGAAGGTTGCGGCGCCATCGGCTGGAAAGTCCGTGGAGGAGTTGGTAGGGAAGATAATCTGGAACGCGTTGCTACTTACCGGATATCCGGAGGTGCTGTCCGCACTGGTCGTGCCTACGATGAAGACATTGCAGGTTGGCGCCGGCGAATTGCCGCACGCCGGGTTCTGCAACGCCACGCCGGTTTCCATCGCGGCCACGAAATTCCCAGAAGTGGCGTTCGCACCGATGTAGCAGGAATAATCTAAAATACCTCCGCCTGCATCGAGCTTGGCCACAAAGCCACTGCCGAAATCCCCTCCGGGATAGGTCTGTCCGAAGGCCGCGCAGTCGGAAGCTTCTGGAAAATTATTCGAAAATGTCTGGCCGACGATGAAGCTATTGCCGCTCGCGTCCACCGCGATGCCGTTGGCGATATCGCCCATGCCCTCGTCAAAAAATGCAGTACTTCCGGAGCCGCCGACATAGGTCGAAAAGATCAGCGAGCTACTGCCCGTCATCGAATAGTCAAACTTCGATATAAATGCGTTGGGGTTCTGATGAGTGGCGCCGTTGTTGGTCGTCTGAAAAGCGCTGGAGCTGGTGGGAAAGTCGGTCGAGAACGCTAACCCGGTCACATAGGCGTGGTTACTCGAATCGACCGCTAACGCGGTACCCATGTCGGCAGTATTCAGACCAATTTCACCGGCCAAGGCCGACAGTTCCTGTTGTGAAAATGAGCCGGTGTTGGCGCCGCGGCCGCCGAGATAGGTCGAATATACGAGGATGTTGACCGGCGGATCGACCGTCAGAGTTTGCCGGTGGTCGTAGGCCGCGATGTCGAATGACACCTCGTGGCGCGCGATGCCTCCCTCGATGGCGCCATCGTCCATCATCTTGAAGGCGCCCGCAATCGGCGTGCGGGTTCCCCTTGCGTCCTGCTCGGACACCAGCGGCTTGCGCAGCACTACCGAGCCTGCTGCGGTGACGATGACCAGGTTGCCGTTTGGATCGACACTGGCCTTGCTTCCGCCCTCGACGGCGAACTTCAGCTTCGAGGTATCCGCGCCGGGCGCCACGATGAGGTCATATTCAAGCGTTTGCGGGGTGCCATAGTACACGAGATCCACGCCCGGATAGACGTTCTTCATCCTCACCCGTCCGAAGATTGGGACATCGCGATGATATTTGGAAGATTCGTTTCCGATTATGTAATTGACGCTTCCCGGTAGCGGGTCCAAGGCCTCAAACTGCGGATGCTGATTCGCGCCGACGAGCCGGATGCGAACCGCGGATTCAACCAGTTTGTCCGTGGTGGCGACCCGACTTTGGATCGCGGCGCTCTTGTGAATGGCGCCCCCGACCATCGTAATCACCGCGGCATCATCGGTGAGGAACAGCGATGAGCGACTGCTATGCGACAGGAAGCGCACGCTGGGGTCGCTCTGGCCGAGATTTTTCTCGAAGTAGAGCGGCATCCCCTTGAACTTCTTCAACGCTTCGTCCTTCCGCTGCGAAAGCGGATTGGGTCGGCTGGCGTGAAAGTGCCTGGATTCGACCACGCCCACTATCATCAAAAACACGGACACGGTGGTCAGGAGTACGATTCTCTTGCTCTTGAATTCGCGACGCTCGCGCATTGGTCGACCCTCCCCGGAGGCAGATGACGGTCGTCATCAAGTGGTCATACATGTGAGACTATTGGTGTACAGACCAACGAAGGAATAGTTGTTGTCGCGAGTTGGAGCAAGCGGGGGGTCGAAATTTTAGCGAACGCGCGAGGTTCGGTGCGCTATTTCAGCCGTTGGCGTGCAGGCGCAAGTCGCGCGCCTGGGTGCGGAATGGCTCCGGGAGCGGAACTTCGTGCCCGTCGCTCCACACGCTTTCGAGGCGATAGAACTCGCGTGCCGGCTCATAGAAGAGGTGAATCACGACATCGTCGTAGTCGAGCACCACCCAATGCGCATGCGTGAGCCCTTCCACCGCCAGCGCATGCTCACCATCATGATGCATTCGCTCCTCGATGCCGCGCGCAATCGATTGCACCTGGACATCGGAGCGTCCGGTCGCGATGACAAAATAGTCGGCGATCGAATTGAGATGCTCGACTTCGAGCACCACCAAATCGTAGGCCTTCTTTTCCAGCGCCGCCTGCGCGACGGCGAGTGCCTTGTCGAGTGACGTTCACTCTAATCCAGCTCGATGGAATGAAAGTTTCGGAGCGTTGAATGGCTCAAACAAAATTCCGGGCCGGGGCAGCATCAATAGAGCGCGTGGCGGCGAAGATAATCGACCACGTCGCCGGGCAGCAAATAATTGATCGATTCGTTGTTCTGAATTTTGGTGCGGATCTGCGTCGCGGAAATAGGAAAGAACGTGGTTTGTACAAATGAAAGCGTTTGTCCGCCTGGATTCACGTAATGATCTTGCTCCCTAATGTAACCAAAGCGATTTAGCGCGGCAAGCGAAACCTTCGCCGCCGCCTCGCCGTCGCGCAGCCGCGTATGCACCGCGATGCTGCATAACTTCACCAGCTCGTCGCAGTCTTTCCAGGTTTCCAATTCGAGGAACTGATCGGATCCCATCAGGATGAAAATCTGCGCCTGATGCCGCAGCGTGGTGGTGAAATGCTTCGCGGTGTCGATGGTATACGACCGCCCGGCGCGGCGAATCTCGGCATCCGACACCATGAAATGGCGATTGCCTTTGGTCGCGAGGCGCACCATCTGCAGGCGATGCTCGGCGGGGGCCAATTCGCCCTCGGGCTTATGCGGCGGAGACGATGCCGGTACGAAGTAAACCAGGTCCAGCTTGAGCATCTCGCGAACTTCCTCGGCCGCGCGCAGATGCCCGAAGTGGATGGGATTGAAACTGCCGCCGAAGAGTCCTACACGCAATTAGTGCTCCGTCAAAATCGAGGTAACGCCGCGGCTCAGTTCCGGATTTGGCCTTCGCCGCGAACGAGATATTTGTAAGTCGTCAGCTCCCGCAAACCCATCGGTCCTCGCGCATGAAGGCGATTGGTGGAAATTCCTGTTTCGGCGCCGAAGCCGAATTCGAAGCCATCGGTAAAGCGCGTCGACGCGTTGACGTAGACGGTAGCCGAATCAACCTCGCGTTCAAAGCGCGCGGCGGCCTCGCGATCCTGCGTCACGATCGCATCGGCGAGGCCCGAGCCATGGCGCGCGATGAAAGCGATCGCCTCATCGATGGAATCGACCACTTTGATCGACAGAATCAGTTCGAGGTATTCGGCGTCCCAATCCTCCTCGGTAGCGCGCTTGATGTTCGGAACTATCGCGCAGGTAGCATCATCGCCACGAAGCTCCACGCCCGCGGCGATGAATCGCTTCGCCATCGAAGGAAGGAACTGCGCCGCGACCTCGCGATGCACCAGCAGCTTCTCCATCGCATTGCACACCGAGGGTCTGCTCACCTTGGCGTTGAAGCAGATTTCCTCGGCCATCTTCAGGTCGGCGGCGCGATCGACATAGGTATGACATTTGCCGTCGAAATGCGGCAGTAGCGGAACCGCGGAGCCCGCGAGGGCTTCCTTCAGCGATTCGCCTCCGCGCGGGATGATCAGATCGATCGCCTCGGGATGGCGCTTGAGAATCTGGATCGCCTCGCGATCTGGCGTGTCGATGAACTGGACCGCCGTGGGATCGATTCCGGATTCCTCGAGCGCATGCGCGAGCATTTTCGCGAGGAGGGTATTCGTCGCGAGCGCTTCTTTTCCTCCTCGCAACACCACCGCGCTGCCGCTTTTGAAAATCAGCACGCCGGCATCGATGGTGACGTTGGGGCGCGACTCATAAATGATCGCGATGACCCCGAGCGGCACGCGCACTTTCTGAATTTGCAGGCCATTAGGACGGCTCCAGCCCTCGATCACCTCGCCGACCGGATCAGGCAACGCCGCGACCTCTTCGACGCTTTTGGCCATCGATGCGATCCGCGCGTCGTTGAGGGTCAGACGTTCGAGAAACGCGCCCGCCCGCCCGGAGGCTTTCGCTACATCGAGATCTTTGCGATTGGCTGCGAGGATCGCGGGTGCATTGGCTCTGAGAGCCTTCGCGAGCGACAGCAGCGCCGCGTTCTTACGTGCGGTGGAGCATAGCGCTAGCGAACGCGATGCTTCGCGGGCCTTTTTCAGTTGTGCCACGATTTGCGTCTTCGAGCGTCATCGAATTTCTGCGTCAGCCGAGCTCCTCGAGCAGGACGAAATTATCGCGATGAATGATCTCATCGGCAACCTTGTATCCCAGCAGCGAGGAAATCTCGGCGGTGCGCCGGCCCTTGAGCTTGGCGACATCGGGCGCCGCATAATTTACCAGCCCACGCCCGAACTCGATGCCGTCGGGGTCGATCAGGCTCACGCAATCACCGCCCGCGAACTCGCCGCGCACTTCGCGGATGCCCGACGGAAGCAACGAGCGACCCTTGTTGCGCAGCGCCTCCGCCGCGCCCTTGTCGACGCCGAGCGCGCCCGAGGGCTTCAGCGCGAACGCAATCCAGTGCTTGCGGCTTTTTAGCCGCGTGCCCGCCGGCGTGATCAGCGTGCCGATCTTCGCGCGATGGATCCAGCGCCGCGGCAATCGTGCCAGGTTCGCGACCTGAGGCTGATAATCACCGCGATGCCCGCGCGCGCCGCCTGTTGCGCGGCCTTCAGCTTCGCACGCCATCCCGCCGGTGCCGAGCGGGCCCGCGCTTTCGGCGACGAGGCCCTTCATTTCTGCTTCGGGGTTGGTGATGAGCGGAATCAGGTGCGCGTCGGGACGCTTGCGCGGATCGCCGGTCAGCACGCCCGCCACGTCGCTCAGGATCACCAGCATCTGCGCCTGCACCATCGAGGCGACCAGCGACGAGAGCATGTCGTTGTCGCCGAAGCGAATTTCCTCGACCGCCACCGTGTCGTTCTCGTTGATGATCGGAATCACGCCGGACGCGAGCAGCGTGGTCATCGTTTGCATCGCGTTCTGACGCCGCTTGCGATCCGAAACATCCTCGTGAGTGAGCAGAATCTGCGCGACGGTGCGATCGCATTCGGAAAACGCCGCCGCCCACGAGCGCATCAGCTCAATTTGTCCGGTCGCCGCAGCCGCCTGACGCGCGCCAATCGTGGGTCCCGACAGCTTGGCGAGTCGCGCCCGGCCCGCCGCGATGGCGCCCGAGGTCACCAGGATGACCTCGCGCCCGCCGCGCACGGCTTCATCAACTTCGGCGGCGAGGCGCACGATGACGGCGGCATCGAGGCCGCTGACATCGGACAACACCGCGCTGCCGACCTTGATGACGACACGCTTCGCACCTTTGAGGACCGCCTGCTTGTAATCTAGCTGGGACATGCGGCCTGGGTCTTTTGGGTTTCGATGTTGCGCAGCTCGGTCGAAATCGCGGCGACCAGCGGCTCCAGTCCAGTGTGCTTGTCCGCGGAGATAGCGAGCACTTCGAGATGCGTGGCGGCTTTGACCTTGCGCACGATCGCTTTCGCTTCATCCTTCGCAACAAGGTCCATCTTGTTGAGCGCCACGATGGACGGGCGATTCGGAAGCTCGGGATCGAAGGCCTTCAGCTCGCCGCGCACGACGCGAAAATCCTCGGCGGGCGTGCCGTTCGCATCGAGGACGTACACGAGCACGCTCGTGCGGCTGACATGGCGCAGAAACCGGATGCCGAGGCCTTGCCCCAGATGGGCGCCCTCGATGAGCCCGGGAATATCGGCAATCGAAAACGCTTCCTCATCGGAAACCATCACGCGGCCGAGATTCGGCGTGATGGTGGTGAAAGGGTAGGGCGCGACTTTCGGCCGCGCCGCGGTGAGCGCGCGCAGGAGAGTGGATTTTCCTGCGTTCGGGAGACCGACCAGGCCGACCTCCGCGACGAGGCGCAGTTCCAGGCGCACCCAGCGCTGCTCGCCGGCCGTGCCGGGCGTCGCGATGCGCGGTGAACGTCGCGTCGAGGTCGCGAAGTGGATATTGCCCTTGCCGCCTTCGCCGCCCTGCGCGATGGTCTTGCGCTCGCCGGGCAGCACCATGTCGGCGAGGACCTCGCCGCTTTCATCATCGATAGCAATGGTGCCGGGTGGGACGCGCACGATGAGGTCGTTAGCGGCCTTCCCGTACTGCTGCTTGCCGCGGCCGCCTTCGCCATCGCGCGCAATCAGTCGCGGCTGATATTTGAAATCCAGCAGCGTGGACATCCCCTCGTTGACTTCGAAGATGACGCTGCCGCCACGTCCGCCGTCGCCGCCCGCGGGGCCGCCCATCGGACGATACTTTTCGCGCAGGAATGCGATGGCGCCATTGCCGCCCTTGCCTGCATGCACGAAGACACGTGCCTCATCGATAAAACGCATGTTCGAGGAAATGCTATACTACGAGATTCGGGGGTCGGCGGTAACCACGTCGCATCGGCTGAGACGTGGCGGAGGTTTTGCGAAGGACCTCGGTCAGTATGACGCAGCAGATGAGAACATCGCAAAAACAAACCCACTTCGAGCATCGCGAGAAGTGGTCCCGAGGCTCGGCGAGGGACCTCGATCGGCATGCTGCGGCAAGCGGAAAGCGCAAAAACAAACCCACTTGGTCCGTTGGCCATGATGCGAATCGACGAAACGAAGCCAAAAACATCAGGCAAATGCTGGGCTTCGGGAAAATCGGTGGGGGTCCACCACCGGTCGCGAAGCGCGACCGGCTCTCATCAGGCCCTCACGGTTCTCGCATCGAAGCCTTCGCGAGAACCGCGCCGGCCAGCTTCTCTCGCAAAAGAAAGCGAGAGAAGCGACGGAACAAGAACGCAAAAACAAACCCATTCCGAGCATCGCGGCCAGGTCATTAAAATGCGGAAACAAAGCCACTCGCAGTTCAGGAGAACGAACATCGAAGCGGGCCGAGATCACTAGGCTTTTAGCGTCAAACTGAACGATCGTTCAGGGCAAAATCGGATGCCGCGGAACACCCCATTCAGCCGCTAACCGGACTGCGCGAGCCGCGATATCGCCAGCATGAACTTGCGCCCCGAGGTTCGAGGGATCTCGGCGAATTGCTCGAAGCTCAAGGTGATGTTGCTGCCGACGAGATGGGAAAACGCGGCGTGGAAATGCTCCCTGGCCTCGGGCGTCAGTGGCGTGTCCACCACGAAGTTCAGCGTGTAGCGATCCAGCGCTTCCTGGATGATCTGGAATTGCCGGAAGAGGCGGCTGTCGCGCAGCACCTCGACAAAAGTCCATGGCGAGAGCAGGCGCCCATCGGCGAGGCGAAACAGGTTGAGGCCGCGTCCGATGACGCGCTCGAAGGTCGGTAGCGTCCGGCCGCATCGACAGGGACTTCGCGAGGCGACCATGTAGTCGCCGATTTCGTACCGCACCAGGGGCATGAGTCGGTTTTCCAGCGTCGTCACTACCGCGCGTCCCATCTCGCCGGGTCCAACTTGCCGGCCGGCATCGTCAAGGGTTTCCACCATCATGTGCTCGGCGTTGACGTGATAACTCCCAGTCGGGCATTGCCAGCCGATGAAGCCTTCGGTGGTGCCGTAGCCATCGGCGATCTCCACTCCCAGTAAATCCCCCACGCGCTGGCGCACCGAATCTTCCAGGACTTCGGACCCGGTGAAGATTTTTTTGAGCGACGGAAGTTTGCGCCGCTCCCGCTCCAACACGTTAAGAACTTCCACCAGATATTCCGGATAAGCATAGAGGTGGAGCGGGTCGATGGCGCAGAGCTGGTTGGCGAGGTCTTCGAAATCGGTCGAGGGATGGATGAAGCGCGTGCGCAAGATCGCCCGGCTCTGCACCAGCGCGGCGTCGGCCGGCTCCATGTAGGGGCCATGAAATAGGAGCCACACATTGCGCCGCGCCGGGTTCCATCCATTTTCGAAGAGATAACGCGCGCGCGTGGCGAAGCGGCCAATCTGATGCGAGCGGTCGAAGAGAAACTCCGCCGGCATCCCGCTCGAACCGGAAGATCTTCCGGAAGTGAATTCCGACGGATGATGTAGCGCGCGCACCGACTGATTCAGCGCGCGAATATCGCTGCGACGTAGCCGCGGTAATTTGTGGAAGTCTTCGACGCGCGGCGACTGCCCGAAGCGGTCCGCATAAAACGGAATCTTCGCCGCGGCGGCGAGCACCTCGCGCAGCGCATCATGCTGATAGCACCGCAGCGTTTTCTCATCCCAATACTGCGAGCGCCGCAGCGCGAGATATCGCGGCGCGGCGCCCGCCAAAACCGACCACAGTGACACGCTCGCGCTAGGCGCAGGCCTCCGCCAGCACCCGCACCGTGTCGATGGAGCTAGTGCCGATGAGCATCGTTTTGACTGGCGAGGCTTTCCACGCTTTCAGGCGCTCGATGATGCGCTCCTTGGGTCCGACCAGCGCGACCTCATCGACCAACTTGTCGGGAATCGCCGCCATCGCTTCGTTCTTCTTGCCGCCGAGGAAGAGATCCTGAATCTCCTTGGCCTCCGCCGGATAGCCGAGGCGAGTGGCATAATCGTTGTAGAAGTTGCGGCTGCGCGCGCCCATTCCGCCGATGTAAAGCGCCATGTTGGCCTTCACCGGCATCCGGCATTTCTCGACATCGGGACCCATCACGCAGGTGACGAACGGCGCGACGTCAAACTGATCGGCGGTCTTATGGCCCTTCGCGAGGCCGGCCTTCACCGCATCGCCGATGACATTGTATTTCTCGGGGCTCATCCAAATTGGCAGGACGCCATCGGTGATTTCCGCCGCGAGCTCAAGGCCCTTGGGGCTGATCGATGCGCTATAGATCTTCATATCCTTGCGCCCGTGCAGAATGCTCTTGAGCGGCTTGCCGAGCCCGGTCGAGCCGGGGCCGGTGTAGGGGACATCGAACTCCTTGCCGTGGAGCTCGACGGGCTTTTCGCGCGCGAGGATCATCTTGACGATTTCGATGTACTCGCGGGTGCGCTGGAGCGGCTTGCCATACGGCATCCCGTGCCATCCTTCGGCGACCTGCGGTCCCGAGGGTCCGACGCCAAGGATGAAGCGTCCGCCCGAGAGCGCATCGAGGGTCATCGCGGTCATCGCAGTCATCGCGGGAGAGCGGCCGGGCATCTGCATGATGCCGGCGCCGAGTTTGATTTTTTTGGTGAGCGCGCCGATCCACGCCAGCGGGGTGATGACGTCGGAGCCGTAAGCCTCGCCGGTCCAGATCGAATCGAAGCCTGCGGCCTCTGCGCCGAGTATAAGGTCCATCGGCAAGCCCATCTGGGCGCCCGAGTATCCCGTAATCAGTCCGAGTTTCATAATGTCGCTCCTATCCTTGTCGATGGCACAGACTCGAAGTCTGTGGAAAATGAAAAGCCCCACGGAGAACTCCGCGGGGCTCATCTAACTACGATGCGAAACGCTCTTACGCGCTCGCCCCCGCGGACGCGGTCTCCGCGCTTGGTTCGATACTCACGCGCCGCTTCACGTTGCGGAACGTTTCGTACTTAACCACGCCATCGGCGCGGGCGTAAAGCGTATAGTCGCGGCCCATTCCGACATTGCGACCGGGATGCACCTTGGTGCCGCATTGGCGCACGAGGATATTGCCGGCTTTGACGGTCTGGCCGGCGTAAATTTTGATGCCGCGATGTTGCCCTGGGCTGTCGCGGCCGTTGCGCGTTGAACCTTGTCCTTTCTTGTGCGCCACGGGTTGCTTCTCCTCGGAAAGGCGGCCTGATGTGGCCGCGCAAAGGTAACGGGAATTATGCTCCCGCTGAAATCTCCTCGATCTTGAGTACCGTCAATTCCTGCCGGTGACCGCGTTTGCGGCGATAGTTCTTACGCCGCTTCTTCTTGAACACGATCACCTTGGTGCCGCGCGGCTGCTGCACGATTTTCGCATTGACCGCCGCGCCCTCGACCAGTGGCCGTCCGACCACGGGGCTGTCGCCGCCGATCGCGAGGACGTCGGTTAATGAGATTTGCGCGCCGACCTCGCCCACGAGGCGTTCCACGGTGATTTGGTCGCCCGCGGCAACGCGGTACTGTTTTCCGCCAGTCTTTATAATTGCAAACATGATTGAATCGGAACCCATTTAATTATCGGTCCGAGGCGGCCATGTCAACGCGGATCCAACCACTGAGAAGCGTCGGAGGTGAGGAGGGCGGCTTGGGAGCAATGCTCCACGCCGAGCTTCTCGAAGACGTGAGTCAGATGTTTGCGGGCGGTGTCGTGGGCAATGCTGAGGAGAATCGAACTCTCGGCGCCGGTTTTGCCCTGCCCGATAACCGTGAGAGCCTTGGCCTCGCGATCGCTGAGGCCCCAGCGCAATTGAAGACGACGTTGCCGTGCCGCGAGAGTCTCGCCGCGCTCGACCAGTATCGTGGTGTACTCGCGGATGAAGCTATTGGCGCTCCCGATTGGGTCCCCCGGTCATTCGCTAGGTAAGCATCGGCAAAGAGCTCACCCCTCGCATCGAGAGCGCTCCCTTGTAGGTTAGCGCCGGCTCCGGGTTGCTCAGCCGTAGCTTAGGAAATCGCTCGAGAACCATTTCGAACGCGATCGAGGCTTCGAGGCGGCTGAGCGGTGCGCCGATACAAAAATGGATGCCTTCGCCAAAGCCGACATGGGCGTTGGGCTGGCGAGCGATGTCGAAACGATCCGGCTCCTTGAACTGCAAGGGGTCGCGATTCGCCGCCGACAGCAAAACCATTACTATGCTGCGGGCCGCCACTGCGGTCTCCGCGATATTGGTGTCCTTGCGCGCCACTCGAACGGTGGAATGTACCGGGCTGTCGTAGCGGATCATCTCTTCCACCGCGGAGCCCATCAGTTGCGGCTCGCGCCGCAACCGCGCCATCTGGTCAGGATTCCTGCCCAGCGCCAGCAGCCCGTTGCCGATAAGGTTGGTGGTGGTCTCGTTGCCCGCGATTAGCAACAGGATAACGAAGGCCAGCAGTTCCTCGGCGTTGAGGGCCTCGCGCTCGTCGTGGGCGCCAACCAGCACGCTGATCAGATCATCGCCGGGCGTGCGTCTGCGTCTGAAGATCTCTTCCGTGAAAAACTCCCGCAGTGCGTCAGACGCTTCGACCGAGCCCGCCGGTGGCGGCGAACCGGGCACTACCGCTATCGAAGCGATGATGGCGTCTGACCATTCCTTGAATTGATGTTGGCGATCGTCTGGAACGCCGAGCATCTCGGCGATGACGCGCACCGGAAGCGGATCGGCGAAGGTCCGGATCGCTTCGAATTCGTCCCCCGGTGCGGTCTTGCTCAGCAGTTGTGCCGCGATGGCGCGAATTCTCTCTTCCATTCCGCTGATCCGCGAGGGTGTGAACGCTTTAGCGGCGAGCCTGCGCAGGCGAGTGTGGACCGGCGGATCCGCCGTCTCGATAGTTGGTGCGCCGCGAAATGGATCGGTCAGTTCGCGGCCCGGCACTTCCGGACGCTCGCTCGAAAAAGTCTCATAATCACGCAACACGGCAATGACGTCGGTATATCGCGCGACCAGCGTGACCGGCAGGAACAGGTTCAACTGCTTGGGAGAGCCATCGCGCAAGGTGTGGTAAGACGGATAGGGATTGGCGCGGTACTCCGGGTCGAAGGGATTAAAGTAGACCGGGACCTGGTCAGCCATCGATTCGTGTCTCCCGCGTATCAGAATGCGCTGACGTGAAGTATCAGATAGTCAAAGCTATATCCATCCCCAAGCGCGATGCTGGCGGGAGAGACTTGTCGATCCTGCGCAGGGATTCGCGATCAGCTCCGCCGTCCCGGCGCTCACAATGGGTTGAACTTGCCGGCATGCTTGAAGTTGACCTTAACCTTCCCAACCTCCGCGAGCACCTTACCGCGAATTTGAGGAGTGTCGGTTTCCAGATAGACATTGAGCGCGGCGCTCGATGGAGCATCGCCTGCTCCGATTCCGACCGCGATGACTCCGCGGTTGGTAAGCAGTTTGCGGCCGTGATTCTCCTTGATGGTACGGACTTGCGCGATAGACGCGCGGAGTTCATTGCTCATCGCGGCCGCGGGCGCAAGATCGAGCTGCGCTCCCACCGAGCCCGGCGTGCATTGAGCGTCGCCCACCAGTGTCACTTTGAACTTTGATAAAATGGTCTGGATCGGAGTAACTGCGACAATTTGACCCGCCGCGTCAGGTCCGTAGGAGGTCCCAGCGGCAGCGGCGAACAGCATCCCGATCGCCTGAGGGCACTCAAAACTGTCGGTGAGCACCATGGCGCCGGAGTCGCCTTGCGAGGCAAAGGTGCAACCGGAGTTGGAGGTTGAGCCGATGACTTCACCGAAGATCAGGATCTGATGATCGAAAAACGCGGTGCCCGACGCCGCCACATTCGACGTAGCGGGATAGATCAC
Source organism: uncultured delta proteobacterium (assembly GCA_963814035.1). GTDB lineage: Bacteria > Desulfobacterota > Binatia > Binatales > Binataceae > DATGKG01. The sequence goes on from CAWFBH010000015.1 coordinate 13,080, forward strand.
GGAACCCATCGCATCGAAGGCGTCGATAACTCCGGTGGTCAGACAACTCGAACGGCCCATTTTGAGCACTGGCAAACCGTCAACCAGGTTGTTGAAATCGAAAGGCGTGGCGCTGATTTGTCCAATGTTGAGGATTCTGCCCAGGGGATCTACACCCGGCACACTGGGGCCTGCCGGACCCACATTCGCGGGAACCACCTTGGCGATTGCCGCATCCATTTCGTTGGTGCCCTTACTGAATCCGAGGGGAACCCATTTGGAAAGTTGCGCGACCGTGTCGGTAGTATCTTGCCAGCATCCGAGGTCGACCAGTCCGGGCTGGACGATCGGTTCATTAAGACCAGCCGAGCCGCGCGTAGCACTGTTGCGCGCCAGCACGTGATCGGAGCCTAAAACATATTGTTTCCCGCTGCTGTCCTGCACCAGGGCGCCAAAGGTGCCTGTCGAGCAGGTGGTATTTCCGGTTTTGTCGATTGCCAGGCTGTTGATGTTGCCCCCGGAGATGCCGAGGTAGGAAGGCGGTTCTTCAGCCCCGGTGTTGCATTGAGCCAGATTGCCATTGGGCAGCATCGAAATCGAGCATTGCGGTAGCGGCGTCGGTGTCGGTGCGGCGGTGGATTGCGCCATCGCGAAGCTGGACCCGAGAACCAGACTCGCGGTCAGCATGACCGCGCCCAACCATAAGCGTGATTTCATGATCCCCCCAGTTGACCGGTCGATAAATGTCAACTGCGGATAGTATGACCCTACATTTTGTCGTGAAGCAATACTCAGGGGCGGAACCGCGGGGCCGGAAGACTGCCGCTGGGTCCGGCATCCACCGCGCATATCCACATCTGGTGGTCAACGCCTTCGGCGCCGCGCCGGCGTGGCGGAAGGGAGATCGTGTGAGCGGCCTAGTTTCCCGACTCGGATTATCCGCCGACCCGCTGCATATAATCACTCGCGCGTTTGACCGCTCACCTCTCGCCGAGCGCCCACGCTCTGATCAGATGATGCGCAATCGCGATTGGCGGCGGTACCCGAATACCATCTACAGCCTTGCCTTCGATCAGTTCGCGCGCAACGCGACGCTCGATCCATCGCACCTCGGCGAGTTCGGTTTCGTCGGCCTTGACATCGCGGCTTTCCGCCTTCGCGAAGCATCCGATCATCAACGACGATGGGAACGGCCATGGCTGGGTCGCGTAGTAAGACACCTCGCCGACTTTCACCGACGCTTCTTCCATCAGCTCGCGGCGCACCGCCTCCTCAATGGTTTCGCCGGGCTCGACAAAACCGGCGAGCGCGGAAAACATGCCTGCAGGAAAAAGTTTGCCGCGTCCGACTAGGCAGGCGTCGCCTTCGATCGCCAACATAATGACTACGGGATCGGTGCGCGGGAAATGTTCGGCGTTGCATTTCTCGCAGAGCCGCCGATACCCCGCATCCATCATCTTGGTGGTCGCACCACATCGTGGACAGAAGCCGTGACGCTGATGCCAATCGATCATCGCCTTGGCTTGCGCGATGAGCGCGGCATGCTCGATCGAGACCACCGAGGCGGCCATGCGAGCGTCGCGAAAATATCCGAGCCCGGCCAGCGGTCCGCCTTTTGCCGGATCGCTCGCTTCCGGAAGGTCAAGGGCGAAGATCGCGCGCTCGCCGTCGAGGCCGAGAAAGATGCAAATCGCCGCCGGATCGGCCAGGGAATTAGCGATTTCAGCCCGAATCAAACCGAGCTCGATCGGAGGGTTGGCTTTTTCGGAACCGAGCAGAAACGGCTCGAGGCGGCGGAGCGGGAGAACCAGCGAAGAAGGATCTCGCCGCTTGGATTCTATCCAATTACTATCGGTGCGCTTTTCGCTCGCGCGGTTTAGTGGATTGCCGGAAAACGGGATCATTCAGCCTCTCCGCGATGCCTCGGGGACCGGACCTGGAAACATTTATCGGTCCAAATTATCCCTTTCTCGCGCCAGATTGCACGCGCCGCGGTCCGCTAGATTTTGCTTTTCGGATAGCGCTCGCGCATCCAGGTGACGAATTTCGCGGGCGCCGCCATCGTCGAGAGACGCCCTTGCCGCACCAGGCTCCAATCGTCGAATTTGTGCGATTGTTTGATTTCGCTCAAGGTCGCCGGGGGCTCCAGTCTGCCGTCGAATTCGAGATCGACCACGGCGGATTTGGGATTCCCGGGATCGTCGCGAGGCTCCGATGTGACCGTTGCGATTCCGACCACGCTCGACGCGCCGCCGCTGTGGTAAATGAACACGCGATCGCCGGGACGCATTTCGCGGATCGCGCGCACCGCTTGCGCATTGGTGACGCCATCCCAGGCGGTGCGGCGTTCGCGCTGGAAATCGTCGATGGAGTACGTTTCCGGGTCGGTCTTGGCAAGAAAATATTTCATCGCATCGCACCGAGCAGTGACGTATGACCTCGAATATCGAGGTTGACTTTACGAGCGCCGGCCTAGGGGAAACAAGTCGGCCCATCTCGATTTAGGCAGAGCGCGGTATGGCATCGCGGTGCCTGCGGGCGACCGCGGTGCCAATCACGCAACAGGCGCCTCGCAGGTTGCCAATGGGCGTCTCTGCACTTGGTAATACATCGCTCTATCTGGACAACTCAGAAGACACGTCGCGAGTAAATGCGACTCCTGGTGGCGAATCGGCCCGAGCGGCACGGCGCTTGCGCAGTTCGCGGCGGTTTTCTTGCAGGGCCAGAAATCGACGCTGGAAACTAGAAGCTGAACCCAATCGGATCAGCCATCAATTCGACCCCGGCCAGGACTCAGTCAGCGCCGGGCAACATCCAGGCCAGGGACACTCTCGATGCTGCGCAGGAGGCTTTCGCCGGGACCCGGCTAGGCGGATAGTTGGTTGCGATGGATAACTTCGTTGAGACCGTGGCTCTTACGCGGGTTGCAATCGGTAAGAGCATGGTCATAAGGGTGGGGGGCAAAGACGTTGCTCTTTTCAATGTGGACGGAAACATTTATGCGACCAGCGACGCTTGTGCTCATGCCGGCGCTTCACTGGGATCCGGCAAGCTACAAGGCTCGATGGTGACTTGCCGGGCGCACGGATTTCGCTACGACGTTATTAATGGCAATTGCCTGAACATTCAGGGGCTCAGAATTTCGACCTACCCGGTTAAAATAAGCGATGGAAAGATCTTCGTAGCAGTCGCGTAGCAGGGTCGGCGCCGAGGTTCAGCCGGAGGTCAGCTTCCGGCAGAGGCGACCAAGGTCGACTCTCCCTTCACAACTATGGGACTGCGCCTGGCGATCCATGAGAGCAGCAAAAGCGCCGGAATCGTCACCACCGTAGTCAGTAGGAAGAATCGCACCCAGCCGAGATGTTCCGCTAGTACCCCGCCGGAGGACGCCACCATGGTTCGCCCGACTGCGGCGAGCGATGACAGCAAAGCGTACTGCGTCGCCGTGAATTCGGGTGAGCATAGGTCCGACAGGTATGCGACCAGCGCTGCTCCCGCCATCGCACCGGTAAGATTCTCCGCCGCAACGCAGAGGGCAAGGTAATCGAGTCGATGCCCACCAATCGCTTGCAGCACATAAAACAAATTGCCGAGCGACTGAAGAATGCCACAAGCCACCAGCGCTCGCAGCACGCCGAGCTTGGCAGTTATGATTCCGCCGACCAGTGCTCCTATTACTGTAGCGAAGAACCCAACCAGCTTCGAAATAGCTGCGATCTGTTCCAGTGAGAAGCCAAGCGAGACATAAAGCGGCATCGCCATAACACCTGCCATGGCCTCTCCTAACTTGTAACCGAGAATGAAGATCAGGATAGCAACCCACAGTGGCCTGCGCATGAAATCCGCGAACGGACCGGTCACCGCCGTCTCTAACCAGCGGCGAAACGCTTCCCGTCTGTCACCCGATGCGAGAGTCGCCGGCGCCATTAGTGTCAACGGCTCCGGACTTAGCACGAAGACCAGCATCCCAATGGCGATGAGCGCAGCCATTATGGCGTATGCGGCAAACCAGCTCGCGCGCGCCGCGATCATCAATGCTCCTGCGCCCGCGATCAACATACCGATACGGTAGCCGGTCTGAATCATGCCCGCTCCGGGTCCTTGCTGCTCCTCTCCGAGAAGCTCTACGCGATAAGCGTCGATGACGATGTCCTGGCTGGCAGAAAGAAACGCGACCAGCACGGCTAGTACTCCTACGAGGCGGAGATCCATTTTAGGATTGCAGTTACCTAAGGCGAGAATCGCGGCGATGAGTCCTAATTGTATAGTTATGCCCCATCCGCGACGTCTCCCGAGCGGTATCGGTGGTGGTAACCGATCGATCAGTGGCGACCACAGGAACTTGAGAGCATAGGGCATTCCTACTAGCGCAAATGCGCCGATCGCCGAGCGGCGGACACCCGCAGTCGCCAGCCAGGCCGACAGCGTCGAAAAGGTCAACAGTAATGGCAGCCCGCTTGCGATGCCGAGCGGCAGTATGAGCAGTACTCGCCGATCAGCATAGACCGCGAACGTACGTCTCCAGTTGCTCAATGCTGTTTCGCGTCACGAAGCGCCTCGGCAGCCTGGGTTTCCAACACGGTCCCCTTGAAGAAGTCAGGCTTAGCTTCGCCCCAGAAGTGCAAGGGATTGGTGAAAACGAACTCGCGAAAATCTTCCTCAGTTATAAGTCCGTCCTCGACCAGCTCAAAAGCCTCTTCCAGCACCTCGTTCATGTTGACCACGTCAAAGTGGCCGATGTCGGAACCCAACAGTGTCTTGAGGCGAGCCTTATATGGATTGATCCGCGCATTGAACGCCCACGCATTGATAGGATCGTCCGCCTCGCAACCGAAGTAGAAATTGCGCGTGAACAACTCCCGAATATCTTCCGGACTCTCGATGCCGCAGGCTGAAAAATCATCAAGGTCTCTTATATTTCCGGTACCAGTGGCTCCCAGCCCCTCGAAGATCGCGCTCGTCTCGAGACGATCAGCGAGCTGCTTTCCACCGAAGCGCTCGAATAGCTCGTGCATAAGCTTGCGATCGAGGTTGGCGGGATTTACCTCCTCCAGCGCGCGGCGGTTGCGCTTCTTCCAGTGTCCGATCAGATCCGAATATAGACCGCATGCCCATCCTACGCCGCCCTCGAGGAATGCAAATTTCAGGGATGGGAAGCGTCGCGTCACTCCGCCTAGAAACAAACCTTTGGCAAGCGCCTCGCCCGCTACGCCGAAATGTCCGATGTGATTGAAGACAAAGTTCGTCGGTGAAGTACGGAAGCCGGAGCCTCGCGTCCCGGCATGGAAGGTCGGCATTACACCCAGCTCGACGCACTTCGACCACACCGGGTCGTAGTTAAACGGACTGTCTATGCCGAACACGTCAGGCCAGGTACCGAGGCTGCGCATCTCGGCGGATTTTTGTCCGGTTGCGGGAATGGGCCTCGGCACCAGGCTGGTCATTACTATGACCTTGAGGCCCAGCTCCTTAACCACGTACTCCAGTTCGTCAACCGCTTCCTGGGGCGTGTGCATCGGAATTGCGGCCGCGGGCGTCATGCGATCGCTGTACGGGCCGAATTGATGAGCTATGTACATGTTGAAGGCGCGGCAACTGGCACGCCGGATCTCGTCCTCGGGAATGTAACCCATTGCCAGTCCCGCGGTCGGATAGAGAACAGTGAAGTCGAAGCCGAACTCGTCGAGCCGTTCATAAAGCAGGCGAGGGAGCATCGCCGTGGCGCGGTCGAGGGTATTTTTTGCGGGCACGCCCCAAAATGCCTCTTGCGCCCGTCGCGTTCGAGCACGCTCCTCGGGAGTCATCGCGAGGGACTTCGCGACGTATCCTCCGCGGCGGCGGAACGAATTGACCGCGTCTTCCCCGGCTACTTCTTTCAAGTAATCGCTGATGGACGGCCCGAACTCCAGCCAATGACCATCGGCGTCGATGACCGGATGCCCGATGCGCTTACGAATCTCTTTCGAACTGAGTCTTCCGGACATGAAGTTACCTCCGTGGGGCGGTCCGATTCGAAGGGCTGAGCCGCATGCTGTGCGCCCACAATACCGCGACTGCCTGGAATCGCAAACCCTCGTCAATGCCTTCTTCTGGACATTAGTTTGCCGAGACGGCAAGGTAATCTTCGACCGAAGTGGCAAACCCGAGGGGTAGCTTTATGGATACCGATCGTCGCAAGACCTTATATGAGCGCCTTGGTGGACATGACGCGATCGCGGCGGTAGTAAACAATCTTTTGCCGCGACTGATGGCAGACAGCTTACTCAGCAGGTTTTGGGCGAACCGCGGCGCCGATGGTATCGCTCGAGAGAAACAACTGTTGATTGATTATTTGAGCAACTGCGCGGGAGGCCCTACTTACTATACCGGCCGCGCTATGAAGCTCTCCCATGCTGGAATGCGAATCAACGCCGCCGACTGGCAGTCATTCATCAACCATCTCAATGCCACCCTCGATGCGTTTCAGGTTGCCCCGGAGGAACGCGGCGAAGTAATTGCCTTCATCGAAAGCACCAGGCCGGATATCGTCGAGTTGTGACCGCTGCTTTCGCGACTCCTATCGCAACCGGCTTTTCAATCGGTGCGTGATTAGTCATAGGATGAAGGTCAAGTTATCGATAACCTCGTCGTTATTCACCAGTACTACTTTTTTAGCAGCGATCTTCCAACGATCATCCTCGCGACGCAAATGATATTCGCAACGTCCCGCAAACACACGCTCCTTGCCTCGGCGCAGTTCGTAGAGGATAAAAGCGGAAAAGACAATCGCAGCATTTCCTTCCGTGGCATCTAGCTGAACATTGGAAACCAAACGTCTGGTCTTCGAGGGGGGACTCTGCGCGTGCGCCACGCCCGTCGCGAGTCGACCGATGCGATTGCGCATCTTCGCCAGGTCATCGTAGACCAGGGCGATCTCGCGATTTGGATCGATGCCGTCGCCATTGGACGGCATCCAGTAGGTCACGTCCTCGGCCAGCATGCCCAGCCAGTCGTCGTACCGCCGTTCGTCAAGGAGACGCGCCTCGATGTAGAGGATATCTTCCGCCTCGGAGCGTGTCAGTTCCGCCATGATGCTCAGGAATTGCTGGCCACTCGCAGTGACTTAAGCTGCTGCGACTGGCTGTCACCGCACATCAACGCCTTCCACCTGCGATAGAAAGCGCGCTGCGGAACCTCATCGGTAATGTGCCCGCTGGTGATTCCATCGCCGTCAATCTCTTCGCGCTCGATCCCGCGCGACAGCTCCAGCCATTCGGCGCCTTTGACACGCAAACCATCGGTGCAGCGATTGAACATTTCGACGTCATCGGGAGCGCCACCGCCAGCCGATCCATAGAAAGCCTCGTGCGCGCGCAACCTCGCGACATTGATCTCGTCCGGCACACCTTTAAGTGTAGTGGGCAGCAGATGGACATCAGTGCGAGTCGCGCTTATAGGCATCGTGTTGCGGAACTGGATCCCGATAATGAGGAGGTTGGGGAAGATCGCGATGTTGACATTCGACGCCGACAAAATCTCGGCGGTCCGTTCCTGGCCATAACGCGCGAGAAGGCTGGACATATAGGTCGCGCCGGCGCCTTGCGAAGTTGAACCGCGCAGGATATTCGAAGTCGGCCGAGCTCCCGCGGGACGCTTCGGCGACATATCGAGGAGAGAGTGTCCGTTTCCGAGCGCCTTGCTCTCGTATTCGGAATTTCCGGTGAACAGCTGCATCACCTTGCGGCCGATGGGCCCTGCCTGGGTCTCGAAAAATGCCTGATGGACGAAATTCGGATGATAGCCATCGACGCCATTTTCCATCTGAAACTTCCAGTTGCCATCGTACCCATACTTATGAGTTCCTGACCGCGTCTCGACCGCGCCTTCAGGTGACAGATCCATGAACAGGTCGATGTAGTATTTGGCGCCGGCCAGGTAGTCCGTCAGCTTCTCCACTTCAGGACTAAGACTGGCGAATACCAGTCCGCGGTATTTGTCGACGCGCGCAGCCTTGATCAGTCCGAACCTGCTCCGGTCAAAATCTTTTCCATAGCCGTCGGCGTAAGGCAGGCCGATAAGGTCGCCCTTATTGTTATAGGTCCAACCGTGATACCAGCAGCGAAAAGAACTGGAATTGCCGCGCTGATCCTGGCAGATAGTTGCACCGCGATGCATGCATCGATTCATCACGACGTGGATTCCGCCGTCCTCATCGCGCGTCATGATGGCGGGCTGAGTTCCAATCCGAGTGGTCTTGTAGTCGCCCGGCGCGGCTATCTCGCTTTCGTGTCCGAGGAAGACCCAGTTGCGCTCGAAAATGCGCTCCATCTCGAGTTCGAAGATTTCCTGTTCGAGGTAGATCCGGCGATGGACTCGGCTGTTTTCAACCAATTCTGCAAGCTTCAATTGCGATGCCATAGATGCCTCTCTGCCGCGGACGGCTCTAGCTTTTGGGAACGCGGATCTTTACGTTGGCGCGGTCCTCCTGGATGGTAACCGCTGCGGTCGAGTCCTTGTCTCCAAGACCTTTCGCCAGAGCTGACAGAAAATCCTGCTCAACCAGGCTCGCCATCGGCATCGGCACGTTTAGCTCGCGACCTACTTCGGTGGCCAGTCCTAAGTCTTTGCGCGCGAGTTTCAAGGCGAAAGTGACGCGATCGAAGTTGCCGCGGAAAACCATCTTCGGCATGGTGCCTTTGAGCAACATGCCCTGCCCGTACGCGCCGTCCTCTACGACCTTCAGCAAGGACTCCGGCGAGACGCCAGCCTTGACACCCATGGTGAAAGCTTCGGCGAGGAGCTGAGTTGAGCAAATCGCGATCATGTTGTGCACCAGCTTGGCAACGGCGCCCGCGCCGCTTTCGCCGATGTAGGAAACCTTGTCTCCGATCGCGTCGAGGACCGGCTTGATGCGCTCGAATGCTTCCTTGCTCCCGCCAACCATGACTGCGAGTGTTGCGTTCCGCGCGCCGGGAATTCCTCCGCTCACAGGGGCGTCGAGCAGGTCGATTCCTTTTGCTTTGAAGGTTGCGTAAAGCTGCCGGATGAGGGTTGGCGAGTTGGTCGAGAGGTCCGCGTAGACCATTCCACGCGCAAGCTTGCTGGCGATGCCACCTTCACCCAGCGCGACAGCTTCAACCTCTTTTGGTCCTGGAAGCAACGTCACCACAACTTCGCTTCGCTCGGCGACCGCGGCAGGCGATTCGGCCCACTGCGCTCCTGCCGCAAGATGAGGCTCGGCGGACTCGCGCCTGATATCATACACAGTCAGAGAGTGGCCGGCCTTGATCATGTTCAAGGCCATCGGTCCCCCCATGTTGCCAAGGCCAATGAAGCCCACGCGCATCTTAGGCGCCTACCTTCTGGGTCAACTTAATGCCTAGTTGCTCGGCGGCATTGGCACCCAGCATGCGCGCGATAGTTGACTCAGCGACATTCGCTTGGGTCATCCTGTCGATCGCTTCCCATGCGCTGGTGGTATCGTGATGAGGATAGCGCGAGCCCCATACGATTTTCTCGGCAAAGTCTTCCGGTAGCTTGAGGACCAAGCGCTCCTCGGCGTCGAAGCCGAGCATGACTTTGCCTTCCTTCCACATCTCCTCGGTATCAGTACGGACCGGATAGTGGTGCAACAGTGGTATCGTGCGCGTAGAGGCCTCCATCTTCTCGAGGACCTCCTCCATCCAGGAAGCCTTGCCGTGCGCGACTACCACTTTCATGTTCGGATAGCGCTGCATGACCGTGAATCCGATCAAGGTCGCGGCGACGAACATGTGGTTATCGAGCCAATAGGACAGAACCTGTGAGACAGGATGGCCCAGTGGCGGCGACGCGTTGAAAAGAGCGAAATTCGATGCCGCACCACCTCCGGCGTTGGGTCCTCCTCCTGCATTCATAATCCCCGAATGCTGGTTGAGCCGCCCTTTTATCTTTTCTATGAAAGGGCCGTGTGAGCTCCACTCCGGATTCCACAATCCCGCCGTAGGATGCACAGCCAGGGTAGTTCCGAGGCTCTCAAGCTCTGCCCACAGCGGATCGTAGTAAGGATGCGTGAAGTAGTGTCCCTCAATGAACATCGGCCGAATGAACGCCCCGCGAAAACACTGCATCTTGGAGGTGCGGCGCAGCTCCTCGACCGCATAGTCCATGTTCTGGATCGGAACCATCGAGGCCGCGAAGAGTCGATCGGGCGCGGCGTTGCAGAAATCCGCGACCCAGTTGTTATAGGCACGCGCAAGCGCATACGCGATGTCGGGATCTTCCACGAGGTGGAAGCCTTCGGCGAACCAGGTCGGATACATAAAGGCCTGGTCGACCCCCATCGCATCCATGTCCTTCAGACGGGCCTGCGGGCTCGATGCCCCGGGCGTCATCGCATGCCGAGTCTCCGGGTCTAGCTCCCCAACTTTGTCCCATGTCATCCCGGGCTTCCAGATCGCATGACGCGGAATGTTGGAGTTCATAGTGTCGCGGAAAACCTTGCCGTTGACTTTGAGATAGCTAGCCGAACTTACCTTCCTCGCGCCACAGCGCATGCCTGCCGAGGGTCCGGTATTCGGGCTCGAGATATTTCTCCCATAGCTCCGGGGTCTCAACCACATGTGAATCGCTATCCAGCACCGCGAATTGCTTCTTGTTCATGATGACATAACTCCAGCTAGCGGCGTAGCGCGGCCTCAGGCTTCAGCGCGGCCTTGACTTCCTCTTCGGTCGGCCACCATTCGGGGCGTTCGATCTCGGTGACTCGCTCGCGAATGTACTTGCGCGGCGGCTTGATGTTGTACATCTTGCGCGCATTCTCACCGAGGAACTTGGTCTGGTAGTTCTCGGGCAACTCGCACTTGCGCATCGTCTCCAGCGCGCGCCACGCGTCGTCGCCATCGTGATGGTAAACGTCCGACGACCACGCCAGAATGTTCTCGTAGAATTCCGGAAAGCGCGACGGCGGAGCTTCATCGCCCTCGAAGCCGGTCACGCAATGTTGGAAGAACGTTTCACTCGGTAGCTGACTGAGCTTCGGCATTTTGCGATCGTTGCGATAGAGCCTGTAGGTCTTGTCGCACTCATCGAGGATAAAGCTCAGCCATGTGGATGATGCCTCAAACACCGCCGCCTTGAGTTTCGGGTAGCGATCGAAGAAACCCGACAGCAGGACCGTTGTGACCCAAAGCGAGGCTTCAGCCTGGAAGTCCTGCACATTGATCAGGAAAGAATGAGGCAGGCCGGCGGAGCTGGCGCTGAGACCTATAAGCTCGGCGCCGGAGTACTGCTCGGTATAGCCGGGAGGCTTAAGGAAGCCGAGCGCCGGGAATGGATGCATGCCGTATACGACGCCGGTTTCTTCCATCGCGTGCCATACCCGCGCATACTTGGGCTGAATCGGAAAGTTACCCATCGCATCGATAGGTCGTACCAGGCCTACGCGACAGCCTTTCGCTGCGACACGATAAACTTCGTCAGCGGCGAAGACGGGATCCTGCATCGGCAACAATGCGGCGAAAAAGATGCGCTCCGGATCTTCCTGACTGTATTCGTAGGCCCACTCGTTGTAGGCTCGGCACATCGCGCGCGCACCCATTGAATTGGTGATCCACGGATAGGTGTCGATGTCGGTGGGTATGATCATCACCTGGTCGATGCCCTGTACATCCATGTCGGCAAGACGTGGTTTCGGCTGATAGGAACCAGGGTGATCGATGTAGGCAGCCTGTTCCTTGGTGAGGGCGGTCTTGGGATCAAGGTTGCGCACGTTGAGCGCGCGCTGGATGTTATGCTTGAGACCGGGGCCGGCGAGCGAAAGCACATTGACCATGCCCGCGGTCCCGCCGATTTTCTGCGACCCGAGTCCGGTATTCGCGAAGCCGTTCACGACCAGCTGCTTGCTTTCCTCGTCAAACCAGATGCTGTTGCGCAACGCCTCGAAATCGGCCTTGGAAAGATAATCCTTCGCGCGTTCCCACAGCCAGGGCGGCTCGGTGACGTGAGCGTCGCAATCGAAGGTCGGAAAGTCCTTGCTCATTGGTGCAAATCTTTGAGTGGGCATAACGCTCCTCCTGAGTGTCTGCTATACCTGAGTGTCTGCTATAGTAGTGTGAGTTTTAAGAGCTACTCGCTCTCCAACCATGTCTCGGGCATCGTGATCGCGCCGTTGCGAGCAAAGATGGCGTCGATTTCTTTCATGTCCGCGTCGGATATGGACCAGCCCAAGGCGCCGAGGTTGTCATCGACTTCGCCGGGATTGCGGCAGCCTACCAGCGCCGTGCTCACCACGGGATTCGAGGTAGTCCAACGCAGCGCGAGTTGCGGCAGAGTCTTGTTGTAGCGTTTGGCAACTCCTTTAAGTTCCTCGACCGCGCGCAGATTCTTCAAGAAGTGATCGGGCCCGAACAGATGCTGGAACAAGTTGATGTTCCCCAGCTGTCCACGACGCGACCGCCAGTCACCTTTCTCGAAGGCTTTCTCTTCGCTGAGGGTGCCGGTCAGCATCCCATAGGCGAGTGAGCCGTATGCCATCACGCCGATGTTGTTTTCGCGGCAGTAAGGGAAAATCTCCTTCTGCATCCGCCGGTCAAACATGTTCCAGCAATATTGAACCACGTCGACGCGGCGCGCCTTCATGCACGCTTCGATCTCATTCAGCTTGAAGTTGGATAGTCCTACTGCCCTGACCTTGCCCTGCTTGACGAGGTCATCGAGCGCGCGCATCGGTTCTTCGAAAGGCACATTCCGATCCGGCCAGTGGATGAGGTAGACGTCGACATAGTCGGTTTCCAGCGCCTTAAGGCTTTTGTCGATCGACTCCATCACGCGCTTGCGACTGCTATCGCGATAGTTAGGTGTGTCGGGATAGCCGACCCCGAACTTGGTGGTGATGACCGCCTCCTTGCGACGCTTGCCGAGCGCCTTCGCCAGCGACTTCTCCGAGGCGCCGAAACCATAGGCCTCGGCGGTGTCGAAGCTGTTCATGCCGGCATCGAGGGCGCGATTCACCGCCTTGATGAAATCGGTCTCCTCGATGCTGCCGTAACCACCGCCGATCTCCCAGCATCCGAAACCAATCGCCGAAATGTCGATTCCGGTCTTTCCGAATTTCCGATATTCCATGTTCACACCTCAGCTAGTCTCTCAGTCAAAGGTCAGGACGGTTCGCGCCACTTCACCGCGCTTCATCGATGCGAATGCTTCGTTGATATTTTCCAATTTCGCGCGCTTGCTGACCATGTCATCCAGATTGAGCCGGCCCTGCAAGTAGAAATCGATATAGCGCGGCATGTCGATACGGAACCGATTGCTCCCCATCATCGAGCCTTTCAAGGTGCGCTCGGTGAGCAGCCGCGGACCATCGATTTCCACCTTCTGCCCGACCGGGATCATGCCAATGATGACCGCGGTGCCGCCGGTCTTGGTCGCGTCGAAACATTGCTCGGCGAGTTTCTTGAGACCCACCGCCTCGAATGCGTAGTCAACACCACCGCCAGTCATGCTGCGGATTTCCTTGAGCGCGTCGGTATGCGAGGCGTCGATGGTGTCGGTCGCGCCGAAGCGCTTCGCCATCGCGAGCTTGTTCTCGAACTGATCGACCGCGATGATCCTGCGCGCGCCGCCGATCTTGGCGCCCTGGATCGCCGAGATGCCGACGCCGCCGCATCCGAAGACCGCGACCGTGCAGCCAGGCTCGATCTTCGCGGTGTTGAGCACCGCGCCGACTCCGGTGGTGACGCCGCATCCGATCAGCGCGGCGCGGTCGAGCGGCATCTCATCGATGATTTTGCACAGCGCGTTTTCATGCACCAGCATCTTTTCCGCGTAAGTCGAAAGATCGCTGAACTGGCGCACCGGCGCACCCTTTTGCGAGAGCCGCGGCTTGGCGTCCTTGGGCCGCTGGGTCGCTTGCCGATTGTTGCAGCGATTCGGATGTCCCGACATGCACTCTTCGCAATAGCCGCAAAAAACCGACGGGCACGAAATGACATGGTCACCGGCTTTCAGATAGGTGACGGCTTTGCCGACCTTCTCGACCACGCCGGCGGCCTCATGTCCGAGTACTGCGGGCGCGGGGTGTGGATAGAGTCCCTCGACGAAATGCAGATCGCTGTGGCACACGCCGGTGGCGGCGGTACGGACCAGGACTTCGTGATCCTGCGGATCATCGATATCGACCTGCTCAATCGTCAGTGGTTGATTAGGACCATGAAAAACGGCGGCCTTCATTTCTAATGTTGCTCCCTTCTTGACGCCCCGCGAGTGGCGGCGTTGCTCCAAAACAAATGCTACTTTTTGCCGCGAGTTGGCAAACGAATGATGCCGGTTGCGAGCACCGAAAGTTCACCGTCCTGATTGACCGCGCGCTGCGCGATCTCGGCGTAGTGCGCGCCCGCCTCGGCAAACGTCCGCGTCACTTCGCCATTGATGTAAAGAGTATCGCCGACCGGATTGTGGCGGCGGATTTTTACCTCGAGCTTGCGCAGGAAGCCGCTATCTCCCATCCAATTTGTAAGATGATGCGACATCCAGGAGCAGCGCTCGGGACCGTAGTCGTAGGCTGCGGGCGTTCCGACCAGCGTGGCGAGGTCATCCTCCCAGTGCACGCGCTCCGGCACATCGGGGACGCCGAACTTGTTGGGAATCCCCAGGCCCGGATGCTTCTGCAACTGCTTCCATGCGAGCTTGTTGGCGCGGATGTAGAGCCCACCCCATCCTTGCGCGAAGGCGATGAAGCCGGTGACCGTCATCGGTCCCTTCACCATCGTCGGAAGTTTGTCGCCCATGTGCACATCCTCGAAATAGCGCGGGGTGGCGCCGCGGATTTCCTCGGCCTCATAGTGGCGCGAAAATCTTCGCGAGGTCGTCGCGCGAATACTTCACCGGCGGACGCTGCTTGACCGCCTCGTACTTGGTGCCGCGCTCGCGCGCGGTATCGCGCTCAGTGCGAAAGCACCAGCTATCGCCCTCGGCGACCAGCTCATGGTTCTGGTTGTAGAATTCACATCGATAGATCTGCTGGATCGAGCGGCCGGCGAAGCGCGTATCGTGCTCGAGGAGATCCTTCAGCCACACTTTGGTGGTGAAGGCATCGCCGAGCATCATCGCGCGATGCCAGGTGACGTCGATGCCCGCGAACATCGCATGCACACCCGCGAGTCCGCCGACATAGCCGCTGAAGGAGCGGTTCAGGGGAAAGATAAATGAAGGCGGCGCCTGCACGCGCTGGAACTCGGTTTTCGCCGCATAACTCGGATCGCACCAGAGCGGATTATCGTCGCCGATGCCGTGCGCCCAGTGTCGGATATTGTCGCGCGAGGCCTCGTAGCACCACGGCTCCAAAGAATCCTCGATCGGCACGCCGATCAGCTTGCGCAGGTCGGTCAGGCTTCGGTCGCTGATAACGGAAAATCGCTGCTGAGTCTCCGGCATGCAATTCATATAGAACATCCGCTCGCGCCGGGAAAACGGATTCGCATACCGATCGTTCAATTAGAATCAGGATATATTCGCGACGCCTCGCCGAGGGTCTCGGGCTCCGATTGATTCGGTTTCTGTCGTGGGATTTCTTTGAGATGCGGAATTGCGCTTCCAATGCGGAATTCTGCCCCACTCGGTCCCCGTGCAACTCGATGTTTCGCTCGCTTTTCCGATGGCATCGCGGTTGCTGTAGTCGTCGAACTCGCGCCCCAACCGCGCATCCGGACGTCGTCTACCCCCCGACGACATTCCCTCTCGGCCTTCCCTGCGGCGGGGCGCGAGTTCATTACGCATCTGGCTTCCGCGCAGATGTAGCCTTTACGCATCTGCTGAACAGTATTCGCGATTCGTCAGTCGATAGTCCCATTCGGGAACTGTCGCACCAGAGGAGAGTGTGGTGTTTCTCCCTGGCCGAGGGGTGTGATTCCTCAACCTTGAAAAGACCCCACCGGGCTTTTACGAAAAAGACCCTTATTCCGCAGCCCTCGATAAAGATTTCCTTGCGCCCGAAGGGTGGCTCAACCCTTGCTGAATTGCTTCCCGTCCGATGCCGTCAGTCAGCGAAAATGCAGGCGCCTAAGCCTATCGCCTTTCAGGCGAAAGGCATGGCGCGCCGGGAACTGGTTGCGGTCGGCTGCGGCGTTCTCATTCTGCTGACGGCAGAGGCATTGCTGAGCAACCCGCGCATCCTGTTCGGGCGGTTCCTCTGGTTCGATGAGCTCCAAATAAAGCTCATCACGGCACAATCCGGGGTATGGCATTCGATAACGATGATCGCGCATTCCGGTGACGAAACCCCGCCTATCTATTATCTCATGGCTCGAGGGTCATGGTGGGTGGCAGCGTTGATGGGGGGAACGCGGAAACCGGATTCCGCGGCCTGGCTTTCCTGGCGATTTGGGTCACCCTGCTGCTGACCTATGCGGTACTGCGGCGCTCGTTCACGGCAGTTCCGGCATTGATAGCGATCCTGACTCTTTGGTCTTGTCATTTGATCGTTATGTGCGCGTTCTTCGCGCGACCGTATGCCATCCTGCTCGCATCGGCGGCCGCGTTTTGTCTGGCTTATGGCGCGGAAGAAGAGATCGGCGCGTGGTCCTCTCTGGCGATCGCGCTTTGCGCGATGCTCGTATGCGGAGTCCACTACTTCGGAATTATCGCGCTGGCCGCGATCGTGCTGGGCGATGCGACCATACGACGAGAATCATGGCGAACCTGGTCCACCCGCCTGATCCCGGCCGCCGCAGGTCCGATATTGTGGATTCTCTTCCTGCCAATTTTTCGCGCGCAAATTGCGGGCTACGATGTGCGGACTTTTCTTTCCCCGTTGACCGCGCGGTACGCGATCAGAGTCATCCTCGATTTGTGGCATGTTCCGATCCGTCTAGTTCCGATTTTGTTGGTAGTGTGGGGATTTTCAAAACTTCTGGCGGGCGAATCTGGCAAGTCGCTCGCTGCGAGGGCATCGACAAACCTTCAACCTGTGGCGGGGATGCTCGGATTAGTTTTGGTCCCCCTTGCGATCCTGGCCCTCTCGATCGAAGAGAACCACTTCGTCGATCGTTACATGGTAACCGCGTTGTTGGGTCTGGTTCCGATTATTTCATTCCTCGCGTCGCGGCTGTCAAAACGCATCCAGTTAATCGTCATCGCGGTTGTCGCTCTGTTGGGCGCATCGGCAACCCATAACCTCGGAATCGCCTGGGCGCACTGGCAAGACGAAGAGGAAGAAATGATCGAACAGTGCGAATCGATGGCTGGCGACGGACTCCCGATCGTGTCTCTTACTACGCATGAGGCTTACACGCTGTATGAATATGCACCTCAGCTGCGCGACAAAATTGTTTTTCTGGATCTGCGGCCGACGCACGCGAGCAGACTGACCGGCGCCACCATCAACGACGGAACTTGCTTCAGGAAGTGGCAGACCGTGGTGCCGGGTGCACCTCGGGCGGTCACGCTGGATGAGTTGCGTGAAATGGGAAAGTTTCATGTGGTAGCGAAGACCGATTGGCCGATCGAGAAAAAAGGCAAACTCCCATTTCGCAAAGCGACCGGCGTGGGGCTCAGCCGCGTCTTCGAAGTGGAGCCTGAATTACTGAAGATTGGCCTCCCGCCAACTGGAGTAGCCGGTTGGTGATAGTTGAGGCGATAATCAACCAATCGAATCGTGAAAGTCGGAACCCGTTTCATAATCGCGCTGCTGATGGTGTTGCTCCCGGTAATCGGCGGCTACATGTATTGGAGCGTGCATCGATCAACCACGAACTTCATGCACGATCTGGAGCGTGAATCCCGCGCGACCGCGCACAGCCTCGCAGCCCCGCTCGACAACGACATTCGCGCGAATGAATGGGATCAGATCGATGATGTGCTGCAACGGATCCGGCCGGAGGGAACCGAAGCCGCGGTCTTTGACACTAAAGGCAACCTCTGGCATGCGTTGCCGGGTTTTCCCAAACGGCTGGTATTGCCACCCGAGAAGATACGTCCGCAGAGCCTCCACCAGCCGTTGGAATTCCGCGTCGAGGCGGAACCCGAGGGCGAATGGATATGTGAGATCGTCCCCTTGGGACCACCCAAACATCCACTGATTGGCTACCTGTTAGTCGCTGAAGATTGGACCGACGTGCGCCGTGAATTAGCTGATCGAGCCAAGATCTCCGTTACGGTCGGCCTTACTACGCTGGTTCTGATCCTCGTACTGGTCGCAATCGCGGTGCGACGGTACATTTCGCGCCCCTTGGCGGAGTTATCACGCCGGGTAATGAGCTTTTCCACCGACGACTCACCGCCGCTCGATCCCACCAAGCCGGTGAAAGACGAAGTCGAGCTGCTGATCGGGGAATTCCGTAAGCTGGGCGAGGAGCTGGCGAAGGCGCGCGCCGATCTCCTCGAAAAACATCGCAGCGAGATCGAGCTGGAACGGCGTCTGCTGCATTCCGACCGCCTCGCAACCATCGGCAGCCTGGCGGCCGGACTCGCGCACGAGATCGGCACCCCGATGGGCGTTATCCGCGGGCGCGCCGAGTACCTGGCGCATTCGCGGACCGACCGTCAGAAGACCGCCGAGGGCCTGGAGATCATCATCACGCAAATCGATCGCATCACCAGCATCGTGCGGATGCTGCTGGATTATTCGCGCTATCGGGAATCGCTCAAGATGACGGCGGATTTGCGCCCCATCGTGCAGCGCTCGATTCACCTGATTGAAACGGAAGCGACGAAGAGGGGCGTAATGGTCCGCACTGAAACGGGCGACCAACCATTACTAATCGATTGCGATCCGGATCAGTTGCAACAGGTTTTCGTGAATCTCGGCATCAACGCGCTCGATGCGATGGGCTCCGGAGGCGGCACCTTGACCGTCAGCGCTCGCGCCGAGCACGACCCCGGCGCGCCGCGCGTCACGGTGGTGTTCGAGGACACGGGCCCCGGTGTTCCGGAGTCAAATCGAGATCGCATCTTCGATCCCTTCTTCACCACCAAGGAGCCCGGCAAAGGAACTGGTATGGGCCTCGCGATTTGCCAGACCATCGTGCAGAGTCACGACGGCGAGATTGGGTTTGAGAGCGCTCCAACCGGTACGCGTTTCTTCGTGTCGTTCCCACGCTCGCATCGTGCAAGCGCGGGAATCGGCGAGGCCGCCTGAAACCGTGGGAACCGCAATCATTGCGAATGACGCCGCAACCATCCTGGTCGTCGACGACGATCGCGAGATGGCAAATCTGCTTTGCGACGTCTTGCGGGAGGCTGGCTATATCGCCAAGAGCGCCAACTCGGGCGCCGAAGCTCTCGCGCAGGTGCGCGAGGATTGCCCCGACCTGGTCATTTCCGATGTGCGGATGAGCGGAATGAGCGGGCATGAGCTCCAGGCCGAGCTGCACGACCTGGTTCCCGATCTGCCGGTGGTGATCATCACGGCGTTCGGATCGATAGAATCAGCGGTCGAGTCGATGAAGCGCGGCGCCGCCGATTACATCACCAAACCATTTCGCAACGATGAGTTTTTGCTGCTGGTCGGACGCGTGCTGGAAAATCTGCAGCTGCGCCAGGAGATCCGGCGCCTGCGCGGCGATTTGGCGCGCAGCTACGGAATCGGAACCATCATCGCCGTCGATCCACAAATGAAGTCGGTGCTGCGCAAGCTCGAACAATTCGTCGATGCCAATGCGACCGTCATCATCACCGGCGAGAGTGGCACCGGCAAGGATCTGCTCGCGCGAGCGCTGCATTTCGAGAGCCGTCGGCGCGACGCGCCGTTCGTGCCGATCAATTGTGCCGCGATTCCCGATAACCTCATTGAGAGCGAGCTGTTCGGCTACACGCGGGGCGCGTTCACCGATGCGCGCCAGAGCAAGGTTGGCCTGTTCCAGGCGGCTCGCGGCGGCACGCTGTTCCTCGATGAGATCGGTGAGATGCCGCTGTCGTTGCAGGCGAAACTGTTGCGGGTCATCGAGGACAAGAAGGTGCGCCCGCTGGGTGCGACCGAAGAAACGCCGATCGACGTTCGTATCGTCGCGGCCACCAACATCAAGCTCGAGAAAGCGATCGTCGAGGGGAAGTTTCGCGCCGATCTTTTCTATCGCCTCGCGACCTTTACGCTGAATGTGCCGCCGCTGCGCGAACGGCGCGACGACATTCCGCTGCTCATCAAACATTTCCTGGTGCGCGCCTGCGCGGAGGCGGGCAAGGCGATCCCTACCATCGATCGGGATGCGATGGATTTTTTCCTCAGCTATCGATGGCCGGGGAATATTCGTGAGTTGCAGAGCGCTATCCAGAGCGGCGTCATCCTTTCACGCAATGGACGACTGACGGTGGCCGACTTGCCGGCGAGTATGACCGGAATGGCCGCGCCGACCGGCAACCTGCTCGAAGATGCAGTGGCGCGAAAGCTGAGCCTCGAGCGCATCGAGCAGCAATACGCGCGGATGATTCTCGAATCGGTGGGCGGCAACAAAACCGAGGCCGCCGCGATTTTGAAAATCGATCGCAAGACGCTCTATCGCAAACTCGGCGAGCCCATCGACGAGGACTAGCTGCAGCCGGCGCGTTGCTCCGCACCTCGCGCAGATATAGCGTCGATTCAAGGCCAAACATCGAGGGAACGCCATGTCCAAATGGTTCACCACCATCACCCCTGAGATGCGGGACTTTATCGCGGAGCAGAAGGTATTCTTCGTCGCCACCGCGCCGCACGAGGGCCGCATCAACCTCTCGCCCAAGGGGATGGATACGTTTCGGGTGCTCGATGAGACGCGCGCGATTTATCTCGACTTGACCGGCAGTGGCAACGAAACCGCTGCGCATCTGCTCGACGATGGCCGCATCACCGTGATGTTCTGTTCCTTCGACAGGACCGCGGATATCACGCGGCTTTATGGACGCGGGCGCGCAATTCATCCGCGCGATGCGGAGTGGGAAGATTATCTAGCGAAGTTCGCGCCTGAGCCGGGAGTACGGCAAATCATCGAAATCACGGTGGAAACGGCGATGACCTCATGCGGCTATGCGGTGCCGAGGCTCCAGGTCCTCGAGGAACGCGACACGCTGCGCAAGTACTGGGAAAAGAAGGGCGAGGGCGCGGTCAGCGATTATCAGCAGAAGTACAATGTCGAGAGCATCGACGGTTTGCCGACCGGCATCTTCGCCGCTGACCGCGCGAGCGGAAAGTAAGCGGGAACCCGCCACCCTCGAAATTGAGGGCTCGCATACATCGTCTCCTTCAACCAGTCCGGCGCTCACTCGCGGTCTCGAATTTGCGATGTCTTGTGCTTGATGAACATCATCGAGCTCGAGGCGTCCGATGCTTGAGAACCTGGTTGCTGTCGGAACCCTGATTTTTCTTGAAGGGCTTCTCTCGGTCGACAATGCGCTCGCGATGGCGCTGCAGGTGCGATCACTGGAGGCCTCGCTCCAACGGCGCGCCCTGCTGTACGGGATGTGGAGTGCGTTCATCCTGCGCGCTGTCGCGATCCTCGGTGCAAAATGGCTGATGAGCATCTGGTGGTTGCAGGTGACGGGCGCGCTCTATCTCGCATACCTCGCAATTACGCATTTCATGTTCCATCGCGATACTCATCTATTCGAGGGTGGCGACGAATCCGCGCGTGGTTTCTGGCTCACGGTTGCGATGGTCGAACTAACCGATGCGGCGTTTGCGATCGATTCGACCCTCGTTGCGGTCGGCATCTCGAATCGTCTGTGGGTGGTTTTTTCAGGCGTCGCGCTGGGAATCCTGGCGGTCCGTTATGCCGCCGCGTTGTTCGTCAAGCTCCTGCAGTATTGCCCCGAGATCGAACATCTTGGCTTCGTGCTGGTCGGATGGGTCGCGGTGAGGCTGTTCAGCGAGGGATTCGAAAAGATGTCCGCCGTCATGCTGGATCATCTGTATTCAGAACGCATTCTGCCGGAGTGGGTGTTCTGGACGGTGATAGCAATACTCATCGCGATCGGCGTCGTGCTTGGGTTGCGTGCGAACTTGCCCCACCCGAATCGCATCGCGAATGTTTCGGGGCGATTCATCGAATCGTGCCGGAACGTGATTCGCCGACAGCCGATTCCTCGGACAGCGCGTCGCGCCATCGTACTGATCATCGGAACGATAGTTTTGATGGTCGGAATGGCGATGATTTTCCTGCCGGGACCGGCCGTTATCGTCATACCCGCGGGATTAGCGATTCTGGCGACCGAGTTCGCGTGGGCGCAGGTCCTGCTCGATAAAACGCGTGCCTCGATCAAGAAGTGTTCAGGCAAGCTCGGCCTTCTTAAACTATCACTTTAGTTTCGGGCTGATCTCATCGAAGCAAATCGGGGAAAAAAGCTTGGTTCGACGGGGCAATTTTCCCTTGCCTGGCAAACTCTTGGCGTCCGCTCGTCCAGAAATAGCAAAAAAATGGCGTAAACGGTCACAAACCTTGCCGCTTTTTCGTTAGCCTCTGCGATCTGATACTGGCCTTCGACTTGCTCGGCTGCTGGAATCACGTTCGTCGCGACGGCGACCTTCGTGGGCGCGCCATTCGTGATCAAGGGGCAGCTATTTATGAGTAGGTGGAAGGCTTTCAGCTTCGATGAGATTACAGCTTCTGAGGCGAGGTCGGACGGCGACGACAAGCTGCTTCTGATCGACGATGCGGCCTTCGTCAGTGCATTTGCCGAGGCCGGTCAGCGTCGCGGCAAGCAACTGGTGTGCATTCGATGCTTCGATCCCGCGCGGGTGCTGCGCGCGGTTGTCCTACTCATCGAGGATGAAAACGTCGCGGAGGAGTCGGCAGGCAGTGTGGGATTTTGTTGCGATTGTTACCGCGACCTCGCGGAACTCTTGTTCCACGATGCGGTCCTCCGCGCGGGCAAGCCGGTCGGATGCTGACGCGCGCGGTTCAAGCGGTTAGTTGATAGAGATTTCGTGAGGGAAAAGAAAGGTCGTCGCGCCGTCGTCAAATTTCACCAGGAACATCCGACGATCGAGGTTGTTTACCTCGCGCAGGATGGTGGGTTTTTCGCCGAAGCGAACCCGCCCGCTATGGTCACGAACCAGCCCAACTAATTGGCAACGCTTTTCGGTTTGTAGGTTTTCCATTTTCGGCGCTCCTTGCATCGGCTACTTCGATGTACAGCATTAGACGTGCCGATCGCTTGCGCGCGCCTTGGCCTAGATAAACATCTGCAATTGCTAAACTTCGTGCGATATCACTCGCACCGATTCGGCTACCGCCAACCGGGCGCGGGACGAACCATCGTCCCATCGTGCGACATGCGCCGCTTCGATTACGCTTCCTCGCGCGCGACGGGGTAAAACCGTGCCATCTCAGGGAAGTCTCAAGGCCGCGGCTGCGGGACTAATTGGAGGCGCTGGTTTGCGCCGTAAACGTCACCAGCAGGCGCGGCGGTTCGTTCAATGGAATTACCGCATAACTGGCGACCGGCA
Organism: uncultured delta proteobacterium; assembly: GCA_963814035.1. Lineage (GTDB taxonomy): Bacteria > Desulfobacterota > Binatia > Binatales > Binataceae > DATGKG01. The sequence goes on from CAWFBH010000015.1 coordinate 36,430, forward strand.
CCGTATTTACCGTCACCGTAGTCCCCTGCGCATCGCTCTCGATGTCGCAGTCCTTGAAGATGGAGCGATCGAACACCACATGGTGCTGGATGTTCGCATCGGGCGTGACATCCTTAAGCAGCACCTTAACTGTCGAGTATCCGGGCCCATTTTCGATGTGTTTGTCGTACTGCACCGGCTTCGACAGATCGAAGATCACCGACATCGGCGGGTTCGAAGCGGACAGGCGTATCGTCCGCAGCGTCGCCGGCCCGTTATCCGCGGCTGCAACTTGCTTCGGCTCGGCAGCGGGTGGCGCTGCGGGCGCGGGAGCAGGAGCCGCGGCGGCCGCCGCGCCGAGGTTGGGAAGGTCATCCGAACCGTATGCGCCGCCGGTGCTGGCTAAATCCGGGCCGTTGTCCTTCTGACGCACCACCACCTGGTCGCCGCCATCGTTGGCGGTTTCGCCGTAGCCATTTTCGGCGAGCACCAGCTTGAGCGGGTCTTCTTCGTTATCCACCGGCTGCGCCAGCTTCTTCAGCTCGGCGCGCGCCTGCTTGGCGTAGGGCGTATCGGGGTAATGTTGCACCATCGCGGCGAAGGCCTGCGCCGCCGAATATTTCTTGCCTTCCTTCTCCAGCGCGACCCCGAGTTCCCATAGCGCGTCGGGCGCGACCGGAGTGTCGGGATATTTCTGCATCAGCTCGGCGAGGCGCGATTCGGCGGCACGAAAGTTCGCCCGCTTGAAATAATAATCACCGACCACCTTCTGATGGCGGGCGAGCACCTCACGGCAAACTTCGGACTTTTCTTTCGCCAGTTCCGCGAACTCGCTCTCGGGAAAACGCTGCTCGATGGCCTGGAAACGGGCCAGCGCGAGCTCCGTTTTGCTCTGGTCCTGATCCTCACGCCCGACCTGGTCGAAGTAGCTCATCGCGATGTAATAGCTGACCAGCTGGAGATTCTTGCTGGTCGGATGCATCCGCTGGAAGTCGTCGAGGGCGGCGATCGCCTGCGCGTAATCCTTATCCTTGTAATACGCGAGCCCGATCTTCATCTCGGACTCCTCGGCGTAGGGGCTGAACGGATACTTATCGACCACGTACTGATAGTTCTCGATCGCGGCGTGGTATTCCTTGTTGGTGTAGTTCAGCTGCGCCTGCTGATAGTAGTCCTCGCCGGTGGGAGGCTTCTTGATGCTGCAGGCGGACAGCGCCACGCACAAGGCGCAGGCCATCAGGAAAAGTGGATAGCGTGTCATCGCGGGCTTCCAGCAAAGTTAAACGGTCACCGTCGCGAGCGCAAGTCGGCGCCATTTCACGCGGCATTCCATGCCGGCGGGCGCCTGCCGCGTGCGGAGTACCTGACACTCTTTCCCGTTGGTCGAAGCGGGGTCCAAGATCAGGATCGCAGGGCGTTGCCTTTCTCAAATGACGCGAAATAGACCGGCTTGCCCTGCGCCATATACTTGCGCCCGAAGGCCGACCGCTTCGCCCCCGGCGGCTCCTTGTCGATGCGCCGGAAGCCGCCCTCCTCGAGCATCGCGAAGATTTCCCCGGCCCATTCCTTCACATCCGATGCCGCATAGACATGGCCCTCGCGCGTCAGGGTGCGGGCCACATTGCGCACCAGGAACGGCGTCACCATCCGATGCTTGAGGTGGCGCTCCTTCGGCCATGGGTCGGGATAGTAGATGTGGAGGGCGGCCACGCTCGCGTCGGGGAGCATCAGGTTGATGAGCGTGCGCGCATCCATTTTGGCGACCCGAACGTTGGGCAGCTCGGCCCGCCCGATTCGCATCGCGAGGAGTTGCCCGACGGTGCCCGATAGCTCAATCGCGAGAAAATTTGTTTGGGGATTCGCCGCCGCATATTCCAGCATGAAGTCGCCACGGCCGGCGCCGATCTCGATTTCCAAGGGCGCGCGCCGCCCGAAGATCGCATCCGGCTCGATGGTGAAGTAGTCAACGCTTTGCGAGATCATCGCGCGCGACGCATCCTCTCGCGCTTCGTCGAGCCATACCCGCGACGCTTTCCTGAGTCGTGACATAACTCGTGCAGTATTTTCTTACTGCGAGCGCATTGATAGAGGCGACGCATCCCGATCAAGGCAAGAAATTTTCTCGGCGGCGTTCTAAGCTACGATACGTGAGGGAAAACGCATGCTGAGTCGAATGGGGAGAATCGTCGCGGCAGTGTTTGTCAGCTTCGTCATCGTAGCCGCGACCTCGCCGGTGTCCACTCGTGGTGGGGCCTTCGTTATCCGCAATGTCCGGATCTTCGATGGCGAAAAAATCATCGCGGATAACAGCGTGGCGGTCGCCGACGGCAAGATCGTCGCGGTCGGGAGAAATCTAGCGCCGCCGGCGGGTGCGCAGGTCATCGACGGCACTGGCGACACTTTGCTTCCGGGTCTCATCGACTCGCACGTGCACGCCTGGATTCGCGATGTGCTCAAGATGGATCTGGTGATGGGCGTCACCACCGATCTCGACATGTACATGTGGTCGCAAAACATCGCGCCGTGGCGCACACAGGAAGCCCAAGGCGCGTCGGACGCCGCGGACTTCCGGACCGCAGGTACTGCGATTGCCGTCGCCGGAGGCCACGGCACAGTCGAGTCTGATCTGCCGAAGATGATCCCGATTCAGGGGCCTGAGCAAGCGCAAGCATTCGTCGATGAGCGCATCGCGCAGGGTTCGGATTACATCAAGGTGTTCTATGACAATGGGCCGCGGTTTGCGTCGATGACGAAGGAGACGCTGGTTGCGATCGTCAAGGCCGCGCACGCGCGCCATAAGATGGTCATCGTGCATGTTTTTTCGGCGCAGGGCTATCTCGATGCGATCGACGCAGGCGCCGACGGTCTCGCGCACGTGCCCATCGTCAAGCTGCCGGAGCCGCAGTTTCGCGATGCGCTCAGATCGCATCAGTTGTTCGCGATTACGACGCTCGGTTACACCGATTTCTTTTTTGGCGCCCAGCGGCTGTGGTTGAAGCTAGCGGACGATCCTCTGATCGCTCCCTATTTGAGCCGGGTGGCGCGACAAATGTTGGCGCAACCCGCCTATCTCAACCGCGAGCACATCTCGTATGCCGACAACGAGGCCAACCTGCGCACACTGCGCGATGCCGGCGTGCCGATCCTCGCGGGAACCGACGCGAACGATGCGCAGTCCGGCGCGTTGCTGCAGGCGGAACTCGAGCTGATGGTGAAAGCCGGCCTGAGCCCGACGGAGACGCTGGCGGATGCGACCTCGGTACCGGCGAAGATCTTCGCCCTCAACGATCGCGGCCGCATCGCAACGGGAATGCGCGCTGATCTGTTGTTGGTGCGCGGAGATCCGACCCGGGACATCCGCAAGACGCGCGATATCGTGGCGATCTGGAAGCAGGGCAGGCCTGTTAATCGCGAGAGCGTCCGCGAAAAACTTGCGCCGGACTACGAGGCGTGGAAATTCGGCGCCGGATGGATGTCGGACACCGACCAGATCTTCAAGGGAACCTCGACCGAGCGGCTGCAGACCGCGGTCGGCGGACCTGCTCATTCACCATCGACGCTGATTCTGGATTGCGAGGTGAAGCCGGGGATTCAGTATCCATTCGCAGGCGCGATGTATTCGCCCACGCTCGCGAATGCGAAAACATCCCTCGCCAAGGACATCGACTTCTGGACCCGCGGCGACAGCAAGACGTATTACGTCGCCGTGTTTACCAAGAGCGGTGGTAAGACGCCGGCGCTGCGGCAATTCGTCGCGGGAAAGGAGTGGCGGAGGATTACGATGCCGTTCTCCGACTTCCACACCGACGGCCACGACGTCACGCTCATATCGATCGTAGCGACCGAGCCCGGAACGGATCATTTCGAGCTCTCGGGTTTCGAGCTCGGCAGCTAGAAAGGTCAATTCGGGTAACCGACGTTATCCATGCGATCCGTCCTTCGCCAGTGCTAGAGTCGAACTCATCATCATTACCAAGGAATCGATGCCGATGAGCACCGCTAAATCCGATTCGCTCGACCATCTGATCGCCGCCACCGATGCGATGCGGCCTGACCTGACATCATTTTACGAAGACCTCCATCGACATCCGGAACTTTCTTTTCAGGAAGAACGCACCGCCACGAAGGCGGCCGAGCGGCTGCGCGACGACGGCTACACCGTCGCCACCGGGGTCGGGCGGACCGGCGTGGTCGGCATCCTCGAAAACGGTGCGGGGCCAACCGTGATGCTTCGCGCCGACATGGATGCGCTGCCGGTGCGCGAGCAAACCGGCCTGCCATACTCCAGCGGGTCCAGCGGCGTCGATCCCGATGGGCTCGTGGTCGATGTGATGCACGCGTGCGGCCACGACATGCACGTCACCTGTCTGTCGGCGGCGGCTTCGATCCTCGCGCGCAATCGCGACCGATGGGCGGGGCGCCTGATGATGATTTTTCAGCCCGCCGAGGAAATCGGTTCCGGCGCGCGCGCGATGATCGATGACCACCTATTCGATCGCTTCGGTAAACCCGACGTCGTGCTCAGTCAGCATGTCACGCCCGAGGCCGCGGGCACTCTGTCCTATCGCGGCGGCATCACGATGGCGGCGGCCGACAGCTTCGAGATTCGAATGTTCGGGCGCGGCGCGCATGGCTCCCGTCCGCAGGCGAGCGTCGATCCGGTGGTAATGGCGGCTTCGCTGGTGCTACGCCTGCAGACCATCGTGGCGCGCGAGGTCGCGCCCTCGGAGCAGGTGGTGGTGACGGTCGGCAGCATCCATTCGGGCACCAAGGAAAACATCATTCCCGATATCGCGACGCTTAAGCTCAACGTGCGCAGCTTCTCGCCCGAGGTTCGCGCGCGCGTGCTCGACTCGATTCGCCGCATCGCCAATGCCGAGGCGGCCGCGTCCGATGCGCCTCGCGCGCCGGAGTTTCGCCCGCTCAACAGCTTCCCGATCATGACCAATCATCCGGGCGCCACCGCGCAGGTCGCCGCGTCGCTCATCGATCGCTTCGGGAGCGAAGTGGTGCAGGAGCGCGCGCTGGTGCAGGCGAGCGAGGACTTCGGCGAATTCGGGGTCGCGGCGGGCGTGCCCTCGGTGATGTGGTACTTCGGCGGCGCGGATCCGAACCTCATCGAAGCGGCACGGCGCGAAAACCGCCTCGATCAGTTTCCTGGCAATCATTCGCCGCTGTTCGCGCCGGTCATCGAGCCGACCATGTCGGTGGGAATCGAAGCGCTGCTAACAACCAGTCTCGCATGGCTCAGTCCGAGGTGATCGGAGGGAAGCAGTAATGGAAACAACTGAATTCCGGCCACCGCTTCCCCCGTTCACCCTTGAAACTGCCACTCAGAAAATCCGCGCGGCGGAAGACGCGTGGAACTCGCGTAATCCTGAAAGGGTTGCGCTTGCCTATAGCGTGCAAAGCCGCTGGCGCAACCGATCGGAGTTCATCGAGGGACGCGAGCAGATCATCGCCTTTCTCCACCGGAAGTGGGCGCGCGAGCTCGATTATCGCCTGATCAAGGAGTTATGGGCCTTCCGGGAGAATCGGATCGCCGTTCGTTTCGCCTATGAATGGCGTGACGACGCGGGAAACTGGTTCCGCTCATACGGTAATGAAAACTGGGAGTTCGACGAGCACGGTCTGATGACCGCGCGTCACGCATCCATCAATGACCTGCCGATTCACGAACAGGAGCGGAAGTATTTCTGGCCTCTCGGCCCGCGGCCGCTCGACCATCAAGCTCTAAGCAGCTTCGGTTTTTGATGTAACTCTCAGTCCGTACGGTTGAGGAAATCCTTGATGCGCTGGGTCAGCGGCTTCAGGTCGGTGTTGTCAACCAGCGCGCTCGCCATCCGGACCGGGTCGCCGAAAAAGAAGCGCTCGTAGAGAACCTGGCGTCCCGCGAAGGCGCTGCCCGCCACATCCCATGCGAGGCGATACAGCGCGACGCGCTCGTGCGCATCGGCGCCGGCGGCGCGGATAATACTTCTCGATATCGGTTTTGATCGGGCTCGCGAAGTCGCGCTCCGACGGCGTCGCCATCAGATGCGAGCTGCTGTTGAGCTGGATGATTTCCACCATCCGCGGATACAGCTTCGGGAAAAAGATTGCGCGCGGTGTCGAGCGGCGGCCGCGCGGGCACAAATGATGCCCCATCGGTCGGCGGCCGCGTCGGCTTCGGCGGCGCGCAGGCACGCGCGCATCGTCTCGGTCGTGGTGATCATCTCGGCGAGGCGCTCGCGCACGTGAGGCAGGCTGAGCGCTTCGGTCACTTCGGCGATACGGACCGCGAGGCCGAGCAGGAATTCCGCCTTCGCCGACGTTTTTCACCACCACCTGATGCATCATGTGCACGACCGCGTTGGTCTCGCCGTAAAGAGCGTTGCAGCTGCGCGACGTCGCCGCAGAGAAACACGCGCTCCCACGGCACCCGGACATCATCGAAGATGACGACGCAGTCCATCTCCTCGAAGCGCGAGGCGAGCGGAGCATCGAAGTGCGAGCGCTCGGATCGAAGCTGTCGCGGCAGATGAACTTCAGACCTTTCGCATTGCACGGAATCGCAAATGCGAGCGCGAAGGGCTCGGCGGCGGGTTCCGCTTTCAGTACCGTCGAGGGAAACACCAGCAACTCCTCCGACGAGCGGCGCGAGCGTGGCCAGCATCCGCGCGCCCTTGACGACGATGCCCGCATCGGTCTTCTCGATGAGCCGCAGCGCGAGTTCTTCATCGGCATGACCCGCCCATCCTTGCGCGCGGCTGGCGCGAGGATTGACCAGCGTATGGGTCGCGCACCAGTCATGCTTGCGCGCCTCGAGGTAGTAGTTCGCGATGTTGTCGCCGAAGCGCGGATCGCTGGCAGCGAAAAAATCGCGCGCCGCCGCCATCGCGGCGATACTCGCGTTGAGGTAATCGGGCGTGCGCCCGAGCATCCCGCCACTGAAGTTGGCCCACGCCGCCATCATCCGCGAGCGCTTGCGGACCTCGTCGATACTTTTTGGCTGGATAAACGACAATCCGGAGCGCCCGCCGTCATCGGTGCGATAGGTCATCTGCTCGGGCCGCTCCAACTGCATGTCGTAGAGCGACGCGACCGAGCGCGCGCAGTTGCGAAACGCCGGATGCGAGGTGACCTCGCCGACGCGCTCGCCGCCGAGCCAGACTTCGGCATTCAGCTTTTTTAGCGAGGAGAGATAATTGCTGCCGGAGCGCGCGCCCACGTCATTTCTCCTTCAGGCGGGGATCATCGGAGGAGACGCACTGCAGCATCATCCAGTAATAGATCCCAAGGTAGTAGGTATCGTTCAATGCCGAAGAATTCCGCGCGTGCAGGATGACGCGCTGCTTGTCGATCTCGCAATCCTGCTTCGAGGCGAACGGCAGATCGTGCTTGTTGTAATAATGCTCCAGGGGCGCGCCGGCGACCGGATGCCACGGCCACTCGTTGGTGAGCGGCGACACCATCAGGAACCATCCGACCAGGAGTGCCGCGATGTGATGGGATCGCTTCAAATGATCTCCATCAGCGCGGGCAGCCGCTTCAGGAGCCGCTCCGCCGCATCCTCAGGCGCCATGTAGGGTGGCCGCGCCGGACCCATGTCGATGCCGGTGACCACCGACGCGGTAACCTTCGTGGTGCCGAGATGACCGAGAGTCTCCTCGCCGCCGCGCGGGAAGCATCGATTGAGCCGGCGCTGGATTTCCTCGGCGCGCGCGAGGTCGCCCGCCTTGAACGACTTCATCAGCGCGACTGCGGCCGGCACCGCGAAAATGTTGATAAAGCCGCCGGCCGCGCCGAGCATCAGACCCGCGAGCAGCGCGCGAAAGGTATTGAAGATGTCGGCGCGCCCCGCGACCTCATCATAGAGCGCCTCCAGATGCTGCAAGTCGGTGAGCACTTCCTTGAATGCGACGACGCCTGGAATCGTCGCGAGCTTGCCCGCGAACTTCGGCGAGATGTTGAACTTGCTGAGCGCGGGATTGTGATAGATGACGACCGGCAAGTCGCCGGCCTCGGCCACCATGCGGAAGTGGCGTTCGACTTCGAGCTCGCCGCATCGCCAGTAGTATGGCGGGATGACCTGCTGCGCGTCGTAACCCATCTTGCCCGCGATGCGCGAGTACTTGAGCGTCTCGAGCGTGGTGGCGCCCGAGGTCATCGCGACCGCGCAGATGCCCTGGCGCTGGCTGGCCTCTTCGAGCACGATTTCGAACACGCGCGTTCGCTCGACCTCGTCCATATGCAGAAACTCCCCGATGCTGGGAGCGGCGACGACGCCGGTTGCACCATTGGCGATGGCCCATTTGACCTCGTCGCGCAGCGCGGGTTCATTGAGGCGATAGTCAGCGGTGAACGGCGTCACCAGCATCGCGATAATTCCGTGAGTGAGTTTCAATGTGGTCGCTCCAGTCGGTGGCTGATTTGATTGATAGCCTCTTTTGCGCAGAGCCGGAAGCATCGGCACGAGAGAGCCAGGCTCGCGCCTCTTGTGAAACGACTAGCGATTTGGCGCGAAATAGAAGATCGATTGCCCCGTTCCGATGGCGGCTTCGTAGCGGCCGAATTGCTCGCCGCGCCAATCCCATTTGTCGCCACCCATCGCACCCGCCATCACCAGGTAATGCGAGAAGCGACCCTCCGGCGAGCAGTGCGCGCGGAAATCATTCGCCGAGGCGATGATCTCGCCGTGGCGGCCAGCGCGGAACCATTCCATGATTTTCTCATCATAGAGCCGATTGGCGGTCGAGCTGATGTCGGCGGGATCGGCGGACGCGTGATCGAGGACGCGATCATAATCCCAAAATCGATGCGACATGCCGCCTGAGGCGACGATCACTACGCGCCGATTGGATGCGCGGATCGCATCGCCGAGCGCGGCGCCAAAGCTCAGATCATTTTCAATTGAGGCGATCTGGCACACACCCATCGAAAGGACGCGGCGACGCCGGTCGGGATTGAAATAGTACATCACGTTCAGGGTGGGATAATGGAGCGGAAGATTTCGCGCCGCCGAGGCGACCGCGCGGATCTTTCGCGCCTGCGCATTTTGCGCGATCGCGTGCGCGAGTTCCGGGTCACCTTGATAATCGTATTCGAGGTCATGCAGCATCTGCGGCAGCTCTTCCGAGGTGTACACGCCGGCGAGCCGTTCGTGCGCGTTGAGGATGTATTCCAGCGTAGTGAACCAATGCGTATCGATGAGCACGAAGGTGTCGAATTCGAGGTCGCGCAGGCGCTCGCGCTCGAGCTGCGGCATCGCATCGTAGAAGGTGGTGACGTTTTTTCCCATGTAGGCCTTGCGCGCCGCGGGGTCGGTGATCATCAGGCGCGGCACGTGGGTGGTGAAAATCGCTGCGACAACTTCGCCCATCTACGGCTCCCTGCAAATGCGCGTTTCAATTTGAAAGCTCATCGAGGTCATTGTGCGTCGCGATCGCGCGAGGCCGCAACGATCACACGCAGTGGTTCAGATCACGATGGAACTCATCAGTAACCGGATCTTCACGATTGGTGTTGTAGCGACGCCTTGACCTGAGCCCCGGATAGACTTACTCTCCGGCCAAACGGCACGGCGCTGGAGAAAGTGGCCGACCTACCTGGAATCATTCCGCTGTTCCCCCTTCCGAACCTGGTTCTCTTTCCCGGAGTAGAGGTTCCGTTGCACATCTTTGAGCCGCGTTATCGCGAGATGATTGCCGAGGTGGCGTCGTCTCACGGCATCATCGGCATGATGCTGCTCAAGGGCGAGTGGGAGCGCGACTACTACGAAAACCCCGACACCTTCAGTATCGGTTGCGCGGGGAAGATATCCGAACTGGTGAAGCTTCCCGATGGACGCTTCAATCTGGTCCTAACCGGGCTGAGCGAATTCCGCGTCGTGCGTGAGAATCGCGAGCGCGCGTTTCGCCAGGCCGAGGTCGAATGGTGCCCGGTCGATCCCCCCATGGACATCGATGCCGAGGCGATGGAGGGGCTGCGTCAACTGCTGTTCGAGTATCTGGGCGATACGGCAGCGGCGGCCTGGAAGTCATTAGTGGAGCGCGGCTTGCGCGGGGCTGCACTGGTCAACTTCCTCTGTTTTCACATCGATGTGACCGCCATTGAGAAGCAGACCCTCCTCGAAGCGCGCGGCGCGCGACTCGACTGCCTGTTCGATGTTCTCACCTTCAAGCTGGAAGAGCGCAAGCTGGGCGGCCCCGGACCGCATGGCGGACCTGGCAGCGTGCAGTAAACCTGCTTCATTCGCGTCACTCAAATACACATATGGAGCGGCCTTGGAATACAGGTCAGATCGTCCGTGTCGCGCCTGCAACAGCTCCCGGCACTAATTTGGCGCGCATATAAAAGTAGAAAAGGATGCGGAATGATGACCTCGCAACTGCTAAGGCCATCAGATTGGGCTAAATGTTGTCCCAAAATGTTGCGGGAAGGTTCAAAAGAGTCACGGGTGACGCAAAAAGGCTACAAAGCTGCATTGGGAAAACTGCTCGCAAAAGGCGTCCAGGTTCGCATAGTGCGACAACATAGAGAAAAGATCTTGATATTTGCGAGCTTAATTGGGGAGCAGCTCTCAAGCTCGGACGCGATCGTTTGTTGCAACGATGCAAATTCCCTCGGGCACAGAGATTGCTTCTGATCGCGCCAAGATTAGATAGAAGTTCCGTGGACGAAGCAAGTGGGGTTCGTTCGAAGGAACAGGGGGATGCCCCAGCGGGGCACAGATCGAAATGGAATGGGAAAACACCGCGATCGGTAACTTGTTCGTGCCCGACGTACTCACGCCGGAGCAGTTCTACGACAGCCGCAAGGACGACAGCGCCATTCGTCCGGTCAAGAAGCTGATGATGGCCATCCTCGAGGATGCGCTACGTTGCTTCCAGAACAATTGCGACGCCAAGGGCGGCTCGCGCAAGCGGCTGTTCCAGGAGGCCGAGCACTGGCTCTGCGGCGAGGGTGGCGAGGGACCATTTTCGTTCGAAATGGTCTGCGAAACCTTGGGAATCGAGCCGAGTTTCCTGCGCAATGGCCTCAAGGAATGGAGGCGTCAGCAGCTCGAGGGCAACTCGGCCCGCCGGCTGGCGCGGCGTTCACCGGTGGTTCGCACCGGGCGCATCAGCGCTCCATCGCGTCGCAATTCGAAGGCCGCGCAGCAGGCCTCGTAAGCCGTTCGCGACCATTAAATCCGCATTATATGAAGAGGCGGCACCGAGCGCATATGCGTTCGGTACCGCCTTTCCTTTAGATCCAGAGCCCCGTCAAGGAGGCCGTCGCCCAAAGCAATCCTAGTGATTGCCCTGCGGCTGATTGCCCAGAGATGCGCCCGTCGATCCTGTTCCTGCCGAACCCGGTCCGCTATAAGGCTGACCTCCAGGTCCGGGCATGGTCGCATTTCCGACCATCGCCGAGCCGCTAGGCGGAGGCGGAACATAGCCCTTGGGCTGCGACGCAGTGAAGGCCTCGCAGGAAGCGATTTCCTCGGGGGTTACGTTTTCGTGGGACATAATCTTATCGTCATCCCACTTAAGCTTGGTCTTTTCCAGGTGAATTCCCGGGCACTTCACCTGAAGGTTGAAGTCGCGCATGCCGGTCTGGGACTGGCCGGCTGCCCCCGCACCCGCAGCCGAGCTTTCACCCCCACCGGCGGGTGCTCCCGCGCCGCCACCGGATGGCGCACATCCCGCGACCAGAACTGCCAGCCCGGAAGCCAGCGCAAAGCTAATCGTGCGTTTCATCGCATCCTCCTTCGATCTATGGGAGCAACTCCTCCCCCGATACTCGCGCGTTCGGTTTTGATGTACCCAACCCATCTCCCGAAACTGCGACAAAAATACACTAGGATTTAAAATTAGCAACCCCCCCGAATTGCGCAGTAAAACTTATGTAGCCTGAAACAGAATTCGCCCGTCGCGTTCAGTCTTCTTCGCCCGACCTTCGATATAGGCGTGTTCGAGATGCGCCAGGGTTTCGAAGGTCGCCGCCATCACGTGAAAAATCGGTCGTTCTTCGTCGGCGAAAATCTGCTGCGCGACATCGAACGCGGTCTGCGGTTTTTTTCGAATAAGATCAAGCATCTCGGCCTCGCGATACTGATGATGCTCGATAAGCTGGTTGGCCCGATGACGATGGTCGGAGTAAACGTTGCCGTGCGCCGGCAGCACATGCTCGACGTCAAATTTCTGAACTTTCTGTTGCGAGTTGATGAAATCTCCCAGCGGATCACCGGTCGCATCGGGATACAGTCCGACGTGCGGGGTGATCTTCGGCAGCAGATGATCGCCGACGATCATCACCTTTTCCTTGCGCAGATAGATTACGCAATGACCAGGCGCGTGGCCCGGCGTCCAGATGACTTCAAACTTGCGATGGCCAACTGAGATCACGTCCGTGTCGTTCAGATTCGCTTCGGGCTCGGTGACCGGATCGTAGAGATCGGTGCCCATCCATGCGGGCCGCATCCCGGTCGGCGGATTATTGCCGATGGGAAATCCATGGCTTTCGAAAAACGGCCGCGACTCGGGCCGCTCGCTCATCGGGCCCATCTTGCCGAAGAACAGCATCCGGTTGGCGCGCTCGACTTCAAACTTATGCAGGTAGGTCTTCGCATGGCTGCGGCGGCGGATTTCGCTCGATGCGCCGAAATGATCGATATGGTGATGGGTCCCGATGAGGACCTTGAGATCCTCGAAGCGGGCGCCCGCCTGCCTGAACGCGTCCTCCATCACGATGAAGCTTTCCGGCAGGTTCATCCCGGTATCGATCATCGCCCATTCACCGCCGCCACAATCGATCAGGTAAACATTGATGATGGTGGGCTTCATTGGAAGCGGCAGGAAGATTTCGAAAATTCCGGGCAGGACGTGTTTGAATGCCATCTTGTTAGGACTCTCAGTGGCGACGGTTTCGCATGAAGGCTTTCCTTGCGCTCCGCGCCGCAAACTGCGGGCTGGATTTCAGTCCCGCGTAATTTTTCCAGCAATCGTCTCGTCATTATATAACGGACGACGTAGGGCCCGCATTACTCGTGCAACTGATCCTTGACCGCGAAAGTCAGTTTGACGCTGACTTTCCATCGCACCACCTTGTTGTTCTCCACCGCGGCACTGACGTCAGTCACATGCGCGGTATGGATTCCCGAAATCGTCACTCCCGCCCTCGCGACCGCGAGTCCCACCGCATCTTCAATCGAATTGGCGGAGATTCCGGTCAGCGCAATTGATTTTTCAACCATAAAAAGCAGCTCCTCGGCCGGCAAACATCGTGATTTGACGGGCCTCGTAAATGGGCGCTAGCGTGGCCCCTGGGTTGGTGATTAGCGCACGCCGGAAGTTCAAACAAGGCGCTCCTTCGCGGCCGCTGACCGGAAGCCATCAACAATTCATCATGACAATTCAAATTGAAACGCCCGCCGATGAACTGGCGCTGGCCGAGTTCGTGCGCTTTCACGATCGCGTCTATGAGTACCGCGCCGCGCGATGGCCCGCCGCGCAACGCCGCCAGCTTCACATCTTGAGCGATCGCGCGCCGTATGAAGGCCGCCTGGAAACCCGCTGTTTCATCGCGCGCGACACCGGAACGATCGTCGCGCGCGCCGCCGCGGTCATCGATCGCCGCTACAATGCGCATTGGAACGAAGCGGTCGGACATCTCGCGATGTTCGAGGCGATGCCGCGCAGCGCTGACGCGGTCAAGCCGATGATCGATGCGGCCTGCGAATGGCTTCGCGGCAAGGGAATGCACCTCGCGCGCGCCGGCGCGGAGGGTCTCCTCGATGCGCCCTTCGCCATCGATGAATACGAGATGCTTCCTCCGAGCATCCTGCGCCAGAATCCCGGTTATTATCATGCGCTGCTCAAGGACGCGGGCTTCGAGACCGAGCGCGGATGGGTCGATTATAAAATCGAGGTGACGCCCGCGCTCATCGCGCGATACGCAGCCATGCTGGAGGCGGCGCGCCGCGACGGATTCGTCGTCAAGCCGACCAAGGATCTTCCGGCCGACCTTCGGGTCTCGCACTTCACGCGAATCTGGAACCATGCCTTCGCACATCATTGGGGCATGGCGCCGCGCAGCGAAACCGAGGTCGCCTCGATGTTCCGCGGCTTCGCGCGCGGCAGCGGTCTCGAAACCACCCTCATCGCCTATCGAGGCGACGAGCCGGTCGGCGTGTTGAATGCCCTGCGGTCCACGCCCGAGCATGCGCTGCTGGCGCCGGGACGCGCGGTGCGCGAAGCCGAGAAGCTCAATTGGCTCGGCATCGGGGTGCATGAATCGGTGCGCGGGCGCGGCGTCAACCTCGCGATGGCGTCGTACGCGTATCTCGAATTGATTCGCCAGGGCGCGAAGTATCTGAGCTACACGCTGGTACTGGATGATAACTGGCCGTCACGCCGCACCGCCGAAAAGCTGGGCGCGAAAGTATGCGCCAGCTATGTGACATATCGACGGCCGCTGCTCTGATTTCCGAAGACCTAACCCCGCGGATGCTACGAGCGCGGGCCGCCGTATTCCTGCAGCACCTTTTCGAGGTTGCCCGCCGCCGCGAGGATCTCATGCGCGTGGCGTTCGAGGATCGCGCGGAGGTGCGGCGGGGGATTTTGCGCCAGCTCCTGCTGATATTCTTTCGCCGCCGCTTCCGCATCCTTGCGGCACCAGTCAACGACGCCCGTATCACCCATGCTCATCACGACGCTGAAATCCATCGCCGCGGTGTCGAGGATGCCGCCCATCGAGCCGGATTCACTTTTATGTTTTCCGAGTTTGTCGCGCTCGGCCTGCAACTCATCGGCATGACTCTTCCGCAATGCTGACTGTTGGTTGAAAAACTGCGCGAGATATTCCTTGCCGACGTCGAGCGCCGCGTGATGATAGCGCTTTTGACTATCGACGGAAACGGCAATCAGGCGGTCGAGGGTTTTTTCGAGGTTCATCAGGTACGCTCCTCAGGCTCAGGTTAACCCCACTCACTAAAGGTAATTTTACCCGCCCGATTGCATCACTTCGATGCCTCCCACCTGGCCAGATATGCGACACTTCTAGAATCGGGCTGCTAACTACGAGAGTTGCTCGCGCAGCACGGCTTCGAGGCGCTCGAGGTCGATCGGCTTGACCATGTGCTCGCTGAAGCCCGCCGCAAAAGCACGCTGCCGGTCAGATTCCTGACCATAACCGGTGACTGCGATGAGGCGCGTCGCGGCGAGCCGCGGATTCGCGCGCAGTTGCCGCGCCAGGTCATAGCCGTCCATCACCGGCAGCCCGATGTCGATAAGCATCACGTCGGGCTGAAAATCGTCGACCACTTCCAGCGCCGCGGGAGCATCGAAGGCCACCAGCGTTTCGTAGCCCGAGGCCTCCAGCGCTTCGCCGAGAACTTCGGCCGCATCCTTGTTGTCATCGACGATAAGAATCTTCCCGCGCGCGGCGACCGCTTCCTGCTCCGGAGCGAGAACCGTTACCTCCGGCGCGGGAGCCTCGCCTTCGACCGGATGCCCGATGGGAAGCCGGATCACGAATTCGCTCCCCTTGCCGATGCCTTCGCTATGCGCCTCGACGCTGCCGCCATGAAGATCTATCAGGCTTTTGACGATCGTCAGTCCGATTCCCAAGCCGCCTTGCGCGCGGTCGAGCGCGCGGGTGCCTTGCGAGAATAGATCGAAGACGCACGGAAGCATGTCGGGCGCGATCCCGATACCATTGTCGCGCACCCGCAGCACGATGCGGTCGTCCTCGTGATCCGCGCGAATCCAGATATTACCGCCCGGTTCGGTGTACTTCGCGGCGTTGGTCAGCAGGTTGCAAATCACTTGCGCGAGCCGGGTCTGGTCGGCCTGCAGGCGCAAGCCAACCGGCGGAATAATCGCCGACAGATGATGCATCCGCTGCTCGATGATGGGACTCGCCATCTCGATCGCCCTGACCACCACCTCGATGAATTCCACCGGTTCAAGCTTGAGCTGGATTTTGCCGCGCGTGATGCGCGAGACGTCGAGCAAGTCATCGACGAGGCTCATGAGGTGATGGACCTGGCGCTCGATGATCTCGCGCTCGCGCCGAAACGCATCGCTGCCGCGCATCTGCATCAGGTTGAGCGAGGTCAAAATCGGCGAGAGCGGATTGCGCAGCTCATGCCCCAGCATCGCGAGGAATTCATCTTTGGCGCGATCGGCGCGCCCCAGCGCCTCGGCGGTTCGGCGTTGTTCCTCATGGGCGAGCGCGTTGGCGAGCGCGCCGGCGATCTGATCGACCGTCAGATCGATGAAGCCGCGATAGCGATTGTCGATCTCGAGTCGCGGGCTGAGGCCCGCCACCAGAAAGCCGTAGGGACGATTTTGCCCCGCGCGGCGCAGTGGCGCGACGATCGCTTTGTGCGCCGGTTCCGGCCAGCGTCCGCCGGGCATCGCGCCGAATCGTTGCGCGAGGTCGCTGAGGTCATGACGGCGGCTGAGACGCTCAGCCTCGTCGAGCGGCCATGAAGTCACGCCGTCGGTATCGAGGGCGACAAACTCGGGCGCGCCCGGCCCCGAGTAGCGATCTAATCCCGCCATACTTACCCGGCGCGCGCGTTGGCCTCCAGGCTCGATGAGATAGAGCAATGCGAATGGCACGTCGGCAGGATTGGCGGCGAGAATCTCCGCGGCCGCGATGCATACCTCCTCGGCGTTTTTCGCCTCCGCGCAGTGCGCGGCCAGGTCCCGCAGCATCTTGAGGCGCCTTTCGGTCAGCACCTGCGCGGTGGTTTCCTGCACCGTGATGAGCAAGCCACCGACGCCGCCAGGTCCGGGAATCGGACTGTAGGCGAAAGTGAAATAGGTCTCCTCGACATAGCCGTAGCGATTCATCTCGAGGAGCAAATCGGCGCTGTAGGTCGGCGGGCCGCCGCGCATGATCTGCGCCGCCATCGGCCCGACCACGTTCCAGATCTCGGCCCACACTTCCGAAGCGGGCTGCGCGATCGATGCCGGATGCTTGGCCCCCAGCATCGGGCGATAACCATCGTTGTACAGATGGAGCAGCTTGGGTCCCCACCAGATGCACATCGGAAAGCGATTGCCGAGCACCACGGTGACCATGGTGCGGAGGCTTTCGGGCCACTGCGCGATCGGCCCCAGCGGAGTCGCGGCCCAGTCGATGGCGCGCATGAGGGCGCCCATCTCGCCGCCTCCAGCGAGGCAATCGTCGGGCAGTGGTATGGTTTCTTTGCGAGGTTGGATGCGACTGGTCATGAAGGTTGAGGCGGCGACCACGAAGCGGCCTAGCTATGGTGTAACCACCCTGCGCATCAGCCGCAACGGTGGTACGTGAAGCTCTCCAGAGTCGTTGGGCGCCGACTTTCTCCAAGGCTAGAAAACGGTTCAGAGAATAAGTAAAGATATTTTGGTCTGAATAACAGCGCCAAATGTCATCGTGCTAAGGGGGCAGATAATGAACCATCTCTTCAGTCGTTTAACTAGCCTCGCCCGGAGAACGCGAATTCTCCCGCGCATAGGCTTGATGGTACTGGCAACACTGATGACGTTAGGGGCTGCGCAATCGTGGGCCGGTGGGGGAGCATCGATGCCGACTATCCAACAAGTGCTGCCTCCGACACCGCCAGGTACCCAGCCCGGCAGCCAAATGTTTTTGCAGGCGACCGTGATGGGTCCCGACTCGACCGAGGTGACGTTCTATCTCAGTGAAAGCCCTGCGTTTGACGACCAGTCAGTGGAGATCGGCAGCGCCACCACCTCCTCCGGCACGGCCGGCGTCGCCGGGTTGGTTCCGCAGGATGTGCCGCCGGGAATCTATTACGTGCTGGCCTGTATTGGTAACAACTGCGTCGCGAGCGAAGGAACCATCCCGATACTAGGCCAAGCCTTGAGCGCCCTTGACCAGAGTCCCACTGCGACCATCCATAGGCACGCACCTTACCCGGAGTATTTCCCCGAAAAGACCAAGGGCGTCGTGGTGGGCGATCCGTTTCCCTGCCCGATCTCGACTCACGGGCAGTATCCCAGCACCTGTGTTTGGGTCAAGACTCCTGCCAATAATGGATCGAGGACCGGCAAAGCCTTGTGGTACTGCCCGGCGAACAATCCTTATCCTTACCAGGTAGCAATCGGATTCGACCCCTTGTGGCAGGATCTCTCGTATGGATTTTTTCTGACCACGCGACCGGTCAGCTTTACCAAGTACAAAACCGACTTTTTCGGCCCTTTCTCTTATGCCGGAACTAGCGGCCGGGGCTATGCGTTGATTTCATGGACTTCGAAAGAGAAAGTTCCCCGCGCTAAGAACCAGGTGCAGTACCTATGCACCGACAAGCGGAGCAACTCGGCATATCCCTAGCCACCAGGAAGTGCGACGAGTCGCTTGACCGCACAGCCCGATGGCGCGCATGAGGGCGCCCATCTCAGCTCCTACGGCGAGCGAGCCGTTGCTTCTGCGCGCGGTAGTGCGGACTGGTTTTCAGTTCGTAGGCTTACACTTGAAGCAGTAGAAGTGAAGGATTTTCTGCGCGTATCTAGCCATGACCTATGGCACTCCAAAGACAGAACTGCCGGGGTAAAGCTTCATATCGCCCAAGCACATCTCCGCGAATATTGCATTCGGCGGTCTTTTCTACAACGTTTCCATCGGTAATCCCTATGTAT
Organism: uncultured delta proteobacterium; assembly: GCA_963814035.1. Lineage (GTDB taxonomy): Bacteria > Desulfobacterota > Binatia > Binatales > Binataceae > DATGKG01. Next base: position 55,026 of record CAWFBH010000015.1, read on the forward strand.
TCTCCGTGGGAGCCGTAGAACTCGCCCGTTATGTAGATCGCCCTTCGATTCAGGTAGTGAACAAACAGTGCGGATTGGTTACGCTGGTCGATTACTCGCAACGTATGGGCATCGGGGCGTTCAACCATAAAATAGTTGTTTTGATTGACGGTAAATTCCCCATCCTCGATCTTAGCAATGATTTTCCCTTCTTTGTCGAATACGAGCGCGGTGATTTCGAGCGCGTCACCTATGCGATTGAATGTCAAAAGGGGTTGACCGTTGAAGCTGACCAAGTTGACGGAGGACAGACTGGCTGGCCACCAAGTTTCTACCGACCCGAGAAAGATCAAGGTCGAATCGGTTGGAGGCTCGTGATAGCCGCGTTGTTTATCTTCGGGCCAGCGATCAATCGGCATTGGTTCTTCGGCTGATGTGAGTCTGCTATGGAGCGGGTTTTCTGGCAGAGAGGGCATTGGCGGCAAAAATGGCTGCACGCAGAGCGCGACGAACAACACGGCGACCGGAATGCCCAATCGATAGAACGGAGGCAGGGCGACAAATCCGGTCGCAATTTGTATCGCAACGAATCCGAAGAACACCCACAAAGCAACGATGTGCGATTGGGGCCAGATGAACTAAACGTCCAAGAGGAACCACAATGCGTCGGTCAGAGCAGCGTTCATGACTATTTGACGTTAGCGTTCATCATGGAGTTGTGTGTTGCGTACGCTGTGTCGCTGTCGCCACGGGACGCCAAATGCGAACTCTAATTGACAGGGTCGCTCGCGACGTTCTCAGAATAGCTGGGAGATTCGCGAGTAGTTGCCCTGCAGCACTCTGCTGTCGCAGGCCCGAACATATAGGGGTTCTTTCGGTTGTTGAAACGGAATTGAAATTCCGGCGAGATACAGTGGCAGATACTTCGCGCTCACCCGATGGTGAGTGCCGATGATTCCGCGCTTGAGCAAAGCCCAAAACGATTCGATGTTGTTCGGATGCACCTCGCCTCGAATGTACTCTCGCGAACGACCCCTACGAGGATGATGCAGTGTGGAACCGTCGCGCAATCCCGTGTGGCTGCGTCTTCGTGGGGGCGGTGCACGAACCCATAAGCAGCGATGTTGCAGGTTCGGGGTCTTGGCGATTGCGGAGGGACTGCGCGAATGCCTCATCGTTGCGGGTCGTTCCCGAACGACCCCTACGAGGATGATGGGGTTATGCGATACCACCCCGGCCCTTTGCATCGGGCAATGCGGGGGCCTGCCAGCTATTCTTCGGCCAATTCCCGCCCTTTAACCTTGTGGACAGATCTGATTAAATTTCCTTACCCTTCACTGGCCGCTTCGCTATAAGGGTTTTCCATTAAAGCCCCATCGTAAAAGTAGCCCTGAGAATAGTACTGCGCGCTAATCCTGCGCCTTGCGGGCGCTGGTGATGAAAAGGTTCGACGAAAATGGCTCAACGACCGCTCCCACATCCCCTCAATGTCCTGTTCGTCTGCGAGAGCAAATCCATCAGGAGCATCATGGCCGAGGCGCTGCTGAACCGCTTCGGAGACGGGCGTTTCAGGGCGTTCAGCGCGGACCTGGAGCCGGCGGCGGAGCTGCATCCGATGACGCTGGAGATGCTGCAGGCCAGCGGCCTGCCGACCGCGCATCTGAAGCCGCGCAGCCTGCGCGATTTCATGGTGCCTGGCGCACCGCGGATGGATTTTGTCATCACGATGGGGAAAGACCTGACGGCGGCGGTGCGCGGAGTGCCGGGCAATCCGATGCTCGCGCAATGGGGCATCAGCAATCCCATCACCTCCGACGGCGACCCGGTGGCGCAGCGTTTCGCATTTCGGCGCGCATTCCGCGAGCTGGAGAATCGGATCAGGTTATTCGTCCTGGTCAGGCATAATCGGGAGCCGGAGCGCGAAATCGAAAGAACTCGAGTAGCGCAGAACGCCTGAAGCGATCTTCCCCGAATTTCGTCATAAATATTGCGAAAGCATAAGCGTCCCTGCGTGAAGGACACTTACTGCACCAAATTGAGACGTACACGGCGATAAATTCGCAATCTGATCGCTGAAAACCGTCGCGAATCGCAGAACGCGAGGATTCCGCACCCCGTCGCAGCGAAAAAGCCTAGCATTTGCGTAGAGCCTCGAATGGCATCTGCCTTGCTGAGTAACGGCAAGGCTGAAGTTCAGGAGGATACGACAATGCAGGTTACATCAACGATAAATTCCACCAATGCGAAACCGATCAGTTATAGCATTGAACCGACCGCGAGTGTTCGAGCACTTCAGAACACCGTTCTGAGCGAACTTCCCGGAATCGCGTTCGCGGTGCTCACTCTGGTTTACGTCGTGAGCTCGCTGGTTCGGCTCTAAACCACATGAAAGGAGAGATGACGCATGCCCATGATGGCATTGATAGCCGGCATCGCTGTGGCCCTGATTATCGCGGGAGAGCGTTTGCTGCCGCGCAAGAATTAGAGGCGCAAAATCGATGAAACGTTACGAACTCATTAAATGGTGCGCGACGCGGCTCCTGTGCTGCGATTCAGGATCGGCCTCGATCGCTGATGCCGTGACCGACGCGGCTTGCGCACCAACACTCCTCGCATCCGGCCTCGTCAAATAATTCTCATCCTGTAAAAGAACGTCAACTAAGGGAGTAGTTGACCTTCGTCAGTTGCTCCGATATTCGCCAAAGCTTCGCCGCGACCTCGGCATCCTTCGCCGCCGCGCTGCAAGTCACTTTGGTCGGGTGTCCCCACATCTCGGCGAAGCCATCGGGCCCGATGTAGTCGCCTCCGCGCACCTCGCGGGAAGTCGCGGCATAGAGCGTCGGCAGCGCACCCATCGCGGCACTCTGCGCGAAGGCACCATTGAGCCGGCCCCACAGCGACTCCATCATTGAGGATCCGTTCATGCGCGGACCGGCGGCTTGCAGATTGGTGGCGGCGTAGCCGGGATGACATGCGACGGCGAGGAGCTTCGCGCCGGCCGCATCGATGCGGCGCTGCAACTCAAAGGTGAACAGCAGGTTGGCCAACTTGCTCTGCCCGTAGGCGAACCATTTGTAGTAGCCGCGCTCCCATTGGAGGTCATCGAAGCGGATGCGGCCCATCCGATGCGCGCCGCTGGCCACATTGACCACTCGCGCACCATCGGTGGCCAGCAGCACATCGAGGAGCAATCCGGTGAGCGCGAAATGGCCCAGGTGATTGGTGCCGAATTGCATCTCGAAGCCATCGACGGTTTTGCGATACGGGAGCGCCATCACACCGGCGTTGTTCACCAGTACATCGAGTTTGCGATTCGATTGATGGAACGCATCGGCGAATTCGCGAATCGATGCGAGGCTGGATAAATCGAGCGCCATCACTTCGACGATCGAGCCCGGATAGGAAGCGACAATCTGCCCGGCCGCCGCGTTGGCTTTGTCGAGGCTGCGGCATGCGAGAATGGTGGCGGCGTTCTTGCGCGCGAACTGCTGCGCCGCTTCATAACCGATGCCACTGTTGCCGCCGGTGACGATGACGGTTTTCCCCGCGAGGTCCGGAATGTCATCGGCGGTCCATGGTTTGGCGTCAGGCATCTCGACCTTCTCCTCGATCCAGCGATAACGTGCGCGTAGCCTATCCGACCGTATCGGTGAACGGCGAGACTGACAATGCGAGGCGAGGCATGACGAAGCAGCGTCCATTTCGATTCGGGATTCTCGGCGCGGCGAAGATCGCACCGAATGCCCTCACGCTTCCGGCTAAACAGGTGCCCGAGGTCGAGGTCACCGGCGTTGCAGCGCGCGACATCGGCCGCGCTCGCGAGTTTGCGAAGGCCAACGGCATTCCGCGCGTGCTCGCCTCGTACGAGGATCTTATCGCCGATCCCGATATCGACGTAATCTACAATCCGCTGCCCAATTCTCTTCACTGCGAGTGGAGCATCCGCGCGATGCGCGCCGGCAAGCATGTGTTCTGCGAAAAACCGCTCGCCTCGAATGCCGACGAGGCCGCGCGGATGACGCAAGTTGCCGATGAAACCGGGCTGCTACTGGTTGAAGCGTTTCACTACCGCTATCATCCGCTGGCCGATCGGATTCGCGCGCTGATTCGCGACGGCGCTCTCGGCAGGCTGAACCGCGTCGAAGCGAACTTCTCGGTCCCCATTCCACCGGACAACATTCGCTTCGATTGGAGCCTCGCGGGCGGCGCGACGATGGATCTCGGATGCTATCCGCTGCACATGCTTCGCTACTTCTCGGGCATGACACCGCGAGTCATCGCGGCGAAGGCGCAGATCGGGCCGCCCAACATCGATGTTGCGATGGAGGCCGACCTGGAACTTGCGCCGGGCGTGACCGCGCGAATGACGTGCTCGATGGCGGCTGACGCGCAGCTCGGTGCGAGCTTCATCGCGCGCGGAGATCGCGGCGAACTCAATGTTACCAACCCCGTCGGCCCTCATTGGGGTCACCAACTGACGGTCACGACGCCCGCGGGAACCATCAATGAAACGGTGCCCGGCGACACGAGCTATACGCATCAGCTGCGCGCGCTGGTCCTTGCGCTAGCAGGTGACCGGAGCGCGTTTCCGACCGACGCGCACGATGGTGTCATCGGGATGCGCATCATCGACGACGTTTACCGCGCCGCCGGATTGCCTCCGCGCGGAAAATGAAGAGCGCTAACCTGGCGCTGGACGACCAGGTCATTTTCGAATCGTAAAGCGGACGCCGGTTCCGTTCATTGGCGACGCGAGTGATCCCGAAATCGACCAGGCCCAACGCAAGCGCGCTGTTGCGGATCGTTTTCTGATTGAGCACGGATTCGCAGCTCAAAGCAGTCGCCCGCCCGAAGGAGGACTCGTCTGCACCATGATCAGCGCGGTACGAATCCGGGAACCAAGTCGATCGGACCGCATCAGGTAGCAACGTTTTCTACGGTCGTGACATTCTCGCGTGTGCCGCTGACGAGGACAAAAGCACGTTGGCAAATGAAAACCGCTGTCGTTCATCCCAAGCGGATCTAAAAGGTTGCGTTGAACGTAATCGGCATAAGGCTGGCCGCTGACGCGCGCGATCACTTCACCGAGCAGTGCATAACCCAGATTCGAATATTTGTACTGCGACTCGGCCTCGATCACGATTTCGGTCCGTCCGAGCGCCGAGAGCATGCCTTCGATCGAGGGAAACTCCAGTTTCTCCCATCCATTGTTGGGCCCTTCGCCCGCCAGCCCCGACGTATGCGTGAGCAGGCGGCGAATGGTCACGTCCTGCGGCTTGCCGAATCGCGCTTTTACCGCACCGAATTCCGGAATGGGGCGGACGAGTGGATCGTCAATCCCAAGTTTACCCTCCTCGCGAAGCTGCATAATCGCGGTGGCGGTAAAGGTTTTGGTTATCGAGCCGCAGCGGAAAACCGTATCGGCGTTGGGGAAGCGATCGCTCGCCAAATCGGCGTACCCGAAACCGCGGCTCCAGAGGTGTTCCTGATCGCGCACGATGCCGATCGCTGCGCCGGGCACCCGTTCGCGCTCGAGCGTTCGATCGATGACTGCTTCGAGCCTCGGAATTAGCGGCTTTAGAATCGAATCTTCCATGAAAAACCTCTATGCGTCGGCATCGCTTGCCACGACTCGCTCAACTGCTGCGATAACTTGCGGCGGTCAACAACCGCGTATCACTTTTTTTCAAGGAGCGTAAAATATTGGAGTGAAGCGGAATCCGTTTCCATGGTTCCCGTGGTGGCCGCCAATCGAGGAGACTCACTATCTTCCGATCATCGTGGTGGGCATTCTGATCGCTGCCGGAGTCGCGTATTTCGTTCTCTAGCCATCGGATGTTGTTATCTAGATCTGTCAAAGTTGCAGCGCTGAGTCTCGCAATCCTCGGATGCTTTCTGTCGGCGATGTTGGGGAGTGCGGGCGCGTGCTCGGATCCCATCGACGCGCCGGCCGCGGTGCAGGTCGGCGATCGACTGTTTCGCGAAACTCGCTTCGCACAATTTTTTTTCAACTTCATTACCGAAGCGCCGAATCGTGATGTGAACACGCCGCTCAAGCCGGGCGATCCGACGGTGAGCGTCGAACAGAATGCCGCTGGAAAGCCGCTGCCCGATCCGTTTCGCAATCAGAGCATGAACTGCCGCAACTGCCACCTCGGCAATGACCTGCTTGGTACTTCGAAGCTGGAAGGACGCACCTATTGCGATTTCGCGCGGCGCAGCCCGATTCCCGTGCGCTCCGATGGCCTTGTGACCACGCCGCGTAATGCACAACTGCTGGTGAGCGATACCATCCCGCGCGCGGTTCCGACGCTGTTTCACTTCGATGGCGAGTTCGCGAGCATCGAGGATCTCACCCTCGCCACGCTGACCGGGCGCAACTTCGGATGGCTTCCGAGCGAGTTCGCGCAGGCCGAGGCGCACATCATCAACGTCATCAAAAATGACAACGGCAAGAACGCGCTGGCGCGGCGCTACGGATGCGGGGGATTTCCCTACAGCGTGGTTCTGCTCGGAACCGACCCGCGGCTGCCGAAGGACCTGGTCCTTCCGGCGCAGTATCGTATCGATGTGACAACGGCGACCGACGACGCGATCATGCAGGATACCGGCGCGCTGATTCTCGCGTATATGAATTCGATCGCGTTCAACCTGAACGAGCCGCCCTCGCCTTACGATGTATTCCTGAGCAAAAATAAATTGCCGGCCGCCCCGAATCCCGGTGAAACGAATATCGCGTATGCCCAGCGGCTGCTGGGCCTTGTAAATCAGCTCGTGAGTCCGAAGTTTGTGACGTCAAAAGATGGCACGTTCAAACTTCACAAGCAGAAATTTCAGTTCGGCGCCCTGGAGCTGCAGGGGATGAAGGTTTTCTTCACGCAGCCGGGCGCGCCGGTTTCCGGAGGAGCCGGAAATTGCGTCGCGTGCCATACGCCACCGGCTTTCACCGACAACATCTTCCATAACACCGGCGTGTCGCAGCTCGAGTATGATGCCGCGCATGGCGCCGGGCAGTTTATGGCGCTCGCGATTCCCGACCTGAACACGCGCAACGCCGACTTCGATGCTTACCTGCCGCCGACCCCGAACCATCCCAACGCGACCGCGATGTTTCGCTCGCCGGCAACATCGACGACTCCCGGATTCACCGACCTCGGCGTATGGAACATTTTCGCGAATCCGGACGTTCCGAATCCGCAGAGCGCGCTGACGCAGATTTTGTGCGCCGAGTTCACCAGCGTCAGTTGCACGCCCGATGCGATCCTTCCGATGGCGATTGCGTTTTTCAAAACGCCTTCAGTGCGCGATCCCGGCCAGTCCAACCCGTACATGCACAACGGCTCGCTCGACAGCATCGAGGATGTGCTGAACTTCTACGGCACGGTCTCGGATATGGCTCGGAGCAAGGCGCTGCGGAACGGGTCACCCGAGCTCATGGATGTCTCCATCGATGACAACGATTTGCCCTCGTTGAGCGCCTTTCTCAACGCGCTCAACGAGGACTATCGGTAACGACTATCGATTCACCCAGCGGCCCGGCCTGCGCTCCGCGACCGCCTTGATGCCCTCGCGATGGTCCTCGGTTTTCATAAGCATCGACTGCTCGACGAACTCGATGTCGGTCTGCGCCTTGACCGCTTCTGCGAGTCCGCGCCGCACGGTGGAGCGCGTTGACACCACTGCCAGTGGCGCGTTTTCCGCGATCTCAGCCGCCAGCGCGGTCGCCGCTTCGCGCAGTTTGTTCGGCTCGACGAGCACATCGGCGAGGCCCCATGCGAACGCCTCCTCGCCGGTGATGCGGCGGCCGGTGAAGAACATCAGGTTCGCCTTCTGCTGACCGATGAGGCGCGGCAGCGTGTGGGTCAATCCGAAACCCGGATGAAAACCGATCTTCACGAAATTCGCCGCGAAGCGCGCCTCGGGCGACGCGACGCGAAAATCCGCCACCAGCGCGAGGCCGAATCCGCCACCGATCGCGGCTCCCTGGATCGCCGCGACGATGGGCTTCTTGCAACTGAACAGCCGCACCGCCTCGGAGTAGAGCGGATTTCCACCCGCCTGGCCGGGCTCGGCGCCGACTGCCTGGCGATTGGCGAAGTTGGCGCCGGCGCAAAACGATTTGCCTTCCGCCGACAGCACCGACGCGCGGCAATCGACATCCTTATCGAGGGCGTCGAACGCGCTGACCAGGTCCCTGATTAGTTGAACGTCAAAATAGTTATGTGGCGGGCGATGAATCTCGACCTGCCCGACATAGTCTTTGGTCGTGACCGTCACGTCACCGAATTTTGTTTCTGTCATGTTAATCCTCCTCGCGAGCGCGCGCCCATCATTGCAATCTCGGGCGTCCGCCGTCGAGAGCGTCACGATGCATGTTGATCGCGCGTCATTCGCATGCGAGAGCTAACGCATCAACCCTGATGAGCTCCGATGAATAGCGCCGCGCGTGCACCGATTCTCGAGGCGATCGAGATCTCGAAGAGCTATGGCGCGCGCCTGGCGCTCAACAACGTTAGCCTGGCGGTGCATCCGGGCGAGGTGGCGGGATTGCTCGGCCCCAATGGCGCGGGCAAAACCACCACGCTTTCGATTCTTTCCACGCTGATGCGCCCGGATCGCGGTCGCGTGCTGATCGACGGCAGGCCGGCGCGGTCCGACCCCCGCACGCTCGGTCGCATGCTCGGCCTGGTGCCGCAATCGCTCGCGCTCTATCCCGCCCTGAGCGCCGCGCAAAACGTATGGCACTTCGCGCGGATGCAGGGGCTGTCGAGCGTGGAGGCGAACAAGGCCTGCCCGCGCGTCCTCGAGGAGGTCGGCCTCAACGAGCGCGCTGACGATCCGATGCATTCGTTTTCCGGTGGCATGAAGCGCCGCCTCAACCTCGCATGCGGCATCGTTCATCGCCCCGCCGTGCTGATGCTGGATGAGCCGACGGTCGGCGTCGACTTGCAGTCGCGCGAGCAGATCTTGACTCTGGTTCGGCGCTGCGCGGAGGCTGGTGCGGCGGTGATTTACAGCACTCATTACATGGAAGAGGCCGAGCGGATTTGCGATCGCGTGTTGCTTATCGACAGCGGCAGGTTGATCGCTGATGGCACGGTCGAAGAACTGGTCGCGCTCGGCGGCGGGCATCCACGCCTCGAGTTGACTTATCGTGGACAGCTATCCGATGGATGGAGTCTCGGTCTTCGCGGCGTCCAGGAGGTTGCGCAGTCAGGGGAGGGACAACTGGTGCTCGAATTGAAGAGCATCACGCAGGTTCCGGAGGTGTTGCAGCGGCTTCGCGCCTCGGATATCTCGGTGCTCGATTTCAATGTGCATAGTCCGAATCTGGCCGATGCTTTCATCGCGCTCACCGGTCGCACCTTGCGCGACAACATCTAATCGAGGCTCCCGATGCTGCGCGCGATTTGGCTGACGATCCAGAATGAGACGCGGTTGCTCATCAAGGATCCCATCGTGCTGTTTATGCTGCTGTTTGCGCCGGTGCTGATAATCATGGTGGCGGGATACTCACTTGGCTCGTTGTACGGCGGCGTCGCCGGCTCGGTCCGTCTGCCGGTGGTAAATTACGACCAGGGAAAAGTAGGGCAGGGCATCATCGAAGCACTGCGGCGCGAACCATCGATCAGCGTCGAGTTGCTGGACGATTCAGCGCGGGCGCAACGCCTGGTGAATCACCGCGATCGCACTCCCCTCGCGATCGAGATTCCCGCCGGCGCCACCGAAGCGATCGAAACTGGTCGCGATCCGCATCTAATCATTTACGTCGATCCGGTCCGGCGCATCGAAGTGGACGCGCTCGAACTCCGCATCAATGAGTTGTGCCGCAAGGTCGGCGAGCAGGCGCGTGCGACCGCGCAAAAACGGCTCGATGCGGCGGACGCGAACCTGCGCGCGAACCTCGAGCGGCTATCGAGCGACGTTGCCGGCGAGCAAACGCAATTCCGTTCCGCGGCGGCGAGCGCTCAGACCTCGCTCGAGGCGTCGATTCGACGGCAGATCGAGACCGCGCTCCGACAGACCGAGGATCAAACCGCGGCGGCGGTAAAGAATCGCGAGAATGAGGCGTGGTCGGAGGTCCAGGGTCAACTTACTGCGCGCGAAGCGATCCTGCGCGAGATCCAGGACTACCTTGCGCGGCTGCAGACCAGTCAGCGCGCCTTCGAGGATTGGCTCTCGAAGCTGAAAACGCTTGCCGGTAGCCATGCCTCGGATATCCCGCCGCCTCCGGCATTTCCAACCCCTCCCGCGCAGTCCGACCTCGCGACGTTGAGCAAGCCAATCACGCCGCCGAAGCTCGACGCCACCTTGCCGAGGCCCTCGCCCGACGCCTTCGCCATCAAGATCCCGAAGCCGCCCGCGATACGCGACACGAACCTCACCGCCGAGCTAAACCGCTTCGAGGCCGCGCGCGCACCGACGCTGCCCGGTGAGTTGGGCTTCGTCGAGCGCCCCGCTATCGAGGGCGAGCCGACCAGCGTCAATGCGTTCGACCAATATGTCCCAGGGTTCGGCATCACGTTTTTGCTCATCGGCATGATGCTCGGCATCGCGCTGACGCTGTTCGACGAGCGCGACTGGGGCACGCTGCGGCGGATGCGCGTCAGCGGCGCGCCACTCACCGGTCTGCTGCTGGGAAAAATAATCGCCCGCTTCGTGGTTGGTATCGTGCAGATGGTGTTGCTGTTCGCGGTGGGATGGTTACTGTTCGGAATCAGCCTGGGCCGCTATCCGCTCGCGCTGCTGATACCCACGGCCGGAATCTCATTCGCATCGGCGGCACTCGGCCTCGTCATCGCGTCGATTGCGCGCGCGCACGACTCGGTGATGCCGTTCGGCACCACATTAAGCATGGCGATTGCAGCGATTGGAGGATGCTGGTGGCCGCTGGATTTCGAGCCCGGCTGGATGCGCACGCTGGCGCGCTTCGTACCCACCACCTGGACCATGCAGTCCTATAATGACTTGATGATTCGCAACCAGCCGCCGTCAGCGACGCTATGGCCGTTCGCCGCCACTGTGGGTCTAGGAATGCTGTTCCTGGTCGCCGGCCTGATCCGCTTCTCGACCCTCGAAGACTGATAGCTATCGCCTAGACGTCAGTCCACTTCCAGTTCGCGATCTCGGGAATGTCTTCGAGGTGCTCCACCACATACTTGCGATGGCGCTCGAGGGATTCCTGGCATAGCTGGATGAGTTGACCCGACCCCTCAATCGTCGAGGCGCGGCGCAAAGCTTCGAGGCATAGATGGAAGCGGCTGGTCTTGTTCAGCACCACCATATCGAATGGTGTCGTGGTAGTGCCTTCCTCCATATAACCGCGCACATGGAAGCGCGACGCGTTGGTCCGGCCATGCAGGATTTCATGGACCGCGCGAGGATAGCCGTGAAACGCGAAGACCACATCGGTGGTGCCGGTGAACAGACTTACAAAGGTCTCCTCGTCCATCCCATGCGGATGCACGTCGGGCGGCCATAGCCTCATCAGGTCAACCACGTTGATGACGCGCACCTTCATGGCCGGCAGGTGCTTGCGCAGCAGCCATGCGGCCGCCAGCGTTTCCATCGTCGAGACGTCGCCGGCGCAGGCCAGGATGATGTCCGGCTTGCCATCGTGATCGTTGCTCGCCCAATCCCAGCGCGAAGCCCCACGCGCGCAATGCTCGCGCGCATCATCGATGTTGAGGTACTGAAGGTGCGGCTGCTTATCGATCACGATCAGGTTGATGTAGTTATGACTCCGTAAGCAGTGGTCCGCGACCGACATCAGGCAGTTAGCGTCGGGCGGAAGATAGATTCGAGTGATAATTCCCTGCTTGGTCAGAATGCTGTCGATAAAACCGGGGCCCTGATGACTGAAACCATTATGGTCGTTGCGCCAGCAGGTCGAAGTAAGCAGGTAATTCAACGATGGCACCGGCCTGCGCCATGGTAACTCGGTGTGGCAGGTCTTCAGCCACTTCGCGTGCTGCGAGGTCATCGAATCGACGATCATCGCGAATGCCTCATAGGTTGCGAATACTCCATGACGCCCGGTTAGCGTATAACCTTCGAGCCACCCCTCCTGGTTATGCTCCGACAGCACTTCCATCACGCGGCCGTCTGGAGACACGTGGTCGTCATAAGGATAGATGCGGCTGACCAGGCATCGATTCTCGGCCTCGAAAACATCACCGAGACGATTGGAGTTGGTCTCATCGGGACAGAAGAGCCGGAAGTTGCGTTGCTTCTCGTTGCGTTTGAAGATGTCGCGCATCATCGCGCCGAAGCATTTGGTATTTTCAACCACCACCGATCCGTGCTCGTTCATCTGGACCGCATACCGGGTGTAATCCGGGATGACGAGCGGTTCGGGAAATTCGCCGCCATTCGCGATGGGGTTCGCGCTCATCCTGCGATGTCCGCGCGGCGCGAGCTTCGCGATTTCGGCATCGAGGCGGCCGTTGGAATCGAAGAGTTCCTCCGGCCGGTAGCTCCGCATCCATTGCTCGAGCATCTTCAAATGCTCGGGGTTGTCCCGGACATTCGCCAGCGGCACCTGATGAGCGCGGAAGGTGCCCTCGATTTGCAACCCGTCCACAACTTTGGGCCCGGTCCATCCCTTGAGGGTGCGCATCACGATCGCGGGCCATCGTGGACGCTCACGGACGCCATTGCTGCGCGCTTCCCTCTGGATTTGGCGAATTGCCGCGAAACATGACTCGAGCGTTGCGGCCATCTGCTGATGAACCGCCATCGGGTCGTCGCCCTCGACAAAATGGACCTCGTAGCCGTGCCCATTCAGAAGCTGCCGAACTTCATCGTCGCTCTCGCGCGCGAGCACGGTGGGCCCGGAAATTTTGTAGCCATTAAGATGAAGGATCGGAAGCACCGCGCCGTCGCGCGCAGGATTGAGGAAATTGATTCCTTTCCACGATCCCTCGAGTGGACCGGTCTCAGCCTCGCCATCGCCAATCACGCACGCGACGATCAGCTCGGGATTGTCGAACGCCGCGCCGAACGAATGCATGAGCGAATAGCCGAGCTCGCCGCCCTCGTTAATCGAGCCGGGAATGTGCGGACCGGCATGACTCGGAATTCCACCCGGCGTGGAAAATTGACGGAACAGAATTCGCAATCCTTCGAGGTCCTGCGAAACCTTCGGATAGACCTCGGAATAGGTGCCTTCGAGGTAGGTTTGCGCGACGACTGCCGGACCGCCGTGACCGGGACCGGAGACATAGATCATCGAGGCGTCATGCTCGCGAATGATGCGATTAAGATGGACATAGACGAGATTCTGCCCGGGCGAGGTTCCCCAATGGCCGAGCAATCGCGGCTTGATGTGCTCGGCGCGCAACGGCTCGCGCAGCAGCGGATTTTCTTTGAGGTAGATCTGACCGATGGTCAGATAATTGGAAGCGCGCCAGTAAGCGTCGAGGAGCTGGAGTTCGCGGGATGAGAGGTTGCCAGGCATGATGAAAATCCTCGCAGGACAGAGTGGGATCGCATCGCGGCTGCGACTGCGAAGATCCTACCCTCGACGGATTCGACTAGGTAGCGGGTCCAATTCCCGGAATGTGAACGTAACGTGATGAATCCAGCTCTTCGTGGTCACCGCGCATCGGGTGGTTCGGGTGGCGCGACCTGCGTCAGGCCTCGCCAGGGCCAGCGGCCCTCGATCTCGACCACGGTTGACCAGCTCAGGAACGTGCGCACCAGGACCAGCAATCCGAGCACCACCACGTTATCCAGAGTAGGCTGCAACGCCACCGTCCTCACGACGTCAGCGGCCACCAGAAGTTGCAATCCCAACAGCAGCGATTTTCCCAGCTGACCTCGATAGTGCTCGTAGGACTCCGGCACCCGACTGAGGAAATGGACCACATACCGAATCGTGCCGAAGATGGTGGCAACCAGGATCACGAGCACCGCCAGCACCTCGATGAGCAAGACCGCCATTTCGACCAGATTCCGTGTCGTTTCCAAAGTGATCTCCAAATCGAATGGTCAAAAGACGCTCGGAACGCGTCTAATCTTGCGCTCGGGTTCTCGATACCCCTTCGGCTTCTGACGCTTGGGGAGCTTCACTTTTTCCCTGGGCAGCGCCTGGTATGGAATCAGGCTGAGAAAATGCGCGATACAGTTGAGACGGGCGCGACGTTTGTCGTCCGCATCGACCACGTACCACGGCGCCAGGTCGGTGTCAGTCGCCGCCATCATCGCGTCGCGAGCGCGGGAATAATCGTACCAGCGGCGATGCGACTCCAGATCCATCGGACTGAGTTTCCAGATTTTGCGCCCGTCGTTGATCCGCGACAGGAAGCGGCGGGTTTGCTCCTCCTGGCCGACCTCGAACCAGTATTTGATCAGGATGATGCCGGACTGAATGAAGGCTTGTTCGACCGGAGGGCAATTCTTGAGAAAGTACTTAGCCTGCTCCTCCGTGCAGAAGCCCATCACCCGTTCGACCAGCGCGCGGTTGTACCAGCTGCGATCGAAGATAACCACCTCACCTGCCGCGGGCAGATGCGCAACATAGCGCTGGATGTACATCTGGGATTTTTCGCGTTCGGTCGGAGCAGGCAGAGCTACCACCCGGAACACGCGCGGGCTGACTCGCTCGGTGAGCCGTTTGATGACACCGCCCTTCCCGGCGGCATCGCGTCCTTCGAACAAAATCACAATCTTCGCGCCGGTATGCTTCACCCATTCCTGGAGTTTCACCAGCTCGATGTCGAGTTTTTCTACTTCGCGTTCAAATTTTGCACGTTTGAGCTTCCCGTGATTTGAAGCGGTGCCCGCTTCGGCGCTGCGTGTTGACAACATCGTCATGTTTATATTTCGGGCAACCCAGGGGTCATTCCCGCCGTTAATTGATTTTTAATCGACCAGTTCGCGGGGGGGACAGCTTTAGCGGGATGAGGCTTCGATGTTGTCGGCGAAGGCGCGCATCGCGGCGGCCACAAAGGCGCGCACTCGCGCGATATCCTTCCTGCCGCGCTGGCCGGGGATATCGGTATGGGTGAAGGAGTCGACACCCCATGGCTTCACGGAGGCGATGGCTTGCGACACGTTGTCGGCAGAGAGGCCTCCAGCGAGAATGACGGGGATCTTCGAGCGTAGAACGACGTCTCGGCAGATAGAATACTCGTGGACTTCACCGGAAGCGCCTTTTGCGCCGGCCTCGAGCATCAGGAAATCGGCGCATAGTTGATGTGCATCAACTTCAGTCAACGTCTCGCCCGCCGCAACCGATATGGCACGAAGCAACCTGACCGGCGCGATGCGCTCGCGAATCCATGCGCAATCGTCAGGGTCAACTTCGCGCGCCGCGATATGAAGGATGTCCGGCCGCACCGCATCGACCATAGCGCAGATCTCGTCGCGATCATCGAGCAATGACATCGCGACGCCGCGGGCGCGCGGCCTCGCACCCGCGAGGATTTCGCGCGCGAGCTTGGCATCGACGCCTTCGGGAACGACGCCCGGTTCGGCTACCACGACGCCGATAAGATCGGCGCCGGCTTCGGCGGTAGCGACCGCATCCGCGATCGAAGTGATGCTATAAATTCTGTACGATCATAGTCTTCTGTATGCTTCCCAACGCTTGCACAAAAATTGCCGCAATGCGATGACGAGGCAGATTGCCCTCAGCGAGGTTCCCGTGGAATCCAAAGGTTTGCTCTCCGGAATTCGCGTCATCGATTGCGGTACCTATATCGCCGGTCCCGCGTCGGCTACCGTGATGTCCGATTTCGGTGCCGATGTCATCAAAATTGAGCGCCCCGCCGGCGATCTATGGCGCGGGTTCGCCCATCTTCCGGGGGTCGCCAAAACCGAGCTCAACTGGCCGTGGATTCTCACCAATCGCAACAAGCGCAGCCTCGCGCTCGATCTGGAAAAGCCCGAGGGTCGCGAGGCCCTGCTGCGCCTGGTCAAATCCGCCGATGTCTTCGTTACCAACTACCAGTCGGTGCTGCTCAGGAAGTTTCGCATCGGCTATGACGACCTCGGCCCCATCAATGACCGCCTCGTCTATGCGCATCTGACCGGCTATGGCGACGCCGGCGACGATGCCGACGAGCCCGCGTTCGATGCGCTCGCGTACTGGGCGCGCTCCGGCCTCTTCATGAGCATGACGGGCCGCGATGGCACTCCGGCAGGACCGCGGCCTGGGCTCGGGGACCATCCGACCGCGATGTCGCTGTTTGGCGCGATTATGCTTGGGCTCTATCAGCGCGAAAAGACTGGGCGGGGTGGTAAGGTCGGCACCTCGCTCATGGCCTCGGGCGCATGGGCGAATGCATGCGATCTTCAGGCGCGATTTTGCAACGCGGTTTTCCCGCAGGTGGTTCCTGGCGGCGCACCGCCCAATCCGCTCGCGGCCGGATATACCAGCCGCGATGGCAAGGCCTTCCTGCTCATCCAGCTTGATCCCGATCATGAGTTCCCGCGGCTCTGCGAGGCGCTCGGCTTCCCCGATGTTGCGACGACGGAAATGTTTTCCTCGAATGCGGCGCGGACCGAAAATCGCGACGAGCTTTATGCGCTCTTGCAATCGCAATTCGAGGCGCGTGAGCTCGCCGAACTGCGCACGCTGTTCAAGAAGTTCGACATCAAATGGGCTCCGCTGCCTAAACTCGAAGATGTCGCCGGCGATCCGCAGATGCGGCATGCGAAAGCGGTGGTGGAAATTGAGCATCCGTCGCGCGGCAAGCTCGAGACGGTTAACAGTCCGGTTTTCGTTGCGGGTTCGGAAAAGCGCAAGCCTACGCTGGCGCCCGAGATTGGTGCGCATACGCGCGAGGTGCTGCGCGAGCTTGGCTATTCGCCGGATGCCATCGAGACGTTAATCCGCTCTGGCGCGGCGACCGCGGCGAAATGAGGAGAGAGCAGCTTCCGTCGATCAGGCGGCCCTTAAGCCGCTTCTACCGGAGCATTCTTGTGATTGAGGCGATCGGCGCCATCGGTAGCAACCGGGCTAACCGGGCACGTCTCGGATAGCCAGCGCCGCGAGATATCTTCCGCCAGCGCGACATCCTTGCCGTTGGTGGCCCAGGTCTGATTGCTGCCCGTCATATGGGTGAAAGTTCGCTCGCAGGAGCGGCAGGTAAATCCGAGCCGGGAACCTCCACGAGTAACCGAGATCAGGGTCTTCACTTTCCAGTCGTGACTCTGCCAGGGATTCTCGTTCTTGGTGATGCTGCGCATTCGGTTCCCCTCGACTTCAGCTATTCGCGAAGTCTGCTATTTAGCGCGTTTTCCGGCTTTCGCTTGTTCGATTCGAATCGGTCCGCCTTTTATCGACGTTCCTTTCAGGGAACTCATCGCATGCAGGGCGTCGGCATCGGTCGCCATGTCGACGCATCCGAAGCCTTTGGATTCTCCTGAAACTTTGTCAGTGACGAGGAGCACGCCACGCACTTCGCCCGCGCGGGTAAAGAATTCGCGGATGTCCTCGCGGGTGATCGAGCCGGCAATACTATCGAAATATACTCTGGCCATAGGTTCCGATCGGTTCGCGAGATGCCCCACCGCAGGATGGTTTTACAGTGGAGTGATGAGCGGGCTCGCGCCCGCCCATCTAATATACTAGCAGCTTTACCAGCGTCCGCCGCCACCACCATTGCGATCACCGCCACCCGAGCGGTTTTCGCGCGGTTTGGCTTCATTCACCTTGAGGTTACGGCCCATGAACTCGGTCCCATCGAGGGTCGAGATGGCCTGGGCGGCCTGCTTGTCGTCATTCATTTCGACAAAGCCGAAGCCCTTGGACTGGCCGGAAAACTTGTCGCTGATTACCGCGGCGCTCGTTACTCCACCAATTCCCGAGAAGAGTTCGTTCAAATTTTGGTCGGTCACCGCGTACGCGAGATTGCCGACGTATAGTTTCTTAGGCATGCAAATGCCCTCCATGGTTGTGGCTGGAAGCTCGCGAGCAGAAAAACGAAGGAGAATTCCGCGTTTAGTGAAAGGATGCGTCCTAGCAGTTTCTACGAGAGTACACGCTTCGTTCGCTCAATGATAGTAACGCCGAAAATATATTTTGCTCACTGCGAATCAGCGGTCCGCTAAGCAGCGGCGACCTGTTGGCATCCGGAAGTGAGCGCACCGCCCATTCTTGTGGTCCGAAGTGAGCGAGCAGCACCGCTCCTTGTCGTAGATGCGTTATCTAAAGCGCGTTAAGTTGCAAATTGGGTTAAGCATTCGTGAGGACAGCGGTTAACGGGAAAAATTGGTTCGTCCCCGCATTTCAGCGGGAAAGGAACATTGCAACGAGTAACTCTAGACGACTAGAACTCTTTAGCTGCGTCTGAAATACAGGAGTCGAAGGTTTGCTCTAGCAGTCTCGCGTCGATGCTGCCCGCCGCACCGATGGCGACGATTTGTGTGCAAGGCGTGCGTTGTCCCCACTCCCCTTGAATCGAAATGTCCACCCGTCTGCCGACGACCTGGAGCACGGCGGGTCGCTCCGGCGAGTCCGAATTGTAGATGATCCCTTTTGCTCGATAGATGTTTCCCGGTAATTTCCGAGCCACCTCACGCAACGCTGTTAGCGACAGTGGCTGCGCGGTTTTATAACTCCAGGTGCTGAAGTTCTTCGAGTGAACATTGTGACCTGCGCAATTGGAGTCTTTACAGTCGCTATGTTCGAGTGCTTGTCGATCGAAGCTCGACTCGCCTGGACCAAAACGCCCTAGCGAGAGCAGGATTTCCAGCGGCGTATCGCAGTGATTGGCTTCGACGATGCGGAGTCGGTTGAAATGTTCGTCGAGCCAAGCCCTTACCTTCTCGACTTGAGCAGGACCCGCGAGTTCTACCTTGTTCAGAATCAGCATATCTGCGAACCCGACTTGGCGCAGTTTGAGGTCCATCAGTGGCGGATACTCGGGATGCGCAAAGACCTGTTCGGCATCCACCACGCAGATGACGCTGTCCAATCTGATGCGATCATGCAAATTTGAATCGTTGAAAGTCATGAAGATCCCGGCCGGGTCCGCCACGCCGCTGGCTTCGAGCAGGATGTATTCGGGCGCTTCGCGGCGGTTGATCGTCTGCATCACAGTTTCGACCAGGTCGTCGCGAATCGTGCAGCAGACGCATCCGTTGGCCAGGCTGATCGTGTTGTCGTCCACCCCGACCACGAGTTCGGCGTCGATATTTATCGAACCGAAATCATTGACGAGAACCGCGACCCGCAGTCCGTGATCTGCAGTCAGGATCCGATTCAGGAGCGTCGTCTTTCCCGCGCCGAGAAAGCCGGTCAGGATCGTCATCGGGACGATTTGATTATTGTCGTTTGCGATTTCCACGGTTCCCGATGCCCGCTCGAACGGGCTCGCCCGTTATTTCTTGAATTTGCTCAGATCAATTCCCATCACCCTCGCCATCTCGAGGAGATCGACCTCTTGCGGGTTCGGGAGCCTGGTTAGCGGCTCGCGGTAAACGTCCGGTGGATAGTATTTTTTTGGGTCGATTTCGAGGTCGCGCGTCAGTTGCTCCTGCTGCTGCTCGCGCGGCATCCGCGGCTGAGGAACGATGCCCTTGCCTGTCGCTAACGGTAGCGGATCTCCGAAGAGAATTTTGGGATTCGGCAAGGACTGGCCCGAAAATCCCGGCAGCGCGGCCTCGCGGTGCCAGATCGCGTCCTTAGTGACGTTGACGACCACCACGTCCGGCGCGCCATACAGGAACAGCCCATTCCAGTGCGCGCGAACATCGGCGCTAGCCTCATTGAGGGTGTCATTGTCGAACGCGAAGTGCGTGACCATACCGCAGCGCGGGTTCACCTGCTTGATGAGATAGCCCGCCGCATAGTTCAGCGTGTGGTGGATGTCGACGGTATAGTTGAAGAGGAATTCGGGCAGTCCGTACTTGAGCAGGTTGATGCGCGCCAAATCGGGTTGGAACTCGGTGACGAAGACATCGACGCCCTTGGCGTACTTCTCAGTCAGTTCGTCGGGCCGACCGTCACCGGTCCATACAAACGAGAGGCCGTTCCAGTCCAAACGGTAGGCCGATGCGCCGTCTTTGACGTGCGAGCGCCGCCAATGACGGATCGTGACGCCATTCTTCTCATAGCAGATGCCATTTTCGTGCTTCCAGTCGAACTCGTTGACCTCGACCTCATAGCCGTCTCCGATAGGGCAGGCGTCGAAGGCTTCGAGGTGCCACTTCAGCATTTGCTTCATCCCGGCCACCATGCCCTTGGTCCCAAGCTCAAGTGTACGCCCCGACGGTCCGGTGACCCGCAGCGGCTGTTTCCACCTTCCCGCCCACGCCGAGAAAGGGAGGAGATAAGACAGGTCGTGGTAGTGGTCCACGTGCAGGTGGGTAATGAAGATGTCGTTAATCTCTGGCACCGAGACGCCCATGGCGAGGATGTTCTTGATGCAGCCGGGACCGAAGTCGAAGAAGAAGCGGTCGCCATTCCCCAGTTCGACCATTATGCAGGTGCCCGCTTGTTCGCGCCGAGGCGGAAAGGGGCAGCTTCCTACGAACGAAATCCGCATCTCGTCTGGTCCGAGCGTCTCACTGCCGGGAAAATAATTCATCCGGCTGCGGACTGACGGTGTTGGCTTGTAATATGGCGGGAACTGCAGGCCCGTGCCCGGTCCTCCCCCGTAAGGATTTTTACTTTGGTCGTCGTTCGCCACCGGCAATCTCTCCGTTGTTTCGAAAGTTCAGGCGAGCGCGATAAGCCCGCAGCAGAGCGCCTATTTGCACAAACTGTAAGCCGAAAAGTTGAGGCTCTTCTATGAGACCATGGTCCCACAGTTGCTGCCTGTCGCGTGTGGAGGCGCGCCTCGCACCTCGATACATCACCTGTAAGGTTACTGGTAATAGTCGGCTTCGGGCGAATTAACTCCACGCCTTAAACGCCGTACAGGCTCGCAAATTGTCATCTCGGTAATTCCCGAACTCTGGCGCGTAAGCAATCCGGCGAGTTGCGTCAGTTGCGTTTGAAGTTTTGCGAAGGTGGTTTGCGGCCATTGTCATGCTCTTGATCACGCGTTTTTTTGGCAACAGATTTCCCCAAATGTCGGCCCGAGGCGTGAAGCCGGTCCGCGCTCGCGGCGTATCATACCGACGGAGAAGGGAATATGATTAGGTCCATCCTAATTGTCAGCCTTTGTCCATAAACATCGCTAACTAAGAGCCATCGGCGAGGAGCCTACTTGGAAAAAAGAATCAGAGAACGCGCGCGAAAAGAGAAGCAACAGGAAAAGCAGCAGCGGCGCGTCGAGCGCAAGCGCCAGTCCGAAAACAAGCCGGCGAAAGATTCCGACCTCGAAGGGATGCGGCCTGGCCCCCAGCCGGGACAGATCCTGCATATCGATTGATCTCGCAGTGATCTCGTAGCGCGCCTTCGTTTCCACATCATCTATTCGAGGCTTCCCGATGCGCGAAGTCTCGCCTTCCTGCGTCCGGATGACCCTGGTTCTTTACTGTCGAGTGTCATTCGTGGGAAAAAGCATCAGGAGTCCATCGCAGGAGGCCGACAATGATCCAGGTTACCGAATTAGGCTACATGGGCATCGGGGTTAAGGATCTCGACGAATGGAAGAATTTTGCCACCAAGGTGGTCGGCCTCGAGCTCGCCGAGGAGGGTGAGCGCGATCGATGCTACCTGCGGATGGACTACTGGCATCATCGCATCGTGATGCATTCGGATCCGAGCGACGATTTGATGTATCTCGGCTTTCGCGTCGCCGGAGCGGAGGAATTCGGCGCGATGCAGCGCCAGCTTTCGGAGGCGGGAATCAAGTTTCGCGTCGGATCGGAGGACGAAGCGACTGAACGGCACGTCCTCGAAGTACTGAAGCTGCAGGATCCGGGTGGGAATCCGGTCGAGATTTTTCACGGGCCGGCGGTGCAGTTCCACAAGCCGTTTCATCCCGGGCGTCCGATGCATGGGAAATTCAAAACCGCCACCGGCGGCCTGGGGCATTGCATCATCCGCCAACAGGATCCGCTGGCGGCGCAAAAGTTCTACCATGCGCTCGGGATGCGCGGCGGCGTCGAGTACAAAATCCGCATGGGCAAAAACACCATGCAGATCCGCTTCATGCATTGTAACGATCGCGATCACACCGTCGCCTTCGGAATTCCTGACACGCGCCGGATGCTCAATCACATCATGCTCGAAGTTGATAACCTCGACGACGTCGGCATGACGCACGACCTGGTTCGCAATCAAAAAATTCCCGTCACGATCCGGACCGGGAAGCATTCGAACGACCATATGTATTCGTTCTATTTCCGCAGTCCGTCGGGATGGATGGTCGAGTATGGATGGGGCGCGCGCAGCGCGACCTATCAGTCGGAATACTTCACCCAGGACATTTACGGTCATCAGCCGGAGGAGGGCGGATTCGGCCCGATGCCGGAACAGCCGTTGAAGTAGTCGCAAATGGATCTTCAGATTAAAGGAAAAACCGCGCTGGTGTTCGGCGGCAGCAAGGGCATCGGTCGCGGCATCGCCGATGCGCTCGCGGCCGAGGGCGTGGCGGTCGCGATCGTCGCGCGCACCCAGGAAACCATCAACCGCACGGTGTCCGAGGCGACCGCGCGAGGATGCCGCATGATCGGCATCGCCGCGGACCTCGCGAATTGGCCGAGCGTCGAGGCCGCGGTGAAATCGGCGCGCGAACAACTCGGGCCCATCGACATCCTGGTGAACAACTCGGGCGGTCCGCCACCGTCGGGCGTCGTCGGGGTGAAACCGGAAGTCTGGGAGGCGCAATTCCACGCGATGGTGATGCCGTTCTTCCGCGTCACCGACATGCTGATCGGCGAAATGCGCGCAGCGCAAATTCGGCCGCGTTCTCAATGTCGCGTCGTACAGCGTCATCGAGCCGATCCCGACCATCGGCATTTCCAACACGCTGCGCAGCGCGGTGGTCGGATGGGCCAAGACGCTCGCCGGCGAGGTCGGGCGCGACGGCATCACGGTGAACATGCTGCTTCCGGGCGTCATCGCCACCAACCGTTCGAAGTCGCTTCATCAGGGCATGGCCAAGCGCCTGAACATCTCGGAAGAGGAAGCGCTGAAGCGTTTCGAAACCACCCTGCCGGCGGGTCGAATGGGCACCGCGGCGGAGTTCGGCGCGGTCGCGGCATTCCTCGCGAGTCCACTCGCGGCTTATGTCACCGGCTCGATGATCCGCATCGACGGCGGCCTGACGCGCGCCGTGTAGTTTTTCAAAACTTCGATGCGCACGCAGGTGGGAATCGTCGGCGCGGGACCTGCGGGCCTGATGCTCTCGCATCTGCTGCACCTAAGCGGCATCGAATCCATCGTCATCGAAAATCGCAGCCGCCAATACGTGCAGGAGCGTGTGCGCGCCGGTCTGCTCGAACAAGGCACCTGCGACCTGATGATCGAGACCGGGGTCGGCGAGCGGCTCAAGAAGCTGGCGCTGATTCATCACGGCATCGAGTTGCGTTTTAACGGTCGCGGTCATCGCATCGATTTCGCGGACCTCACCGGCGAAAGCATCGCGATCTATCCGCAACAGGAAGTCGTCAAGGACCTCACCGATGCGCGCCTCGCGGCGGGCGGGCAAGTGATCTTCGAAGTCGAAGATGTAGCGGTCGAAGGTTTCGAAGCATCGAATCCAAAAATCCGGTTCCGCAAAGATGGCATCGCGCAAGAAATAGATTGCGACTTCATCGCGGGATGCGACGGCTTCCATGGCATCTGCCGTCCGGCCATCGCGAAAGTTCTGACCGTCTTCGAAAAAGTTTACCCCTTCGGATGGCTCGGCATCCTCGCGGAGGCCGCACCGTCATCGGATGAGCTCGTCTATGTGAATCACGATCACGGCTTCGCGCTTCAGAGCATGCGCTCGCCGCATCTCACCCGCCTGTATTTGCAATGCGAGCCCGACGAGAACATCGAGGAATGGCCCGACGCGCGCATCTGGGAGGAGCTGCATCGGCGCTTCGCCACCGATGGTGGATGGAAGCTGAATGAAGGCGCGATCACGCAGAAGGGCGTCACCGAGATGCGCAGCTTCGTGGTAGAGCCGATGCAGCATGGGAATCTTTTCCTCGCCGGTGATGCGGCGCACATCGTGCCGCCGACGGGCGCCAAGGGCCTCAACCTCGCGGTGGCGGATGTGCGCGTCCTCGCGCGCGCGATCGCCGAGTTCTATCGCTCCGGCTCGCGGGATTCGCTCAATCGATATTCAGAAACTTGTTTGCGCCGGGTTTGGAAGGTGCAACGCTTCTCATGGTGGATGACTTCGATGCTGCATCGGTTCCACGATGACACCGCATTCGATCGCCGCCGGCAGCTGGCCGAGCTCGATTACATCACCAGCTCGCGCGCCGGCGCCCAGAGCCTCGCGGAGAATTACGTCGGCCTCCCGATGGAGGGATAGTCGCTACAAACCGTACGGTATGTTCCCCGAACAAATGGGCGTGAAATTGACTTTGTGAATTTCGGAAATTGTTGCTTTGATGGGCGAACTATAAGGCCCACAAGGGAGGCTATGCTCGATGAGCAACGAAACTGCATCGCCACGGCTGGATTTCGACGTCAACGAACTGCGCGCCAAATATCGCGCCGAGCGCGACAAGCGCATGCGCTCCGATGGCAATCAGCAATACGTCGAGGTCAAAGGCGACTTCAGGCGCTATGTCGATGATCCATATGTCGAGCCGGGATTCACTCGCGAGCCGCTGACCGACGAGGTCGAGGTACTGATCATCGGCGGCGGTTTCGGCGGCCTGATGGCGGGCGCCCGGCTGCGCGAGGCGGGCGTGAAAAGCATCCGCATCATCGACAAGGGCGGCGACTTCGGCGGCACCTGGTACTGGAATCGCTATCCAGGCGCGCAATGCGACGTCGAGTCATATGTCTATCTGCCGCTGCTCGAAGAGACCGGCTACATCCCAAAGGAGCGCTATTCTTTCGCGCCCGAGATCGTCGAGCACGCGAAGCGCATCGCGAACAAATACGACTTGTACCGCGATGCCTGCTTTCAGACGCTAATCAAAGACATCACCTGGAAAGAGGACGAGTATCGATGGATCATCACCACCAACCGCAATGACCGCATGCGGGCGCGCTACGTGGTGATGTCCAATGGCCCGCTGAACCGCCCGAAGCTTCCCGGCATTCCCGGCATCGACAGCTTCAAGGGGCATACCTTCCATACTAGCCGATGGGACTACGACTACACCGGCGGCGATACGACCGGCAATTTGCATAAGCTCCACGACAAGCGCGTCGCCGTCATCGGGACGGGCGCGACGGCGGTGCAATGCGTGCCGCATCTCGCGCAAGCCGCGCAGCAACTGTATGTCTTCCAGCGCACGCCGTCTTCCGTTGATGAGCGCCTGAATCGTCCGACCGATCCCGAATGGGTCAAGAAGCTGACTCCCGGTTGGCAGAAGCGCCGGATGGACAACTTCAACGTGCAGGTCAACGTGACCGCGCTGATCAAGGGCATCGACAAGGAAGAAGATGTCGTCAGCGATGGATGGACCGACATCAAGCGCAACCTCGATGCGATCGCCGCGGCTGCTGCCGCGGATCCCTCCATCACGCCGGAAGCGACCGGGACGATGACCGAGCTGGCGGATTTTCAGAAGATGAATCAGATCCGCGCGAGGGTAGACGCGATCGTGAAGGATAAGGCGACCGCCGAGGCGCTCAAGCCCTGGTATCGCCTGTTCTGCAAGCGCCCCACCTTCAATGACGATTATCTGCCGTCATTCAATCTACCCAACGTGAAGCTGATCGATACGCGCGGACGCGGGGTCGATCGCATTACCGAGAAAGGGGTCGTGTTCGACGGCGTCGAGTACGAGGTGGATTGCATCATTTTCGCGACCGGGTTTGAGGTCGGCACCGCCTACACGCGCCGCGCGGGCTTCGAGATTTACGGGCGCGGCGGCAAATCGCTCACCGAGTATTGGGCGGACGGGCTCAAAACGCTGCACGGATTCTATAGCGCGGGCTTTCCGAACTGCTTCCACATGGGCATCACGCAGAATGCGCTGACGGCGAACTTCACCCATATGCTGTATGAGCAATCGGCGCACATCGCGGATGTCGTTCAGCATGCGAAGCAGCACGAGGCGCGATGCCTTGAGCCTACGCCTGAGGCGGAAGCCGAATGGGTCGATACCATCAATCGCAAGGCCACCAAGCAGGATTTCCACATCGAGTGCACGCCCGGCTATTACAACAACGAAGGGCAACTCGATAAGGGCCCCGGATTTGTCGGCGGCCTTTATGATGGTGGCCCGATCGAGTTCCACGAGCTCATCCGCAAGTGGCGCTCCGACGGCGAGCTGAAGGGACTAAAGTTCAGCTGAGAACTTTAATTGGATGGAGCATGTGATCCTCGTTCGAATCACGTGCTCCATCCAGGTCTCACGTCGCGATTGATTCAGGGGCGTTGCGCAAGGCGTTGAAGACGACCGGCGGCATGCGCAGACGTTCGTCGGATTCGTAAAGTTTGCGAATCTCCGCGAAGGCCTCGTCGCCGGCGAGTGTCAAGGCGGCAACTTTATCGAGGAGCGTCTTTCGCTCGTCAGTCAGCGAGGCGTCGCCAATCTCCATCATTCCCCAGACATCCCAGGGCAGCGCTTCCATCCGATTGAGCGAGGCGAAATCACGCACCACGTTGCCCGCGATAAACCACATCCCGGATTCCTGGATGTGGGTGAGGCCGAAATTCTTGGGGTCGGCGCGCCCCGACCGACACTGCTGCCACGCATCTCCCGCGATGATGAATTGATCGCGCGGCACATCGAGGGTGTTGAACTTGATGTTGAGCGCCTTGCGCTGGATCGCGTCGAGTTGCGCATCGACCAGAATCCAGCGCGACCGCTGCGCGTTCCAGTACTCGGTGACCCAATGGTCTTCGAACTTGCCGGGGTTGAAGTAAGCGCCGAAACCGCATCGCGCCCGGGCTGCGAATCCCATGCGCATGCAAGATGCCGCTGAGCATCAGCGAGAAATGACGACAGACGGTGGGCATCCGATGCGCCGGGTCACGCGCGATGGTCAACGGACGATCATCGAGCGCATGAATGCGGTCGAGCATCTTCGCCAGCGGCCGCGTATGCCCATCGTCACGCTGCGCCTCGGTCAGCTTGAGGTCGTACAACCACGGCGCGATATCGCGATGAACGAGCACACCCTGCACGATCTCGCATTGCTTCGCGAGGTCGTTGGGAAGCGCGCGCAATTCGGCTGCGCGCTCACCCGCGGTGGACATTGGCGCGTCACCCTTGTAGTAGTCTTGCGGATTTTCCATGGTGCTTTTCCTCCAATCTCACGACCATTGTTCGCAACAGCGCGTGAGGTAGCGCTCGAGGTTGGCCAGCGTTATGTCCCATCCGGCCGCGCTCATCGGTTCCCACCGCGCAAAGATCATTTCGTCGATCGACAGGCATGCGTCGCGCACTGCCGCGGTCTCGCTGGCCGCCGCACCGATCGCGCCGCTATCACGAAGTGGATCGAGCACGAACCAGAACCAGCTCTGTTGACCATCCCAGATTTCGAAATCGATGCCCTGATAGTGTCGCAGGTTACTCATGATGCCACCTTCAGATAGTCGGCGAGGCAATCGAGGCTGCTGTTCCATCCCTCGTGACGATCGCGCGCTCGGCCGTTTCGAACACGCCGTCGAAGCGTGAGCTTCGTTTTGCCGGCGACATCCTCGAAGGTCAGTGACAATCGAATCGGGACCGGCCGGCCAGGTGAAGACAAGCCGCTCGGGAGGTTTCACCTCGCGATAGACGCCGCGCCAGTGGTCGTCGTAGTTGGGTCCGCGCATGTGGAAGTGATAGGTGCCGCCGGTGCGGACGTCGCTCTCGATAATGGTGGCGCTGAAGTCCTTCGGCCCGAACCACTTCACCAGATGCTTGGGGTCGTCGACGCTTTGAAGACGAGTTCGCGCGGCGCATCGAAAATCCTGGTGATGACTACCTCGCGTTCGGATGCGTTGGTTACGTCTTCCATTTGCTACTCCAAATCGATGCCGTGGCAGTGTCGCAGGTTACTCATGATGCCACCTTCAGATAGTCGGCGAGGCAATCGAGGCTCTGTTCCATCCCGCTCACGAAGATCGCGGGCATCGACAGTTTCGAACCCGACGTGGTGAAGCGTCAGCTTCGTTTTGCCGCCGAGATCTTCGAAAGTGAGTGTCACGACGGAGTCGGGTCCGGCCGGCGAGGTGAAGACAAGCCGCTCGGGCGGAACGACCTCGCGATAGATTCCTTTCCAGTGATCGTCGTAGTTCGGTCCGCGCATGTGGAAGTGATAAGCGCCGCCGGTACGAACGTCGCTCTCGATGACGGTGGCGATAAATTCCTTCGGCCCGTACCACTTCGCGATATGCTCGGGGTCGGTCCACGCTTTGAAGACCAGTTCGCGCGGCGCATCGAAAATCCTGCTGATGACGACCTCGCGCTCAGATGCGGCTAGGTTACCGCTTGCTCCCATTTCGCTACTCCTCGGGTTCGATGAGACGACCTACGCGGCCGCCTTCAGGTATTCGGTGAGACGCTCGAAGCTGCTGTTCCAGCCGCCCCGGTGGTCGTCGCGAGCGGTGACGGATTCGAACAGTCCTTGCCGCAGAGTCAGCCGGGTCTTGCCGCCAAGATCCTCAAAGGTCACCGTCAACAGGGTTTCCGGTCTGGTCGGATTTCCTTGCGCGTCGGCCCAGACGTAAGTGCAGACGAATCGCTCGGGCGGCGTGACTTCGCGATAGACTCCTTGTTGCCAATGATCTCCACCCTCCGGATCGCGCATGTAAAATCGATAGGCGCCGCCCGGACGAGGATCGTAGCGCTCGATGGTGCTGCTGAAGCCTTGCGGGCCTAACCACTTAACCATATGTGCGGGGTCGCTCCAGACCTTGTAGACGAGGTCACGGGGCGCGTCGAAGATGCGGGTGATGATGAGTTCGCGCTCGGCGGTGCCGCTTGCAATATTACTGCTTGCTCCCATGATACTACTCCTTGTTGCTTCGCTAACGGCCGGCCGCGAGATGCTCGCCGAAACGATCGAAGCTGGCGATCCATCCTTCACGATGCAGTTCGCATGCGTTGATCGATTCGAATTCACCATGCCGCAGCGTCAATCGGGTTTTCCCGCCCACGTCTTCAAAGGTCAGCGTCAGGACAGTTTCCGGGCTAATCGGTTGCCACTGCTCGGTCGCCCATCCCCAGGTGAAGACCAGCCGCTCGGGCTCGACGAGTTCGCGAAACACGCCCTGCAACCAATGATTACCGCCGTCGGGATCGCGCATGAGATATCGATAGGAGTCGGGTGGGCGCCTGGCATTTTGCAGGATTTTTCCACTGCATCCGCGCAGCCCCAGCCAATGAACCCAGCGTTCCGGTTCGGCCCAGGCCTTAAACACAAGCGCGCGCGGCGCGTCGAAGACGCGTGTGATGACAAGCTCGCGGTCGGAGGTTTCGGCGGTGCCGGAAGTAGTGGTCTGGGTGGTTTCCATCATCGTTCTCCTTCGCGTTTGGCGGGGCTAGTGGCGCGCGCTCTGCTGCGCGTTGGCCAGGTACTCGTCCAGCCGATCGTAGGTCGTGTTGAAGCCCTGGTCCATGTTGTCACGGCCGGCATTGAAGGTAGCGCGCTCGGCGTCGGTCGCGTTGTGCGGGGTGGCCTCGACCGTGATCGTAGTCCTGCCCTGATGCTCGGTGAAGGTCGCGACCGAGAGCATTTCCAGCGGCCAGTCAGCCGCGAACGGCGCGCGCACGATGTTGCCGGTCTCATCGCAGAAAGAAACCACCGACACCAGGCGCCGCGGCGCTACGATCTCGCGATAAATCCACTTGCCCCACATCACCGAATTGTCCGCAAGGGTCTGCGAGTAGAGAAAAGTGCCTCCGGGACGAACCTCGAGGGTTTTCACTCGCGTGATGACATCCGGACGTCCCCACCATTGCTCGAGCCGCGCCTTCTCGGTGAACGCCTTCCACACCAGCTCGCGTGGCGCGTTGAAGGTTCGCGCGATGATGAGCGGCCGTTCTTCCGAGTTGGTTGCGAGATTACTGCGTGCCGCCATGCTACTACTCCTTGATGTTGCGATTCCTTCAGGCCTGCGTCACATACGCGGCGAAACGATCGAGTGCCTCGCCCCAGCCACGAATATGCTCGTCGCGAACGCCAGCCGACTCGAAGATGGCCTGGCGGATCGTCAGCCGGGTCTTCGCGCCGAGGTCTTCGAAATTCACCGTCACGATAGTTTGATGGCCCGGCTGCCCGCTCTCTTTGGACCACCGTCCGGATGTCTGACGCTGTGGAAAATCCTCGAAGGCATAAGTGAACACGATTCGTTCCGGCTCGACGATCTCGCGAAACTCTCCGAGCTGCCGATCGACCACGCCTTGCGGTGATTGCATCGACAACCGCCACGCGCCGCCGACGCGGAAGTCCATTTCGCACGACAGCACGGTGAACCCGGTCGGGCCCCACCATCGTTTTAGATGTTCCGGGGCGCTCCACGCCTTGAAGACGAGAGCGCGCGGCGCGTCGAAGATGCGGGTGATTTCGAGTGCGCGATCGGCTGCTTCATTCATGGGATTGCTTCCGGTGGCCATTTTTCTGTTCCTTTTTCTGCTCGCCCTCCTGCACCTCGCGCAGGTAATCCTCGAGGCGATCGAAACTTTGCTCCCAGAACCGGCGATACTCGTCGAGCCACTTGGACGCGTCCTTGAGCGGACCCGCTTCAAGGCGACAGGGACGCCATTGCGCCTCGCGTCCGCGCGCGATTAGGCCGGCGCGCTCCAGCACCTTGAGATGCCTGGAGATCGCAGGAAGGCTCATCTCGAACGGCTCGGCCAACCTGGTGACCGAGGATTCGCCCGCCACCAGCCTGGCGAGGATCGCGCGCCGCGTAGGATCGGCGAGCGCCGCGAAGGTGGCCGAGAGGTGGTCTTTAGCGAGGGTCATCGGTTGTGAACCATTCAGTTAAATAACCTACAGGTTAAATATCGCTTAGATGGATGGATGTCAAGCGGCGAATTTGCGGATCCCGCCTTTCCGTTTCCGGTCCTCGGCACGGGGATGCGCTGTAAGGGGCCGCGACGGCAGGGCCGATGCGAGAAGGTTTCCGCAGGCGTCAGGTCGCTGTGGGAGCTTCGCGAAGCGCCCCTACGCGGAGAGGATTCGAGGGCTGGGATTTGTCCGAATCTGACGGATGGTCGATCTGTGGTATCATCGGGTCAAGGGGCGGGGCAGTGCGGGCTGCTTATGTGATCGCGATGAAAAATGAAGAAACAAACCCACCGCGAGCATCGCGAGCGGTGGTCCTGAGCGCTGCGCGAAGGACCTCGAATGCCGCGACGCCGGCGGCTGCCACCCGCACCAAACGATGTGAAATCGCAAAAACAAACCCACTTTCATCAATGAATATGGGCTCTTTTAGTAATCGAACGTCTGGATCAATGGCTATAGTAGGACGTTCCCATTTCCGGACGTCAGCGAGCAAGAGGTACTTCCGAATCCGTCAAATTCGCAAAAGCAAACCCACTTTATGCAGCAAAGACGATATTTCCGGTCGGGGAAGGCGACACTGAAATGCAGAAACGAACCCACCGCGAGCATCGCGAGCGGTGGTCCTGAGCGCTGCGCGAAGGACCGCGAATTGCCGCGTCGACGGCTGGGATGCCAATCGCGCTCAAAGATGTGAAATTGCGAAAACAAACCCACTTTATCAAGGAAAATCCTCGACTCTTCCCGCTGGCCATTTCCAATCGAAGCAGCTAAGCGATCAGCTAATCCGGCGGCGCGCATCAGGAGACCACATCAATGTTCGAAGGATTCACCACCAAGCGCATCAAAACTTCGGGCGCGGAAATCAATCTGCTCACCGGCGGCAGCGGCGCGCCGTTGCTGCTCATCCATGGATATCCACAAAATCACGTCATCTGGCATAAGGTCGCACCGCGCCTCGCGCAGCAATTCACCCTGGTGATTCCGGATCTGCGTGGCTATGGCGACAGCAGCAAGCCACCCACCGATGCCGAACACCTGCCGTACTCCAAGCGCGCGATGGCGCTCGACATGGCCGAGGTGATGACCGCGCTCGGCCACGATCGCTTCGATGTGGTGGGGCATGATCGCGGCGCGCGCGTCACCTATCGCCTCGCGCTCGATCATCCGCAGCGCATTCGTCGCGCTGCCGTCCTCGACATCATCCCGACGCTGGAGCAATTCGAGCGCGTGGATAGATATGGCGCGCGAGCGATTTATCATTGGTATTTTCTCGCGCAACCGGCGCCGTTCCCCGAAACGCTCATTGGCAAGGATCCGGATTATTTCCTGGAGCATTCGCTACGAGCCTGGGCCGGATCCGATACCTTCACGCCCGAAGCGCTCGAGGCCTATCGCAAATCGTTTCGCGACCCCGAGGTCGTGCGCGGCAGTTGCGAGGACTATCGTGCCGGCCTCACGTGCGATTGCAAATTCGATGAGGCCGATCGCACCGCCGGCCGAAAGCTGAGCATGCCTCTTCTCGTTCTATGGGGTGCGAAGGGGCGTCGCGGCGCCTCGCTGGTCGAGGTCTGGAAATCCTGGGCTGACGACGTGCGCGGCGAAGGCCTCGATTGCGGGCATTTTATCCCCGAAGAAGCACCTGAAGCGCTAATCGAGCGCGTTCTTGGATTCTTTGTGGCTTAGACATGCGAATCAGATGCGATTTAGCCTATACGGCGTATTTTAGCATTCGTTAGCTTAGATATTCCTACGTCCCGGGCGGCGTGCGTCGCTGTTTCCCGCTATAAGATGATTATGGCGCTTTCTAGGTACTTTTTGCGTCATATCTAGGCACATTTCTGACACCGCTTGACCCTAAATCCGTTCTTTTAACTAGCCTCGTGTGGTAATAACTAGCTACGTTACCCAAGGGCCGGTGGGTGTCCGATGATTGCCCGGACCGATGAGTTTCAGGGTAGATGAGATTCTCCATTGATATGTACGACTCGCACAGAGCTTTGCTGGGCGAGTCCAGCTCCATCCCGCCGAGAACTCACTTCGGTCCGCCATTTGAGACAACGCCGACGACACCTATAGCCAGTTTCAGAGTCCCGCGATTGGCTGACATTCGCGGGAGGTTTGGTCGACGAGGAACAAATGGGGGATCCAGTCAATTCTCGCGCACCTGCGCGGAGCAGGAATCGCGACCGAAGGCGGGCGGCGCCTAACGAGTACGACCCTCTCCTCCCGAGTCAGTATTACGATCGGGTGGCCGGAGGAAGTCCTCCCAGCGGCGAGTTCAAGCTGTTCTTCGCGATTCTCGAGGACGCGCTGCGCTGTTACGTGCGCTCCAGGGACTGCCGCTCGGCCGGTAAGCGGGCGGAATTCCTCGATGCGCATGTATGGTTCCATACCCGCGGCACGCCGCATTTGTTTTGCTTCGAATCGGTATGCTCTTTCCTCGGGATCGATCCGGACTGGCTCCGCGAGCGGTTGAAGTCGCTTACTCCAACCGACTTCCCGCTCAAGCAGTATCGCACCCGGCGTCGTCGCTCGGCGCGTTCCGCAGTGCGGCGCGAGGCGACCGCTCCGCCAATCGCATCGCCTAACGCGCAGGATGAGCCTCCGCCAACTCCCATGGACGATACGCCTCCCGCTAAGGCGCCGAGCGCTTCGTCGATCATCAGTGCGGTTGCGGGCGACACCTCGGCATCCGGCAATTCACTCGACTCAGAAGTTTAAAAGAGTGCGGACGGCAAAAGAAAAGGCCGGGCTAAAGTTCCGTCGTAAGTTGGGGCGACTTACGACCATTAGCCCGGCCAGCTTGGGGACAGGCGCCGTAAACGGTTCTCGGGGGAGAGATTCAGCAGCGCCGAGTTGGTTGATGAGCAAACAGCATGCCCAATAAAACGCGAGGAATTTACTAGATCGACAATTCGGTTTTTTTCCCGAAATGCGAAATTGCTTTGTTATCGAGGCCCGATCTTCGCTGCAAGTCTCCGATAAAACAGGGGTTTCGCATTTTGCGGCCGGATCGCATTTTTTTTGAAAATTCGCACAACGATCGCGATTCTCGCTGGCCGGCTATCGACGCATCCAAACTTTTCGCTTCGCATCGAAGCGACTGCGCAGCGCTGATGGCATCGGCCACGCGGCATCTTCGTCAAACGGCTTTCTTACTTTTCATATCGCTGGTAGAGTAACACGCTCGGAACAGTCTTCGATCGATTATCACGATGCGCCATATTGATGGCGCATCGAGGGCGACTCGATGCGGAGATTGCGGGCCTTAATGTTAGAAGTGTCGGGGCGTGGCGCAGCCTGGTAGCGCACCTGCCTTGGGCGCAGGGGGTCG
Source organism: uncultured delta proteobacterium (assembly GCA_963814035.1). Classification (GTDB taxonomy): domain Bacteria; phylum Desulfobacterota; class Binatia; order Binatales; family Binataceae; genus DATGKG01. The sequence continues at coordinate 89,309 of CAWFBH010000015.1, forward strand.
CTGGTTCGAATCCAGTCGCCCCGACCATCGCGCCAGTAGCTCAGATGGACTAGAGCAGCGGCCTTCTAAGCCGCGGGTCAGGGGTTCGAATCCCTTCTGGCGCGCCACGAGTGGATCGGCGCTGGACTTCGAGGAGCGGCGCTGCGCGATTTTTGGATTTGTGCGAAAGTTCGGTTACAGTTCGATTTCGGTGGTGAGTGTAGCTCAGTTGGTAGAGCACTGGATTGTGGCTCCAGGTGTCGAGGGTTCAATCCCCTTCACTCACCCCACCCATACCTGCTAGGAACATCGGTTCGCGGTGCGCCGTTAGCTCAGTTGGTAGAGCAGCTGACTCTTAATCAGCGGGTCCCCAGTTCGAGTCTGGGACGGCGCACCAAAACATCAACGGAATCAAGCCAAATCTACAGATCGGTTGTGACGCGGGCGAAGTGGCCTTATTCATGGAATTTTGAAGCCTAAAGATGAGCCAACCCCATCTTTTCTCAATTGCTCCATTCTGTCCAATTTGTGCTGACGGGGAACATCACCCCGGAGCGGGTTATCGGTGTCGACCGGATCATTTCGATGTTGCTCGAGTTACGGAGCAGTGCCATGCAACAAAAAGTTTCACCTCAAATCATTTGTTGTCGATATTGCTCGCCGGCACCCTTGACCTAATGTTGTCATGTGTGAGAGATGTTACTCCACAATACAAATTGTAGAGTAATATGACAGTCAGCAGGATCGGTCGGATTTCGCAGTTCGAGAATCCAGGTTCCTCTTTCATCGGCAGAAAGCGAGAGTTAGCCACCCTCGCAACCGCGCTGCAACAAACGCGGTCGGGTCTCGGTAGTATATTTCTCCTTTCCGGCGAGGCCGGAGTCGGCAAAACTTTATTAGTGCGTGAATTTTCCAGTTACGCGCGAACGGAGGGCGCCAAAGTTCTGGAAGGGCGCGCCTACGTCCGCTTCCGGGACGCGTTGCCTTTCGGAGTGTGGAAGCAAATTCTCTCCGATCATCCGGATCGCCCGGATGGGTCGCCATCGCACTTTCTCCCGGTCGACCCCGCCTCGGTCACCGCGAGCTCGGCCCAACTCCAGGTAATCAGCGATCATCAAACTAATCCCGAGTTGTTCGAAAGGACGGCTCATGCTCTGGTTGAACACGCCAGAACGCAACCGTTGGTGTTGGTGCTCGACGACCTTCATGCCGCAGATCCTCTCTCTCTGCAAGCGTTCAGGGTCTTATCTCGCGATCTTTCGCGTCTCGGCACCATGGTGCTGGGAGTCTACCGGGATTCGGAAATCAAAAGATTTCGGGAGTTCGCGGATTTGCTTCTCGACCCGCTGATCCGAGACAGCAAACGGATTTCCCTTGCGGCGTTTGACGATCGAGAGACTCGCGAATTCGCAGAGTCGAGAACCTCGAGCCCGCTGCAAGAAGAGGCACTCGCGGCGCTCCATTCCCTTACAGGAGGGAATCCCCGGCTCCTGGAGATAGCGCTGCGGCGGCATTTGCTCGGCGAAACTTCCCCAAGATCCCAATGTCGGCAAGGCGGTTTACTTCGAGCCGAAATAGAAGCCCATCTCGAACATCTATCAGAACAATCGAGAGAAGTTTTGAGCACCGCTTCTCTGGTCGGAGTTGAGTTCGGACTCGCCTCCTTGTTTCATGTGCTCGAGCGCGAACCGAGTGAATTGCTGGACTCGCTGCACGAGGCGGAACAGTCTGGATTGCTCAAGCGTACGGAGACTCCCGGGACCTATCGTTTTCGCCAGACCTTAGTCCAGGAGATTTTGTATGCAGAATTTAGCGGTACCCGCCGCGCACATCTTCACGAGCGATTCGGCCAAGTTTTGGAGTCCTTGCATCAAGGTGACGACGCATACGTAGAGAAGATCGCACATCACTTCTATGAAGCGGCGTTACTCGGTTGCGCCGATCGGGCGGCGGACTATTGCACCCGCGCGGCTGCCTACGCCTGCAGCGCTTCACGCGTCGAAGACGCTTTACGGTACTACCAGATGGCGCTGGTAGCCTTAGAGTTGGAAGGCTCGAACCCAGAAGCTATTCGCAATCTGAAGATACGATTGGACAATGCAAGGTTGCGAACCGAAAGCCCTGCATCCGGATCGCATCCGTCTGAAACTTTCGGTGATTCTTGCAAGGGCGAGAATACTCAAAAGCGCACCGTTCTATCGAAGCCGGCCTCGCCCAAGCTCGTAACGCCAATAGTAGATGCCGACGCCACGAGTGTGCGCGAAATCGCCGGGGCGCAGCCGCCGATAGCGGATTTGGTTGCTGAACCATCGCAGGAGATTCATCCCAATACCTTTCGTAGGGAGGGAGACTACTGGACGCTGATCTTCGAAGGGAAAACCCTCCGCCTTAGACATACCAACGGGCTGTTGTTCGTTGCTTATCTGTTGGAGCATCCGGATTGCGACCTCCACGTCGCACAACTTGCGGCGCTGGTTCCCGCGGCTCGAACGAGTTACCTGGAGGGGCTCTACGTGTCGCATTCGGACCGAGAACGGCTGGGAATGCACGTCATCTCGGGTAAAGACAACAACCCTCTACTGGATTCAACGGCGAAGGCCGAATACCGGCGCAGAATCGACGAGTTACGGGACGCGTTGGAACAGGCACAGGCGTTTAATGATTCTGGAAAAGCCGCGGAGCTTGAAAAAGAACTGGAATTTGTGGCGCTTGAACTATCCCGTGCGGTGGGCGCCGGAGGACGTAGTCGTGAGCATCAGGCGGAGGACGAACGCGCCAGAGTCAACGTTACTAATGCCGTCCGAACGGTGACCGCTAAAATTTTCAAGGAACACCCTTCGTTCGGCCGCTATCTGCGAACTACCATCCGAACGGGGCGTTTTTGCTCCTATCATCCCGATCCGCGTTCGATCCGTCCTTGGCAATTCTAGCGATCTGAACTGAACAATTCCTTTCGCGCGGCTGATAGTAGCTATCCGTTGGAGCGGTTCCAACAATGTTGCGTTCCCCGCCCGCTCCGGGGCTCTCGCCTCGTTCTCGACAAAATCCTGGATAAAGAGAAGCTCGGCCCTTTGTTATGCGCGATGCAACAAGGTTGCCCTCACCCAATCTCCCTAGATCTAGGGATCGCGAGCAGCGGCCTAACTTTAAGATCGTTCCGACGAAAGCTTCCTCTGCAGCTGGACCAGAACCTTACGTTCGTAGGGATGGCGGACGCATGGCCGCAAACGAGTTCATCGGTCCCATTAACGATCCAGTTTAATTCCAATTTCCACGAGAGATCGCGCGCACCTTTCAATAGCTCTATAGAGGCCAGTGCGCGCGGATCCCCCGGATGATTCCGACGGTTCAGCCAAGAGGGTTCCCGTTCAACGCGCCTGGCCTCTACAGAGCAATTCAAGTTTTTGGAAGTACAATATTGAGACTACCACAAATAACTATGAGCGACGATCCGAAACGCCCAGACCTCGACCGCGATTAATCGGCTGAGATTACTTTGAAATCGAAACAACCTTTGTCCCTCGCAGATTCTGACCAACTAAATGTCGCTGCGCTCGGAGAATGTTCATAACATCACTTCAGAAGAGAAGACGGACTATGTTGGCTCTGGGGTTCGCGTGCTTCTGGGGCCTGCAGGGCTGTGCTTCGACGAGCGATCCTGCTTCTCAACCACCCGCGGTGGGTTCCGAATTGGCAACCAATAGCCTCACCGCAGTCAGCTTCAATCCCGCACTGGAGGCGCTCTGGAATTCGCGCCGCGCGGATTCCAAAGACTTTGCGTTTGGACCGGGAGACGTTTTGGAAATTCAGGTTCCCGGTGTCAAAGACCTCGAGGATAGGACGGTTCGCGTGGACGGGAAGGGCGATATCGACTTGCCGCTGCTCGGCTCAACGCACGTGGCGGGTCTGTCTGAACCAGATCTTGATTCTTTACTCGTAAGGAGTCTTGGCAACTACCTTTATCATCCACAGGCTCAGATATTTGTAAAAAGTTACAACAACAGACAGGTATCAGTGAGCGGCGAGGTTAGGAACCCCGCCGACTATACGCTTAATGGCCCAGAGGATACTGTCCGCGAACTGATTCAGCGCGCCGGAGGTGTAACCCCACAGGCCAGTTCAGAGATCATGTTTACCCCGGCTTCTGGCAACCTCGAGCAAGGAGGCTTTCCACCAATAGAAGCGCAAGGCAACTATTCTGCCGCCAGCTACCGTTCCGAGTCGGGGGCATCTGACACTGAAGCGCCAGGGTTAAGCGATGCCAGTACGAATTCGGGGCATCCACTTATCATCGATTTGGCTACAAACTCGCATCAGGCGCGCTATCTCGATTTACCCGTACGCCCGGGAGACGCAATTTTCGTCCCTACCGCTGGGTCAATTTCAACAGTTGGTTGGGTATATCGACCTCAAACGATGCCCATAACCCGTAATCTCAGCGTCATCGGCGCGGTCGCCGCATCGGGGGGCACCCTATTCGCCGCAAATGAACATGATGTAAGGATCGTAAGGAGACAGCCGGACGGGCAAATCGCCGCCATAACTGTTGATATCGCAAGCATACAGGCAGGGAAGAGTGCAGATGTATCCCTGCGCAACGGGGACATCGTCGATGTCCCATACTCGGTACTCAAAATACCAGGCTATGCCTTGTACTACGTGGCGCAGGGGCTCGTCACCTATGCACCGTCGGCTCTTTTGGTGTCGGGGTTCTGATGGGACAGCCGTCTCCATATTACATACGCAGAACGCATCAAGATGTGGATTCTATCGATGCCGAGTTTTCTCCTTTCATCGAGGATCGCGAACCGTGGCTGAAAATCAGGGAATATTGGCGTATATTTCGCTCCCGCCTGGGACTCATAGCGGGAATTTCCATCGCGATTGTAGCGCTTGCGTTCATCCATGACCTCTCCGCATCTCCTTTGTACACGGCTACAACCACGCTCCTCATAAATAACAAGATGCCGCGCCTGTTCAACGATGCGGGTGCGGGGGTTGTTTCGAACGAGGACGAATCCGGCGGCTATGACTCAGGCGATCAGACCGAATACGAGTTGCTTAGATCGAGAAGTATCGCCGCGCGGGTCATTCTCGCCGAGGGGTTGCTAAAAACGCACGCTGGTTCGGCCGATACATCAACGCTTAGGGAAAAGATGCGAACCCGGCTCGGAGCGTGGCTCCCATCTCTCGTTTCCTCGAATCGAACAATGCCTGAGCCGGTCGGCGAGTATGCCGTTCCGTCTAGCGCGATCGACAGCTACCTGAATCAGATTCGCGTCACTCCTATCGAAACTACTCACATGGTGAAAGTTAGTGTCATTTCCACCGCCCCGGAACTCTCGGCACGCCTGGCTAACGCGCACGCTCAACAATTCGTTCGCAGAGGCATTGAACTGAACGCTCAGGCGAGCGAGGACGCGAGCCGATTCCTGCTGGGAAAACTCGCTGAAGTTAAAACGCGAGTCGAGCAATCTGAACTCGCACTCAACAACTATCGGAGGGATAAAGGGATCATTCCCGGCTTGGTCTCCGTGAACGGCAAAGAAGATGTCGTCCTGGAGCGCCTGAACAAAATAAATCAGGATCTACAGGAAGCGCATCTTAGGAACATTAGTCTCGGAACAGAAGTCGCTTTGGTCAAAGAAGGACGCGCCGATGCATTACCAGCTGTCATTGAGAGTCCTTTAATACAGAAGCTCAAAGGCGACCTCGACGTTCTGCAGGTTGAGAAAGCCGGAATGGCCAACCAATTCAAACCGAGCTATCCCCCGATGCAGGAACTCGAGGCCAAAATCCATGGGACCCAGGATGCGTTGGCTCAAGAGATTCGAAACGCCGTGTCTAGCCTTCACGAACAGTATCAGGCGTCCCTCGAACGCGAGAAGACACTTACTGAAGAGTTGGAGAAGCAGAAGAGCTTTGCGCTCGGACTGAATGACGCGGCCGTCCGGTATCTGATTCTCGAACGGGAAGCGGACACCAATCGCGAACTTTACAACTCCGTCCTCAAGCGCATGAAGGATATCACACTTCTCGCTGACGTCCATGCTTCTAACATATCTATCGTTGACAAAGCCGAGTCTCCCAGGACGCCTTCGAGTCCAAAGATGACCAGGGATCTACTGCAGGCAGCTCTGCTGGGGTTAGCCGCGGCATTTGGATTTGCATTCCTCGCTGAGCAGCTTGATACGACGCTCAAATTTCCGGACGAGGCGCAACGCTACCTCCAGGTCCCAAACCTGGCAATCATTCCAGACTTTTCGTTTGCGCACGGAACGCTGTCGATTGAAGCGTCGGCGGGCAGCGGGCGCGCTATGCGGGACGCAGGAACCCGAGCTTCGTCGCGCCATAGTGCCGACATCGTCACCGATTATGGGACACAATCGCTGGTAAGTGAATCCTACCGAACCCTAAGAGCAGCACTGCTACTTTCGCGTGAATCTCATTCGAGGATAACGCTCATCACCAGCGCGATTCCGAATGAGGGCAAGACCGTGGTTGCCGTGAATACTGCCATTGTCCTTGCCCATACCGGAGCGCAAGTGCTGCTCATCGACGCTGATCTCAGGAAACCGCGATGTCACAAGGTGCTCTCACTCAGGAACCATTTTGGACTTAGTGAGATCTTGAATGGCTCGGCAACTGAAGCAGCGATCTGTGACACCAAGATCGACAACCTTCATCTTTTAAGTTCCGGGAAAACTCCTCCGAATCCCAGCGAGCTACTTGGCTCGATTCGTATGCGTGAGATTCTCGCCAGTCTATCCAAGACCTACGATTATATCGTGATCGATTCGCCCCCAGTAATGGTTGTCGCAGATCCAATGATTCTGTCGGCAGTAGCTGACGGGGTTATCCTTGTAACCGCGGGTGGCCTCACTCCCAAACAGCATGCTCGAGCCGCGATTACTAAACTGCAGCAGGCGCACGCGCGGGTATTCGGCTTCGTGCTGAACAAGGTTCGCATTCACAAGTTCGACTATCCCTATCACCACTACGCGGACTTCTATCAGCGGTACTACGCGAATGGGCAGCCATCAGACGAGTCTGAAGAAGCCATGTTGTCCTCCGGTCTCGACGCTTAGCGTTCGCCAGGCAAACTGCAAATATTTTGAAACCCAAGGTCTCACAGAGATGCGCACGCGAGACCCCAGAGAAGTTGCCAGATTTATGTGCGGTATAGGCGGAATCATCGGACGAGCTGACCCCGGTTTCGAGCGCGCTCACCGTATGCGTGCCGCGCTGGCTCATCGCGGGCCAGACGACAGCGGTATTGAACAGCCACATCCACATGCGACCCTGGTGCATACGCGGCTCGCGATTGTCGATCTGTCGTCCGCGGGTCATCAGCCGATGGCCGAGGGGCCCCAAGCGGCGTCGGCGTGGGTCGTGTTCAACGGCGAAGTCTATAACCATCGCGAGCTTCGTACTGAACTTGAGGGTCACGGAGAACGTTGCGTCACCAGTTCGGACACCGAGGTCATCTTGCGCGCGTACCGCGTCTGGGGGGCAGAGTTTGTGCATCGGATCCGTGGGATGTTCGCGATCTGTATCGTCGATCCAGAGCGCAACTGTGCCCTTCTCTATCGGGATCGTTTAGGAATCAAACCACTTTATCTGTGCCGACCGCAGTCCGGTGGAGTTTTTTTCTCCAGCGAAGTGCGTCCGATCCTGAGCGCGGCGGGCGATCTTATTCCGGGACGCGCGAACAGCGCGGCACTGGAAAGTTTCTTCGCTCAAGGCGCGGTGCAGGGAGCGCAAACTGTTATAGATGGAATCGCGATGCTTCCGCCCGGACAGCATCTGAGGATTGATCTCGATTCCGGATGTGAACTTGGGCGCGAAATTTACTGGCGCATTCCCAGGCCAGAAGTAACAAGTTGTGATCGCGAATCTGCTATCGAACGATTGCATGAAGTGTTGGCCGACTCGGTCCGGCTCCATCTGCAAAGCGATGCGCCGCTGGGCCTTTTTCTCAGCCGCGGGATCGATTCGTCGGCGATTCTGACCATCGCCTCCGAGGTCGCCAGCCGAAAGTTGAGGACAATTACGGTCGGGTTCGATTCTCCCGACCTGGATGAAAGCTTGCACGCGCGCGAAATTTCCCGGAGATTCGGCGCGCTTCACGAAGTAGTGCCCATTACTGGGGCCGAGGCATCTGGGGCGTTCGACGCCGTCCTGGCTGCGATGGATCAGCCGACTGTGGATGGCGCGAACGTTTTCATCGTGAGCCGTGCGGCACGGGCGGCGGGAATTACGGTGGCAGTTTCTGGATTAGGTGGCGACGAGTTGTTCGGCGGATATGCGACCTTCTCGGACGTGCCGCGCGCGCTCGCGATGCGGGCCAACCCCGCGCTAAGCCTCGCGCTCCGCGCGGGCGGCGCACTCCTGCCAGCCCGCCGTGGTGCTAAGTTGGCCCAGGCAGCAACGCGGGACAGCAACGCCCTGGCAATGTACCTGCTACGACGCGAGCTGTTTTTTCCTCATGAGCGGCGCGCGATCCATCCTCTGCCGGCACAATGTTATCCATCCTCGGGGCTGCCCAGGGACTTGCTCACCGAGGTCGCAGAAGACGCGGCGGGACGGAACCTGACGGACCGTATCAGCGTCTTCGAACTCGAGCTGTACGCACGTCAGATGCTCTTGCGCGACGGCGACGTGTTCAGTATGGCGGCCCCAATCGAGTATCGAGTGCCGCTGCTCGACCATCTGGTGGTCGAAGCGGCGCTCGCTATACCCGCGCGTTGGAAGCGTCCCGAACCACGCGCCAAGCAGCTACTTATCGATGCGGCTGGAAGTCGATTCCCACTCGACCTCGCGGGAGGAAGCAAGCGCGGGTTCAAACTGCCGTGGGATCGCTGGTTTGCGCCGGGCGGCGCGCTCGCAGCGCGAGCGCGCGAGGCCGCTTATGATTGCACGACGTGGCGAGACCTGGGGATGGCCCCCGAAGCTATTGCCGACACCTGGAAGGCTTGGGCTCGGCATGACCGACGGATCAGCCCGATCCAAATCCTTGCGATCGCGACGCTGAACGATTTCGCCCGCCGCCATCATCTCAACAGCTGATGAAAATCTTATACCTGACCCCGTCCGCAAAGCTCGGCGGCGCCGAACGGAGCCTCCTCGACTTGATGTGGAGTATCCGCCGCGCTCACCCGGACTGGCAGTTGGCGATGCTTAGCGGCGAGGATGGCGATCTGGTTGCGCGCGCCCGAGAGCTAGGTGTCAGGAGCGAAGTTGTCCGCATGCCGCCGATCCTTGCACACCTCGGCGACGCGGCCGCGGGTGGTCCGGCCGGCGGCGGACGTTTCGCGCTCTGTGCACTACTCGCACGCATGGCAGAGGCCGGGCCCGCCGTGGCGCGCCATGTCGGTGTGTTACGCGGGGAAATCGCGCGAATCGCTCCGGACATCATCCACAGCAACGGTTTCAAAACTCATATTATGGGTGCCTGGGCCGCTCCTCGCCGCACCCCGATCATCTGGCATGTGCGTGATTACCTCGGTTCGCGTCCAGTCATGGCCAAGCTCTTACCGCTTCATTCGGTTCGATGCGGTGCGGCAGTGGCCAATTCCAAAAGTGTTGCTACCGAGGTTCGGGCATTCTGCCGCAATCTCGAGGTGCACACCGTCTACAACGCGGTCGATCTAAACCGCTTTTCACCGGAAGGCTCTAAAGCCGAGCTCGACTCGATGGCCGGTATGTCAGCGGCGCCATCAGGCACCGTGCGAGTGGGTCTCCTGGCCACGATGGCGCGCTGGAAGGGCCACGAAATCTTTCTCCGGGCGCTCTCGATGCTGCCGTGCTCGATGCCGATTCGAGGCTACACCATCGGCGGCGCACTCTATCAGACCAACGGCAGTCAATACGCGCTCGAGGAACTGCGGGCGATCGCCGCAAGGCTTGGCGTCTCGGACCGCATCGGATTCACCGGTTTCGTGGCCGAGCCAGCCTCCGCGCTTCGCGCACTAGATATCGTTGTACACGCGAGCACCGAGCCCGAACCCTTTGGATTGGTAATCGCGGAGGCAATGGCCTGCGGCAAAGCCGTTGTGGCAAGCGCTGGCGGCGGTGCGGCGGAAATTATTTCGGAGGGAGAGACAGCGCTCGCTCATAGACCGGGTGATGCGGCAGGACTTGCCCACTCCATCGCGGTCCTGGTCAAGGATTCAGAGTTGCGCAAACGGCTTGGGCGCACGGGGCGTGCCGTCGCCGGGCATCGCTTTGATCGCACGCGCCTGGCAGAGAATGTTGCTCCCCTCTATGGTGCGCTGGTTTCTAACGCAGCCTGATGCGCGTTTTGCACATTAACGCAGGTAACCTTTACGGGGGTGTGGAGACGGTTCTCTCGACTCTCGGATGCCATCGCGATTTGTGCAACGAGATGGAGCCGGAGTTCGCCGTGTGCTGGGAGGGGCGCCTCAGCCAGGAACTGCGGGCAAGCGGCGCAAGAGTCCATCTCCTTGACCGAGTTCGCCTGCGGGACCCTTTTTCGGTGTGGCGGGCGCGATCGAAGCTATCCAGATTAGTGTCGACGAAACCTTTTGACGCCGTTATTTGCCACATGCCTTGGGCACAAGCCGTCTTCGGTCCGGTAGTAAGGCAGGCAAAGCTACCACTGATCTTCTGGATGCATGGCGCAACCAACGGCAGGCATTGGCTCGAGCGGTTGGCTAGCCGGATCCCACCAGACATCGCGATCTGCCCGAGTAAGTACGTCGCCTCCACCGTCAACAATATTTTTCCCGGCACTCAGTCATTCGTTTCGCATTACCCTGTGGCATCTGATCCCAAGCCATACGGCACTGATGAAATCGCCGAAATAAGACGCGAACTAGATACCTCGCCTGATGCAATTGTGATCGTGCAGGCCAGCCGCCTGGAGGAAGGGAAAGGACAGAAGATTCATTTGGAAGCACTCGGGAGAATCCGCGAGGTAAAGGGATGGGTCTGTTGGCAAGTCGGCGGCCCGCAGCGTCCTCACGAGTTGGAGTATTTCCAGGAATTGAAGCAAATTGCAGAGCGTTTGGGGATCGCCGATCGAGTAAAATTTCCGGGTCAGCGGTCCGATGTGCCCAGGCTGTTTGCAGCATCCAACATATACTGTCAGCCCAATACAGCGCTCGAAGGCCTACCGGTCACCTTCGCCGAAGCACTCTATGCAGGGCTTCCGATAGTAACCAGTGATATTTGCGGATTCTCGGAGCTGATCGATAAGTCATGCGGCGTTCTGTTGCCGCCGGGAGACATAGACGCGCTTGCCGAAGCGCTGGTGCGGTTGATTCAAAAACCATCATACCGAAACCGTCTCAGCGCGGCTGCACCAACTCAGGCTAACCGGTTATCGAATCTTAAAGTGCAGATGGATAACCTCTATTCCATCGTTGCCGGAACACCCTCACCTGGATTCTATGGAAGCGCTTCGAACAACTGACGGGGCTCTGATTTATGAGCGCGCTCTCCTTAGCGAAGGTAGAAGCGACGAGCCCGTTTACGACGCCGTAGCAAAGATCTTGACTGCGCGATGCCATAGGACGGGAACCCTCATCGACGTGGGTTGTGGGCGCGGCAACCTATGGAAGGCCGTGCGAGATTCGTTCGACCGATACATAGGAGTAGACGTTGTCGCGTACGAAGGATTTCCGATCGATGGAAAATTTCTGAACTCCAATCTGGAGAACTATTCGATTCCACTGCCTGGCGAGCAAGCTGACGCCGTCGTGACATTAGAAACCATCGAACACCTGGATAATCCTCGCGCATTTATGCGTGAACTAGTGCGGCTCGTTAAACCCGGAGGCTGGATAGTCGTTACAACACCCAATCAACTTAGCCTCTTGAGCAAATTTACCTTGCTGGTGAAGGACCAGTTCAACGCCTTTCAGGCCGCCTCCTATCCGGCTCATCGAACCGCACTATTGAAAATCGATTTAATTCGGATGGCCACCGAATCGGGACTGTCCGAGATAGCGGTTGAATACACCAATCGAGGGCGTATGCCATTTTCTGGCAGGCACTGGCCCTGGTACATGCGAGGTCGCCATTTTAGCGACAATGTTCTCCTGGTTGCGCGAAAGCCGCACCGCGAACACTTCTTCCGGATTTGATTTTATTGGACGATTGCGAAGTGACCGTCGGGCATCGCCCCCAAGTCGCCTAATCACTGACGATTGGAAGCATTAGCGCTATGCGGATTGGCTTTTGTGATATGCCTCGCCACCACGCGACGATCGCTAATTGCGGGCCTGCGCGCGGTATTAACCGTTGGCTATCTTTACGGAGTAGTGCGTGCCAATGTGGCGCAACCGGCTTCGCATTTCATTTTCGACTCCGCCGCAGGCGGCCTGTATGTCGCGCTCTGGCTTAGGGGCTTCACTCCGCTTCAGGAATTCCGCATTGCACCACTTAAAAAGTGGACAATAGTGCTTTTCACGTGGCCGATAGTCCTGCTCTTTGTTCCGATACAGAGCATCTTTGTTCAGTTGGTTGGTTTGCGAGGGGCCGTGTGGTTTCTGCCATTCCTTCTTATCGGTGGATCTTTGTCTGCCGCCGAATTATCCGGGCTAGCGGTCTGGCTCGCGCTGTTGAACCTCGTCGCGTTGGGCTTCGGGGGTCTGGAGTATTTTGGAGACGTGGCCGGATTTTTCCCACCCAGCAGTGTGACCGAGATCATTGACAGAAGTCGTGATGTCGGAGGCAACGCCTTGCGAATCCCTTCTTCATTTGTGAATTCGGCATCCTATTCGAGCACAATGAACGAAACTCTGCCGCTCCTAATTTCCGCCTGGATGCTGTCGCGACGAACCAACCTTGTGAGATGGATTGTGCTAGCCGGGATGGCTGCTGCTGGTATGGGTGTCTTTCTCGGCGCCTCGAGGACCCAGGCGATCGTCCTTGTGCTCTTTACAGCATTTGTCGTCACTGTCGGCAAAGTGAGAATTGGCAGGCTTGTAGTGCTGGCTCTTTTGGGTCTCGCCGTCGCCTATTTGGTGTCGCAAAACCCCCGGCTTCAACGCTTCACTAGTCTTCAGGACGCCGATTATGTCCGGCATCGCCTTGAGTTGAGCGCGAACTCGACCCTGCTCGAGGCGGCCATTCAATATCCCATGGGAAATGGCCTCGGTGGGGGTGGCACCAGCCTTCCGTACTTTCTCCGATCAGAGGTAGACGCTCCACTCATTCTAGAGAACGAATACGGTCGAATCATGCTGGAGCTCGGCCTACCGGGCCTCTGCATGTGGATGGGATTTCTGGTGTGGGCACTAGCGCGAAGACCGTTTTGGCCAGGTGATGAACTGGAACTAGGCCGACAACTGGCGTGGTGTATGGCTTTGCTGGACGCGGCTATCGCGGTGACCGGAATCGGTATGTTCACCGCGATTCCCGGATCAGCTCTCCTCTTTCTCTTGATAGGATGGATGTCCTCGCGACCTTGTCCGGCGCGGCGCCATACGCTGCCACCCGTCGGTTTCACTGCCATCGGACTGGAAATGAAAAACCGCACCGGCGTCGCTGCTTTCAGCGCCTGACTGTCAATGTGAACGAGTCTAATCACAGACCTTCCTGGGTAATCGTAGCTACCGGAGTTCATGGTTCAGGAGGGATGGAAGCCGCCAACCTGGCGCTCGCTTATTATCTGGTAAACCTCGGAACTCAGGTACATATAGTGACTCACCAGGCTCACCCGGAGCTGGTGAAGCATCCTTTGATCCATACAAACCTCGTGCCGACGCCCGTTAACTCTTTCATGCTCGGCGAACCGTTATTGGCTAACAGAGGAGCCGCGATTGCAACTAGGCTCAAGTGCGGTTCACCCGAACTGAGAGTCTTGGTAAACGGGGGTTGTTGTGCGTGGCCGGACGTGAACTGGGTCCACTGCGTTCACGCGGCCTGGCCAACGCACAACGACGAGCGAGCTCCGGTTTGGTTTAAAGCGAAAAACCGCGTCATGAAGATTGCAGCGCGACGCCGAGAGCTCCACGCATTGCGTCGAGCACGATTGATAATCGCTAACTCGAAAAGAACCAAAGATGAAATCGTCAACCGAATCGGCGTTCCGGAGTCGAGGATTCAGACCGTCTATCTCGGAACCGATCCTAAAGCGAGGTACTTTGGATTGAGGGAGCGTCTACGGGGACGGACCTGGCTGCGGAAACCCGACTCCAAACCGATCGTGGCCTTTGTCGGCGCAATGGGTCATGACAATAACAAAGGGTTCGACACCCTGTGGAAGGCGTGGACGCGCCTTTGTACCCGAAAGGACTGGGATGCGGACCTAGTAGTTGCAGGTGGCGGTCGCGCAGTCGCGTCCTGGAAAGAACGAGTGGCCCAGGCTGGGCTTCGCGAAAGAGTCACTCTTTTGGGCTTCACTGAGCGCGTGAATGAATTGCTTGCGGCATCCGATCTTCTGGTCAGTCCGGTACGTTACGAGGCCTTTGGGCTTAATGTTCAGGAGGCGCTGGCGGGCGGAATTCCGGCTCTTGTTAGTGCGTCAGCTGGGGTCGCGGAGTTATATCCCTCCTCTCTCAAAGATCTTTTGCTCAAGGATCCAGAAGATGTGGATGAGTTGATTAGGCAATTGTTGTCGTGGCGCGGCAATCTATCCTACTGGAAGCAGCGAGTCGAGCCACTCTCGCATGAACTGCGATCCTACACCTGGGAACATATGGCTCGGCATCTGATCGAATTTGCCAACACGCCATTGTTCGACGACTTGCGAGGTGTGGCCGGCTGTTCGCTGCAGCAAAGTCCAGGGCGAGTGTGAGTGCTTAGTAACTGCCATAACTCTGGGACGGCGCAATGAGGCCCTTACGAATCGCCTTAGTAATGTTGGAGCCGCCGCTTCCGTTCGGAAGTGCACCCTCTCGATGGTACTACGTGCTGCTCAAGGGTCTTGTAGAGCGCGGGCATTCAGTTACCGCGTTTGCTACCAGCAGTAAGCCACAGGACCTGCTGAAGGCTGCCGAGCTGTTTCCAGCTCCGCGCTTTTCGTTACGATGCTACCCGCATCCGGTGCGTTCGGGTATTGGCGCCAAGCTCGAAACTCTAGCTCGTCCGTATTCCTACATGTTCAGCTCCGAACTGCGCCGCGACCTCGGCCGGAATCTCGATGCCGGATACGATCTCCTCCACTTGGAACAGCTTTGGTGTGGATGGCTAGCCCTCGAGCGTTCCGCCCGAGCGCTCGTCAATGTGCATCACCTCGAAATGATCGATTTGGAAAACCTTTCCGCGTTCCGGGAAGGAATGGCGCTAAACCGCCGGCTGATGTTCCATTCTGAGAAACATCTGATTCGGCGCTTCCAGTGGTTCCGATCATGCTCCGAGCGCTTGGCGCCGCTGATCAGAGAGATCAACCCCGTCGCTTCCATCAGCACGGTGCCGATCGGGATAGATACTGGTCTATACCCATTCGTTCCAGACGACGAACGCCCCGACGTCTCGACCATAACCTTGGTCGCTTCGATGAATTGGTATCCAGGCGCATCCGCAGCCAAACGTCTTCTTAACAGGATTCTTCCAACAATAAGAAAGAAACTCCCTGAAGCGCGAGTCGAAATCGTCGGATGGTCAGCGCGTTCGGTTCTGAAAGACTACCTCAACCTCCCGGGCGTCGAGATCAGTGAAGATGTTCCGGACACCATCCCGTATTTTCATCGCGCCGGAGCGTTTGTATACGCGCCGCAACGCGGGAGCGGGATGAAAATTAAGGTTCTCGAAGCTATGGCTCTCGGCGCTCCAGTGGTGACGACTACTGAAGGAGTCGAAGGCCTGCGCGCTGAGGACGGTACCCACGCGAGAATCGCCGACACTGACGAAGGCTTGGCCGAGCGAACGATCGAGTTACTACGGGACCGGGCCGCTCAAAACCGTCAGCGTCACGCCGCGCGTGAACTGGTTGATACGTGGTGCAGCCCGGAACGGACTCTCGGAATGATCGAGCAGATTTACTCCGACATGGTAACCGCATGACTAATAACGTCGAATTATCGCGATGGGTGGTAACTGGTGCAGCTGGCTTTCTCGGATCACAGCTGGTTGATGAACTTCTGTTCAGGGGACGGATAGTCCTGGGATTGGACAGTCTCGAATGGGGCCATGTTGGCAATATTCGACGGCATTCGCAGAACCGTTCATTCAGCTTCGACCAGCTCGACATCCGCGACTACGGTAGGTTATGCCGCGCCCTCGACGAGTTTAAGCCTGACTGCGTGGCGCATCTGGCGGCGCTGCACTACATACCGGCAGCGATGGCCGATCCTGTGTCGACCGTTGCGATAAACGTCCTCGGCACGCAGACGGTATTGACTGCTGCCTTGCTGGCCGGAACGAATCGCTTCTGGTTTGCATCGACAGGTGATGTCTACGCACCGTCCGAGCAGGCTCACCTCGAAACTGAAGTACCGTGCCCCTTCAACATCTATGGCCTTACCAAGCTGCAGAGCGAGCAGCTGCTGACACTCGCCGCGGACAGCCATCCCGATCGTCACTTCGTCATCGGAAGGCTTTTTAACTTGTACGGGCCGGGCGAAACAAATCCACATCTGATTCCTGAAGTCATACGCCAGATCGCGGAAAAAAAAGACGCACCTCTAAGACTCGGAAATCTTTGGCCGCGCCGGGATCTGACTCCGGTCCGTGATGCCGCCCGCGTCATAATCGATATGCTTTCGCGCTCGACCCCTGGCGTAACGATTGCGAACATTGGTAGTGGGCACGCGCGTTCGATTGACGAAGTCTTGAACATCCTGCGCGGGCTGACCGGCGCGGAGCTTCGCGTCGAGACCGATCCGCTCAAGGTACGCCGCCTCGAAAGACCCTGCCTTCAGGCCAATGTCGATCGCCTCACCACTATGATTGGATGGAGACCGCATTCAGACCTGACGCGAGGGCTTTCCGAACTAGTGGAGTCCGTCACTCCGCATAACCGTACCGATCTCGTCGATCAACGATAGATACCGGCTTTGGGCACCAAACGTAGCATCCTGACTTTTCTAAGCGGCGAATTCTCGACCGCGGTTGTAATCGGCATCGCCGTCGTCGCGACGCCTCTGCTTTTGCGCTGGTTGGGTGATGAGCGTTATGGCGCGTTCGAAGCGGCGACTGACTGGTTCGGATATGTGGCATTGTTGGAACTCGGGGTCGATGGCGCGTTGCGTCCGTTGTTGGCGCGAGCGTGGGTAAGCGGTGATGATCGCAAAATAGGAGCGCTGGTCGCGGGCGGAATAGAGGCCTACTCCGTGCTCGCCCTGCTGATGGTGGTTGCGGGAGCCCTTCTAACGCTGTTCATCCCGCATCTGCTTTCCGTCAGCGCTGGCACCGTGAGGGAGGATCTTCGGATTGGCTGCCTGGTCGGTGTCGCCGGACTCTTGACGGTCCCGCTTTCTCCGTTTCGGGCGCTCTTCGAAGTGGAACAAAAAGGCTACCTTATCAACGCGGGCCTTTTGGCTCAGTCCCTGATTATTACCGGCTGCTCGCTTCTGCTGGCTTGGTTCCGCTGGGGGATCACGGGCCAGTTCGTAGCTGTGTTCCTCGGCACCGGCGCATTCAGTGTCTTTATTTCTGGTGCGGGCGTGCGTGAATTAGGGAGCCGGTGGTGGCAACATTTTCAACAAGTTAGACAATCCGCCGAGTGGGCAACCATCTGGAAACTCAACCGGCCGACCTTGACGTTCAATGTATGTCGGCAAGTGGGCCTGCTGACGGATAACATCATGATCGCGGCGCTCATGTCGCCCGCGATGGTAGTGCCCTTCTATATTACTCAACGGCTCGCCGCTCTGGCCCAGCGAGAGTTACAGGGCATCGGCAACGCAAGTTGGGTGGCACTCGCCGAACTGCACGCTCAGCACCGGATTGATATTTTCAATCACCGGGTGGTCGAATTGACCAGGCTCGTCGCGATCCTGGCGGTCAGCACTTTAGTTCCGATAGTGGTCTATAACCATCATTTCGTGAGACTGTGGGTAGGGCCGCGCTGCTATGGTGGCGACGCCCTGACGACTATCGTAGGGATCAATGCCTTCCTATTGGCTATCTTTTCGCTCTGGGGCTGGTGCATTAGCGGCACCGGACAGGTCGCACAGCTAGTCCCAGGGACTGCGGTCCAGACCATCATCAACCTGGCCCTCAGCCTGTTCTTGACCCTTAAGTTTGGACTGATAGGTCCGGTATTTGGCACCTTGGCGGGATTTCTGACCGTGAGCTCATGGTATCTGCCTTGTTTACTCAACCGTCTCTTTGCGACATCGGTAGTAGCGTTAGCCAAGGCGGCATTGCTACCGCTGGGATCGGCGGTGCCTTTCGGAGTCATCCTTTGGCAGCTTGCCAGTACATTTCCGCCGCTGGGGTGGATCGAGTTGGCAGGTGAAATGAGTCTGTCCGGAGCGGCGTACCTGGCTGCATGGTGGCTGATAGGACTCAACTCGGTTGAAAGAGCGCTGTGGCGGCGACGCGCGTATGCACTCGCTTTCAGCGTTTGACTTCAGCGGTGTTCAGAATACGAGATTCGATATTTCTTCAAAGTGCAACCGTTCATCGGCCGGCAGTTTGGACAACCTCATGGCCTTTTGGCAACTAATCACCGGCGAGTATCCGCCGCAGCCAGGTGGAGTAAGTGACTACTCGCAGCTGGTGGCACGCGGCCTGGCTAGCGCTGGCGACGAGGTCGAGGTCTGGGCACCGAAATGGAAATACCAGCACTCCCCAGACCGCGACTCATCGGTACGTCGACTCTGCGACCATTTCGGACCGCGAGGGCTTGCTACTCTCAACCGGGAACTTAAGCGGGAGGGGCGTCTGCTAGTTCAGTATGTGCCGCATGCCTTCGGGGCAAGGGCCGCCAACCTTCCGTTTTGTGCATGGCTCTACTTACAGCGCGAGAAAATGCCCATCGATGTAATGTTTCACGAAGTTGCGGTGGGATTTAAGCGGCGACAGCGTTGGCGTCGCAACCTTCTGGCCGCTACCAATCTACTGATGGCGTTTTTCGTTGCGCGTGCCGCCCTGCGAGTCTTCGTGGCGATTCCCGCTTGGGCCGAAACACTCCGACCGATGCTTCGGGACGGCGCATCTCCAATCTCGTTGCCAGTTTTCAGCAATATCGCGGTCGCGACTAATGATCGCTGCGCGGCCGATGGGAGGCGACGCTTTGCGCCTGACGGAGTGCCTCTGCTGGGCCACTTCGGTACGTATGGAGCGATGATCAGCGACCTACTGGCTCAGCTCCTTCCGCAGTTGCTGGAATCGCGGCAAGACTCACGGCTGTTGCTGCTAGGACGCAATAGCGAGGCCTTCCGAAATCGGATTGGGAGCCGCCGACCTGACCTAATTAGTCGAATCCATGCGCCTGGTCCGCAAAACGCGGAGCAACTGTCCCGGCTGTTGAGTCTCTGTGACGTTATGGTGCAGCCTTATCCCGACGGCATCAACGGTCGCCAAACCTCGGTCATGGCTGCGCTCGCCCATGGTCTCTCAGTCGTCACGACATCAGGTCGTTTAACGGAGCCCTTCTGGCGTGACAGCCAAGCGGTCGCTCTGGCCCCGATTGGTGGGCTAGACCGGATGTCAGATCTGGCCTGTGCACTGCTAGCCAATGAGCGCGAGCGGCGTAACGTTGCCGTCGCTGGAAGAGAGCTCTACGCACGAAGGTTCGACCTGAAGCATACTATCGCGGCGCTGCGCGCTCAGAGTTTCATCGCCGCGGGTGAACCTCGCGTTTGAATCCGTGAAGCCAATTCGGATCGCTATTGTGTGCGACTTTCTCGAGGAAAGATGGCCGAGTATGGACTTGGTCGCCGAGATGCTGGTGGAGAATCTGTCGGCTCATCATCGAAGCGAAATACAGGTCACGCCTGTCCGACCGCGCTTCGTGTATAGGCTAAGTCGAATCCTCGCTTTGTCCAGTAAATTTGACACTTTCCGCGCCGATCGCGTTCTGAACCGCTTTTTTGACTATCCGAGGTTTCTTAAGAAGATCGCAACGACATTCGACCTGTTCCATATCGTTGATCATAGCTATAGTCACTTGGTTCACCACATTCCGAAAGGGCATTCGATAGTTACCTGTCACGATCTTGATACCTTTCGCAGCGTGCTGGATCCCGACCGTGAGCCTAGGTCAGCTGCGTTCAGGACCATGACGAAGCGGATACTGAGCGGGCTGAAAAGTGCAGGAATGGTGGTGTGCCCCAGCGCGACCACTCGCGAGGAGCTTCTGTCCCGCTCCTTGCTTCCAGCGGAACGTCTGGTAGTTGTTCAGAACGGAGTTCATTGCGCGTATTCGCCCAGGCCCGATCCAACCTACGATCAGCGCATTACAAAGCTGCTAGGACCGCCGACACCAGAAGCACTGGATCTGCTGCATGTGGCGAGCACCATGCCCCGAAAGCGTATCGACGTGCTGCTACGCGTGTTTGCTGCAATCCGTGAGAAAAGCCCGTCGGCGCGACTAATCCGGGTGGGTGGCGCTTTTACGGCCGCACAGAGTGCCCTCGTAAAAGAGCTAGCGATCGGGGAATCTATCATCGTGATGCCCTACCTGGAGAGGCGAGAGCTCGCGGCACTGTATCGCCGCGTGGCACTGCTACTTATGCCGTCCGACGCGGAAGGCTTCGGTTTGCCGATTGTCGAGGCCATGGCCTGCGGAACGCCGGTTGTTGCAACCGCGTTACCCGTATTCCGCGAAGTGGGCGGCGCGGCGGTTGAGTATTGCGAGCGCGGGGATGTTGCAGGATGGTCAACCACGGTTTTGGCTCTCGCGACGGAAAGACGAAAACGCCCGCAAGATTGGCGAGCGCGGTGCAGCAGAGGACTTCGCCTGGTCGAGCGCCTCGGCCCCAAAGAATACGCATCTCAGAACCTTTCGATTTACCGTCAGCTCGCTAATTCTCGCCGCGGCACAGCTTAACGACTTGGACTCATAGCGTTATGGCAACACGCGTTCTGATGAAGCAACCACTAACTTCTGAGGGGTTGGTGATGAGAAAGCCAACGAGGAGACCTCGGATATTACAGGTTGGAAAATATTATCCGCCTGAGCGAGGAGGGATTGAGAGCCATCTTCAGCTTCTCTCCGAAGAACTGGGTAAATGGGCCGATGTTCGGGTACTCGCAGTCCAGGGGGCACATCGAAACCACCTGCGGCAGTCCGAGGTCGAGGTGCTAAGGTTACGACCGCTCGTTACGCTCGCTGGCGCTCCGATCTGTCCAGGCATGATTCCGAAGATCGCTTTCTCGCATGCCGACGTGGTCCATCTTCACCTTCCGAATCCCGGAGCCGTCCTTGCCTACCTGGCAAGTGGACATCGCGGTCATCTGGTGGCGAGCTGGCATAGCGACGTGGTGCGACAAAAAGCGCTTATGCGGCTCTTCGCACCTATTTTGTATTTCTTCCTCTCCTTGTGTGACGCTCTCGTGGTCAGCGGAACAGAACATCTTGAAAGCTCTGACCAACTGAGGCCTTGGAAGGATCGCTGCAAGGTGATCCCTTATGGTATCCGCGTTGAAGACTTCGATGTCGTCAATGTTGCGATGGTTCGCCGAATCAGGGAACTCTTTGGGCCGCGCATCGTTATGACCGCTGGTCGATTAGTCTACTACAAAGGCTTCGATCATTTGGTGAGCGCCATGCGCGAGGTCGACGCAACCTTAATTATTGTTGGCGATGGCCCGAACTATTCTCAGCTTGAGCAGCTCGCTTGGGACATGGGCGTCCGGTCAAGGGTCGTCTTTGCCGGCCGTATCGAGGACGTGCGACCCTACTATCATGCCGCCGATGTCTTTGTGCTGCCGTCGGTGGCGCGCAGTGAAGCGTTTGGGATCGTTCAGTTGGAAGCCATGGCATGTCGAAAGCCGGTCGTCAACACGAGTCTCCCAACAGCAGTTCCGGGTGTGTCACTTGATGGCGTAACAGGACTCACGGTACCGCCAGGCGAATCCCGTTGTCTGGCCGTCGCGCTAAACCGTCTGTTTAAAGACCATGAGTTGAGATCCAGTCTTGCTGCTGCCGCTAGGAAACGAGTCGAAGTACTCTTTGACGCGTCGCAAATGGCCAGGAGCATGATGAATCTTTATACCGAATTGCTTCCGAGCGGATTTCACGCTTTGACGCCGGCGGCGCGCCCGGTGCGACGATTGCGGCTTCAAGCTAACGTTGGAAGACGTCCAACGATTAGAACACTCGCCGGGCGAGAGCGCCCATAGCGAATCTGTATCGTCTCGCGTGATCACGTTGGGTGTTCCAATCAACAATAACCTGGAAATATATTTAGTCCTTCTCCTCTCGAGCGGCAGCGTTTGTGGCGCGTCGATGCCTTTTAATCGAAGGTTAGCCTTTATAGTCGGGGCGATCGACGTGCCTGGGGGAAGGCGCCTGCATCAAGTGCCGACTCCTCGTCTTGGCGGCATCGCCATCTTACTCGCGATTGTTGTGGGACTGGTGGTGACAGCCGTCTTGGATTCATCCAGCGCGCTGACGTTAGCGTCTACCCGATGGTTAGGCGCCACCGCAACTGTGGGGCTGGTTGCAATAGTAGGAGTTACCGACGATGTGTTCGGACTCCCAGCACCGATCAAACTAGCCGCTGAGATTCTGGCCGCCATTCTCGCCCTCCTTAGTGGTTACCGTATCGATATTCTATTTAACCTGCCGCTGGGATGGCTGGGCATTCCCGTTACTATCGGCTGGATTGTTGTCGTAACCAACGCATTTAACTTAATAGATGGAATGGATGGATTGGCCGCAGGGGTTGGTGTCATTATTAGCGCCACCCTGTTCGCGTTCTCGCTGTCCTTGAATTCGCGGCCAGGTGCGTTGGCTATGGCGGCGCTCACCGGCGCACTCGTGGGATTCTTGCCCTTCAACCTTCCGCCCGCACGAGTGTTCCTCGGCGATAGTGGGAGCCTTTCGATTGGAATCATCTTCGCACTCGTGGCGATAGAGACATCAAACAAACTGGCCACCGGGATCGCGATGCTAGTGCCGGCGCTGGCCATGGGTCTTCCACTCGCCGAGATCACCATCACGGTTCTGAGACGCGCGCTCCGTGGAGTACACGTGGTGCGCCGGGATGATAGCAAAGAGCGGTATGAATTGCTGTTCGTTCGCAGGACAGCGCTGTTCAGTGCG
Source organism: uncultured delta proteobacterium (assembly GCA_963814035.1). Lineage (GTDB taxonomy): Bacteria > Desulfobacterota > Binatia > Binatales > Binataceae > DATGKG01. The sequence continues at coordinate 112,419 of CAWFBH010000015.1, forward strand.
GACCGCGATCACATACATCACAGATTGTTGTCGCTTGGGCTAAGCAAGAAAAAGGCGGTTGCGACACTTTATCTCGCAACGCTTCTGGCCTGCATCGCAGGATTCGGGCTTGCGGTATCGCGGGGACGGAATCAGGCTTTGTTGCTCGCTGTCTGTGGCGCTGTGGCAATTGTAGCTGTTCGGCAATTGAAATATGAAGAGCTTCGTGTGTTCCATCGCGGAACATTGATGCCTATGTTCGACCTTCGAGGCGTAAACCTTAAACCGTGTCACATCTTGTTCGACTTAGCTTGTACCAGCCTCAGCTGCCTGGCCGCGTTCGCAACAATGGCACATACGGAGGATGCCCTGTTTCGTAGTGAGATGGTGGCGATACTTCCACTGGCTTCGATTGCCCAGGTGTCGGCGCTGGTGCTCTCGGGCTTGTACAGTAGGTCCTACCGCTACGCCGCGGTCGCCGACTTAGGCGGCTTGGTGCGATCGATAGGGTTAGCGGGTCTGGCCGGCTTCATCGCGATCTGGTTGCTGAGTGGAAAGCCGACAATGACATTCGCCATCCTAGACACTTATTATCTTGGAACTCTGATTTTGGGTTCGCGGTTGTCGTTTCGATTGCTCGATCTTGCCCGTTCGGGCCACATTAGAGACGGACGCCCGGTGCTTATTTACGGCGCTGGCAGAGCGGGAATCGTGGCACTTACGGAGATACGATCAAATCCGGCGCTGAACCGCTTCGCTATCGGGTTTCTCGATGATGATCGTTCCAAGCAGGGATCTCGAGTGTGGGGGCTTCCCGTTTACGGCGCTAATCACCTGAGCGCGCTCATTGAAGGCGATAACTTCGCGGAGCTGCTCGTCGCTAGCGGCAAGATTTCCGAAGAACGAGTACGGGACATCTCGTTCCGATGTACCAGCGCCGGGATTGGAGTTCGACGAATCGCCCTAGAATGGAGAGAGGTTCGGCTAGCGTCCACGTCATCCACCGTGAGCGAAAGTCTTCTGGAAAAAATGCCGGCTGATCAGCCACACATCTGAACGGTGGAGCCGGCATTTCCATGGTTAGTCGCGGGTCCGCCAAAGTTGCAGAGGGCGTCGGAGGAGGCCCACAAGTTCGATACTGGTGCAAGCGATTGCATAGGCTAGTTCCATCCGCATCCTGGCCAGATAGCTGGAAGCGAAGCTATTCGTACGATCTCTTGGAGATATATGGCGGTGCCACTGATCTCGGCTACTCCTATGCGTATGCTAACCGGCGTGCTGAGACGTTTCGCTTGATCAACACCATCCTGCGACCACCGGCACGCATTCTGGACGTAGCCGCCGCGCAAGGCAATTTCTCTCTTGTCCTCGCGGAACAAGGATACCAGGTAACTTGGAATGATCTGCGCGACGATATTTCGGAATACGTCAAAATGAAGCGTCAGTCGGGAAAGGTGAGCTTCGCGCCAGGTAACATTTTCGATCTTCATTTCAATCTGACCTTCGATCTCGTTTTAGCGGCCGAAGTCATCGAGCACGTGGCACACCCTGATGACTTTTTAAGACGGTTGGCCCAGTTTCTCAGGCCTGGCGGGTATATCATTTTAACCACGCCCAACGGGTCATATTTCAGGAATCGTCGGCCGAAGTTTTCTGACTGCCCGGACACATCCGTGTTCGACGCCATCCAATTCAAACCGGACGCCGACGGTCACATTTTCCTTCTTCATCCGGACGAGATTGAACCACTGGCAAAGAAAGCTGGGCTCATAGTCAGAGAACTGCGTTTATTCGGCAATCTGCTAACGAACGGACATTTGAAAACAGACAGGCTACTACGAATCGTGCCTCTCGATTGGATTGAACGTGTTGAACAATGGAGCCGAGGTTGGCCAAGCGCGTTGCGGCACAAGGTGCATACTGGAATCGCGGTTCTACTCCAGAGATCGTTATGTTCAACGGACACCTAGTATGAGGACTTGCGTAGTGACAACTCAGTGCTCGATAGATTCGTAGCGTCCGCTACGAGCCTTTTCACATAGCTCAGCACCAATCATCGCGATGACAGATGTTCTTTCCAACGGATAATCAAGATGTCTACCAGTAAAGTGGCAATGGTTGCGGCCTGTCCCTTTCCAGCCAATTACGGATCGCCAGGGGCTATCAGAGAGATGGCTGAGAGCCTGGCGTCACTGGATCACGAGGTTCACATAGTCACCTATCCGTTCGGCGAAGACTTGCCCGTGGAACGGGTCAAAATCTGGCGATGTCAAGGATGGAGGAAGCAGGCACGAATCTATTCCGGACCATCCATCGAAAAGCTGTTTTTGGATCTCATGGTGTTGATCAAGCTTTGTCGTGTCATTACTCGGGAGAACATACAGATTATTCATGCCCACAACTATGAGGGTGCGTTTATCGGCTTCGTGGCCAAGTTAATCACCGGCCGGCCCCTTATCTACAATGCGGTAAATCTGATGTCAGACGAGCTGCCGATGTATGAGTTTCTGAGACCCGTGTTTGTTGCAAGGCGAATCGCCCAATTGTTGGATTTTCTCATCGCTCGTGTACCCGACGGCTTTATTACGATTACGGACGACCTTCAAAAGGCGTTGCTTAAGCGAGGCGTGCCGCAGGACCGAATCGTTCTGGTTCCCTGCGGAGTGAGTCTTGAAATGTTCGGCAATCCGAATCCGGAGCCGTTGCGCGAGCGATTCGCAATCGGTAACGGTCCGCTCATTATGTATACGGGCATCAACAGTCCGATTCAGAGACTCGACTATCTGCTACGGGCTTTTCAGTTGGTACTAGCGCAATGTTCGGACGCGAAGCTGATGATCGTGAGCCCTTTATATAATGATAATCATCTCAGCAAAAATCGATTACTCGCGGAGGAGCTGGGTATAGCTTCAAAGGTGATATGGGTCGAAGGCCATGAATTATTGGAGCTGCCGAGTTATCTCGCGCTCGCCTCCGTCGCCGTGATCTCGCGCCCGGAGATGCCGGGACACCCGATCAAGTTACTGAACTATATGGCCGCCGGAAAACCAATCGTATGCTCGGCGGGAGCCGCCAAGGGAGTGCGTCATTTGCACGATGCATTCCTTACCCGCGATCATGATATCCATCATCTGGCGGAGGGGATCGTAACTCTGCTGACTGATCGTTGCCTGGCTGAGCGTCTGGCGAATAATGCACGGCAGACCGTCGCGCGCGATTTTGACCGCGTCGCACTGTGCCGGCCGGTTGCGGATATGTACAGCAATCTTACGGCACGTCAGTTCGCTAATGTCGTTGCCGAGATCAGGTCGGATCCGAAGATTCCAACCTCTTTAGAATCGGAGTAGTTAGGCGGTTTGAGCCGCATCCCGCAAGACCCCTCGATAGCCGAACACACAGTTATGAACGAATCGCAGCGTATTCTTAAGAATGTCTTCGCCGGCGGAGCTGGAAATATCCTCGGCGGAGCGTTTCAGTTTGCCGCGATGGTGATTCTGGCTCGAAGTCTTAGTGTAGCGGATTTCGGAATTTACTCCTTGCTCGCCACGATGGCGTTTCTGCTGAACCGCTTCGCGGATATGGGTACCAGCGCGATCCTTGTCCGCGATCTGGCCGTCCAACCGAAAACGACCGCCGATCAGTTAAGCTCAGCTCTTTCGCTGGCATGGCTCGCAATCTTAGCTATCTCATTTGCGATCGCAACCTGTGTGCATTTCGTTCCGGCTCTGGCACATCTTCAAGGCGTTGCCGTACTGATGGCTATCTCCGGCCTCCTCCAGTTCCCCTGCGCCTGTTATGGGGCCGTCATGCGGGCTCGCGAAGACAACGAACTAGAGGTGCTGGGTTTCGTCCTTCACAAGCTCGCGCTACTACTGCTTCTGTGGACCGCGGTCGGATTCGGTTTCGGCCTTCAAGGAGTGGCACTTGTCTACGTCCTCTGCGCGACGTTTCAGTTGTTGTTGTCCCGGTGGATCGTTCGCCGGCGTTACGTAAGGCCTCACTGGCGCATTAATGTGTCGGAATGGAAATACCTTTTAAAGGAATCCGCTCCTTTCGGTGTGGCCGCGGCTGTGCGTCTGCTTGGGGAACAGGGAGATGTTACGATTCTGGCATCGATGGCCGGTATGTCGGCGGTCGGTCTTTACAGTGCGGTGTATAGAATCACCATAGGGATTCGCTTCGTGCCGCAGGCGATGGTAATCGGTTTATTCCCAGCCTACTCACGCACCGCCTCGCGGTTTGAAGGCTCCAACACCGATCGATCAGACTTTCAGCGAATGTACGAATTCGGTGTGCGTGCTTTCACTTTGATCGGAGTTCCTTTCGCTGTCATCGTATTCGTCGCCAGCAGACCTATAATTACTATTCTGCTAGGCTCCAAGTATCTTGGCGCCGCGCCAGCCCTTCGAATTCTGGCGATTACCGCGGGAATCTTCTTCGCGGCCTCCCCGTTCCCTTATCTCCTCACTGCCCTGAACGAGCAGCGATTTCTGTTGGTCAGTTCGACAGTCGCCACCGTGTTGAGGATCGTGCTCGTAACAGTGTTGAGCTGGACCTTCGGAATCGTTGGAACGAGCTGGGCGGTTCTGCTCAGCGAGGGAAGTCTTCTGTGTATGTGGGTACTCTATCTTGCCGGCAAGCAACTTACTCTGGAGCCCCGCACGATGATCTTTAAAGCGGCGATCGGCGCCTTGGCGATGGCTCCCTTGCTTTCTGTACGCCACGGACACGCACCGGCGCCGTTACTGATCGCCATTGTGCTCTCGACGATGCTTTATGTGCTGACCGTTTTAAAACTTAAGGTATTCTCAGATGAAGAACTGCATCTAGCCGCCAACGGCCTGACGTTTGTAAGACCCTTTATCGCGGAATGGTTTCATCGCCTCGGGCCTCGTGCGTAAGGCATATCGACACCCGTTTCATGGCCATGGCACGGAGCCTAAAGCTTGAAACGGCCGGACTGAAAAGAGTAACGAGACATCGTATCAAAGTATGTGTGAATGCGAATGGCTGCGTCCTTCGCAGGTGGGTGAAGAATGGCATCAGCGAGTTCTAAAGTTAACCCCGAAGTTGACGAACGACGTCGGCGGCGGCGGCGAACCCTTCAGGGGAGGAAACCCCGGCTATCATCTTCGTGCATCTGCCGAAATGCGGTGGGACGACCCTCAATCGCCTGATCGAATGGGAGTATCCGCCGACGCGGGTATTCTCCATCGACCCAAGCTTTTTTAGATGGTCCTATCGTAAGGTGATGGCGCTATCGCCACGACGGCTTGCCCGGATGCGAGCATTTCAGGGTCATATGCCGTATGGCCTGCACCGGACACTCCCGCAGAAAGCGACCTACCTGACTGTCCTTCGAGAACCGGTCGATCGCGGGATTTCAGAGTATTACTATGCGCTCTCTCGGGTGGTGCACCCGGAGCATCGCACTATCAAGCGACTCTCGCTTGATGAGTACATCCAGCTGACACCCTACGCGAATGTGCAAACCAAATTGCTGGCTGGCCAGGATCCCGGCTATGATTTCCTGTCGGGCGATTGCAATGACGAGGTGCTTGAAAGCGCTAAGCGTAACTTGAGCGAGCATTTCAGTCTGGTCGGCCTTACAGAACGTTTCGAAGAAACTCTGGCTTTAGCGAAGATCCGGTTCGGCTGGAAGATTCCCAATTACTCGAACTTCAACGTAACCAAGGGGCGACCACATAAGGATGAGGTCCCAGGCGAAATACGTGGTGTTATTGAGGAGCGGTATAGATACGACGTCGAGTTGTACCGCTACGCGACTAAGCTCTTCGAGCAATCAATAGAACGCTACACCGATCAAATCCGCAAGGACGCCGACGACATCGCAAATTTGAAGCACCTCTCGACGAGCCGAATGTATTATTTTCGCGGAGCATCCGCGGTTCGCAAAGCCATTAGTCGTTTGCATTCGTACATCTAGCTCTTTGGCGCTTTAGTCCCGCACGTGACCGAGACGCTTCTAGAATTGGTGCGCCCCGCGGTCCGATCGGGCCCTTCGCGACGGCGATATCTGTTTCGTGCCGATTGTGTCGGTCGTTGTAAGTTCCTAAGCGGACCGACCAAACTCACTCAAATCTTAGGATACGGCGCCTGGGAGGATACTCAATGAAACAGCTACGGCGGGTTGGTCGCCGTGAAATCGTAATTTGGATGATGGTGTTGGGCACCATCGTATTACCGGTGATGGGCGTGACTGCCTATCATATCTTACAGACTACACAAGCTGATGCGCGAGCGGTTGGCCTGCCGATACCCGTCCAGACCATTCCCGCGAAAGTCGAGGCTATGGAAGAGATCGTGGGAGGCAGTGGTATTGCTCAGTCCAGCCAGCCCGTTAACGTAGCGGCGAAGGTCGTCGCACGAGTGTTGCGTGTTCCAGTAGAGGCTGGTGCCGTCGTGCATCCCGGAGATCTTCTGGTCGAGTTTGATTCCGAGCTCTATCGAACTAACTATGAGAGTGAGCAGTTGAGCTATGAGCACCTTCACAACGAGCTAAAACGCACCGAGTCTCTTTCTCGAAAACAGTTCAGTTCCCTTACGGACCTGGAAAACGCTCGAGTGGCGGAAGCTCGCGCGCGTGTGGCTTTGGTGAGCGCCAAAATCGATCTCGAAAATACTAAAATCGTCAGCCCGGTAGCTGCGGTGGTACTTTCCCGATCGATTAATCCGGGCGAAATGAGCCATATCGACGAGTCCTGCGTTCAGCTGGGCGTCATCGATCCGTTCCTGATGGAAGTGGCCGTTAGCGAAGATAAGTTGGGATACGTCTACGAGGGGATGGAAGCGGAGGTCGAGACGGACGCGTTCCCCGGGGAAACCTTCCGCGGTCAGGTCACCAGGATCGATGCATCAGTCGATGTGCTGACTCGCACCTTCGGAGTCTATGTCGAGATTCCCAATCACGATCTACGGTTAAAGAAGGGAGTCACCGGCTATGCGCGTCTGAAGAGTCGCCGAAGCGCACTGGTGGTGCCTAACACCGCGGTAATCGATCCAAATGGCGACCGAAGCATGGTCTACGTGATCGATAGCTCGCGCCGCGCGCACGTTCGAGAAATCAAAGCTGGATTGTCCACGAACGGGATGACCGAGATCATCGGCGGCCTGCGCGAGGGCGAACAAGTTGTCTCAGTTGGTCAGGCGGGGCTTCGTGAAAACGATCAAGTTCTATTAAATCGCAACGCACCCTGGAACAATTGATGAAGACATATGGTTCGGCATTGTTGTTGGCTGTCTCGTTAGGGGTCGGCGTTGGTGTTCCCCCTGAGGTTAATTGCATGACGCTGAGAGAGTGTGTTCTCAGCGCTATCGAGAACAGTCCCGGCCTCTCGTCAGAGCAGAAGCTGATTAATGCCGCTGAAGCGGATGTGGCCAAGCGAAAAGCGACGACGCTGCCCTACCTGAGTTCGCAGCTTCAAGCCTACGAGGTAAATGGTACGCCGGTAACTCCATGGGTTCCTTCCGGGGTGTTCCAGCCTGAAAATGGTATAGGTCGTCGAGGCGCTCACTGGGCTCCAATCGGTATTGAGTCTGTTGGAGTGGTTTATCCAATTATTTACGAAGGAAGTATCTTTGGATTGAATGACCCTCCCGCTGTCATGGCGGCGCGGGCCCAGGTGACGCAGGAACAGTCGGTTGCAATTCTACGCGAGCAGAAAGTAGTCTTCGATGTAGTCTCAGCATACATTCACGCCGCTTCTTACCGGCAACAGGTCGCGATTTACGATCGCATCCTCGAGCTTTCAAAGAAGGAGCTTGAAGTCGTCGAGCAGCAGGTACAGATTGGCCATAAGCTGCCTCAGGACAGCATGATTCTCCAGGCGGCGTTATCAGCAGCGGAATCCGCGCGCTCCACAGTTCAGGAGAATGCGGATAACTTTGCGAGCGATCTTGCGACCATGATCGCTGGGCAGGATGGAAAAGTTGACGCCGGCTTCCAGATCGACAGTGCGCTCCCACCGGTAGGACCTCTGCCGCCACTGCGCCAGTTTCTCGACCAGGTGATGCAAGGGCATCCTGCGCTGCTGGTCGAAAACGCCAAGGGCGAAGTCGCTCGACAGCAACTGCGTGTGGACCAAGCAAATCGGTGGCCTACTGCCAGTTTTGCAACCACTTTCGGTGGCGCTCAGGATCTCGACTATTTCTCGGGCAGCGCCACTCACCTCCGGCCCACCGCGTTTCAGTCATATCTGACCTTGACCATTCCACTGTATGACTTCGGAGGACGTGAGGCCGCGGTTCGCGAGTCTCGCGAGAACCTGCTAGCCGAAAAAGCCAATCTGCGACAAGTCGACCTGGATATTCGCTCTTCTATAACCCAGGAGTACGGGGAAGTGCTCCAAAATACAGCGCTACTATTCACCCTTCAAAGCACGCTTGCAAAAGATAGAGCGAACTTCGATCTGGTAAAGGCCCAAGCGGCTGAAGACAAGGCGGATCGGCTGGCAGTCCTGAGCGCAGAAGCTGCGATGCTGCAGGACACGCTGGCAATTCGGGTCGCCGAGATGTCCGAACGACTGAGGTACGCGGAGCTGCAAAATCTGTCGGCGGGAAAATGGCATTGGGCACCTTGAGTTCTCGTTAGCCAATGGGTTGCGATTCCCAAAGCAAACGTTGCGAGCTTTTTCGATGGCTCGGAACGGCCGGCATTGTTATTGCCATAGCCCTTACACTGGGATTTCGATGGGTCAACTTCACTCTGGATCGAGATCTGTCCGGTTACGCGTTCTCCATTTTCGGCTACACCCCAAACCATTCTGCTGTGATTTTCACCTCCTTTGGAGTGGCGGCCTTCGTCATTCTTATCGGAGCGGCTGCCGCCATCGCGTTGGACAAGACGACTCTTCAGAGTTTGCTCGGTTCCGCTTTGCTCGTTTTGATGTTCTGGGCGTATCTGAAGCTGGCCCTTGGCGACTCGCGGTTGTTGCTGGCGCTCGCGCGACAGTCGGATTGGTGGCTGATCGTCGCGGGTCACCCTCCTCCAGTGGCGAGAACCGAACCCGGTATCTGGCCGCAACTGGGCTTCGATACGCTTATGGATCGGCTGTTGTCCGGATGGTACTACCTCGGTCTCGGCTGGTACGCTGCCGCCACCGCCGGTGTGGTCATCACGGCATCCGCGCTAACCTCTCACAAAGCGAAGCGGCCATACTTAGTGTTAACCGCCGTCGCGGTTTCATGCGCGACCTTGGCGGTCGGATTCCTTTATAAACCAGTCCTTGCGGAACGCGACTTCACCGCGGCTATCAACCTCGAAGCTAACGGAGATATGGCGAGGGCGAGGGCTGAATATCAGAAGGCTATGGGGTTGGATCCGTGGTATGGATTGAATCCTCAATTTTACCAGCGCATTGGTAGATCGGATGCGGCACTTGGCCGGACCGACTCTTTCGAATACCAGTTCTATCGAGCCGAGCTCTTCTTCGATCATGACTTGGGGACAGGGAGCCTCTGGCAGTTGGATGTTGCGATCCACGAATGCGATCGCATAGCCGAAGCGCGAGGCGCCATAGCTGAAGCGGCCAAAGTGCGTGCGATCGATATGCGGCTCGTTTACGGCTGGCATTTGTTTGAAGCCGGATCTTTCGGCTCCGCGGTTGCCGCGTGGAATGAAGTTCTGCGCCGCGAGCCGGACAACTGGCTCGCCGCTTACTACCTCACCTTGGGCTATCCAACTATCGGCGGTTATCGCGAACTCGCGGAAATGTCGGAACGATTCCTGGCAAAGTGCGGCGACCCTTTGACCGTCGGGGTCTTTTACAACAGTCTCGGCAAGGCGCAGATCCATCTGGACGAGCTCGACAAAGGTCACGCGAGTTACTACGCCTCGTATAAACGCGACTACATCAACAACAATGCCGCGGTTCATTCGCTAATCGGTCCATGAGTTCGACTGCAAGCACCCGCTCTAGCTTCAGCCTATACATTCGTACCCTTCGAGGGCTGACCGCCTCGGCGATAGTCGCGATCTCGGGCGTCATTCTGGGTTACATGTTCTGGCGAACCTATCTAAACCCTTTGCCGCCCAGTCATAAGCTGGATTTCGGAGCCGCAAGGTGGATTCAGCTGCCTGCCCGCACTGAGGGAAGTTACTATCGCAAAGACTTGTACATCGCTACAAAAATAGAACGTGCGTGGGTCTCTCTAGCGGCCACGGGTTCGTACGAACTAATCATCAATAATGTCATCGTCGATACTAACAAGCTTCCCGGAGCGCGGCCTAGTGGTCTGTATGACATCACCCGACTCTTGGCGCGAGGCAAAAACGTAATCGCAGTTTATGTGCCTGGCGAATGGTGGACAGGATATCCGCAGATTCGCGTGCGCGGCATGTATCGTGCGTTTGGCGGCGCGATGATTGAGTTCGTCTCCGACACCTCGTGGAAAGTTTCTGGTGTCGGAGGATCAGTGCCGAAGGGAGCTTCGTGGACGGCGCCGGGATTCGATGATTCGGGCTGGCTGCAAGCAGTAGAGGGTGATGAACTCGATCGTTGGTCGAGTGTTCAGCCGATCAGCTTCGAGCCTGGGCTCATCGAAGGTCGAGCTCTTGGCAGTTGGATATCCGGCCAAAATGCCTCATCGAATCAGGTTATCTTCTCTTATGCGTTGACCTTGAGTTCGCGGCCGCTCGAAGCCTGGCTACAAGTAGCTTCCAACGGCACCTACGATGTACTGGTTAATGGCCAGTTGGCTGCCGTGACTCCGATGGTTAGCCAGGCTGTGCTGTTTGCAGCGAGCGCGCCGGTGGTGTTGTCCAATAGAGTGTTTTCGATCGCGGAACTTCCACGTGTTTTTGGCCCATCCTCCGGACTTCCCGGCACGGACAATACCTTCACCGCGGTTCGGGTGCCTTCCACCTATGTGTTCACGGGTGGCAGATTGCAATTGCAGACAAAAGTCCGCGACCAGTCCGCCAGTCCGCGTCAAGTGACAGCCCCCGGCACGGCATCTTTGTCCTCATATCAATACTCGGCCTCGCCACACGGCATCGCTGGTTTGCCGAAGCCGCCAGTTGGACCTGAGGAATCGGAGTACTTGTCTTCCTACGTGTGGAATCCGCGACTGCTGCAGCAGCTCGACGTTCCGACGGAGCGCGCGATTTCACTGCCGCTTAGTCCATATGGCAGCCCGCTTGCGATGCCGGGTTTGAACGACATAGCCCCAGCGCCCGCTCCCGTGGCTGGACAAGTTATACCTCTAACCGGCTCTCCCGGTCCGGCAACCGGAGCCGGCCTCGCTTTAACCGGATACGAATTCAGCGACCTGCTTCAGTCCGGGACCAACCTCATAAGCGTGCGCGTGAGCTCCGCCACTCCTCCGGCAGTGTTATTGGTTAACGGCTTTTTGCAAATGGTGAGCGGCGGAGAAGCGCGCTTCAAAACGGACTCCAGCTGGATGGTTGCGCCGGGCTCTGGCGGCGATCGACATTCCGCCAGGGTTGTCGGAGAAGACTGGGTAGCCCCTTGGGGCTCTCCGGTGCGAATAGCCGCATACAGTCTGTGGCTACCATGGCGCGGTGTGCGAGAGGCGGCGAATTGTACTGTTAGCCTTATCGGAGGCGCGCTTCTCACACTGCTTTTGTGGATCGGAACCGGACGCTGGGTGAGCTCGCCCACAATTTCATGTCGGCGAATCTGGAATTCCGACGCGGTCCTGCATCTGCCCGTTTTGTTAGCCATGCTGGGTTGCCTGCTGATTTCTTACGACGTCAGAGTCCCCTACGATTGGTGTTTTCGTGACCATCTGGTCTTAGGTTTCGGAGTCGCCTTCCTGTTCGTGAAAGTGTTGTCGATGACGGAGCGTTCCTGGGTTTTCAATCGCCGGAGGGGCAGCATCTTTAGCGTGCCCTCACGGATCCCGGGCTCGGCCCTGACATTGACCATCATTTTGCTGGTAGCGATAGGAGGCGCCGTCCGGCTTTCGAACTTGACGACAGTCCCACTCGGCCACGATGAGGTCGAGCTGGCATTGTCTTCCAAGGGGATATTCGCGCTCGGATTCCCTCACATAGTAGCGGGCAGTTACATGCGCTTGCTGTCAACCTACGAACTGGTGCCCTATCCGATGGCGTTGTTCTACTGGATCGGGGGCGCCTCGATTCCGTGGTTCCGGCTTCCGGCCTTGATATTCGGGACGCTCACTGTGGGTCTGATCGGTTGGGTGGGGTTTCGTCTGTTCGATTGGCGTACCGGGGTTACCGCGGCCGCGGTCTGGGTCTTTCTGCCGGTCCCGGTAAACTGGTCAATCGACGGATTCTATCCCTCGCAGGAGGCTTTCTTAGCTTTAGCCACTTTCTGGCTCTTCTACGAAGCGATTCGGGAACACCAAATAAATGCTCGATATCTGAGGCTAGCCGCGGTTGCATTCATATTGACTTATCTGTCGTGGGAGGCTTCCGGCTTTATCCTGTTTGCGCTGATCGCGGCCCTGGCAGTGCTCCGGTGGAAAGAGTTACAGTGGATGACCAACCGTCATTTGTGGCGCTGTTTCGCGGTGATCAGCGCGGTAGTGGTTCTTCAACTATGTTTCCGACAGCTTACGCTGGCGCCAGACTACCTCGGTTTTATCCGCGATTTGAGCCAGTTGACCACTCCAGCTTTTGTGCCATTGAACCGGTTGGTGTTCGATCCGTTTTACTATATCAGCATCTTCTTTCTGGCAGAGAATCAGGTAATTCTGACCGTCATTACTTTGGCTGGTCTTTTGATTGCTGCTCGCAAGCCGCCTCTGCTCTACCTGAATGTCTTACTTGTGACCCTCTATCTCTGCTACACCTGTTTTTTGGAACATTACGCTCCGCGATATTGCTTCAACTGGCTGCCGCTGCTCGTCCTCGCTGCCGCAGGTAGTTTTTTCTCCCTGTTCGACCTCGTCAATGAAGTCGCTCGGACTCGCCTGGATCGGATGGTCGGTTTAGCCTGTCTCGCGTGTGGGTTGGTCTTTCTTGTTCTCGGAACGAATCAGTATGTGTTGAAACTGTTCAGAGCCAGTGCGGATCCCGCTGACCCCGCGTATTTTGACCGCATCGGAGTACAATTCAAGCCGAACTACGGGGACGCCGACCGGTACGTTGCCGGTCATCTGCGGCGGGGCGACGTCGTAGTCACCAGGGCTCCGCACGTATTTTTGTTTGTCACCGGGAAAAAGCCTGATTACTGCTTCGATCCGCGTCTAACTATGCGGTTGCTCTTCGATGGCGGCCAGACTCCGCCAAGTTACATCGATAAATGGCTTGGCGTAAGGCAGCTCCGTAGCTTAGCGGAACTTCAAGACGTTCAGGCACGCTCGCGCCACGTATGGATTATTAGTGATACGCTTCACGACTTTCGACCGCTGCCGTTCTCGCAGGACGTAAACAACTATCTTACGGCGAACGCTCAACTGGTCTATGAAGCCGCCGCACAGCGCGTCTTCCTGTTAAACGGAGTTACCTCGGAGGGAGAGGTTGTGCCAGTCGGTTTGGGAACGCACGGCGGGTTTGGAAAGGACCGCGCCTCAGACATGCGAATCGAAGCCGACAGGTACTAAGTCTGTCGCGGAGACCCATGATGAAAAAGCACGCAGGTGCGCGGTCTAAACACCCGATTGTAATAAGCATCATTTGTACGACAGCCGCGATTGCGCTCTTGTTTAGCTCGGGAGCTGCATGGTCGGGTCGCGCCCGCGGAGTCTTCGCGTTGGGAACTCCGGGAGGAGTGATTCCGGACCAGGTGCTGGCCAATCCAAACGTGGACGGAGTCGCCCTGTTGTTTCTTTGGAATAAGATAGAACCCCGCGAGGGTCAGTTTCAGTGGGAAAGCATCGACGCACAGGTGGCGAGAGTCAAGCAAAGCGGAAAGTACTACTCGCTGGGTGTTACTCCCGGAATCAACACTCCACAATGGGTCTATGGTGATGGAGCGGCTTCATTTGATTTCCGCTGGGATAAGCCATGGGGGCCGCCGCCTTGCAGTATGGCGCGCTTTCCGATTCCCTGGAACGAAATTTATCTGAAAAAGTGGCGCGCTTTTGTGCGCGCGTTAGGAGACCGCTATGCTCACGATCCGCAACTGGTTCTCTTAAAGATCCAGGGGGTTAATGCACAGACTCCGGAATTCCTGCTGCCGCATGACAGACCGGGGAGTGGCAACCAGGGCCGGCTGGTGAATTGCACCCCCGACGATGAAGTCGCTGAATGGCAGCGAGTGGGTTACCGGCCTGCGAAAGTAACCCAAGCCTGGAAAATATCCGCGGTTGCCTGCGGCAACGCGTTTCCAAAGCAGGACCTCGCGATTGAAACCGGCCCTTGGGGCATGCCGCCAATCGACAATTCCGGCAACCTTATCTCTAACCGGAGCGCTGACATCGAGCTTCCGATCTCGATAGTGGCGGCCGGGAAGCGGGTTCTGGATGGGCGGTTCGTCGTCCAGAATGATGGGCTGAAGGCCACTTGGGGCTGGCCGCAGTTGCCGCAAATCGCCGCGCCCGAGCGCGTCGCGTTTCAGATGGCATGGAAGGTAACGGCTGATCCCACTTGTAGGATGAATAACTTTGTTCAGCCGTGCGATCCCGTAGAGATGCTCCAGGAATCCGTCGACCGCGGCATCGCCGCTGGCGCGGCATACTTGGAAATCTATCAGGCCGATTTGCTCAACCCGAGCTTGGATAGCGTCATCGCGGACACCCATCGCAGGCTTCTGGCGAACCATAGTGGCGCTCCTTGAAATGACCGACAGCTCCGGCCCGGGAACTTCGATGGCCACGCGTTCCTTCGCAGTATCCGAATCATCCATCCGGACCATCGAGCCGGAGTGTGTCATGCGACGATGTTTTGTCCGCCGTTCCTTCCCCTTGGCGCTCTTTCTTATCATCCGCGTTTTCGGCCAGTTCCATAACTGTGAGATAGCGCACGCCACGGAATCGGCGCTTGCGGTTGGCCCGGTTACAGGGGCCGTGACCGCAACCCAGGCGTCAGTGTTCTTGAGAACCACCGAGGCGGACTCAGTCGTGGTCCAATACAGCACCGATCCAGGAATGGCGAGTCCGGTGAGTTCGGCGCCATTCGAGACCAGCGCGGCCTCCGACTTTACCGCGATCGTTCCGATCTCACCCCTACAATCATTGACTACTTACTACCTGAACATCTTAGTAGGTGGGATCGCGCAATTGTCGGCGCCTTACCCGTCGTTCACCACGTTTCCAGCGCCGGGCAGTTCGGTGAATTTCAAGTTCATCTACCTGACGGATTTTGCGAACCTTCTCAACGGAGCCGCCGGTGTAGCAATCACACCTGGGTTTAAGAACGCCTCGGCCGAAAATCCCGCTTTCGCTTTTATCGGCGGCGATTATGACCATCGCGGAACCATCGGGCTTACGGGCCATCGAATCATGTACCAGCAGCTATACAATCCCACGTCGATTGGGATGGCGTCCTACGTGAGTGACATTCTCGATAGGATGCCCATCGTCCATCAATGGGACGATCACGACAGCGGTCCCGACAACGTGGACCGCACGTATTCTCTCTGGAATGAGAGCTATACCGCTTACACCGAATATTTTCCGAGGTATGACTCCACGGCGGTGCCGCCGGCGATTTGGCAAAGCTTCAGCTATGGACAGGTAGATTTTTTTCTGCTCGATTGCCGCAGCCAACGTGACAACGAGTATGACCGCGATGGTGTTCGAAAGAGCATGCTCGATGGCAATCATCTTGGGCCGTCAGGTCAAGTTGCCTGGCTTGAGAAAGGCCTCCTGACCTCGCAGGCAAAATGGAAAGTTATCTTCAGTTCGATACCCGTTAACCCCACCACGAAGTTTCCCGATAGCTGGGCGGGTTATCAGACCGAGTGGATCGCGATTCGCCGCTTCATCCAGGACAATCACATCACGGGAGTGGCGGTCATTAGCGGAGATCTGCACAGTGGCGGCATCGATAACGGCACAGCCTCAGGCGTGGTGGAGATGGTGGTCCCCAATGTGAACATCATAACCCCTGCAAACACTTCATGTTCGACGGGAGTGGTCGGAACGTGGAGTCAAGGCACCTACAATAACAATGCTGGAAGCTGCAGGGGCTATGGCGTGGCGTCAGTCACAACGAATCCGGATCAGTTAACCCTTCAGGTCAAGGATGAGAACGGTAACGTAAAACTAACCTATACGATGAGCGGCCACTGAGTTAATGATGTTGTAGTGGAGCGTGATGTTATGCTCCGAAGTCTACCGTACGCACTGCTAGTGGGCGCGGTCGTGCCGATTGCGCTGGCTGCAGCCGCCCGAAGTCCAAGTAACGCCCCGACCTCTGCCAAGCGCCCGCCGGGCATAATTCGTTTCGAGCCGAATTGCGGGCAGACCGCGCGCGAGGTTAAATTTCTGGCGCATGCCGCACGCTACAATCTTTACCTGACCGGCGACCAGGTAGTGATCCAGGTCCCGCTACGACGGCCGGACTCGATCAAGCGCGACGGCCACGGAGAGTTAAAGGATGCGGCGCCAGAGCCGCCGCCGATTTCCAGGGGGAGCCGACGCTCAACGCTCATTCACATAAGACTCGAGGGCAGTTCCACTCGCGACGAGAGCGGCGCCGATAAGCTGGCTGGTCGTGTCAACTATCTCCTCGGCAACGATCCGACCAAGTGGCGTCGCGATATTGCAACCTATGCCACAGTTGTAGAGCGCTCGGCCTGGCCGGGAATCGATGTGGTATGGCATGGTAGCGGTCGGCAACTGGAATGTGATTTTATCGTCGCGCCCGGCGCAAACCCCGAGGCGATTGAGTTAGGTTTACCGAGTTCGGCCAACCCCAGCCTCAACAGCGACGGCAGCTTGAAGCTCATGGTGCCTGGTGCCGAGGATCTTATCCTCGGCAGACCGAGCGTCTATCAGCAAGTGGGTTCCTCGCGCGTGCCGATAACGGGCGGCTATGCCATTAAGGCGGAGGGGGCGGAGCGGCGGGTAAAGTTCCGGGTCACGCGTTATGATCACTCGCGACCGCTGGTCATCGACCCTATGGTCATCCTCAGGTATTCGACCTACCTGGGTGGAAGCGGAGGCCGTGTCACCTACGACGGACCGCCGGGCTCGCTGCCGGACTACTACGACGGTGAAAACGGTTTCGGAATCGCGGTTGATTCGCAGCGCAATACCTATGTTGTCGGCGAGACCTTTTCGAGTGACTTTCCGACGGTAAATCCTTTTCAGGCTCAGCTTGACGCTCCCACTCACAATGGAGAGATCGTGGACGAATCTACCAACTTCGACGCCTTCGTCACCAAGCTGGGTCCCGATGGTACGTCACCGCTTTACTCGACCTACCTGGGGGGAAGCGCGGTTGATGAGGCCTTCGCGGTGGCGGTTGATTCGAGTGGAAGCGCATACGTAGGTGGCGAGACCTTCTCTAACGACTTTCCGGTAGCAAACGCCTTTAGAGGAATTCTCACCTCTCCCGAGGACGGCTTTGTGGCCAAACTCAGTCCGAGCGGTAGCAGTCTGATCTATTCCACTTTTCTAGGTGGACATATTCATAATGCTGACGGCCAGTATGTTCGCGGGATCGCGGTGGATTCGTCGGGCAATGCGTATGTGACCGGCACCACTTCCGCCAAGTCTCATCTGGTGGTCTCGAGTAACGCCTATCAGAAATCGCTTCTGGGTATGTCCAACGCGTTTGTCATAAAGTTCAACTCCAGCGGCGCGTCGGAGCTGTATGCGACCTATCTCGGCGGCAGCCGTTTCGATGAAGGCAACGCGATCGCGATCGACAGCGCCGGCAACGCATATATCGCCGGCGCCACTCAATCGAATAATTTCCCAACCCTCAGGGCATTTCAATCCAAGCTCAAGGGCTTTTCCAATGCCTTTGTGGCGAAACTAAACGCCACCGGCAGCAAGCTTTTGTATTCGACCTATCTTGGTGGAAGCGGAAACAGCAACTACCAGGGTGACTATGCCTACTCTATCGCGGTTGACTCGGCCGGCGCCGCTTATGTGACGGGCTTAACCTTGTCGAGCGACTTTCCGATTACTGGGAGCGCATTTCAAGGTAAATTGGGATTCCTTTCAGGCAATGCGTTCGTGACCAAGATCAATCCCAATGGCGAAGCGCTGGCTTACTCAACCTACTTGGGTGGCAGCGGTAATCCTGCGATTACAGAGCGCGGAGATATCGGCTATGGCGTGGCGGTCGATGCGGGCAAAGTCGCCTACGTGACGGGCCAGGCGGTATCGCTCGATTTCCCGGTTGCGAACGCGTTTCAAGACTCGCTGTTGTCGGAGCATGGCAACGCCTTCGTTACCGCGCTCAATCCTACCGGGAGCGGATTGGTTTATTCGACTTTCCTGGGAGGCAGCGGTGTCACTACGCCGCCGGGAGTGGCGCCATTGATAAACGACGGCGACGCCGGCTACGCGATCGCGCTGGACGGATCCAGTAATGCCTATGTCACCGGCTATACGTACTCGAGTGACTTTCCGACCAAGGCTCCTTATGACGGCGCGCTCAAGGGTTATGTGAACGCTTTCGTTACCAAGTTAGTGTTCGAACAGGCGACCCAGACCGCCACTGCTACCCCGAGCGCGATTGCCACCGCGAGTGGAGTCGCTACTCCTACGGCGACTGCCACCCCGACCGCGACTGCGACTCCCGACGGCGCGAGAATCAGTGCTCCAAGGGTGGTCAATTTGAAGGCGGTGGGGATCGGCACCGGTGAAACTTCGAGTGCGACCTTCAATATCCGAAATTCCGGCGCCGGCGGAGACCTCATTGGCAGTATAGTTCTGCCCTCATCGTCAATCTTTGCTGTCACTCCGAACCAGTTCGACATTGCGCCAAAAGGCCTGCAAAGCGAAACCGTTACGCTGAAGCCGGCCGCGACGACGAATTCGGTCACCGCGCTGGTTACCAGTAACGCGACCGGGCACCAGACGCTCGCGGTCAAATTACAGGGTAGGGGGCGTGCCGGGAAGCTGCGGGCACCGGCGGTGTTCACATTCGACGGTCCGGTCGGGCAACTGTCGAAACCGCAACTCGAGATCAAGAACATCGGTGAAGGAGTTCTGAGCGGGGCCTGGGACTCCGTCTCCAGCGGCCCCTACCAGGTAACCGGCGCGAGCTTCGGGCCGATCGCGCCGGGCGGAACGTCAAGACATTGAAATCGAGTTCACACCGATGGTGAAAGGCGCGGCGGCGCGGATTGTGCTGACGATCAGCGTGAACGCCCCGAGCAGTGGGGGCCGGAGGGTATTTCTGAAGGGAGTCGGGAAATGAATCGGGCTGGAGAATGGGCACTGCCTCCATCAGCGGTCACAAATGTCCGAGGGGGAAAAATAATCACTGGTGAAACAAAACATAGCGCGTCTAACGCCTGGTCAATCCTTGATTGAAACCATTGGGCTGTTTCTCACGCTCATTCTACTAACTCCGCAACCAGCCTCAGCGCAGGCCAATATCCAGGGACAATGGCAAACTCTACCCTACCTGATGCCGATCAATCCTATTCATCTGGCGCTGATGAACAATGGCCAGGTGCTGGTGGTTGCGGGATCCGGTAATGACCCCGCTAGCACGCAGTTGGAAGCCGGGGTATGGGACCCGGTGGCGGGAAGTATAAAGACCCAGTCGCTGAGTTGGGACATGTTCTGCAATGGCATGATCAATCTGTGGAACGGACAGCAGTTGATCGCCGGGGGGACGCTTCAATACGGGCCATTCCTGGGTTTGCCGAACGCATCGATCTATGACCCTCCCAGCGGCAGCTTCAGCAATCTCCCGAATATGGTTGATGGACGCTGGTATCCGACCCTGACCGAACTTAACGATGGTTCGGTGATGGTGTTCTCCGGCATCAGCAAAACCGGTCCGACCAACAATACGGTGGAAATTTACAATCTCAACACCGGGTGGAGTCAGCCCTATACGGCGCCCTGGCTTCCGCCGCTATACCCGCGGTTGCACCTGTTACCGAACGGCAATGTCTTCTACTCGGGATCAACTTCGGGAGCCCGCTACTTTTATCCGAGTAGCGAGACCTGGTCGAACGTGGTGGCGGTCACCAATCTTAATTCACTGCGCACCTATGGCTCCTCGGTGCTGCTGCCGCTTTCGCCCGCCAACAATTATGACCCGCGCGTGATGCTGCTCGGGGGCGGCTCGCCCACTGCCACCAATACCACCGAGGTTATCGACCTCGGGGCGGCCAACCCGAGCTGGAATTGGGGTCCGCCCATGTCACAAGCGCGAGTCGAGATGGACGCGGTGTTACTGCCCAACGGAATGCTGCTGGCGCTCAACGGCTCGGCCACCGATGAGGATTCGACCACTGCGAGTCTCAACGCCGATATGATTGATCCTATCGCGCTGACCGTCACGCCGGCCGGCCAGGAGACCTATCCGCGCCTCTATCATTCCGGCGCGCTGTTGTTGCCCAATGCCACGGTAGCGGTGGTGGGTGGTAATCCCCGGCAGGGTTCGTTCGAGCGGCACGTCGAGATTTATTCGCCTCCGTACTTGTTCAACCCCGATGGATCGCCAGCCTACCGGCCTCAAATCACCAGTGTGACAGCCGGTCCGATCGGCTATGGAGCTTCATTCCAGGTGCAGACTCCCGACGCGGCGAGTATCGCGTCGGCGGTGTTGATCCCGCCCGGGACACCAACCCATGCCTTTGACAATTCGGCGCGCGAGGTTGGCCTGAGCTTCAGCCAGAGCGGTGGCGGACTGAATGTCATCGCGCCACCCAACAGCAGCATCGCGCCGCCGGGTTACTACATGCTGTTCCTGGTGAATAACGCGGGGGTGCCCTCGGTCGCGAGTTTCATCCAGTTGCCTCTGCCGGGAGCGAGTCCGACCCCGACCCCTTCAGCCACACCTACGCCGATGCCTGGGCTGGAAGTCACCCCTTCGACCCTGAGCTTCGGGGTAGTAGGTATCGGGTTGCCCACCACCGCGCAGGCAGTGACGCTCACCAACAATTCTTCCACGGTGGCGACCATCGCACACATCGCCAATTCAAATGTCGGTGCGATTTACTTTTCGAATCAGTGCCCCACGCTGATTCAGCCCAACGCCTCATGCACTATCAGTGTCACCTTTGCCCCGCAGCATCCGGGGCCGCGCTCGGAAACGTTGACGATCACCGACAATGCGGTGAACAACCCGCAAGTGATCTCCATTACGGGGACCGGTATTTTCATGGCCACACCCAGCGCAACCGCGACGGGTCCGGTGGGAGGGGGAGCGGCCATCACCCCGACCGCAACCGCGGCGCGCCCGACCGCTACTCCAACCGCGATGGCTACAGCGACGGTGACAGCTACTCCCGCGCCGCTATTGCAAGTTTCACCCAGCAGCCTGACCTTCGGCACAGTGATAATCGGATCGCCCGGTCCATCACAGCCGGTCACGCTGACCAATGCCTCGTCGCGGGCGGTAACCATTTCGAGTATAGTTACTTCGAACGTCGGCGCGATTTACTTTTCCAGTCAGTGTCCCACGGTGCTTCAGCCCAACGCCGCATGCACGGTCAGCGTAAGCTTCGCGCCGCAGCACCCAGGGCCGCGCTCCGAGACGGTGACTATTACCGATACCGCGGCGAACAGTCCCCAGGTGGTGTCGATAGCGGGAACCGGGATTATCGCGCCCACTCCAACGCCGACAGCTCCACCCGCAGTCACTCCGACTGCGATAGCTACGCCCACGCCGATAGCTACTCCAATGCCGGTATTGCAAGTCACACCGATGAGCCTGGGCTTCGGGACGGTGACCATCGGATCCTCGCCGGTGCCGCAGCCGGTGATGCTGAGCAACACTTCTTCGACAGCAGTGTCTATCTCCAACATTACGACTTCGAATGTGGGCGCGATTTATTTCTCCAATCCGTGCCCCAAGGTGCTGCAACCCAACGCCTCATGTGTGGTCAGCGTGAGCTTTGCTCCCCAACACCCGGGACCGCGCTCGGAAACCCTGACCCTGACCGATACAGCGGCGAACAACCCGCAGGTGATCTCGATCACTGGAACCGGCGTGTACGCGCCCACCCCGACTCCGGCTCCATGACAAATGTTGTGAGCAGGGAACCGGCGAGCCGCGAGCGGCATGGCAAGCATCGTCAGTCGGCAATTCTTCGCTAGCTGAATGGCAATCTCTCGGCGAGAGTTGCTGGTAAGCCTTGGTGGAGTGGGCGCCGCGGCGGCGGCCGCCTCGATGGCGCGCAGCGGTCCGCGGTTGCCGCCGCCGACCCGGGCTGCTCCGCGACCTTTATCGCCAGCCATTCCGATCCGGCTTGACCGCAATGAGAACGCCTTCGGACCGTCACCGCGAGTGATCGCCGCGATGAATGAGGATCCGGGCCCCCTCAATCGATATCCCATCGCGGAAATCGATTCGCTGACCGAGCAGCTCGCGCATTTTCACCATACCGGGCGCGAGCAGATCGTTCTCGGCAGTGGCTCGACGGCAATCCTGCGCGCATGCGCCGCGCTGTTCCTCGGGGCAGGAAAGTCCCTGGTGATGGCGGAGCCGAGTTTCGCCCCGATCGCGCAATACGCGAGAGCCGCCGGAGCTCAGGTTCAGGCGGTGCCGCTAACGCAACGCTACTGCCATGATGTGGCGGCGATGCGCGCGCGAATTACCGCCGCGACCGGCCTGGTGTACATCTGCAATCCGAACAACCCGACCGCAACGGTGACGGAGCGACGAGACCTCGAAGACCTGGTGAACGGGCTCCCGCCAACGGTGTGGGCGATCATCGACGAAGCGTACCATCATTATATAGATGCGCCGTCGCGCGAGACTTCATTTATCGATCACCCCGCGCGCAACCCCAACGTCATCGTCACGCGAACCTTTTCCAATTTGTACGGCCTGGCCGGCCTGCGGATGGGCTACGCTCGCACCTCATCCGCAACGGCGCGGAAAATCAGAGCCTCGGGCCTCGAGGCGGACCTCGGGGAGAGCGCGCTGCGCGCGGCGCGGATTGCGCTCGAGGATCAGGACTATGCGCGGCGGATGATCCGCGAGAATGCGGACGCACGGCAGGAATTCGTAAATCAAGCGATCGCGCGGGAACTCAAGCCGGTGGATTCGGCCGCCAATTTTGTCTTGCTGTATATCGACGAATGCCTGGAAGTCGCGGAGCATTTCCAGCGTCATGGCATTCTGATCGCGGCGGATTTTCCGAGCCTCGCGCAATCGATCCGGGTGACTCTCGGCAAGCCCGAAGAGATGCGGCAATTCTGGCGCGTGCTCGATATGAAACCGAGCCTCCGCCCGATTTGAACCCCCAAGGGAAGCAACCAAATCAATGCGCGTATAATTGCCGGGATTGCGGAAATGAAGGCGGCTGTCTTCGCTCGGTCGGCGATCCTGGTGCTGATGGTGCTATGTTCGCCCGCCGCCGTTTCCGCGCGTGGCGCCGACCAGAGCCGCGATCGGATGGAGCCGATTGCCTTGACCGATCAGCATGGACGAACCGTGCGGTTGAGCTCGCTCAAGGGTGAGTTCACCCTGATCGATTTCATCTACACCTCTTGTCCGGGCACCTGTCTGCTGACCACGGCGCGGATGGCCGGGGTCGCGAGGTCGCTGGGGAGCCTGGTTGGCGAGCAGGTGAGGCTGGTCTCGGTGACGGTCGACCCGGAGCGCGACGGTCCCGCGCAACTCCTCAACTATGCAAAGAGCCAGGGCGCGGACCGGCCGGGCTGGCTGTTTCTGACCGGAACGGAGGCGAAGATCGACGCGGTCCTGCGTGCCTTCAATCTGCCCCGCCAAAAGCAGCCGGACGGACTGATCGATCACATCACCTACTGCTTCCTGGTGGGACCGGACGGACGAGAACAGGCAATGTATGATCCCCTGCGGACTTCCGCCGAAGCGATCAGCATTGCAATCAGGGAGGCGATCCAGCGCGAGTCGGCCAGCCGGCGGCGGGCGGACGCGGGGCAGGGCGCTATTCGCGCGCGCGAGTAGACAGCTGATCCATCCACATAGCGGCGAGAAGCACCAGGGCCATCGCCAGCATTGGCAGCCATATCGGCGCGAGCACCAAAGCCCATGGAAGGGTGAGGGTGCCGGCGAGCCGGGCGACGACGAGGGCGAGGCAGAGGGCTGGCCAGGCGACGAGCAGGAGGGTGGCCGAAGGGGAGCGCCTCGAGATGAGTCGGTGCGAGAGCGTCGAGCGGTGCTCGATCGCATCCTGGCGTTGCGCAAACGCTGTGGAGCCTTGGTTGAGCATGCAATTTAACCGGCGTTCATCATAAAAGTGAGTAGACCAGCAGCCACGATATCACCCCTATCGCAACGGAGGCCTCGGGTCGAGCGATTTTTTCCCCGCGAGGGCGCGGCATCGGCCCGCAGGAGAGCATCGGAGGCGGGGCCGAACAGCCTCCAGCTTCCGCGCCGTGAAACATCGTCAACTAAGGAACCCCCGCATCGAAGCAAAGGATATGCCGAATGTGCTTCTCAACTAATGCAATAGTAATGATGAACAGTTGCGCGTTCGATTGCCACACATGTCGCTTTGATGCTCCTTATCGGTTCATATGAGCAGACAAATGACTTCACCCTCCAGAGAGTACAATAATGATATTCTTGAAGCAAATTATAGTGTTTACTCGCCTTCGATGAAAAATCGAGGCGATTTAGCGATCCCTTAGCGAAAAGATAGCCTGCTGCCTTTACGGCACGGTCGTTGCTGCTTAGACCGCGATGAAAATTGGCGCGCTGATATTTTTTCTTTCTTGTCTATCTTTAACAGCTGTGAGCGAGGCAGCTTCCCCACCCATCAGGGGCATCTATGCCTTAACTACTCCGAATCCAACCATCCAGCAGATACCTACCGCCGTGCTGAGCAATCCTTATGTCGATGGAATCGCACTTCGCGTCGGGTGGGGCACGCTTGAACCGGGTCTGCGCGCGTTCCAATGGAACCAAATCGACAGCATTCTAAACCTCGCCGCCAGTTACGGTAAGACGGTTACCATTAGCGTTGAGGCCGGCGTTCTATCGCCGACATGGCTCTACAGCCAAGGTGCCCAAAGCTACAAATTTATGTGGGATCTTCCCTTTGGTCCGGCGGAGTGTACGGAGGTTCGGATTCCACTCCCTTGGGACAGCGTCTTCCAGGCGCGGTGGGGCGAATTCGTTGCGGCCTTCGGCTCCCGTTATGGAAGCAATCCTCGAATAACCTTTGTCAAGCTGACCGGCCTTAACTCCAAAACCGAGGAGACCTTCCTCCCGAATGCCGCGCCGGGGCAGCCTATCGACGGTGGCCGCTGCCGGACAATGAACGATGTGCAGAACTGGATCAACGCCGGCTACACCCGCACCAGGGTTGAAAACGCCTGGCTCGCGATGGCAAGCGATTTCGATCGCGCGTTTCCCAATCGGGAATTTGCCGCGATGATGGTGCCGGGCGGCTTTCCTCCCATCGACGGCGGGGGGGATCTCATCCCCAACGCTTCATGCGACTACCAGGTCACCGACGACATTCTCAACGATGGTATTACGAGCTATGGGCGGGGAGTCTTTGCCGCACAAAACAACGGACTTTCCAACACCTGGATCTGGTTATACCTGGTGTCGGACGCTTCCGTGGTAGACACAGGTTATCAGATGACCGCGCCAATGGGGTCGAAGCTTGGTCAGGCGATCCACCTCGCGCTTCAGGATTCCGCGGACTATCTCGAGATCTATCCGGCGGACCTAAGCGATCCCTCGCTCCAATCGGTAGTCAAACAGGCGCACATCGCGCTTCTGGGACACTAGCGATCATGCCTTCATCTCCCTGATGGCTATTCTTAAGATAGTCTCATGGCGTCAATACATAAGCCGCAGTATCGCCGCCGTTGAGAACTACGTTGTCCTTGGTTGATCCGGTCAGGTCCATGGTTGTGTTTCCGTAAGCGCTGACAACGTATCGGGTAATCTTTCCGCCATAGGTATAAGTTGCCAGATTAACTGGAATGGTGCGAGCGTAGTCCCAACCGTTGACAATCATCAGCATACGCCCGCTGGTTCCCTGGCGCGCCGCCGTGATGATGTTGCGTCCGTAATACGGCGAGTTCAGCGTGTTCGCCAATAGATATGGAGCCAGGAGCGTAAGAGCGTTTCCCGCATTTGAGATTGCCTGCCAGTTTTCGGATACCACGGGATCGGCGGCAAAAGAGTTAAAGCCGGTGGTTTCTTCTGTCCCCAATGGATCGCTCGCCCGAGTCGAAATGTTGTCCGATTTATCCCAGTAATAAAGCCGCACACCGGCCGCGCCGAGAGCTCCGGCCGCCATAATCCCGCCTGTCAGCGTGGGGCCGTTGTCTCCGGGAGCCACAATTATATCGGTGGGAGGTGTAAAATATGCGCCTCCCACCGTTTCTTTGATATAATCGGCCGAGCTAGCACCTCGAAGAACAAGCTGCGGTCTATCCAGCATCGCAAACGGTTGACGTTGGTAAAAGATCTGGGACATCCAAAACGAGCGCTCGCGCATCCCCGCGGACCATACATAAGTATGGCGCATATCAAACGTGTCCCAGTAGTGGGAACCATAGTCCGATACACTACCCACTCCGTCCCAATTTTCCCAGGTCGTTGCTGCTGCGATTCCCACGGGAGGCCAGGCGATTGGTAACGTAGGATTCGCGGCAGCGACCCAGCTGCGCAGTGTGCTGAACCAGTCCGTCGGTATGCTTCCGCAGCTCTCCGTCCATCCCAGCGGAGGATAGGGCGATGAACCCCAGATGGTGGAAACCTCATCGACCATCTCCACGCCAATAGCCACACCTGATGTAGCAGCCTGCTGGAAGGCATATTGAACCGCCGCCTGAGCCGAAGGCCAGTTGAGCGACCACCATGCGTCACCGCAGGGATCGCGAGTAATATCATCACCGGTCAAAAGAAGATGAAACCCATTGCTGGCAGCCCAGGTCCACAAAACAGTTTCGCTGGCATCGTAGCTTGATTTCCAGGCCGCGAGATCCTGGGTGGTGCTGCGCGGGTTTCGATAGATACCCTGGCTGAGAGTATTTATCCCCGCACTTTTGATATCCGCAGTAAGCGAGGGACTGTTCTGGAATTGATCGATGTCGGAGTCGAAAGGAGCCAACACGAACAGCGACTGTCCGGGCTGATAGCTGGTCAACATCTGACCGTTGCCGGCAAAGTGAGGAACACCAGCGCTCTTGCGGACCCAAACGTAGGTCTGAGCAGACTTTCCACTGTCGCTGACCTGGACGATAGCGAAGCCCTCGCCATTGCCCGCCGATACCAGACCCGCGCTATTCACCTTGAGCACGCTCGTCGCGCTATGTGAACAGCTTAAGGGATCTCCGCTGCAAGTAACTGTATCGTACGTCGGGGAGGAACATGGAGCACTGCTTCCGTTAGTGTAAAGATCGCGGCATGCAAGTGTCGTCGCCTGATTCGGCTGTAAATAGACGTGCTCGTAGTTTGCTGCGACATCCATCAGGGCGGATCCATTTTGAATATTTACGACGCGGTCATAGCCGGCACGAAAGCTGTAATATTGCATTCCGCCGCCTACATTATAATCAGAGTGTAGCCCGATATAGAGCTCGTGCGTTCCGTTAGGATAGCGTGTTGTATCTAGCTGGATGGCGACTGTGTTGGAAAAACGGTCGGCATTATCAGTATAGGACGTACCTATCAGTTCACCGTCGATAAATACCATCCAGAAAGCGGGCCAGTATTGCGAGTCTTTGCCGTTTATTTGCAGAGTCACAATACCCGAGAGCGTTGACCGCAAATCGGGAGAGGTGACATTGAGCGCGTTGCCGTGATTGTTAATTGCAAACGATTGTGATGTTGATGCGACGATTTGTCCAGAGGAATCGCGTCCGATGGCTTCTACTTGATAGTTACCATCGCCGGCATATCCGCTATTCCACGTGACCGAGAATGGGGCCGTCGTCGCGGTCCCGAGCCTGAGCGAACCGATATCGAATTCGACCGAAGCGAGGCCCGAACCAGTTGCGCTGAAGGTCATAGAACCACTAACACTTTGGTTCGGGGTTGGTGCCGTGATTGATATTGATCCGGCACAAGCCCGTGGCACGAAGGCAAGCCAGACCGCCAGCAACGGCCACAGTTTTTGCATTGCTGATCTCAACCAAAGTCGACATTCGTTTGCAAGCACACCATGCTCCTTATTCGCCATCTGGCAGGTCCTGACGCCAAGCCTGTCACTTCCGGAATGATAGACCTCGCTAAGTTCCTCTCGTCAGCAAGTTTGAGGCCGACATTCCGCGACGAATCCCGGCCGAGTTCAGAGCGTAAACGTTTGAAACTTAGATACGGTGCGAACGTGCAGGTGAGCTTCCGGCCACGGCCGCTTGGAAAATTTCGGCCAAGGGTTTGCTTCCTAATAATTGTTTGACAGATTCCGATTCATCTATTTGTTAATGGTGACGTAGCAGCCAAGAATCACCACGACGAACGCGGCGGCATCACTGCAACATCTAGTCCGGTCATGAATACGCCTCTCGATTAGGATCCTTGTCGCTGCTCATAATTCCGAATGCTCCTTTGAACCTTGCCGTTACTCGCCAGGCCGCGGGCGGGCCGTTTGGTGATTATGCAGGTCTTCGAACCGGATAAGGCGGCGCGGCGTTCCTAGCGATGGTGAAGCCCGCCGACTAGCCGAATCGCGATTAAGTTGCGGTTGTTTGGCGGTTGCACGGAGCGAGCATCCGGGCAATCGGATGCAGCATCTTCCTACGCGCGTGGCCGAGGATCACGCTCAGCTGAAACGCTGACCGGGGATCATGACGTGCGGATCATATGTTTCCGGTCTCAATAGCCCGTTTCCTTTGGGAGTATTGAATACGCCCCCGCATTGGTCATCGCTCCGCCGCTGTCACGAAATATCTGCCCTGAGCCCAGCGTGAGAAATCTACCAATCCGATCATCACCGGAACCTCGATGAGCGGGCCGATGACCGCGGCGAAGGCCACTCCGCTGTCGATGCCGAAGGTCGCGATGGCGACCGCGATCGCAAGCTCGAAATTGTTCGAGGCCGCGGTGAATGACAGCGTCGCGCATTGCGGGTAAGTCGCTCCAACTCGCCTGCTTAGCGCAAACGAAACCACGAACATGATTCCGAAATACAGCAAAAGCGGAATGGCGATCCCCACCACGTCCAGCGGCATACGAACGATCGCCGCCCCTTTGATCGAGAACATCACCACGATGGTAAAAAGCAGGAAGGTTAACGTCAGCGGGCTGATTTTGGGGATGAAGTGCTCTCGATACCACACCTTTCCCTTCAGGGTGGTTAAGACCTTCCAGGTTGCAAGACCTGCTGCGAATGGAATCCCGAGATAGATGGCGACGCTTTCAGCAATCTGGCCGATGGTGACGTGGACGATTGCGCCTCCGAGCCCGAGCCATCGCGGAAGCACGGTGATGAACACATAGGCGTAGATCGAAAAGAACAGCACCTGAAAAATCGAATTGAAGGCGACCAACCCCGCGCAGTAGTCGGCATCGCCATTGGCCAGATCGTTCCATACGATGACCATCGCGATGCATCGCGCGAGGCCGATCATGATCAGTCCAACCATGTATTCCGGTCGATTCCGCAAGAAGATGATCGCCAGCGCAAACATCAGGATCGGTCCGATGATCCAGTTCTGCACCATCGACACGGCGAGGATTTTCCAATCGCGAAAGACGTCGCCGAGCTCGTCGTAGTTCACCTTTGCCAGCGGCGGATACATCATCAGAATGAGGCCGATCGCGATCGGTATCGAGGTGGTGCCGATACTCATGCGATCGAAGGTCGATTTGACTCCGGGAAAGATCGTACCGATCGCTACCCCCGCGCCCATCGCGAGAAAAATCCACAGCGTGAGATAGCGATCGAGAAACGAGAGCCTGCGCATCAGCGCGGGCTCGGCCAGCGTGGCAGCCGATTCCATTCAGCGTCTCCATGTCTCAATTGAGTGCAGAGGTGTTTTTCTGACACGCGAGCTGAGCAAAACTCGCGCGCATCGAGTATTGCGCGGCTCGCTTGACTTTCCCGTGACCCTCATTAGATAATGATTATTCCAGAATTCTGGAAATAATATTACTCCGGACTATTGGAACTATCAAAATCGATGAGTAAATCGGATTTGATCGCCGCGCTCGGCGCGCTGGCGCAGGAAACCAGGCTCGACGTTTTCCGCATGCTGGTGCAAAGCGGAGCGCAAGGTCTCCCGCCCGGCGTTATCGGGGAGCGACTGAAGCTCCCCGCCCCGACGCTCTCCTTTCACCTCAGTCACCTCAAGCACTCCGGGCTGGTTTCCTCGCGGCGCGAGAGCAGGACGGTTTTTTATGACGCGCGGCTCGGCGCCATCGACAAGGTCGTCGATTACCTGGTCGACAATTGCGGCGCGCGGGCGAAACCAGCGTTGAACGACCCGCGCACAAAAATGAAATCGTCGACGACGCCAAAGCGAGTTCTCTTTTTATGCACCCGCAACTCCGCGCGCAGCATCATGGCCGAATGTGCGGTGAAGCGATGGGGCGGCGACCGGTTTCAGGCGTCGAGCGCAGGGAGCAGCCCGGCTGACAAGGTGCATCCCGCCACGCTTCGGCTCTTGAATGAGTTGCGGCACGAAACCAAAGGACTCCACAGCAAAAGCTGGGAGGAGTTCGCGGAGCCAAGCGGCGCCTCCCTCGATTTCGTTTTTACGCTGTGCGACCGCGCGGCGGCGGAGCCGTGCCCGTCGTGGCCCGGACAGCCCCTGCGGGCGCACTGGGGCGTCAAGGATCCCCTCGCGTTCGATGGTTCGGCTGCGGCGACGCGCACGGTCTTCCTCGACACCTATGCCGCGATCGAACAGCGCATCAAAATCTTCACCAGCCTGCCGGTCGAGACGATGGAGCGCTTCGCACTCGAGCGATGGGTCAATGAGATCGGCAAACTCGACCCGGCGGCATAACGAGGCAAGGTCGGGAAGCCGATGAAGGCTATGCCGATGAAAGTAGGTATCAACGGGTTTGGCCGGATGGGCCGGCTCGCGCTGCGGGCGGCATTCGAAAACCGGCCGTTTCGCATCGCCCATATAAATGAGATCAAGGGCTCGCCGGAAACCGCCGCTCATCTGCTCGAGTTCGACAGCGTCCATGGTCGGTGGAAGGCGGCGATTGGAGCTGGTCCGGACAGCATCACGGTTGAAGGTGAGCGTATCGGCTACAGCAGTTTCGCGGATATAGGCGAAACATCATGGTCGAAGGCTGGAGTCGATCTGGTCCTCGAATGCTCCGGCAAAATCCTCACCCCGGACGCGATACGGCCTTACTTCGACCAGGGCATTCGTAAGGTCGTCGTTGCGGCACCGGTCAAAACCGGCGCGCTCAATGTCGTGATGGGGGTGAACGATCATCGCTACGACCCGCACCAGCATCACATCGTCACGGCTGCCTCTTGCACCACAAATTGTCTTGCCCCGGTGGTGAAAGTTATTCACGACAATATCGGCATTCGTCATGGCACCATCACCACCATTCATGATGTAACTAACACGCAGACGCTGGTTGACCTCGCGCACAAGGATCTCAGGCGAGCACGTTCCGCGCTGATGTCTTTGATCCCCACGACCACCGGTTCCGCGACCGCCATCGCCCTGATCTACCCGGAGCTGAAGGGCAAATTGAACGGGATGGCAGTGCGGGTGCCGCTGCTAAACGCTTCGTTGACCGATTGCGTATTCGAGGTGGCGCGGCCCACCAGCGTCGAAGAAGTAAACGGACACCTCCGGGTCGCGGCCGAGGGCGAACTGCGAGGGATACTGGGCTTCGAGAACCGTCCCCTGGTCTCGGTTGATTTTCTCAATGATCCACGCTCGTCGATCGTCGATGGGCCATCGACGATGGTGGTCGACGGCACTCAAGTGAAGATCATTGCCTGGTATGACAATGAGTGGGGCTATGTGAACCGGCTGATTGAGTTGGCGGCCAAGGTCGCCGCCAGCATTTCTTAGCGCGCGAAAGTCAGGACGGCCAAGTGAAAAACCCGATACGTAACTATGCGCTGGTGACCGGCGCATACTGGGGCTTCACGCTCACCGACGGTGCGCTGCGGATGCTGGTGCTGCTGCACTTCGATCGGCTGGGATATAGCGCTGTCGAGATCGCCTTCCTGTTTCTGTTTTACGAATTCTTCGGCATCGTCACCAATCTGCTGGGCGGATGGATAGCCGCTCGTTCCGGGCTCAAGGTCACTCTCTATGGCGGCCTGATGCTTCAGATCGGCGCGTTAATCATGCTGGCCCTATTACGGCCCGCATGGTCACGCCTGGCCTCGGTCGCTTACGTGATGGCGGCGCAGGCGCTGTCCGGAATCGCGAAAGATCTCACCAAAATGAGCGCCAAGACCGCGATCAAAATCGTGGTCCCCGAGGGTTCGGAAAGCGCTTTGTTCAAATGGGTCGCGCGCCTCACCGGATCGAAGAACGCGCTCAAAGGCGCGGGTTTCTTCATGGGCGGCGCGCTCCTCACCGGGATGGGCTTCAAGCGATCGTTGATGGCAATGGCGGCGGGGCTGATGGTGGTTCTGCTTGGGACCGTATTCGCGCTACCAAGCGGGATGGGTAAAGCGAAATCGAAAGTCAAATTCGCGACGATTTTCGCGAAAAGCGCCGCGGTGAACTGGCTTTCCGTGGCCCGGCTTTTTCTCTTCGCATCGCGCGACGCATGGTTCGTGGTGGGACTGCCGGTATTTCTCGCCTCGATACTTCATTGGTCCTTCTGGCAGGTGGGCGCTTTTGCCGCGGCATGGTTCGTCGGCTACGGGATGGTGCAGGCGATCGTCCCCGAAATTCTGCGCCGGGCCGGCGCGCGCGAGGGAGTCACCGGGGAGACTGCTCGCCTATGGGCATTTGTCCTGGTCGCGATCCCGCTCGGTCTCGCGATGGTTCTCGCCCTCGACATCGATCCGGCGCCCGCGCTGATGATCGGCCTCGCGATCTTCATGGTCGTATTCGCGATCAACTCCTCGGTCCATTCGTATCTGATTCTTGCGTATTCCGAGGAAGATGAAGTCGCGGTCAATGTAGGCTTCTACTACATGGCTAATGCCGGGGGCCGTTTGCTCGGCACGCTCCTGTCTGGACTGGTGTTCGAGTACTACGGATTCGTCGGATGTCTGGTCGCATCGAGCATCCTGGTTCTGGCCGCGGCAGTGCTCTCATTCAAGCTCCCACACAGCCATGCAATTTCGTTGACGGTCAAACTGAAGGAGGCTGAGTCATGACTCCGAACAGTAGGTCTCCGGAAATCAGGCCCAAGAGTCAGTCAGTGAGCGAGCGCCTCCGAAGCGCCATAGTCAGTCTCCTACTGATTGTCAGTGTTGTTCTAGCAGGAAGCGGAGTGTGCGTCGCCAAGCCTCTTTTGATCAAAGGCGACGGCTCCACTTTCGCCTATCCGATGTACCGCAAATGGATCGACGACTACCAGAAACAGGCTCCCGGCGTGCAGTTCACCTATCAATCCAACGGGTCGAGCGCCGGAATTGAGATGTCATGCTCCGAATTGTTGACTTCGCGGGTACCGATGGTCCCTTGAACAAAGTTCAAATGCTGGATTTCAGCACTCATCGCAACTGCGAAGTACTTCATATTCCGACCGCGTTGGGAGCTGACGTCCCAGTGTACAACATCCCGGGTATCACCCAGGAACTTCGCTTCACGCCCAAGGCGGCAAGCTGCCATTTAACTTGGCAATGCAACAAAGTAGAACGACCCTGTGATAGCCGGAGCTAATCCTGGAGTTTCGCTTCCAAGTAACGAAATCGTTGTTGTTCATCGACGAGATGGGAGCGGCACGACCTATGTTTGAACCGACCACCTTTCAAAGGTAAGTCCTGAATGGCGCGAGAAGATCGGCAGTTCCGGGCGATTTGTAAAGGCGGACTCTGCCAGCGTCACTGCGGCCGCCGCCGATTTCGCGGACAAGATGCCGAAAGACTTTCGCGTCTCGATCACCGATGCTCCCGGCGACGCGCCCTACCCAATCTCGAGTTTCACCTGGATACTAATTCCATCGGTGGTGCGCGAACCGGCAAAGCGCGAAGCCCTTGCAGAATTCCTCCGTTAGGGCCTAACGAGCGGACAAGATCTCCTCGACGGCTTGTCTTACGCGCGCCTTCCGGATTCGGTAATCGCGAAAGAAGAAAGCGCCGTCGATCGCATCCAGGCACCACGCGCCGCTACGGCGAGCACGCCTTTAACGAATTCGCGATCCGCTGAACCGGCTTCCATTCTTTGCTACTGCGGTTTCGATGCCGAGCAGCAGGCGCCGGTCGAGGAGGACGGGGCTGGGGAGCAGCATGCAGTAGCCTCCGACGTTTTGGATGCTGCTACGCGCGGCGCGATATTGTTGCCGTATAAGGTGTTCTCGCCGAAGGTGTGGAATGTCTCCCACGAAATGCCACTGGGATCGGACACCCATCCTTTGTTGCCACGGGCGTAGCAACACGCGGCGTTCGCCTGCTTCGCAACGGACTGTCCTGCGGCCTCAAGCCGTCGCCCGATCGTTGCCAGGTCGTCATCTGATTCAACCTGCAGTCCGAGGTGATCCAATCCGGTCAGAGCGGTGCTCGCGGTGATTGCAAAATTGACCCGGGGATCGTCGAGCATCCACTTTGCGTAATCCGATTTCAGCACTGCTGGTTCGGCTCCAAACAGCGTCGAATAAAACCGCACCGAGGACTCCAGATCGTTAACCCTGACGTGAGCGTGAAACCGTTTCATACCGATACCCTCCGATTCTTCTTCGATTTGGTTGTTACAGGTTCAGGCGCGCATTCGGAGCCGCAACTGGTGGCGTCCACGGCACTGCATAGCTCTGAACTTCCGCCGCAGCAGTTCTCGGTCAGGTAGCCGAGTAAATCGTTCATCGCTTTGAAATTGGCGCTGTATATGATCGAGCGGCTCTCGCGCCGCGAGGTAACCAGCCCCGCGAAGCGGAGTTGGTTGAGGTGAAATGACAAGGTGGGGGAGGGTTGCGCCAGCCGCGAACCGATCTCGCCCGCAGGGAGCCCTTCCGGACCCTTTTGGACCAGCATCCGAAAGATGTCGAGGCGGGTTTCCTGCGCCAGCGCGCCCAGCGCCGCGATCACCGTTAACTTCTTCATAGTTCCATATATGTAAAATTATCACTGCGCGAAGTCAAGCGATGCCCGGATCCATGTGCGATCTCCATCTGCATGTCGCCGGCCAGCAGATTGACCACGATATCAACGAGGCGGTAATCCATACGTCAAACAGAGCGAAACGGAAGAAAATGGCAAATCTCATCGAAGTTTCTGATGTTGGACACACACGGACAATCACCCTTAACCGGCCCGAAAAGAAAAATGCCCTCAGCGATGCGCTGGCATGGGGCGTCGTAAACGCGGTCGAGGAGGCGGCCAGAACCGATAGCGTCTGGGTGATCGCCATCACTGGTAGTGGCGATTCATTCTGCTCTGGCCTCGACCTTTCGGGGCCGGAGCGTTTTTCGCCGCTTTCGACTCAATCGGCGCAACTGGATGACCTCAGCTGGGTTGGTCACTTCCTGCTCTCGATGCGCAGACGCTGCGACAAGCCGGTAGTCGGCGGCATCAACGGAGTCGCGGTGGGTGCAGGCTTGGGGCTCGCGATGGCTACCGACGTGCGCCTCGTAAGTCGCAACGCGAGGCTGATGGCCGGCTACACCCGCATCGGTGGTTCCCCCGACGGCGGCCTGACCATCACTCTGCCGCAAGCGATGGGCTATGAGCAGGCGATGCGTTTCATGATGGAGAACCGTACGGTTGGGGGCGAAGAAGCCGTGGCGTTGGGCATGGCGGGCGAGGTGGTGGACGACGATAAGTTCCGCGACCGGCTGTCATCCTATTGCGAGTCGCTGTGCCAGTGGTCGCCGATCACTTTGCGTCTGCTCAAGCGCGGGATGGTTAAATCCTTGGAGAGCAATGATCTGGAGCAGCAGCTGCGTTACGAGCTATCGAATATCCGTATTGCTTTCTCCAGCGAGGATGCCAAAGAGGCGCGCACCGCATTCTTCGAGAAGCGCAAACCGGTGTTCAAAGGCCGGTGAGATTGCTGGTAATAAAGGATTCTCATTTCCCTGACTTCACTCGACCAATAGTCAACTCGCGAAGGGGATAGCATGAAGGTCAGTATCGGGATTGGCGGTGCGGCGTCGGGCCGCCAGCGGGATTTCGAGGAACAAGTCGACTTCGTCGTCGAAGCGGAAAAGCTCGGTGTCGATACGGTCTGGACTGCCGAGGCATGGGGTCACGATGCGATCGCGCCACTCGCCTATCTAGCCGCGCGGACCAACCGGATCCGGCTCGGCACCGGCATCATGCAAATCAGCGCGCGTGCGCCGGTGATGACCGCGATGACCGCGCTGACGATGGCCGCCATCAGCAATGATCGCTTCATCCTGGGACTCGGAACCAGCGGTCCGCAGGTCGTCGAAGGACTGCATGGCCGGCCGTTCAAGGCGCCGCTGACCCGGCTGAAGGAAACGGTCGACATCATCAAGAAAGCGTTCGCCGGCGAGAAGATTGAATACCACGGTAAGTATCACGATTTGCCGCTGCCGGGAGGGCAGGGCAAGGCGTTGCGATTGTCACAACCTGGCAATGCTAACATTCCGATTTATCTCGCGACGCTCGGGCCCAATGCGCTGGAATACACCGGCGCCGCTGCCGATGGCTGGCTCGGCACGTCGTTCACGCCCGAACATGGCGCTGCGCACCTCGACTATATTCGCCGCGGCGCGGAGCGAGCCGGTCGCAGCCTGGCCGATATCGACATTCAGGTCGGCGGGACGGTTGCCTTCGGCGACGACCTCGATGCGCTGGTCGAGCCGTTGAAGCCGGCGATGGCCTTTACGCTAGGGGCGATGGGTTCCTCGACGACGAATTTTTACAACGACGCCTTCAAACGCGGCGGATGGGATGCGGTCGCGCGCGAAGTGCAGCATCTATGGATTGAGGGAAAGCGCCATGAAGCCATTGCCAAGGTGCCGGCGGAAATGGTGATTCAGGCCAATCTGCTGGGCAACACCGAGATGGTTCGCAAGCGCATCCATGCCTATCACAATGCGGGCGTGACGACCCTGCGCGTCAACCCCGAAGGACGCGGCGTCGCCGAGAAGCTCAAGACTCTCGGCCAGGTGATGGATTTGGTCCGCGGGGTGTGATGCCGGCGACGGCTAGAAATCGAACACCCGGCGCATCGCGAGCAGGATGGTCGCCGAACGCTTCTTAGCCTCGGTGGATGCCGCGAGAGCGGAAGTCTCGGTCCGGGCCGCGGTCGCCAGACTCGTTTCGGCCGAACGGCGTCCCGCCACTTCCGCGATCGCGGTGCCGGCTTCGGGCCGTGCGCGAAAAAGCTTGGCGAACGCATCGTGGCCGATTTCCCACACATCCAGATCCGTGGTCGCGCGAACGGTGGCATTACGCCGCGCGCCGGTAAGCAACGCGATCTCACCGATGAAGTTCTCGGTCGCCGATTCATCGACGTCGCTGATGTGCCTGGGAGGCTCGCCGCCCTTCCCATGTGCAAAGATTTCGACGGTCCCCTTGCGCAGGATGTAGAAACGGTCGCCCTCATCGCCCTCATGCATCAACACTTCACCCTTGCCGAATTGGCGCGATTTGATCTCCGATGCGAGCAGCGCAAGTTCATCGTCTGATAGCGCATTCAGGAGATAGACGCGACGCAGTTCTCCGATAGCCGCCCGCGAACTATGCGTATCGACCATCTCGCCGTGCCCATTCGATTCGGCGGGGATACGGCGGCTTTCAGGGGCGGAGACGATTCCGTCGCGTCGCAACGCGTACCAGAGACTGCGCGTGATGGCGGCGCGAATCCGCTCATCGGCAGAGTAGTTGGCGATCCAGAATCGGATTCGATAGCGATTGACGGCGGCCTGGTATTCCCACAAATCAACTTCGCTGCGCTCCACTTCAGGAATGCTGCGCAGCATGTCTCCCACGCTATGCTCGACTCGATCGGGCGCGATATCGCGATCGACCTCCACATAGATCTCATCCGCAACCATCACGCCGCCGGAGGAATAATTGACCACCGCCTCGCGCGCGAGTACCGCGTTGGGAATCTGCACGTGCTCGTTGTTGCGGGTGATGATCCAGGTCGCGCGCCATCCGGTGCCGACGACCCGGCCGCTATGGTCACCGAGCCGCACCCAATCGCCCGAGACGAATGGACGATGCGACTGCAGGAGCAATCCGCCGAAGAAATTTCCCTGGCGCATCCATCCCGCGACCAGGGTTCCAAGCGCAGGAACCGCGAGTAGAACTCGCGGATCGATCCCCAGCATAAAGCGCATTACCGCGAGGCCGATTACTCCATACGAGGAAGTTAGAACGATTTCCGCAACGATAGTGGAAGGATCGGCCTTACGCTTGTAGCGCAGGATCAAAAACGTTTCGACCAGCAGGCGTATCACTCCGAACGAAACCAGCAGCAGCGCGATCGCACGTCCCCAGTGGGCCCAACTTCGCCATTCCTGCGCCTGCGGGATCATCATGTCGATGATGAGGCCCACCGCCAGCATGATGAATCCCGGGGCCTTGTAGAGACGCTGCTGGCGTCGGAGCGCGATCGCGAACAACGCCGCGATCAGGGCCAGCGATCCCTCCATCCAGAAATGCTTTTCGACGATCGCGAGATAAGGTTCCAGGAGGAGTTGGAGCGGCGGAGGCGTCATGGAACCCGGATCGCCTCCGGATGCGAATGGGCCGGGGCGAATAATGAGATTGCGAACGATTTGACTAAGGTCCGCTAGCACTTAATCATTCCGAATAGCCTTTTCGCGCGCGGGATTCCAGTTGCGTAAGGAGTACCTGCCATCAGCTCCGGTTTCTTGACATCCGACAACCAAGCCTTGCCCCCTCTGAAGCGCTAAGATGGTGCGCTCGGGTGGTGCGGTTACTTCAACTGAAAAATTGCGATGCTGTTCGGATGGACTTGTTCGAGGACGGCGTGAACGGTGTCTTTGGCCTCGCCATCAAGGACCGCGAAGTCGAGTTTGAGGCACGGAAGCGCTTCAGCCTTCACCTCTGTATCAGAAAGGATCCGGCCGCGCGAGATGCTTCTCCTCGGGTTTTGATTTTCTGATAGATCAAAGCCGAGGATGCCTAGCTTCTCAGCGCATTGGTAAAATCTCTTGAGATCGGTGCGTCGAACGACAGCTTCGATTCTTTTCATACCATGCGGCTCCCCTAGCCGCCTGCCCATACAAAGGCATGAACCATGCCCGCACAAAAGCTCAATAAAGTATAAAGGTTTTCGTTCGCCACAGCGATGAGGTCCTGCATCCTGCAAACCGTGCCCACTTCACTTCGAAAGGAACGTTTCGGCCTGCCTCGATCGCGACGCGTCTGAATTCGTGGATTAGAGTATTCATCATTTACTTGAAGGCATTCTTATGGTAACTGTCGATTTGCTTCGGTACTGTTCGTAGTTCTTACGAGCCGCGCTGTGGCGAAGGGTGGCGCGGCCATACTCTCCAGATTCAAAAGTTTTGTGTACCCGCGAGGAGCGTTTCGTTCTCGGCGACGGCTGTAGCCGCGCCGAAGGCGGAATTGCTCGTGGGCAGGAACTGCTGGTCTCGAAGTTTGGTGGCGTCAGACAGATTTTAACGTTCTTGAACGTCATTAGGAGGCCATGTGTTGAAGAGCCCAAAGAGTGTCAGTAAAAGAGCTCGCTGGATAGCGATGCTGATGGCAGGAGGTCTTTTGATCGCTGCCCCGGCCTTCGCGGAAGTAAAACCGGGGGACACGATTACCCCCGATAACGCTGCGAAAATTAAAGATCTCGTGTCGCCGGGCGTTCTCTACAAAGTGGGGCGGGGCATGTCGATGAAGATCGTACCTTCGCAACGCATCGACTGGCCACCGCCGTTCAAGGACGCGACCGAAAAATATTCCGAGCAAGTTCGCCTGAGCAACGATTTTCGTGGGCTGGTCGGATATGTCGCAGGGCAGCCGTTTCCGCTGATCGATCCAAACGACCCCCACGTCGGTACCAAGATCATGTGGAACAACGTGTTCCGTCCGATTACATCAGATGACTATGATCTGCGTTTTTTCGATTGCGACACGGCTCATGGTGCGCACGGCGCCCAAGGCAGCCAGGTCGACTATTTCCAGGTCGGTCATTACATGGGATACGACCTGGTCGGCAGGACTGAAGTCGAGCCGCTGCCGGTCGATCCGGACTTCAAAGTAACCGGCCGGTTATGGGTATTCGGACTTTATCCGCTGCTCGCTCCGCAAGAGATCCATGGCACCGGATTCATCCGGTGGCGCTACGCCGATCCGAATCGTGGCGACGATGACTGGTCGCTTAGCGGGGGGGCGCGACGCGTGCGCCGTCTCAACGAATCCATCATGAGCGATCAAACCGGTGCGCAGGAATGGAACCCGGATCATTACTCCGGCTTCAACGCGAAGACCGAGTTCTACAACTACAAGTTCCTGGGCGAGAAGAACATGCTGGCCTGTGCGCATGCGGCTCACTCGCCGGAAGTGCGATGCCCGACTGACGGTGGCACCAGTGCATGTCCCGAGGACTGGGAGATGCGCCACATGTACATCGTAGAAGCCACTCCGCGGACCACCCTTGGCAAGGCGGTCGGTGTTCTAGATTCGAAGACCGTCATTTACATGGATAGCGAAATGTGGTTCGAGCCGTACATCGACGAGTATGATCGTCAGGGCCGGCTCTGGGTTAACCACATCTGGTGGACCGCATATCGCGATCGGCCGGTTCCCGATGCGAAGATTGCCATCTATCCCTTCAAGCGTGCATTCGAAGTCGGCGCGGTTTCGACCGACGTGCAGTCCGGCCTCGCCACGATGTGCTACTTGCCCGGGATGGAAACTCCTGAGCGTGAGTGCTGGTACATCAACATGGGCGCGGTGGACCGTTCCAACTTCACGACCGACGCGATGGTTCGCGCGGCGAACTTCTAGTCGTTACTTTCTGACGGTGGTGCGCCTCGCTTACCGGGGCGCACCATCCACTCCTCAATGCGCTACTGACGGTGCGGGCGTTGCTTCCGGGACCAGGCGCGCGACCATCGGATGGTCCTCATAGCGGATAAGCTTGTCCATGAAGTACTTGTCGGCCATCGCGGCTGCGACCTTATCCTTCATGTCCGGCATCTCTTCCAATTTCACCTTGTCAAATTCCTGATCCCCGACCTTCAGTTTCACATAAGGGCTGGTGGTGTTTCTTTGAACTCGCCCGTATGAGCGGCTGCCCATCCGAATGAAAGGTTGGTCATCGATAACGACCACCCAGAGCTTCGACCAATGCTCTCCGACGTCGGGCTCGGTGGTCATAATTTGAATGACACTGGCGTCGCGAAACGCGGCGGGATTCCATCCCGGCACTGCGGTTTCGGCTGCGTGGGTAGCAGTGATGAGTCCGATGAGCAACGCGACTCCAAAAACTGCGGCTTCGGTAATCCGAATCTTCATAAGGTTCCTCCCAAATTAAGGGCGCAATGCGATTTCATTTCTCACTTCGAAGGTTATAAATGGGCATGAACACTATTGTGCCGAAGCGGCAAGAAATTCGCGCGATGCGCCCCGGATCGCCCGCGTCCTCGCTTTGGATGATACACGAGAGACGGCCATCGCCAGCGTCCCCACGCCTATCACCAGTGTGCGGCCCGCAGACCGGAGCGGTTGGCGACCGCAGTATCGGTATGAAAACCTAGCTGGTCGTTGGCCCGCACGCAGACTGTGTAAACAATCGCCGCGTTAGTCATTGAATGTGAGGACGCTGGGGCCCTTAGGTTTTCAGCGCTGCTCTCACATCAGCGGCATTCGTCGGCTCACCGCCTGCCTTCTGGATTGCGTTCACTGCGGCTTCAACCAGTTCCAGATTCGATTTGTTGGAGTTGTGCGGCGCGTCATTGAGGCCTACCGGACGTGTCCACCCAGCGCTACCGCCGTCGGGATCAATGGCAGCACATCGACCCCCAAACCCGCAACAATCCACGGCGCAGCCGGCGAGAGGCTCCCAGCAATTTCACCTACGCGTCCAGTGCCCATCGCTCAGACGGAAAGCTGAAGGTAAAAGCGGACGTCAACATGAAACGATAAATCGAAGCGGGCGTTCGCGGGTGCTGCCGCTGAAGCAACGCGGCGTGCCTCACAAATCCCGGTTCATAACAAGCGTAAGCCGGATGAAACTGGTGTTCCTCGGCCTGCTGCGTCCGATACTCAACAGGGCCCGGTGAGTTCGCGTAGATTCCGCGATCGTTGTTGTAGTCGGGCGCTGGGGTGCCGACTTGCCAGAGATTCACCGAACCCGGATCGATGAAGCCCCACGACGCGATCCTGCGCCGGCACACCATCGTTGCGTAGCGTTCTTTTCCAGTCGGCTTGATTCGGCGGCGGTACCGCATTGGGATAGGTGATCGCGTCGACTTGGGCTCGGATGCCCGACAAAAACGTAATGCAATTCTCGACATCGTTGTTCTGTCTTCCGTTATCCGAGTCGAGAGTGTGAGCAAGTACGATGGCAGCACCGGCTCTCGCGCATGCGACGCCTTCGCGGACGATCTCTTCCGACGTCACCGGAATGCGCGGCTGTAGCCGCCGCGTCCACGCCCCATTCAGTGCGACTTCGATCCACGTCTTCTTGGTCATTGGAACGTCCTCATCGGCAGATATTCTGATAACGCGGAAACTGCACCGAGAGACTACTTGTTCTGTTTGCCTTTTAGTGCTGCAGACGGAAACTGCCGCTATCCGCGAACGTGATTCGAAACGGGAGCGAGGGATCGTGCTCCAGCGCGGCGCCCGACTTACCGGTTGAAGCGAACTTGGAAACCGTTGGTGCGAAAGTGCCGGCGGACGCACACGCTCTCGCAAGCAGGTGTGTGGTCGCTCTCCGCTAGTTAGCCGAAATCGTTCAGGGCTGTCCACGGCCCCGGATGGATTTAACGAGCCAGACGACCGCAGGCAAAATCCTCGATGGTTGGGCTAGCGAGCACCCTGCCGTCGTTGGCGACGATATCAAAAACCCTGCCGTCAACCGCTTCACATAGGAAGAGGACGGTTGTACCTTCCGCTCCACCATGTTCCATGTGAATCTCGCCAGCCGGACTCTGTCCGCGAAAACCGGGTCTACGAGTCTTATGGATGGTCTGCGTCTCGGTGACTTCGACTATATGGTGCTCGCCCTCAATGACCCAGGAGGCCGTCCGACCGAGATGCCGATGGTAGTGGCAGTAGGCATTGGACGCCCACTTCGCAAGAAACTCGATCAAGCCGGAAGCCGAGTCGGCGCGGACGATCGCCACCGAATAGTCGATTGGGTAGTCGAATCGTGGACCGCCGGTAAAATGTTGCCATTCGAGGTGGTTTGACTGAAGGCGGGACATTACATCCGAGGAAAACTCTCCCAACGGCCGCTCGTTTGAGCGACTCTGCTCGTTCACTTGCATTGTCCTGGGCATATCTCCTTCGATTGCCTGCGCGCTCGATCACCATACGCTTGAGATCGGGAAAAAGCAGCTTCTCGCGCAGGAGATCGACCAAGTAGTACTGGTCGTCGTAGACAAACCAAGTCGTACAGACCGAGTAGTCGTTTATCTCCTTA
Source organism: uncultured delta proteobacterium (assembly GCA_963814035.1). GTDB lineage: Bacteria > Desulfobacterota > Binatia > Binatales > Binataceae > DATGKG01. Next base: position 156,039 of record CAWFBH010000015.1, read on the forward strand.
TCTTTCGACGCGGGGTGATGCCCGCTTCGTTGTTGGAATTGAGTAGCGGCCGCATTGGTAGTTAAGGGGCTTTCTCAGTTTGGTCAACTCCTGATCAGGCACGATTAGTATCGTGGGCGCGTAGCGCGGCGACCAAAGCCGGCATCGCGCGATAGCCAGTCACTTTGCGGAACCTGCGCTCTGCTTCCAACCCCCCGACTGCGGTCCAGCGCGGCACCATGGTCCCGCTTTGCCAATGTCTGAGCAGCCGGCCGATCTCGCGCACTCGACTGAAAAGATTCTCGATCAGGTTGGTGGACGATAACACCCGTTCGAGGTTCTCTGGTAGGCCAAGTCGCATCACGGTGAGTGTTTCCTCGAGTCCCTCGCGCAGCGAGGCGGCCGCGCCAGAATGTTGATGCTCGAGACGACGCGCAAGATTATCCAGCAGCCGGCGCGTTGCACCGCGGGTCGCGGGTCGCATAGGCCTGAGTCATGATGTTGCGCACCGTGGCGCGAAGCCGCTCGGGCAGCGCCTCGGTCACATTACGCTGCTTGTGCTCGCGGCAGCGTTGAATGAGCGCAGGGGCTCCAAACACCTCGACCACCGTCGCGCAAAGGAGACCGACGAAATGAAGGGCAGCTGGTTCAGTGAGTTCCTTACCGGTCCTGCGGAAAACGGGTCTGCCGAAGATTCAGCGCACGTCCGCGCGGCGATACAGTGGCATCAGGGAGAATTCCCGGGACTCGCAAGGTCGCAGGCCACGAGCGTTCCCGGTCACCCTTAGTCCGCAGCGCGCGATCGCGACAGTGACGCTAATTCTGGTTCGTCGGCCGCGCCGATGATGTGATCAAATCGTCGGGTCATCTGATCGGGCCGTTTGAAGTCGAGAGAGGGGCCAGGTAGCGACGGGCAAGTGGAACCTGAAGGCGCAATTTCGCCGTAGCCCCGGCTCATGCGGCAACGGAGAAGATTACGCCGGCATTCGCCCAGAATCTGGTTCTGAGGATTCTCCGCTGCCAGCAGGCGCGCGAAATATGGCGCACAGGCGCAGATTTCGCCGCTTCCAAGGAGCTATCCGGATAGAGAAGAACGCGATGGCGGAGAGGGAGGGATTCGAACCCCCGGAGCCGTTAGGCTCACCTGATTTCGAGTCAGGCCGGTTAAACCAAACTCCCGAACCTCTCCGCACGACGCTCCCAGCATTTCCGTTACGCAGTGAACAGTCAAGCGAGCTCGCACGCTGGCGAGGTTGCCACGATATTGCCATAAGCTAGGCGCGTGTTCGGAAGATATTCCCTCATCGCAATCGCGATCACATTTTGCCTGGCGCGTGCGGTACTCGTGCTGGCGGATTCAGGCGACAACGATGCCAACGTCGGCTATTTTGCCAAGCCCAGATATATCGGCAACGTATATTGCTATGCCTGCCACGGCGATCTCTCCCGCGAGTTCGCCAAAACCAAAATGGGTCGGCTCTTCCAGCTCAAACCGCGTAACGACCTCGAGCGCCTCGGTTGCGAAGGATGCCACGGTCCCGGCAGCAACCACGCCATCATGGGAGGAGGTGTGGGGATGGGTGGCTTAGTTGAGTTTCGCATCGACCCCAAGCAATTGCGCGGGCAATCCATCGAGGCCGCCAATCGTGCGTGCCTGAATTGTCATGACGAAGCGTTCTGGCATGGTGCAACCTACGGCAAACGACAACTGGCATGCTTCGATTGCCATCTTGTGATGACGCGGATGAGCCGCAGCGCCCAGCTGGCGCCACCATACGTGGATCCGTGGAACAACCGATGGACTTGGGGCATCGCGATCGGCGGAGGCACCCTTGCGGGAATTTTCTCCGGCGCGGTTTTCCGGCGTCGCTGGCGTCGTCCTGCGCGAACCGAGCGCAATGAGCATGCTTGAATTCGCGCGCGGTCCCGCGCTGCATTGGGCAGTCGTCATAATGGTTACCGGCTTTTTCTGGCGCGGCGCTGATTTCGCGCTGCGCCGCGATGAGCCCAACCTCTATTGGGCGCGCAAAGGATTTCACATTCCAAATCGACGATGGCAGATCGACAGCTATGCCATGCACGCGGGATTGCTCATCGCGATGTTCGGTTTCGCGCCGCACATCCTATTCGTCAACGCGCTGACCGGAATTCAGTGGCCCAGCTTTCCGACCACGATCGTGCTCGCCGCCGCGGTGATCTCACTCGGTTCGATGTTGGCCGTTCTCATTCATCGCATAACAACGCCGGAGCCCAGCATCTTTTCGGCCTTCGATGACTACTTCACTTGGAGCGCGGTATTCGCCGCGATGCTGACAGGGCTGCTGGCTTATCCACACGTCGGGGGTGCACCTGCGATCGGGCCTTACGCGATTCTGCTTGCGGCCCACCTTTTCGCAGTTGAGGCTCTGATGATTTGGCTTCCTTTCGGCAAATTGATTCACCTCGCGTTCATGCCCCTTCTGCGGGTGGCCATCCTTATCCGTCGACTACTGGGAAAACCCTAAGGCGCATCGGTGCGAGCAGCTAAACAGAATAGCAATTCCATTTCGGCCGACCTTCGTCGTCGCGCTACGCCCTGTTGCTCGCTTGCAACGATAGTTGTAATCGACCGTGGCTCTTGCCTCCGTAAACGTCTCTAATCGTTATGCTTTTTGGTTGTCCAGCTTGGCATGGGAGATGCTCAATCGACCGTTGCTCGGACCGGCCTGCGTCTCCATTGCTACGGCAAAAAGGGGGAGGTGCGGTGGTTCGATCCCGAGGGGGGACCCATGATGCGCAGGGCGGGAGTGCCGCTGAACATAACAGGTCGATCGGTAAATACTACAGTTCGGAGTCCTGCCGGAAGAGAGGCGGAATTCGATTGACCTGATTCTGTTGCTACCCGCCCACGCTTCGGCTTGGCCGGGCCAGCGGATGATGCACATGGCCTGAACGGGAATTTCGTGGAAGTAATCGGCCGCCGAGGCCGTAAAGAGTCTAAGGAGGGACACGGGAATGGATTTCATGACTAAAATGTTCGTAAAGGCGCAGAATTGGCAGAAGGGTCAGACGATGACCGAGTACGCTCTGATTCTTGCGGCGGTCGCGGTGGTCGTGTACGCCGGGTACAAGACCATGGGTACCAGCATAACCGGCTTGCTGACCACTGTCGACGCAAACCTCTAATCGAACCCAATCCGGACCTAAGAAAATGCCGGCGGCGGCGGTCCCGAAAGCTGTCGCCGTCGGCAGATTCGCCGACGTTCCGGATCCTCGAGGTTCCGCTGGCCAGCCACCTCCCATGGTGGCGACGGCAGGTATTCGGCGAGGGCTTCTCTCGCGTCGGAAACATGAGTCCTGGCGTTCGGATCTCTCGCCGCTCCCGCGGGTAGTCAACTCGGCAACTAAAAATGGGCGACTGCGAGCAGATTGATCCGAGCTTGAAGTGGGCATGGTTGGTGGTTGCGTTCGCGGCGGGGCTCGATGCGCTCTGGGCCTGGCGGCTCGGTTTCCATATCAGCGGGACCATTCAGGGCGCGTTGCTGGTAAGCGTGCTGCTTGCGATCGGTTTGTTCTATGGGAAAACCGGGCGCAATTCACGCCTTTGCGATCTCGGACATTACATGGCCTTATGGCTGGTCTTCCCGGTTGCCTTGAATGTCTACACCTACCTCGCTGCTACCATGCGATTTCCGCTTTGTGACCTACAGTTGTCGCTGCTCGACGGCTCGATGGGATTTCATTGGCGGGAATGGGCTTCACTGATCAATGCTCATCGGCTTGCCAGGATAGTTCTTCTGCTGGCCTATGACAGTATCTTCCTTCAGGGGTTTGCCTCGGTCGCATTTTTCGCGCTGAGCGGAAACACTGAACGCAATCGCGAGCTCCTCTGGATCACTATGCTAGCCGGGATCGCGACGGTAGCTATTTCGGGCTTTGCTCCCGCGCTCGGACCGATGACTAGTGGTCATCTGCCGAAATGGAGCACGGAACTCCTGAGAATCCGCGAGGGTTCTCTGACCAGCACCGCGCTGTGGAAAATGGAGGGAATCGTTGCATTCCCATCTTTTCACACAGTGCTGGCGGTGGTCTTCGTCTACGTTCACCGGCTACCCTGCAAGACCTTTATCCCGATCGCCGCGCTTAACATGCTTATGCTTTTTTCCATCCCTTTTATGGGACATCACTACTTCACCGATATGATTGCCGGATTCGCTATTACGTTGGTTGCTGCCATTGTCTACCGGGTCGCGACCGCGCCTGCTCGGGAGCGCGGCGGGATAGATATGGCGGCACAACCAGCCCTGACATTACGTCCTGCGCAAAGGCATTAACCTTTATTTATTTCGGGCCGCCCACCTTCCAACTGTCCCGCGTCGTGCTCGCCTCTTGTCTAGTCACATAGTAGCGTTTATAGCCTGAAGGTATCGCGAAAGGGGGAAGCGAGATGAAGGCACCGTTCCGAGGATCTCGTGGCGGAACGCTCTTAACGATGACTGCCATGCTGACGCTTGCCGGTAAGTTTTGGGCGGGATGGCAGGTGCACGGAGGGATTCAGCAGCCGAGGGGGCCATGGCTGCAGCCCGGGCGAAATTCAGGTTCCCAAGGGCGGTCAGGCGGTCAATACGCGAGGACGTTGGATGCAGACACCGACTTGACGTTGTGGCCGACGCGCTCTCCGCATTCAACAATTCGGAATTAACTTCCGACGCCCGGCAAACCCTGAGTGCGCTGGGTCCCGACATCACCAAACTCGGCAATCATCCCGCGATGGTCGAAGCGCATACAGATTCCATCGATTCGGCCGACTACAATCAGCGTCTCAGCAAGCGCCGCGCCGAGGCAGTCAAAGAGTGGCTGGCGCGATCTTGCGGGATGGGGACCGCTACAGGATGATGGCGCCAGTAATCTATGCCATCCATCGATCGACGTTTTCCCGAGGATTGCGATCCGACCCTGCCAGGCTGTTCAGATCCATATCCGTACTATGACCGGCTTCGCAGCGAAGACCCGGTTCATTGGAGCGAGTTCATGCGCGGATGGGTGCTGACGCGCCATGCCGACGCGGTCTCCTATCTGCGCGATCGACGCTTCAGTCGAGCTGCGTACCTTCAGAAGATGCGTTCCGAGTTCGGTGCGGATCAGCCGATCTTCCAGTTTCAGGCACATGAGTTGGCGTTTACCGATCCGCCCGAGCATACCTGGATGAAAAACGTGTTCGGAAAAGCGTTTAGCCCTGCTGCGATTGCGTTGATTCGACCGAAGACTGAAGAAATTGTCCGGAGGCAACTCGAGTCACTCTCCGGCGAGAGTGAGATCGATATCGTCGCCGATATAGCTTATCCAATTCCAGCCGACGTGATCGCCGCGATGTTGGGCGCCCCCGCCGAGGACTGGGACAAGCTGCGTGGATTGGTCGATGGCATCGTGGTCTCGCGCGGGATCGTGCGTACTCCCGAAATGATGGAGCAGGGCAGCCGCTCGATTCGAAGCTTCAACGATTATTTCGCCCAGCTGATCGATGAGCGCCGGCGCAAACCCGCCGATGATTTGCTGAGCGCGATCCTCGTCGCCGAGGAGAACGGGCGCAAGCTGTCGGGCGAGCAAGTCCTTTCGATGGTCGAAACATTGTTCGCCGCCGGCCATGCCACCACTCGAAGTCTCATTGCGAATGGAATGCTTGCCTTGCTGAAGCATCCCGCAGAACTCAAGAAGCTGCGCGAGAATCCCGCGCTAATCGCGAGTGGGGTGGAAGAAATGCTCCGCTACGAATCGCCCACCCAGGCGCCCTCGCCGCAAGCCGCGCTCGAAGACCTGCAAATTGGTGGAAAGACCATTCGCAAAGGCGACATCGTGACCGTGCTGTTTGGAGCAGCTAATCGCGATCCCGCGCGCTTTCCGAATCCCGATCGCTTTGATATCGGGCGCACGGACAATGAGCACCTCGCGTTCTCGATGGGAATCCACTATTGCCTGGGAGCCAGCCTGGCGCGCTTGGAAGCACAGATCACAATCATTGCGATCGTCACCCGCTATCCCAGTATTGAACTGGTTAGCGAACCCGAGTGGCGCAGCATGGGGCGTTTCCGCGGCCTCGAGTCGCTCGTGGTTCGTGTTTAGGAAGAAGCTACGGCATCAGGATCGCCGCGGAGGTCGGATTCCAGAAGGTTTTCCCATCGATGCCGCCGGTTGGGCTCGCGCCAAAAACCGGCTGCGAAAGATCCACGCGAACGAGAAAAAGTGGCGTCGGCGAGCCCGGGCCCCATGGATGCTGCGTCTGGTTCGTGTCCGCGAGCATATAGGCGAGGTCACGCTCTGGATCGATTGCAAGTGAGCCGGGATCATCGATCGCGACGAGTTGGGTTGGCATTCCGCTCACGTCGCCCATCGGAATCACGCTGGCGGCGATTGTATATGCGGAGCTGCTGTCAGGCCGCGTGTTGGTCCCTGGCTGACCTTTGTTATCGAGGCCGCCATTTGCCCGAGCTTTCGGCAACTGGATAAGCTTGAAATTTTGTCCGAACTGATCCGCGATGAACCCTTGATGGGTTACGCAGTTGACGATCGCCATTCCGCCCGGACCTTGCCCGACCGGATCGAGAAAACCCAATCCACCGATGTAAACATTACTGGCGAACGCAGGCGAAGCCGTCAGGTTCACTTTTCCAAAGTTGAAAGCATAGCTACTGTCGGATTTGTTCATCTGGGACTGAAACAGGATGTTGGTGCCAACGTCGAACGCGACCCCATTGGAAAGGCTCTCATTGGGATCGATTTGAAAAACGATCGGCGCCAGCGGCATGGTCCCCAGATCCATCACAATGTTGTTGCCAAGATTCGAAACGAAGAGCAGCCCAGTGAAGGAGTCCAGCGCCATCGAATCGATAGTAATTTGCATATCGGCGAGCTCGACGATCGAGGATGGATTCCACCTTGGCGGGCTGGTTGATGTATCCAGAACACCCACGTCGCTCGTACCGGCCACGATCGCCTGGTTGGATGCGAAATTCTCCACGATACCGCCGCTCATGCCGGTGTCGCTCAGCGCGGTCGCGGTGATCGAGCTGACCACCGACTCGCTCACCGGATCGATTTCATAGATGTGAACCGCGTCGGAGCTATCACGCGCCTCGGCGAGGATCGAGGGCCCATTCGGATTGTAGACTTCGGAGATCGGCTGCACCGAGCCGGTAAGCGAGAGGGTCTTGAGCAGCGGGTTGCTTGCGCCGACGGTAAGATCGACAACTGCCAGTTGCGCATCACCGCTTCCGTCGAGCTGGTAGATGGCTACATAGCCAACGTTGTGAACCGGATCGATTGCGATCAGCGACTGACCTGAGCAAGCCTGCGGAAAAGGCATTGGTGTGGGTGTCGGCGATGCGGATGGCGAATTGTTATCGCTGCCGCACGCCATTAGCACAATGGTTTGGCAGAAGGCGACGGCGAGCAACATCCCCCTCGCCCAACTACGCCGAGGCTTAGACATGCGTGCTGAAGCTCTTCGTTGTGCCATGGTTGATGAACCGCACGATGTCCTCCGCGATTTCCTCCGGCCGCGTATGATTCGGGGAATACTCGCTTTGCAATCCGCCATCGCCGCGCACCAGGAAGAACGCCAGCACATGATCGATTGAGCCGTCCGGTTCGCGCACGCGCTCGAGCTTAAAGTCCGACATCAGCGCGGTCACCTGCTCAGGAGTGCCGGTGAGAAATAGCCAGCCGGCGCGATTCGCGCCCTGCTCTTTGGCATAGCTGAGCAACTGCGGCGGGCCGTCATGCTCGGGATCGATCGTCACCGAAACGAAGCGGATCTTGCTGCCAAAACTCGACCCGAGGTCGTCGGCGACCTTCGCCATCCGCTGCGTCATCAGCTCACACGGGCCGGGGCAGCTCGTATAGATGAAGTCGAACAGCACCGGAGATCCCTTTAACGACGCGAGGTTCACCGGCTGCGCGTTCTGATCGGTCAGCTTCAGATTCGGGAGGCAATCAGTGGTCGACTTGCGAGTTGACCGGCGCCGGATGCGAACTGCATGCAGACGCCATCGATAGAGTCATCAGCAGAGCCAGCCAATGGAGGCGCAGCGCCATGGCTATCTTCGCGAAATCAGCGCCGGCTTCGCGATGCCGGCGGGCTGGTTGGAGTCGCGTGCGGCGCCCGGAGGCGGAAGCACCATCAGGGGACGCATCATCTCCTGGTCCTCGTGCTCCAGGATGTGGCAATGCCACACGTACTGGCCACTGAACCCTTCAAACTGTGCGATGACCTGGGTTACGAGACCCGGCTCGACCCGCACCGTATCTTTCCACCCCATTTCGTTCGAATCCGGTGGCATCGTTTTTCCGGTGAAGACCAGAGTCCCGGTCGCGACATACTGATCGACGTCGAAAGGAGTGCGGCCGGTGATCTGAAACCGAATCAAATGGATGTGAATCGGATGCCCATCGCCGGTGGTGTTGACCAGGTTCCAGATTTCGATGGTGTCCTGCACCGGAGTTTCCGTTACCGGCTCATCCCAATGTTTACCGTCGAGAAGATCGATAAGCGGATAGTCGAGATCATCATCAAATTCCACCAGCGACAGGTTGCGCGTCATCACCGCCAGCGCGGGATTGAGCGGAACGATCGTCCGCAGCATCGAGGGCACCACGCTGTTGTCTTTATGATCGAGGTGTTTTGCGACCCTGAACTGCATCACCAGGCTGGGAGTGATTTGGCCGCCTTCCGGCCACGGCGCCGGGCCGTCATTGGTGAGCTCGATGTTCTTGCCGGCGAATTGCGAAAAATCCAACACGATGTCGAAGCGTTCGGCTGGCGTCATCAGGATGGTTTGCAAGGTGACCGGTGATTGCAGCAGTCCCTGATCGGATCCGATTTGGATGAAGGGCTGACCCGACGAAAGGCTCATATTAAGGAAGCGCCCGTTGCACGCATTGACGATGCGGAAGCGATACTTTCGCGGCTGCACGTTCAGGAATGGCATCACTTTGCCATTGACCATCATCACGTTGCCGAAATATTCCGGCACGTGCGGAACCGTTGGATTGCCTGAGACCGGATAGTTGAACTGGCCGTTGGGTTCAAATAATCGATCGAAAATCACCAGCGGGATCTCAAACTTGCCGCTGGGAAGGTTCAGCGCGGCCTCGGTCTGGTCGCGAATGAAAAACGCCCCGACCAAACCCATGAAAACGTTAAGCCGCGTAATGCCGAGCGCATGGTCATGGTACCAGAGCATCGTCGGGTCCATCTGGTTGGGGTAGAAATAGTTCGCTTGGGCTCCGGATACGAACCACGCCTCGGGAAATCCGTCGCTATCAGGCTGAACCTTCGCCCCGTGCAAATGCACTACGTTGCGGACATCCGGATTGCTCGACTGCGCGCCATGAACCGAATGATCGATGGTCAATGGATGTTGGGTCGGAAGGTCATTAATCCAGTTGACGAAGATCGATTGGTTGCTCATCGTCTCGAGAGTCGGGCCCGGGACGATACCGTTGTAGCCCCATACCAGCGTCGGCTTCAGATCGCGATGCAGCTTGAGATGAACCTGCTTCATCGTGATCGAATAGACCGGCGATTGTCCGGGAGTTCCATTGAGCGGCGGCTTAAAGCTGGTCGGGCGCGCGATCGGCATGATCGGAAGCGGATCCACGAACGGCGCCAACGCATAGGGATCGAGCAGCGGTTTCGTCCAGGTGTACCGCAGCTTGTGATTATGCCGGGGACTGGCGAGAAAGGCGGAACTGGTAAGCGAGTTGCGCTTGCAGAATTCCCGCAACCCAACCGAAAGCGAGGCGCCGAAGAGCCACCCCTCCTTCAGAAACTCACGACGATCAACGAGCCGAATCTTTTTCATTCAGAGCAGACACACATCGAGCTCAATCCGCGTCCGAGTCTTTGGCCACCGTAAAAAAGCCAAGTGGCGAGTATCATGGTCAAGTAATCCACGCTGAACAACCGCCCGTCACGATAAAATCGATCAAAGTTTGTTAAATTTCTACTGGCGACAATACCGTCAGTCCGATAAAGCTACATCTTGCAAGGATACGTTCAAATGACTAGCGTTCGCTGTGATTAGCTCAAATATGTTCCTCTCTGGCCATTAAGGAACTGATACGAAACGACGCTACACCTAGTAGAGGAAAATGGCGTCATGGCGCAGTCCGATACCGTCACACTGCTGTTCACCAGCCTGGCCGAGGCGGCTGAACACCTGCAGCAAGTTGGTGATGAAGCCGGCGATCGCGAGATCCAGGCCCATCACAAAATGATGTCCGAGGCGGTCGCCTCGTGCGGCGGTCGTGAACTTGAATGGCTGGGCGATGGGATACTGGCCTCCTACTTATCCGCTGCGGACGCGGTCCACAGCGCCATCCTGATGCAGCAGACCGCGCAGCGGCGAACCTCGGGCACTCCATTCGACATTCGAATCGGAATTCACTTTGGCGAAGTGATGCGGCGTGACGGGGGTTATTTCGGCACGCCGGTTGTCGTCACCCGTCGGCTCTGCGATCGCGCCTCGACCGGCCAAATCCTGTGCAGCACCATGATCGAGGAGCTGCTTTCGGCACGGGAGACATTCGCGTTCCGCGCGCTCGGTAAACTCGAATTGAAGGGCATTACGGAACCGGTTGGCGTTTGTGAGGTGGTATACGAGCGCGACGATGCGGCCGCGATGCTGAGTCGGACTCCTTTCGTTGGACGCGTCGGGCAATTGAAGAGATTGTCGGCCCGGCTCGAAGAGGCCTGCAACGGCAAAGGTTCGATTGCGATGCTGCGCGGCGAGCCTGGGATCGGCAAGACCCGCACCATCGAGGAATTCGCGGACCTCGCGCGGCAACAGGGCGCGGTGGTGCTCCGCGGCGCGTGTTATGACGGCGAATGGCAACCTCCCTACGGCGCCTTCGCGGAAGCTATTCTGGACTACGCACGCGTCGCGGGTGATGAATTCGCGACTGCGGCGGGGAAGCGAGCATCCATCATTGCGCGCATCGCGCCGGCCCTGCACGACCTTATCCCGGAAATTCCCGAACCGGTTTCGCTCGACAAAGACGAGGAACGCTTCCGCTTGTTCGATGCGGTCGCACAGCTTTTGATCGCTGCATCGCAACGAGCGCCAATAGTACTGGTTCTGGACGATTTGCATTGGGCGGATCGCGGCGTAGTCGCGATGCTCAATCACGTCGCGCACTTCGTTCCGGCCAATCCGATTCTCCTGATTGGCGCGTATCGCGACGCCGAAGTGGACCGCAAACATCCACTCGGAACCGCGCTCGCCGGGATGCGCAGGTCGCGGAATTTCGAGGACCTCGCGCTGGAAGGGCTCGAAAGTGGTGAGCTGGCGAATCTCCTTGAGATAATCGGCGATCGGGACGCACCGGAAGCGCTGGTAAGGGCTCTCGGCGATGCGACCGATGGCAATCCATTGTTCATCCGCGAGGTCCTGCTGCACCTTTTCGAAGAAGGAAAAATTCTGCGCGAGGGTCAGGGTTGGATCTCGAAGCTGAGTGTCGATCAGCTTGGTATCCCTGAGGGTGTGCGGCAGGTGATTGGGCGCCGTCTGGAGCGACTGTCCGAATCCGCCAACCGGTTGTTATCAGTCGCCTCGGCCTTTAATGGAGCTTTTTCCTTCGAGGTTGCCGCCTCTGCGGCGGAGTTGGACGAAGCGACCGCTTTGGGCGCGCTCGATGAGGCATTGGACGCGCAACTGCTCCGTTCCGGGGTCACCCCTGACACTTTCGACTTCACCCATGCGATGATTCGCCACACACTTTACTCGGAACTCAACCCGGCGCGTCGCGTGCGGCTCCATCGCAGGATCGCGGAGCAGATGGAACGTTCGTGGGGCGAGCGCGCGGCGCAGCATGCCGCGGAAGTGGCGTTTCAATTCTGGCGCGGCGCGACTGCGTCGGGAACGACGCGTGGCGCGGAATACGCGATCGCGGCGGCGGACAACGCCGAAAGCGCATACGCGCATGACGATGTAGTGGGGTTCCTACGCATCGCGCTCGAGTTATTACTCAAGAACGATGCGCGCCTTCCCCGCCTCATGGCCCGCATGAGCCTGGCATTGACCTGGACCCTCGAGGGTGACGAAGCGACGAAGATCGGACGCGAAGCGGGATCGTTGATCGCTGCGAGCGAAGGTGCGGATGCCGCTGCCGATTATTTCGAAACGATGGCGCTCGAAATGTACCGCTCGGGCCTCATGCAAAATTCGTGGGACATCACTAAGGAAGGGCTCCGCTACATCGGAGCGCGCCGCGATCTCACCTGGGTGACCTTGGACGAGTTGGACACGCTGCGCGCCGATGCCGAGGATCCCAACAACCCCGGTATCATCGCGGATTCGCCGCGTCTGCGTGAAAGACGCGCAGTGCTGAAAACTATCCCCTCCGATCTCGCTCGCGCGCGGCAAATCGGCATCACCTATCCCTACGACTCGCGCGAAGAGATCCTTCGCGATCCCGATTGCGATGCGAACGCGCTGGTTTTCCTGGCCGGAGAGTGTCGCCGCGGCCTGCCCCTTTGGCAGCAACGCGCCGAAGATGCGGAGCGCAGCGGCCGGATCGCATGGGCGATGGAGGCGTGGGCGTCGGTAGCTCGATGCCACAATGCGCTCGGGAGTTTCCCCGCAGCGCGCGCGGCTTACGATCGCGCGATTGCGTTGTCGGCCCGTGTCAATCGCCGCTCGCTGCAACTCCTCAACATGATCTCGGTCCGTTACGACCTCATGATCGCGCTCGACGACGGCTGGGACGTCACGCTGGTGAGCGTTCCGGAAGAAGACGAGCTGGTTGCTAACTGGCCGCCCGAATTCCGGTGGGCGTGGTCCGCCGCCTGCGCGTGCATCTCCGAAGTGCTGGCGCAAAGGAAGGTGCCGGACGCCGCAATCATGCTGCTGGGCACGGTCCGCGACGCTCTTTTGCGCGGCGCCGAATGGGGCCTGCTCTACAACATGACCGCCTGCGATGCGGCCGCATCGCTGTGGCTCACCAATCGCACCGAATATATCGACGTGATCGAGAGCAGCATTCGAGAGAAGGTCCTGACTCCCGACTTCCGTTGCCCGATGCGTGATGCGCGCCTCTCGATGGCTCGTCTTTCCGCGCTTCAGGGTCGCTACGCCGAGGCGCTCGACTGGCTCGATAAGGCGCGCGCGATCTTCGACGAGGGGGGTCGTCGTCCGCTGCGCGCGATCACTGATTACGATGAAGCGTTGATGTACCTGCGGCGCGGCGCGTCCGGCGACGCATCGCGTGCGCAGCCTTTGCTGGCTGCCGCGCTCAAGCAGTTTCGCGCCATCGGCATGATCGGATGGATCAGGCGAGCGGAGGAGGCTTCCGCTCAAATGGCTCATCAGCGCGCGGCGGTGATGGAGTAAGAGCCTATGCCGCAATCAGGCACTGTCACGCTAATGTTCACCGATCTCGTGAACTCGACCGTACTGTTGCAGAAGTCGGGCGATGAGACCGGTGCCGATCTCTTTCAGGCTCACCATAAAATGATCTCCGCCGCGGTCGCCTCGACCGGCGGCGATGAATTGGAGTGGCTCGGCGACGGGGTATTAGCGGCGTTTTCATCTAGCGCTGACGCGGTGCGTTGCGCTATCGCCATCCAGCAAAGCGCGCGCCGCCCGACCGCCGGCGCGCACTTCGAGATTCGAATCGGAATTCATCTCGGCGAAGTTCTGCGTCGCGACGGCGGCTATTTCGGCACACCAATCGTAACCGCGCGGCGAATATGCGATAGCGGGACTGCCGGACAGATCCTCTGCAGCCGGCTCATCAAGAATGTTTTGTCCTCGCGCCAGAGCTTCAGCTTCTCTGACTTGGGCGATTTTCAGTTGAAGGGTCTCAGCGCCCCGGTCGGCGTGTGCGAGGTCGTCTACGAGCGCAGTGATCCTGCCGCGATACTCACCCGCACACCGTTTGTGGGCCGCACCGTGCAGTTGGAGCGCCTGATAACTCGGCTTTCCGATGCGATCAACGGGCGCGGCGCGGTGGCAATGTTGCGCGGTGAGCCGGGCATCGGAAAGACGCGCACGCTGGAGGAGTTCGCCGAGCAGGCGCGCCAGCGCGGCGCGGTGGTATTGCATGGTTCGTGTTACGACGGCGAATGGCATCCGCCCTACGGTCCATTCGCGGAAGCGATCCTCGGTTACGCGCGCCAATCACCCAAAGAGTTTGCCGATGTGATCGGGAAGCGCGCACCGATCCTCGCACGCATCGCTCCGGCGCTGCACGACGCGATTGGTGATATTCCCGAACCGGCCGCAGTCGACAAGGAGGACGAACGATTTCGTCTTTTCGACGCGGTCTCGCAATTTCTGATAGCGGTTTCGCAGAAGGCGCCGCTGGTTCTCATCCTCGATGACCTGCATTGGTCCGATCGCGGGGTCATTTCGATGTTGAGCCACGTCGCGCATTATGTTCCGGAGCATTCGATTTTACTCATCGGCGCGTATCGCGACGCCGAAGTCGATCGCAAGCATCCGCTGTCGGGCGCGCTCGCTAGTCTCACCCGCTTGCGCAGCTTCGAAAGCCTGCCGCTCAAGGGGCTCGAAGGCAAAGAACTCGCGGACCTCCTCGAATTGGTGTCAGATGAGGCCCCCCCGAGCGAGCTGGTCAACGCGCTCATCGAAGCCACCGAGGGCAATCCTCTATTCATCCGCGAAGTGCTGCTGCATCTGCTCGAGGAGGGCAAGATTCTCCGCGACGGCAAGGGCTGGACTTCCAACCTCAGCGTCGCGGAGCTCGGCATTCCCGAAGGCGTGCGCCAGGTCATCAGCCGGCGCTTGATGAAGCTGTCCGATCAAGCCAACCAACTGCTTTCGGTCGCGTCCGCCTTCAACGGCGCGTTCGACTTCGAGATCGCCGCAGCAGTTGCGCAGTTGGATGAGCCGGTGGCGCTGGCCTCGATCGATGAGGCGCTCGATGCGCAATTGCTGAAGCCGGGGCCCAATTCCGAGAGCTTCGACTTCTCGCATGCCATGATCCGCCACACGCTCTATGGCGAACTCAATCCGGCGCGTCGTGTGCGCCTCCACCGCAAGATTGCGGAAGAGATGGAGCGCGCATGGGGCGAGAAAGTCGCGCATCATGCCGCCGAAGTGGCGTTCCATTTTTGGCAGGGCGCGGCCGCCTCGGTTGGTAGCGGGAAAGGCGCCGAGTATGCCATCGCGGCCGCCGACAATGCGGAAATCGCATACGCGCATGATGATGTGGCTGCTTTCCTGCGCATCGCACTGGATCTGGTTCCCGCGAAAGATCCGCGCCGCCCGCGGCTGCTCGCGCGATTAGCGTCGGCAATGACCTGGACGATTTCGGGCGAGGAAGCCGTTCCGATCGCGCTCGAGGCCGCGAGCTTGATTGCGAGCAGCGAGGGCACCGATCAGGCGGCGGATTATTGCGAAACGATCGCGCGATCGATGCTTCGAGCGGGTCAGATGTCATGTGCTTTTGAGCTCGCGAAAGAGGGCTTGGGTTATATCGGCGAGCGCCGCGATATCGTTTGGGCCAGTCTTGATGAGATCGATGGCTATCGCACTGACAACGAGGATCCTTCAAATCCCGGTATCAACATGGATACCGAGCGGTTGCGGATCCGTCGTGCGGTACTGAAGAAAATTCCCTCCTCGCAAGCGACGGCGCGGCGCATCGACGAATATCCATACGATTCCCGCGCGGAAGTCTTAGCCGATCCCAACTGCGACAGCATGGCCCTGCTGTTCCTCGCCGGTGATGCTCGCCGCAGCCTGCCGCTTTGGCAGCAGCGCGCCGCCGAGGCCGAACGCACCGGGCGCATCGCTCTGGCGATGGATTCATGGACCTTCACCGCACGCTGTCATCTTACGCTCGGTGATTTTACCGCCGCGCGAGCCGCGTACGATCGCGCCGTCGCAATGTCCGCGCGGGTGAACCGAGCATCGCTGCCGCTGCTGAACCTGCTCTCGACGCGCAGCGATTTCATCATGGCCCTCGATCTGGGACCCGGCGCAATGATCGAGATCCCGGGCGAGAAAGAATTGATGGCCGATCAGCCTCCCCAGCTTCGATGGGCTTTGGTTGGCGCCTTCGCGGGCAATGCTCTGATCCTGGCGGAAAGAAATCTCGCGGAGCCCGCGATGCAATTGCTGGCTCAGGTCGGCGAGGGACTCCGTCGTGGGGCGCCGTGGGGATTCAGCTACGGGGTGGTGGCCGGCGATACCGCGGCGGCGCTGTGGTTGCTGGATCGTACCGATCACCTCGAGCTGCTCGAAGCGAGCATTCGTGAAAAAGTACTGGCTCCAGACTTTCGCTTTCCGGGCCGCAATGGCCAGCTTTCGATGGCTCGCATATGCGCACTGCAGGGCCGTTTCGATGAGGCGCTGGATTGGTTCGCGAAGTCGCGCGCGGTCCTCGACGAGGACGGCTGGCGGCCGCTGCGTGCGGTCGTCGACTACGATGAGGCGTTGATGTACGTGCGTCGCGGCGCTGCCGGCGATATTGAACGCGCGCAGCCACTATACGCGAAGGCATTGGAGCAATTCCGCGCCCTCGATATGCCCGGATGGATTAAGCGCGCTTCAGAATTAGCAGATACGATCCCGCTTGCCTCCTCTCGATCCCAAGGCGAACGCAGTGCCTGCGTAGCACAGAAAACGTGACCAAATTATCGCTTGCGAGCGGCCTTTGATTTGGCGCTGCGGCTCGGCACGGTCTTTCGCGTAGCCGTCGTCGGCGTTGCCTTCTTGAATAGTTCGCGCGATGCGATGCGCGCGCCCTCGGCCATTGATTTCAGCTTCGCCCAGGTGATCTGAGGATCCACCACGGTGAATCCCGCGAAGGTCGAGAAGCCGCAATCGCTCCCCGCAATCACATTCTCGCGTCCGACGACGCTCGCGAAATTCGTGATGCGTTGGGCGACCAGCTCCGGATGCTCGATGAAATTAGTTGATGAATCGAGAACACCGGGGATGAGGACCTTGCCAGCCGGCAGCTTGACGTCCTGCCAAACCTTCCATTCGTGCTCGTGGCGCGGATTCGATGCCTCGAAGGAAATCCCGGCCGGCTTCGCCTTCAGCACCACGTTGATGATGTCCTTCATCGCGATGTCACGATGGTGCGGCCCCTCGTAGTTGCCCCAGCATAGATGGAGCCGCGCCGCGTCGGCAGGGATGTTCGCGAGCGCGTGGTTGAGCGCCTCGACCTGCGCTTCCGCCTGCTTGCGAAATTCGGAGGTCTTGAGGTCCGCAAACTGGATGTGGCGATTCATCGCGAGGTCGGGGCAGTCCAGCTGGAGCAGGAAGCCGGCGCGATAAATCGCCTCGTACTCGGTGCGCATCGCATCGGCGAGCGCGCCCAGATAAGCATCGCGCGTGGAGTAATGATGATTCGCCAGAAACACCGAAATCACGCCCGGCGACGCGGCGCTCATGAAGACCTCTTCCGCTTTGACGCGCGCAGTCGCGGCCTTCAGGTTCGCGATGTCGACCTCGAGATCGTGCGTGTCGCGATACTCGATATCGCCGTTGCAGGCCGGCATCTTGAGCGCAGAAACCGGAGTTTGCGAAAAAAGTCGCGCGCCGTAATCGGGGAAGTCCTTGATATCGGCGAGCATGCCGGTCAGCGCATTCGATTCGCCGCCGAAGCCGGTCAGGCGATCCTTGACGTAGGTCGAATAACCGACCTTGCTCATCTCGCCGTCGTTGATGACATCGACGCCCGCCTCGACCTGCTTGCGGACGGTTTCGGCGACCGCGTCCCGAACTGCGGCGTCGAACTCCTCGCGATCGTTCAGGGTTCCTGCTTCCTTCGCGCTCAGCAGCGATAGCAGACCTGCGGGGCGTGGCAGGCTGCCGGTATGAGTGGTGAGGATTTTCTTGACGCTGCGCTTCATGTCCGATCCCTCCGCAAGATTCGGGCGGGAGCTTAACGCTGCGGCACGATTTCCTCCAAACGCCGGGTGCGAGATTTAACGTCCGTGGCTGCTGACCGCCGCGTTTGCTACCGGGCCGGTTTCATTGCCGTTGGGCGTCGCGGGTTGATCGAGCACAATGGTCGACTTCGTTTCGACCGGTTGCGGTTTGAAGTTTTTCGCCAGCGCTTGCAGCTTCTCCTGCAACGGTTTGAGGCCATCGAAGATTTTCGCCAGCTCCGCAATGCGCGCCTGGAATTCGCGCGCCGGATCAAGCAGCGCCGCCGCGGTGGAAAGGTTTTCGTAGAAAGTTCTTTCGATACCGTCGAATTGTTGGCGCAGCTCGCGCGAGGCATCGGCATTGAGCGCCGTTTGAAAGGTCCGGATTCCCTCGTAGGCTTTCGACAAGCGCTCCATTTCCGCCGTGAAGACCTTCACTTCGTCGATGGTGCGAGCGGTTTGATTCAGCACGCGTTCGAGTGGTTCCGCGACCTTGGTGATTTCGGAAACCTGCACTTCGAATTTCTTGAGCGGATCGAAAATCTTGAGCGCCGCGCGCCCCAATGCAGAGGTGCCGGTGCCTGACGCATGGGCGCCCACGCTGTCATCGACTCCGTTGACTTTTGCGAAGCGCTTTCTAATTTCGTCTAGCGATGCCATCAGAAACCTCCCGTGAAGAAAAACTTGGAAGAGTGATCTTTTAATAGCTGCTCTGGCGTGAGCTTTGAGCATGCCTCGAGGCGAGGCGACATCGAGTTTAGACGAGCCTGAGGAAACCACATTCAAACAATCGAGCCTGGCAAATCCGCGTGACTGACTAATCCGATGGCGACAGGATAACCGACCCACTGCTGGTGAGCGCATGATCGCCGCCGGAGCCGACCGCGTCGCCCGCGCATCCCGCGATGTTAAGGCCGCATCCGGGCATCGTGATCACATTGCCGAGGGTGCTCGAGACCGGTGCGACGTTGCTGAGCTCGCAGCCCTGGATGTCGTCATCGGGTGAGTTCAGTTTCAGCGAATAAACGTCGCCCGGTTGCGCACTGATCTCGCCGACTACGTTGCGGGTTTCGTTGAAGCCGAAAAAACTCATCGAGCCACGGCAGGTTGAAGCTGATTTCGTATCCGGGTCGCTCAGGCATTGGATGTTGAATCCAACCTGCGTCACGGTGGGTGTGCAATTCGGTTGCGGAGTCGGACCCGCCATCGATCCGCTGTAGTTGCGCGGCATGAAGGTGGCGCTGCCGTTGCCGGAGAATCCCACCTGCATGCGCTTCGGCATCAGCGGGTTGCTTCCTCCAATCGCCTGCTGCTGTTGCTGCAGGGTACGCTCGCTATCAGCGCTTTGCGCGCGAGCAGAAGCAGCGATCGTCGACAGCGCGAGCGGGATAAGCAATGCGATGAGCAGATGTCGATTTGGCATGATGTTGCCGATGTGCGGCGCGATACGAGCAATGAACTACGGTTAACAAGAATCCCGCCGCGGCGAAAGCCGCGTAGTCTCGTCGGCGCCGCCAGTGCGTTACATCGCGTCGCAAAATGACATCGCGCGGATTGCGGGCTCTTAAGCGTCGGATTTTTTCCAGCATTGGCGTCGGCGGCCAGTCACTTCGGGACACAAATCGAAGGCATTCGAATTGCTGTTTCTCTAATCGGCAGTCCCGATTCGATACGCCTCGCCGCGCGCGACAATCGCGGAGGCATCGGTCTGCCCGCACAACCGTGATCGAAGACCTGACAGCCAGTCTGCGAGACACCGACCGCGCGATGGATTCGCGCGCCTCGGTGAGGCGTGACGCGTGGGTGGTGAGGATGGTCAGGTTTGGCGCCGCGCCAGTGCTGGTCGCGGCACTCCTCAACGTCTTCCAGTTTCACGAGAAGACGGGACTGTATTGGTCGTGGGCGTTGGGGTGCGCCTGGTTCAATGCCTTTCTGGGCGGCAGCACCCTGGCCGTCAGTTTCGTCGAGGGCTTCACCAAAAAATGGCGCCCGGTGATGTTCGTGGTGCTCCTGAGTCTGATCGGGAGCGACACCGTTCTTGGCACCATCGGCCACGAACCGAAGCTGCTCTTCATTTCATTGATCTTGCTGATGGTCGGAACCGGATCGATCCTGCCGTGGTCGATTCGAATGCAGATCAGTTTCAACCTGCTATGCCTTGCGGTATGGGCGGCGCAGGATTTCTGGGTGCCGCCGCTCGACGGATTGGGCGCCTACAAGATCCTCGCGCTCACCACGGCCGCGGCGCTCTCGTATTTCACCTGCTATCTTCGCGATCGATTCGTACGTGAGTACGAGGAATCCGAGCGCGCTATCCTCGAGAGCGAAAGCTCGCTGCGTCAGCTGTTCGACGCCAACACCGACGGTATCAGCCTGATCGACCTGGAAACTCGCCGCATTCAGGATGTCAACGCGCATTTCCTCCGCATCTCCGGTTTTCGGCGCGAAGAGGTCATTGGCAAGACTATCGCGGAGCTGAAGGTATGGACCGATCCCGAGGCCTCGGAGGAGTTCAATCGTCGTCTCCGAGCCGACGGCAGGATCACCAACATGGAAGTCAGCTTCCGAGTCAGTGAGGGACGAATTATTCCATGCCTGCTCTCTTGCGTAATGATCGTCATCCACGGCCGGCAATGTTTGATGACCCTGGCCCGCGACATTTCCGACTTGCGCCGCTCGCAGGAAAAGTTCCGTCAAAGCGAAGCCACCCAACGCAGAATTTTCAACGCAACCCTCGATTGGATGTCGATCGTCGAGATGGCGACCGGCGACTATCTCGATGTCAACGAGTCGTTTGCTCGCGCCACCGGCTATTCGCACGACGAAATCGTCGGCTCCAATTTCTACAAGATGGGGCTGTGGCCGGATGAGGCCGAATGGTCAGGCTTCACCGAAGCCCTGGTGAGCAAGGGCGAAGTCCGGAATCATCCCGCGACGTTCCGGATGAAGGACGGGAAGCTGGTCCCAAGTTTGATATCGGCGGTGCAGTGCGAGCTATGGGGAAAGTTATGCTGCATCTCCACTGCTCGCGACATCAGTGACCTGTCGGAAGCGCAGGAGAGGCTGCGCCGCAGCGAGGAGACTTTCCGCACGATCTTTGACGCCAGCCTCGACGCGATGAGCATCAGCGAGCCCGAGACGGGACGTTACGTCGATGTGAACCCGGAATTTCTGCGCGCCAGCGGCTTCACCAGGGAGGAGACCATCGGCAAGAACGGCGATGACCTGAAGCAATGGGTCGATCCCAAGCAGCGGGACGAATTCCGGCGACTTCTCATCGAAAAGGGCGAAGTCCGCAACATGCAAGCCGAGGGACGCCGCAAGGATGGAAGCATCATTACCTGCCTTACCTCCGGGGTCGTCGCCGAAGTTGGCGGAAAGCTCTGCTGTCTGGGCGTGACGCGCGACATTTCGGAGCTCAAGGCGGCCGAACAGAACCTGCGCAAAAGCGAAACCATGTTGCGCGCGATTTTCGACGCCAGCCTCGACAACATGGCGCTGATCGACCTGACCAACCAGAACATGATCGAGGTCAATCCCGAGCTTACCAAGACCGTCGGTTACTCACGCGTCGAAATGATCGGCAAGCGCTTCGATCGTCTCGTGCCGACCGTGGACCCCGAACGCCAGGGTAAGTTCCTCTCGATGCTCATGGAAGGCCGCGAGGTCCGCAACTACGAAATGGACATCGCCGATCGCGACGGACGCGCGCTGCCCATGCTGATCTCAGCTTCGATTCTTACTTTCGAGGGCCGGCTCTGCGCGCTGTCGGTCGCGCGTGACATCACGGATTTGGTCGCCGCGCGGGAAGCCGCGCTGGCCGCCTCGCGGTCCAAGTCCGAATTCCTCTCCATCATGTCGCACGAGATTCGCACTCCGATGAACGCGATCCTCGGGATGGCGGACCTGATGGGCGAAAGTGAACTGAATTCCGAGCAGCGCCGTTATCTCGATACCATTTTGAGCAATGGCAACGCCCTGCTTGACCTCATCAACAGCATTCTCGACCTGGCCAAAGTCGAAAGCGGACGGCTCCATCTGGAAAACGTCGAATTCGATCTCGATCGAGCTGATCGAGCATGCGGCGGACACGCTCGCCGTCCGCGCGCACGAGAAGGGAGTCGAGCTCGCAGTGCGATTTGCGCCCGAGGTCGCGCCGATGCTGATGGGCGATCCGTATCGATTGCGCCAGATCATGAACAATCTCATCGGCAACGCGATAAAGTTCACCCGGCAAGGCGAGGTTGTGGTAAACGTCGAGCGCAATCCCAATGTTGACAGGCCGGGAAATTTCCGTTTTTCGGTGCGCGACTCCGGCATCGGCATCGCGCCCGAGAACATCGCCAATGTTTTTTCGATCTTCACCCAGGCGGACACCTCGACCACCCGCAAGTTCGGCGGGAGCGGTTTGGGCCTCGCCATTGTGCAGCGGCTGGTCGCCCTGATGGGTGGCGAGGTCTGGGTGGAAAGCGAGCTGGGCAAAGGCAGCACCTTTTTCTTCACCGCTGATTTGAAGGTGGCGCCCACCGAAGCGACTTCCGCGCCGGGCATGATCGAGAATCTGCAACTGCGCGATGTGCGAGTTCTTATCGATATCGAAAACGCCTCCACCCGAGGCATCGCGGCCGACTTGCTGCGCGCCAAAGGATGCCTCGTGGTCGAGGCTTCATCGGAGGCTGCCACGTTTGCGGCCCTCGAGACTGCCAATCGCACGCAAGCGCCTTTCAACCTGATGGTGGTCGATTGCGAAACGCAGGCGGGCGACGGTTTCGCGGCGCTGCGCCGCATTCGCGCCGCCGAGCCCAACGCGCAGGCGATCGTATTGGCGAACTCCCACGGCCTCGCGGCCAAGCTGCGACAAATGAGGCAGCAGGGCGTGAAGGATTACTGCATCAAGCCAATCAAACGCGGCGATTTGTATCGGGCAATCGCTGAGCTAATCACCAATGGCGCACCCGCCCATCCATCGCCGCAAGCTCCGCGCGGAGTTGTCGGGCCGGAGGCGAGTCCGCAGAAGATTACTGAGCGTCCACTGCGAATTCTGCTCGCGGACGATTCGCCGGATAATCGTATGCTGATTCGCGCCTACACCAAGAAGACTCCCTATGTCCTCACCGAGGCGGAAAATGGCCAGCTCGCGGTTGAGCGCTTCCTCGATAGCAATTACGACCTGGTGCTGATGGATATCCAGATGCCGGTGCTGGACGGCTATAGCGCCATTCGCGCGATTCGTAAGCGCGAGTTGGAAACCGGCGCCCGGCGCACCCCCATCATTGCACTCACCGCTTCCGCGCTGGAAGAAGACGTGCGTCGCGCCAAGCAGGCCGGATGCGATATGCACGTCAGCAAGCCGATCAAGAAGTCGACGCTATTGGATTCGATCGATCGCGCGATTCGAACCGTCAATGAATCATCGGCGCTCGGCAGCATCACTGTGGCTTCGGCCTCCTCGGCGGATTTCCACATCTAGTCGCGAGATTTTCGCGCTTGTGCGCGGTCCCGTCGCATCGCTATTAAACCGAAAGAGGTTTGTGCGATGCCCAACCCCAAAACTGTCGGTTTTTCGCCCACTCGATTGGAAACCCTCGATCGCTTTATCCAGAGCCGTTACATCGATACCGGCAAAATTCCCGGCGCGCTGACGCTGATCGCGCGCCGCGGTGAGATCGCGCACTTCAGCGCGCTCGGTATGGCCGACGTCGAGCGCAAGCAGCCGGTGCGCGAGGACACCATCTTTCGCCTCTACTCGATGACCAAGCCGCTCACCAGCGTGGCGTTCATGATGCTGGTCGAGCAGGGACTCACGGCGCTCGATGAGCCGGTGCATAACGTGATTCCCGAATGGAAGGACCTTGGCGTGTACCAGGGCGGCTTCATGGAGACTTATCGCAGCACGCGGCCCGCGCGCCCGATGCTGATGATCGATTTGCTGCGGCATACCTCGGGCCTCACCTACGGATTTCAGCAGACCACCAACGTCGATGCGGGTTATCGCAAGCTGCAAGTCGGCGAGCGAACCGCGGGCGAGACGCTGGATGGCATGATCGCCAAGCTCGCCGGGCTTCCGCTGGAGTTCTCGCCGGGCACCGCGTGGAACTATTCGCATTCCACCGATGTGCTCGGATACCTGGTCGGCAAAATTTCCGGGCAGCCATTCGATGAGTTCCTGCGCACCCGCATCTTCGAGCCGCTGGGCATGAATGACACCGGATTTCATGTCCCGTCGGAGAAGGGGTCGCGTTTCGCCGCGTGCTACGCCTTCACGCCCAAAAACCGCATGATGCTGTTCGACGACCCAACCAGGAGCCCCTATCTCCAGCCGCCATCGATGGTCTCGGGCGGCGGCGGTGGTGTCGGAACCGCCTCGGACTACCTGCGCTTTTGCCGCATGCTGCTTAATGGCGGCACGCTCGACGGGGTCCAGATACTCAGCCCCAAGACCATTGCGCTGATGACGCTGAATCATCTGCCCGATGGCAAAGATTTGCCGGCGCTCTCGCGCTCGCTCTTCAGCGAAGTGACTTACAGTGGCGTCGGCTTCGGCCTCGGCTTCGCGGTCACGCTCGACACCACGAAGACGATGCTCCCCGGCAGCATCGGCGATTATTTCTGGGGTGGCGCCGCATCGACCTATTTCTGGATCGATCCGCGCGAGGAACTGATCACAATTTTCATGACCCAGCTGATGCCGTCATCCACCTACGCGATTCGCCGCGAGCTTCGCACGCTGGTGTATTCGGCTTTCAGCGAGGCGAATGGCTGAATCAAGTTACCACGAAGTTTCTTAACAATGGGGTCATCCCCATTTCGTTCAGGCGGCGCGAAGCGAATTTCCATTCTCCGCGCACTTTCGCGTACTCGTCTTCGTAGTAGCCCGAGCCGAGCCACTCCAGCTCGACCTTGGCGTTGCGCAATTCCACGTAGCATCGCCCAGTCGCGCTGTGTTCGTTGCGCAATTCGATAACGTGGGTGTGAGTGTAAGGGCGGGGCTGCGTCTGGCGGATCAGATTCTCATACATTTTCTTAAGTTCGCCGCGGCCCCGGGTGACGACTTCATTTTCAGGATTCTTCGCGATGAAGCTGGCATCCTCGGTGAAGAGACTGATCAGACCCTCAAGATCATTTCGGCATATGCAGTCGCAGTAGCGGAGCGGAAGGTTGCGGATGGCTTCGCGGTCAGCAAGTTCACGGACTAATTCATCGGTCGTTTTCATAATCCTATCCCGAATTTCCGTTGATCTGGCGAAACATCCGGGTTCTTATTCCGGCGCCACGATTGTGGCAATCCTCGGCCACGGCCTAGTCCAATCGCAGCGGAGGGAGCACCTGTGGAAGCGAATACTGATAGACGCGGCCGTTCCAGTTGAAGGTGCCGACCGGGTCGCCAAAACTTCGATCGAATTCCTTGAGCTGCTCGTCATCATCGGCGGACTTGGTGTAGGCCGGCGCGTACGCGAGGTAGGTTGTTCGATCCGCTGCGATGACGGAGGGCAGCGGCGGCGAGAAATTCATCTCGAGGAAATGCTCCGCCGGACGCCATCCGTCAGCCGCGGTGTCGCGTTCCACCACCGGAGTCCATCGCGCGTCGGTGGACGTGAAATCGATGCGCATCTCGCGATACTCGGGCGTGCCGGTTGCATCCTTGCGCAATTCGATGACACCGGGTGAATCGTCAGCCGGACTCCGGGTTGCCCCGACCGCCGCGGACGCCAGTTGCACGCCGGTACTTAGCGCCGTCGGCGCATACTGAAGCGCCATCGCCCAGCATCCGCTGACGCCAACTGCGAGCGCCGGCGCCAGCATTGCGAGTGCGATCCGCGATAGATTGCGATGCGCCACGGCATCGAGCCTAACATCGCGCACCATCTGAGTGTAGCTAATAGATACCAACTGGAGCACGAACCCCGGCTCCTGCGGATCCAGCAAGTATTCGGGGGTCGAAAAATTCCGCCGAATGGCACATGCTTGGCCAGTTATCCTCCACTTCAGGCGGGAAGCGACAAGGAGAATGGCGATGCGCCCAATCACCGGCGAGTTCAATATGACCAGGCTCGAAAACGTCATCTACGGTCCGGGCAAAGTGAGCACGCTTGCGCGCGAACTCGCGAAGCGCAACGCCACGCGCGCGATCATCGTCACCGGCAAGACCTTGGGCAAATCGAAACTGCTCGACAGGGTCAAGGAGGCCGCGGGCTCCGCGCTCGCCGGCGTGTTCTCCGCGACCTCGCAGCACGTGCCCTCGAAATCCGTCGAGGCCCTGATTGCCGAGGCGCGACGCCTCAAGGCCGACTCGTTCATCACCTTCGGCGGCGGCACTCCGAACGACACCGCGAAGGGCGCCGCCAATGTGCTTCTCGGCGGCAAGCTTCCCGGCGGCGTCGATCTCTATGCGACCCCGGCACCAGCGAATCCGGGCGCGGATTTTCCCGAGATTGCGATTCCGACCACACTCTCAGCCGGAGAGTTCACTCCCTTCGCCGGCATGACGCACGAGGAGACGCGCGAGAAGGGCGGCGTCGGCGAGCCGCGCTTGCAGGCGAAAGCGGTGATCCTCGATCCCGAGCTGACGCTGGAAACTCCCGCGTGGCTATGGGCGGGCACCGGGATGCGCGCGCTCGATCATGCGGTCGAGGGCGCATACTCGAATCGCGCCAATCCGATCAGCGATGCGATGTCGGCGCGCGCGATCAAGCTGCTGAACGAGCATCTCAAGCCCTCATTGCAGACCGCCGGTGAAGATGAGCTCTATCATCGCGGGCAATGTCAGATCGCGGCCTGGATGTCGATTTTCGGCGCGCTCAACACCCGCTTCGGTATCTCGCATGCGCTGGGGCATCAGATCGGCCCCACCTGGGATGTGCCGCATGGCTTCACCTCGTGCATCACCTTGCCGCATGCGATGCGTTTCATGGCGGAAATTTCGCCACAGCGTTTCGGCCCGATCGCGGAAGGCTTCGGCATCCGCTTCGATGAGAAAAATCCGCGCCTGAGCGCCTACGAATGCGCCGATCGCGTCGCGCAATTCATCCGCCAGTTCGAAGTGCCGAGCCGTCTGCGCGATGTCGAGGTGCCGCATTCGCAGCTCTCGCGCATCGCCGAGACGGTGCTGCACGAGGTGAGCAGATCTCATACAGTTGATCGCGAGGTAACGCTCGAGGATCTGAGCCGCATTCTCGAGGCGGCATACTGAGACCGCTTACTGAAAATTCGAAAGGGCCTGAACTCCTGATGCATCGACACTTCCGCCGGTCGCACCTCGGTCCCGCAATCTTCAAGCGCTCGTTCCTTGTCGCCACAGTGGTCTTCCTCGCGGGATGCGGAGGCTTCGTCTATCCGCCGCCGACGATCCCCGAGTCGGTGCAAAAGGAGATGTTCCATATCAGCGATCCGATCGCGCTGCTTACGTTCGAGCCGGGCCGTACCAGCGGACACATCATCGGCGAGCTGCACCAATGGCCGTCGGCGGCGAGCGAAGGAATTCCGACCAGCAATTTCACCTATGTTGGCCAGTTCACTGTGACTACCAAGTCGGATGAAGACGGGATGCCGTCGGGCGCGGCAGGCTCGCGCAAAGTTTACTTTCACGAGGAAACGCCGAAGCAGGACTTCGGCGATGCGCGCGCTTACGAATCGGGGCAGGAGGTCGCGCTCGACTCGATCTCGATGACGTTTTCGTTTCGGGAAAATCATAAAATCGTCGGGGTGCGGATGATTTCGCAGCAGAAAACCGCGCATCCCTTCAGTTATAAGGGGAAGAAAATCGATGCACCCGGGGATCGCGACACCGCCGACACCTTGCAGGGCGAATACTCGCCTGACGTCGGCGGATATATCCTGCGTAGCCTGAACGAATAATTCGAGTCAGGGCAGCGTCATATCAAAAGGCGCAGCATTTGTTCTGATCCGGATTGTTATCTCCAGCTACTTCTGAGATAAGTTAGATATCGTGCGCTAAGGCGATAACCTTCAGCCAACGCATGCGCGACGATTAGCGCGCAAGGATTGTCTTTAGAGCCGCCTTTTCCTGGTTCTCTAGTAGGCCGCGATATGGAGCTCGAACATACCAACGAAAATCCGAAGCTGCTCGTCGTCGAGGATGATGAGGGCGCCCGAGCAGCGCTGGGCGATATTCTCGACCTCGAAGGCTACAACGTTGCGCTTTCGGCCAATGGTGCGGAGGCGCTCGACTATCTTCACAACGAACCGCTGCCCGATCTGATTATCCTCGATTTACAGATGCCGGTGATGAATGGATGGCAATTTCGGCGCGAGCAAATCAAAATCGCGGAATTCGCCGCGGTGCCGGTTATCGTGATTACCGCGTTCCAGTCAGCGGGCGATATTGATGTGCGTGAGATCGTTCATAAACCGATCGATATCGAGCGTTTGCTGGCTCTGATCCGCCAGCTACTTCTCGCCGTCCATTCCTACAATTAGTTTTTCCGGTTTACTACCCATGCAGCGGATGCGCGCGGCGATATTCGCTGGCGACCTCCGACATCGTGACGAAGCTCACCCCGGGGCGGCTGCGAATGTGCTCGACCAGCTTCTCCAGCATCAACAACCGATGCCCGCGCCCGATTACCTGCGGATGCATCGTCAGCGTGTACACTCCTTCGCCGACGCGGTCGTATAGATAATCGAAATCGCCGGCCCAGATTTCGTAGACCGCCGCCGGCGACGACAAGCCCTGCTGGATGCCGCCGCGGCTGGTCACGTACTCGAAGGCGGGAAAATCGTCGAGCCCCCAGGTAAACGGAATCTCCACCACATCGATTGGCTTGCCGAACTGATAGGCCGCGTTGTCGGGCGCCTGGTCGCCGACGCGCATGTAGTGCGGCGTGAAGTCATCGCCCATCAGGCTCGAGTCGTAAAGAAATCCGTGCTTGAGCAGCAGGCTCACCATGTTGAAGCTGAGTCCCGCGCCGGGCGAGCGAAATCCGATGGGACGCTTGCCGGTGATGTGCTCCAGAACCTCGTTGCCGCGAACCAGGATGCGCTCTTCATCCTCCGGGCTCTTGGGATGCGAATGGAAGTAGCCATGGTTGCCGATCTCGTGACCCTCGGCCGCGATCCGACGCGCAATCTCGGGGTAGGTTTCGGCGCTATGCCCCGGGACGAACCAGGTCGAGGGAATTTTCCATTCGCGCAGCATCGCGAGCAGTCGCGTTGCGCCGACGCGGCCGAACTCGCCACGCGAGATCGCGCTGAGCGATTTCGCATGAAATCCGCCCAGCCACAAAGAGATCGCATCGAAGTCGAAGGTGAGACACGCGGCGATTTTTTTAGCCATGAGCGTCGCTCCGCCTCCTCACTCGCATTTTTTCGTGCGCGAGGGCAAGCGGAAATCACGCCGCCTGTGGCTGTTCGAGCTGCGACGTGCAATTCGGGCATCGCGAGGCCGCGAGCGCAATCGACGACAGGCAGTAGGGGCAATCCTTGACCTTGGGCGGCTCGACCGGGACCGGCGTTTCAAAGCGTTCGGCCATCGATTGGTACCACTGCACGATGATGAACATCGCGAACGCCACGATCAGGAAGTCCAGCACGTTGTTGACGAACGCGCCGTAGTTGAACGTTGCGGCGCCGGCTTTCTTCGCCGCATCGAGCGAGGCGTAGGTTTTGCCATCGAGGCTGACGAAAAGGCTGTTGAAATCGACTCTGCCGAGGAGCAATCCGATCGGCGGCATGATGATGTCGTTGACCAGCGAGGTCGCGATTTTGCCGAACGAGGCGCCGATCACGATCCCGACCGCCATGTCGACCACATTGCCCTTAATCGCGAAGTCCCGGAATTTCTTGAGTTGGTTTTGAAACATAGCGAGATGTCCTCTTGCAGTTGCGGTTGAAGCGGCGCGGATACGCATCGCGCGCGCGACCAGCACCGAATAAATCGGACCGATTATCACGATGCGGGTAGCGAAATGCTACCCGCGCGCACCCGTGGTGCGAATGGCAGAGAAGGGTTACTTGCCGGTGCCGACCAGACTCACCATCGACGTCGAAACGCTCGCATTGCTGGAAATCGTCGCTGAGCCATTGTCGGGTCCCGCCATCGAGGGCATCAACGTGATGCCGTACTGACATTTGCCACCCGGCGCGAGGACGCCGTTGGTTGGGCAGGTGGTCTGCTTGCCGGCGACGAGGTGATAATCGCTCGGCAGGGTGAGGCCGAACAGGGTTATCGGAACCGTCGTCGGGTTTGAGACCTTCAACGCCTTGATGCCGCTGGTCTTGGTGACCTTGATGTTGCCGAATGAGATCGGCTTGCCTGGCAGCGTCAGCGCCACCGACGGAGCCTCGCAAGGATTGCTCGCCGGAGTGCTGCGAAAATCGTCGAACCTCGTTATCGCCGCGCCGCTGAGTGGATATTCCAAAGCCAGCAGGGTTCCGTATTGTGTCACATCGCCGAAGCTGTTGAGGGTTCCGTCGATGCCCGAGCCGCCGAAGCGCCAGGCGCACGCGCCGCTCTTGTCGTTGCCGATACTGAAGAAGGGATAGAAGGCCGCGCCGGCCGGAGGATTCACGCATCCACTGCCGGTCTTGGTGTCGCAGGTAGCAGTAGGTTCGATGGCCGGCATATCGGCCTCGAAGGCGGACATGTCGTAGTTCTGCAGCGGGCCTGGCGTCGTGGGATTCAGCAGCGGACTGGCGAACGTGATCGGCGCCGGATGAAACTTCGCGTCGATAGTGGGATTGGTTCCCGGCCAGTTCAAGTTGTAGGAGACGCCGTCGAAGTCAGCATCGGCATCGATGCAGCCGCCGATTTTTATCCGCGGCGAATCCGCGGGTGGGAAGCATTCCAGCAGGTCCGGCTCACTCGGTTGCAGACACGCGCCGCTGGGGTCGACCAACGCGCAATAGTCGAAGTGACCGATCTCATCTGCAAACGCAATGTTGTACGAATGCGCCACCCACGGAACCCGCGTATGTACACTCGAAGTGGAGTACATCGGATGGAACGCGTACGGCGTGCTGGTGCAGCTCGAAGCGGTGGGCGCGAAGTTCACCTGCGCGAAGCCATTGGCGATGCTCGCCTTCATCGAGCCCTTCTGATGCGTGGTGTTGTCGTAGATCACCACCTCGAAGCCATCGGCGGTGTCATGCATATCGAGGGTGATGCTGTCGCCGGGATTCATCAGCAGATCGGTTCTGAGGTTGGGCTGGATTAGCACTGGATTGAGCGGATCGGCCGGGGTATCGGAGACGCCGCTCTTCGTGATGTAGGCGAAATTGACCGTTTCATCGCCGATCGAATTAACGCATGCGGAATTGTTGTCGGTGTTGGTGTTGGCGTCAAAATTGTAGCTGTCGATGTTCAGCGCGGCGCACCAATGTTTTCCGTCGCACGAGGTTACCCACCCCGGTGGGTAGAACTGCATCTCCATGTACGCCGTTCCAGGGTGGTTGCCAATGAAGTCGGCGGCATTTGGGTCCGAGTTATCAAAGATGTTGGCATCGGTGTCAGCGACGCAGGTATTGCTGAATTCGGGGAATGACTCCGTGTCGCACATCGCCATGCCGAACCAGAACGCCGGATGCAGTTGGAAATTAAACATGCCGCCGGTGCCATTTTGTTTCGGCAGTTTGGGAGGATCTTTGGGGAGCGTGAGATTGTAGATCGCGGCATTACCGGCGCCCGGCGTAGGCGAATAAAACAACAGCGAAGGCTCATCGTGTCCGATGTGCTTGCCGCCGGTGTAGTTGAACGCATTCTCGGTGCACAGATACTCGTGCCGCTCGCAAAATGATGATCCATTCCAGCTCGCGGCCGAAATTGCCGGCCACATGAAAACTTGAGCGACCATTAAAACGATCGCCGCAGCGAACGCTGACGCCAGCCGTCGCGTGATGCTTCGCATGAAGAAATCCTCCGACCGCAACAGCTCTACGCGAAGCGGCTTCCTGTAGTGAAGTGGCAATCAGCTTTTGGGAATGTTAGCCGCTTCCAGCTTGTCGAGGCGTTCTTTGAGTTTGCGGTTGTCCTCGCGAAGCTTGTCCATCTCGCTGCGCAGCCGATTGCCTTCCTCGATGCGGGTGCGCCCGGCGAGCAGCGAATCGATCGCACTCTGCGCGCGGCGGCGAATGCGGCCGTCGAGATCGCGATCGAGGAGCCGTCGCAGCGGCGCTATCGCACTCGCGTCGCCGATCTCCTCGAAGGCGCT
This sequence comes from uncultured delta proteobacterium, assembly GCA_963814035.1. Taxonomy (GTDB): domain Bacteria; phylum Desulfobacterota; class Binatia; order Binatales; family Binataceae; genus DATGKG01. The sequence goes on from CAWFBH010000015.1 coordinate 188,064, forward strand.
GGGGATACGGATCCGGACCATGAACTCCGGGTCATCGATCAGCGGGGTCAGGAAATCCACGATCGCATCGCGATGGCGCTCGTTGAGCTTCGCGAATCTTGCGAGCGCGCCAATCGCCGCGACTCGCGCGCGCGGCGGCTTGCCGTATGCGCACCATTGGCGCGCGACCTCGATGCCGCGCTCGTCACGCAGCTCCGCCATCGCGCCCAGCGCATTGGCACGCATCGTCTCGAGGTAGGAATCCTTCGTCAGCGCATTCTCAAGATGTGGAAACGCACTCGCCTCGCGAGTACGGCCGAGCGCGTACACGGACTCCGATTCGACGAAGTAACTCGCGTCGCCTTTTTCCAGCAGACTTGCGAGCGCCCGCGCGGCCTCGGCATCGCCACGAAATTCACCGAGTGCGCGAGCGACCGCGCGCCGCGCCTTCGGATGCGCGAGGCCGAGACCCTCGATCAGCGCCTCGCGCGCGTCGGAGCTCCTCACGGTGCCGAGCGCGGCGGCCGCATCGGCCTGCACGCCCCAGAATTTGTCATTGAGCATCGCCTCGCGCAGCGCGATGACAGCCTGTGGACTTCCCTCGCGGCCCAGCTCGCGCGCGGCCTCGGCGCGACCGATCGCTTCGGGCGCATGCTTGAGAATTTTCTCCAGCGCCTCGCGCCCGCGCTTATGCTTGAAGGTCTTGAGCACATCGAAGCCGGGATCGACCCGAACCGCTTTGGGAGCCGACGCGGCCGGCAGATGAAAGATGTTGTCCTTTTCCTTAATCTCCACCTGATGGCGCACTTCGTTACCGTCGGCATCCATGAGCGCGATAGTGACCGGGAAGCGAAACACCGGCGTCGTGTCCGAGGTTTTGTGGGTCTGCTTGATGGTGACGCTGGCGAGCTTCTGCTTGTCGTCGTAGCTGCTGGAGATCTCCAGCTCCGGATGCCCTTCCTTGAAGACCCACTGATCGAAAAAGAAATCCAGGTTGCGCCCGGTCGCATCTTCGAAGGCGCGCTGCAAGTCCTGCGTAATCACATTGTGGCCACGATGACGCGTGCAGTAGAGATTCAGCGATTTGAAAAACAGCTCGTCGCCGACCGTGCGCCGCAGCATGTGCAGCACCAGGCTGCCCTTCTCATAGAGATGCCGATCGAACAGCTCGATCGGCGCGCGATACTTGTTGGTGACAATCGGGTCGCCGATAGGAGCGCGAGTCCTCATCGATGATCGCCATCCGATCCTGGCGCAGGTTCCACGCGAACTCGTCGGCGCCCTTGTCCTCCTCGCACCACAGCGCCTCGAAGTAGGTCGCGAAGCCCTCGTTCAGCCACGCGTGCGACCAGTCGCGGCAGGTCAGCAGATCGCCCCACCATTGATGCGCCAGCTCATGCGCGACCAGCGGGTCGCTGGAAAAATCAAGATGCGCGCGCGCATCGTGCATCGTGTCCGCGGTCTGTGTGGTCGCGGAAGTATTTTCCATCCCGCCGAAAATGAAATCGGCGACCGCGACCTGCGCATACTTGGCGTAAGGGTAGGGCACGCCGATCGCCTTCTCGAAAAACTGGATCATCCGCGGCGTGTTGCCGAACGCGCGACGCGCATCGTCCTCGCGGCCCGCGCGACAGTAGTAGGTCACGGGAGTGTTGCCCGCGAAGTCGCGAATCTCCACGAACTCACCCGCGACGAGGCTCATCAGGTATGACGAATGCGGAACATCATGGCGCCAATGAAAGGTGCGCGTGTGCTCGGCGCGATTTACGCTGCTCGACAGCAGCTCGCCATTGGAAACCGCAGTGAAACTCTCGGGCACCGTCGCGACGATCTCGCTGGTGACGCGATCGTTGGGATAGTCGTAGCAGGGAAACCAGTAGCGCGAGTCCTCGTCCTCGCCCTGCGTCCACGCCTCCAGCGGCTTGTCCGGATAGCCGGCATCGGGTCCGATGAAATACAGCCCGCGCCGAGGCTGCGCGGAATAATCGATCGCAACTTCGACCTCGTCGCCGGCATGCAGCGCTCGCTCCAGCGGGATGCGCAGTTTCTCATCGCTATGATCGAACGAATGCGCCTCGCCGCCGATGCGCACCGCGCTGATTGCCATTTCGGCGGCGTCGAATTCCAGCTTCGCGAGGCCATCGAGAATCGCCGCCACGGTATGCGTTGCGGTGCCGATGATGCGCCGCGCCTTGAAATCCAGCGTGACCTGCAACTTGATGTGCTTGACGTCGACGACGCGGTCGCGCGGCCACTTGGGCTCGACATAGTCGGGCTGAAACGGTCGCCGAGCGCCATTGGTGAACGAGCTAAAGGCGGACTCGGCGGCGAACTGGTTGCCATCGCGAGACAATCGAAAAAGCGCGGCTTATGCATGGATGAAAATGTAGGGGAGGCCTCGCACCTCGCGCAATGCCGCGCGAGGCGCGATTCCCCTTACCCGAAACGAGTGCTGTAATCCAATCATGAAGAGGAGCGCAGCGAAGAGCGTCCGCAAAAAACGCGCGCCCCGCGGAAAACCGATCGATCCGGTCGAAGCGCGGATGCGCGAAATGGAAAAGCGAGGCGAGCTAATTTACGAGCCGCAGACCAACTTCGGCCCGCTGCCGGTGCTGAAGCTCGCACGGAAATCGCGGAAAGGTGAATTGGAACGAATCATTCGAGCTGCAAAGGGCGGTTAAGAATTTCGCTTGCCGGCCAATCGGCATTCTTTCAACGACGATCGGCTACCAAAGAGATCGTCTTTGATTCGAGTTTCCTGTTCGAGGCCGTGATCGAATCGGATCGAGATCGCTATCAGATCGCGCTTGACTTCGTCCAACGTCTGCGAGAATCGAATTGCGTCATCATTTACTCTTCCTTGATTTTCATTGAAGCGCCGCAATGTTGGCGGAGGATGTATGCGCGTGGCTTCCTGGTCTCGAATGAATCAGCTAGCGACGTGGTGGGCGATCGAATTAACGCGTTCAACAAAGCGGATGAGCTGCTTAATGGGTTACTTGCAAGCTTTCGGCGACGTCGCATTCCGATCAGCGGACGGCTAATGACCTCAGCTTCAAGCTTGGTGGCAACCTTCAATTTGAAGGCTCATGATGCCTTGGTCGTTGCGGTGGCACAGGCGTTAGGCGTGCCGCACATCGCATCCTTCGATAGCGACTTTAGGCGCGTCGAAGGCATCGAGCTTTGGGATGGATCGCTATCAGGCTGAATTAACTGCGAAGACGACACCTTCAGTCGGCGCGAGTTGGATGCTGCCGCTCACGAGGCCGGCGCGATCCGATGTATTCAACAGAATCGAGGCGCGAGGGACCTCGATGCGACGCGGTTCATTCGCGAAATTTAGCGCCACCATCACATGCTCACTCGGTGTCTCGCGATGGAAAACGAGGCAGTCCTCGGGCGCGTTCGCCTCGGTGCGATAGGTGCCCTCCGAGAGGGCGCGGCTGGTCTTGCGCAGATGAATCATGCGCCGGTATAGCGACAGCATCGAGGATGAGTCGCCCAGCTGTTTTTCCACGTTGATGGCCTGGCAGTCGCCGAGCGGCAGCCACGCTTCCAATGCGCTGGTGAAACCGCCATTGCCCGAGGCATCCCATTGCATCGGCGTGCGGCATCCGTCGCGTCCGACCGGGTCGCGCTTGCGATGCGCGGGAATCTCGACCTCGCGCATGCCGATTTCCTCGCCATAGTAAATGAAGGGCGTGCCGCGCATCGTCAGCAGCAGGACGGCCGCCATCCGCGCGCGAGCCGCAGCATCGACGACACCGTAGCGGGTGATGTGACGCGGAAAGTCGTGATTCGAAAGCGTGTAGGTCGGCCACACATCCGCGCCGAGAGTTGCCTCGACTTCTTCGATGCGCGAACGGAACGCGCTCGCCTTCCACGGCGAGAACAGGAAGCGGAAATTGAATGCCTGCTGCAACTCATCCGGCCGAAGGTAGTCCGCCAGTGAGCGCGGATCGCGAGGCCACACCTCGCCGACCATCATGCGATCACCGTAAGTGTCGAGCACGCGGCGAAACCCTCGAATGATCTCATGCACCTCGGGCTGGTCGGAGCTGTAGCGCTGCTCGTACGCGAGCCGCTCCAGTTGCGATAGCTGCTGTCCCGCAGGCACTTCAGGATTGTCGCGAAATTGCGAATCCTTGATCATCTGCGCGATGACATCGACACGGAATCCATCGGCGCCGCGGTCGAGCCAGAAGCGAATGACGCTGTGCATCGCCTCGACGACTTCCGGATTGCGAAAGTTGAGGTCCGGCTGCTCGCGCAAGAACGAGTGCAGGTACCATTCACCGCTCGCCGCGTCGAACTCCCACGCCGATCCGCCGAAGGTGCTCTTCCAGTTGTTCGGCGGACCGCCATCGCGCCCCGGTTGCCAGATGTACCAATCGCGTTTCGGATTGGTACGCGAGGATCGCGATTCCAGGAACCATCGATGCTGGTCCGAGGTGTGATTCGGCACCAGGTCGAGCACGATACGGATGCCGCGCCGATGCGCCTCCGCTAACAGCCGGTCAAAGCTCGCCAGCGTGCCGAGGTCCGGATGCACGCCGCAGTAGTCACTGACGTCGTAGCCCCAGTCTTTCAGTGGCGATGGATTGATCGGGCTCAGCCAGATCGCATCGATGCCGAGCGGCGGCGAGATAATCAAGATGCGCGGTGATGCCGTCGAGGTCGCCGATGCCGTCGCCATTCGCATCCGCAAAACTGCGCGGATAGATCTGGTAGAAGACCGCGTCCTGCCACCAATGGCGAGCCATCGCTTCCCCCTCTGCAGTCTCCCCCGGAGGAGGAGAACTAAAGGAATGCAGCCATCTTCATTTACGCTGCGCGCGAGCCCATCATCTCGACGAAGTTGCTGGTATAAAAGCGATGCTTCGCGTCTTCGTCGATCCCGACCGTGGAATTTTCGAAGCGCTTGAGCGGATTGCGCCCGCCCTCGATGTGCGGGTAGTCCGACGAGAACAGGCATAGCTCCGGCCCGGCCTGCTCGATGATCCATCCGACCGGCTCATGCGGATACGGCGTGAACTTGAGCTGGCGGCGCACGTAGTCCGACGCTTTCATCGGCAGGCGCAGCGACGGCTCGGTGCGCACGAAGGTGTCCTGCGAAATGTCGAGGCGCTTCAGCCACGGCACGATCCACATCGCGCCCTGCTCGATGCATCCGCCGCGCAGGCGCGGGAATTTCTCGAAGATGCCGTCGAGCACCATCGCGGAGAGAAACGTCTCCGGCCCGTAATGCCCGACCATGAAATCCTTGGAATGAAAATTTTCACCGCCGCCGAGGAAATCGGTCACCGGGCGATCGTTCTTGAAAAATGCTTTCGGAAACGGCATCCCGCCGCCGCCAACATGCAGCATGAAAGGAACGTCGGCGTCCTGAAGCGCGCGCCCACACCCCGTCATACTTCGGATGCGTCGGCGAAATTTCCGGCGGCACCGAGGGGAGATGAATCGCGGCGCATCCCAGCCCGATCGCTTCATCGATTTCGCGCGCGGCCAGTTCCGCATCGTCGAGCGGCACGAAGCCCACCGCCATCAGGCGCCGGTCGCCCGCACAGAATTCCGCAATCGCGCGATTGTGTGCCCGCGCGCCGCCATAAACCACCTTCGGATCGGCTTCGCCGCGTTTGAAGATGCCCCAGAAATGCGAAAGCGCGAAGGTCGTGAACACGAGCTGCTGATTGAAGCCGAGCAGATCGAGCGCATGGGTGCGTTCCGCGGGATCGAACGCGCCGAGCGCCTTCCATCCTTTATATAGCATCAGGTTGGCTTCGGCCTCGGCGACCGCCGCGCGATCGTTCTTGCGCTTCTCCGCCGCGCTGACCGCCTGCTCGACCTGGTACGCGACGCCGCCCGAGGTGAGGTCCAGCGGCGCGAGGCGCTCGCGAATGCCGGGGTCGGCATAGCGCGTCATCCAGTCGCGGGTTTCCATCACATGGCTATCGGCGTCGTTGAAGATGCGGCCCTGGGCGTATGGCATTTTATGATCGGCTCCTGAGCAACAGTTTGCGCGGAAAGTTACCGCCTATGAGGCATGACGATAGTGGATACAAAGGCGTCGGTACAGGACTTCAGGCACGCCTGGCTGGTGGATACACGATCTTCAAGTTCTCAATGAATTTGCAGCGGTCGCCAGGCGAAAGCTCCGGCTGAACATTCGGGAAATCCGCGACATCCTGGAGATCCTTCGCTCGCTGTGCAACGTCGTGCCGCTCGAACTGGGGACCCACGATCGCGCACTCGACCTCGCCGAGCGCTACAAATTCTCGATTTGCGACGCCCTGATTGTTGCCGCGGCGATGCGAGCCGACTGCACGACCTTGTGGACTGAAAATTTGCATCATAGACAAACCATCGAAGGTCTGACGATTCGCAACCCCTTCCTCCGCTAGAACGCCCCCCTTTACTCGCGCCGCGAAAGAGAAAATCATTTTAGATCCCGCCCTCAATGCGTTGTTGTGTGGCCGACAATGTGTTGCTTAACCAGCCACGGAGTTTTCCTGCGATGAACGACAATGCTGCTACGACTGCCTCTCCGACTACTTCCAACCCCACCTCCGAACGCAAAGCCGAATCGAATCGGCGCAACGCGCAAAAATCCACCGGACCCAAAACCGCGCAGGGCAAGGCCTGGTCGCGCCGCAATGCCCTCAAGCACGGCGTGCTCGCCGCGCAGGCGGTGCTCACCACCCTCGAAGGGCGTGACGGGCGCAAGGCCTTCGAGGAGCTCGCCGAGGGCCTGACCCAGGACTTCGCTCCGGTCGGCACTTTCGAGCAGGTCCTGGTGCAGCAGATTGCGGCCTGCATCTGGCGCCAGCGCCGCCTGCTGATGTTCGAAAATCGCGCCGCATTTCGCTCGCGCGATGACCGCGTCTATCGCGAACTGAACCAGCCGCTGCGCGGGATGGCGCCGCTGTACGTGATGGACGGCGAAATCGCCGAAGCCGATGAGGTCGCCGAGAAGGCCGGGCTGGGCCTCGACCTGCCCAACGAGCGCGACACCATGCGGCTGATTCGCTACGAGGGCGCGGTGACTCGCAGTCTGCGCAACGCACTGGCGCAACTTAAGGCGGCGCAGCAGGCGCGCCGCGCCGCGGGTGGCGCGCCGGCGGCGATCGCGCCGCGATACGAGGATCGCCCCGTGGTGGTGGATGCGCGGGCGGCCAGGCGCAATCGCGGGCCGGAAGGAATCAGCATGCCGACCAGGATCGCGCGCGACATTCACGCCGACAAACTGGAGTTTCAGCAAGCGGAGCGTGAGCGGCGGCAGGCGCAGGAGCCGGTGCGGCGCAGCGGGGGCAAATTGAAGGAAAATTACCAAACGAAGCCAAATTACCCTGAAGATCCCAAGGCAATGGAGAAACATCTGCGCCTGATGGAGACCGCGGAGGCGGTGGTGAAGGTGGGCGAGAGCCTGATTTCGAAGCGGCCCCCCTCGCGGGATTAGCCGACAGGCGGCTTTTCCGACATTTTGACGAGGTGGTGCGATGCGCCGGCGGGCGCCATTGCATCGGTCTGCCCGCGGCTTCGCGCGCGCTCAGGAGAACGGTCGGATGCAGGTGGTACTCCACCACCGCGCGCAGCGCGCGCGGCTCTCACCCGGTCGTCACAGGTGTCGCGAGGTCCAGAAGCGACAACTGGGCCGCCCACCTCCCTCCGAGAGAGAGGGGACAAGCCGGACGGGCGGGGCTATTCGGGGAAGCCGAGTTCTTTCAGGCGCCCCACCGCGTCGTCAGCCACGTCGCGATGGACCATCAAGCGAATCGGCATCGCGGGGCTATTGCCAAACATGCGCGAGTTCTCCCCGTCGAACACGAAGCACGGGATGCCGGAACCTTCGAGCAGGTCGCGCGCCATCCGCATCTGGGTCGGATCGATGCTGGCGAGAACCTCAACCAGTTCGGATTCGTCGACGGGCGCGGCAGTGTCTTTCGGATCATTAGCCATGACAAGCATCTTAGCTTGCCGCGCGACTGATGCGCGACTACTTGCTTGCCGCCGGCGCGGCGCTGATGCCGCGAATCCGGTTGTAGAGCACCATTCCCGCGCCGAGCACCAGCAGCGCCGCGATGACGCCGTCGAAGCGATGGAAGTACGGTCCCAGCGTATGCCAGTTATCGCCCAGCTTCTCTCCGAGGTAGGCGAGCGCCAAACACCATGGATAAGAACCCGCCAAAGTGTAGATGGTGAACGGCAGCAGGCGCATGCGCGCGACGCCGGCCGGGAACGCGATGAAGGTCCGGACTACCGGAAGCATCCGGCTGAAGAACACCGCGTGCGGTCCCCATCGCTCGAAGAAGCGATCCGCGATTTCGATCTCATGCGGCGCGATCAGCACAAAGCGCCCGTACCGCAGCAGGAACCAGCGCCCGCCGCTCGCGCCGATGTAGTAGGCGACGTAGGAGCCGAGCAGGCATCCGATGGCGCCCGCGATCGCCACCAGTTGCAGGTTGAAGCGGCCGGTCGAAACCAGGTAGCCGGCGAACGGCATGATGACTTCCGACGGGAGCGGGATGCAGGCGCTCTCGATCGCCATCATCAGGATGACGCCGGAGTAGCCGAGCGACGCGATGGTGGCGACGATGAAGGCGGAGAGTCCGCCGAGAATTTTATCGATCATAAATTCCGGATTGCGGTCATCAAAATTTCACTTCCAAAATCGGCGTCATGCCGAGCCTGCAAAATGCAACCGCAAGAGAGTGCCATGCGCGCGAGGGTGAAGCGAGCGGTGGGGCAGAATTAGCACAAAAAAAGCTGCAAAAGGGTTTCCATAAAAATCTCGCCCGTGTATAATCTTCAACTGCATATATGTTGAACGGACTAGATATATGTTGATGCGGATGAGGACGTTTCCATGTGCAGGTTCAATGAGCAGGTTTAAAAAATTTTCCGGGGAGCTTTGAGGGAGACCATCCATGGCCAAAGACACGCTGAGCGTAACCGACAACCGGACCGGCAAGTCCTACGAAATTCCGATCGAGGAAGGCAACGTGATTCGCGCCACCGCGCTGCGCGAAATCAAAACCGGGCCGGAAGACTTCGGCATGATGTCGTACGACCCCGCCCTGGTGAACACCGCGACCTGCAAAAGCCGCATCACTTATATTGATGGTGACAAGGGCATCCTGCGCTACCGCGGATATCCGATCGAGGAGCTGGCCGAAAAATCCAACTTCCTCGAAGTCGCCTACCTCATCGTCAAGGGCGAACTGCCCGACAAGAAACATTTCGCGACCTGGGAATCCAACATCAAGATCCACACCATGGTGCATGAGAACATCAAGCGCTTCATGGAGGGTTTCCGTCACGACGCGCATCCGATGGGCATGCTGCTCGGCACGGTCGGCGCGATGTCGACTTTTTATCCCGAGGCGAAAGAAATTTTCGACCTCGAAACGCGCCGGCTGCAGACTCGCCGTCTCATCGGCAAGATTCCGACGCTGGCGGCGTGGGCGTTTCGGCATACGCGCGGCTTGCCCTACGTCTATCCTGACAACGAGCTCAGCTACACCGGCAACTTCCTCGCGATGCTATTCAAGATGACGGAGCTCCAGTACAAGCCCAACCCGGTGCTGGAAAAGGCGCTCAACGTCATCTTTATATTGCACGCCGATCACGAGCAGAACTGTTCGACCAACGCGGTGCGCGCGGTCGGCAGCTCGGATCCCGATCCCTACGCTTGCCTCGCGGCCGGCATCGCGGCGCTATACGGTCCCCTGCATGGCGGCGCCAATGAAGCGGCGATCCGGATGCTGGTGGAAATCGGCAGCAAGGAAAAAATCCCCGCCATGATCAAATCGGTCAAAGCCGGCGACACGCTGCTGCAGGGCTTCGGCCATCGCGTGTACAAGAATTACGATCCGCGCGCCAAGATACTGAAGAAGCTCGCTTACGATGTCTTCGAGGTGACCGGACGCAATCCGCTCATCAACGTCGCGATCGAGCTGGAGCGCATCGCGCTCGAGGACGACTACTTCATCAAGCGCAAACTCTATCCCAATGTCGATTTCTATTCGGGCATCATCTACCAGGCGATGGGATTCCCGATGCCGATGTTCCCGGTGCTGTTCGCGATCGCGCGCACCGCGGGATGGCTGGCGCAGTGGGCTGAGATGGTGCGCGACCCGGAGCAGAAGATCACGCGGCCGCGGCAAATCTTCCTCGGCGAGGCGACGCGCCATTGGATGCCATTAGATCGGCGGCCGACACCTTCGATGCGCGAGGATGCGGTCAGCGAAGCGATCTGATGGTAGAATAATCCTACAGATTGACAGATGCGGGACGGGGCTCATCGAGTGAGCCCCGTCTGATTTTGAGGGTGCGTGGCGGCGGCTGCGTTGACTTGGCCGCGGCACATCTCGAAATTGGATCCTCGAGGTGTGTGATGAATCAATTGAGTGAACGCGCTCAACCTTATTTGGACCAGGTGCGCAAGCTCGCGCCCATCATTCGCGAGCATGCCGACCGCGCTGAACGCGAAGCCCAGATGCCGCGCGAGGTGGCCGATGCTTTTCACGAGGCCGGGATGTTTCGCCTGCTCCTGCCGCGCAGGATGAATGGTGGCGAGATCACCATCCCCGACTTCCTGCGCCTGATCGAAGAGGTCGCGCGCGTCGACGCGTCGGCGGGATGGAACCTCGCGATCTGCGGCGGCGGTCCGATCTTCGGGCATTACCTCTCACGCGAGGCGTTCGAGAAGATTTATACCGATCCTCGCGGGGTGACCTGCGGCTCGCTCAATCCGATGACCAGCCAGGCGATTCCGGTCGAGGGTGGATTTCGTTTTAGCGGCAAGGCCACCTATGCGAGCGGTTGCGCGCAGGCGAGTTACCTGATGGCGGCGGCGCTGGTGTTGCGCGACGGCGCGCCGCAATTCGTCGATGGCATCCCGACCTTGCGCGCCGGATTTTTTCCCGTTAAGCACGCGAAGATCCTCAACACCTGGTCAACCGCGGGGATGCGCGGCACCGGCAGCAACGATTGCGTCTTCGACAACGTTTTCGTGCCCGCTGAGTTCACCTTCGATTGGCTCAACGCGACGCCGACCTGGCAACAAGGCTCGTTCGCTAACATCCCGTTGCAACTGCAAATCGCCGGCGAGCTGGCGGCGACGGTGCTGGGCGCCGCTCGCCATGCCCTCGAAGCGTTCGGCGAACTGGCGCAAGCCAAGGTCCCGACCGCAAGCCAGTCGTTACTGCGCGACCGCCCAATCGCGCAAATCCAGTTCGCGCAGGCCGAGGGTTTATTGAATGCGGCGCGCGCCTATTTCTACCAGGTCAATGACGAGGTGTGGCGCAAAGGCGGGGCCGGCGGGAGCTTCCGCCTCGAGGATCGCGCGCAGGTACGACTCGGAGTTGTCACGGCGGTGAAGCTGGCGGTGCAGGCGGTGGATCTGGTCGCCGATGCGGCCGGGATGAATTCCGCGCAGACCTCGTGCCCCATCGAGCGATGCTGGCGCGACGCGCATACCGCTTCGCAGCATGTGCTGATGAACACCGCGCGCTTCGAAGTGGTCGGCCGCGTGCTGTTGGGCCTCCCTCCCGGCTCGCCCGTTATCTGAAAAGAAAAGAGCCTCCCGCATCGAACGATGCGGGAGGCTTGCGCGCTCCAGCCCTCACTCTTATCTCTCCCACCAGGGAGAGAGGTTGAAGGTAGGCAGCCAGTTCTCGGATCTTTAGGCGCGCGCGGCGTATTTGGGTTTGCGCTTCTCCACGAATGCGCGCGCGCCCTCATTTTAGATGTCGCTCGACTCCGCTGCGCTCCGCCTCGCGAGCGCCTGCGGCGCGGCGCTACGCGCCCCCTTCGGGCCTCAACCGCGGCTCTGTGCTATTTCCCGCACTAGGCGCGCGCGGCGTATTTGGGTTTGCGCTTCTCCACGAATGCGCGCGCGCCCTCATCGATGTAACCGGCGCGAACGCATAGCACCTGGTTGCGATCCTCCATCGCCACCGCGGCTTCGAGCGAGGGCGCGTCGATGTTGGCCGAAAGGCATTCCTTGGTCATGCGCAATCCCAGCGGCGAGGTCTCGATCATGTCGTGCGCGAGCTTGCCCGCGGCGGCATCAACCTCGGCATCGGGCACCAGCTCGGATACCAATCCGGTGGCGAGCGCGCGCTGTCCATTGATGAATCTGCCGGTTAGCAGCAACTCTGCCGCGACTGAGCTGCCGACCGCGCGAGGCAGCATGTAGCTGACGCCCATATCGCATGCGGTCAGCCCGATGCGAATGAATGCCGCGTTCATTCGGGTGGACTCCCCGGCGATCCGGCAGTCACACGCGAGCGCGAGGGCAAAGCCTCCTCCGGCGGCAGGTCCCTTGATGGCCGCGATGAACGGCTGCGGGGCGCGGCGGATGGCCACTGTGAGATCGCTCATCCGGCGCTGGGATTCGTAGACTGCCGTGGTGGTGCGACCGAGCGCCTCGGGACCGCCGCGATTTTGTTCCTTCAAATCGAGGCCGGCGCAAAAGGCGCGCCCAGCGCCGCGCATGATGACGACGCGGGTCTCATGGTCATCGCGCAGGGTGGCGAGGAACTCCTCGAGCTCGGAAACCATCCTGGCGCTGAGGGCATTGAGGTTATGCGGGCGATTCAGGGTTAGCCATAAAATTGACTCTTCGCGACGAATTTCCAGCGTCTCATACGCCATGGGTTTTTTCTCCTTTTAGATACCATCCGGCTTGCGGTGCCAAATTTTTCCAAGTCCTGTGGGAATAATTTGCGCTATCACGATAGCTCAAATGCGTGCGCAGGTGTGAAGCGCGCCCGCAAGAATGAAAACAGTTCGCGCGGGTTACTTGACATCGGTGCGAGCAACGAAAACCATACAGACAGAGTAACCACATAGCTTTTGCCCGGGGGGGTAAAGAAGAGAATCGATGCCTCCTGACGAGCAAATTTTTACCGTTATCGAACTGTCCGAACACCTGCGGGTCCATCCAACCACCATCTACCGATTGCTGCGGCGCGGCCTGATCCCGGGCTTTCGCGTCGGCAGCACCTGGAGATTCAGCCGCGCCGCCATCGAGGAATGGGAGCATGGCCAGGGACTGGCCGAGGCGATGGCGGGCCTCGACCAGCCGCGGCGCGGTCGCAAGAAGGCGATCAAGCCGGCGGCCACTGGCTAGCAGCTTCTGGCGAGGCGACCTAAGCTTAGGCGGGAGCTCGAATCTTGGCTGATGAAAGTTCATCCGGCGTGCGACGGTCGCCTGCAGCTGTCGCGCAATATTTCGGACGGCTCGCGCAGGTCTATGGTGACGGCGAATTCTATCTGCGAAGGCGAGTCGCCGTCGTCGAAGCGATCGCCGATGAGATCGCGCATGCGCGCCGCATCCTCGACCTCGGATGTGGCAATGGTCGCTATCTTTATGATTTCCGGCAATCCGCTCCTCATGCGATCGCCATCGGCACCGACCTCACGGCCGAGATGCTCGAAGAGGCGCGCATCCGCAACGGTTCGCGGACTCCGCTGGTCCGGGCCGATGTGACGGCCGCTCCATTCCGCGACGGCGCCCTCGACGTCATCTTCGCCAGCCACGTTTTCCAGTTCGTTGCCGACAAGGACGCTACGATACGCGACCTCGCACGATGCCTCGCGCCGGGCGGCGCTATCATCATCAGCATCGGCGGCTCGGGCATTCGCGAGGCGCTGCGCAACTTCGCGACCGAGGAGCAATGGCGCCAGCTCGCCGCCGCAACATTTCCGAGCCGGCGCCGAATCGTCGCGGCGGAGAATGAGGACCCGCATCGCGAGGCGATGAGTCGCGCGGGCCTCGCGATCGAAACGCGCGAGGTGAGGTTCCCGGTGACCTGGAACGGGATCGTCGAATGGATCGATCTGCGCTGGTCGCCGTTCATGGATGATGAGCAGCGCGCAATCGCGACCCGCATCCTCGATGAGATGGCGGCAGCAGCTTTCCGCGCGCCGCTTCGACCTCACCGAACGTCTGCTTATCGGCACGAAACCTCGCTGAGACCGCTTGTCACATTGTTGAACTTTCGGACGTGTGCTAGACTGCGTAGCAGGTCGCATGGCAACCAAGAAAGCTACAGTCCGGAGCAATAAATTGAGCGAATCGGCGATGTCGCGCTCGATGCAAGGAAGCGCATCTCTCTCGCAAAAGCCCTGGCGGCCATGAATGGTTCCCTCGGCAAAAACGCGGGCGCGCAAAAAAATGGCGACCTGCGATTCGAAGTTCACATGAATGAGGCGGGCCAGATTCTGCTCTCGCCCCGCATGATTCATCCTCGCGAAGCGTGGCTTTACAAAAACCCCGAAGCGCTAGCGAGCCTGCGGCGGGGAATTCGCCAAGCTGCCGAGGGAAAACTTCACTACCTGGGTTCTTTCGCCAAATACGCCGATGATGAAATCGACTAGACTCCGGGCCTTCTTTCGAGCTGGCGATGACCGACGAAGCGAAGGCTCAGCTTGAAGAGCTCGCTGCGAATCGAGGACTAGCGAGGCGTTTGAAGGCCGGCGTAAGGCGCTCGCCTATCTCGAAAGGAATCCGCGGCATCCGAGCTTGCGAACCCATAAGTACGAAGACGAAAGGGGTCCGGGCGGCGAAGAGGTCTTCGAAGCTGTACGCTGAGAACCAGACCGCGTCCGCATACCGTATCTTGTGGTGGTATGGGCCCGGCCACGGCAGGATCACAATCCTGTCCAACATCGCTCATCCCTAGCTGCGTTTGACAATTTGATCCCGAACCTAATAGCAATCCCTCCAAAGCATCGAGTGAGGGCGATTCGGCGATGCCGACCAAGTACATCAATATCAACGGACACGCGGTCTATATGCACTATGCTGGCAAGACCACGCTGCCCGAGGTCATCCCGGATTTTTCCAGGGGCCGCACGGTCGTCATGATTCATGGCGCGGGCGGCAACGGCCATAGCTGGCATAAACAGATCGCGCATCTGGCCAATGCGCACAGCCCCATCGCGATCGATCTGCCCGGGCATGGGCGATCATCCGGCGTCGATGGGATGAACTCGATGCGCGAGTATGCCGATTTCGTCGCCGCGTTCCTCGATGCGCTCCAGATCAAATCCGCCGTTATCGCCGGTCATTCGATGGGTGGTGCGATCGCGATGCAGACCGCGCTCGCGCATCCGTCGCGCGTCGATGGCCTGATGCTGGTGGCGACCGCCGCGCGCTTCAACATTCCCAAGGATCGCATCGCCGCGATGCGCGATGTGATGATGGGCCGCGCGCCGCAGCCGTTCACCACCGACGCGTACTCGCCGCGCACCATCAAGGAGAATTTCGACCTCGTGCGCGAGGGCTGGATGGAGCAAATCAAGACCGACCCGCGCGTGCGCTACACCGATATCGTCGCATGCGACAAGACCGACCTGCGCGCCGACCTCGAGAAGATTTCCAAGCCGACCACGATTCTCGCGGGCGCCGATGACGCGATCACCACGCCCGCCGACGCCGAAGGTATCGGCTCGAAAATCAAGGGCGCGAAAATCGAAGTGATAGCTGACGGTGGCCATGCGCTGCCATGGGAGCGGCCCGCCGAGGTCAACGCCGCCTTCGACAATTTCCTCGCGGGACTGAAGTAGGACTCACATCATGATGAACATGAGCCGGAAGGCCGCGGTGGTCGGCGTCTATGAGCATCCGACGCGCTTCGCACCCGACAAGACCGTTTACCAAATCATGGCCGAGAGCCTGAAGGGCGCGCTCGACGACGCCGGCCTCACCATCAAGGATGTCGACGGCGTCTGCGCCGCCGGCATCGGCGGCGGGATGGGCATGATCGGGCTGTGCGACTATCTCAACCTGACGCCCAACTTTGTCGATGGCACCAATGTCGGCGGATGCTCGTTCCTGACCCACACGATGCATGCGGCGTCGGCGATCGCGGCCGGGCTGTGCGAGGTCGCGGTGGTGCTTTACGGCTCGCAGATTTCCTCGGCGCGCTTCGCGATCGGCACCGGAGGAGGCGGCGGCGGTGGCGAGCCGCCCGAGCAGTTCGACGGGCCCTTCGGCGTCACCACGGTCGGCTCCTATGCGATGGTCGCGCAGCGCCACATGCATGAGTACGGCACCACGCCGGAGCAACTCGCCGAGGTCGCGGTGACGATGCGTCTGCATGCGTCGATGAATCCGGCGGCGAAGTATCGCGACCTCATCACGGTCGAGGACGTGCTCGCCTCGCGGGTGATTTCGTCGCCGCTGCATCTACTCGATTGCTGCATCATCTCCGATGGCGGCGGCGCGCTGGTCATCACTTCGGCGGAACGCGCGCGCGATTTGAAGAAGAAGCCTGTCTATATCCTCGGCGCGGCGGAGACTGTCCGTCATGGCGGCGCGGGTCATCGCGACTATCTCGAAAACGCGGCGGCGCAGACCGGCAAGCCTCGCGTTCGAGCGCGCGGGCGTGAAGCATGCCGATATCGACATGGGCATGATCTACGACTCGTTCACCATCACCGTGATCTCGCAGCTCGAAAACCTTGGCTTCTGCAAACGTGGCGAGGGCGGGGCATTCGTGTCGGGCGGGCGCATCCGCTTCGATGGCGACTTTCCCATCAACACTGACGGTGGCGGGCTGTCGTCGAATCATCCTGGGATGCGCGGAATCTTCCTCGTCATCGAGGCGACCAAGCAGCTGCGCGGCGAATGTGGTCCGCGCCAGGTCAAGGATTGCAAGCTCGCGATCGCGCACGGAACCGGCGGCGCGCTCGGTACGCGTCATGCGGGCGCGACGCTCATTCTGGGGAATCAATAAGCAGCAGACCTCTCCCGGCGCAGTAGCGCCACCCTCTCCCTGAAGGGCGAGGGAATAAGGAAGGAAGCCTCACTCATATGGCTGACGAAAAACCGAAGAAATATTCCAAGCCGCTCCCGCATATCGACGAGGAAATTCGTCCGTGGTGGGAAGCGCTCAAGCGCCATGAACTCTACATCCAGAAATGCCGCGATTGCGGCTTCACCCGCTACTATCCGCGCGCGCTATGCACTAACTGCCTGTCGTCGAAGACCGAGTGGGTGCGATGCTCGGGGCGCGGCAGCATCTACACTTTCACCGTGACCAATCAGAACCAGGCGCCCGGATTTCGCGAATCGCTGCCCTACGTGATGGCCTATGTCGATTTGGACGAGGGCCTCAAGATGCTCACCAACATTGTCGATTGCCCGCCGGATCAGGTTAAAATAGGGATGCCCGTCGAGGTCGTATACGAGGATGTCACGCCCGAGGTGACGCTCGCGAAATTTCGCCCGGCGAGGTAAGGAAAAATGATTCGTGGCAACTGTCCTTGATTTGCATGCGCACAGCGAAGCCTCCGAAGACAGCCGCGCACCGGTAGAGGCCTACCTCAACTGGATCAAAATGCGGCGCGCGCAAGTGCCGGTCGACGGAGTCGTACTCACCGAGCATCGCCAGTGGAACGGGAGCGCCGACTATCGCGCGCTGGAAGACAAGTTCGGCGTGATGGTGCTCAAGGCCGCCGAGGTCGAAACCGAATACGGCCACGTGCTCGTTTTCGGCGTCACCGATGAGATGGCGCGCCGCTTCGACTTCACCAACATCCGGCTCCCCGCGCAGGTACTCATCAACGAGGTTGCCGAGATGGGCGGCATCGCGGTGCCGTGTCATCCCGGGCGCCCCAACATCGGGCTGTACGAGCATTACCAGAACAAGCCGGTGCTGGAGAACGTCGTCGCGGTGGAACTGCTCAACGGCGGATCGCGCAAGGGCGAGAACGAGCGCGCCGCCGAGATGATCGAGAAGTACGGCTACAAAGCGACCGGCGGGTCGGATAGTCATCTGGTCAGCCTGATAGGGCTTTGCGCGACGCGCTTCGAGGCTGATATCAAGACCATCGAGGATTTGGTGCGCGAGCTTAAGACCGGCAACTACGAGGCGGTCGATTTCCGCCCCAAGCGCAAACCGGTGCCGCATGCGATACCGGCCGAAGCGAGCTGAACCAAAGCCGAAGGGCGAGCATAACAAAGTGGTAGATTTCGATCCCGCAATCATCAACAAGGTTTTCGAGACCACCGATCCGGTGCCGGTTTCGCGCGAGAAAATCGCGAAGTTCTGCGAGACCATCAGCGAGACCAATCCGATCTTCACCGATGACGAAGCGGCGAAGAAGGGACCTTATGGAGGCATCGTCGCGCCGCCGGGCTTCGCTACTACCTTTCGCAACGGACGGCACTTCTTCGAGCAGGTCCCGCGCTTCGGAGGCAGGGCTTCGACGCTGGCAAGGACGTGGAATTCGTCGCGCCGATTCGCCCCGGCGATGAGATTACGCTGAGCTCCTCGGTCAAGGAGATTTACGACAAGACCGGCCGCACCGGCACGATGGTGTTCGTGGTGATCCGTTCGACCCTGCGCAATCAGAAGGGCGAGGTCGTCGCGCACGTCGATCATCGGTTTATGTGGCGAACTTAGGATCCAAAGTTGGCTGCCTACCTTCGTCTTCTCTCCCTACTGGGAGAGATAAGAGAGAGGGCTGGAAAGAGAAAACAGTAAAAGAAACATGAAGTTCCAAGACGTTCAAATCGGGACCGCCATCGGCCCGGAAGAAATCTTCATCAGCAAGGATCAGACGCGCGCCTATGCGCATGCCAACCATCTGCCGGCGGCGCGCTTCACCGACGACGAAGGTGCGAAGAAGGAAGGCCTGCCGGGAATGATCCTGCCGGGCAACATGAGCCTCGCGCTGCTGGCGAAGCTGGTCACCGATTGGATCGCGGGCAATCCCGCGAAGATGGTGCGCCTGGGCACGACTTATCGCGTCCCGGTGCAGCCGGATCGCACGCTGATCCTGCAGGGCTTCATCACCAACACTTATCCCGAGACGAAGCAGTGCGAGGTCGACATCTGGATGGAGAACGAGGATGCCGAGAAGCTGGTGACCGGCACCGCGACCGTCGAGTTCTCGGAGTAGTCTTCGGGTTGCCGAGGCCGGCAGCCGTTGGTTGATGCGCAGCAGATTGCCGCTCGGATCGATGACGTAAAACTCGCGCATTCCCCATGCGCGATCCTCGGGCGGCTTGGCCTTCACCCCATTGGCGACGAACTCCGCATGGAGCGCATCGACGTCCTCCGAGCGAGGTAACAACCGCTGTTTTCGGCAATTTTCCGATCGCTGCACTCCCAGAAATGCAGCTCGATGCCGTCGCGGCGCATGATGAGGTAGCCCTCCTGGCGCATACCCATCGCGAAACCGAGTTTCTGATAGAAGGCGATGGTTTCGTCGTAGTCCATCGAGGGCAAGATCGGATGCGCGTCGGTGATGAGCTGCTTCATGTGGCGACCTGGCTGCAATTTCTAATTCTTTGGCGGCGGCGACGCCATCGGTTGTTTAAGCGCGACCGCATGCGATAAACTCCACTCGCAACATTTAAGCGACACATCAAAAAATCAACCATGGGTGCCAATCGCGACCAATTCGCTCTGATCGAAAATATCTCCGCGATCAGTGGCGAGGCCGCGGCCGACCTGCGCGAGACGCTCGATAAGATCGTCGCCGCGATCGCCGAAGGGATGGAGGTCGAGGTCTGCTCGCTCTATCTCTTCGATCCGCAGCGCGAGCGCCTGGTGCTGCGCGCCACCATCGGTCTCGATCGCGACTCGGTCGGCAAAGTCTCGATGCGCACCAACGAGGGCCTCGTCGGGCTGGTCGATCGAGAAGGGCGAGGCAGTCGGCGTTACCGACGCGATAAGTCATCCACGCTACAAATATTTCCCCGAGACCGGCGAGGAGCGCTATCACACTTTTCTCGGCGTGCCGGTGCAGGACGGGCGCAACAAGCCGATCGGCGTGCTGGTGGTGCAGACGCTGACGCGGCGCAAGTTCACCAAGAGTGAAGCGCGCCTGCTAAGACCGCGGCCAATCAGGTCGCGCAGATTCTTTCCCACTTCCGGCTGCGCGAAACCCTCGCCACCAAGGAAAAGGAGCGCGAGGAATATCGGCGCCGGATGATCGAGGCCAACCGCCAGCTCAAGGATTACGAGAAGGTCGGCGGCAAGACTCGGGTCGCCGCGCCGGTGAAGATTCGCCGTCCGCGCCTGGTCGGATTGCCGGCTGCGCCCGGCTTCGCGATGGGCGCGGCGCACGTGGTCGGCACCTTCATGAGCACCATCGATCGCAACCTGCGCGCGCGCGACATGAAGGCCGAGCAGAAACGCCTCGAAGAGGCGCTCGCGCGAGCGCTGCACCGAGCTCGGCGCGCTCAAGGCCCGCATGGCGCCGATGATGGCCGACTCGGATCTGAAGATTTTCGACGGCCATCGGCATGATCCTCGAAGACGAGGAGTTCGTTGGGCGCGTGCGCGAAACCGTCGAGCAGGGATTCGCCGCCGAGAGCGCGCTGTTCCGCGTCATCGATGAGTTATCGGCGCAGATGCTCGACGGTCGCCGATGGCTACCTGCGCGAGCGCGCGACCGATTTCCGCGACGTCGGCCATCGCGTGCTGCGCCATCTGCGGCAGGAGGGCGGCAAGGGTCCGTTCGTAAAGCCGACCATCATCGTGGCCGAGGAGCTGACGCTCTCGCAGCTCACGCTCGTGTCGCATGAGAACCTGGTGGGCATCGCGCTGCAGTCGGGCGGCGTGACGTCCCATGCGGCGATCCTCGCGCGCTCGTTCGAAATTCCCACCGTGGTGGGCGTCGAGCATATGATGGAATCGGTGGTCGAGGACGACACGCTGGTGCTCGACGGAAACTCCGGCATCGTCTACGTCAATCCGACGCCCGAGGTCGAAAAAGATTACACCGCGCTCACCAAGCGCTACGAAAATTTCAAGCGCGAGCTGATGGAAGATGCGGACGAGCCGGCGGCGACGCGCGACGGCCATCGCGTGCGGCTATACGCCAACATCGCGCTCTACAATGACGTGCCGCTCGCGCTGCAATACGGCGCCGAGGGCATCGGGCTGTTGCGCTCGGAGTTTTCCTTCCTCACCTACGAGGATTTCCCCGACGAGGATCAGCAAATCGCGCTCTACAACCGGATGTTGCAGGCATTCGGCCAGCGCCCGGTGACGATTCGCACTCTCGACATCGGCGCCGACAAGTATCCGCCCTACATGCGGGTGCCGCGCGAGGAGAATCCGTTTCTCGGATGGCGCTCGATTCGCATCTCGCTCGAAATGTCGGGGCTGTTCAAGGTTCAACTGCGCGCCATCCTGCGCGCCGCGACGCGCTTCAACGTGCGCATCATGTTCCCGATGATCTCGAGCCTCGAGGAACTGCGCCGCGCCAAGGAGCTCCTCGCAGAGGCGCAGGCGGAACTTTACAACGAAGGCCTCGATCACAATCCGCATGTGCCGGTGGGCATAATGGTCGAGGTGCCATCGGCGGTGTGGCTCGCGCCGCGATTGGCTCCGATGGTCGATTTCTTTTCTATTGGAACAAATGACCTGATCCAGTACCTGCTCGCCGCCGACCGCAACAATCCTAAAGTTGCGCACCTCTATGAGGCGTTTCATCCCGCGGTCATCTCGGCGATCTCCGAGGTCGTCAATGTGGCCCGCGCGGCTGACAAAGAAGTCGGCATCTGCGGTGAGATGGCATCCGACCCGCTCGCGACGCTGCTGCTGGTCGGCATCGGCTTCGATGAGCTCAGCCTGAGCCCCTTGTTCATCCCGGTGGTGCGCAAGGCGCTGCGCGAGGTTGACTATCAGACCGCCCGCCAGGTTGCGCGCGAAGTCCTCCAGATGGGCAGCGTGCAGGAAATCAAGGGCTACCTCGTCGAGCGCTACCGCGACCTCGGCCTCATCAACCTGGTCGAGATGTACCACTAGGCGGCCGCCGCCCTGCTTGAGGAAGGGAGGGTCGGGAGGTGACCGACGAGCAGTCAAAGGCGTCGCCATGGGACGTCTTCATCAACCTCCTCGCGGTGATCGCGCTGTATGCGGCGATGTGGTCGGTGCTGTCGCTGCTGTTCTCGTTCATCGATCTCAGGCTGCCTGACCCGGCGGATAGACCGCTCGACCTCCGCGACAGTATCCGCTCGGCGCTGGCCGTCCTCATCATCTTTTTTCCCGCCTATGTGTGGGCATGGCGCACCATCGAAGTTGACCTCGCGGCGAATCCGGAAAAGCGCGGCAGATGGCTGCGCACCTGCCCCATTTACCTGACCTTGTTCCTCGCGGGGCTGTTTGCGCTCGGCGATCTATCCTACGTCGTGTACTACTTTTTGACGGGAGATCTTACTTCGCGGGTCATCCTCAAAGTCGCCGCGATCGGAGTGGTGGCGGGGGCTGTCTTTGGGTTCTACCTGTATCTCCTTCGGCATAGACCGGGCGGCTTTGCCCCCGCAGCGCGGCTGTTCGGCTATGCGAGCTGCCTGATAGCGGTGGCGGTGGCGATCGCGGGGTTTGAGGTTGCGGGGTCACCCACCCATGCGCGCCTGCAGCGCCTCGATGCCAGGCGAATCGAGAACCTTGCTGATATCCAAACGAAGCTGGTCAGCTACTGGCAACAGAAGCGCAACCTGCCGCGCTCCCTCGATGACCTCAACGATGACCTGGCCGGCTTCGCGGCGCCGTCGGACCCGGAAACTCATCAGCCTTATGAGTATCGCGCGACCGGCGCCACAACCTTCGATCTTTGCGCCGACTTCGCATTGAAGGATTACGAGGTTCGACGTACGGTGTATGTGTGGGTTCCGGACAGCGACGGCGGCTACAATTCGGCATGGAATCATGAGGCGGGACATGTTTGCTTTACCCGCACGATCGACCCGTCGCGGAATCCTCCATGCTCGGGCGCTCCCTCGACTCGGTAGCCGTCGACGGAAGTTCATCGGGGCATCATGGAAGATTCATTGCTTACCGGTCGGGCAGGGGATTGAGTCTGGGTGGAATCGCGTGGAGAATGGTTGACATCGCAGGTCTGCTTTAGGTAACTCTGACCGGTCGGTTAGATCTCTGTCCTTCTGGTCGCTAGTTTGAGATTATCCGTCGAGACGAGATTATCCGTCGAGGCCGAGTGCGTGCGGTTGGGTGCATAACTAGAGGAAAAACTTGATGGTCCTAGTGGTCCTACTTACGTGTATAGTCGCCTTCCTGGCGTTTGCCGCGACCGTTTTGTACATCATCATCGGGCGTCATCGCTATGGTGGGGATAAGCCCGCCAACATTCTCCAACTCACCGCGGATGCGGCTGCGATGCGCAAAGGCTCCCTGAAGCCCGAAACCGTCCGCATCATCAGGGTGTACTTCATAAAACCGTCGAAATATGACGATGACGGGTACGTTTCGGTGTTCCGCTACGGGGTTCAGCCCAACAACACCCTCAATGTGCTGGCGGCCCTCAATGACGAGTTCAATCGGCATTTTTCGGGCAAGCGCAACGTGCACCTCGAAACCATCATCTGGGACGAGATTTGCGACGGCGTCATCAGCCCCGCGACCATTCGAGCAATCAAGGAAAAGGCCCACGAAGACGGCGTCGAGCTGCTGATTGGGCTGTCAGGCGTGCAATCGAATCAATATCCGCGCGGCCGCGACCTGGCGCTTCAGTTCGTCGCCGAGGGCATGACCACCATGATGGGTGGGTTTCACGTCAGCGGATATCCGGAATCGTGCAAGTTTCTCAATTCGGTGGGAGTTACCACCATCGTCGGCGAGGCGGAAAATACCTGGGGCTTCATCGTCGAAGATTTCCTCAAAGGCGAGCTGAAGCCGCAATATTCGGTGACCGAAGGCATCCGCGCCAAGACCGGGCAGGATGATATCATCGTTCCGATCATCACCGAGGCGAAGTTGCCGACCCTCGATGATCGCTACCTGACGCGCTTCTTCAACACCCAAATGACGCCGCTGGACACCTCGCGCGGATGCCCGTTCACCTGCTCCTATTGCAGCGTGAAAAATGTGATGGGCCGAACCATGCGCTCGCGTGAGCCCAACGCGGTGGTTGAATGGGTGCGCGACGCCTGCCGTTTCCACAACATTACCTCGCTGTTCCTGGTCGACGACGATTTCTTCCGTTCCCCGCGATGGGAAGAGATCCTCACCGGCCTGATCGAACTGAAGAAGGAATATCCGAAGCTGTCATTCATGATGCAGGTCAACGTCGATGCATCGTGCTATGCGAACATTGCCGAGGGCGAAACCGAGACCGCGAAGCATCGCCGGAGCAAACGCTTCGTCGAGCTGGCGGCGGCCGCGGGATGCTACCAGGCCTTCGTCGGGATCGAATCGCTCAACCCCGACAATCTGAACTTCGCGACCAAGTATCAGAACACCGACGACCGTCAGCATAAGATGAAGATCGAAGAGGCGCGCGCGCGCGTCATCGGCAAGTATCAGCGGGTGGTCGATAACTGGCACAAGGTCGGAGTCTCGGTGCACGCAGGCTACATGCTCGGCTTCCCGTTTGACGGCCCCGATTGCGGCCGCGTGGCGGCGCAGACGCTGCGCAAGATCGGATTTGATATCGTCTCGTACTTCATCATGACGCCGCTGCCGGGGACCGAGGACCAGGTCCGCTATGCGAAGGAAGGCGACATCATCGATTGGGACTTCAACCAGCTCGATTCGCAGCACGTGACCCTGCGTCATCCTCGCCTCGACACGCGCCAGTGGATGCAGGCCTATCGCGATGCGTTCACGGGCTTTTACAGCATCGGCGCGGCGATTCGCGAACTCCTCACGGTATGCGGCGGAAGAAACCTCAGCGCGGAATCGCGACGGTCAACCCTCCTGCAGTTTTGCTACTACTTCTTCAGCTACCGGCAGGGACGCCATCCGATGGTGGGCGGGGTATGGCAGATTCGCCGGCGCGATGTGCGCCGCGCGGCGGTGACCGACGATGAGGCCTTGCGCTTCTACCTCGGCGGCCGGCGCTTCGGCGCGATCCTGCGCGGCGACAGCGACGGAGGCTTCGCAGCCGCCCCGGCGTAGAGTTTTTCTACAAGATGTAACCAAGGCGCGGCCTGCATCGCAGGCCGCGCCTTTTGTTTGTGCTTCACTGAAGCGCGGCGCGAGTTCGTCGCGCCGTCAGAACTTTCCCTTCCTCTCGGAAAGAGAAACCGGATCTGACTTCGTGACGTAACGACCTGAAACATCGAGCACGGCGATAGGCGCCTGGCTCAATTGCTCGCCGATGGCGCAATCGTGCTGAGTCGATTATCCGGACGGGAAACCAGGTGCGCTGAGATATCGCCAGGATGTATCGCATATGCGCCTCCGAGGTAACGGTCTACCGGTATCGCAAAGAGAATCAGCGGAGGAAATAAAACAAGCGGAAAGTAGTCCTTCGCCGCCTCCTCGTCGTCGTCGGAGGTGGTCGTCAGTTCGTACGCGATATATCCCGGCTTCTCGATGCGAACCGAATGCGGATCGTGGCGGGTCAATTTGACTGTAGTCGGCGTAGTACCGACATTTGCACCGTCGACGAGTACGACGGCGCCGGGAGGGTCGCTGGAGAACGAGACCTCCTGGGTTTTTCCATTAACCGCGGTGGCGCAACTGGAAACGCCGATAAATGCCGCGAACAACATCGCCCCCATTGGGCCGGAACCCTTCATCCCTCCTCCGGCTGAACACTCGACACGCATAGGGCTGCGCGGGCTCGTTTGACACAGAGTCAGCGCCGTAAGCTAGCAGAACCGGCAACGAGCAAGAAGGGTTCGGGGAAACGGTTATCGAGTCGTCGCAAAGAAAACGGCGGGAGGACATCGCGTCCACCCGCCGCCGTCACGATCGAGGATTGCTTCGCTGATGCTACGCCGATGCGGATGCGCCGGTTTTCGCGCTATCGGAATTGAGCGCCGCACACGTATCCCAGAGCCACGTCGCACTCGACAGCTCGTCTTCCGCGAACAGGCGGATGGCTTCCTTGGTCATCATGTCTTCGCGCAAGCTCTCGCCGAAGGCCTTGATCGGCGCGAGCGCTTCTCCGGGCTTGCCGAAGTTGGTGGTGATGTACAGGAACTTCTTGTTGTCGGGCATGTCGCTCGACAACGCCTCGGTCAGCTTGCGTCCCTGCTCCGAGGTTCCCTCGTGCTGCATCCCACCCAGGTCGGCGAGGCGCTTGGCGAAGATCCGCGAATGATACGCCTCGCGCTCGGCGATCATCTGGATACCCATGAAGATGCATTCGGTCTTGCAGGTCTTGACCCATCCGTTGAAAGCCTCGGCGCCGCCGGCCTCGCCCGCGCGGGCGCGATCGAGGAAATCCAGCACCGCTTCCTTCTCCGAGCCGTAAGTCTTGCCGAAGGCGGCGAAACCGCGATGGCCATTGGTGCCGGGGCTGCCGTTTTCGAGTGCCTTCACCTCGGATTCGAAGGTCGCTTCGTCGATGATTCCGCCGCGATACGCGCGCAGCAGTTGTTTGAATTCAAAGTTACGATTCATGGGCGTGCCTCCTCTCTTGAACGATCGGTTAATCGGCGACGATAAGCAGAGCAGTTGAAAGAGTCAACTCGCAAATCGGAGCGCGGTTATTCGGAACTTTCGGCGCTGCGCGATTGCAACTGGATATAGTTCTCCAGGCCGATTTTTGGAATCAGTCCAAGTTGCGTCTCGATGAAATCGATACTGTCCTCTTCCGCCTTCATGATGTCCGCCAGCAACTCGCGTGTGACGAAATCCCGCACCCCTTCGCAGTACGCGATCGCATCGCGCAGATCGACGAGGCCCGCGTGCTCCAGCTTCAGATCGCTCTCGAGAATCTCCTTGACGTTTTCGCCGATCATCAGCTTGCCGAGGTCCTGCAGATTGGGCAGACCCTCCAGAAACAGCACCCGCTTGATGAGTGCGTCGGCATGCTTCATCTCATCGATCGATTCGTGATGCTCGTAACTCTCGAGCTTGGTGACGCCCCAATTCCCCAGCATCCGAGCGTGGAGGAAATACTGATTGATGGCGGTCAGCTCGTTTTTCAGGATCGTGTTCAGGCGCTGGACGACTCCGGGATCACCTTTCATGGTAGTTGCTCCGCGTGTGGTTTCGGCATTCGGGCAAGGACGGCATCAGGACGATGTCCGATGCGGATTTCAGGTTACGATGACGTAGGGGCGAGCCTGCGGTCAATCAACTGCGCCGCGGAGACCTCGATGCTCAAACTGATTCGATGAGGGAGGGCGGTCGCGGTCTTTAAGCGACCGATGCGTACGGCCTATGCCGCGGCCTCGGCGAATGCTGCGGGGGTGGTTTCGGCGCGAGATAGTTCCTTCACCAACGGGACGCATTTGCCACACTTCGGGGCGCATCCGAGCGCCTTGTACACGTCGGAGAGGCGGCCCTGACGCTTTTCGCATACAGCGCGAACCTGGCCATCGGTGAAGCCGTTACAGATACATACGTACACTGAGCGCGTCCTCCTTAGCTGGAGTGAATCTTCAAGTACAATAACGGTAGCAAAACCGGGCAGCGTTGTAAATGAGAATCATTCTCATTTTCAATGCGCTTTCAATAAGTGCCTCCGCTCAGGATCGCCGATCAACCGTCCGCGGCGGCGCCGCGACCGCTTAACCCACGTGTATTTGTAAAATCATCGCGGTCTGCTACACGTCACTGCAACTCTCTGGTCGAAACCACAACAGCACGAGTAAATCATGACCCTCGCGACCCTTCTGGTTATCGTAGTCGTCCTCATTGCGTTGATTATTTTCGTTCCCTTTTTCCGCAGCATGCTTCGCGGGCTGATTCGGTTCGCATTTCTCATCGTGGTGATCTTCCTCGCGTTTGCCGGCACCTCGATGCTGATGAACAACGAGACCATCTTCGACAGTCCCGGATGGGAAAAGCGTGCGGTGAAGTTCGTAACCGAAGACTGGGCCAATACCAGTGACAACGGTTATGGCGAAGCTCCCTGTGCGATCGACAAGCCCGCCCTCGAGCAGCGCGCCAAAGAGGACGCCGCGCGCGCGAAGCTCAAGAAGAAAGAGGAGGCCGCTGTGGTGCCGTCGCCGGCTCCGTCGGGGCAGTCCACGTTGGAAGTCAGCGCGCAGCCGACCGCCACGCCGACACCTTCTCCGGATGAGATCAACGCGAATCTCTACGACGAGCTGATGACGCGCAACTACATCTGTCCGGGCGACACGCCGATTGCGATCGGGCGCGCCAAGCTGCTCGAAATGGTTCAGCAGACCATCGCCGAATTGAAGGGATGGAAACTGATTGGCATCGATCCGCGTACTGGAGTATTGAACTGCGTCTACACGACGCAGGTGTTGGGCCTCGAGGATGACGTGCGGATTCTGGTTACCCCCAGGAGCGATATCGAGATATGCTCGCAATCGAAAAGCGGCGAGCCACAATCGGGATCGCTGGCGGGCTTCTTCCCCGGCGACTTCGGTGCCAACATGGGGCATATCAAGCAGTTCTACGCCGCGATCAAAGAGAAGACCGACCAGTACTGCAAGGAACTGGAAGAGAAACAGAAACCTAAGGGTCCCAATCAGTAGCTAATTCTTAGCCAATCCATAGGAAGTCATGTTGCGTGAAGTGCAAATCGATTCGCTCGCCGCTTTCCTCGTCAGCGGGCTGATCGCGAAAGGCATCGTCAAGCCCAAGGGCGATCCGAAAGACATCATCGCCCTGGTGGTTGAGTTTTTGTCGGCGAATTTCGAGACCGAGGCAAAGATCGATGAGGAAGCCGACCGCACCGCGGAAGATCTCGCGCGCAAGAATCCGGGCATGGATGTGACCCGGTTGCGCAATCTGACGCGCCAGAAATTGGCGGAGAAAAAAGGCTTCGTGCTTTAAGCCGCGAGCAGGAAGGTCCTATGAAGTTGTCGGAAGAAAGAATCCTTTACCTCGCGCGCGAAACCCTGACGCAGATCCGCGACGAGGGCCTTGCCGAGATCGCAAACTTTCCGCTCGCGCTGCGCCAGGCGCGCGAACTAATCGCGCAGTGGAATGACAAGGGCGACGAGGTCGAACAGGCGGTGCGGCGCAAGATCACCTCGCAGAAGCGCAACATCGTCGAGGGCAGTGACGAATGGAATATCCTGGCGCGGCGCTATCGGGATGAGGAGCTGCGCAAGCGCGGCATCCTGAAGTAGGTGGACCCGCTTCCAACCGGGCGAGGTTTCTCAGCGCAGAAAATCGTCCGAACTTCCTCAGGATGATTATTTCGCAAATACCGCGCGAATGAGTGGCAGGTGTTGGCGCCCCAGGTAAACCTCGCCGTTTACGATGTAGCTCGGCACCTCGAAGACGCCCGCATCGCGCAGCTCGGATTGAACGCGCGCCAGTTCGGCGCGGCCTTCGCCTTTCACGAATGCCTCGAATCCCGCTGCGGCGCCGAGTTCAGAGAGCACCGCCGCGATCGCGCGCTCATCCTCAAGGTTGAGGGCCTCACGCCAGTAACGCTCAAACACGCGCTCCACGTACGCGCGCGCGATCGATGGTCCCTGGTGCTTCGCCCATAGCAGACCGATTGCCGCGATCGTCGAATCGGTTTCCCGATGGAGACCGCGAATTTCGAGGCCGCGATCCGCGGCATAGCGGAGAACATCGCGATCGAGATAGTCCGCGCGGATGCGACGATGACGCGAGCCACGATCGTTGCCGGTATTCGCCGGGCCCGGCGTGTTTCCTTGACTGAGAGCCATCGGCAGCCAGTCGATGGCGATTCCGAGCTCATCCGCGAGCGCGCAGGTGGGAGCGACCGCCAGGTAAGCGTAAGGATTCTTGAAATCGATCGCGAACGGCAGCGTCGATTGTTCGCGCGCGCGTTCCGCCGATATATCCCCATACGCAGTATCCGGCGGGGCGCCAAGACGGCCAGTGAGCATCCAGCGGATGCGCGGCAGATGCTCGCGCCCGAACGACATTTCACGATCGATAATGTAGGTCGGGACGCCGAAAATTCCCGCCTCGAAGGCCGCATGCTGAATGATGTCATGCAGCGCGCGCCCGTCACCCGATACATAATTGCGGAAGCCAATGGTGGTCGCGCCCGCCTCCTCGAGCACGCCCTCGATGACGGCGAGATCTTCCACATCCAGTTCGCGTTTCCAGAAGCGCTCGTAGGTGATGGCGGTGTAGGCGCGCAGCACTGCGGGACCCTGCGCCTTCGCCCATAGCATCGCGATGCCGGCCAGCGAGGTATCCCAAATCTTGACCGTCCCGCGCACGATGATGCCGCGCATCGAGCCGTAGCGTCGCACGTCGCGATAAGCGTATTTGACTCGCAGCCATTGGCCGGCGGAGCGCTGGGCCTCGACCACCTTGCCCTCGGGATTCAGCTTCGCGGAGCCGAGGTAGCTGGGAATGTCGAGCGTGAACGGCCGCCAATCGATCTCGATGCCGAGTTCCTCGGCCATCGCGTAGGTCGGCGCGATCGCGAGATACGCGTAGGGACTTTTGTAGTCGATGTAGACGATGAGTGGAGCCGAGGAGGCGAGCGGATCGAATGCGATGGACGACATGATGCGCTGACTCCCTGCTACGAGATCCCGACTACCACCGGATTACCTGCTCGTACACCTTCGGCAACTGCATCGGCAGCGACGCGATATCCTCGATGACCAGGTAGCGCGACGACTGGCACATCTGGCGCAAGTAGTCGTGGCCGGTCTTGTCCACCGTGATGCAGAACGGCAGCACGCCGGCGAGCTCCAGCTCCTTGAGCGCGACCATCGTGTCCTGAATGCCGTAGGCGTTGGAGCGGCGGTCGTGGCCGTAATCGAAGTCCTGCGGAAATCCGTCACTTAGCAGGATCATGTGCTTGGAACGCTGCGACACGTCCTTGAATTTCTCGCGCACGTGCCGAATCGCCGCGCCCATCCGGGTCGAGCGCTTGGGCTCTATCGATCCGATGCGGCAGCGCACTTCATCCGACATTTCCTGGTCGAATTCCTTGATGTTGTAGAACTCGACATTGTCGCGCCCGTGGCCCGAGAAACCCATGATGGCGAAGGCGTCGCCGATTTCCTCCAGCGCCTGCGCCATGATGATGAGCGCTTCCTTGTTCACGTCGATGATGCGCCGCGGACGCTGGCTCTGCTGCGGACGGCGCTGCCACGCCTTCATCCAGTCGTCATCGGCGTCGTCGGCGTCGTTGAACTTGCGCGGCTCGCGATGAATCGGCTCATCGGTGGAGGCCGACATGTCGAGCAGGAACAGGGTCGCGACGTCGCGCGATTCTTTCTTGCGCGCACTATAGACCCGCACGTCGGGAACTTCGCCCATCAGGCGCGCGACCTGCATTTCGATCGCGCGATCGACGTCGATCTCGTCGCCGTCTTCGAGGCCGCGCACCAGCCGAAATGACGCGGGGCGGATGCGTTGGAAATGACGCCGCACCACCGGCAGCATCTCGGAGTAGCGCTGCAGCGTGTTGTTGTAGAAGTCGCCGTCGTCGCCGGAAACCTCGACCTCGCGCAGGCGGCACCAGTTGCGCCGATAATCCGCGAGGACATAATCCCATTCGTCGTACGCGAAATACGAATCCTGCTTGGTGCGGCTCATTACCAGGCGCCCGTGCCCGGACATCGAGCCGATCTCGCCAAGCTGCTCGCGCATCTGCTCCAACTCTTCGGCCTGCTTGCCGGAAAGCTGCGTAAGGTACATGCCTTCGCCGTCGGCCGCGCCGCTGGATTGCGAGGGGTCGATCTTCGCGCCTTGCTCCAGCAGCTTCTTCAACTCCTCGGGCGAGAGCGCCTTGCTCTTGCCGCCCTTGGGCGATTTGCCGGAGACCTGGAGGTTGACGTTCTCGTCGGTCTCGCCGCCTTCCGATTCGCCGTCGCCCTCCTGATCGCCTTCACCGGAATCGCCGCCGGAACCTTTGACCGCGCTGATGAGATCGTTGCGGACCTGGTCGGCGCCTTCGAGCGGATTGCCTTCGCCGGCCTCGCGCGCCTGTTTGATCAGATCCTGGATCCAGGTGTAGAGCGCGCCCGCTTGCCGCGTGCTGTCGAGGACGTTGGCGCCCGAATCGCGCAGCGGCTCGAAATACATCGACGCCTGCGCGGCAAATCCCGCGGTTGCGTATTCATCGGGCGAGATAAGGCCGAGCGATGCGCGCACCAGCAGCGTGCTGAGCGAGAGCGGATTGAGCCTGTTCACCAGCGCGAGGTTGAGGTTCTCGACCCGAGGCGCGAGGCCGCGATAACGCCGGCGCAGCTCCGCATCGATGCGCGAGGACTCGCATAGCCGCATCAGCGCGCCGCCGAGGCCGGGATCCTCGAAGGAGGCGACGAAGCAATCGATCGCCTCGGCGCCTTTTTCCCCGCGCTCATCGAAGCCGGGGATATCCGAGAGGTTGAGGTCGAAGGTGCCGAATTCGTGACGGCTCGCCAGATGCGCCGCGACCGCGAAAAAGTAGTCGTGGGTCTGTTTCGCATCTTCGAGCGAATCGATGCGCTCGGGAAGATAGATCATCTCCCCCGCCATCAGCGGATAGTGAAACGGAAGCATCACCGACGAGTTGGTGAGCGAGTCGATGCGGAACTCCAGCGGAAACAACATCCGCATGAATTTCGTTACGACGCCCTTGATCTCGTGCAGTGAAAGAGCCGGTGGGGAAACGCTGTCTGCCATTGGATGTGATTGATTCTTACAAAGACCGATGCCTTCGCGCAATTTGTTTGTGCCGAGGCTTTTCGCTGCCAGATGCGGCGCGCCAGTGCAAATCCGCCTGAATCGGTTAGTTCCTTGACTTGACCGATGGGGCGCGACTTAATCGATCAGACGCCATGCTTCACCATCTTCGAGTCAAATCCGCATCCGTACTGGATTTTCGCTCGCTCGCCTTTTCGATCGCGCTCGCGAGCGCTGCCAGTGCGGGTATCTCCGATAATGTCAAAACCGAGACGCTGCCCAACGGGCTCAAGGTTCTGGTGCTGGAGAACCACAAGGCGCCGGTCGCGACCTTCCAGATTTTTTACAGGGTGGGCTCGCGCAACGAGCAGACCGGCAAGACCGGCCTCGCGCATTTGCTCGAGCATCTGATGTTCCGCGGCACCAAGAAATACAAGCCCGAGGAGATCGATCAGATCATCGAGCAGAATGGCGGCGACCTGAACGCGGAAACCTCGGAGGACTACACCGACTATTTCGAGAACATCAACAAGCGATCACCTCGACGTGCCGATCAGCCTCGAAGCGGACCGGATGGCGAATTTCGATCCCAAGGGCTTCGATCAGGAAAAAGCGGTGGTGATGGAGGAGCGCCGCATGCGCACCGAGGACAGTCCCGCCGACGCGCTCGACGAACTCGCTCGCGCGCAGGCCTACATCGAGCATCCGTATCACTGGCCGACCATCGGATGGATGCACGATGTGCAGGGCCTGACGCTCGACGACGCGCTGGCGTTTCACGCGATCTACTATTCGCCGCAAAATGCGCTCATCGTGGCGGCCGGCGACTTCGATGCCGACAAGGTGCTGAAGCAGATCAGCGAGCAGTTCGGTTCGATCAAAAACGGCCCCAAGCCGCCGCCATTCGATCAGATCGAGCCTCCGCAGCAGGGCGAGCGGCGCGTGATCCTGCGGCATGCGGCGAATCTTCCTTCTTTCGAGGAATCGTTCCACGTGCCGAATCTTAAAAATCCCGACGCCTACGCGCTGGAGGTTCTGTCGGAAGTTCTCGCCGACGGGAAAAGCTCGCGGCTCTATAAAGACCTCGTGATCGACAAGCGGATGGTGGTCAGCACCAGCGCGGGCTCCAACATGACTTCCTTCGATCCGCCGCTGTTCACCTTCTCGGCGCAGATGCGGCCCGGCGTGAAGACCGACGACGTGCTCGCCGAAGTCGATCGCCAAATCAAGGCGCTGCGCGACAAGCCGGTGACCGATGACGAACTGCAGAAGGCCAAGAACCTCGAACAGGCCGAATTCGTGTACGGACAGGACTCGATTTTCAATGAGGCGATGCAACTCGGAGTCTATGAAATGCTCGGCGACTACAAGCATGATCGATCAGTACCTTCCCTCGATCGATAAGGTCACCGCCGCCGATGTTCAACGCGTCGCGCAAAAATACCTGGTCAAGGACAATCGCACCGTGGCGATTCTCGAACCGACCGGACTGCTGCCGAAGCAGGCGGGCGGAGGTCCCAGCGGCGGAACGGTCCATCGCTCGATGAGCTTCTTCGACGAAGGCGGTGCGCGATGAAACCTCGAACCATCACTTCGATTACCGCGGCGCTCCTTGCGCTGAGCCTCGTCGCCTCGCGCGCGGACGCTCTCGAAATGAAGCGGATGACGCTTTCCAACGGCGCCGTGCTGCTGGTTTCCGAGCAGCATCTGCTGCCGATGGTGACGGTCGCGATCGCATTCGATGCCGGTTCGCGCCGCGATCCGAAAGGCAAGGAAGGCCTCGCGGAACTCACCGCCGACAGCCTCACGCAGGGCACCAAGGATCTCACCGAGACCGAATTCAACCAGAAGGTCGATTTCATGGGCAGCGAGGTTGCGGTCGGCGCCAACCGCGACAACGCCGAGGCCAGCATGACCTCGCTCAAAAAGTATGAAGATCAGACACTGAGTCTGCTCGCGCAGGTGCTCATCAATCCCGGGCTGCGGCCTGCCGATATCGAGCGCAAACGCGCCGAGATGGTGGCCGCTATCGATGCTGCGCAGGAGTCGCCGCGCTACGTTGCCGAGGTGACTTTCGGCAAGACTCTGTTCGGCGCGGACAGCCCCTATGGGCATCCATCCGAGGGATTCAAGGACACCACTTCGAAACTCACGCCCGATGACGTCGCGAATTTCTACCATCGAGTATTACAAGATGGGCGGCGCGGTCATCGCGGTCGCCGGCGACGTGACCGCTGACGAAATCAAAGCCAAGCTGGAAAAGGAATTTGCGGCGTTACAGGGCACCGTGGCCGCGCAACCGGCGCCGCCGGCTCCCACCGTCGAGGCGGGATTGCATCCGGTGCTGATCAATCAGAACGTCGCGCAGGCCACCGCGGTGATTGGCTTCGGCGGCGTGGAGCGTTCCAATCCCGACTACTACAAACTCCAGGTCATGAATCATATTCTCGGCGGCGGCGGGCTCACCTCGCGCCTGATGCAGGAAGTGCGCAGCAAGAAAGGCCTCGCGTATGGAGTCGGCAGCGGTTTCGACGCGGGAAAATTTCCCGGCTCGTTCCGCGCGATCCTGCAAACCAAAAACAAGAGCGCCAATGAAGCAATCGCCGAGACGCTCCATCAGATTCGCCTGATTCAGGAACAGCCGGTCACCGATGACGAGCTCAGCGACACCAAGAAATACCTGGTCGGGAGCTTTCCACTGAAGTATGACAGCCTTGCGAAGATCGACAGCTTCATGCTGCAGGTCGAGATCTACGGACTCGGCCTCGACTACCCCGACCGATATCCGAAGCTGATTGATGGCGTGACCAAGGATGACGTGCTCGCGAGCGCGAAGAAGTATCTTGCATCCTGACGCGGCGATTCTCGTGGTGGTGGCCAATCAGGAGGAAGCCGCAATCAAGGTCGCCAGCCTGCTGCCGCATTGACGGAGAGTGGCGCGCGCGATATCCCTCGCAGTGGAGAAATCATATGAGCGCCTCGAAACAATCGTGGAAAATTCAGGGCGAGTATTTCGAATCGTGCAACTGCGAGGTGTTGTGTCCATGCATCCTCACCAACCTCGCGGCGCGCCCGACTGAAGGCCATTGCGATGTCGTCCTCGCGTTCCGCATCGACAAGGGAAACTACGGCGCGACCGATATTTCGGGGCTGAACGCGGCGCAGGCACTGATCACACCAGGACCGATGGCGCAGGGCAACGGTACACTCGCGGTCTATGTCGATAGCAGAGCGAATGCGGAACAGCGCGCGGCATTGGAGGCAATTTTCAGCGGCGCCGCGGGTGGCCCACCTTCGCTGTTCGGCCCCATCATCACGAAATTCCTCGGATGCAAGGCGGTCGAGATAAATTTTGCGATGCACGGCAGCGAGCGGAAGCTGGTGATTCCCGGAGTCACTGAAGTAACGATTCAGGGAATTCCGGGCCGCGGTGGCAAGGATGTCGTATGGCTTGAGAACTGTGGTCACCCGTACTCGAGTAGGATTGCTACTGCGAAGGGCGCCGACAGCAACTTCAAGGATCACGGACTCGACTTCCATAACTCAGGTCGCAACGGGCATTTCTCCGGCATCGATTGGACGAGCTGATGGGCCAATGGCCTCCGCGCCTGAGAGCATCGCTTTAGCAACTCCGCCGGCGCGCGACCGCGTCGTCTTGTGGGGCGGCATCGTCTTCATCACCGCGCTCGCGTGGATCTATCTCATCATCATGCCGATGGGGGCGCAGTCGTGGCTCCTCGATGCGACGCTGATGTTCCTGATGTGGGCGGTGATGATGGTCGCGATGATGCTGCCCTCCGCGGCGCCGATGCTCGCGACCTACACGCGTATCGCCGCGCCGCGCGAAGGCTATCGCGCGCACCACGTGTGGATGTTCGCCGCCGGCTACTTCGTGGTGTGGACCGCATTCAGCCTCGTCGCGACGGCGCTGCAATACGGACTGCAGAGCGTCGCGATAGTAACTAACGGTCTGCAAACCACGAAGGTCGCCGGCGCCCTCATCCTCGTGGCGGCGGGAATCTATCAGCTCACCCCGTTCAAGAACGTATGCCTCAAGCGATGCCGCACGCCGATCGGGTTTTTCATGACTAACTGGCGCGATGGCGGCGCGGGCGCATTCAAGATGGGCCTCGAGCATGGATGGTTCTGCACCGGATGCTGCTGGATGCTGATGGCGCTACTTTTTGTAGCGGGGGTCATGAACCTGGCGTGGGTCGCGGCGATCAGCGCGCTGGTGCTGCTCGAAAAAGCCGCGCCGTTCGGTCGCGCGATCGCGCTCACCTCGGGAGTTGTGATGATCGCGGCGGGCGTCGTGCTCGTGATTCGCTAACAATGGAGCGCAAGCTCATCTTCACGATTGGGCATTCGACGCATCCGATCGAGGAATTCCTCGCGCTCCTGTCGCAACACGAAATCGCGCTGGTCGCCGACGTGCGATCGTATCCCGCCTCGCGAAAATGGCCGCAGTTCAATCAGGAGGAGTTGCGGCAGGCAGTCGAACGCGCCGGCCTCGAGTATCGGTGGCTTAAGTCTCTGGGTGGACGCCGCAAATCGAAGAATGCGGAGTCACTGCATACGGCATGGCAGATTCCCGCGTTCCGGTCCTATGCCGACTATGCCGACACCGGCGATTTTAGCGCCGGCCTCGACGATCTCATCGCGCTCGCCGAGCACCAACGTGTGACCTACATGTGTTCCGAGGGGCTCTGGTGGCGCTGCCACCGCAGGATCATTTCCGATCATCTGGTGGTGCGCGGATGGACCGTGATGCACATCATGCCGACCGGCAAGCTGGTCGAGCATGCGCTCCCCGACTTCGCGCGCGTCGAAAATCATCGGTTGGTTTATGATGTACCTGGGGGTTAGGTCTATGCCGCGGCGCGATGATTCAAAACCTCGCGCAGGAACTGCCCGGTATGCGAATTCGTCACTTCCGCGATCTGCTCCGGCGTACCTTTCGCCACCACGCTGCCGCCGCGATCGCCACCCTCCGGCCCAAGGTCGATGATGTAGTCGGCGGTTTTGATAACTTCGAGATTATGCTCGATGATGATGATCGTATTCCCCGTGTCGGCGAGGCGACCGAGCACCGCGAGCAGCTTCTTGATGTCATCGAAGTGCAGCCCGGTCGTCGGCTCATCGAGGATGTAGAGCGTGCGGCCGGTCGCGCGGCGTGCGAGCTCCTTCGCCAGCTTGATGCGCTGCGCCTCGCCACCAGATAGCGTCGTCGCTGATTGCCCGAGGTGGATGTAATCGAGGCCGACGTCGCGCAAGGTTTCGAGCTTCTGGCGAATCGGCGGCACCGAGCCCATGAACTCGATTCCATCCAGCACCGTCATGTTGAGCACTTCGGAAATGCTCTTGCCCTTGTACTGAATCTCCAGCGTGTCGCGATTGTAGCGCTTGCCGCCGCAGACCTCGCAGGTCACGTAAACATCGGGCAGGAAGTGCATCTCGATGCGAATGATGCCGTCGCCTTCGCAGGCCTCGCAGCGCCCGCCCTTCACGTTGAAGGAAAACCTGCCCGGCCCGTAGCCACGCATGCGCGCCTCGGGAAGTTGCGCAAACAGCTCTCGGATATGGGTGAACAGCCCGGTGTAGGTCGCGGGATTGGAGCGCGGCGTGCGTCCGATCGGGCTCTGATCGACATGGATCACTTTGTCGAGATTTTCTACCCCCTCGATGCTCTTGAACGCGCCGGCGCGCTCGCGGCTGCGATTGAGCTTCTGCGAGAGCGCCTTGTAGAGCGTGTCGAGCACCAAGGTGGACTTGCCCGATCCCGATACTCCCGTCACGCAGGTCACCACTCCGAGTGGAATCTGCACCGTCAAGTCGCGCAAATTGTTTTCGCGCGCGCCTTTGATCGTCAGCCATCGATTGCTGATTTGCCGCCGGCGCGAGGGCACCGGAATCTCCATCTCGCCCGAAAGATATTTGCCGGTGAGCGATTTCGGATTCGCCATCACCGCGGTAGGCGTGCCCTCCGCGACGATGTCGCCGCCATGAATTCCGGCGCCCGGTCCCATGTCGATGAGGTAATCGGCCTCGAGCATGGTGTCGCGATCGTGCTCGACCACCAGCACCGTGTTGCCGAGGTCGCGCAGCCGCTTGAGCGTGTTGAGCAGGCGCTGATTGTCGCGCTGATGCAGTCCAATCGAGGGCTCATCGAGGATGTACAGCACGCCGACCAGGCTCGATCCGATTTGCGTCGCGAGCCGGATGCGCTGGCCCTCGCCACCCGACAGCGTGCCGGCCGTGCGCTCGAGCGTGAGGTAATCGAGGCCCACGTCGGCGAGGAATTTGAGGCGCTCGTTTACTTCCTTAAGGATCAGGCGCGCGATTTCCTTTTCCTGCGCGCTCAGCTTGGGCGCCTCGAAAAACGCGAGCGCCTGCTTGATCGACATCGCGGTGACTTCGGAGATCGATTTGCTGTTGAAGCGAACGAACAGGCTTTCCTTCTTCAGGCGTGCGCCGCCGCACGCAGGGCAGGGCCTCATGTTCATGAACGCGCCGAGCCATTCGCGCACCGATTCCGATTCGGTCTCCTTGTAGCGCTTGTCGAGCCATTGCAGCACGCCCTCGAAGGGCCGCGCGTAGCCGTGGCGATGCCCATGGCGCTCGTAGGCGAATTCGATTTCTTCGTCGCCGGAGCCTTCGAGGATTTTCTTGCGCACCTTGGGCGGAATCGTTTTCCACTGCTGGTCGAGGGTGAACTTGTAGTGGGTCGCCAGCGCCTCGAGGATCGGCAGGATGTAGTTCATCGTCGCCCACGGCGCGATCGCTCCGTCGGAAATGCTCAGTTCGTCATTCTGAATGACGAGGTCGGGATCGAAGTACATGATCGATCCGATGCCGGAGCACTCGGGGCAGG
The DNA here is from genome assembly GCA_963814035.1 of uncultured delta proteobacterium. Lineage (GTDB taxonomy): Bacteria > Desulfobacterota > Binatia > Binatales > Binataceae > DATGKG01. The sequence continues at coordinate 227,394 of CAWFBH010000015.1, forward strand.
CGCCGTGCGGGCTGTTGAAGGAAAACATGCGCGGGGTGATTTCCGGATAGGAAATCCCGCAATCGACGCAGGCGAAACGCTGGCTGAAGTAGATTCCCTGTTCCTTCGCGCCGTCGAGCCGTTCGACTTTGAGCAAATCCTGTCCGTACTTGAACGCCACTTCGAGTGAATCAGCCAGCCGCTTCTCGATGCCGCTGCGAATCGCGAGCCGATCCACCATCACCTCGATGGTGTGGCGCTGATTCTTGTTCAGCGTCGGCTCTTCGCCGAGCTCGTAAATCTTGCCGTCGATTTTCGCGCGCACGAATCCCGCGCGGCGCATGTCCGCCAGCTCCTTGCGATACTCGCCCTTGCGATCGCGCACGATGGGCGCGAGGACGTGAATCCTGGTGCCCTCGGGGAACTTCATGATCTGATCGACGATTTGCTGGACGCTTTGCTGAGTGATTTCTTTTCCGCAGTTGTAACAAAACGCGTGGCCGACGCGCGCAAACAGCAGCCGCAGGTAGTCGTAAATCTCGGTGATGGTGCCGACGGTCGAGCGTGGATTGCGCGAGGTGGTTTTCTGCTCGATCGAAATCGCCGGCGACAGCCCCTCGATGGAATCGACGTCGGGCTTTTCCATCTGCTCGAGGAACTGGCGCGCATACGCCGAGAGCGATTCGACGTAGCGGCGCTGCCCCTCGGCATAGATGGTGTCGAACGCGAGCGAGGATTTTCCTGACCCCGAAAGCCCGGTGATCACGACCAGGCGGTCGCGCGGAATTTCCAGGTTGATGTTCTTGAGGTTGTGCTCGCGCGCGCCGCGAATTATCAGCTTGTCCGCCATGAGCCTATGCCGCGCGCCTCGCCGCCGCGTCGCGAGCCTTGACCGCGCGGGTGGCGTATTCGATCGCCGAGATCATGCTCGACGGACTCGCGATGCCGCGGCCCGCGATATCGAAGGCGGTGCCGTGGTCCGGCGAAGTCCGAATGAAGGGCAGTCCAATCGTCACGTTCACCGCGCGATCAAACTCCAGAGTCTTGAGCGCGATCAAGCCTTGATCATGATACATAGTCACAGCCGCATCGAAGCCGAAACGCCCGTCGTGCTTGACAAAGGCGGTGTCGGGTGCGAGCGGTCCGTGCGCCTTGATGCCGCGCTTTTGCGCGCGCCGAATCGCCGGCGCGATGATGCGGGTTTCTTCGTCGCCGAAAAGTCCGTTCTCGCCGCCATGCGGATTGAAGCCGAGCACGCCGATTCGCGGATCGATGGCGCCTTCGTTCTCGCGCAAATGCCGATCCAGAATCACGATGGTGTCGAACACACTTTTCTGCGTGAGCAGGCGCGGCACCTGCGCGAGGCCGACATGCACAGTAACCAGCGCCAGGCGAAGCTCGCTGCCTGCGAACATCATTCGCCAGCTTCGCGCGCGCCCAATCTTCGCCATCACCTCGCTATGCCCGGGAAAATGATGTCCGGCTTTGTCCCACCACTGCTTGCTGATGGGCGCGGTCACGAGCGCATCGACGGCGCCATCGCGAGCCATCCGCGCGCCGGTCTCGACATAGCGAAACGATGCATCGCCACCTTCGATGCTGGGTTGGCTGGGCCGCCGCGCCAGCGCCGAAAGATGCGTCATCGACAGCACCGCGACTCCGCGGGACGGCAACTCTTCGCCCGGATGCCATTGGACCAGCGGTGATGAAAGGCCGATCCGATCCGCCATCTCGCGTATCGCCTCGAGGTCGCCGATCACGAGGAATTGTGGCGCATCGCCACGCCCCTCAAACGCAGCGATCGACTTGAGAGTCACCTCGGGACCGATCCCGGCGGGATCGCCCATGCTGATCGCGAGGAGCGGAGTTTTCCGCTTATGCGTCAAGTGATGATTTGTATGCGCGCGCGCCACCTTAGTACATCGTCTCCACGTCGTGCTGCTTGACGAGATCGGTCTCGACCCAGCTCTCCAGCCGGGCGCGGGTCTGCTGGTCAACCAGATGATTGCGGATGTCTTCTTTCACCACCGGCAGTGGTTTCACGCCCGGAACCGCATGCTCCTCGACCTTGACGATGTGGAATCCGTGCTTGGTGCGTATGACTTGGGAGATTTGCCCGGGCTGCAGATTTTTGATGCCCGCCAGGATCTCGTCCATGATGTCGTCGGGTCCGAACACGCCAAGCTCGCCGCCTTGCGCCTTCGAATCGTCATCGGAATAGCGCTCCGCAAGCGAGTGGAAGTCCTCGCCGCCAGTGGCTTTCTTGCGGACCTCGTCGGCCTTGGCCTTGGCCGCGGCCACCACCGCCGGCGATGCATCGGGAGGCACCGCAATCAAAATCTGCGCGAGCTGAAACTTTTCCTGCTTAACCGTGAACTCGTCCTGATGCGCATCGTAGTAGGCCTGGATTTCTTCCGGCGCGATGGTGACGTGCTGGCGCAACTCCTCGTTGAGCATCATCGCCTTGGCGAGCTCGGTTTTGGCCTGCTTGCGGAAATCGTCCCAGCTCACCCCATTTTGCAGCAATGATTGTTTGAGCTGCTGATCGCTGATGTTGCGTTCCTGTTCGACGTCCGCGATGTAGTGGTCGATTTGGCCCTCGTCGATCTTGTCGTCATACTTCGCGACTTCGGCGGCCAACAGCTTTTGCGCAATCATGCCCTTGAGGCCTTCTTTGAAGGTCTCGTTCTGGGTCGGATCCCCCGGAGGAATTGGTTTTCCCGCGCTTTCGGCGAAGGCTCGGACATCGTGCATGGTGATGGGTTCGCCATCGACACTGGCGACGATCTTGTCGACCTCTTCCGCGCGCGCGAGCCGCGGCGCGGCGACAAGCGCCAACGACATTGCGATGGCGAATGCGACCACGCAGGCATGCGGTCGCAGGAGGAAAATAGAAAATGTTCCGCATTAATAATTCGCTTCGAACGGTAAAGCGCTCGCACCGGCGCACCAACTAATTGGCCAACTGGCCGGCGGTGCGCTCCGGCCAGCTTTCCAAATTCTCACACGTCCGAATCGCCTGCAAGACGGCATCGATTTTTGGTATTGGGTCAGTTTGATTTGCTTGAACGCCGCGCACCGTCTTGTCGTGAAACTCGGCGCACGCCTCGCCCGCCAGAACTAGCTCGCGCGTGACGGTGTTAATCGAAACATCAAGAGCCGAGACACGGAGCGCATGGACGATCCCTCTCAAAGCATCGCGAGGATTTGAACGCGCTTGGCGAGAGGCAAGTATTAGCTAAATGAATCGAGATTATTGACAATCTGCCGTGGCGGGCGCACACTTAGTTTTAGTCTTCCCGATGGGTACGCCCATCGGATAGGGCCGTCGCCAGAGATGGTGGCGGCCTTTTTATTTTCTAAGCGATGGCTAAACGCACAATAGCCTATATCGACGGTTTTAATCTTTATCACGCACTTGTCGATCTCGGAGACCCTCTTTGAAATGGGTCAACCTTTGGTCGCTATCTGAGACGCTGCTCAGGCCAGGGGAGCAGCTTGTAGCAGTTAAATACTGTTCTGCCTTTGCGACTTGGTTGGCCGGTCCTTTCGCTCGTCATCGTGAGTACGTTCGAGCACTGGAATGTGTTGGCGTCGAGCCAATAATGGGCCGGTTCAAAAACAAGCTGAGGGAATGCAAACAGTGTCATGCCAAATGGACAGCCCACGAAGAAAAGGAATCGGGACGTCAATGTCGCTATCCACCTGATCAGGGACACGATCACCAATCAGTTTGACCGCGCGATCATTATCAGCGCGGACTCTGATCTCGTACCCGCGATCAGGATGGCTAAAGATTATGACCGAGCAAAAGAGATTTGCGCTGTCGCTCCGCCGAAAAGGCTTGGTCGTGCGCGGGACTTGGCACCGATTATGGAGATCACGGTCGGTCGCGTACGCAGATGCCTACTACCACAACGATTAACGCACAAAGACGGTAGAGATGTGATACGTCCGACGGAATATGACCCCTAACCTTCTTTTGATTTTTGCCACCGCGCCCGTGCGGCCTTTTTGCAATATCCGATTTGCGTTTTTTGCTGAGTTTGGCAGCTCGCGCCTTGCCGCCTTTCAATCCACCTTGGCGGGAATGTTCGAGGGCCGGATCGCGTAGCTTCTCTTCGATCTCGCCAGTCGCGATCTGCATGATACGTACGGCGTTACCGATAACGTCAGCGGGGCGCTTCTGGCCTTGTGGTCCTTTCGGCATGGCCGCATATCCCGCAGCTAATTCGTGAGCGCACGGATTTTTCAAGATGCCCGAATTTCAAACTGAGTCACGACCCGATTTTTGGTAGTGTCGTGATTTGAATTTGGCCGCGCACCAACTAATTAGCCAGTTGGCCGGCGGTGCGCTCTGGCCAGCTTTCCAAATTCTCACACGTCCGAATCGCCTGCAAAACGGCATCCACCTGCGCGAAGGTCTTGTCATATTCCCGCTCTCCCACCGGCTCCATCTGCACGATGATCTGGAAGGATGGAGTAAGCCGCATCCGTTTGCGATTGGCCTCGACCAGCTTCGTCAGCTTGGGAACATCCACCGGCGCATCCGGATGAAAACGGATTTCCAGTTGGTTGGCCTTGGTAATCGCGCTCAAAATCAGCATCGCGCGCATCTGGCGCCGGATGTTCATCGCGAGGATGAGATTCTCGACCAGCGTCGGGATGGGACCGGCTCGATCGCGCATCTCGTCGCGCAGGTCGTCGAGGTCCTGCTCGGATTCGGCGCGCGCCAGCCGCCTATAAAGGATGAGGCGCTCGTTCTCATCCGGCACGTAATGATCCGGGATGTACGCCGGGATGCCGAGGCGCAGTTCAGGCTCGAAGTCGGGCCGCATCGGCTCGCCACGCAATTCCGCGATCGCCTGCTCCATCATCTCGGTGTAAAGCTCGAAGCCGACCGCCGCGATCTCGCCGTGCTGCTCGCGACCGAGCAGATTGCCGGCGCCGCGATGCTCGAGGTCGGCCATCGCAAGTTTGAATCCTCCACCCGATTCGGTATCGACGAGCTCCCGCAACGCCTCGATGCGGCGCTTGGCGTCGCGCGTGATGATGTGCTCGCCCGGAATCAGCAGATAGGCGTAGGCCTTCTGGCGCGAGCGCCCGACCCGCCCACGCAGCTGATAGAGCTGCGCTAACCCGAAGTGATCGGCGCGGTTGATGACCATGGTGTTGGCGTTGGGAATGTCGAGCCCCGATTCGATGATCGCGGTGCACACCAGCAGATTGATTTTGTTTTCGATGAAATCGCGCATCACGTTTTCGAGTTGATGCTCGTTCATCTGGCCGTGACCGATGCCGATGCGCGCCTCCGGAATCAGCGCTCGCAGATGCCCGGCGATGTTGGCGATGTTCTCGATACGATTGTGCACGAAGAACACCTGGCCGCCGCGATTGAGCTCGCGCAGAATGACTTCCCGCACCAGGCCGTCCTCGAAATGCGCGACGAAGGTGCGGATTGCCTGCCGATCCGGCGGTGGTGTCTGGATCACCGACAAGTCGCGAATTCCCAGCATCGCCATGTGCAGCGTGCGCGGAATCGGCGTGGCGGTGAGCGTCAACACGTCAACCAGCTTGCGCATCTTCTTCATCTTTTCTTTGTCGGCGACGCCGAATCGATGCTCCTCGTCGATGATCAGCAAGCCGAGCTTGGGGAACTGCACATCTTTGGAGAGGAGGCGATGCGTACCGACGACGATGTCGATCTTGCCGCGCGCGACATCGTCGATGACGGCTTTGTTTTCCTTGGGCGACCGGAAGCGCGACACCATCTCGATGCGGACGGGCAAATCCTTGAAGCGATTGCGGAAATTGTTCCAATGCTGCTCGGCGAGAATCGTGGTGGGGACAAGGATTCCGACCTGGCGCCCATCCATCACCGCGAGGAACGCCGCGCGCATCGCCACTTCGGTTTTGCCGAAGCCGGCGTCGCCGCAAATCAGGCGATCCATCGGTTTCGCGCGGCACATATCGCGCAACACATCGTCGATGGCGGCCTGCTGATCCGGAGTCTCCTCGAACTCGAACCGCTCCACGAAATCCTCGTAGTCGCGCCCCGGATGCGGGAACGGATGACCCTCCATCACTTCGCGCGCGGCGTAGATATCGAGCAGCTCACTCGCCATCGCGAGCACCTGCGCCTTGGTGCGGCGCTTCACCTTCTCCCATGCGCCGCTGCCGAGCTTGTCGAGCTTGGGTTGCTGGTTGTCCGCGCCGCCGATGTAGCGCTGGACGAGGTTGATGCGCTCGACCGGCACGTACATGGTGTCGTTGGCGGCATACTCGAGGTTTAAAAAATCGCCTTCCATGTCGGCGACCTTCATATGCTTGAGGCCGCGGTACTGCGCGATGCCGTGATCGAGATGCACGACGTGGTCGCCGGGCCGCAGCTCCTCGAGGTTGAGCAGGGCGGCACCCTTGGCGCGAGGTTTGGTCTTGCGATGGGCGCGCGGCTCGCCGAAGATTTCCTCCTCGCTGTAGATGTAGAGGCCGTCGGCTTCGAGGACCACGCCGGCGGAAATTTCTCCATCGATAATCGCGGGGCGGAAGTCCTGGCGTTCGAGCAATTCCGGAAAAGACTTGCAGTCCATGTTGACGTCGAGCTCGTAGGCTTCGAGGTGACGGCGCAGGCGGGCGGCCTGGTTGGCGCCCTCGACCACCATCACCGCATGGGACTGCGAATGCTGCACCGCTTTGAGCTCGACTGCCAGCGGTTCGAACGAAATCGCATGACGCTGGCTGGTCATCTGCATCGAGCTGAGCTTGAGCGCGGGTGCGGAGGCGACCTCGATCGGAGGCGCCCATCCTTCGCGTGGCGCCACCGCGGTGACCAGCGAACCGACCTCGACCGCCGTCATCCGCGAGAGCTCGCGCTCCATTTCCTCGGCGGTGAGGTAGAGCGAGGCGGGCTGCGGGAAAAATGTCGGCCTGGCCTGCGCGGCGGCAGCCTCGGCATTGATGAGATCGGTGCGGCGATAAGCCTCGGCAACGATGCGGCCCGGATCCATCAGCCACGCGACGGCATGGTCGGGGATGTAGGCGAAAATCGAATCGAGCGGATGCCGGTAAACATAGGGCATCAGCAACTCGGCGCCGGGAAAGAGCAGGCCGGTTTCGAGGGTCTCGGCGAGCTCGGCAGCCTCCTTGCGAATCATACCGATTTCGGCGGCGCGCAGAGCAACCTCGTCGAGCACGGCCTTGGACTTGAGGGAGGCGGGGGCGACATAGCGGGTGCGGATAATGGTGGCCTCGGAGATTTCGCCTAATGATCGCTGCGAGGCGGCCTCGAAGTGGCGAATCGAGGTGACGATGTCATCCTCGAGCTCGAACCGGACCGGGTTATTGTACAGCGGTGAAAATACATCAACGATGCCGCCTCGAACTGAAAAATCTCCCGGCTCCTCGCATTGAGGGACGCGCTGGTAACCCATCGTCGCGAGCGTATCGATGACGATTTCAAGGTCTAGGCTCTCGGCGCCGGCGATCCGGATGACCGAGGCATCGAAATCCTCGCGCGGAATGCTGCGCATCATGAGCGCCTCCGCCGAGGTGATGACAACCGGCGCGTTTAGTCGCCGCATCGCATAAAGCGCGGCGAGCTGCGAGGCCTGCACATCCGACGGCGGCGAGATGGCGGCGAACGGCTTCAGATCCCATCCGCGCAGCAGATGGACCCGGCGCGAAGGGACGTCGGTATCGATCGATTCGCCGAGGAAGAACGCCAGCTCATGCGCGAGCGCCTCGGCCTCCGAGGTGAGCGAGGTGACGGCTACGATCGGGCGCGCCAAACGCATGGCGGCCTCACGCAGCATCAGAGCATTGGCGGCGCCGCGCAGTCCCATCAGCGGAAAACGTCGATCGCGGTCGGATTTCAGCCGCGCTTCGAGTTCGCTCGCCGCTTCTTTCAGGCTTCGTTCCAATGATTTCTCACTGTCGATTTAACGAAAATGAACGCAACAACGCCCGCCGGTCGCGCGAAAAAAGCCTCGCACGCCAGCAAGCCTGAGCACGAAGTATAGCAGAGTTTTGATTCCGAGAAGTGCGGGATTGTTCCGCTATTAGTTGGGCGAGGCGGGCTGCGCCGAGGCGGTGGCCGAATCGGTGCATGTTTCAGAGCTGCCCGGTTGCCACCTGCCAACCTTGACCGCGATCTTCATGGTCTTATGATCGCCGCCCGGCAGGGGCCGAATCACCGTGAAATAGAGCGAGTCTCCAGGGCGCGCCTTCGCCATCGCATCGTCGAGGTCCGCTTGGCCTCGCACCCTTTGATCATCGACCGCCACGATCAGATCGCCGCGATCTCCCTGTTCGGCTTTCTCGAGTAAACCATTGGTAAGTAACTGCAATGGTACCAGGATCGCACTGGCGGTTTCAGCCGCGGCGATCACGCCGCCCTTATCGCCGGTAGCTTTGAGACCAGCTCCCTCCGCGGGACTGTTCCTGTCGATGCTGGTGATCTCGAGGCCGTGTTCTTCGGCGCCCTTGAAGCAGTAATTGGTGTAGTTGACGGTGATGCCGAGGCAGCTTTTGCCCTTGCCGATTTGGCCACCGTGGTCCTGCTCGCCGGGACGGAAATCGCGATTGATCGATGCGGTGTCGTCGCCGGGGCGGAATTCGCGATTGCTCGGGATCTCGTCGCTGCTTCCGCTCGGCGGCTTGATTCCGGTCTGAGGTGAAATTTCCAGCGTCGCGTCGTTGTCGCCCTGATGCGCCAGGCCAGAATTCGGCGGTGGAGTGCCTCCAGGCTGCGCGCCAATTCCTGCGGATGGACTTCCGGAACCGTCCTGGGCATCTAAATTGGAACTGTTCTGCGCCGCCGCGCCGACGGCCGAGGCAAGAAACAGCACCGCGCCAAAGGCAACGGCTCGTTTCAATGTGGATAGAAGAATCACCGAAATAACCGGAGTGATCATAGGCGCAAGCCCCGCTTTGCTCAAGCAGGAGGTTTTTTCGCTTGATGCGGGAAGGGTGGCGTGCGAAATATCCGAAGGTGGCTTCCATGAAGATCTGCTCCACCGTCGCCCTGACCGAACAACATCGCAATCTGCTGCGCGGCGCAGTGTCGAACGCCGAAGTTGCTGATCGCACCTGCCGCACTCCCGACGAGGTGCGCGCGCTCATCGCCGACGGATGCGACGCGATGCTCACCTTCATCATGCCGAACGACCTGGAGGATCGCGCGCCGAATCTGAAATGGGTGCAACTGCTGAGCGCGGGGGCCGACCACGCGATGGGAGCCTTGCAGACCGACCGCATCACGATGACCACCGCAAGTGGAATCCATGCCACGCCGATCGCCGAGTACACCGTCGCCTCGATGCTGGCGTACGCACACCGATTCCATCTTATGGTCCGGGCGCAGCAGCGCCACGAATGGATGCGCTCGGGATTTCCCGGCACCGTCGAAGAGCTAAACGGCAAGACCCTGGGCGTCATCGGATACGGCTCGATCGGGCGCGAGACGGCGCGGCTGGCGCAGGCCTTCGGGATGCGAATCCTTGCGCTCAAGCGCGACCCTGGGCATCGGCGCGACGAAGGATGGTGTCCGGCGGGGCTGGGAGATCCGGAGGGTGTAATTCCCGAGAAGTTTCTGGGACCCGACCACCGCGTGGAACTGCTGGCGGAATCGGACTACATCACGGTTACGCTGCCGGGGACGAAACATACGCGGAAATTCATCGGCGCGCGCGAGATCGCTGCGATGCGGCCCGGCGCTTACATCGTGAACATCGGGCGCGGCGAGGTTATCGATGAGAGCGCACTCATCGAAGCCTTGAAGGCGGGAAAAATCGGCGGGGCCGGCCTCGATGTTTTCGAGAAGGAGCCGCTGCCGAAGGAAAGCCCGATCTGGGACCTCGAAAATGTGATCCTGACCCCGCACATGTCGGGCGCCAATCGCGGGTACATGGATAAGGCGTGCGCGCTATTTGCCGACAACCTTCGCCGCTTCGCCGCGGGTCAGCAACTGCTCAACGTGGTGGATCGGCAGCTCGGCTACTGATTCGCCATCGCCGCGAGGAAACGTTCCTTCAGATTCTCGAACGGCCCGTTGGACATGAAGAGCGCGATGTCGCCGGGCCGCGCGTCATGCACCATCGCGGCGAGAATGTTGTCATTCGAATCGCACGCGACCGCGAGTGGACCGCGATCGGTGATCGCGTCGGCCAGCTCGGTGGTATCGAGGCGCTGATCCGCGGGAATCGGGTCGTTGTCCTTGAAGTAGACTGGCGCGACATACACGCGCGAGGCGCGATCGAACGCCATCGCGAATTCATTTTGGAAAATATTGCGCCGCTCGGTGTTCGAGCGCGGTTCGAAAGCGGCGAGAATGCGGTGGCCGGGAAAACGCTCCGCTACCGCTTCCAGTGTGACGCGAATCGCGGTCGGATGATGAGCGAAGTCATCGATCACGGTGATGCCACCCGCCTCGCCAATCAGCTCCTGACGCCGCACCACGCCGGTGAACGACTTGAGACCTTGCGCGATTTCGTCTGCGCCCATTCCGCATTCACTCAGGAGGACAAAAGCGCCGAGAGCATTCGCGACGTTCATCCGGCCGCCGACCGGCAGATGAACCTTTTCGATGATGCGGCGGTTGCCACGCGCGATCGAAAAATGCGCGCCATCGCCAGCGATCCTGATGTCGACCGCGCGAACATCTCCCGCCTTGAGGCCGAAGGTTAACTTTCGCGCACGCGCCTTCTCGCTGACACTCAGGGCCTCGGGAAAATCGGCGCATACCGCGAGGATGCGGCTTTCATCCATCTGCTCGACCAGCGCGCGAAACGATGACTTCACGTGATCGAGATCGCGATAGATGTCGGCATGGTCGAACTCGACGGCGGTGATGATCGCTGCATTCGCGCGGTAATGCAGAAATTTCGGACCCTTGTCGAAGAACGCGGTGTCGTATTCGTCGCCCTCGATGACGAAATCACCGCCATTTCCAAGGCGGTAATTAGAACCGAAATCCCTCGCGACCCCGCCGACTATCATCGAGGGATCGCGGCCCGCGGCTTCGAGCACGTGCGCGATCATCGAGGTCGAAGTGGTCTTCCCGTGCGTCCCCGCGACCATCAGCACGCGTTTATGCTGCAGGAAGAAATGCCACAGCGCCTCCGGCATCGAGAGATACGGGGTGGTCGTCTTGAGGAGGGCCTCGGCCTCGGGATTGTTGCGTGTGATGACATTCCCGACCACGACCAAATCCGGCGCGGGCTCGAGATTCTGCGCACCGAAGCCGGTTTTGACCTCGACCTGCGACTGCTTAAGCAGTGAGGCGGTCGGTTCGTAAAGCTCGCGATCAGAACCGGTGACGCGATACTCGCGCGCGGCGAGCATGCCCGCGAGCGCAGCCATCGCGGTGCCGCCAACCCCGATTAGATGCACGTGCCTGATCGATGCGGGAATGCGGGCGAGGCGCGCGGAGCTTTCCGAATCAGGCACCTTGGATGGCCTCCATGATCAGGTCGTGGATCTTCGGGCGGAACTCGCGGATCGCCTGGTTGTCGCGCGACGGATGCACGCGGTTGGTGAGAATCGTGATCGCTAACTCACGGTCTGGATCGATCCAAATCGAAGTGCCGGTGAAGCCGAGATGTCCGACCGCAGTGGGTGGAAAATGATGGCCTGAACTCGAATGATTCGGCGATGGGGTGTCCCATCCGAGCGCCCAGGTCGAGCCGGGCACCGCTTTATCGCGAGTCCAGAATTCCCGCACGACGCGTTCGGGCAGGAAAGCTGAGCGGCCATGGTAACACGTGATCAACTCAGCCGCGATGTGATCGACCTCGCGTACCGGCGCGAAGAGGCCGGCATGGCCTGCGACGCCACCCATCGCGTACGCGTTCTCATCGTCGACCTCGCCGATCAGCAGCCGTTTGCGTGATGGGCACTGTTCCGTGGCCGCGAACATATCCTGCACCGGTTCCAGCTTGCGCGAGCGCGCCGAGGAGTGGTCGATGAATCCGGTCGCGCGCAGACCGAGCTCGCGATAAATGCGCTGATGGCAAAATCGCTGCAACGGAGCGCCGGACGCCTGCTCTATCGCTTCGCCAAGGACGATGAAATTCAGGTCGGAATAAATCGCCTTGGTGCCCACCGGAGCTTCAGGTTTCTCGCGATGGATTTCCTCACAAATCCATTGCTTCGCGCCGGGACTCGACATGAAGTTGACCTTGCCGCCGCGCTCGATATCCGCGACGAGGCGGTAAAACGGACGCCATCCGGTCAGGCCCGAGCAATGCGCGAGTAGATGGCGAAACGTCACGCGATCTTTTCCATGGACGCCGAAGTCCGGGAAAAACCGGGTAACGCGATCATCGAGTTTCAGCTTCGCGTCGCGCGTGAGCATCATCACCGCGACGGTGGTGGCGAGGGCTTTCGTCAGCGAGGAAAGATCGAACACGGTGTCGAGCTTCATCTCACGCGGCTGGGGCAGCAGCGTTCGGAAGCCGAAGCATCCTTCAAAAACCACATCGGCACCCAGGCGCACCACTGCGGTAGCTCCGGGGAAGACGCGGCGCTCGACGGCGTCGTTGAACGCCTGCTCTACTTCACGCCATCCCAAGCCCGGAACCTCCGCATGATAATTGGATGAGAAAACATACTAGCGCGGAAAGCGATCTTTCGTCACCGCAGCAACGCGATTTTCAGGCGACGCCCGATTCCAGGATCGTCAGCCGTTGCGCAGCCGAGTCGATGCGCGCCCGCACCCCGAACGGAAGCGTGAGATTGTTGGTGAAATGGCCGGCATCGATGCCGAACAGTACCGGAATCGCAAGGCCACTGGTCTGCTCGGTAATGAAGCGCTGAATCATCCGCGCCTCGTTTTCCTCGCCGCCGAAGGGCCGAATCGCGCCGAACACGATCCCGGCGCAACGGCCCAGCGCGCCTGACTGCCGCAGTTGCACCATCATGCGATCGATTCGATATGCGCGCTCGCCCACCTCCTCGAGGAAGAGAATTCTGCCGTCGAAGTCGGGGGCATACGGCGTATCCAGCATCGCAACCACGATCGAAAGACATCCGCCCATCAACTCACCCTCGGCAGAGCCGGGATGAATTACATTTTGGGCTTCCATTTCGAAAGTACCGAGCTCGCCGACGAGGACTTTTCGCAATTGGTCGAAGGAGCGGCGATTGCGCGGCTCAATCGAGTGATCAATCGCGAGCATCGGGCCATGAAAGGCGACCATCCGAGCGCGCTCGACAATCGGATTGAGCAGAAACGTCAGGTCGGAAAATCCTACGAAAGGTTTAGGCGTGAGCGCGAGCGCCTCGAAATCCAGGAGCGGAAGAATCCTCCCGGAGCCGTAACCGCCGCGGGCGACCAAAATCGCTCGGATGTCGGGGTCGGCGAAAAATGCCTGCAGCTCCTCGGCGCGCTGGCGATCGGAACCGGCCAGGATGTCGTCGCGATCGAGCACGTGGCGCGAAACCCGCGTACGGAAACCCATCGAGTGGACGAGTTCGAGGCCGCGCTCGAGCGCCTTCTGCTCGACCGCCGCGGCCAGCGACACCACGCCGACCGTGTCGCCGGCTTTGAGCGCGGGCGGCTTCGCGAGCGCGTTTTTTACATCCTTGGGGAGTGACATCTAAACCATCACGCCCTGCTTTATCAGCACCCGCGAGGCTTCGCGATATGTCAGCGGTGACAGCCGGTGGCGATTCTTCGTGATGAAGGCGCACACGCGGTCGGGCGCAGTGTAGGCATACTGACGCAGCGCCCATCCGATCGCCTTGCGAATGAAGAAATCTTTTTCGGCAGCCTGCGCCAATGAGTAGCGGAATAGCCGCGCGTGATCGGTTTTATCTTTATGAGTCAGCTGCGAGATGATCGCGGCGCGGCGAATCCATAGATGGGCATCCTCGATCCATCGATCCATCAGGAGCGCGGTTGCTTGGCGGTGCCGAAGCAGGACGGCGCCGACCAGATGGGCCGCGACCTCGTCGACAGTGTCCCACCACGCGCCTTCGTGGATCATCCGTCGATAGAGCGGCAGCGATTCGGGAACAATGAAATCGCGCCAGGTCCTCGCAACATCGATGGCGAAATATTTTTCCTCGCGATGCGGCAGCTTCCACAATCCGAGCACCGCGCGCTCATAATCCGAGCGATTCAAAGGAATGAAGCGGGTCTTTATTTCGCGGCGAATCTGCTCCCGTTCCGGTTTCGGCACGCCATAAAACGGCATCGAGGTTTTCATGTATGCCGCCATCGCCGCCGCCCTGCGAGGATCGGCGCGGGTTTCGAGTTCGCTTTGCACGAACGCGATCAGCTCTTCGATTCGATCAGGTGATTTCCTCTTGGTGCGCGCGGCCATCGGGAAACTACATCGTGCGGCCGACCGCTTCGGCTACAGGCTTTACCGCCGCAACCAGCTCGGCAAAATGATCGGGACGAAGTTGCTGAGGGCCATCGGAAAGCGCAACGGCGGGGTTCGGATGTACCTCGATGAGCAGGCCGTCGGCGCCCGCCGCGATCGAGGCCAGCGCCATCGGCTTCACCAGCGTCCACAGACCGGTGCCATGACTGGGATCGACGATGACCGGCAGATGCGTCATTTGCTTGAGCAGCGGTACCGCGTTGAGGTCGAGCGTGTTCCGCGTCGCCGTCTCAAAGGTGCGGATGCCGCGTTCGCACAGCACCACGTTGGGATTGCCTTCCGAGAGGATATACTCGGCGGCCATCAGGAACTCCTCGATGCGGGTGGACATGCCGCGCTTGAGCAGGATCGGCTTTTTGGTGCGCCCCAGCTTTCGCAGCAGCGAGAAATTCTGCGCATTGCGCGCGCCGACTTGGAGCATATCGGCATGCGCGACGAACAGTTCGATATCTTGCGCCTCCATGATTTCGCTGACGATTGGAAGACCCACGCGCTTGCCCGCATGCTCAAGCAGGTTGAGGCCTTCGGACTCCATCCCCTGGAAGGCGTAGGGTGAAGTGCGCGGCTTGAATGCGCCGCCGCGCAGGAGGTTGGCGCCGCCGGCTTTGACCGCATCGGCAGAGGATTCGACCTGCTCGGCGCTTTCGACCGCGCAGGGCCGGCCATGATGGCGATTTTCCGGCCGCCGATCTTCACCCCGCCGACATCGATGACCGAGCCTTCGGGCCGGACCTCGCGCGACGCCAGTTTGTAGGATTTCAGAACCGGCATTACCTGCTCGACGCCCGCGAACGCCACCAGGTGCCCGAGCGAATGCTGCTCGCCGCGCTCCTCGCCGACGCAGGCGACGACGGTGCGCTCGACCCCGCGGATGATGTGTCCTCGATAGTCGAGTTCCTCGACCGCGGTGACGACGGCCTGGATTTCCGCCTCGGTGGCGTGCGCCTTCATTACAACAATCACGAAAGTCTCTCCTTACAGCCAAAACTCGCCATCGCGACCGATTACATCAGGATAGTCCTGCGGAGCAAAGCCTGTGGTGGTTCAGCCATTTCGCCACACAATGGAGGTAACTCTAAATAACTGAGCGTTAGCGAGCGACTTGAGATATCGCATCCGCTAAGATAGTGAATGTTGAGTATGTCTTAAAATTCTCCAGAAGACTCGCCGACCGCAATGCGTAACGAGGCCATCGAAAGAGCCACGCGAGACATTGAGCTTCGCGGCGCCGTGCGGAGAGAGGATCTGTGGCTAAGGATCAATACCGCGCTGTTCGCAATGCTCCTCGGCATAGTGGCATTTTTAGGCAGAAACCTTTACTCCGAGGTGAAGGGCCATACAGCGCAGCTCGGCGCGATTACGGCCCAGCTTGCTGCGCTGACAGAGCGAAGTGGCGGTAGCACGGAGCGCGTGAATGATCTCAAGGACCGAGTGAATAGCATCGACCAAAAGCTCGACAAGATCGCGGCCGACGCCGAGCAAAACGGGCGCTCACTCGCCGAGATCAAAGGCTTTCTCCAGGCGATGCCTTCGTCATCCGCGCAAGAGCATTCTTCCAAAAGCAGTTCCAGCCGCCATTAACATCGGGCCATTTTCAGGAGGGCCGCTTTCATTATAGTATCTCATGAGTAAGCGAGCCGCGGGCGAATGCCGATATTCTGAAGAGTTCGGCGCGCCACCCGGCGAGTGAGAAGCCAGTTGCCTGCTAAGCCTCGAAAGCCGCTAAAATTTGTCCATACCTCGGACGTACACCTCGAGACCGATACCTTCGGCGCGACGGAGGCCGGCGTGAAGCTGCGGGACAAGGTTCGCAAGGCTTTCTCGAACGTCATCGAGGTTGCCAACGATCGCGACGCCGACTTACTCCTTATCGTAGGCGATTTATTTGATTCCAGCCGGGTCAGTGAGGAGGGCCTCGCGTTCGCATTCGGCACCATCGCGCGCGCGAAGATGCCGGTGGTCATGATTCCGGGCAATCATGATGCGCACGATGAGCGCTCGATCTACGCGAAACTTTCGCCCTCGGTGTTCCCGCGCAACCTGCATCTGATCCTCGATCCCGATGGGCGGGTGCTGGATTTTCCCGATTTGGAAGCGCGGCTATGGGGTCGCGCGATGGTGGAGCATACGCCGGAGTATCGACCGCTGGGTGGCATTCCTGAACCGCATCCCGAGCTGTGGAACATCGCGCTCGCCCACGGATTCCACACCGAGGATGCCGAGAACATGCGCTCCTCGCCGATCACGCCAGATGAGATCGAGCGCAGCAGATATCACTACATCGCGCTCGGCCACGTCCACATTTACAACGATGTCTCTCAGGGATCGACGCGCGCGCTTTATTGCGGGACGCCGGCGCCGCTGTATGCGAGCGACAGTGCAGGATGGGTTGCGGTGGTCGAATGCGTTCCCGGCCAGCCGCTGGCGATCGACAAAGTTATCGTGAAACCCGACTAGCCTTGAGCGCCGCCGTCGCCGACATCATGGTGGCGAACGTTCCAGCCATCAGCTGCGGATGGGCCATCGATAAGGTCCGCCACAGGCCTGCAAAGTCGAACGGCGCGATGAAGCATTCCAAGGCACCCGCCATCTGAAACATTTCGGCGTCACTCGGCAGCAGCGCACGCGCCGCAATCACTACTGAAGTTTCGGGCATCTCGCGTTTGATCAACCGAATCAGTTCGAGCGGATTGGATTCCTCACCATAGCTGAAGTCCGCGCCCAGCGTCACAATCTCGGGCTCAACCGTCCTGAATAAAGTTAATGCCTGCTCGCCCGTCGCCGCCTCGGCGACGACCTCGCATCCGATGCATTCAAGGTGGCGCCGAATCGCGTTGCGAATCGCCGATGAGCCGTCGCTGATTAAAACTCGAACTGCCATGGTGTCCTCAGCCCGCGAATCTCCCGACCCGCATCACTGCGAGGACCCGGATGATTCAGGGGAACTAACCACCAATAGGTAGCAAGCGTGAGGCCAGTTGCGACGGTATGGATCGGAACAGCTTCCTTCTTCGGTAGCGTGATGCGCTTTCTTTGGCACACCGTTCCTTTGGCCTTCGATGTTGTTCCGAGCTATCTACAGGTAAATTGAACCCTATCGCCTGCCGGTCTCGATTCCCCGGCGATTGTTGCACCATCGCGACTCATTGCACCGGACCCGAGGCGCGGTGGGTTCCAAAACAGAAACGGCGGAGTCCTGTTTGGACTCCGCCGTTTCATCATGACTAGCAGTGAATGGATTGTGCGATTTCGCTACAACCGCGTCGTTACATCATGCCGCCGCCCGGCATTGGAGGCGCAGCGTTGCCCTTCTCCTCGGGCTTCTCGGCCACCATGCACTCGGTGGTGAGCAGCAATGCCGCGACGGAGGCCGCATTCTGCAGCGCGGTGCGAACGACCTTGGTCGGATCGATGATGCCGGCCTTCATCAGGTCTTCGAATTCCTCGGCGCCCGCGTTGAAGCCGAACGCGCCCTTGTTGTTGCGGATCTTGTCGACCACGACCGAACCTTCCCAGCCCGCATTCGACGCGATCCACCATGCCGGCCCTTCGACCGCCTTGCGGATGATGCCGATGCCCACCTTCTCGTGCTCGCCGGCGCGGAGGTTGTCCAAGGCTGCGCTGGCGCGAAGCAGCGCCACGCCACCGCCGGGAACCACGCCCTCTTCAACCGCGGCGCGGGTCGCATGCAGTGCGTCCTCGACGCGGGCTTTCTTCTCTTTCATTTCGACTTCGGTCGCAGCACCGACCCGAATGACTGCGACGCCGCCGACCAGCTTCGCGAGGCGCTCCTGTAGCTTCTCGCGATCGTAGTCCGAGGTGGTTTCCTCGATCTGCGCGCGAATCTGCTTGATGCGTCCTTCGATGTCGGGACGCTTTCCAGCGCCGTCGATGATGGTGGTGTTGTCCTTGTCGACGATGATCCGCTTCGCGCGGCCGAGCTGGTTGAGCTGGACGCTCTCGAGCTTTACACCGAGCTCTTCGGCAATCATGCTGCCGCCGGTCAGCGTCGCGATGTCTTCGAGCATCGCCTTGCGACGATCGCCGAAACCCGGCGCCTTAACCGCGGTGCATGCGAGCGTTCCACGAATCTTGTTGACGACCAAAGTGGCGAGCGCCTCGCCCTCGATGTCCTCTGCGATGATCAGCAGGGGCTTGCCCGACTTGGCGATAGCTTCGAGAATTGGGAGCAGGTCCTTCATCGAGGAAATCTTCTTTTCCTGGATGAGGATGTAGGCGTCTTCGAGGCGCGCTTCCATGCGCTCCGGATCGGTCACGAAGTAAGGGGAGAGATAGCCGCGATCGAACTGCATACCCTCGACCACTTCGAGCTGGGTCTCCAGTCCGCGCGCTTCTTCAACCGTGATGACGCCTTCTTTGCCGACCTTCTCCATCGCCTCGGCAATGATGTCGCCGATGGTCGAGTCGTTGTTGGCGGAGATGGTGCCGACCTGAGCAATTTCCTTGCGATCCTTGGTCGGCTTGGACATGGTCTTCAGCTCGCTGCTGATGGTTTCCACAGCGCGATCGATGCCGCGCTTGAGCGACATCGGATCGTGACCGGCGGCCACCATCTTAATGCCTTCGGTGTAGATGGCGCGGGCGAGCACGGTCGCGGTGGTGGTGCCGTCGCCGGCTACATCCGAGGTCTTGGAAGCGACTTCCTTGACCATCTGCGCGCCCATGTTTTCGAATTTGTCTTCGAGCTCGATTTCCTTGGCGACGGTAACGCCGTCCTTGGTGACGGTCGGCGCGCCGAAGCTCTTATCGAGTACGACATTGCGGCCTTTGGGGCCCAGCGTCACCGTCACGGCATCGGCCAGAACGTTAACGCCTTTTAAAATTTTCTCTCTCGCGTCTTGCGAGAATCTTACAATTTTTGCGGCCATAGCAGCGTTTCTCCTAAATTCTTCTTATCCCCGGAAGCTTTGCGGCGGGGGCTCTTACTCGATGATTCCGAGGATATCGTCTTCGCGCAGGACGATCAGGTCTTCGCCTTCCAGTTTGATTTCGCTACCGGAATACTTGCCGAACAGGATCTTGTCGCCCGCCTTAACCTCGGGAACGACGAGCTTGCCGTCATCGGCAACCTTGCCCTTACCGACCGCCACGACTTTGCCTTCCTGAGGCTTCTCTTTGGCGGTGTCGGGGATGATGATCCCTCCCTTAGTCTTCTCTTCCTCTTTGATCCTCTTAACCAGAATGCGGTCGCCTAATGGTCTAAGCTTCATGATGCTTAGCATCCTCCTTCGTACGTTTTTTAGCGGTCGATGTGAGCGCTAGGTAAAATTGCCCGGCGAGAAGATAATCACTGGTGCCGGATTGTCAATTGGCACTCGACGGGTTCGAGTGCCAATGGCGTGAGTGTATCCTGATTCGCCTGAAAAGCAAGACGAGCCGATGTGATAACTTCATGAAGGAGCTGCATGCAAGGATCGGATTGCGCAGGGCGCAGAGCTAATGTCCTTATATTACGGCGATTTCTTACGGCATCCCAATTGCTCGGCCCGGTTCTGAGGAGAAAGAATCGATGGATAGAAGAGCTTTCTTGAAAGCGCTTGGCTCGGCGGCCCTCCTGCCGATGTTGCCGTTCCGCCTGCTCGCGAGCACGAATTTCACCCGCCGTCGCCCTTCCGATGCGACTTGGCCCTCGCCAGCGGCATGGAAACAGCTCAACGATGCGGTCGGGGGAAATCTGATCAAGGTTGACTTCCCTCTTTCGCCACTCTGATCCATCGGCTGCCACGGCCATGCTCACCTCGAAGGACCTGAGAAATCCGTATTTCGTCGGCGATCAGCCGGGGCTTACCGAAACCCTGGGATGGGTTGATGCATGGGCCACAAAGCCAAGTGTTTATGCAGTCGCGGCCCGAAACGCCCAGGATATCGCCAATGCGGTGAATTTCGCGCGCCAAAATGACCTCCGGCTGGTGGTCAAGGGCGGTGGCCACAGCTACCAGGGCACCTCCAACGCGCCCGATTCATTGCTGATTTGGACCCGCCACATGAACGATATCGAAATGCATGACGCATTCGTTCCGCAGGGATGCGAGCATACGATGCAACCGCAACCGGCGGTGACGATCGGCGCCGGCACCATCGGCATGCAGGCCTATACCGCAGTCACCACCAAAGGCGGGAAATATGTCCAGGGCGGCGGATGCACCACCGTATGCCTGGGGGGTCTGGTGCAAAGCGGCGGCTTCGGCAGTCATTCGAAACATTTCGGCACCGCCGCAGGAAACCTGCTCGAAGCCGAAGTAGTCACCGCCGACGGCCAGATCCGCATCGCAAATGCATGCACTAACGCCGATCTGTTCTGGGCGCTCAAAGGTGGCGGAGGTGGCAGCTTCGGCGTGATCAGCAAGATGACGCTGCGAGTTCACGAGCTTCCCGAGTTCTTCGGCGCCGTCAACATCACCATCAAGGCATCGTCTGACGATGCGTATCGGCGTCTGATTCGGCAATTCGTGAGCTTCTACGCCGAGCATCTCTTCAATGATCATTGGGGCGAGCAGGCGCATCTGAATCCCGAAAACACGCTCGTCATCAGCATGGTTTACCAGGGGTTGGATACTGAGCAGGCAAAAAAGGTCTGGCAGCCGTTTCTGGACTGGATCGCGCATTCGCCGGAGGTCGGTTCGATCAAAGGCCGCGTCACGATCGGAAGCGTGCCGGCGCGCAACTGGTGGGATGTGCAATGGTGGAAGGAGCATTGGCCCGAGATCGGCCTTCCTCGAAATGGGAATCCACTGATCGCACTACTTGATGATGCTCTCGTAGACGTGATCCCGCAGCCGGCGTTGAACTTCGACAATCGCCCCGGCGCGGCGCCCACTAATGCATGGTGGAAGGGCGATGGAGGGCAGGTGGCATGGTTCATCTGGGGTTTCGAGTCGCTATGGTTGCCGGCTTCGCTGCTAGCCAATGACGCCGACCAGCAACGTCTCGCCGACGCTCTTTTCGCAAGCTGCCGCCATACAGGCGTCGAACTCCACTTCAACAAGGGCCTCGCGGGAGCGCCACCCGATGCGCTCGCGGACGCTAAGGACACCGCGACCAACCCCGCCTTATTGACTGCGTTCACCTTGGCCATCGTCGGCGATGCGCAAGGTCCCGCATATCCGGGAATCCCCGGCCATGAGCCATCGGTCGACAAGGGCCGCCAGGCCAGGGAGCGCATCGACAAATGCGTCGATGAACTTCGCGCGGTCACCGGAGAAACCGGAGCGTACGTGAGCGAGAGCAACTACTTCGAGAAGGGATGGCAACAGGCGTACTGGGGAAGCAACTATCCTCGGCTCGCGGAAGTCAAAAAAAAGTATGATCCCGACGGCCTGTTCTTCGTCCATAATGGGGTAGGCTCGGAACAGTGGAGTCCCGACGGCTTCACCAAGTTGTGAGCGCTATGCGGTGGAGGCTCATCTGCGTTTTTCCAGCGGCTCGGCACGAATTTCGAGCCATCGATGCGCCCGGCTTTCGTGGTAGACGGACACCGTCGGTGGGGGAAACGCCGGGTCCGCGAACCCACCGACCGGGACCGAAATGATGCCGGGGACGCCGCTATTTCGATACAAGACATTGGCGCCGCAGACCGGACAGAACGAGAACACCAGGCGTCCGCCCTCATCACCGATGCGAACGAACTCGGTCGCGGTACCGTTGACGACGACCTGTTCCTCGCGAAAATGCGCGCCATAGCTGAAGGCACTCCCAGATCTCCGTTTGCACGCCAGGCAATGGCAAACCGAGATTCGTACCGGGTCGCCGGTGCATACCGCCGACAGTTGGCCGCATGAGCATTCGGCACGACGCACCATTGTTTCTCCTCCTGATGGGCACGGTTGAAACGGATCGCGCGAAACTGTAACGCCGCGAAGCGGTTACTTCCAAGTGTCCAGCCGGCATCCTACTGTAATGACTCAGTTCACAAGGGCGATACTATCGAAGGAGAACACGGAGAAGAGTGGCCGCAATGTCCGATTCTTATCGCCATGAGGAGCAAGGCGCGCATCCTCCATACGCGCATGATGCCTACGGCAGCACCGTCAAGCGCGCGCCCAAACAGCCGCTCATTCGCGTCGAGCATACGCTCTCGGAAATCACCGGACCGCGCTTCGGACGCGAGGTCATTCGCTCCGGCGACATCGACCTCACGCATTTCAACGGCGGCGAGGCGATCGGCGAGCGCATCATCATCAGCGGACGCATCTTCGACGAAGACGGCCGCGCGATTCCCGACACCCTCATCGAGATATGGCAGGCCAATGCGGCTGGTCGCTATGCTCATCCGGTGGATCAACATGAAGCGCCGCTCGATCCGCACTTCTCAGGTAATGGTCGCGTGATGACCGATGCCAACGGCGTCTATCGCTTCACCACTATCAAGCCGGGCGCGTATCCGTGGCGCAATCATGACAACGCATGGCGTCCTGCGCACATCCACTTCAGTCTGTTCGGCCCAAGCTTCGCCACGCGGCTCATCACGCAGATGTATTTCCCCGGCGACCCATTGTTAGTGCTCGATCCGATTTTCAATAGCGTTCCCGATGCTGCGGCGCGCACCCGCCTCGTGGCGCGATTCGACATCGAGACGACGATGCCGGAGCATGCGCTCGGCTATCAATTCGACATGGTCCTGCGCGGCCGTTATGCGACCCCTGCCACTCCGCGAGGAGCATCCGCGATGAGTCCGCGGCAGACTCCCTCGCAGACGGTCGGGCCGTTTTTCCGCCCTGCGCTTATCGAGGCGGGCGCCGAAAATCTGGTGCGCGAGGAGACGCGCGGCGAGCGCGTGACCATCGAGGGCCGTATCATCGACGGCGACGGCGCGCCGGTCACCGATGCGATGCTGGAAATCTGGCAGGCCAATGCCGAGGGGCGCTACGACCATCCCGACGACGACCAGGAGAAACTCCTCGATCCGAACTTCCATGGCCACGGTCGCGCCGCGACCGATGCGCGCGGGGAGTTCCGCTTTCATACGATTAAGCCGGGCGCGGTTCCCGGCGTCGATGGTACGTTGCAGGCGCCGCACATCAACGTTTCGATTTTCGCGCGCGGGTTGCTCAAGCGCCTGGTGACGCGAATTTATTTCCCCGAGGAGCCGCTCAACGCGACCGATCCGGTAATGAATTCCGTGCCGCGCGAGCGTCGCCCCACGATGATCGCCACTTGGGCCGACGGGTCGCATCGCGTGCTGCGTTTCGACGTGATCTTGCAAGGCGGGAACGAGACCGTTTTTCTCGACATATAAACTGGAGCTGCATGGCCTCTACCGCGTTCGATTCGGCGATTCTTGGAAACCTCTTCAGCACCGAGGCGATGCGCAAGGTTTTCAGCGATGAGAATCGCGTCGCGATTTATCTTGATATCGAGGCGGCGCTGGCGCGCGTCGAGGCGCGCCTCGGCATCATTCCGGCCTCGGCCGCTGAAGAAATTTCCGCGCAAGCGAAAATCGCACACCTCGATTTTGAAAAGTTGCGAAGCCGGACCGAGGTCGTCGGTTCACCGATAATTCCTCTCGTCGACCAACTGGTTGCGCGATGCGCCGGCGGCTCGGGCCAATATGTCCATTGGGGCGCGACCACCCAGGACCTGACAGATACGGCGACCGTGATTCAGTTGCGCGACGCTCTCGCGATCAGCGACGCCGACCTGCGCGAGCTCTCCGTCTCGTTCGCGAAATTGGCGCGGCGTTATCGCGATACTCCGATGGCGGGGCGGAGCATGTTGCAGCACGCGGTGCCGATCACCTTCGGGCTGAAAGCTGCTGAAGTGCTTGCCGCCATCGAGCGTCATCGCGCGCGGCTGAAAGAATTGCGGCCGCGAGTGCTGGTCGGCCAGTTCGGCGGGGCGGTTGGCACCCTCGCATCGCTTGGCGCACGCGGTCTCGAGGTTCAGCGCGAACTGATGAAGGAACTGCAACTCGGCGAATCGGAAATCGCATGGTATACGCATCGCGACGCGTTTGCGGAAGTCGGCGCCTTCCTCGCGATGGTAACCGGGACGCTCGCGAAGTTTGCCACCGACATCAAGCTGATGATGCAGACCGAAGTTGGCGAAGCAGCGGAGCCCGCGGAGACGGGGCGCGGAACCAGCAGCACGATGCCGCAAAAACGCAATCCGGTGGCCTGCAACTTCATCATCGCCTGCGCCACGATCGTGCGGCAGAACGCGGCTTCGTTGATGGAGGCGATGGTCCAGGATCATGAGCGCGCGAGCGGGCCGTGGCTGGTCGAATGGGTCGCGCTGCCGGAGATTTTCCTCGCGGCGTCGGGCGCGCTCTACCACGCGCGCAATTTAGCGGCGGGACTGCATCTCGACGAGAAGCGGATGCGCGAAAACCTCGATGCGAGCGGCGGCCTGATCTCCTCGGAAGCGGTGATGATGGCGCTGGCGCCGCATCTGGGCCGCGAGCGCGCGCATGCGCTGGTGTCCGGGATTTCCCGGCAGTCGCTCGCGGAGAAAAAACCGTTCCTCGAATTGCTCGCCGAAAATCCCGAGGTCTCGAAGCATTTCGATCGCGCCGCCCTCGCGAATTTGCTCGACCCTGCCAATTATCTGGGCCTTTCGCGCGAGATGGTCGACCGCGTGCTCCAAACGCCAGAGCAGCGCTCGTAGGGGGCTTCGCGAAGCGCCCGCAACGATATCGCGATAGCCGAAACCCTCGCGATTGCCTCAGCGGTTCAAATACCGCGGTTAGAGAACTGATGACTCACTCATTGTGCAATGGGGCGGCGGCGAGGATGCTCTCCGTCGAGGGCATCTCGCGAGAGTATGGCGAGGTGAAAATCCATCGCACGATGCCCTCGCGATCGAGCAGGAAAAATGCGGGAATCGCGTTGTCCGGCTCGCCGTCGCGATGATGCTGGATGAGGCCGAGCGGCCGCAGCAATGCTTCCTTGTCATCGCTCAGCAGCGGGATGTCGGTGCCAAGGAATCCGGCGAGCATCTTCGATCTATCGATAGGATCGGCGCTGATCGCGACCGTCTTCAGACCTCGTTTACGCAATTCGGACTGGCGCGCGGTGAGTTCGGAAAGCTCAAAACGCGCGAACGGATCAAAATCGCCCCGATACACAACCACCAAAGTTCCGTTCGAATCCGCCTTTGGCCCATGCTGAATCGCGCCGGTCTGATCGGGCAGCGCATACGCCGGGAAACGATCGCCCATCTTGAGATTCAGTGTGAATGGCGGATTGCGAGTGCCGCGCAGGGTGTAGCTCACGAAGCGCCCGCCGCCGATGCCGACCGCGGCGCAGGCGAAAAATGCCAGCAGCCCGAGCGCGAGCTTCGCATGCGGCGACCATACCCCGAGGGCGAGACGCACTCCGATGAGGCACAGCACCATCGCGGCGGCGATCCCGAAATAAGCAGGGTAGGGGATGCGGTCGTGAATCCCCATCGTCGGCGAGGACCAGAACGAGAGCAGCACGTACTCGTACAGGCCGAATCCGCCGGCGATGAAAAACAGTGCGAGGCCGGCGCGAATCGGCTGGAACGGCGGTGTGATCCAGGTTTCCTCGAATTCCTCGACGAGGCTCGCCTCGGCCTCGACGACCTCGGGTGGAAGCTCGCCGAGGCGATCGATTTCCGCTACGGAGAATTTTTGAGAATCACTCAACGAATTTGGGTACGCGGCGCTGCTGCGTCCGCCATCACTTGCGTTATGCCGGCCATATCTTTGTAGCCTCAGAGGATATCAGCGCGGTGCGGAGCGAAGAAGTCAGGTCACATCTTCCGAACATCAGGGGTGTAGAATGGGAGGCAACATCTGCTCGAATCCCGGAGGACATATCCATGATCGAAGTCATCACGAGCTTTCCGGACAATGTGATCGGTTTTAAAGCCACGGGACGGGTGACGCGTCAGGACTATCTCGAGGTAGTTATCCCCGCAGTCGAGAAAGCGCGAAAAACGCATAGCAAAAGGCGGTTGTACTACGAGCTGGGACCGCAATTCAGCGAAATCGATCTCGGCGCGGAATGGGAGGATCTGAAACTCGGTCTCGAGGACTATACGCGTTGGGAGCGGGTCGCCGTGGTGACTGAGGTCGGATGGATCAAGCATCTGGTCGGGGCGTTTCGTTTCGTGATGCCGGGCGAGGTGCGAGTCTTCGCGAATCCGCAGGTTGCGGAAGCACGCCGCTGGATCATCGCCGCATAGCCGCCGATCGAGCAGGCCGAGTGCCGCTGGGAAGTGAAATTGGCGGTAAGGAAATAGCCGAAAAACTCGAACGTCGAAAACGATACGCGCCTTCCAGCCGTCATCATCGTGCTCGACGTTCAACTGATGATAGGTAACGGCCTTCAGCTCGGTGAGCATCTCGTGGCGAATGGCATCGAATCGCTCACCGCTGAGCTTCAAAATAATCGTGCCTGGCTCTTCCTCAACCGTGGCGTCGCGCCAGATGAAGTCGTCACAGAGGAAAAGGTTGAGCGCGTCCGAGAGCGCTTCGAACATGAGCTCATCGTCGGTATCACCGAACACCGTGATGACGTGAGTTTCGCGCGGCTCGATGCCATCGGGCGCGACCATGATGCGCGCGACGCCAATTGCTGCGCAGGCAAACAAATCGGCGCGGGTGGGCGCCTCAACCTCGATGCCTGCGTCGCCGGTGTGCTCGAACTCGCGAATGAATTCTTCAGTCGTCACTGAAAACAATTGTATGGGTAGAGGCGAAATCTCGGAAGACATTTTCTCGAAAACGCGACGAAGATTAAAAATAGTTTCGCTTTCGCTGCGTTTATGAGGCTGCGCTTGGCACGATGCCGAATGCGCTCGATCTAGAAATGTTCCGGCTCGCGATGACGTCGGCTGTCGCGCTCGAGTTGCACCGTCATATGACGGATCTTGAATTTCACTTCGAGCAACTGATGCATGTCGGAAAGCACGCGATCCTGGTCGGCGTCGGGCGCGACCACTGCATGCGCGGCGAGAGCGAACTCGCGCGACGTCAGGCACCATACGTGGAGATCGTGAACCTCGGCAGTCCCTTGAACGGCGAGGAGATCCTCGCGCAGTTGGTCCAGATCGATATTCGACGGCACCGACTCCATCAGGATGTCGATGCCCTCCCTGATCAGGCCCCACGAGCTGAAGAGCACCAGCGCGCCGATGACGAAACTGACGACCGAATCCGCCGCGGTCCATCCGGTGAAATAAATCAGCGCTCCCGAGATGAACACGCCGCCGACGCCGATGAGATCGGAAACCGCGTGCAGGAATGCGGCGCGCACCGCCATCCCGGGGCGGCCGGCCTCGCTGCCGGCATCGTAAGTCATCCATGCCGAGAAAATATTGACCACGAGGCCGACTACCGCGATGCCCATCACCGGCAACGCCTCGACGGGAGTGGGATGATGCAGGCGGCGGAAGGCTTCGATCCAGATGAACGCGACCAGCAGCCAAAGAAAAATTCCATTAAGGAACGCGCCGAGGATTTCCGCACGGAGGTAGCCGAAGGTTTTTCCGCGGTTCGCTGGCCGTGTCGAGATCCACAACGTCAGCAGCCCGAGGCTGAGCGCCGCGATGTCGGTTAGCATATGCACCGCGTCGGTCATCAGCGCGAGGCTGTTGGTGAAGTAACCGCCGATGAATTCCGCCGCGCAATAAACCGCCACCGCGACCAGCACGATCCTCAGGCGCTGTTTGTCAGCGGCGACCACCTCATGACGATGGCTATGGCTTTGGTGGTCAGAACTCACGGCTTGAATCGATGTGGCCGGCACAGGCTAAACCCGCGCCACTTCGTCAATCAATCATACTGGATGAGCGAGGTGACGGGCACCGGGGCGAGGCGCGAGCGGCCGTCGAGCGCGTTGAGCTCGACCACGAAGCCGCATCCGATGACTTCGCCGCCGATTTTCTGCACCAGCCGAATCGCGGCGTGCGCGGTACCGCCGGTGGCGAGCAGATCGTCGACGATCAGCACCCGCGCATCGCGGACCACCCCGTCTTCATGCATCTGCAACTCTGCGTGGCCATACTCCAGTTCGTATGATTCTTCGACGAAGTTGTAGGGGAGCTTGCCCGGTTTGCGCGCGATCGCCAGGCCCACACCGAGGCGGTACGCGACCGGCGCGCCGAAGATGAATCCCCGCGACTCGATGCCGAGCACCGCGTCGACCTTGCCGAGATAGGAATCGGCCATCTGGTCGACGATCGCGGCCAGCCCGCGCGCATTGCCGATCAGCGGCGTGATGTCGCGGAACAGGATTCCCGCCTTGGGGAAATTCGGAACATCACGGATCAGTTTCTTGAGCTCATCAACATTCATTGCGCCGTTCTCCCCGGATGCGACCTGAAAGCGCGAGCCACAATACTAGGAGCCGGTGTTCCGAGCAAAGGAGATCCCGGCGGTCTGATCGGGGCGCGGAAGATACGCGAGCGGGTTGCGCGCGGTGTTGTCGCGGCGCACCTCGAAATGGAGATTAGCGCCGGTAGTGCGGCCACTGTCGCCGATACTGGCGATGACCTGCCCGCGCGACACCACGTCACCCTCGCGCACCAGGTTCGTCGAGTTGTGACCATAGACGGTGACGTAGTGATCGTCATGGCGCAGGATGATCACGTTGCCGTAACCGCGCAGACGTCCGGAATAAATTACGGTTCCGCTTTCAGCCGCACGCACCGCCGTCCCAATCGGCGCGGCGATATCGACGCCGTCATGCATCGTGCCGTTGCGAATCCCGAAGCCCGAGGAGATTTCGCCATGGTCAACCGGCCACGCGAACATGCCGCGAAGGGCGTTCCGAGGAAAATCGGAGCCGTAGTTATCGATGGCGGCGTAGGATGTGTATCCAGGGATGGTCAGGACCTGGCCGACCTGGAGCTCACGCGCGTCGTTGATGCGGTTGGCGTTCATCAGGCTGCTGACGCTCACCCCATAGCGTTGCGCGATGTGATGAAGCGTGTCGCCGCGCCGGACGGTGTAGGTGCCCTGACTGCGAGTCGTATGCGGAGTGAACAGATTGGACTTCGAGCTGGAGCATCCGGCGGCAAAGAGAATCCCTCCGAGCACGAGGCCCAGCAGCACCACCACCCCAGCACGCCGGATCTGCTTGTCCGCCAACCGTCCACCCGCCCCCGGGAATCGCGGGTCGTTCGAGAAATTCCCGAGCGGCGCTACTTCAAAGAGCTTTCATTCGGTGAAGCCATGCTTGCCGGTCATCTTCACGTAACGGCATTCACCGAAATATTCTTCCTGCCAATGCCCATTGATGCGCGCGATCCGCACCAGCGTCTGCAACTCCTCCTCGCCGATGGGCGCGACCAGGCGACCGTCGGGCTTGAGTTGCGTCAGCAATGTGGTGGGAATGCCGGGCATCGCCGCGCTCACGATGATCGCGTCGAAAGGCGCCTCCTCGATGCATCCGAGTGAGCCGTCGCCGAGGCGCACCGAAACGTTGCTGGCGCCGATGCCCTGCAGAATGAGACGCGCGCGATCATATAGATGAGGGATACTCTCGATGGTGACGACCTGCGCCGCCAGCTTCGACAGCACGGCGGCCTCGTAGCCGCTGCCGGTGCCGATTTCGAGCACCCGCTCGCCGCCGGTCAACTGTGCGACTTCGCAACTGAGGGCAACCATATAGGGCTGGGAGATGGTCTGTTCGGAGCCGATCGGAAGCGGGCCGTCGTCGTAGGCATGGTCGCGCAGTTCGTTCGGGATGAAGCGGTCGCGCTCGACGGTGCGCATCGCCTCGAGCACGCGCGCATCGGCAATGCCACGAGCCCGCAGCTGCTCGGCCACCATTTTCTCGCGCGCTTGCGTCGAATCTTCAGCCATAAGTCGGGTAGATTATACGTCACCGCGCGCGCACCCGCCTAGCGTGCCGGCAGAGGGAGACCTAACCCCTAGCCCCTTCCCCTGAAGGGGAAGGGGCATCAGAATGCATCTTAATGCAGCATGAAACGCAGGTGCGCCTCGTTCGCGAGGCGCTCGAATCGATCGATCGCGGCGTCCCGCCGATGACCGAGGTCTTCACGCGCAACGATCCGAGCACCTATACCTCGCCGGAATGGGCGAAGCGTGAGCGCGAAATTTTGTTTCGCGAGTATCCGTTGGTCGCGGGCTTCAGTTGCCGGGTGAGGAAGCCGGGCGATTACTTCACCGATAGCCTCGGGCCGACGCCAATCCTGGTGACGCGAAACAATGAGGGCCGGTTGCGCGCACTCGCAAACATCTGCCGCCATCGCGGGTCGCGCGTGGTCGAAGGATGCGGCTCGGGTGCGGTGCGTTTTAGTTGCCCCTATCATGCGTGGAGTTACGACACCGACGGCAAGTTGCGTGCGATACCCGACGAAGCTGGCTTCGCGACGCTCGATCGCGAGAGTCACGGACTCGTAAGCTTTCCGGTCGAGGAGAAATTCGGGCTGGTATGGGTCACACCTAACGAAGGCGCGACGATCGATGTGGTGAAACATCTCGGCGGCCTCGCCGAGGACCTCGCATCTTACGGCATCGACGATTTTGCGCTCGCCGATCAACGCGTCGTGCGCCGCAGCATGAATTGGAAGCTGATGAGCGATACGTTTTGGGAGGCTTACCACATCAAGGTGCTGCACAAGAACAACATCGCGCCGATCTTCGCGAAGAACCTCGCGCTCTACGACGGCTTCGGATTGAATCATCGGCTGGTCGGGGTTCGGAGTTCGATTGAGAAGATGCGCGAGCTGCCGGAATCGAAGTGGTCATTGATACAGCACGCGACCATCCTGATGAATCTTTTTCCCAACACGATTTGCGTAATGCAGAGCGACCACCTCGAGACCTATCGAGCGTTTCCGGTGGCCGGCGCGGTCAACGACGCGATCGTCGAGATCAGCGTTCTCGCGCCGCCGCACGACGCGGAAAACTCAAAATGGAAAAAGGCGATGGACCTGCTGGTCGGAGTCGTCGAGCAGGACTTCACCATCGGCGAGCAGATTCAGCGCAACTTCGAATCCGGCGTGCTGCCCGAAGTTGTGTACGGGCGCTATGAGCCGGCTTTGGAGCATTTCCATCGATCGATCAGGACCGCGCTCGGCGAATGAGCAGCGCTTGATCCTCGATGCGGAACGCGGCAGCTTGAAGCGTCGGGCCAGTGCTGGCCTGATCACCCGGATGAAGTCCCGCCCTCACATACGCCCGCGCATACAGATGATGCGCAAAGCCGCGGTGCTCGCGGCCATCATCCTGATGCTGGGGCAAACGATCGCGGCGGCGCACTTCCATTCCGTCTCGTCGCAGCAGGAAGTCTCCGCCAGTACCGCGGGAATTGCCGATAGCTCATGCGCGATCTGCGCCGCGCATCTGCATTCGCCGGCCGCCTCCGCGCTCGCGACTGCGCTCGCCGGACCGACGATGGTGGAGAATCTGGCGGCGCTCGTGATCTTCCTCGCGCCGCCTTGCCCGTCCGTCAGCAACTGCTTCGGCAGAGCGCCACCCGCGGTCATCTAAGCTCCCAACTTCACGAATCTGAAAACGCGCGGCGAATTCCGTTGAGAAACGCCCGCATCCGATCGCGGGATTGAGACGCGACCGGACCAGGCAGCAGAGGAGTTCGCGATGCGAAGCTACTTCATCCTGGCAGTTGGGTTTGGCGTGATGTTGATGGGCGGAGCTTGTTCCACCGCTCGTGCAGCTGAGACGCCGAAGGCGGCCAACCAGGAAGTGACAGGAACCGTTAACGATGCGCTCGGCAGGCCGATCCCATCGGCGGCCGTGACGCTTCAAAATGCACAAGGAAAAACCCAAGCCAAAACCACCAGCGACAGCCAGGGGCATTTCATCTTTAAAGAATGTGCGCCCGGCGTTTACGCGGTGATTGGCAACAAAAAGGATTTCAAGCCGGCGACCGCGATTGTCTCGGTCACGAAGACCGGCGCGAAGCCGGTGCAACTCGCGCTGCAGGCGAAGGAGTTGAGCGTCGCGGTGGTCGCCAAGCGCCTCAATCAATCGCGCAATGCTTTGTCACCGCAAACCGGCGGCAGCGTATATACATTCAGCCAGCAGGCCATCCACGAGCTGCCGCAAGGGAGCAACACCCCACTTAACCAGGTGCTGCTCCAGGCGCCCGGCGTGGCCCAGGATTCATTTGGACAGATTCACGTGCGCGGCGATCATGCCAACCTTCAGTACCGCATCAATGGGGTCCAGCTTCCCGAAGGAATCACCGGATTCGGGCAGGTGTTGAGTCCGCGCTTTGCCAATAGCATCAGCTTGCTGACCGGTGCGCTGCCTGCGCAGTTCGGCCTGCGCACTGCGGGCGTCATCGACATCAAGACCAAGGATGGCTTGCTCGACAACCTCGCCGACGTGGACTTCTACGGCGGTCAGCGCGGGACCGAGAATCCAAGCTTCGAGTACGGAGGATCCAAGGGCGACTTCAGCTGGTTCACGACCGGGCAGTATCTCCATACCGATCGCGGGGTCGAGCCGCCGACCTCGGGCCCGACCGCGATCCACGACACCTCCAACCAAGGGTCCGGATTCGGCTATTTTTCCTACTTCCTGAATCCGACGACGCGGCTGAGCCTCATAACCGGAACCGCGGTGAATCACTTCCAGATTCCCGCGAATCCCAATCAGCCGCAGGTCTTCCCGCTGATCGGAGTTCCGGTCTATCCGTCGCGCGATATTCACGAAGGGCAGCTGGAGCAGAACTATTTCGGCGTCCTCGCGCTGCAGGGTACTGTGGGCTCGAACATCGACTACCAACTCGCGCCGTTCAGCCGCTATTCGACGGTCTCGTTCTATCCCGATTACGAGGGCGATCTGATTTACAACGGCGCCGCGTCGAAGGTGTTCCGCAGCGATTGGGGCAACGGTGTCCAGAGTGGATACCGCCTACCATGGGTTCTCAGGACCACACCATTCGCTGGGGCGGCTACTTCGATTCCGAGCGCGCCGAGATCGACAATCATGAGGCGACGCTTCCCGAGTACCTCCGGCGTGCGATGGCGACTCCTATCTCGATCGTCGACAACATCGCGCTGCAAACCTGGATCTACAGCGTCTATCTGCAGGACGAATGGAAACCATTCGAGCAGCTAACGATCAACGTCGGTGCGCGCTTCGACCTCTACGATGGGCTGGTGCGCGCGGACCAGGCGAGCCCGCGCGTCGGTCTGGAGTACACGCCGATCAAGGGGACGACGCTGCATG
Organism: uncultured delta proteobacterium; assembly: GCA_963814035.1. Classification (GTDB taxonomy): domain Bacteria; phylum Desulfobacterota; class Binatia; order Binatales; family Binataceae; genus DATGKG01. The sequence continues at coordinate 260,913 of CAWFBH010000015.1, forward strand.
CGGCGTATGCGCGTCAGTTCACGCCGCCGCCAACCGAGCTGGTATCGGTCAGCACGATCGCAGAAATTCAAGGACACCACCGGCGCGCCGGCCTCCAATGGCAATGGAACTCCGACGGTCGAGCGCGATCATCTGTTCGATGCGGGCGTGATCCAGCAGGTGATCCCCGGACTGAATCTTGGGGTCGACGCGTATTACAAAAAGGCGGCCGATCTGATCGATGAGGGGCAGTTCGGTCCGGCGCTGATCTTCGAGACCTTCAACTACCACAAAGGCCGCGTCTGGGGGACCGAGTTCACCAGCTCATACACTCACGACAACCTCTACACGTATGCCAACTTCGCGTACTCGCGTGGCACAGGGCACTCAGGTCGAATCGGGCCAATTCAATTTCGCGCCCGACGAACTCAAATACATCAACAGCCACTACATCTTCCTCGATCACGACCAGACCTTCACCTCTTCGGCGGGCGCAGCTTATCGATGGAAAGGATTACCCTTACCTTCGACGGGATCTATGGCAGCGGACTGCGCTCGCGGGTTCGCGAACACCGGAAACCTGCCCTTTTACATCCAGCTCAACGCCGGCATCATCAAGCGCATCGAGCTGGCTGAAAAGGGTGCGGTTGAATTGCGCGTCGCGGTCGAGAATTTGGCCGACCGTACCTATCTGGTTCGTAACGGCACTGGGGTCGGGGTCTTCGCCGACCAATACGGCCCGCGCCGCGCATTTTATGGCGGCATCAAGTGGGAGCTGCCGTTCAGCAAACCGCCCGCTCCGGCGAGTGCGATGACGCCATGAATCAGTGGATCGGCATCACCGCGGAAGACGATATCTATCGGCCACAACCGTGGCGGCGATTCGTGCTGACCGGGCCACTGGCGGTCATTATCGATGATCGCGATGCTGCTCGGTCGCGGTTTCTGAAACCCTCGTTGCCGCATCCGCCAGAGCACAACGCCATCGAGGCGCAACTCGTCGAGGTGGTTCCACCGAAACCTGCGGGCCTGCAAGGCGGGCCCGCGGCGGCGCCGATAAAGCCGAAGACGATCGAGAAGCCTCATCCCAAGCAGGTCGCGACGCATCATCCTAAGGTCGTTGCGCCGCCAGTGATCGCTCCCAGCGAGACGAGCGAGGTTGGAACCGGGCCCGCGGTGCCGACGACCTCGGGGTCAGCCTCGGGAAAGGAAGCTTCAGTCGGCATTCCGGGTGGCACCGGCGTCGGAAGTGGCGCTGGCATCGGCAACGATGCGTCCGGCGCGCGCGCCATTTATGCGCCGACCCCGACGATTCCCGACGATTTGCGCGAGGACGTTTTCCAGGCCGTCGCCGTTGCGCATTTCAAGGTAGGGCCGGATGGCAGCGTCGAGGTGACGCTCGCGCAGCCGACCCCTAATCCTCGCCTCAATCAGATTCTGCTCAACACGTTGCGCGAATGGAAATTTTTCCCCGCGATGAAGGACGGCATCGCAATCAACTCCGAGTTCGACGTGCGGATCCCGATCAGCGTGCAGTAGCGACATACCGATCGGTTTGTAATTTCGCTGCGCCTTGTGTTACCCGCTTAGATCCAGGGAGACAGGCGAACTTATGGCAGATAATTCCCGCGAATGGCACGAGGAGACCGTAAAGGTCGACGGCACCAACCTCAGGGTCATCAAGGGTGGCACCGGAGCGCCCCTGCTGGTCCTGCACGACGAGCTGGGCTTTCCCGGATGGCTCAAGTGGAATTCCGAGCTGGCGCGAAAACCCGCACGCTGATGATCCCGCTCCATCCCGGCTTCGGCGCCACGCCGCGCGCCGAATGGATCTGGAACATCCGCGATCATGGCGGGCTTTTATGCGCGCTATCTTCAGGAGCAGAAGCTCGAGCCCGTCGATGTGATCGGGTTTTCGCTCGGCGGCTGGGTCGCGGCCGAGATGGCGGCGAACAATCCATCGCAGTTTCACAAGATGGTTCTGGTCGCGCCGGAGGGCATCCGTCCGCCCGAGGGCGAGGGCGAGATCATGGATATTTTCCAGTTGATGGCGCCGGCGCAGTTTGCGGCCACCATGAACAATCCCGCTGAGCGTGCCCGAGATTCGACGCAGCTCTACGGCGGCATCGGGCCCGAGGCTTTCGAGCTATGGGAAGACGCGCGCGCCCAGACCGCTCGCCTGGCCTGGCTGCCGTACCTGCACAATCCGAGCCTGCCGCATCTGCTGGGCGTCGCGGCGGGATTGCCGACCACGCTGATCTGGGGGCGCGAGGATCGCGGTCGTGCCGCTCGCGCGGCGCGACGCGTATCAACAAGTCGATCGCAGGCTCGAAGCTGGAGATGTTCGACCAATGCGGGCATCGCCCGGAAGTAGAGAAAACCGCGGAGTTTGTCGCGCGAAGTCAAAGGATTTTTGCGTAAGAGTCCCCAGACGGGAGGAGCCGCTATGCATATAACGTACTTCACGGAGCGCCCATACCGGGACGCGCCCAATGACGAAATCATCGAGAAGGGCTATTTCGGGACTGCCCAACAGCCTGTTCGATCCGGCCAAGGCTCGGAGCTCTACCACGAGTACCTCGACGAGAAGGTGCTGTGCGGAGAGCTCGGCTTCGACGGCGTCGTGCTCAACGAGCATCATGACACCCCGTTCTGCATGGGCGCGGTGATGAACGTGGAAGCCGCGATTCTGGCGCGGATCACCGAGAAGGTGAAAATCATACTTTTGGGCAATCCGCTGCCGGTGGTGGGCAATCCGCTGCGCCTGGCCGAAGAGCTGGCGATGATCGATGTGATTTCCGGCGGCCGGCTGGTCACCGGATGGGTGCGCGGCGCGGGCAGCGAGCAGTTCGCGATCAATGCCAACCCGGCCTACAATCGCGAGTATTTCAACGAGGCCCACGACTTCATCGTCAAGGCCTGGACCCAGCCCGGCCCCTGGCGCTACGAGGGCAAGCATTTCCACTATCGCTTCGTCGATCCGTGGCCGCTGCCGATGCAGAAGCCGCATCCGCCGATGTGGATTCCCGGCCTGCTGAGCCCCGAAACCGCATCTGGTGCGCCGAAAAGCGCTATCCCTATATCGCGTTGGCCACCTTCCTGGAGCCGACCCTGGAGCTGTGGAACATCTATCGCGACGCGCGCGGCGGAAGAGGGCTACCAGGTCGGGCCGGAGAATTTCGGCTACATGCAGAAAGTTTATGTCGCCGAGACCGACGAGAAGGCGCGCGAGATCGCGAAGTTCGACATGTTCGGCGGCGCCGGCACCGGCTACAGCCTGTTCGGCCAGCCGCAGTGGATTTTCCCGCCGGGCTACAATTCGAAGCTGGCCACCCGGCGCATCGCGAAGTCCAGTTCTCCGATCCCGCCAATGCGGACCAGGCGTTCGGCGGCGCGTTCTCGGCGCCCACCACCAATGACAACATCGCGGCGTCGCAGGTCGAAGTGCGCGCCGGCGTGTGGCAGCAGAAGAGTGCGGAGATCGATACCTCCGCGCTGCGCAAGCAGATTTTCGACGCCTTCCCGAAGGTGGAGAAATCGTTGCAGGTGATCTGCGGCACGCCGAAAACCGTGCTGCCGAAGATTCGCAAGGTGCTCGAAGTCCTGCGGCCCGGCGTGTTCGGCTTCTGGCAGAACGACGGCCCGATTTCCGCGAAGGATCGCACCACCAGCATGCGGCTCATCGCCACCGAGGTGTTGCCCGCGGTGCGCGAGATGGGCAAGGAACTCGATCGTATGCTCGCCATTCGAGCGCGCGCCGGGTCAGCGCAAACTGCCGGCTAGTGGCGTTCCGGAGTCGGTGGGCTCCATCGAAGCGCTCGCATCATAAGGTTACGTCCGTTCCGTCGAGCAGCGCCTGCGAAGCAATTCTTCGTGGGCGCTGCTCTTTCTTCGATATCATCGCGGCTGGAGGATGGTTAGAATTGACGCGATGGCTCGGTTGGGCAGGATAGGACTGATGTTCGCGCTGGCGATGGCGTTTGCGCTGCATGCGCCGATTCCGTGCCGCGCGGCGCATCAGAGCTGCCATCACCGCACACATACCGATGCGCCGCTGCCCTGCTGTAATACGATGGCGTGCCTGTCCGCCGTCGATGCGCGTCAGGACGCCGTGACGCCTGCGCCTCCACTTTCGAATTCCGTCGCGCAGGCACTGATCGCTTACCTCGCGCCGCGGCCGCCGCTCGCCGAAGTCACCTTTGTCTCCGCGAGGACCACCTCGCCGCCGCCCAGTATTCCGCTCGTCATCGAACTGCAAACTCTTCTCATCTGATTTTGCCCGCAGGTCCGAAGCACGCCCGCGCGTAGGCGCGAGGTGCCGGTGTTTTTTGCACTGATCGGTTTTTGCGGAGATGAGAATTGCGAATCAGATATTTTGCGACAATTTGTATCCTTTTCGTAGTGCTGGCACTGAGGGTGGGCGCAGCCGCAGAGCAATCTGCGCAATCAGGTGGCATGAACATGACGCCCGAGGAAATGGCAAAGATGGATTCGGCCTCGGCGGATTCGCTCGATCTTCCGATGAGCCGCAACGGTTCCGGGACCGCATGGCAGCCGGATTCCACCCCGATGTACGCGAGAGGTTTCTCACTCGGCGACTGGAGTCTGATGGCGCATGGGTTGGCATTCGGCGGATACGACTACCAGGGCAGCCGTCGCGGCGGCGGGCAAGTCCTTCAGCACCAACTGGGCGATGCTGATGGCGCAGCATGAATTCCTCGGCGGCGAATTCGGCGGCCGCCTGATGATGAGCGGCGAGGAGTTCACTGACGGCGGGCGCGGCTATCCGCTGCTGCTGCAATCGGGCGAGGAGTTTCATGGCGTGCCCAACCACGATCGCCAACATCCGCACGATCTCTTCATGGAGATGGCGGCGATATACACACGCCCGATTACGAAGGACCTGGGCTTCCAGTTATATGGCGGTCCGGTCGGCGAGCCCGCGCTCGGTCCGGTCGCCGCGCCGCATCGCGAGTCAGCCGCGGCTGATCCGTTCGCGCCGCTGGGGCATCATTGGATGGACTCGACCCATGTCACTTTCGGCGTGGTGACGGCGGGAATTTTCACTCGCGACGTTAAACTCGAAGCTTCATGGTTCAATGGGCGCGAGCCGGATTCGAATCGATCGAATTTCGATTTCCGCCGAATGGATTCCTACTCGACGCGCTTCAGTTACAATCCGACGCGCGATCTCAGCATGCAGGTTTCGTGGGGATATCTGAAGAGTCCGGAGCAACTCGAGCCGAATGTCAGCGTCAATCGCGTAACCAGCTCGGCCACCTACAATCGGCCGCTCGCATCGGGAGGCAACTGGGCGACTACCGCCGGATGGGGCCGCAACATCAGTTCGAGCGGCAAGCCGACGGATGCGCTGCTTGTTGGAGAGCAACCTCGATCTCGATGGGACCAACGTGCTGTTCGGTCGCGCCGAATTCGTGCGCAAGACCGGCGACGACCTCGATTTCTCACCTGGAGGCCAGGTCTACAACCTCGGCGCGATCAGCGTTGGCTATCTCCGCAACTTCAAGTTGCGGGATGCGTTCCTGGCGGCGCCGGGCGTGATGGTCACCACCAACATCATCGATGGCCGCCTCGACAGTGCTTATCATTCGCAGACTCCGGTTGGCGTCGCCGCGTTCATCCGGCTGCGTCCGGCGTTGATGAAGATGGACTGATCCGGGACATCATCGGCGTCGCGAATTCGCACATCGATGAATTCGATCGGCAAGAATTTCCGCGAATTCATCGGCATGCCCTGTGCTGAATGCCGATGGAGGCTCGGAAAATGTTGCGACGTATCGGCATCTCCCGTGAAGCGCTTTGGGCATTCGGAAGTTGGATGGTGATTTTCCTGCTGACGGTCGCGCTGAGCGAGCTATATCTCCGCAACAGCACTCCCGCCGCCGTTGCGATGGCCTTTGCCAAGCAGAATACCGCGGTGCAAAACACCGTCGGCGGCGCCGTCGATGCGCGACTGAACTGGATCGGCAGCATCCACTATGAGGGCGACGCGAGCTGGGCCACCTTCAGATTGCAACTCAGCGGCGCGCTGACCAACGGCACCTTCGATGTCACCGTGCATCGCCGCCATGGCCAATGGAACGTTGCGAATGGGCATCTGGTGACCACCTCCGGTCAAGCGGCGGAGGTCTCCGAATCCCCGCCGCAAAGCGATCAGGCGCGAGTCGCAGTGCTGAAATAACCAGGCGAGAGGACATCGTAGTGGGCTGATTAAATCCGCCTCAAAGCCCCCTAGAAACCACCTTAAACCATCGTTTGACACCAATGAGCCATGTCAGTAGATCAATCTTCGAACCGCATTTTTAGGTCTACTGATCGTAGAGATTCACTGACTTGAAGTCGTTAAAGAGCCTCCCCGCGCGGATGCTTCGGCTGCTGCTGCCGGGCTTTCTGTTCGCCCTCGGACTCGGCGGCGTTGCGCACGCGCAGTCATCGGAACTCGCTTCGATTTTCGAGATCGATCCCGCCCTCGCGTTGCACGGCTTCGCGCTTCTCTCCGGCGCCATCATCCTGCTGTTCGAAGTCTATCGTTCGCGCCCGTAATTTATTCGCCGCAATTATCGCGTCACCAGATGGCACGAGTAGGTCTTGATGACGAGCCATACCTGCGCGCCTGGCTGAAGTTGCAAATCGTCGCGCGCGCCCAGGGTCAGATTCACTTCGAATTTCAGGCCTGCGTCGACGCTGACATTCGCGCGATGGCCCTCGACTCGGATCGCCGCGACAGTGCCGGGAAAAACATTCCGTGCGCTGATGTCGTGCGGCCGGTCGCGTGCGATCATGATGTCACCGGCGCGAATCGCGACCCGCATCAGGTCGGCCGGTTTGCATGCGTGCGAGTGGCACTTCGAGCTCCAGCGCGCTGCCGGTGAGAGCGCAGGTCATCGTGCCGCGATCTTCATGCACTGCGGCGACGCTCGCATCGAAGAGATTTTCGAAGCCCGCGAGTTGCGCGATGGTTTCCTGGCGTGGCGCATCCAGCACATCCATAGGACTTCCGTGCGCGATGATTTTTCCGGCTTCCAGCACCACCACCGATTCACCGACCGCGAACGCCTCTTCCAGCGAATGAGTGACGTAAATGATCGGGATGCCGTGCGCGGTGTTCCAGGCGCGCAGGTCCGCGATAATCGTCGACTTGGTAATGGCGTCGAGCGCGGCGAGAGGCTCATCGAGCAGCAGGATTGAAGGATCGGTGACCAGCGACCTTGCGAGGGCGACGCGCTGCCTCTCACCGCCGGAGATTTCCGCCGGCTTGCGCCGGGACAGAACACCCACGCGCATCTCCTCGAGAATAGCGGCCGAGAGTTGTCGGCGGGCACTCGCGGGCAGCTTTGCGAGGCCATACTCGACATTTTCCTCGGCGGTGAGATGAGGAAAGAGGGCAAGATCCTGAAACACGAAGCCGACCGAGCGCTGAGTGGGCGAAAGATCGATTTTCGCGACGGCATCGAACAGAATCTTCGAGTCAAGCGCGATGCGGCCGCTCGCGGGAGACGCGAGTCCCGCAATCGAATTGAGCAACGTGGTTTTCCCTGATCCCGACCGCCCGAACAAAATCGTGAAGCCCGCGGGCGCGGTGAAGTTGGCCTCGAGGATGAAGTTCTGCGCGTGGCTGGCGCGAATGTCGACGAACAGCGTCGCCACTAGCTGGTGACCGACGGTGGTGCGGAAGTATTGGCACGCGTGGTCCACGGCCCCCAAATTTTGCGGTTCAAGGAATACGTGATCGACAGCACTACGAAGGAAAAAATCAGCAGCACCAGCGCGGCGTGATTCGCGCGCGCATAATCCAGCGCCTGCACGTCATCATAAATCGCGATCGAAATCGTTTCCGTGACGCCTGGAATGTTCCCCCCCACCATCAGCACCACGCCGAACTCGCCCAGCGTATGCGCGAAGCTGAGTACCATGCCGGTGACGATGCCGGTAATCGACAGCGGCATGACGATGCGAAAAAAAGTACGCATCGGCGACGCACCCAGCAGCGCCGAGGCATTGAGCAGGTTGCGATCGACCAGGCTGAACGCCGCCACCATCGGTTGCACCGCGAATGGCAGGCTGTAGATAACTGATGCGAGTGCGAGGCCCTGGAAGGTGAAGGGCAGGAGATGCCCGGACCACGATCGATATAGCCTCCCGAGCGGGCTTTGCTGGCCGGTTGCGACGAGCACGTAGAAGCCGAGCACGGTGGGCGGCAAGACCAGCGGCAGTGCGACGATTGCTTCGACGATGAATTTCCAGCGCCGGCGCGAGAACGTGATCCAGTAGGCGATGGGAAGCCCGAGCAGCAGCAAAATCGTGCAGACCAGCGCCGCGAGCTTGAGCGAGAGAAACAGTGCGCCCCAGTTCATTTCCGGCCGAAGGGTTTGATGAAAGAAAGCTTAACTCGCATGCCGCGATGACATATGCCATGGTAGTTGCACCCAGACAAGCACCATGGCTGACAGGGAAAATCCAATCCGCGCCGCCCGCCTCGCGCAAAGTCTCAGTCAGGGCGAACTCGCCAAACGCGCCGGCATTTCGCGCCAGGCGCTCGGCGCGATTGAAACCGACACCTATCTCCCGAGCGTGTCAGTTGCGCTCGCGCTGGCGCGGGAACTGGGCGCCACGGTCGAGGCGCTTTTCGCCGGTAGTCGCGAGGACATCCGTCATGTCCATGCGCGATGGGATAGCAATCCGGCCGGGGCGCGTGGCGCCAGTGCGCGCGTCGCGCTCGGACGCGTCGGTGGCAAGCTGATCGCGCATCCGCAGGCACCGGTGCATCTCGCGCTCGCGCCGGCGGCGGGAGTGGTCGAGCGCGCCGGTCGCGGCGCCGCCGAGGTGGCAAGTTTCCGCACCGAGGAGGAAATCGACGCGACGCTGCTGATCGCCGGATGCGATCCGGCGGCCGCGCTTCTCATCGAATGGCTCGCGCGGCGCCGCTCGCCGGTTTCGATCGTCGCGCTGAGCTGCTCGAGCGCCAAGGCGCTGGAGGAGCTGCTTGCGGGACGTGCGCACATCGCTGGAGCGCATCTGCGCGATCCGAAGAGTGGCGACTTCAATTCCGGCGCAGCGGTGCGCGGTATCAAGCGCCACCCCGCGATGCTGGTGAACTTTGCGCGCTGGGAACTCGGCATCGCAACCGCGCCGGGCAATCCGCTCGGCATTCGCGGCTTCGCCGAGTTGGCGCGGCCTCGCATCCGCATTGCCAATCGCGAGCTCGGCTCTGGTGCGCGAGCCGCCCTCGATGAAGCGCTTGCGGCGCTTCCAATCAAGGCGAATGCCATCGAAGGTTACGGGCACGAGCGCCCCGGCCATCTCGAGGTCGCGGCTGCGATCGCGGCGGGTCAGGCTGACTTCGGCGTGACGATTCGTGTCGCCGCCGATGTCTATGGGCTGGGATTCGTGCCGATTCGCGAGGAGCGCTACGACCTCGTCATCCTCAAGCGCGATCTCGATTCGACGCCGGTCAAGGCGATGCTCGAGGCGCTCAATTCGCGCGGCGCTGGCTTGCGAAGTCGCGCAGCTATGCGCCTACGACACTTCGCAGATGGGCAAGGTGATGGCGCACCTGAACTGAGCCGGATCCACGTTCGCCATCCGCGCGTCTCGCGTTTTCCTTTCGAGAATTTTGCGTTCATTCTAATCGGCATCGCGGTCGATCATTCGGCGACGTAGTTGAGGGCAGTTGCGGAAATGAAAAGAATTGCGGTAAGTGCGATTGCGCTGACTTTCTTGCTTACCTCGAAAGCGCTCGCATCCAACGTTTGTTTCCTGTTCGGCACCTCTACCGTTGCGGCGAGCGGGTTGATCTTGCCGACCAAAGGAACCTGCACGTCCTTTAACGGCTTTTTTCCGAATCAACCCGGCACGCTGCTCGCCGGTGACGTGTGCCGAAGCTCGAATGGATCGACGTTTCTGTTCAATCTATTTACCCGATTCAACAGTCTCCCCGACAGTCTGGTGGGCAGTTGGCTCGCATCGAGCGGCTCCGGATCGGGTACGGAATGCACCAGCGCGAGATGCTTAACGTTCGCTGTCACAGTTATCAAATGCCCCAACAACGTGACGATCCCGCACAATGCTCCCGGCGCCGAAGCAGAATCGTCGGCCGCGTTCCTTTCGGAGGAACAATAGTCAACCAACCGAGGCCTCACGCGAGGCGAAATGCCGCCGCTCGTCCTTGACGATGCGCGCCAGCACGGTGCTAACCATCGGAAGCTGTGCGCGATCCATCAATGACTGTAGGCCGTGAACCGCGGTCAGTTCAGTGAGGGCGCTCTAGCTCATATGAACCGCGGGAAAGTGCCGTGACAGCATCGACGCGATCCTCGCGCACTGCTGTGCCAGGCGGTCGCAGGGCGTACGGCGGCGCAGCTCGACGAAATGCTGATTGTCGATATGCACTCCTTGGGTCTCAAGCAGTTTCGCGATAGTGCACGAATGCGAAAATTCCTCATCGAGCTTGGGTCGGGGCTCGGACCCAAACTGGCGATTAACTCATGTATGCCGAAAAGAATCCGAAATTAGCTTTGCACATCTAAAAGAAATTTGAACACCCGATCGTCGCATAAGCGTACCAATACACGCGAGGAGCGGGTACAACTTCGTTCAACACAAGCGACTTCGGGCGATCCGAGCCGTCGCTTGATGGAAAAGGGAGGAACGCGCAATGAGGATTAAGTCAAAGAATAGAACGTATCATCGATGGTCCGCGATTGTGACGATCGCGCTGGGCGCGATCCTTACAGGTGCCGTGGCGAAGGCGGCCACCTTGCGCCGCGGTGCATCGGCCGCTGGTTCGACGAGCGGAGGCACTGGCACCTTTCTCAGCGGATACTTCGATTTCGGGATCGCCGGCGACAACCTCGTCCGGCTGGAAAATCCGACCTCGGCCAACGGCAATTTGTGCGCGATGATCTACATCTTCAACGCCAACGAAGCGATGGGTGAGTGTTGCGGATGTGTCCTCACTCCAAACGAGCTCCTACAGGACAGCCTGAAGACCGTCCTCGGTCCCGGATGGGGATTTACCGGTGGGACGCCGGCCACCGGGGTCATACAGGTGGTCAGCGCCCTGCCGAATAACGGCCGCTTATGCTCACCGTTCCAGCTCTATACGCCGACTCCTACCCTCAATGGCTGGATAACTCACGCGCAGACCGTGGGTAGCCTGACTGGTTTGACCGAGGTGAGCCTGGCCGACAACGGCAGCGCGGATCCGACCGAGGCGATCTCGCTCATCAACACCTGCGGGGCGATTGTCGGCAACGGCTCCGGGGGCGGAATTTGCACCTGCCCGAAGGCGGAATAAGCGTCGCCTCGAAGATAAGCCGTACTCAGCCTCTCGCCTGCGAGCGCCGCAGCCATTCGTCCAGGCCGATGCGGCCGAGACGCGCTTCGCCTAATGGCACCAACGAGCGGTCTTCGACCCGTCCGCCGAAGTATCGCGCCTCTGGGTCCCGCACGACCGGACGCGGGTCACCGATGGCCTTTAGATAGCGGCCAATGATTTCGTTGAACGGCGCGCGCTCGGGGCCAGCGATCTCGACGATACCGTTTAGCGGTGCCGCGAGCGCCACCTCCGCAACCATCGCTGCAACGTCGTCCGCCGCGATGGGCTGGAACAGGCCGGGAGAAAGCCTCACCATGTTTCCCTCTGCACACGAATCGGCGATGCCACCGAGGAATTCGAAGAACTGCGTCGAGCGGATGATGGTGTAGGGGATACGAGAAGTCTCGATCAGTTTTTCCTGCGCGACCTTGGCGCGGAAATAGCCATTGTCTGGCGTCCGGTCAGTCCCGACGATCGATAGCGCGACATGGTGCCGGACGCCCGCTGCTCCTTCTGCTGGGTGAAGGTTCCGCCCGGAAGTCTGGAAAAATTCCAGCACCGCCTTATCCTCAAATGAGGGCGAATTGGCGAGATCGATGACTACCTGTGCGCCGGCCATGGCCTCTTTGAGCCCCGCGCCAGTGATGGTGTTGACGCCGCTTTTGGGCGACGCGGCGAGGACCTCATGACCGCCTTCGCGCAGGATGGGAACCGTCTTCGAGCCAATCAGACCGGTGCCGCCGATGACGACAATCTTCATGGTTTATCCTCCTTGCCGATGACCGCTGAAGGGCCACCGGTGTGGTTTGCAGGAACTCAGGGTACGGCACGATTGTAGTGCCGACCCCGACAGAGGCAAACTTCGCGGATTCGATTTTGCCGCTTCACTCCAACCTTCGAAGCCTGCGGGACCAAACCGACGCGCACCGGGACTCGCGAGTGTTGGATAAGTGTTCGAACAGATTAGCTGTCCTAATTGCCGCGCCGTTGAGGACGTTTAGTAGTGAGCAAATGAACGGGTTTACATTCGCGTTAGCGTTATAGTCTGTCGATGTGCTAAATCGGCTCTGTCTAGGTACTCCTCTGCTTCAAGTTGATCTTATCTGCTCGGGAGGGGATGAACACCAATGGGTAAACCCGCACTAAAGCCTATCGCGATAGCTTTCGGCGCTATTCTTGTTGCAATCGCAATTTCGATGTCGGCCGATGCAAGTTCGCTACGCCAAGGTTTGTCAACCAACACGGCGGTTACGGGAAGCCTGCCGGGCCAGGTCCTATGGGGGTACTACAACACCGCCGAGGACCCCGGCTCGCCATGCGGCATTTCTACCGACCCCGACGGCTGTAACGTCGGCGGCGCCGGCGACAACATCCTTCGACTCATCAATCCCAACGGTGCGGCAAACGGCAACCTCGCCGGCGCTCAAGAGCAAACCGTCTGCGCGATGATCTACGTTTTCGACGACGACCAGGAGATGGGCGAGTGTTGTGGCTGCCCGCTGTCCTCCAGCCGGTTGAAGACTTTTTCGGTTGAGGACAACCTCACCAGCAACTGGGGGCTACAGAGTGGACCCGAAGGTGGAGAGCATGGCAACGGCGCGATCGCTATCGTCGCGTCTGCGCCGAATACCCTGGGAACCTTCTCTGGCTCTTCGCTCATCAATCCGGGCGGAGGCGGAGCCGCAGGGCAATGTCTCGGATCGGCTTGTTGCGATCCGACCAATGTCCCGGGCTATAGCGTAACTACCACCGCCAACCTGTTCGGGAGCATCACGCACAATCAAATCGTTCAGGTCGGACCCACAACCTCCATCGAGGGATTTAGCGAAATCACCGAGGTCGGTTTGGCTGACGACGGTGGCGGTGACCCAACCAACCTGATCTATCTACAGACCCAGTGCGGTGCGCTGGTAGGCAATGGCTCCGGTGGCGGAGTTTGCGACTGCTCCGCGGTGCTGCCATTAACTCCGCTAACTACTCCGACGCCGACGGCAACCGGCTCTGCGACCTCGACCGCGACGCCGACCTCTACGGCTTCGTCAACGGGCACTGCAACAGCGACGGCGACGCCGACTGCTACGGCAACCGCGACTTCGACCACTACTGCGACGGCGACTCCGACTCTTACGCCGACGCCAACCCCAACTCCGACGCCGACGGCAACCTCGACCGCGACTGCAACACCAACCGCGACTGCAACACCAACCGCGACGCCAACTTCGACAACCTCATTTATAACCTCCGGCACGAGCTTTGCCGTTCCGGCCGACTGGAACGACAACAACAATATGATCCAGTGCATCGGCGCGGGCGGGGGTGGTCTCACCAGAGCGGGAGCGCCCGGTGGCGGCGGTGGCGCCTATTGCAGAACCGTCAATGTCACGCTGACTCCCAGCACCAACGTTACAGTCCAGATCGGAACTGGAGGCGGCGCCGGCGCCAGCGGCACCGGATCCTGGTTCAACGGCACGAGTTCGACTTCTGCCTCCTGCGGGGCGGCCGGCGGCTCCGGCGCCGCGGGCAATACCGGCGGCGCGGGTGGAACAACTGCTAACAGTATCGGAGGGACCACGTTTGCAGGCGGGAGCGGCGGTAGCACCGGCGGAGTGGCCGATGCTTCCGCCGGCGGCGGCGGCGCGGCTGGCCCAAATGGGCTAGGCGTTAATGCAGCGAACGTCACCAACACGACCCCTGGTACCGGCGGCGCAGGTGATGCCGGCATGGGTGGCACCGGCGGCGCGGTCGGCGGCGGTGCTGGTGGAAACGGTACCGAGTTCCAAACCTCGCCAGCCTTTGGCAGTGGCGGCGGTGGAGGCTCGGGAACTTCCACTGTCAATGGTGGAGCAGGTGGCAATTACGGCGGCGGTGGCGGCGGCTCTGGCCATGGCGGTGGCTCGGGCGGACCTGGCCTCTGCATTGTCACCTATACGCCGGTTAGCGGCTGATGATGGCCGCCTCAAGAAATTGAGCGCAGGCAATCAATGAGACGAAGCGAGGGCGGGTAATTACAATTACCCGCCCTCGTGCGTATGGGCGTCAGTCATCACACGGTGGCCTATTTTCCGTCCACCGAGAACGCCATCAGGACCGATCCGGGGGTTCCCGACCGTCCTTGGTAATCATTTACTCACATAGACCATTACGCCGCCGATGGTGGGCCCGGCACCGTCCATCACGCCACCTCGCACCACGGGACCTGACACAGTCTTGATGTCGTTGGCGGCGGTGTCGAACTGCCAGATGACCTTTCCGCTGGCGGTATCATATGCGCGAAAGCGTCCGTTCATTGCTCCTGCGAAGACCGCGCCCGGCATGGCGGAAATCGCCTGCGACAGCGACGGCTCGCAATCGACATTCTGCCAGGGGCGAGCCTCCGCGGGTGAAGGTGAAGACCACATGGGCTCTCGGTCGGAGATTCGGAACGCATAGAGCCCCGAACGTGCCGCCGCTCCCACATAAATGTCGGCCAAGCGAGATTTGAACTCGCGACCCTTGCACCCCAAGCAAGATACCGCGTTTATTCGTGAGGATGGGTCTGTACAAGTCGAATATACAAACCCACTGGCGGAGCCTCGATTTAGCGGCCGGCAGCCAATAGTTCACCCATACTGACTCATACGATCCCGTCTTTTGCTAGGGTACAGACTGGACACAAAATCGCACCGCCTCACACGCGCGTAGTCGCGCCGATCTTATGGCTCGATAGCGGCGCAAAAAGCCCTCTGATTCCTGGCTTGGCATCATCTTACCGGAATTCGTCTCGGAGCGGGCGACGTGTTCGAAGCCGTTTGCGGAAAGAATATGGGTAGCGTCGATGTCATTGAGCGGCAATCGCCGTTGGCCGAATCCCGTCAATTTGATACAGCAACCGATCGTGCAGAGCCGACGAATTTTCGGTGGGTCTCGATTGACGGTCGCTATTCTGGCGATCGCGGCGACGCTTTGGGGAATCGCGGCGTCCGCGGGTAGTTTGCGCGACGGCGGGGGAAGTCCAGCGCAAGTAACCGGAGCACTGCCGGGAGCGGTTCTCTGGACCTACTACGACACCTCAGTACCTGAAGTGACCACCTTCGCGTCTGCCGGTGGCGGGGACAACATCATCACCTTGATCAACCCCAATGGCAGCGCGAATTCCAATCTCGGAAGCTCAGCCATCAACACCTGCGCAATGATCTACGTTTTCGACGACGACCAGGAGATGGGCGAGTGCTGCGGATGTCCGCTTACCCCGGCCGGCATCGAGACCTTCTCGGTTGAGAACGATTTCACCGCTAACTGGGGAATCTCAGGTGCAGAGGGTCAAGACAACAGCAACGGTTCAATCGCGATCGTCGCAGTGGGCATCAATGTGCCGAAGGTTGGGGCAGGACCGCTTAGCAACGGCACCTTCTGTCCAAGTTCGCAGAGCGACGCATGTAATAGCGGATGCGATCCGACCGACCACCCGGGATACAGCGTTACGACTGCAACCAATTTGCTCGGCAGCATAGTCCACAACCAGGACATCCCAACTGGAGGCGGCATGGTCGCCATACGGACCGGACTTACCGAAACCGCACTGTTTGATAACGGCGGTGGCGATCCCACTAACTTGTCATATCTCCAGGCTCAATGCGGTGCGTTGGTCGGTAACGGGACGGGCGGAGGAATCTGCGAGTGCCCACGGCCCGATCCCGATGCAGCCCCCTCGCCGCAGATCACCCCGACGGCAACCCCGACCGCAACGACCTTGACCATCGCCATGCCTCCCTGCCCGATCGAGGCTACCGCGGTACCCCCGACCAAAACGGAATTCACGTTCCCCAGTACCGATCCCATCGGTATGGAAGACACTATTACAGGCACTGTCCAGTTCACTGATCAGACCAGTTCCACAGTTGTCCTCCTGGAGGTCAGCGCGGACGCCACACTCGCTGGTTTTGATTGGTCACGCACCGTGAAGACTCTTCAGCATGCAACTGGGCAGGTCACCTTCGATAAGGGCTGCACCAAGACCGATCCGTACGGTTCCAACAACTGCCATTGGGATTGGAGCCAGTCGGTCACGGCGGCCTATCAGGGCGCTTTGCAGGAGGATGTCACGGCCGGCAAACTCATTGTTGACCTCAAGGTCGACGATACTATCCCATTTCAATTCACCTGTCCGGTGTGCGGCGCCAACTGTACCTTCAGTATCCCTCCGCAGGTCGGACCCGAGATATGGGAGCTGTTGGTTTGGTCAGTGTGGCCTGGCTTCGGCGCGCCAGGCTGATCGTAAAACGACCTCATTTTGGATTTAGGCGCGCTGTGATTCCTATTCAGCAGGTCAGTTGAAGACAGTGTGATTGAACGACCTTCCCCCGGCAAATTGAGATCGGTCAGAGCGGCGCGCCGTGGCGGCCATCACATTTGTGCCCGCAAGATCGCGGCGCATTGACCCTGTGGTGGGAGCGGTTCCCGGACGCAACGCCCGACTCCTTTCTCTTCCATATCATTACGTCGCCGTCGCTCATGGGGAGAAACCAAAATCCTGGCTGTGGAGTGTCGACCTGACTCGTCCGATGACGCGAGCCAGCTACAAGCGCGCATTCGACACCGCTCGGACGAATCCAAAGGTCACCTACCGGTTTTACGACGCAGGCCATACTTTTGTGACGCGGTTAGCCTAAAACCCGGCGGTGTCGGTCGAAACCATCCACCAGCTTGCCGGCCACGTCAGCGAGCACATGCCGTCGCGCTACGCTCACGCCCGTGCCCAAGCGCGCGATGCGATGCTGACTCTCGAAAAGGCTCAAATTCCCGAGGATAGGGTACAAAGTGGGCACAATCAGAGACCGAGGCACCGGCAACCGATACGACGCCTCTACTAAACTAGCCTATTTGAAAGGGTTTTTTGGTCGGGACGGCGAGATTTGAACTCGCGACCCCTTGCACCCCAAGCAAGTGCGCTACCAGTCTGCGCCACGCCCCGACCGCGAGAGGATGATTATAGTCGCCGCGCGGCGAAAACAATACCCAGGATCCTTCCCTCGGGAAATCGCGAATCCGGTGCCGCTGAAATGTTTCCACATCCTCGCTGGCGAAGAGATGATTAACGAGTTCAATCTTCGAGAGCACGATTCAGGGGTTCTGTTACGCCAATTAAGAACTAACCACAGAGACGGGTCTCCCTGCCTGCGTGGGTTACTCCGTTCCGATCTTCCTCGCTTCTACGAATGCGATAATTTCCGCTGCTGTCGCTTCCGGATTATCCAACGGTACATGATGGAACGCGCGCGGGATTTCCTTGTATAGCGAGCCCTGCACGTGACGATTCATCCGCCGCGCGTGACGGCCGCCGACCAGTGTGCTCTCCGCGCCGCGCAGAATAAGCGTCTGCAACTTGACCTGCTTAAGGTTGGGACGCTTCATCCGCCCCTTATGCTTGCGCCAGGCGCGGGTTTCCGGATCGAAGCGAAACGCCCAGTGCCCATTGGGCAATTGCAGCGAGCCCTTGAGCGCGAGCTGTTCGAGTTGTTCCTTGCTTAGATATGTTCCCGGCGGCGAGAGACGGAACTTACGAATGATGTCGTCGGACGATTTCAACTCCGGACGCTTGCCGCCTTGCGCGCGCCGGCGCCATCGCCATTGCAGGCGGCGAAGCAGCGGAGGTGGTCCCGCCGGAGAATCGACGATGATCAGCGCCGCGAGTTTTTCCGGAAACGTGACCGCGCACCACTGCGCGACCGCGCCACCCATCGAATGCCCGACGAGCACGACCTTGGTCCCGAGGTAATCGATCAGCGCGCGAACATCATGAATGTACGATGGAGGACCATAGTCGGCATCGGGTGACCACGAGCTGCGTCCGTGGCCGCGGAAATCGAGTGCGACGACGTGGCCATACGCCACGAGTTCGGGTGCGACGTAATCCCACCAGTGCGCATGCGCGCCGCCGCCGTGCAGCAGGAGGAAAGTGCGCTGCTTCGGATCGCCGCCCCAATCGAGATAATGAAGTTTGAGATCCTCGTGATCGAAAAAGCAGTTGGTCGGCTCCGTCGCGACGGTAGCCGCTTGTTCATATGCCATGGTGCAGGAATTTTAGCAGGGACCGATGTCCAAGGCACAGCGACGCGGCAATGACGTTGGAACTTGCCGTCTTCGCCACTGTCAAACCAAACTCTCGACTCATGATCCGACTATTGGTAGCAGCATTGGCCACAACTTGTAGGCTCCCGGATTTAGGTTCACTATTGATACGCAACCGGGGGGAATGATGCGATTCGTACGTTGGTTCGGGCTGCTGCTTTTGTTGCCCATCGCAGGATGCGTCTCCGTCGGATCGCTCGGACTGATCACCAAAAGCTCCATCGATCCGGCGTCGGTCCTCAAGAACGCTCATTCGATGAAGGATCTTGGTCCGGCTGAGGGACAAGCCTGCCGCTATTTCATCATCGCGGTGGTTCCGTGGGGCAATTCCGACGTTCAAACCGCGGTCGACAAAGCTCTGGCGCCCTCGGGTGGCGATGCGCTCGTGAATGTTACCACTTCGACGAGCTTGTATGGCTTCATTCCGGTCTACAATGTCCTCAGTTTCACTTGCACAACGGTAAAAGGCACGGCGATCAAGCTCGATTGACGCCACCCCGACGCATCTGCCGATGCGGTCTGATCTCCTCGCGATGGTGGCGGATTTGCCGTCGGTCGTGGTAACAACCGTTAGATCGACGGGAGTATCGGTTTCGATGGCACTCAGGCTGGAAAACAAAGTCGCGCTCATAACCGGAGGCGCAAGCGGCATCGGTCGCGCCACCGCCATCCGCTTTGCCGAGGAAGGCGCGCACGTCGCAGTTGCCGATCGTGCGATCGGCGGCGCCGAGGAAGTCGCCGCGCAGGTCCGCAAGCTCGGCTGCAAGTCGGTAGCGATCCAGGTCGACACCAGTGACGAAGTGCAAGTCGCTGCAATGATTACGCGCACCGTTGCCGCGCTCGGTGGTCTGGATATCGTGCTGGCCGCGGCGGGGATCTCGCACGCGCATTATGGCGAGGAGGGGCGGCCGCCGATTCAGATGACCATCGACAAACCGCTGGCGGATTGGCGTCGCGTGATCAGCGTCAACCTCGATGGAGTGTTTCTGACTTGCCGCGCCGCGGCCGCCACGATGATCGAGCAGGGGAAGGGCGGCCGCATCATTACGATCGCATCGGCGGCGGCGAAATATCCGCTGCCCGGCGCGGTAGAATATTGCGCCAGCAAGGCCGGGGTGTGGATGCTGAGCAAAGTGATGGCGGTGGAGCTTGCGGCCAATAACATCACCGTCAATGCGATCGGTCCGGGATGGATCGACACGCCGATGACCGCCGACATTCAGAAAGATGCGGAATTCGCCGAGAGCCTCGCACAAGTTCCGCTTGGTCACGTCGGCGAGCCGATCGATGTGGCGAATACGGCGCTGTTTCTCGCTAGCGAAGAAGGCCGCTACTACACTGGCTCGATTCTGCATCCGGATGGCGGCCTGTTGATGTGGTAGGCGCGCCACCTCAGAACTAAAAAATGGAATTTCGGAAGGACTAGATCGATGGCACTTAGGCTGGAAAACAAGAATGCACTAATCACCGGCGGCGCGAGCGGCATCGGACGCGCCACCGCAATTCGCTTTGCTGAAGAAGGCGCGAATGTCGCGGTCGCCGATCGTAATCTCGGCGCGGCCGATGGCGTTGCCGCGGAAGTTCGCAAGCTCGGCCGCAAGGCGGTCGCGATTCAGGTCGACACCAGCGACGAAGCGCAGGTCGATGCGATGGTCGCGCGCGCTGTCAGCGAACTGGGAAGCGTCGACATCCTGGTCGCGGCGGCGGGCATCTCGCACGCACGCTATGGTGAAGAGGGCGCCGGCAATCCCACGCCGCTTAGCGCGAAGTCGCTATCCGATTGGAAGAAGGTCCTCAGCGTCAACCTCGATGGCGTGTTTCTGTGCGACCGCGCCGTCGCCCGCGAGATGGTCAAGGCCGGCAAGGGCGGCAGGATCATCAATATCGCTTCGGGTGCCGCGAAGCTGCCGACTCCCGGCGCCGGAGAATACGCGGTCAGCAAGGCGGGCGTCTGGATGCTCAGCAAGGTGCTGGCGGTGGAGCTCGCGCCGAGCAAGATAACCGTCAATGCGATCGGGCCGGGCTTCATCAACACGCCGATGACCGCCGACATCCAGAAGGCCACCGGCTTCATGAAGCGCCTCATCACGCGGGTGCCGCTGGGCGAAATCGGCGAGCCGGTTGATGTCGCGAATACCGCGCTCTTCCTCGCGAGCGAGGAGGGCCGTTACTACACCGGCTCGATTCTGCATCCTGACGGCGGCGTCGTAATGCAGTGAGGATTTCCAGCTTCGTCGTTGGCGCTGTTGCGGCGTTGGGCATCGCTGCGTCATGCCGCATCGCGTCGGCTCAGGAAATGCCGGTCCCGGATGCGAGCCCGAGCGCCCGGGCAACCATGTCGATCCCCGAGCCGCTGCTGGTGACAGTGCAGGCGGCCCCCGGATATGGTCCCGCGCCGCTGCTGGTGGGATTTCTCCTGAACGCGGTCGATCCATCGGGGGCGGCGATCATTTCGTACAACTGGAATTTCGGCGACGGCCACACTTCAACCTTGCCCCCCATCATGGCCTACAACACCTATACGCAACCCGGTAACTACGTGACTACGGTCACTATAACCACCGCCGATGGACGCTCGGCGACCGGTTTCACGGGCATCATCGTCAAACCTGCGCTGGGCGCGACGATGCAAGAACGCCAGCAGAACCAGTAACGTCGCGAGATTCGCCACTGGTGACCGGTGGACCGAAACGATCGAAAAGTCACGGCCGTGACGGGGCGGGAACCGCTGCCGATGCGCCCGCGTGAGCCGCGTTCGCCAACCCAGCGCATCGCCATCGCGATCGCCGGAATCACGATTCTCAGCGCGCTCGGCACGCTCGGCTACATCGTCATCGAGGGGATGTCGTTCCTCGATGCGCTGTATATGACCGTCATCACGGTTTCGACTGTCGGTTATGGCGAGGTGAAACCGCTCGACGAACAGGGCCGCATTTTCACCATCGCGCTGATTGTCCTGGGAGTCGGCACCGCCTTTTATCTTTTCGCGACGATGACCGAGGTTATCATCGAGGGCCAACTGCGTGATTATCTGGGAGCCAAGGGCATGCTGCGGAAAATCCACAATCTCAAGAACCATGTGATCATTTGCGGGTTTGGCCGCTTCGGCCGCGCGGTCGCCGAGGAGCTCCTGCGCCATCGCGTGCCGATGGTGGTGATCGACTCCAACAATGACTCGGCTGAGGATCTCCTTCGCCTCGACATTCCGCATCTCATCGGCGACGCGATGCACGATGACATCCTGGAAGACGCGGGCATCCGCAGCGCGCGCGCATTGGTGGCCGCGACCGCCTCGGATGCCGACAACGTGTACATCACGCTGGCGGCGCGGGAAAAAAATCGCTCCATTTCGATTCATGCGCGAGGGGAAGGCGACGTCGGCCTGCGTCGCCTCAAGCTCGCGGGCGCCGATCAGGTGATCTCGGCTTACCAATACGGCGGCTACCGTGTCGCTTCCACCATCATCCGCCCCTCGGTAGTGGATTTTATCGAGTTGTTTACTTCGGGCCGCGGCGAGGAGGTCGACCTCGAGGAGATTCGCATCCCGCCGGGCAGCGCGATGGTCGGCAAGACCGTGGTGGAAATCGAGCAATCGGTCGGTAAGCTGAGGATCGTCGCGCTGAAGCGCAATGAGGAACCGATCCGAATCATTCCGCGACCGGGGGCCCAGGTTCACGCGGGCGATTTGGTAGTCGCGATCGGCGATCGCGCGGGTCTCGAGGCGCTCGTGAAAGCCGAGTGACCGCTTGCTGGCGCGAACCGATACCTTTCACGGAACGAAGCGCTGAGAGGCGCATGAGATATATGCGCAGCGATTCGCGCCGGCGCTATGGGTTGGGCAGGCGAAGTCAGGGTTGGGCAAGCGAAAAGGAATCACGCTTGCGTGCAGCGAGGACGGCCAACGAGCAGGAATTCCAGGAACAGAAACGCGAAGATGACGTCGCCGAGGGTCGGTATCACGAGCGCGAATGGAAATGTTCCCGCGATCGCGTTGCCGAGGAACAGCGCGAACATCAGCAGCTTACCGACGATACCCATCCAGACGATCCCTTCGTTGCGAGAGGGGTCGCGCGCCACGAGGAAGTATCCATAGCCGAAAATCGCGGCCATCAGGCCGAACACTTCTCCGCCAAAGGGATCGAAGGGCGAGTCCATCGCGATCAAGGAAGGGAGGGAAGCTTTGATGAAAACTGTCGCGGCGGCCAGCCAGTTAAAAATTGCGGCCCCATAGAACATTCGCTTGTAATAGGTCCGCCGCGTCATTGAAGGTCAGCCGAAGGGGGAATTGTTTCCGAACAGCGCGCGGATGCGTTCGAGGTGACGCTTGATATAACCCCGCACCTCCGCCGCGACCGGGCCCGCGATACGTCCGGTCGCGACGCCGCCCGCCAGCTCGCCCATCGCCTTCTCCATCGCGTTGTAGTCGGGTGGTTCCTCATCGGAGGCGCGCATTCCGCCGTCGATCGCCTCGCGAAATCCGGCGGCTTCCAGCAGCGCCGACTCGCCATGCGGCCGCAGCGCATCGAAGGTCTGCTGGAGGTCCTCGATCTCGGCGGCATTGTGCTTGGGGAATGCCTCGATCCATTCGCTGACCGCGCCCAGCACCATCGCGGCGGTGCCGGCCTGGGAAATGGCGAAGGGTGATTTCAGCTCGGGCATAAGGGTTTCGCTGATCGTGCGTTGAACCCCGGCGACGATTTCTTTGGGTGTGGGCCGCAGCATCGTTCCCTCCTAAACCAGCATCAGCAGCGCGGCGAGATCCTCGAGCAGGATCGGCAGCACCAGGTTAAGCAGAATCACCATCGTCGGATCGGGGGTGCGGCCTTCGGCGAAGTCGCGAATCCCGGTCAGGCAAATCACCGCCATCTTCGCATTGCCGAGGACCTGGTAGAAAAACAGCCGCTCGCGATCGATGGCGACGCCGGACTTCTTCTCGTAGAGCTTGAGATACTCCTCGCGATCGATGAGACCGCCGGCGAGTTCGCCATGACCCCACAGCCGCATCGACGACCAACCGAGGTCTTCGAGCGGGTCGCCGAGGTGCGTCATTTCCCAATCGAGCATGGTGATAAGGCCGGCGTCATCGTGGAGGAAATTTCCCGCGCGAAAATCGCCGTGGACGATGGTGATGCGATCGGCGACTACCGGATTCATTTTGAGCCAGGCAAACGCGGCGTCGATGATGGGCCATGATTCCTGCATCCGATCCTGATGATAAAGGTCAAACCAATGCCTGGTTTGCGCGCGCGCCGGCTCCGCGAGGTCTTTCGGCACTCCGAGCCAGTCCATCTTCAATCCGCGCCAGTCGAGTTGATGCAGGCGCGCCATCTCGGTCATGAAGTCGTCGGCGAGCTTGCGCCGCAATGGCTCCGGATCCACGGCAGCCGCCGCGCCGGTCGCGGTGCGCCCCGGCATCCGATGCATGATGAAAAACGGCCGATCCATAACCGAGGAATCGAGCTCGAGAAACAGTGGCTCGGGAATCTTCATCCCCGCGCGATACATCGCATCGACGACTTTGTACTCGCGCTCGCGCTCCGACTTGAGCAATCCGCCGGTCGGATCGCGCCGCCCGATCATCGGACGAAGATGGCGTTGGCCATTCTCATTCCATTCGACGTCGAAGGAATAGGTTTCGCGCGAGGAGCCACCCGGGATGCGCAAAAGGTTGATGATGCGCAGGTCTGCCGCATGCGGCATCTTGCGTTTGAGGTATTCGGTGAGTCGAGGATTATCCATTATGTCGAAACTGCCACTATCTTTTAGCGCAATTCCGGCATGGTATGCGAAGTTTCAGCGGAAGATGCCTCGCGGTGTCGAATGGCCGCGAGGCATCATCCTGAAATCTGGCCGACGGAGGTCGCTGGCTCAAACCGTAATCTGCGTCCCGTCGAACTGGGTGAAGGTGAACCCGGTAAAGCTTTCGTTGTATAGGTTCCTCTGATCGCGCAGGACGCTTATCGCGACCTGCTCGCCGAGCAGCAAGCCTTCGGTATAGTCGGTGCGCCAATGCACTCCGGCGAACATTCGGGCCAGCGCAATGTTGGACGCGAGCTTGTTAATCTCGCCGCCAACGGTCATCTGGCCCGCGTCGGAGCCGGTGTATGGCACGGTGCTGGTGCCGTCGGCGCTGGCGACCACCGGATTGGAAATCGGCGTGGTTTCGTTGAAAAACCACTTGAGGACTGTCGCGCAGGCGCCGGCAATCGTCGCGTGCGCCTGCGGATACGAGGGATGCTGCGGGCATCCTTCGGGATAAGCCATCGGGAGCAGATAAGTTCCGTTGCGTTCGAACGCGGCTTGAACGGCTTTCGAGTTGAGCGCGGTGGCATCGATCGGGTAATTCCTCGCGCCAGTGCGGGTGAAGTGAATCCTGCCGCCGAACTCTTCGGGTCTGATTATCCGGTGGATGAACCATTTCTCGAACCAGGCATGTTTGAGAGCCCGCGAGCCAACTTCGGCAATCAGCACCTCGACCTGCGGCAGACCGAAGGTGATGAACCCGGTTTCCGATTTGAGACTGTTATATGGATTGCCGGAATTGAGCGGCGCGTTCATCGTCAGCAGCACCAGCGCCGCATTGAGGTATGCTTCGAACAGCACATCGACGTGGACGTAGGCGGCCAGGTCGCGGCCCGCGCGCATATAGCGCAAGGTCGTGTCGGGATGGCCGGCTGGGAACGGTGCGCCGCCGTTTTGGCAGTTCAGCCACGACGCCTCGGTGATCATGAAATCGGCGCCGCCGTTGTTGAGTGCGAGATCGGTTTTGTATCCAGCGAATGGGATCGCGCCATAGCTGAACGGCTGCAGCAACAACTGCGATACGAACGGCCCAACCTGATCGGGCGCCGTAAAACCTCGGAACAAAGTCTGCGTGGTGACTTGCCCGTTTGCGCGAGGACCCTCAAAGGCCGGAAGGCCGCTCAGTTCCGAAGCTGCCGCCTGCGTGGTGGCATTAGAATCGTACTCGCTGAAGTCAACGTCTCTCGCCAGCGCCATCCAATAAACTTCGACTGCTTCGGCGGCGCGCTCGGGAGATGAGAAAGCGGGCGCCGCAGGCAACGAGAGCTGCGCGACATCGACGCCCTCCAAATCGAAGGCTAGCCCGGCCTGCGGATCGACCAGCGGCACCGTGCCACCCATGTTGATGGCATCGAAATCCGCGCTTACGCCGGTGCGAATCGCCAACTGGTATTGCTGGTATGCGGTCGGATCAACTTCACCATACTGATTATGCGGGAAGCCCTTGGTGAAACTGGCGATGCCGTTGGGAAACAGGGCCTCATCGCCGTTGCCGGACTGACTGGGCACCGGAATCTTGCGATCCTTGGCCGCGGCGTTGAAACGACGCTGAAATGCTTCGACGCGGCGTTTTTTGGTATTCAACTCAGGTGGAATCGCCGAGTGCGCGTTGGAAGCGTTTTCGGCATGCGAGGCCAGCGCCGCCATCGGGACCGCGCTCGCAGTCGCGGCGGCCGCGAAACCTTTGAGGAAATCGCGTCTGCTGGTAAGGAGTTTTCGCTTCGAATCGGAACTGCTTCGCTGGTTATCGGATTGATGCGAACGAAATGAGTCCATGAGGTGCTCCAGATAAAGAGGAAACCGGTTGATGAGGACGTGATCGCACTACCCTTCAAACGGACTCTGACGAGGGGAGCTGTGCCTTTCTTCATCGCTAGCGATTTTTTTTTGACAACTTGCGGTTAAGGAACCTTTCGCGCGCCAATCGAATCGAATCAACGCACCGCGAGTGGAATTCGCTCAAGCTGAAACAGGCAATTTTCAGCACTTCCGCGTAACTCGAAGTTTAAAGGACGGCAGCCGCAAAAAATTGCTTTAGAAGAATTCTTCAGCGCGATCTCGATCGAAAGGACTCACTCGCAAGCTTAAATCGGCAACAGCGAATCGACGCTGCATAGAGAGCGATGGAAGTCTTCTGGCCGAACAAGCTTCACGGAGTCCCATTGCGTCGATGGCTGCATGGATATCCGCCGAGCGCTGGTTTGCGAAGGGCTATAGTCGCGGGGCAGCCGAGGTAAATGAATAAAGCCCGCTATCGCCCGTCACCATTCCATGTCCCTTTTTTCGTCGGCGAATAGGCTTGCCTGATTGGTGTGAGGAAATCCCTTCGACGTAGGAGACGTAAGTCCAAAAAACGACCTAACAGCAAATAAATTCCTAACCTGCATAAGCACACGGAGCTTAGCGACCATGCTTCATCCTCGTAAACCTCACCTTCCGGTGGTCTTCCTCCTAACCCTCGCGCTCAGCGTCGGCGCGCTCGCGTTCGGCCGTGATGCACGTTCGCAAGAGAGCGACAGCGCCGCTGCAAAGCGCGTGGTAAACTACAGCGCCCTCGCCGTCAAACGGCCGAACCTGAGCTTCAAAAGGCTCACCTTTCCCGCCGGACCGGCCTCCGAGACCGAAAGCTTCACGATTGAGAACAGCGGAAAAGGGACGACCAACCTCGACGTGACGGTTGGACCTGTGACCGGAAGAGATGCCGGCGCGTTCACGATTCTCTCGGGAGGTGGCACGCTTGCCCCCTTGGCGCCGGAGGCCTCAGCGACGGTTACGGTCCAGTTTCAGCCGCTGAAGGATGGCGCCTCGATAGGTGAAATTGAGATCACCTCCGATGCCACGCGCGGTGCGAAGGCGCACATCGTGCACCTCGGCGGTACGGCCAAAGGACCGATACCCAGCGTTAGTCCGACTCCAACGGCGACTCCGACTCCCGGCCCGGTTGCGACCGACAAGAACTCGGCAAATGCGCCAGGAATCATCGTAACGGGCAATACCGTGACGGCGTATATCCCCTTGGGCAGCGATGACAACAATACGCATGGCGCGGTGCAGGTAGTGGTCGAAAGCAACGCCAGCCCGCTGCCGACACCCTCGATAATCGCGACCGATCGCGTCAATTCATGCACTCCATCAACGACAGGAGAGGTGATTTGCTCGGGTCAGGGCGGCACGGTTGACCTGATTCCGGCAGGCGGCGGCGCCCCGATCATCGATCCGCTCAGCGCCGGCACTATTCCAAACGTCAACTATGCGGTCGGCGACTGCATGGGCTGCGGCGCGATGGTGGACGATCTGCTCAATCCGAGCCTGGCGATCATATCGAGCGCGATCGGCTTCATTCCCGTGGATCTTTCCACCGGCGCGGTCGGAAATCCGATTCCGACCAACGGGACCAATGCTGACGAACAGGTCGGCGAAGTCTTCGGCTACGATATGGTCCACCATCTGATCCTGTCGGCGAACTACACGGTGGATCCGACGAACAACTTCGCGCAGACTCCGCCGCACTTCCAGATCATCAACATTTCGAATCCCGCCAGCCCGGTCATATACGAGCTCGCGAATGATCAGACCGTCTTCATCAACAACGGCAGGACCTGCACCAACGGGGACCATAACGACAAGCTCCCCGATGTCACGGCTTACGATCCCTCAACCCAGATCGCATATGTGACGTTCCACACTCCGTCGGACTGCTTCAATGCTCCGCCGGACGACATCGCGATGTTTGATCTCTCGCAGGCGACCTTCACCGCGGGTTCTCCGAACACCTGGACGACCCCCTCGATCGTAATCCAGGCGATCAGTGGAACCGGCTTGAATGGAATCGATCCGATCGCGGTTGAGCCCGTACATCATCTCGCGTTGGTAGCCGCGGGCGACAACAATTTCGGCGTCCTGCAGCTCCCGAGCGCATCGGGCAGCGGCACCACGCTTTCGATTCCTGATTGGGTTAACGCCGATATGCCGAATGATCCAAGCGGCGCGGCGTGGGCCGGATGGCATCAGCCTGCGGGTTTGGCCACGTATGTCAGCCCCAACACCGG
This sequence comes from uncultured delta proteobacterium, assembly GCA_963814035.1. Classification (GTDB taxonomy): domain Bacteria; phylum Desulfobacterota; class Binatia; order Binatales; family Binataceae; genus DATGKG01. The sequence continues at coordinate 289,188 of CAWFBH010000015.1, forward strand.
CAAGGTGATGGGCGTGATGATGAACAATCCCAAGCTGAATGGAGAGCCGACCGGGTCCACCTATCTCGCGATCGTTGACATGGATGATCTGCTCAATCCCGCGGTGACGATGCGCGACCCGAGTCCCGGAAACGGCCACAAAGTTGACAGCTCCGTGAACCTGCTGACGAGCGGGCTGGTCCGCTTCGTCCAAGTGCAATAGGCGAACCAAGAACGTCAAGTGACATGAGTGGAGTCACCCCAGTGAAAGCATCGGTAGCGGATAACGGTTCTGTGTACTCAACGCGATGGGCGGAAGGCCGTGCCTACATGAAGCTCTGCACGGCCTTCCTGAGGGAGGGCGAGTACGCGGCTGCGATTGAGTGGTTGCATCAGGCGCACAATCTCGGCCGCGACAACGTCGCTCTCCACGTGCTCACTCATTTGCAGTACATCCGCTTCTCGCTTCATGAGGGCGACTATCGGCGCGCGATGGGGCATCTGTTTTGGGCCTTCAGTTCCCCGCTGCTGGTGCCTATCGGCCGCCGCAAGCGAACCGAGATAGTTGGTGACTGGAAACCTGCACCCCGAATATTTTCTGATGAGGTGCAGCCGGTCAGTCTGCCCGAGAGTGCCATCGTTGCGCTGCCGCGCAGCGATGGCGCTCCGGTGATTCCTGCCACTCCCGCAGTCGCCCTGGATGTCGTCGGGTTATCGACTGACGACGCCTCGCTGCCGAGGACGCCCAGGATTATCCGTTAGCGGTTGCGTCTAACCTTAAGGGCATCTCCCGCGATCTGAGTTGCGCGGGGAGTGCCCTCCCGATTCAGCATGAAGCATCAAGTGGCAACCGCCGGCTTCGGTCATCCGGAAAGTTTTGGCCATTCTGAAGGTGGCCACTTCGGAGGCGGACACGCCGGCGGCGGCCATCATTGAGCCGACGCAGACGCTGATCGGATGATGTCGTCACCCGCGGCATCTTGCGCGGCGTGCAAGCGCTCGCGAAATCGCCTGCACACCTCCCTGAAGTCATCGGATGCGAGATTGGTATGCCTTCCGGGTACATCGACAATCTCGAAATCACCATCGATTGCATCCCGCCATCCAAGCATTGGGTCGGGGATATATAGCGACGCTGAAGGCTGCTCCCGGTAACGGAAAAGTGTGACGTTTGCTGGACACCGCGTTACCCGATAACGGCGCCGTGCGCGCAACGTGGTTTCGAGGGCCTCAAAGTATGCTCCCTCTCGCGTAAGTGGGCGACCTCGCAGCATGCGCAGCCGATTAAAGAATCGCGATTGCCAAATGTTGCGCAGGTCTCCCGCCAGCTCCCTCGTGCTCCGCTCCGGCGACCTCGGGAGAGTGGTGCCCAAGCGTTGGAAAATCCAAAACCGGATCGGCGCCCTCCAGTGCATCCTCGGGTACTGCGAGGCGTGCGTGTCGAGCATCCCGACGAAGCCCACTTCTTCGCCCATGCGTGTTAGTTGTTGCGCCATTTCGAACGCGACCAGCCCTCCGGATGACAAGCCGGCAAGGAAATACGGCGCTTGGTGATGGAGTCGTCGCAGCTCAGTAACGAAATACGCGGCGAGCGCCTCGATGCTGCGCAGCGCCCGATTTCGACCATCCTGACGGGGCGGCTGCAGCGCCAGGAACGGCTGCTCGATCCCAACGCCACGCGCGAAACCAACCAGCGAGGTCACATCCTGCGCGGCCCCCGGAACGACGAAGATCGGCGGCCGCGTGCCATGGAGTTGCAGCGGGACTATCGATGGCCAGTATTCCGCCGCATCCCCCTTGCGCAAGGTCGCGGCCTGTTCTTCCACGGTGGGACCTTGCGCTATCAGCGCCGCCGATATCTCGCGATCGAACACCGCCTCCAGCCGCGTGACCAGCTCGAGCGCCTGCAGCGAATCACCACCGAGCTGGAAAAAGTCATCCCGGATTCCGATCGGGCGTAACTGCAGAACTTCTTCCCAAATCGCGATGAGGGTCGCCTCCAGGGGATCGCGGGCCGGATGCTCGCCGTAGCGGACCGGCGTGGGATCCGGCAACGAGGCCCGATCGATCTTGCCATTGCGATTCATCGGCAGCGCATCCATTCGCACGAACGCGCTGGGGATCATCGGTGCGGAGAGGCGTCTGCTCAGGCGGGTGCGCAGCTCACTGCTCGGCACGGCGCCGACAAAATATGCGATGAGGCGCATTTCCCCGGATTGATCAGGCCGTCCGGCCACGGCCATTTCCTTGATGCCGCCATCGGCGAGGAGCGCGGCCTCGACTTCCGCAACCTCGACCGACATGCCGCCGATTTTCACGATCGAATCGCGCCGCCCAAGATGAATGAGGCATCCGTCATCGATGATCATTCCGCGATCGCCGGTGAGGAAAGTCCGGATGCCCTCCGGCCCCATCGTCATTACCGAGGCAGTCAGCGGGGGATTGTTCCAGTAGCTGCAAAAAAGGAAATCGCTTTTGATCGCGATCTGACCGGCGACGCCACCCGCAGCCTCGCGGCCATCCTCGTCGAGGATGACCACCTCGATGTCCGGCATCGCGTATCCGGCCGGAACGAGGTCGCTGTCGAGCTGGGTGTCGCCGTCGATGAAAAGTCCGCGAATCGGCGCGATTTCCGTCGAGGCGAGACTGATCTGAAGCAGCGCGGTTTTGGCGAAATGCTTGCGATAGAGTTCCACATCTGCGCGATTCGGCGCTTCGCCACCCAACCTGATGAGGCGCAAATCGGGAAACAACGAATCGGGAGTCAGCGCCGCTGTCAGATGGCGGAACACCTGCGGCACCGAATGATAAATCGTGATGTGCTCCTCGGCGATCCAGTTCGCGAGGTCAGCAAATCCTCGCGCGCGGATGTCGAATAGGTGCACCGAAGCGCCATTGAGCAGCGACGCGTAGATCTGCGGAATCCCGGCGCCGGTGTCATACGAAAAAAGCTGCGCGAGTCGATCGCTCGCATCGAGGTGGAGACAGTTAGTCACGTTGCTGGCGTTATGAAGAATGTTGCGATGGCTATGAACAACGCCCTTGGGCACACCGGTCGAGCCCGAGGTGAAAAGAACCGTCGCCAGATCGGTCGGCGCGATGGCGATGTTGGGATTATCCGCTCGCGCATCGCGAAATTCGTCGATCGATATGAGGCTGGCCGAGTGCCGGGAGATTTCTGCCGCGAGTTCACGATTGCCATGGTTGGTGACGATCGTTTTCGCCCCGCAGTCTTCGAGGATACCGGCCAGCCTCGCCGCCGGCTGCCGGTTATCCAGCGGCACATAGCATCTGCCGGCCTTCAGCACGCCGAGGATGGCGGCGATGGAGGGCGCGCCATGCTCGAAGAGCAAGGCGACAGGGATTTCAGGCTTCTGAGGGGACTTTAGGACTTCCTTCGCGATCCGATTCGCAAAGCCGTTGAGCTCTCCGTAGCTCCATCGATGGGCGCCATCGGTAATCGCGAGCGCGTCGGGCGCCCTCGCCACCTGAGCCTCGAAGCGTGCCGTGATGGAACCCTCAACGTCGCGCGCATCAAATGGAAGGAACGGATTGTGCGGTCCTGCGCTCCCGTGGCGTCTTGGTTGTGGAGGGTCCAGGTCGGAAATGCGTCGCCTCAATGATGGCCGCCATCGTGCCCACCGCCACCCGGATGGCCACCGGCATGGCTACCGGCTTCCGCATGACCCATGGGTGCCGGCCTTGGGGGCGGCGCGTGATAGAAGTTTTCCTGATGGCCGCCGAAGTCATGATGCTCTTCGTAGGGGTGATGGTAGTCAAAATCGGGGTGATAGCCGGAATTGCCCCAGGCATATGGGGCGTACCCATTGACCGGATAGCCGGGGTAGCCGTAGTTGTATCCCGATCCGCCGCCATAACCGCCGTCGAAACATCCGCTTAGGACGCAGGCGCTTATCACCATTACGAAGAGCGCTTGAATCGAGCGTCGCGAAGGCAAGTGTCGCCGCCCGTTCAGGGCGCTCCCCAAGCGGGTTTCCCGTCATCATGATAGAAGGCCAGCCCCGGATTTTTGCTCGCGGGCACGTCGAGGCTGGTTCGCAAATGACCGTCGGGGCCATATAGGCCGAGTCCCGGTGTGCCGGCCGGTCCCAGCGCAAAAGTAGCTCGCAGCTTGCCGTCCTGATCGTAGAAATCCAGACCCGGCGTCCCGTTGGAGGCGACATCGAGGGTGATCCGAGTGCGGTCCTTGGCGTCGACAAAGTTAAGTCCGATCCCACCGTCAGCGGCGAGACCCAGCGCGGCGCGCACTTTTCCGCTGTTGTCATGGAGCACGAACTGGCGCGCATCCAGACTGTCGGCCACTCCCGAGGTGCTCTGCGCCATGAGAACTGTCGCGCCGCATAGCAGCAACAACGCCCCGCTCATCAGGCGCAAGCGCTGGTTGCTGCGTTGGAGTTTGGCCTGCTGATGTTCCAGCCGACTGAGCCGCTCGCTCAACTCGCTTGTAGGTTGCTCCATAATCTTGGGATTCCCTACGTCCCTGATTCGAACCAGAGATTACTGCTCGGGCGAGGTTTCAGCCAGAGTCGCTCGCGCACAAGATTGCCTCGCCCCTACTTGAATGCCGGCATCACCTCTTTGGCGAAGAGTTCCAGCGTTGCGGGAGGCGCCATGTCGCTGAAGAAAATCGTAAAGGTCGTGATGCCCATCTTCACCCGATTCTTTAACTGCTCGATGAGCTGCTTGGGCGTTCCCTTGATGCCGGTGATCGAGAATGGCTTCATCCGCTGCGCCGGCGCCCACTTCTGTTCAACCTCGGCGTCGTTGTTGCCGATGCAAACCAGCAGCTGCTCGGAAATGTTGATCTCGTCGAGGTTGCGGCCGACCTTCTTGGCGTGCTCCTTCAGCACATTGAACTTGCGCTCGAAGTTGTCGTAACCAGCGGGGCAATTCCAGCGGTCCGCATACTTTGCGACCAGCTTCAGCATCACCTTCTCGCCGCTGCCTCCGACCGTGATCGGCGGACGCGGCTTCTGGACCGGCTTGGGATTATTCGAGGCGTGATCGATCGAGTAATACTTGCCCTGATACGACGGCTGTTTCTCGGGGCCGAGCATCGCGTGAAGAATCTCGAGGCCGTCCTGAAGTTGTCGCAGCCGCACGGGAGTATCGGGGAACTCGTAGCCGTACGCGCGATATTCCTCATCCATCCAGCCCGCGCCCATGCCGATTTCGAGTCGGCCATTGCTGATGTGATCGATGGTAGTCAGCGACTTCGCCAGCAGCGCCGGGTTGCGAAACGAATTGCATAGCACCAGCGTGCCGATGCGGAGTTTTTCGGTGCGCGCCGCGAGCCCCGCCATCATCGTGAGTGCCTCGACATGGTCGAGGTCGGGCATCCCGCGGGTCCAGAAATGATCGACCAGCCACAGCGAGTGGTATCCGAGCTTTTCGCATAGGGTGGCGCGCTCGAACAGCGCCTTGGTCGATTGCCCGGCCTGGGGCGAGAACAGCGCGAATTCAACTTTGCTCATTCGAAGGACTCCATCGAGAAATTTGCGGCGATAGATCTCATGTGTTTCGCACGGCTGATGAGGGAGATCAACACGCGACGGCAACGCCGCGTGGAGCACCGTTCGCCGTAACTGGCGTCTGCTCCCCCGTCTCAAGTGGGCCGTGGGCCAACTCGTGCTCGCATGTAGTGATTTAACCGCTGAGGCCGAAGACCATCTGTGCGGTCTCTAAAGTATCGCGCCTCCGCCTCATCCGGAACGAAATCCGTTACCTCCGCGAAGCCGATTTTCCGCACCTGTTCAGCCAGGCTGGCGGGTTCGAAAGAGGTCCCTTGTGATTCGCCACGAGCTTGCGTCGCTGTCGTCGCCGCGGCGAGGATTTTCTGAGTCTCCTCATCAACTAAGTCTTTTGGAACATTATATTCGAAGATGATCTCGGTTCCCGGCGCGAGTGCAGCCACCGCCTGCAAAGTGCCGAAAATGGCGTCGGTGGAGAGGTACATGGTAACTCCGAGCCACGAGAATAGGCCGGGCGCATCGGTGCGGTAGCCGCTCATCTGCAAGTTGTCAATTAGCGACTCTCTTTCGAAATCGACTGGCACCAGACTCAGGTTAGCCGGCAATTCCAGACCTGCCGCGCGCAGACGAGCCCGCTTCCATGCTTGGGTCGCAGGAAGATCTACTTCAAAGATTTGGAGAACCTGTGCAAGTTCTGATCGGCGGTACGCGAAAGAGTCCAGCCCGGCGCCGAGGATTACGTACTGGGAAACACCCCGGCTAACCGCCTCGTCAACTTCATCCTCGACGTACCGGCTGCGGGTCACAACCGCATTGGTAATTGACCGACGAAGCGTTAGCGCGAAGTCGGGATTCGTAGTCCGCGCAATTTCCGCATCCAGCTGATCTATCTGTGCCTTGAGAGCGGCCTCGCTCCCGCATCCTGCAAGCTGCTGTGCCAGCGTGTCTTCGAATATCCTGGGTGGTTGGTCCCACAAGAGATGGGCCGCCCGAACCATCGCGCAAATCAGGGCCGTGGTGCTTGGTTTTCCTTCTTCCATTTAATCGCCCTTACACCTCGGTGTTCCATTCTCGCAACGCGCGCAACGAAAGCGCTATCCGCAGGACGGACTGACGTACCATCTAAGTCATCCAGCGTCGCGCGGCTCTATCTAGTTATCAAACGCGGCGGCGCATCTGCTATAAAAATCCACCTGGCTGAATTGGGAGATGACCATGGGCATTCTGGATGGAAAGGTTGCGATCGTTACCGGAGCGGCGCGCGGGCAGGGAGAAGCGGAGGCGCGACTCTTTGTGGCGGAAGGCGCGAAGGTCATGTTGACCGATGTCTTGCCGGAAGGAAAAGCTGTCGCCGAAGGGCTCGGCGACCTCGCCGCGTTTTCCTCGCACGATGTCAGCAGCACGGCGGACTGGGATCGCGTGGTGAAGGCCACCACGCAGCGGTTCGGCCGCCTCGATATCCTGGTGAACAATGCCGGCATCTACCGGATGCGAACGCTGCTGGAGACCACCGACGAGGACTTCGATGAGATCACGCGCATTAACCAGCGCGGCCCCTTCCTGGGCATGCGTGCGGCGGCGCCCGCGATGAAGGCGTCCGGTGGTGGCTCCATCATTAATATCTCGTCGGGCGCGGGACTGCGCGGCGTGAGGAACATGCTCGTCTATGCCACCACTAAATGGGCGCTGCGCGGGATGACCAAGTGCGCGGCGCTGGAACTTGCCGCCGATCGCATCCGCGTCAACTCGATCCATCCCGGCGTGATCGAAACGCCGATGCTGGCCGGCAATCCCGCGGCGCTGAACCAGGCGATGGTGCGCGCGACGCCGATCGGGCGCATCGGCCAGCCCGAGGACATCGCGAGGATGGTCCTCTATCTTGCCTCCGATGCGGCCAGCTTCGTGACCGGCGCGGAGATCTCGGTCGATGGCGGCGCGGTGGTATGACGATGCGTCCCCGCTGGCGAAAAATGCTCATTTTCATTGTGGCACAGGCTTTAGTCTGTGTTCTGATGCTGCCGGCGACGCGCGCAGCCACGCCCACCGAGGGTTTCGTGCCGCTGGGCGAAGCGCATTCGTTCAAGGACGCGCCGACCGTCACCGAATGGCGCTTCGAGGATGTCCGCGGCACTTCGCCCTTCGACAAGATCGGGCTCCATCATGTGGCGATAGGAAAGGAGCCTCCGACCAATCCCGAGCTGGTGATTCTCTATCTCCCTGGCACCAACATGAACGGCATCGTCGCGCCCGACGACGTCAAGCATTCGCTCGCGCTCTACCTCGCCACGCACGGCGCGGACTTCTGGGCGATGGACTATCGCACCCACTACGTTCCGCCGACGACGGAGCAGGCCGGCCTCACGGAACTCAAAGGATGGAGCTACGACCTGTTCGCCTCGGACATCGATGACGCGGTGAAGTTCATCCGCGCGCACACCCATCACGACAGGATTTTCCTCGTCGGGTTCAGCCGCGGTGTGACCAATGAGTACCTCTACACCGCGATGCATCCGGAGAACGTGCAGGGCATCATCGCGCTCGACGGGTTCATCTCGAAGCGCGCGCCCAAGGGCGAGCCGCCCGCGGATATGTATGGCGATGACATCGGCGGCAAGCATCTCACCTACGACAAGCGCAAAACTCTGATGGAGATGGTCATCGCGAATGCCGACGGGCCCGCGCCGATTCCGAAGTACAAGTCCGCGCGCGAGAACCTCGAGCATGTGGTGCGCGATGCGGGCGGCGTGTTCGGCGGCCATGGCGGCCTCGCGAATCCGCCGGACAAGTCCGATGCGGTCGAGCTCGCGAAGTTGCTCATCACCTATGATCGCTACTGGCCGACGGTGCAGGACTTCGAGAATCCGTTTACGCCGGAGCGCCTCGCGGCGCTGGAGAAATCGAAGGTGCCAGTCATCGCATTCGCGAGCACCAACATCGCGCCCGAGTGGCCCTCGATGGTCGAGCAGTCCGCGCATATGACCGGCGCCGATGCCAAGGATGTAAGCTTCACCAAGCTCGACGGCGCCGGTCACCTAGACGTGCTATGCGGCAACGACTCCGAGACGATCGTCTTCGCGCCGTCGTTGGCGTTCGTCAAGCAGCATCAGAAGTAGTCGGGAACTCATCGGTGGTGCGAGGCTTCGGCTTGCCAATCAGCAGCACCACGATGAACGCCCACAGGCCGAACAGGAAGCCGATGATCGCCCATAGGCGCGTCGCACGTCCGCGCCGATTCGCGACGATGGCGGTGAGCGGCGCGAGGGAAGCATCGACGGCGAGCGAGGTCGCGAGCAGATTCGACCGCGCTCTCATGTGGCCGCATCAGGGCGAAGCCCGACGTGTAGGAAATGATGGTCGCGATGGTCTGCATGGTGAGCGCGCGTATCTAGTATATATTTCCAACGATGGCACAACGCGACGCTGACAACCTGATTTCCAAGCTCCGCGCGATGGGCGAGGAAGGCATCTCTTCTTTCTTCACCGAGGTCATGGGTAATGACCGGCTGCGCAGCGGCTTCGGAAAAGCGGGCCAGCGCTTCATGGAGAACAAGCAGACCTTCGACCGCAATGTCGAGACGGTCCTCGACTTCGTGAACATCCCGACCAAGAAGGATGTGCGCGACCTGAAGCAGCGCCTCGACCATCTGAGCAGCCAGCTCCTGAACCTGAACATCAAGCTCGATCGCATCCTGGCCGAAGGCGGCGAGAAGAAGCTGACGCCTCCGAAGCCCCGTCCGCGCAAGAAAGACTAACCTCAAAAAATCCCACTGCCGACATCGCGTCGATAGTGATGCGCTCCTTGCGCCGATCGCGCGGCGTCGCCGAAGTGGGTTTGTTTTTGCGTTCTCGCTCTGTCGCTTCTCTCGCTTTTTTCTGCCAGGGAAGCTGGCCGGCGCGGTTCTCGTGATGGCTGCGATGCGAGAACCATGACGGCCTGATGAGAGCCGGTCGCGCTTCGCGACCGTGGTGGAGTGCCACCTGCCTCTGAAAAAACGCAGCAATTCCGCGGATAAAGTGGGTTTGTTTTCGCGCTTTTTGCTGCTCGACATCATGCCATTCGAGGTCCTTCGCGAGGACGCTCAGAACCACCTCTCGGCGATGCCGAGAAGTGGGTTTGTTCCTGCTTTTTGGAGTCGCATCGCCGAAGGCGCGCGGGCAGGAATCCGGAGCTGAAGACCCTCTCGGAGTCGTCACGATATTCGCTTCGCAGCCATGGTGAAGATCGCGCCTCATCTGCCCCGAACAACGGTGGAATCGGATAGCATGAGATTGAAAAACCCTTGATTATCCTGCATTTAATGGGTTTGTTTTTCCACTTTTTGTATTTTCCCGCTGAGCCATAAACGCCAACGGCACCCGTCCGGGTGCCGCAACCCAAAGATAGCACATTCGGCCCGATGCTGCTCGTCCTCTATATCGCCCTGGTATGCCACTCCGACGCGATGCTGAGGCCCTCCGATCGCAGGAACGCCCGCTTCGCTTCGTCGAGGTGCGCGCAGACCACGACGGCCTGGGCTGCGCCGCGCTCCTTCGCTATCCGCAGCGCCTCGCGGAGCAATGCGCGTCCGATAGTTTCCCACTGCGCGGTTTGCGCCACCGTGAAATCGTCGAGGAAGCAGGTCGGGCCGCCGGGATTGTACACCGGAGGCGCTGGCACCAGGGTCGCGATCGCGAATCCATCGATGGTGCCGGCGTCGTCATGCACCAAGGCGATGACTTTGTCCTGTTTTAGCAGGTATTCGAAAAATGGCTTCTGCTTGATCCTCGCGTCGTCGGCGGGATGCCAGAAGACCGGCTGATAGGATTCGTACTCGGTCCGCTTCTGCGCCGCGAGCTCCACCATCCGCGCGATATCTTCTGTTAATGCCTTTCGAACTCCATTGCTCATTTTCTTTTTCCGGCTCCCCTTCCCTTCAGGGGAAGGGGTTAGGTCTCCCTGATAACCTCCAGACTGCGCGCGATTTCAGCCAAATCCGCCAGCGTGCGAGGCTCGCGGCCCAGGTCGGGCGCGCTGAGGATCACCGATCTTCGAGGCGAGTCCGCTGCGCAGGTCCTTCAGCGCATGCGCCTCGCGATGCTTCAACGCCTGGAAATCCTTCAGGTTGCGTGAGAGCTTCCGTTTCAGCGCCGGCGAGATTTTCGCGCGGGTAATTTCGGCCGCGTCCGGAACTTCGGGCATGATGCGATTAACCACCACCGCATCGACATGCAAACCCGCCGCATCGAGCGAGGCCGCGAACTCGCGCGCCTGTATGATTCGCGCCGCCTCGGCCGTCGTCACGATCACAATGATGGTCTCTTTCGAGCGCAACAGCTCACCGGCCTTTTGCGCGCGCTCGGCAAAGCCCGCGTACATCCCGGCGAAACTCTCGACGAACCCCTGCACATCGCCGAGCAGATGCAGCCCCGTCGCGCGATCGAAGGCGCTCAGCACGGTGCGCGCCGCAAAGTCCACCATCTTGAGGCCGCGCAGCAGGCTTCCGCCCGAGCGGCCGAGCAGCGTTATGGCGCGCGAGTTGAGCAGGTCGAGCAGGCGCCGCGGCGCGTCGAGGAAATCGATCGCCTCGCTCGCCGGCGGCGTATCGAGAACCACCAGGTCGGCGTCGGGTGCGAGGTAAAGTTCCAGCAGCTTCTCCATCGCCATGTAGTCGCCGACGCCGGACAGCGCGTCCGAGAGATTCCGGTAGATGCGATTTTCCAAAATCGTATCGCGCGCGGCAGGCGAGGGCGCATAGCGATCTACCAGCGCATCGAAGGTGGCCTTCGGGTCGAGCTTGAGCGCGCGCATGCGAGTTCGCACCCGATGCCCGTGAGCGATCACGCCATTGAGCGGCACGCGCTGCGGCTCCGCGGATGAAGCATCGAGGCCGAGCGCATCGAGCAGGCGCGGTGCGGGGTCAACCGTCATCACATCGACGGAGCGGCCTTCCATCGCGCCGTAAAGGGCGAGCGCCGCGCTGATGGTGGTTTTGCCGACGCCGCCCGGACCGAGGCAGATGATCAATCGATGATCGTCGAGATTGAGCGGCGGGTTCATTGATGCGCGAGGGCCTTATCGAGTTTGTCGGCGAGCTGTCCGGCCTCGGCTTTTCCGAGTTCCGGCAGAAACAGGGTCGGGAGCTCGATGACATGGAGGCCGGCCGCTTTGAGCTGTTCGCGCGCGCGGATGGTGTATTCGGCGATCGCGTTGCGACGCACAGCGAGGTGCGCGTGCGCTTTGAGTGGAGTCAGCGCCGCCAGATCGGCCGCATCGAACAGCGCCTTGGAGGTCGAATTGAGCACCGCGACAATCCATTTGATGCCGCGGCGATTCTTCAGCACCTCGGCGGTTTCGAGCGCCTCGCGCAGCGCCATCTCTTCCGGACTCACAGTTATCGCGACGCCGAAGCGCGCTTCGTCGATGAGAAACGAATGCACTCCCGAGGCGAGGCGATTGAGCGTGCCGCCGGGCGCGATGCCCTTGACGCCCTCGGCGACCGACAGAAATTCCAGCGCGCTGCCCGATGCGGGCCCATCGACCGCGACATAATGATCCTTGAGCGCGGCATCCCCCGCCATGACGCGCAGGCGGTCGAGCATCAGGAAAGCTTCGAGGCCGGGAAGCGCGGCGGTCACGTAGCTGAAGGTTCTGCTTTGCAACATCCGTCGCGAGAGCGCTTTCACCGGCACGATGCGCTCGATGAAGGCCTCCAGTTCGGCATGCGGGCTGAGCGCGATACCATCGAGATGGGTGGAGATCTTGAAAGTCTTGTGACCTCCGTCACCATTGAGCGAATTGAGGAGGCGCAGGGCCGATCGCCGCTTGTCCAAATCGGCCAGCGTAGTTGGACGTCGTCGCGAGAGCGCAAGCGCCAGCGCCGCCGCGACCGTGCTCTTGCCGGTGCCGCCCTTGCCGGTTACGAAGATGAGACGCGGCAGAGTCATTGGCTAGAACTTAGGCGTGCGAGCGGGGACAGTAAACATGAGCGAGGCGAAGGGCCATCCACAACTGAAGACGATTCGGTTCGCGATCGAGCCCGCGAAAATCGCGCTGTTCAAGGCGATCGTCGAGTCGTATGACAACCTCGCGACGCTGCGCACCGATGACCCGAAGCTTCATCATTTAAAGCTGTACTTCGCCGAGGACCAGGAAGCCGAGGTCCGTGCGCTGCTCGATTCGTTGCGCGAGCGCTTTGCTATTCGGGAAGTTGCCTAAGTAGAAATTTCACAGTTAGTCGCGATCGCATTTGCTCCAAGTGAGCCACTATGCGATTAGTGCGCATGGCGAGCGAAACGTCCACCGACGACTTCTCCGAAGAGAACATCCCGCCACCAACCGGAACCATCTTCATCCTGGGAATGTACATGCTGGCGCTCGCAGTCGGATGGGGCGTGATGTTCTGGATGCTGGTGGACAGATAAATGGAACGCTACGAGAGATTTTTTCTCATCGCATGCGCGGTGGTGCTGGTGGTGTTCCTGGCGGCGCTCGGCTACGGCAGCGTCGGGATGGGGATTCATCTGCCCTCGCACAACCAGATGATCCATTACGAGGCGGGCCAGAAGTTGCGCAAGGTGCTGCGCCACACGCTGCCATTCGATCACATCGGAGTGCGGCAACTCGCGCCGAACAAATTCGAAGCGGTCATCATCGGGCAGACCTGGGCCTTCACGCCCGATGAGATCGATGTGCCGGTCGGCGCGGAAGTCGAGTTCGTCGCGACCTCGTCGGACGTCATCCACGGATTTTTCATTCCGGGCACGCGGGTCAACATGATGCTGATTCCTGGGCAGGTTTCCGAATACGACTACACTTTTACCAAGCCCGGTGAATATCTGTTGATCTGCCACGAATACTGCGGCCGGCTGCATCACACCATGTCGGGCAAAGTGGTGGTTAAATGAGTACCGCGATCGTTTCGCAACCTGATGGTTTCACGCTGCCGCAGAGCCAACTGAACATCATCAAATGCGATATCTACTTCGGGTTCGCAGTGCTGGCGGTCGGGGTCATCCTGGGGCTCGGGCAGGCGCTGAACTACGCGCATGTGAACGTCGTCGAGCACTATCCGGTAATAAAATCCTACTACCAGGGCCTGACGATTCACGGGGTCTTCAATGCGCTGGTGCTCACCACCGCGTTCGCCAACGGCTTCACGGCGCTGACCACCGCGCGAGGACTCGGGCGTAAGTTGAACGACGCGCTCCTCCAGGCCGCGTGGTGGACCTTGCTGATCGGCTCGCTGCTCGCGGTCTATGCGATGTTCAGCGGCCTGGCCTCGGTGCTCTACACCTTCTACCCCCCGCTGGAGGCGCACTGGACGTTTTACCTCGGGCTCGCACTGGTGGTTATCAGCACGTGGCTTACCTCAGCGGCGCAACTGCTGGCGCTGCGCGGATGGCGCAAGGAGCACCCCGGCGAGCGCGTTCCGTTGCTCGCGTTCATGTCGATCGCGTCCTACGTGATGTGGGATATCGCGTCGGCCGGCATCGCCATCGAGGTCGTGGTGTTCCTGCTGCCGTGGTCGCTCGGGCTGCTGCCCGGCGTCGATCCGATGCTCAATCGCACGCTGTTCTGGTTCACCGGGCATCCGATTGTGTACTTCTGGCTGCTGCCGATTTACGTCTCGTGGTACGGGCTGATTCCGAAGCAGGCGGGCGGCGTGCTGTTCAGCGACACCCTGACGCGCGTGGCCTTCCTGCTGTTTATCCTGCTGGTGCCGGTTGGTTTTCATCATCAGTTTCTCGATCCCGGGATCTCTTCGGGATTGAAGTTCACCGTGGCCGGGCTGACTTTCGCGATTTTCTTCCCAAGTCTGATGACGGCGTTTTCAATCATGTATGCCCTCGAGATCGGCGGACGCCATCGCGGCGGCACCGGGCTGATCGGTTGGTTCTTCAAGATTCCGTGGAGCGACCCGTCGGTGGCGGCGCAGGTGCTGGCGATGATTGCGTTCCTGCTCGGCGGCATCTCCGGGCTGATGAATGCGAGCTACACCATGAACATGGAGATCCACAACACCGCGTTCATCCCCGGGCATTTTCACCTGACCATCGGATGCGCGGTCGCGCTTTCGTACATGGGAATCGCCTATTGGATGATCCCATACCTGGAGCGGCGCGAGCTATGGGCGCCGCGCCTCGCGCTGTTTCAGGCGTTTCTTTATTTCTTCGGCGTAATGATTTTCTCGCGCGGACTGATGGCGGGTGGCCTCGAAGGTATGCCGCGGCGCACCGACATGGTGCATGCGACATACGGCCTGGCGTCGTGGAGGATTCCGGGCATCATGGCGGGGGTCGGCGGGACCCTGATGTTCACCAGCGCGATGTTGTTTTTCCTGATCCTTCTAATGACGATATTCGCGGGCAGAAAAACCGCGCAAAGAGATGTTCCTTTCACCGCGACCGTTCAGCCGCCATCGACGATCGGATGGACGGCAAGCCTCGACCACCTGAGCTACTTCGTGCTGGCGTCGCTGCTCCTGGTCGTTGCGGTATATGGTCCCTTCATCATGGAACATTTCCCGCCCAACCTCGCGACCGCCGGTCTGCTCTATCCCTAAGCGGTTTTGGCTGGTTCGATCTCGATCTGGTAGTCGCGGCCTTCCCAGCGGTCGGGATCGCGCCAATGAAAGGTGAACCTGATGGACGCGGTCTCATCTATCGCGACATCGATATCGGCATGGGTGAGACCGAACGGCGTCATCTGCGAAGGAGTCTCGATAACAGTCTTCCAGTCATCGCGCGACCAATGGAGGACGAAGGGATCCTTGGACTGAACCCGCAGCAGGCTGCCGGCGCGGACCGACTTCGGTTGCCGATTAACTTTCCAGAACTCGATTCGCTGCCGCGGCGAACCGCTGATGTATCGCGCCGCCACTTCCGGAATGAAATCGAAAACCTTGCCGTCGGCAACCGAGCGCAACAGCTTGATATACTCGGCATGCGCCCACATCAGCGGCGTGGCCGACCCGGTTTGCTGACCATAAAACAGCAGCTGGTGTCGGACGTCGGCTTGATCCCAGATTTGCTCCGGCAGTAGCTGCGTCCGGTTCGCGAAGCCTTCCATCGCACGGATGTAGACCTGCACATCGTGGCCGGCCGCGAGCTCATAATGTCCACGCTCGCCGGTCAGCAGCGGCCACGGACGTCCCCGACCATAAGAAGTAAATGCACCGCCGCCATCCTGCTGGCCGTACCCATCATGCGAGTAGCGTTTGAAACATGGGCCCGCCGGAAAATCATGGCGCAACTCCGCATCGATGACTTTGATTGTCGCTTCGATGAGTGGATCGTCAGGCCGACGGATGCCATAGCGCACCAGCTCGAGGAAACCGCCATCGACGACCTGCGCGGCGGGAAAGAACGCTTGTGTGCCCGGTGGGCGATTCTTCACCAGCACCGTTCCCGCATCGGGATCCTCGTTGGCTTGCGGCTCGTTAGGATCGACGGGGTTGATGCGGACGTAGTGGCGTTTGATCGCCGGAACGATGGTGCCTTGATTGGTCACCGTCCATTCCTCGAGATGGCATTCGAGAAAGTCGGCGTACTCTTCGAGGTAGCGCGCGGTGATCGGCTGGTTGCGATCGCGCGCCAATTCAGCCGCACAGATGAGCGCGGCGATATTCGCCGCCAGCGTCGAGGGCGAGTAGCCGGAATTTTCTTCCCATCGATCCTGCGGCGTGACCGGTCCCTTCATCATCAGGTACTTTGCCGCGGCTTTCACCATCGGAAATGGATCGAAGCTGCCCAGCGCGTTCAATTTGTGCAGACGCCACGCGAGCATGATGGGAAAGGCGATCTCGTCGAGTTGTACGCCGGTCCAGTATGCGGTGCCATCGATCCAGAAATTTTGTGGAAATCCGCCATCGGGTTGTTGCGAGCACGCAAGATAAATCAGCGCGCGCATCGCGGTGGTGTCATCTCCCGCGGCCATCAGGCCGGTGACGCTGTTGACCAGGTCGCGGGTCCACACCAGGTGATATCCGCCGAGCTGTTCGTCGCCCTTGATTTCTCCCCAGGGGATGCTGAGCGATGCGATCATCGCGCCCGGATAGGTTTTGTCCTCGTGCGCGAAGAGAAGTTCGCGGCTGCGGCGATAGAGGGAGCCGCCGTCGCAAGAGAACTGCTCGAGCGGAAAAGTATGCTTCGAAGCACGATTCCATTGCTCGATGAACCGGGTCCGGCTTTCCTGAAAAGGTTTGCCGAGGGCCTGGAACAGCGTGGTGGTCGCGCGATGTAACGAATGTCCAAAGCCGAGTCCGAGGGTGAAGGATTTGGTGGCGCTGAGATCGAGCTCTCCGGTCAGCGCGATGTTGCCGTCTTCGGCGGCCGAAAAGCGGTAATCCATCTTGAAATTGGAATTGAGGTCCTGCCACCCGTCGGTGGCGCCTACGTATCCGCACGAACGCGCGACGAAGGGCACGTTCGCGCCCAGCGCCAGCCAGATGCCGTTTTTGTTGGCGGTCAGAAATTCATGTCCGACGATCTGCGCCGCATTGCCATTGTTGCCCCATCCCGCGACACCCAAATGAGGCGCGAGCAGGACGTACAAATGCAGCCTCGCGAGGAAATCCGGATCGCCCCCATCGAGCCGCACGTCCATCAGCAGGCACGGCAGATGCGGATCGGCGATGATCTCTTTAGTCAGGCAGTAGCGATCGTTGCGGTCGCGGGTGGTGACGCGGACCGCCAGCCCATGCTCATCGAGGTACTCGATCTCGCTGGTCATGTCGCGGCGTTCCTCGTGGAAGAAGCTCAGGCCGTCGCTGACCAGAAACTGCAGGTCACGGATCTGCGGAAGGTCGATGGTGGGGAAGTAGACCTCGTTGATGACGCCGGCCGACGCCGTGTACCAGATCTGGCTCGAAGTAGAGTATGCGGTGCCGACCACGTCTTTGGCGCTGCGGGTCCAACGCGGTGGAATGCCCGGCGCGCCAAAAGCTTTGGGTTCGTTTTCGAGAATAGCCATCGCGTTCCTCAGCCGTTCGAGTTCATACGATCAACCGGCGGGATTTTCCAGCGTCGCGGCAGGTTCGACCTTGGCGCGAAAGACATACGAAACGCCGACGCTGATGACGTACAGGAACAGCAGCGGAATCGCGAGCAGGAACTGCGACACCATGTCGGGCGGCGTCAGCGCGGCGGAGACCACGAAGATGATCAAAATCGCGTAACGGAACTGCTTCAGCATCATCTTGTAGTCGACGATGCCGAGCCGGGTCAGGAAGAAAGCGAAAATCGGCATTTCGAAGGTGATCGCGAAGGCCAACATCAGCTTGGCCGAGAACGCGAGGTATTCGCTGATGCGGATAGTGGGCGTCACTCCGATGCTGGAATACTGATCGAGGAAAAATTTGTAACCGATCTTGAAAACTACCGCCCAACAGAAGTAACCGCCCGATATAAAGAAGATCGTGGCGAAGAGGATAAACGGGAACGCCATCTTGCGCTCGGTCTGATATAGCCCCGGCGCGATGAATTTCCAGATCTCCCAAAAAACCGCGGGGCTGGCGATGAAGAGCCCGGCGATCAGCGAAACCTTAATCTTGGTGAAGAATGCTTCGCCGACACCGGTGCCAATCAGCAGCAGCTTGTCGTGCGAGACCTGGCGGATCGGCATCGTCAGCGCGGCGAACAGCTGATCCGAAAAAAAGTATGCGACGATGAAGCCGACCGTGAGCGCAATCGCCGCCCGGATGAGGCGCACCCGCAACTCGCGCAGATGCTCCATGATCGGCATCCGCAGACCTTCGGCAGGTATATCCGCCTCGATGGGGTCGGCCAATTCGGGGTCGACCGGCTTCTTCGCGGGTAGGGTTTCTTCGGGAGGCACTAAACGTTAGGGCTTCGGCGGCGACGACGGCGGAGGTTCGACCGGCAGATTCTGAGGAGGGTTCTGAGGTTTCATGACCTTGGAGTCGCCGGTCTGAAACGGATCCATCTCACGCATCGCCCGGCGCGGCTCTTCGGTGACCTCGGTCAGCTCGCGCATGACGGTATTGCTGGCCATCCGCAGCTCGCGCAGCACCTTGCCCACCATTTGCAGAACTTCCGGTAACCGCTCCGGTCCGACTACGATAAGCGCGAGGGCGAGCAGCAGAAGTATTTCGAATATGTTCAAATGGCTGTCCTTGGAGCCGCGATCGATGCTGTCATGAACGATACGATCGAGAATCCAATGATCACGATTGCCTCTCGAGGTGTCAACGATGCATAAGACCGCGATCATCACCGACCGCCGCTATATGAAACATTTCGCGGGTCGTTCCCATCCGGAACGACCGGAGCGCGCGGAGGTGATGATCCAGATGGCCGAAAGCCTGACCCGCGACCATCTGCAAATCCATGCCCCGCGCGAGGCCACCCTCGAGGAAATCGCGCTCTGCCACCGCGCGGAATATATCCAGGCGGTCGAACGCTCCTCCCACTTCGATCGTTTCGACTTCGATCCCGATACTCATTCTTCGCGTGATACCTATCGGACCGCATTGCTTGCGGCGGGAGGCGTGCTGACGGCGGTCGAAACGGTGTTGGATGGCGCCGCCGAAAACGCATTCGCGATTGTGCGGCCTCCCGGACATCATGCGCTGCCGGGCCGCGCGATGGGGTTTTGCTTCTTCAACAACATCGCGATTGCCGCCGAATCGCTCATACGCAACCACGGCCTCAAGCGCGTGATGATCCTCGATTGGGATCTCCATCACGGTAACGGCACCCAGGAGATCTTTTACGACAGCGCCGAGGTGCTGTATGCCTCGACGCATCAGTATCCGCACTACCCAGGCACAGGGTCGATGCAGGAGGTTGGAGCAGGGGAGGGGCTCGGCTACACGGTCAACGCGCCGATGCCGGCCGAATTCGGGGATGGCGAGTATCTGCGTGTCTTCGACGAGCTCATCGTTCCAATCGGACGCGCCTTCAAGCCGCAATTCATGCTGGTATCGGCGGGATTCGATTGTCATTGGCGCGACCCGATGGGCGATATGCAAGTGACGGAGGAAGGTTTCACCCAGATGATGCGGCGCATCAAGCGTCTCGCCGCGGAATGTTGCGAGGGCAAAATTGTTGCGGCTTTGGAGGGCGGCTACAATCTCGAGGCGATCGCGAGCTCCGGCAAAGCCGTACTCGACGAAATGGGGCGCGAGCCCGATGAAGCCGCGCTCAACCCCGCCGGCGGCGAGCGGGTGATACCGATCATCGAGCGCGCGCGCAAGGGCGTCGGCCAGTACTGGAATCTGTGAAAGCGCGGTGGCCAATCCTCGTGGCATCCCTCGCGATGATGCTGTTCGCGGCGGCGGTCGCAGCGGACGCGAAGCAAACTACGCCGGAGTCATGGCTGGCGCGGGTAAACATGTACCGCGCGATGGATCAGTTGCCACCCATTGTTAGCGATCCGGCGCTGACCGAGGGCGCGCAGAATCACGCCGTCTACCTCATCAAGAATTTCGCGAAGCAGGTGCGCAACGGAACCGCCGCTTCAGCCGAGATTAGCAGTGAGTCCTCGAAGCAGTCGTTCAGCACCAGCCAGGGTCACGGCGTCGCACCGCACAGTGAGATCGATTTCACTTTTGGCCAGCATCAGTCGGTGGAAGAAGCGATCGATCGATGGATCAAAGGCCCGCATCATCGGATGCTGCTGCTAAATCCGGAGCTCCAGCGCATCGGCTATGGCTACTACTGTGAGAATGGCTTGTGCGCGCAAGTGGTCGACGTTGACGATGGTATCGCGAAAGAGCCCATCGATCCCGATAAACAAGTTGCGATCGAATTTCCACCCGCCAACTCGACGCTGTCGCTGAATGATCTGCCACAAGAATCGCCCGACCCATTGACTGCATGCCCGGGCTACAAGTTTCCCGCCGGATTGCCGATAACATTTCAAATCGGCGCGTTCGCCGGCGCCAGGTTGACTTCATATTCGATCGCGAGGACCGACGATGCCGGTGCGCCACCGATCGAGGCCTGCGGCTTCGACGCTTACAGCTACCGCAATCCCTCGCGCTCGCAGATGGGAGTGGTCGTCGGCGGATTGAAAGCGTTTAGCGCCGTGGTCGTGATCCCGAGGCATCCTCTGGCGCCGGGAAGCTATCGCGCCACCGTGACCGTGAATGACCGGGACTACGGATGGTCATTCACCATCGCGCCGGGTGAATCCGCCGCCCGATGAAGCCCGAGTCGAAGCCAAAGCGGCCCGAGCCGAAGGCGAAGAATGAAGTCCGACTCAGCGGGCTAGGCGACTTCTCGCATCGCGAGCTTCGCCTTGGCGCCGGCGAAACGTCGGTCGGAAGCGGCAGCGAAAATGATTTCGTGATTGAGCATGCGACGGTGTCGCGCAAGCATGCGATCCTGCGCCGCGAGGGTGGCAGTTACAGCATCGCGGACCAGGGCTCGACCAACGGAACCTTCGTCAATGGACGCCGCATCAAACGAACGACCGCGATCAACCCCGGCGACGAGATCAGCTTCGGCGCGGCACGATTCGCGATGCTCGGAGGAACCGGCGTCGTACGCATCGCGCGGCGCCGAAGATCACCTTGGCGGACGATTGCCGCTATCGCAGGCATCTTGCTGTTCGCGATCGCCGGATTCCTCGTGACCCGCTATGTGGTTGACCTCGGACGGGTCAAGGGTCCAGCCGCGCCGCCCTCGCGCGAGGGGACGGCACCACGCGAACCGGTTGCACTGCCCAGCGAGGTTGCGGAGTCGACCGCGGAAATCTCCAGCACGCCCGAAGTTTCGGAATCGACGGAGGTCGAAGCGCCATCGCCAGTATGGCTCAAACAGCTCAACGACTTTCGTGCGGCGGTCAATCTTGCCCCGGTGGTTAGCGACCAGAGTCTAACCGACGGAGACCGCAAGCACGCGACCTACCTGTTGAAGAATTTTGCGACTGAAATTCATGCCGGCATCCTCGGCCCCGAGGTCCATACCGAGGATTCCTCCGACAGCTGGTACACCCCCGAAGGCGAGGAGGCTGCGCGCTCCAGCGACATCGCCGAGCAACGCGCCGCTCCAGGCAGCAAACTTCCCAACCCACTCGACTGGGCGATCGAAGGCTGGATGGTCGCGGTGTTTCATCGCCTGCCGATCCTGAGCCCGCTGCTGCGTGAGGTCGGATTCGCCTACGAATGTGAGGATGGGATGTGTGTTGCGCTGCTCAACGTGCTGAGCGGCGTCGATCCGGTGCCGCACGCCGGCGTGCCGCTTGAGCATCCGATCCTGTTTCCGCCCGATGGCGCCTCGATCCCGGCGCGCATGCGGTCACTCGATGTGGAGTGGCCCAGTCCGCTTAGCTCCTGCGATGGCTATGTTTTTCCGACCGGGATTCCGATGAGCGTGCAGCTGGGACCAATGGTGGAGGCCCAACTCAACTCATTCTCCATCACGCGCGACGACGGTTCCGAAGTTGAGGCGTGCGGGTTCGATACCAACAGCTATTACAATTCCGACGAACACGAACGCACCGCGGTGATCAACAATCTTCGCGGCCACGGCGCGGTCGTGATCGTCCCTCGCCATCCCCTTGAACTCGGGACGCGCTATCAGGTGGTTGCCACAGTCAACGGCCATGACTATAAGTGGGCATTCGCAGTGACGCACTAAGGCAGCGGGTTTACGGGGGAGCGCCGCGCGTTTGTTGGGCAAGAGTTCCAGGGATACGGCGGGACTGAGGCTGGTCGGGCAGAATGCATTTGCCTCGATCGAGCATCGGGTTGAGGGCCGCCTCGTCAGGATCGGCAGCGCGGCAGGCAACGATCTGCTCCTGCCGCATCGGAGCGTATCCGCGCGGCATGCCTCGATTCGACATACGCTGGGCAGGTACTATCTCCGCGACCTCGGCTCGACCAACGGCACCTTTCTCAATGGCGACCGCATCGAAGCAGAGCAGGAACTGCATCCCGGGGACGAGATACGTTTCGGCGCCGCTCGGTTCGCGCTGGTGGCGAGAGCGAAACCGGCCTCATCGATTTTCAAATACGTTGGCGCCGCATTGGGGCTCGTCTTGCTTGCGGGAGCTGGATATCTCGGGGTCGAGTTCGTCAACAACTGGGACAACCTCGAGAAGCTGTCCACGAGCTCGCCCAATGCGCCTTCCTCAGTAGCTTTGAATGCGGCGTCCGCAAATGCGGTTTCGAGCGCCTCCGAGATCCATCCGCTCCCGATTGCACCAGTTGCCGAAGTCACGCCCCCTTCCGACTCCAGCTCTCCAGTTTGGCTTGCCGCGATCAATGCGTATCGAGCGCGCGTGAAGCTTGCGCCGGTCGTCGAAGATTCGAAGCTGAGCGAGGGAGACCGCAAGCATGCGATATATGTGGTCAAGAATTACGAGGACAAGGTCGGCCCGGGGCATCTGATCGGCGCCGCGATGCATGAAGAAGAAAAAGGCAACCCTTGGTATTCGCCCGAGGGTCAGGAGGCCGGCGAGAAGAGTGACATCAATCAATTATGGGGGCCGGAGAAGTCGCCGTCACCGATGTGGGCGCTCAACAACTGGCTCGACGGACCGTTTCATCGGCTATGGATCCTCAGTCCGACGTTGACGCGCGTCGGTTATGGCGAGTTTTGCGAGAAAAGATATTGCGTGGCGGCGCTCGACCTCGGTTCCGGCGCGGAGACTCCTCGGAACCCAGCGCCGCTGGCGTCGCCGATAGAATTCCCTCCCGACAAATCGACCATCGCGCGAAACTCATTCGCCGGCGAATGGCCGTCGCCGCTGACATCGTGTCCCGGGTACAGCTTTCCGGCGGGAATGCCCGCCACCATTCAACTCGGCGCGATGGTCGATGCGAAACTCAGCGAGTATCAAATCACCCGCGATGGGCATGGGGTCGAATCATGCGGCATCGATGGGACCAACTATCAGAATCCTGTCAGCGCGGAGCAGGAGCGTGGCCGCGCCATTCTGATGGGGTTGGGTGCGGCGATAATTATCCCGCGCTATCCACTCAAGCCCGGCAACTATTCGGTGACTGCGACGCTCAACGATCACGCCTATCAATGGTCATTCACGGTGGCCGGAGGCGGAGGCGGCTCGGCGGCGGTTCACTCGGTAGCACCGGGCGAGGTCGCGGCGACGCCGCCTGGCGAAGGGAGGGCATTCTCAGAGACAACGACCACGGCCAAGGACGACCTCGAAGCTGCGATTCGCGCGGGCTACGCCCGCGTGGTTAAGGGCGATAGCGCAGGCCGTTCCGAGTACGCAGAGGACACATCGAAGGCGACGGCCAGCGCGACGGTAGCAGCAGGCAGGCTGCGGGAATTTATGCGCCGCCGGGAAGCCGCATTTCTCGAGGGACCCGGCGCGGTCGCTCCGGTCGATTCGGCTCAATGGCTGGCCGAGCTCAATCGCGATCGCGCCGCAGTGGAATTGCCACCGGTAGTGGAGGATCCGGCGCTTAGCGACGGCGACCGCAAGCACGCCAGATACGTGGTGACGAATTATCCGGCGCGGGCGCAGCTCGGTGGCGAAATGCACGGCGAAGATCCTTCCAAGCCGGGGTACACGCCGGAAGGAAACGCGGCCGCAAAAAAGAGCAACGTTTCGCCATATTGGTATAATCCTCCCCCTGCGCCGCTACCGCCGACGACGCCATCCGTTTTGTTTATAAATGTATGGCTGGCGGCGCCGTTTCATCGCGCCTCGATGCTGTTCCCGGATTTGCGCCACGTCGGCTTCGGCCAATTTTGCCAGGACCGCGCATGCGCCGCCGCGCTGGATACGTCGGAAGCGCTTAAGCCCATTTCGGACCCGGCGCCTTTCGCGAAGCCGGTCTTCTTTCCTCCGCAGAAATATCCCATCGCATTGAGAGATCTGGAGGGTGAATGGCCTAATCCGGCCTCCTCATGTGCCGGCTATGCTTTCCCGGTTGGCCTGCCCATCACCATTCAGGTCGGGAACAATTTTGATGCGCATCTCTCAGCCTATGCGCTAACTCAGGGTTCCAAGCCGGTCGAGGCGTGCGGATACGACGCCACGACCTATGTGAATCCGAACGCCGACGATCAGGCACGCGCGCGCACGGCGCTGCATTGGAATGGCGAGGTGGTGATTATCCCGCGCATGCCCCTGGAACGCGGTGCGACGTACGAGGTGAGTGCGACGGTGAACGACCAGCCCTATCACTGGTCATTCACCGTCAGTCGCTAGCGCGATTGTTTTAAGGACAAGCCGCGCCGGTGCAGGGAGCGCGGAAGGTTTCCGTCCCGCTGCCGTTGTTGAGCTGAATGATTTCGCCGCTCTGGGTGCCGAATCCGTCGATGGAGCGCGCCGTCCCGCTGTTGTCGTCGATTTGCAAAGTCGTGGCGGAGCCGTCGCCCAACGCCGAGAGCGTCGCGAGATGTTGCGTGGCGCCAGTATTCAGCATCGAGAGCGACACGCCCGAGTCATCGGCCAATACGCCTTCAAGCAGCCGCGATGCGCCGGTGGAATCGTTGAAGAAGAGGCCGGGGCCATTGCTCCCGGCGCCGATACCGCCGCGCAGTTTCTCGTTCGCATCATAGAAAAACGTCCCCGCATTGGAGCCATCACCGGCGGTTACACTGGAAAGCCTGTAGTTACCGTTTCCATCGAAGATGGAGTTGCCGATGCTGGTAATGCCGTTGAAAGTGCTCATCGCCCATACCTGGCGCGACTCGCCGTTGCCTGGAAACAGCGCGTTGCCATCGTAGGTCGCGACGCCAACCGATTTCACCGAGGCGCTGGTGCTGGTGCCGACGAGCATTTCGGCCTTGCCCTTCGGATCGAAGAAGGCCAGGTAGCCGCCGTTGACTCCCTGCGCGAGGGTCGCAACCAGGACTCCTTTCGGCGACACGAGGTTAAAGCTTTCGGCATCGACGGCCTTGGGGCCGTGCGGAAATGCTGACAGCGCCGGACCCGCATTCAGCGCGATGCAGACGACGACCGCGCCAAGTGCGATGAACTTCATCACGCGATTGGCGCGCTCGAGCCGCTCGATCCTTTGAAGCATCGTTTCGATGGTGGCCTCAGACATCTTGCAAATCTCCTACTCGATCGATTTCACCTAACCTTCGCCTTCTTCCTGCGCCCGCGCCAGGCGGCACATCAGGTACACCTCTTCCGCCTTCTCTTTGACGATCGGCATCACCGCGCCTTCATTGATGACCGTCGTGACCAGCTGGGTGCCGTTGTTCACCTCGCGCACGAACACGATGTGGTCGGGATTGACGTAGATGCGGGCGTCGCTGCTCGCGACGGTTAGGGGAATCAGAAAAGCCTTCATAGACAGTCCTCTGACGGGGAATTCGTTGATATTAGCAGACCGCGGCGCGCGCGACGTTCAGAAATCGATCGCGATGACAGTAGCGTAGGGGTCCAGCACGCTTTCCGGCACCTTGATGATGAGTTCGCCGAGGGGATCCTTATTGAACATCTGATCGACGGCGGAGACTTGCGAGGTGAACTCCAGCTTCGCGCCGGTGCTGAGCACATTCACCGTCTTCACCCGCCGGACAAAAACTCCTCGCACCGAGACCGATTCATACGGCCGCATGATCAGATGCAGGTAGACGCGATCGCCGCGCCGCGTCGAGGGTCCATAGAACTGCCACGGTTCCAGCCCCGCAGTGGTGCCGACGATGCTCTCGTGATGGCGCGCCATCCACTCGGCGAACACGTCAAGGCGCTCGAGCTGCTCCGGCGGAATCGCGCCGTCGCCCATCGGGCTGATGTTGAGCAGCAGGTTGCCGCCCTTGCCCGCGACCTCGCATAGCGCATGGAGCAAGTAGCGCGGCGATTTGAGCGCGCGATCCGACGGATTGTAGCCCCAGCTATTATTGATGGTCATGCAGGTTTCCCACGGCCCCTTGGGCGGTGTCGCGGGAATCGCCTGCTCGGGAGTGACGTAATCGCCGCATCCGGGCAGGCGATCGTTGATGATGACTCCGGGTTGCAGCTCGCGAATCATCTTTTCCAACTCGGAGGACTTCCACTCCTCAGGCGTGCGCTCCCATCCGCCGTCGAACCACAGCAGATCGATCTTCCCATAGTTGGTGAGCAGCTCGCGCATCTGCCCGAACATCACCTTGATGAAACGATCCCAGGCTTCCGGCGACGAGCGCCGCCAGTTGCCCCATCGGTAGGGTTTGTCGGCATCAGTAAACGCAGGATAGTCCGGGTGATGCCAGTCGATCAGCGAGAAGTAAAATCCTACCTTGAGGCCTTCGGCGCGAAACGCATCGACATACTGGCGCACGATGTCCTTCTGGTAGGGCGAATGCTCGATGCCCCAATCCGTCTCGCGGGTATGAAACATCGCATAGCCGTCATGATGCTTGGTGATGAGCACGCCGTATTGCATCCCGGCAGCTTTGGCGCGCCGGGCGAGATCGCGCGCGTTGAACTTGACCGGATTGAACGTCTTCGCAGTCGAATGGTAATCCTCGACCGAGATGCTCTGGCCGTTGGGCAGCGCGTTGCTGCCACCGACCAGCGGCCACGATAGTTCCCATCCGCGTTGCGATGATGCGGCCCAGTGAATGAACATCCCGAAGCGCGCAGTCTCGAACCATTTTTCCATGCCGAAAATTGTGCCCCGTCAACGCCCGCCGGTCCAACCGCAATGCGTTCATAAAAGCGCAGCTTAAACGCAGAGGGTGGAGCGGTGCTCTAAATTTTGGACTGCGAGCTAGTGGATCCGCGTAGTAGTAAGCGTCGCCATCAGGGCAGCGCGGCCGCGTTGCTCCTGCTCCTCATGTTGGTACTCGGAGATTTCTTGTTGCGTTATTTTCGCGTCTTCACGCTCGGCTTCCGCCCGGCAAGCTGAAATGTTTCGATCGCCTTCGGTCTTGGCGTGGGTAATTTCCAGTTGGGCGAGCGTATCCCCGCTGGCAGCGATTCGAGCGATTTCGGAGTTGGTGCCGCGGATCGCGCTTTCCTCGCACTGATGCTCGAGCTGCGCGATTTTCTGCGTGAGCTCGTCCTCGGCCGGCTGGTTGCGCGCGGACTGCGACATCGAGGCGCATCCGGCGAGGAACACAGTGGCGATGAGAGCGAGCTTGTTCATCGAGCCTCGATCATCACCACCCGCTTTTCCAGTGTCAACTTGTGAGGCGTCGGATTGTTGGCAGCCGGCCCAGGATCCGATCAGCTTCGAAACTGAAGGTGTAGGTCCCTTCGAGGCGCTTCCCCTCCGCATCGACGGTGCCCCAGTTCACGGTGAAGATGCCCGGTCCCATCCGGCCGACGCGCACGGAAATGCGCCTATGATCTCCACGAATAATTGGCGCGCCAATGGCATGGTCAACGCCTGCTTGATCGATCACTTCGAGTTTCACCAGCCGCACGTGTATGGGCTCATCGAAATCGACCGCGATTTCATTCGGCGACTCCGAAGTGTCGGGCCGAACTGTTTCGTCCCGGACCGCACTCGGACCATCCGATGACCGCGGCTCCGCAAGCCCGCGGCGCGGCGTCACGATGAGATCGGGACTCGCCATCAGCGCGATTCCGATGAGCAAAGTCGCCAGCAATAATTTTCGCGTCACAAATTCTCTCGCGCTGGAGGGTCCAGTCATTCCGCCGATTCGTAACGCTGGCGGATCGCCTCGCGAATCTGCTCGACCGGAGAGCCCTGTTCTGCCAGCTGCCTGGCCATTAAAGCTTCGCCGGTGCAGGTCGCGCAAATGGCGCCGTGATTGCCTCGATAGCAGTCGAGCAGGCTCCGGTGACCATCGGTCTTGTCGCATCCGCAATAGCACCACAGTTGCGAAATCAGCTCGGGATGTTTGCCGGCGAAGTGGTAGGCGTCTTTCACCGGGCCGACAAATTGATCCGGATCCATGGTTAAGCGATCGCTCGCGAGGTTGGCGCCACTGGCCGCGATCTTTTTTCGCGCGCAGCAGCATCGTCCTCCTGAACACATAATCGGAGTGGATGTGTCCGCGCTTTCGAAAAATGCTTCGCCGGCGATAAGCCTTATCGCTGCCGCTATCGCGAATATCGCGATGCCGGCCAGTGCCAGCAATGTGCGACGCGACATCGGTCCTCAGCCTTTGCAGAGATTCGTCAGGTCGCGAGCGAGGTCCTGCGCCTTGGCAACCTCGCCGCTGTACTGATGGACCTCCGCGCCGTCGCCGTTGACCAGAATCATGTTGACGATGTGACCGACTGAGCCATCGGGCTCTTTCTCGCGCAAGATTTTGAATCCGGCTAGCGCGCGATCGATGTCGGCGGGCGATCCGGTCAGGAAGTACCAACCCTTCTCGTCAGCACCCTGCTGCTGGGCATAGTCGTGTAACTGCTTCGGCCCGTCGTGCTCGGGATCAACCGTGATCGAAACGAGTACGACTTTGGAGCCGAGTTTGTCTCCCAACCGAAGCGCGACGTTGGCGAACTTGGCGGTCTCCATCAGGCACGGTCCGGGGCATGAAGTGTAGATGAAGTCTACCAGCATCGGTTTGCCTTTGAGCGATGCGAGGGAGACTGCATCACCGCTCTGGTCGGTCAATTTGGCGTCGGTTAGACAGTTGGTTTGCAGCGCGGCGGTTTCAGAACGGCTGCAGGAACTGGCGGCGGCAATACTAACGACAATGATCGCCGCGGTCATGAATTTGAATGTATCCAGGAGCCGAGCTGCAGGCTCGATCGAACTACGATAAGTTTTGCGATTCATAATAGTTATTCCATTGGTCAAGAGTTGTTATTTCCTATCGAAAGCGATTTGTCAGGGTTCGTCTTGCGGGTGGGTGAGCGCAGGTAAACCAACACCGCGCCGGAGAACAGCACGAGGTCGAGGCCTGCTTCCAGCCACATCCTGGGGCGCGACGGCGCGCCAGTCCCGAAACATCCGCAA
This sequence comes from uncultured delta proteobacterium, assembly GCA_963814035.1. Taxonomy (GTDB): domain Bacteria; phylum Desulfobacterota; class Binatia; order Binatales; family Binataceae; genus DATGKG01. The sequence goes on from CAWFBH010000015.1 coordinate 318,451, forward strand.
TCCAGGGTAAGACCGCGAAGCAGAGCCGACGCCAGCGCCGTGAAGAACATCGCGGTTACCAGCGCCAGAGCCAGCGCGGCCACGCGGCGGGTAAACGGCGTGAGCATCAACAGACCGCACAGGAGCTCGAAGGGCGGCAGACTCAGCGCAAACACGGTGACGATGGCCGTCGGAAGGATTCCGAATGCGGCCACGCTATCGGCGAACTGCAACGGATCGTGAAACTTGTCCAGCGAGGCGTAAATGAACACTGCGGCGAGGAGCAAACTTACCGCGACTATCTGGTAGCGCCTTATGCCTGTGCCAGGTGTCGTCATTGAGCCTTTCCAGTAGCTTGCGCCAGATGAGTCGCGGTCCACTCCTCCCATCCTCCGGTGTAGATGCTGACGTCGCTGAAGCCGAGACTGAGTAAGGCATTCGCGACCAGGCGGCTGTCATGACACGCGCCACCAGAGCAATAGACGATGATCGGTTTGGCCTGCGCCGCTTTGAGTGTGGACGCCAGATGACGATAGTCATTTGCAAAATCGTCGCGCGATAGATTCAGCGCTCCCGGAACATGGCCACGCTCGAAGAAGACGGCCGGCCGCGCATCAAGGATTAGCGCGCTTCGGTTTTCCACCGCGGTCCGGAAATCAGCGAGACTCACGGTTGCCGCGGGTGCGATCGCAAACGGCGCGGCCGCCACCAATGTCGTCAGCTCCTGATCAAATCGCTGTTCGGGGCTTTGATAAACGATCGGCAGAGGATGCGAAGAAAAATGATTTATCGTGAAGCCCGCCGCGCAGGACCCCAGTGCCAGTACTGCTACCATCGCAAGGTCGCCAAGAGTCCGCCGCGCTCGGTTCGCCGTTCTGATTGGCAGATTTTCATGCCGCAATGACATCGTAGCCCGCGCGTTCACTTATTCGGCTCCGTTCCCGGCATCGATGGGTTTGGGGGCGCTTCCTCGGGCGATTTACCCACGCCGTGATTTGGCAACAACGGGAGCACCAGGCCCTCCAGACTCTTCTGGTTTATCGGAAAACGGTCGGGAGTTAGTTTCGCCCGGACCACCCCGTTGGAATCGATCACGAAAGTGGTTGGCAATTCGCTCGCAATGAAACCGTTATCCCGGGCGTCTTCCAGCATCGCGACGGGATAGCTCACCGTTTGCATCGCCTTGAGCACGTCGCCGCGATCGCGATGGCGATCGGCGCTGATACCGATCATCTCCAGTCCCTCAGGATGAAAACGCTGATAGAAAGCGTTGAGCGCAGGCATCTCTTCTCGGCAGGAGGGGCACCAGGTCGCCCAAAAATTCACGATTACGACCTTGCCGTGCAGCGCACCGAGATCGAATGTTTGCCCATTCAATGTCTCGACTGTCAGTGGCGGCGCGGGATTTCCGACTTTGACCGAAGCGGACGCCAGGCTGAAACTAAGAGCTAGTGCCATGGCAGCCACGAAAAAACTAAGGCGCCGGGAATCAGAACGCATGACGATACTTTCTCGCTCAGAAGTCGTAGCTTATGATCAGTTTGGTTGCGTAAGAATTCGTTAGCTGATAGCCGACCATATTCTTGAACACTGGGACTTCGATATCGGCGTAGACCCGCAAATTTTTAAACATGGTCTCGATGCCCGGAGATATGGTGACGCGGTCATAGCCGCTGTCGTTCGGACTCGCGTTGGTGCCGCGGTCGCGGGTGCGATCACTGCCCAGGATCGAGAGCATCGGAGCAACTTCGTTTAGCGGACCGACGGTGCCGAAGTTGTAGAAGGTCCCGATCGCGCCATCGAATTCTCTGCCGGGCTTGTAATGATCCTGGTACGCGAACGGCACGTCATACGCCAACTGGATGAACCATCCAAAAGGACGATCCGCCAGAGTGAATGGCGAATTTCCGGTTTTGTATGTGCCCAGTAACAGATCGGTGCTGCCGGTTCCGATCTGGGTGTCGCGATCAAACGGTGGATAGTGCCAGTCGCCGCTCGGTACCTTGAAACCGGCCAAGAAGCCGGTCGACATGTCCTCGGACAAGCCGGTCCACATTCCGAGCAGCCGGATGTCGCCGATGGAGTTTTGATTGAAGGACTGGACGTCTCCATTGTTGCCAACTTGGGCACCGGTCCAGTTGCGCTGCCAATAAGGCACTTCGATCATCGCGCCCCAGCTTCGATTGAACATGTACTGGCCGCCAACGGTGACGAAGTTTGTCTCCAATTTCTTGTCGTTATTTTGGGTTTCGGAGGCCGGCTGGGTCGCGTGCCAGTTAATGTACTGGTCCATGTAATCGTACTCGACCCATGCCGTTCCCCCGGCGCCGTTGGGAAGCAGGGAAGGGGTGGCAACTTCGAAGACACCGCATCCGCACGCACACGCCCGTACGAGCGAGGGTGTCAATCCGACCAGTAGCAACAGCGTCGTTAGCAGACCCGAGGCAAACTTAATGACATTCCACGCCGAGGCACGAACTCCGCTTCGAGCCTGAATTCCAGAACTCAATCTCATAAATGGTCCCCATAACGCCGCGTCGATGCGCCGCGCGACGCTACGCGCGTGCAGACCGAGGCGACCGCCACGTCAAACAACAATTAATGTGCGAAGAAAAGGGACTAGACGAGTCGTTCTGGCGGAGGAGTATCCGGAGCCAAAGCGTCGATTCCGGGTCGGCTTAAAGTTTTGACGACTATCGAACCTGAATCGTACAAAGCGAAGCGGGTGGTGAAACCTGTCGCAGGCCGCGCCAGCAAAGTGATGGTCGTAACGCAAGAACCCTGAAGCGGCTGGCAGATGTTGACCGTCAATTCGGGATGCGCGGGCCCCGAGACTACGGCTATCCCGGACGTGACCGAGAGGCTTCCCACCAGGATGATCACGGCGACCATCGAACTGAGAGCGCGCATCTCGAAATTGGAAAAACAGCGCCTCATACGACTTTCGAATCATAGGTGATTTGGCGCCGACTTTGAAACAACAAAGATTGATCATGACGAACTGAAATTGTGATGAGTCTCGTTCGAAGCCCGCGCGTCGAGATGAACGCCGCGATCGATCTGCCTTTTTTATTCAGCAGAAATCTTACGGCCCGCAAAGAAATTGTCTCGCGCGAGCCAATCGTCGCCATGGCGAGCACCCTTCAATCCGCGCTTGACCTGGATGGCCGATATGTAGGATATTTATACGTACTGTTAGTAGGAATTTGCGCTAGACGGGATAAATGCGCATCCGCGCGCGACCATTAACATCCCGGGGGTGGCGGAAATCCTAACTACTCGCTGAAAACGGGGGGAGACCGATGACAGCTCGCATATCCGACCAATGGAACCGTGGCTTCAATTCCGGGACCGAGCGCCTCAGTGCGGGCTCGGAGGGCTGGATCTCGATTGCCGAACTGGCCGGCGATTCCGCGCAAGTTGACGGGATGCTGGTGGCCTCGGAACCATCGCGCAAAGTGATGGCTTCGATTGCGCGCATCGCGCCGTACAAAACCGCGGTGCTGGTGCATGGAGAATCCGGCGTCGGCAAGGAGCTGATTTCGCGCGCCATCCACCGGCAGGGTCCGACGCCGAATGGACCCTTCGTGACTTTCAACTGCTCCAACCTGGTGGCATCGCTGGCCGAATCGCAGTTGTTCGGTCATGTAAAGGGCGCCTTCACCGATGCGCGCGAGGAGTCGCTCGGCTATTTTCGCTCGGCCAACGGCGGCACGCTGTTCCTTGACGAGGTCGGCGAGCTTCCGCTCAAGCTGCAGCCCAAGCTCTTGCGCGCGGTCGAATCGCATGAAGTCCAGCCGGTCGGTTCCGCGCATACGTACAAGGTTGACATCCGGCTGGTATGCGCCACCAATCGCGACCTGAAAGCGATGGTCAGGGAAGGTACCTTCCGCGCGGACCTCTACTATCGTCTCCACACCACGGCGATTATGGTGCCGCCGCTGCGCGAGCGCCGCGAATGTATCCCGGCGATGGTGGCCTACTTCGTCACGCATCATAGTTGCGGCTTCGGAAAGAATATCAACTTCATCTCGCGCGATGCGCTCGCGGCGCTCTGTTCGGCGGCGTGGCCGGGCAATGTTCGCCAGCTTTCGCATGCGATCCAGAGCGCCTTGATGATGACGGATTCGGATCGGATCTCGCTCGCGGACTTACCCGACAGCCTCACGCTCAATGAGAACCTGGTCGAGTCCAACAGTGTGGCGATGCCGGCCGCCGCGGCGAGTGAGATTCTCCCATATGAATCCTCCACGGATGCGGCGGCGCTGCATTCGCTGAATTCCGCAATCGAACGCGCCTCGAAAAATGCGCTCACCCAGGCGCTTCACGCGACTTCGGGCAATTGCGTGCGCGCGGCGCAACTGATGGGCGTTTCCCGCTACACGGTTTATCGAATGATCAACCGCTACGGCGTAACCGCACCGAAAGGACGCGGAATAATTCCCACGCTCTCGCGCCCGGCGCCGCAGCCGCGAATGTAGAATCAGCTTGATCAAATAAAAAGGCCGGATCTCCAATGATTCGGCCTTTTTCGTTGAGGTAACTGAGTAACTCGCTATGGCTGACCGCTCTTGGGATTTTTGCTCGTGAGCGCGTCGAGGTTTTGTTTCGCGACCTCGAGTTTGGGATCGTAGCGGACCGCCTGACGGAATGCCTGCACCGCCTCATCGCTGCGATGCAGGTCGTTTAGCGCGAGTCCTTTGGCGTTGTAGAGCCTCGCGTCGTGTGGATCTTTCGCGAGACCCGCGTTGGCCGCCATCAAAGCGGCTTCGCCATTTCCGGTGCGCAGATAAACGTCAGCGAGTTCCTTGAAATTGTCGGGCGACGGATTGATCATCGTCGCGGTGCGATACATGTCCTGCGCGGTGGCGCCGTCCCCGAGCATCCCATAGCAGAAACCCAGATCCACGTATGCGACATCGTTGCGGGGATCGATCTTCAGCGCCTGATGCAGATCGTTGATCGCCTGGTTGACCAGGGCGCTATCGAGCTTATCTTTCTGGCCTGCCTCCATGATGATCGCTTCGGCTTCTTTGACCACCTCGTCAGATTGGGCGCGCTTGGCGTTCGCAGCGTATGCGACTGACGCGACCAGCATCACGGCCACCACGAGGGCGGATCCGAGCGACCCTGCGATATGCCGCGGGGCGGTCGCTTTGGTTGGGACCTCGGCGCCGGAGGCCTGCGATTCGGCATCGAGTCGCGTCCCGACCATCTTCATCAAAGCGGGCAGCACCAGCAAAGTTGCGATCAGAATTTGCGTTCCTCCCAACGCGAGAACGAGACCCAGCGACGATATCCCATGATGACTCGCTGGTATCAGCGCAGCGAATCCCGCGATGGTCGTCAAACAACAGACGGTCACTGATTTCCCCACCGACCTGGTCAGGATCAGGTTCGATTTGTTTCGCTCTTCGCGCCATCGGTACAGCATGTTCACCCCATTGTCCACGCCGGTTCCTATAATGATGGGAATGGCGAACAGATTTGCGAGGTTGAACTCCCATCCGAGCACCCCCATCGCCTCCAGCAGCCATGCGCCCCCGAACAGCAGCGGCACCGTCGCCAGCGCCGTGTCGCGGAGATTGCGAAAATCCGCGAACACGAAGATAAACACCGCCAGCAACCCCAATATCGCCGCGCGCTCGTAGCCATGGCGCATAACCGTCGCGATTGAGTACGTTTGAACCGGCGGTCCGGTTACGTCGGCATCGACGCTGCGCAGCGCCGACACGAAGCTGGCCAGCGGCGCATCATCCCACACATCGCCACGCGGATAGATCTGCACCAGGTACGCGCCGTTATGTCCGATGAAGCGGTCGCGCAGGATGGCGGGCAGATTCCTCAGCGTGACCTCCGTGGGCGAGAGCGAGCGGCGCAGGACGTCCAGCTTGGCGGCAAGATCGGCGGCCATCGCGCGATCGTAGTTATCGAACGCGGCAGGATTTTTCTGCAGCTCCGCCGATGCGCGTCCCAATAAGGCGGCGGTCCTTGCGACCTCACCCGACGAATCAGAGTCCTTCGCGGAAGCGAGCTTGAAGCGCAACGAGTCGAGCTCGCGCGCAAGCATCGCGTCATCGGGATGTGAGGATTTGATGGCGATCGGCATGATTTCCGGTTTGATGCTCGCGAGGATCGCGCGCTTGTCCCCCTGCGCATCGGGAATGTAGGTGGCGATAGTCTCGACGTTCGAGACTTGCGGCAGCGCCTTGAACTTCGCGGCGAGCTTTTCGGCATCGGCAAGGTTGGGTGCGAGCGAGACCGCAAACCACGACGATCGCCCGGAGTCTTTCAGCAGCGCATTTTCAAAGCGCACCGCCTCGCTGGTTTGCGCCTGCAACTTGAGCAGGTTCTGATCGAATCGCACCCGCGGCGCGAAGGCGAACAGCGCAAGCGTCAGCGCCGTCACCGCACTGATGATCAGCTTTGGCCGCCGGAAGAAAACCTCCATCCTGGAGGGGTGGTTGGCTATCGGAGACCTGACCAGATGTGGCTTGCTCGCGCGATTGTGATCGCGAATCACCACCATCGCCGGGAACACCAGCATCGCGGAGATCATGCACATGAACAGACCCGCCGCCGAGATCAATCCCAACTCGGCGATGCCCTTGAAGTCGGTGAACATCGGCATCAGGAACGCCAGTGCCATGATGATCGCGGATGCGACCACGCCCGCGCCCGTGTTGGCGACCGCGAGCTCGATCGCATGCGGGACCGCGGCGCCCTCGCGTCGCGCTTCGTTGTAGCGCGCCATCAGATGAATCGGGAAATTCACCCCGATGCCGGCGAGGATGCTGGTGAACACCGCCGACAGCAGGTTCAGATGACCGACCGCGAGCGTCGTGAAGCCGAATGACCACGCGACGCCGACCAGCAGCGAAATCAGCACGAAGATCGGCTCGACGACGGCCGCGAACGGAATGATCACCAGCGCGGCGTTGCTCCCGATTGCAAGCATCGAGGCGAGCTTAACGTCGTGTTCAGTCGCGGTCTCCTCCGCATGCGCGAGGGCGGGGCCGCCGGTCATCCCCGCGTCGATGCCGGGATACTGCGCACGAACTTCGCGGATGTCGTCCTCGATGACGTCGACCGGATCGGGACCGTCCTTGGCGCCATCGGCGGGCGCGACGTCGAGTAGCAAATACTTACCGTTCTCGGTGGCGAGGTAGCCGTCGCGCAAAAATCCGTTCTGCTCGCCCGCCCCGGTCATGGCGCCCCATGGCGATACGAACCGCATGCCCGGCGGCGCGAGCATTCCCGTGAGGACGCCATTGAGCATCGCGAGGTCGAGGTTGGAGTGCGATTTCGATTTCGCTTGCGCGGCGGCACCGAGCAATCCCGACATCATCTCGGACGCCATCGCGCGATTGGTCTCGGCATTCACCAGCGAGAAAAATGTCGCGAGGCTCGGACTGCCGGCATAGGTGGCGAGGAACTCGCGATGCTCGCTGATTTGCTTCGCCAGCGCCTTCAGCTCCTCGGGACTGAGGAAGAGCAGGGCGCTGTCCGCGAAGGCATCGGTATCGATGCGATAGAAAACGGTTTTGACGTTGCTTTTATCGCCCGTGAGCGTTTTCGCGAGCGCATCGGTGAACATCTCGGCGCGCGCCGGTTCGCCATCCGCGGCGACCACGATGATGAGGCCGTCGAGGTCGGGAAATTCGTTGCTGTAGCGAAGGTAGTTGCGCGCGTCGCGGCCATTGCCGGAAACCAGGTCGTCCTGCCCGGTGCGGAACTCGAGCCGCGCCTTGGTATAAAGGATTGAAGCGACCGACAGCACCAGCGCTGCACCCAGCACGAGCCATGGATGCTCGACGCTAAGCCTCGCGAGCGCGCGAAAGAAGCGGATTCTAATGGTCACGCGGATTGAATTGACGAAATCAAATTCGATTGATTAGCGCTGTCCCGCCGGTCCATCCCCCAGCCCTCCTATGCCAGTACAGCCCGGCAAAGTTATCAGAGTTCCGATGATGGAGCGATGCCAGAATGCGTCGCAAGGCGCCATTTCAGGGTCTCGTTGAATGCGTCTCTTTGACCCGATTAAGATGGAGTGGTGCCCAAAGATTCGTTCAATCGAGAAATCGACTATCTCAGGTTGTCGGTCACGGACCGCTGCAACCTGCGATGCGTCTACTGCATGCCGCTAGAGGGCCTGCGCTTCCTGCCCAATGCCGAACTGATCCAGCCGGCGGAATATGAGATGGTGGCGCGCGCGGCGGTCAGCATCGGCTTTAGAAAGTTTCGTCTGACCGGAGGCGAGCCGCTGCTGCGCCTCGATATCGTGGAGATCGTCGAGCGCCTCGCGCGGGTGCCGGGAGTGCAGGGCCTCGCGCTCACCACCAATGCGCTCCTGTTGCCGGAACTCGCGGCGCCGCTCAAAAAGGCCGGGCTCGGCCGCATCAACGTGCACCTCGACAGCCTCAATCCTGAGACCGTCGAGCGGCAGATGCGATGGGGCAGCTTCGACAAAATCTGGAGCGGCATCATGGCTGCCGAAGCCGCCGGCCTCACGCCGATCAAACTCAACGCCGTCGTCACCGCCGGATACAACGAAGCCGATGTGATGGACCTCGCGCGCCTGACCATCGAGCGCGAATGGCACGTACGCTTTATCGAGCTGATGCCGCTGGGCGGCGGCGAATGCGCGCGGCTATCGGTGGCGAGATACGTTTCGAATATCGAGACGCGCCGCCGCATCGAGACCGCGCTCGGAAAGCTCACCGAGATTCCCGCCGAGAACGCCGCCGATGAGGCGCGCAACTATCGCCTCGACGGCGCCAAGGGCGTGATCGGCTTCATCAGCCCGGTCAGTGAGCCCTACTGCGGCACCTGCAATCGGATGCGCCTGACGGCCGACGGCAAGTTCCACTTATGTCTCTTGAACGACGACGAGCTCGACGTGAAAAAAGCGATTCGCTCCGGCGAGGGCGGCATTGAAAAAGTTGCCGACATCCTGATGAGGGCGGTGCGGATGAAGCCTACCGGGCATCATCTGTTGGAGGGGCGCTCGACCCACGACCGCTCGATGTATCAAATCGGCGGGTAGGCAATTCGGTACGCCGCGCGTGCCCATCGGCGTAAGGCGACAGGCACGCCCGGGATTGGTTCTAAGAGCAAGAAACCGGTGACCGATGCTGGGCGCAGTGGTTGCATCGTGCTGGCTGGATGCATTGCGGCCGCGGCGCTGGAGTTGCGAGTGGGCCAAACAGCATCGAACTCGCGAGCACCGCCATTCAGGCGGCCGCAGGCAGCGCCCCTTAGGTGGGCAATGAAGCCTTCGACAGTCAAATTACGCACTGTTTTGACCTCCCCCGGGCTGAAATTACTTCACCGGCTGTTGTGTAGCGTTTGTTAATCTTATGCCCAACTCGTGCAGTTTTTTCGGGGATCAACCTGTAAACCGTTACATTCCTCCCGGGTCAGGAAGCGGGTTTCGCCATTGGGTGAGCAAAGTCATCGCTCGGCGGGTCGGGCTTCGATCATTCGATGGGCAAGGAATTTCGTGGCCCGCGATCTTAAGGGCATGAAACATCGCACGTTGATTGGGGCAATCACGCTGGCGCTGCTGCTCGCAGCAAGCCAGTCAGGCGCTTCTTCGTGGTGTGCTTACGGTCCCGATTCGAAACCCGATCATCCGTGCGAGGATGACGACGACGCGGTCGAGGCTGCCGCTGCCAAATATCGGGCACAATGGATGGCGCTGTCAGGAGTCGTTTCGGTGGATGCGGAGCACAGTGAGCGCGGTGACTACATGGCGCTCAGAGTCACGGTTGATCCATCGTCATTGATCCCGGCGATCAAGGCTTCGTTGCCGACCGAGACGGACGGATTCGCGGTCGAAGTAGGGCCGATCGCAACAGGACTTTTCCTGGTTCCCGGCGTTTTTGATTTGGGAAAATCAGCTCCGCCATCCGCACTCGAGGGTTCCGATGATGAGACCGCACGCCCTCCTTCCGCAGCGACGGATGACGACACGGATCCCTTCACCGATGCGATGATGGATGACGAAACGCAGGGATGGATGGACCTTCCCGGCGTCGAGGGAATCCATGCAGCTCAATGCGGCGAGAACGATTGCAGTCCTCCAGAGATCGCAGTCGAGGTTCAGCCCTCGATGATAGATTCGGTGCGTAAACAGATCCCGGAAAGCAAATTCGGTGTCGCGATCACAATCGTCCCCAGCCGATGATCACCGAGCTGTCCGACGGTCGCGGACTTACCCGGTAAGGGCAGGTCCGCGACCAGATTTGCAAATCTAAAACTCAGAGAATGTCGGCGATCACGTGAAATGGCCATTCGACCACAGATACGACGCCGTTGCCCACGGATCCGACGGCACTGCCGGTATCGTTGCCGACTTCATCGGTCTTGGTGGATGCGGTCGCGCAGGCCATGACGGTGATCGATGCGCATAGAGCTAAAAGAGGAATGAGGCGTTGCAGTTTCGGCATGATATGGCGCTCCAGGTTTCGAGGTATCGAATACATTAAACCTATCAGACGAAATTGGCGGCGATTCGATTTATCGCCGGATGCAGCTTTTTGGGGCGTGCTTCAACGCCGGATTCTCGTCGGACGATTACCGAAAGTGCGCGCCCTCCACGGTGATGTCGAAGCTCCCAGCGAGTTTGCACGCCAGGCGTTGGTTATCGATCAGCGCGTACGCGGAAATGTTGCGCGCCTCGCGCGCGAATCCTTGCCATCCTGCGGTGCCGACTCCACCCGAGGCCAATCCGACGATGACACCGCGGTCATCTGCGAGTACTATCTGTGCAGGTGCGCGATGCTTCGCGCTCCGACCATGCCCATCCTGTAACCAATGCTCCGCCCTTCACGGATGCATGACTCACGGTCTCGGTTGCTCCCTGGCATGCGTCCGGTGCGCTGACCGGAACGAGGTCGCTGAGTTTGCGCCCGATCCATTCGTATCGGCCATCAGAAAAGATCGAGAGGTGGTTTTGAAGTAGATACTGTCGCGCGGCTTCTACTTCATTTGGGCGAGGGAAGAGGGTTTTTAGCACCTCGGTATCCGAAACGCCGACCCGCATCGCGTTGGAAGCGAGCTCCATCGGGATAACGCGTTGGGCGATATTCCTGGCATCACCCACGTTCTGAAACGCGATCCCGGCGAGAGCGGCAACCATCGCAACGCAGAACAGAGTTTGCAGTCGCGGGGGCGCCCGTCGGGCGTCAAGCATCAGCCGCACGACTAGCGACGCGATCGCGATCCAGAACATCGCGGCGATGCTCACGTAGCGGCCGGTGAGCGCTTGTCCGGCACCGAAGCGGTAGCGCGCCAGCGCACTGACAAACCCTTGTCCGAGCACGATCAGCGAAATCGCAACCAGCGCCAGCGACGACACGCGAAGTTGAATTGCTCCGATCCCGCAGATGCGCGGCGAGTCTGCGGCGGTGTCATCGGCAGGCTCGCGGCTTGATCCGAAGAACATCGAGTACAGCGCGATCCCCAGGAGGGTCACTCCTGCCGCGCCGTTTAAAGCGGCCTGATTGGCCGGCGCAAGCCAGCGTGACAGCGCCGGCATCCAGAGTGGATTTCCGACATACGCGAACAGATACTTCGCCACGATTAACCGCTGATGCGCGAGGGCATCCAGGGGCGAGCCGTGGCGTTCCGGGAGCCGATAGTCGTACAGGTACGCGCTGAGGAACGCCGCCGATAGCACACCGACCAGGATGCGCGCGCGGCGCGCTGCTTGCGCGAACCAACACGCCACATTCAGCATCACTACCGTAATAAGGCCGGCAATCAGCCCCAGCGACGAGGCCATGGCGGCCAGCGCGCCGCCGGTTATCCACAACATCGAGTGAGCAGCTTCGAACGAGCGTGTGAAGCAATAGAACGCGAGGATGGTGAAAAACACCATCCCCATAAAACCGGTCTCAATCGGCCAGTAGAAGTTTTCGATCGCCAGCGAGGAGTACATCAGTGCGACGATGAAGCCGCCGATCAGGATGCGCCATGGCCGCCGCGACGCGCCCCTTCCGATGACATCGAAGCTGAGCGAGGTAATCAGCGCCGTTGACGCGATCAGCATCGACCAAATGATGAAAATGCCGAGATATCCGCATCCGTGAAAGAAGTGGTTGTCCGCGATCGTCACCAGGCGCGGCAGAAAAAACCGATGTTCATTGTGCTGCGACCATAGCCATCGCAGCGTCACGGGACCGCCGTTGCCCAGATAGATATACGCAGCCAGCCCATCCCAGAATGGGATCGGATGGAAGGCGCGCCGGCTCCAGTATGCGGTGGTGGCGGCGATATAGATGGCGGCCGGCCAAACCACCAGAGCAGTGAGGATGGGTAGCGACGGCCGGTTTTTCTTTGGGATTTCGATACGCGCCACTTCGAGTCGCGTCTATTGGAAGTGGATTTTTCGAGAGAAGCAACCCGCGGTCACGATCAGGCGCTATTTCGGCATCGCGAATAAATCAAGAGTCTGGCCGCGCGAATCCGGGACCAGCAACTCGGGGCCATCGTTCTGCACGCTATTCACGAGGTTGGAAGCTGGCCGCATATGCAACAGCTCGTCGGGCGCCCGGATGAGCAAGCGCTTGAGCGATAGCGGGTCGGCCTCGCGAGGATTCATCCAGTCTTCCTGCGCTTTTTCGTCTGCGAGAATCACCGGCATGCGATTGTGGATGGGACGCGTCACCGCATTGGGCTCGCAGGTCAAAATAGTGAATGTCGTCTCCGGATGCCCCCCGCGCGGATGCCATTCCTCGTAGAGTCCCGCGAAGAACAAGAGCCCATTATCTTGCCGATGAAACCATACCGGCGTGCGCGATTGTTTTGATCCGCGCCATTCGTAGAAGCCTTCCGCCGGCACGATGCATCGACGCCGCCGGAAGGCTTCTCGAAACGACGGTTTCGTCTCGACCGTTTCGGCCATCGCGTTGATGCATTGGGCGGCGCGCGAGTTGTCTTTCGCGCCGCGATTCACCAGGCCCCATCGCGCGCGCAGGACCTTATGCCGCTCGTACTGCGAAATCAGGACGAAGTGCTCTTGCGTCGGAGCGATGTTGTAGCGCGGACGATGGAAGCTGAGTTCGACCGGGTCAACCCCGAGCACATAGCCGAGTTGGATCGAAGCTTCCCAGGTTAGGCCGAATCTTCCACACATCCGGATGCTCGCGATGGCGCCAGCATCGACGCCATCGCGATCCTTATCATTTTCCGGATCCCTTCAATATGACGGTGACACCGGTCGCGCTGGGCGAGGTTACAGTAATAGGGAAGTTAACCGGGGCCGCGTTACCTTTGATCGTCGGATTGAAGGTGACGGTAATGGGTGGTGCGGCGCCCCTCGGAGCCAACGGTCCGAAGGAGCCGGGCGGTACGCTAAACGGCGGGGTATTTATTCCTTGCCAGTTGCCGCTGAGATTACCTTTGCCGATGTTCTTGATGATCAACGTCTTAGTCACAGTGGTACCAGCCTTGGCTGAGAGTGCGAGCGTCTTGGGGACCGATAGCTTGCCCGGACTGCCGATGCCGCTCAGCGGCACGATAACGGTCTGATTGCCGAAGGAATCATTACTCGAGATGGTCGCGCTGCCGGTGTCGCTGAGCCCATCGGGGGTGAAATTAATGACCATCGAGACGGACTTCCCTACCGGGATATCGAAGGTACCCGGAGCGGCGACCGCGAACACTGCCGGATTGCTGCTGGTCACGGTGCCGGTCAAGTCTCCACTGCCCTTCTTGCCGGAATTTTTAATGATGAACTTGATCGTGTTGGAAGAGAATCCGATTCCGGTCGGCGCAGCCTTATAGGACTTTGGCGGCGTGATTTTTGCCCCGTTCGGAGTGCTGGTCGGCGTCGGAGTAGCCGTCCGCGTGGGAGTCGCTGTCAGGGTGGGGGTCGGCGTCGTCGTCGGGGTCGGCGTCGCAGTTGGCGTAGGCGTTCCGGTCGGGGTCACCGCGACTACGCCGAGCCCATAGACGCCTCGGCCATGGGTACCGGCGAAAAGTGTTCCGGAGCTGTTCTGTTCGAGGTCATAAACCGGCACCGCCGGGAGTCCAGCATCGAAAGGCGCCCAAGTCATTCCCCCGTCGGTGCTATGAAATACCCCGATATCGGTCGCGGCGTAGACGCCCAGACTGCACGGATCCGCACCGCATGCCGCCCGGTCTGATCCGGTCGGTCCGTTGCGGTCGACCACAATCTTTAGCACGGGCACGTCGGGCAAACCCGTGGTCGGGTTCGCCATGATGCTCCCGCCCACGATGCTGTTGCCATCCGCCAGCGTCCAGTTCTGGCCGAAGTCGACGGTCTTATAAATATGACCGACTTGGGTATCACTGGTGAATCCGGAAAGTCCCAGATATGCCACAAACGAGTTGGTAGGATCGGGTGCGATGCTGGTGGCCTGGGTAGCCAGGGCTCCCAGGGCAGGGTTGGTTTTTAAAAGCGCGGTGTCGATGGAGGAGGTAACGTCAGTCCAGAAACCTCCTTCGGTATGAACCGTGTCGAGCTGTCTATCCGCTTGCTCGGTGTTGCTAACTTCAAATTCGACGGTGCCGTCGAGATCGCTCATCGCGAGCGCCCACGCCGGGACGCCATGCAGTCCGTCGGTAGGACCGAACTCGAGGTCCTCGATGGAACAGGTCTGATCCATGCATTGGGCGCCTTCAGGCGCACCCAGATCGGTGCCGGGAGAAGTCAGATCCTGATCGGTCTGCGACGCCCAATGCGCCATACCATCGGTCGACACGTAGACTGAATGAGCGCCGAACCAGACCCGATGTGCATTATTGGGATCGACTGCGATCGGCGGGTAAAAGGCTGGCCCGGGATCCTTGAAGCTGTCGAGCGCCAACTGCAGGTTGGGAGTCCACTCGGGATTCATGACTGGATCAACGTTGCAAGCCGGGATCGAGGCATTCGGCGCGCTGCACCAGGTCACACCGCCGTCGCTGGAGGCCGAAATCACCGCATGACTGAGCTCATCGAGTGAGAAGCTGTGATAAAGAAACGTCGGATCCTGCGCATCGTAAAAGGCGAACCCGCCATCGCCAGTTTCGCTATCGGGCGCGGCCCAGTTAGCCACAAAGTTGCTGAACAGCTGCGTCCCATTGGATTGGAATCCCGCGATCAGCTTGGTCGGATCGGTCGGATGCGGTCCGATGCCCTGTACCTGGCCGGCGTTGATGCTCCAGTTGAATGAAGTGAAGCTCGGGCTGGATTGGGTCGGATCGAAGCGGAACAGTCCGCCGTCAGTTGCCACCAGAACCTGATCGTCGAAGGGACTCCAGGTCAGCGCATGAATATCGGGGTGAATCCCGCCATTGGGCGCGAGGAAGCTCCAGGCATTGCCGTAATTGCCGGATGCTCGATACAGGCCCACGCCACCGAAATACAGCGTCGACGGGTCGCTTGGCGAAACCACCATTGCCTGATCGTAAAACGACTGCGAAAAGGGGTTTTCCCCGGTCCCATCACCATCGATGGTCACGTTGTTAGCCGTAAAGGATGGCACATTCGGGGTGATCTGGTTGGGGTTCCAGGTCACACCGCCATCGAAGGAGGTGAAAAGGTTCTGGAAGATATCCCCCAGCGGTCCGCCGATCATCGCATAGACGATTCCCGGATTGCCGGGTCCAGCTTGCCCGGACACGGCTGGGCCTACCGCGAGGCTCTGGCGGCCCTGTTGAAACGGGATGCCGGGGAAGACCACTTTGTGGAAGTGCGCGCCGCCGTCATTCGAGTAGTAGACCGCGTCGCTGTCGATGGCGACGTACACGTTCATCGGATTCGCCGGATCAATCTTGACATCATCGGCGGGGCAGGGTGCTGGATTCGATGGGTCGCCGAACAGGTCGCAGTTATCGAAGACGTTTTCCGCGTAGTGCGACCAACTGCTTCCGCCATTACCGGAGAACCACAATCCCGCCTTGCTCGCGTCGGTCTCGAAGATGCCGGCATCGGAGCGGCTCCCGCTAAAGCCACTGGTCGTGCCGGCAAAGATGCGCGGCGTCCCCGGCGTGGTAGTGGTATCGATCGCAAGCGAAGTGAAAGCCGCGCGGTCAAAATTTCCGGTTGGATTGTCCAGTGAGGTCCAACTCTGTCCCAGATTGCTCGATTTGAAGATCCCGGCGCCGTAAAGCGAGTCGATAGAACCGTTACCTTCGCCCGTTCCTACATAGATGGTGCTCGGGGTGGTGGTGGTGTCGAGCGCCACCGCGCCGATCGCCTGGGTCGGCTCACTATCGAATACCGAGTTGAAACTCACACCGTCGTCAGTGCTGATCCATAGACCGCCCGAGGCCGCGCCCGCGACGATTACTCCATGGGCGTCGGCGGCGACCGAGGTAATGCGACCCGTCATTCGTACGTTGGAGCCAATCGCGACGCCCGTAAAGTTGGCTTTCTCCGACATCGGCTGCGGACCGATCAGATCCCAGGTGGTCGAGACCGCGGGTGACGATGCGCTGAAGGCGGACTTCGAGGTCGCATGCTGCACGTTTTTCGCCGCCGCCATCGCGCGCATTTTGGCGACTCCAGCGCGCAGCGCGTGCTTCGGGATTCCATACTGAAGCCCCAGTCGCGAGGCGAGATAACGCTCGCGCGCCTGGCGCTGGCGCGTAGTCACCAGAGCCCTCGATAGACTCGCATTTTCCGAGGCGGTCGCGCCCCGCGTCACGCCGGGATGGCTGAAATTGTCGAGGCAGAACAGCGCCGGTATTGAGACGGATGCGAAAAGAACGAGAACGATAACGCCTGAACGATGGCCCTTAGGGCGATTAATACGCGCCAAATTAGCTAAACACCTCTCGTCTGAACTGCAGACGGTCAGGGTCCCCCATTTGAGTCTTTCGATGCCCGATTCTGACGGGCTTCAGGGAGAAACGGGAAAGCACGCGGCAATCGAGCAAAAAACCGGATATCTATTCATATAACCGCAGAAATCGCTCTTCCGCAAGTTAAAGACTGTCGCACGATGCGTGAAGATTCCGTAACGCTTGCCAATCCTCGATAATCATCTTGCGGTGCCGCTCAGCGTAATCGACCCTGGATTGCTCATGTTACCGGTGATGAGCAGCGTATCGCTCGCGCCTCCGGTCGCCTTCGCCGCGAAGTAAATCGCCACGCGACAATTCTTCTCCACCTCGACGGCGTGGCCTGCAACGCAGTTGGTTTTGAGGCTATTGATGCTGAATCCGCTCGATCCCAGCGATTGCAGAGATACGCCCGTAATCAAGACCGCCGCAATGTTCTTTTTGGGATTCGACATGGTGACGAACTTTTGTGCACTCACCGTATTCGCCCGGGGGAAACTTCAGCGCCTCGGGCGAAAATGAAGTAGTTGCTATGCCCCGGCAGCGCATCGACACCACTGGCGGTGGAGTTTGGATTGGCGCCTTCGAGGCGGATGCGCACCATCGAGAGCTTCGGCTTCTCGATGCTCTCGGGATGAAACGCGATCGGCCTCGGCCGGGGTGAGGAAGAGCGAATATCCGCCGCCGAGCGCGAGGAACTCCACCTGCGGATCGGTCTGGCCGCGATTCTCCTCGAAGCTCAGCGGCAGATGCCCATAGGCCTCGCGCACCCGTGGCGGATGCGACGCAGTCGCGCTCGATGGCTTCGCCTGGGGCGCACCTCCATAGGTGGCCGCGACCGCAAACATCGCTATCAGGCAGATGGTGATCGTCAGCCAGAAACTGGAATCGCTCCGGCGCCGTATGAACTGCATTCCCCCCCCGGCGGTAACCACAAGTTCACCTAAAACGTACTATAATCCGCGATGGAACGCATCTTATCGACCAGTGCGATGAGTGGGATCCTCGCGCCGAATCCGCCCATGAGCATCTGCCGATGCCGCAAGACGCCACTGCAAAACCGCTGCTATCGATCGTGATCGCGTGCCGCGAACCGTGGCCCGCGCTGCGCCGCGCCCTCGATCGGCTCAATCCACAGGCGGTTGCGCTCGGCGCGGAGATCATCGTGGCGATGAGCGATCCGCGGACTGTCGCGCCAGTCGCGCGGCTGCTATATCCGTCAGTTCGATGGCTTCAGGGCGGACGCGATGATTCGGTGTTTCAATTGCGCGCCCTCGCGCTTCCGCAATGTCGCGGCGACCTCATCGCTCTGACCGAGGATCATGCGTGGGTGGAGGAGAACTGGTGCCGGGCGATCGTCGAGGCGCATGCGCAACATCCCGAGGCAGCCGCGATCGGCGGGGTGGTCGAGAATGGCGCGACCGCATCCATCATCGATTGGGCAGGATTCTTCGCAGTTAACGGCAGGTTATGCATCCAATTCGGAGCGGCGCGAGCGATGACATCTCGTTGCAGTCGAATGTCGCATACAAACGACGCGCGCTGCCCGAAACTTTTCCGGAGTTCGGCCTGGTCACTTCGATCATTCATCATGAGCTGCGCGCGGGCGGGGGCAAATTGGTCGCGACCGACCGAATGGTCGTGCATCATGCGCAGGCGCTGACCTTCGCAGGTCACACTGCGGCACATTTTTACAATGCGCGCGCGACGGCGGCGTTTTATCGCGCCTCGGGGCCCTCGCTATTGGGGCTCCTCGCGTATCCCTTGCAGGCGCCCATCCGGCTGTGGCGGACGAGCAACGATGTGCTTGCGAAGCGGCGGCATACCCGCGAATTGCTGATGGCGATTCCGATGATGACGTGGCTGTTCGCCTGCCAATCGATGGGTGAATTGCTCGGATTTGTTTTTGGTCCCGGCGATAGTGGGCGCGGCGTTCAATGATCGTGATCGCATCTGCAAGAAGTTCGCGCGCCTCAGGTGCTTGGCCCGCAGCGCATAAACTGTTAAAAAGTTAAGTCCTTGCGGGGCGGGTGTAGCTCAGTTGGTAGAGCGCGACCTTGCCAAGGTCGAAGTCGTCGGTTCGAGACCGATCACCCGCTCCACTTCCGTCCCTAACATCGTCGCTACGTTTCGTTGACGTTTCCCCGCCCCGGAACGATGCTTCTTGAGGCGCACCCAGCGCAAACCCTTCGACCTCTCATCGGCTCAACGGAGGAACCGAAAAATGGCGCAACCGAATGGAACCAACGAACCCCGCGCGCGAGGATACTTTCGCGACCGGACCGTCGTCATTACCGGCGCATCGAGCGGCATCGGCGAGGATGTCGCCCTCGGCTTCGCGCGGCAGGGCGCGCGCGTGGCATTGCTGGCGCGGCGCAAGAGCATGCTCGATGACCTCGCGGGGCGCATCAACGATAAGGGCGGTCGCGCGGTCGCGCTCGCATGTGACGTCACCAAGCGCACCGACGTGGATGCGGCCCTCGAACATGTGATGCGCTCCTTCAAGCGCGTGGACATCCTGGTGAACTCAGCGGGCATCATGATTCCGAGCGAGGTCGAGAAGCTCAAACTTTCAGACCTCGAGAAGATGATGAGCGTCAATGTTTATGGAGCGCTCAACGCGATTCAGGCAACGATTCCGATCATGCGCAGGCAGGGGCGCGGCAACATCGTCAATATCGCATCGCTTGCCGGCCGGCGCGGAATGAGTCCGCTTGGCGGCTACAGCGCGACCAAGTTTGCGATGGTCGGGTTGACCGAGGCGCTTCGAATGGAGCTCTTCGGCACCGGCATCCGCGTCTCGCTGGTGATGCCGGGCGTCATCGACACCCCGATGACCACCGACGCCATCATTGAAGATATGGAGCTGGGTGCGATGCCGTCGTTCTTCAAGATGCCGGTCAGATGGGTGACGTGGGCGGTCCTCGCGGCGGCGGCCTTCGGGCTGGCCGAGGTCGATGTGCCTCCGGGCGCGGCAGTCGGCGAAAAAATCGCAGCGCTGTTTCCCGGCGTGACCGATGCGTTCCTCAGCGTGGGCTCTCAGATGATGAAAGCGGCCGCGCGCTTCCGGGAGGGCGGCCGCAAAGCATCGGCGGAAAAAGAATCGGAGACTCCTCGTCACCGCAAAGCGGGATGAACATAAAAAAGCGGGCTGGTCGAAGCTTGCGCTTCGGGCCAACCCGCCGGTTAATGCGGAGAATAGTGCGGCTAAGCCGCGTGACCTCGTTTCGCTACCAATCGCAGGTACGCAGGTCTCGTGTGATGGGGCGTGCGAGGCGCCACTACAAATGGGCGCCGCGTCTCACGCTGTGTGCGCATCGGATGCGCTTCGGGCACCGCGCCGGTAAGCCGCGAGCTGATTGCTTGCCACGCGTCGATATTCAGCGGAATGCCGCAGTGGCTTGAATCGACCTCGATGCATTCGACCCGCGGGCCCTCATCGATGCAGCTGTGCCATTCGACGATGCCGTCGGTCCTGGTATAGATGCAGGTTTCAGGAACTTCGGGCGCGCCATCGGGCAAATCCAAGCCGCAGGTGCCGCATGGCGCGCTGACTTGGTCCATGCACCGTCCATGCATGAATCTCATTGCAGCCACCAGCGGCCGCAGATAGGGCGTCGTGTTTCCGAGCGCATGCTTCACCGGCGATCCAAGCAGGAAGACGCGTTCGACCAGATCCGATTCCATCCGCGCCAATTCCCGGGCATAGATGCCGCCGAGACTGTGCCCGATGATCACGAGCTTGCGGCCGGTCTGGAGGCTGACCTCGCGAACGCGTTTGCGCAGGCGTTCGAGGGTTTTGGCCGGGCAGTCCGCATTCATCCAGATGCCGGCATAGAAAGTTTGATGACCTTGGGAGCGCAATCGTGCGCCCAGCGGATAAAGACTCGCGTCGCCGGCCATGAATCCCGGAATGAGAAGGACAGGCCGCCAGTCATCGTTTGCTATCGGTTTACGATCGACGATCGAATCGCTGCGGAAGCGGAGATACTCGCCGAAAAAGCGAGCCTCACCGAAGATTTCAGAGAAGCCAAGTTTGGGCAATTTGACCATCCATTCACCTCCCCTCCTGTTCATTAGACGCTGGTGGGGGAGCGACTGTTCATTCGTTAAGAAGCATGGATCATGCCCAAAAATTCCTTAGGAAATCAGTCAACTCGAAGGCATACGAACAAAGCAAAACGCGAAGGAGTCCTATTTTCGGACGGACTCGCCATCATCATGGCGATTCAATCATAAGGGACAGAATTTTGTCATTTTGGGACATGCCTCTGCGAGTTTATCGGACATCTTTCGAGCGAACTCGCCCAAGATAGGCGCTTTTTCGCTTTCTCAGATGGCATTGCGCTTGCGATTGCTAGCACGGACCGCATCGAAGCCCGCAGGATCAAAACTCTATGTACGATCTGACCCGGTTCACTCTCGCCGATATGGCAAAATGTGGCGCCGAGCTTCGCGAGGCGGCCCCGCAAGCAGAAACCCTGGAGGCTGCCGCCGGCGTTATCGTTCGCCATCTGTATGAGAATCTGGGCGAACCCAAAGGCCACGCCTGCATCTTGGTGAGGTTGTACAAGACGCATGCCTATGGCGAGTTGCCGACTGATTTACGTAATTTCGGCCATAGCCTGATGCCGAGGGAGTCGCTGACACCTCATACCAAGTGCCTGACCTTGATGGGGACGGCGGGCGATTTGCCGGAATGGAACGATCGCCATGCTTCGCGCCAGCATCGATCGATTCCATTGCCGAACAAACATGCGATCGACCGAGTTCCGATGATCGCGCAGATGATGCATCAATTCGGCGTCGACGCCGGCTCGCTGCTGGACGTGAAGCCGGAGATCATCCGCGACCTGGATCAGAAGACTTACAACGTTTTTTTCGTGCCGGAAGCGCGCATCAGCCCATTCATTCCGGCGCAAAACGAATTCGTAGTCCCGTACGGCGTCAAGTCCGCACTGGGATTCGGCGGGATATTACCCTCGGGAAACCTGTTCACTGTCATCATGTTTACTCGGGTCGCGATACCGGTCGAGACGGCGCAGATGTTTCGCACCATCGCGCTCAACGTGAAAATGAACATCCTGCGTTTTGTGGAAGGAAAAGTTTTCGCCGCCTGACGGTCGCGCGAAATCGGGGGAACACCAGACAGATGAGTAACAACCACAGCTTAGCCCACGGACGCGAACTCGAATCGAGCGTCAGCACTTTGCGCGAACTGCTTCATGCGATGGAACTCACTGTCATCGAGCAGTCCAGTCGCCTGGAAGAGGCGTTGCAGATGGCGCAACACGCCTCGCGCACCAAGTCGGAGTTCCTCTCCGCCATTTCGTACGAAATTCGCACCCCAATGAACGCCGTAATGGGGATGGCGGATTTGCTGGCGGAAACCGAGCTGGCTCCCGAGCAGCGTCAGTTCCTCGACATCATGGTGGCCAACGGCAGCACCATGGTTGACCTCATCAATTCGATCCTTGATCTGGCACGGCTGGAAAGCGGTCGCCTGCAACTGGAGAATGCGCAGTTCGACCTGACAGATTTGATCGATCGCACGATTTCGACTTTCGCGGTTCGGGCGCATCGCAAGGGCCTGGAATTGATCGCGCGCGTGGCGCCAGGAGTTCCGGAATATCTCGTGGGCGATCCCCTGCGGCTACGCCAAATCGTCGTCAATCTGGTCGCCAACGCGATCAAGTTTACCGAAACCGGCAGCGTCGTCCTCGATGTCGAGGCGGTCCCGCGCTCCTCCGCCCTAATCGAAGTATCTTTCAGCGTAGCCGACACCGGGATCGGCATCGCGAAGGATCAGCTCGACGCCATCTACTCAAGCTTCGCCCACGGCAACACTACCGTCAGCAGCAAATTCGGCGGCTCCGGAATCGGGCTCTCCATCGCCAAGCGGCTGGTCGATCTGATGCATGGTGAAATCTCCGCCGAGAGCGAAGTTCGCAAAGGCAGCAGATTCTGCTTCCGGGCGCCGTTCGGCCTTCCGTGCTCCGCACTCTCGCCGATCCCGCCCGCGACGCCCGATCTCTTCGGCCAGCGGGTTCTGGTTGTCGATCATCATCAGGTCAATCGCTTGATGGCGCGGGAAACGCTCGCCTACTGTCGCGCTGAGGTTAATGAGGCTTCGTCCGGGGGCGAAGCTCTGCTCGCGATCCGCAATGCGGTGGTGATGAACAAGCCTTACAAACTCGTGCTGCTCGATATGCGGATGCCGGATACTGACGGTCAGGAGCTGATCAAAAGGATTCGTCGCGAGCAGCTCCCAACGGCCTCCCTGATTCCGATGTTGTATTCCGACGACATCGGCCAGCGGGTAGCCCAACTGCGCGAGCATCAGCTCGACGCGTACCTGGTCAAGCCGATAACCCGTCGCGGACTGTTCCGAGCGATAAGCCGCAAGCTGGCGGAAGACAAACGCGTAAGTCCGCATGAGCGCCTCGAGAAGGCGGGCGAGCCCGCGCACCTTTCAGCGCGGCGCAAGATGCGTATCCTGGTGGCCGAAGATTCCACCGATAGCCGGTTTCTCATCGAAGCCTATCTGCGCACCGAACCATGCACCCTCACTTTCGCCATGGACGGCGAAGAGGCCGTCGAGAAAGCCACCACTCACGAGTACGACCTCATCCTGATGGATATCCAGATGCCGAAGAAGGACGGCCTCGCGGCGACGCGCGCAATCCGCAAATGGGAAAGCGACCACGCCAGGAAGCCGGTACCAATCGTTGCGTTGACCGCTTCCGCCTTCGATGAAGACATCCAGCAATCGCTCAAGGCCGGCTGCAATGCCCACATCAACAAGCCGGTGAAGAAACGCGTCATCCTCAAGGCGATCCATGACATGGCGCTGCAGCGGCCATCGTCATCGGCGACTGCGATGAAAGAACGAGCCCTTGGTGATGGCTAGCCGAAGCGCCTGCAAAATTGCCATATAACGACGGCTCGTGCGTCGCCTCAACCTCGCGCGGCTGTTGAAGAACACGCCGCGCGATTGCTTTTCCCCAGGCCCGAGCCGACTGGGGTTTGCGGCCGATTGCACATTCGCCCTCGCGCAGTTTACATTCCGCTCGCATGTGTATGATGAAATGGATGAGGAAAACCATCTCAAAGGTCATCATGAGGGCAATTGAATTAGTTAAAGGGCGAATAGCGTTAACGATTGCCATTCTGGCCTCGTTCGTTACCTATGCCTAGGAAACCGTGGCAAATCGGCCTTGGTTTCCTTCGCTCGCCGCCTTCGAACATCATGATTCCGGCCGCTCGCACCTCTTTGCGCAGGCGAAATTTGGAGGACATTTCTCGGGAAACAACAACGTCACTACGACACAATCGCGGGAGATATATCCGTCCCCTGGAACATCACCTACTTGAATCCTCACCAAATGTTTCTCTATGGCGGAGGCTCCGGCGATGATTCGGGCTCTGTCGGCGCCTATGTCGCCCGGATTGATCCGGATACCCTCCAGCCCATTTGGTCCAATCAACTTATCGATGCGGTGGGCAATGGCGAATGGGACTATCCTGGCACTCAGGCTCGGCGCTGAGATTCCGGATCTGAACACGGAGGACGAAGTCGTTTGGCGCAACGCGGCGACCGGTGAGGAGCTCGCACAACCGGCGGCGCTGCCGGCGATGACCTCGGGAACGATGGTTCAGCCGTCCTACCGCGGCGATATTTTCTATCCGGGCGCGGCCGGATCACTGTACAAGCTCCAGCCGACTCCCATTCGGCGTTAGGTAGAAGCCCGCCGTTGAAGTTGTCAGGTGAGCTCGCTGATTGATACGGTTTGATTTCGACGCGCAAGTTAGCGACCGAGAAATCAATTGGTGGCAGAAGGTTAAGGCCGAGCGGATGGCGGTGATGGTCAGGTTCGTAGTCAGTTTCGGCCAATTCCCCTGCCGCTAGCGGAAGAGCGGAGTACCCTTTCAGATGCCGTGTTGCGCATTCGCCGCGTTCATCATCAGCCAGATCGTGCTTGGCTTCGGTGCGATCAAACGCTTCGTGCTGAGGTCGGAGGATTCACTCGCCGACGCGCCGAATAATCCCGCGACTGAATGGCGACTGAACGGCGCATCGGTCGCGATCGCGCCCATCAAGGCGGCGCTTTGGAATGCGCGCGCTGGGATTCGCCGCATCGATTGAAATCCTACTCGCGGTAGGCGCCGTTTACGGCTACCACCTTCATTCTCATCATGCCGAAGGTCAGGCCGGCATCGGTAAACTGACGATTTGTTCCCGCGTGCGATAAGTTTCGAGGAGAACCACCATGGCCGTCATACCCAGCGAAATCGCTCAACCATTCATTCGCCGCGAATCGATCGTCGGTCCGGTGACCACCGCGCGCCATCGGCGCAATGCGATGATCTACGCCACGATGTGCATCCTCGGGATGTTGCCGACGATCCTCGCGATGTCGCCCGAGATGCAGGCCTTCGGGCTGGGGCTATGGATTCCCGGCGGCGGATTCCTCTCCGTCGGCGGATGGGCGATCCTGCTCTTCCCGGTGACCATCGCGGTCTTCGCACTCGCGGTGTTCGCATGGTTCGGCGCCGGGATGGTCATCGCGCCCATCATTGTATGGCTCGGCGCCGCGTTGCTCGCCGGGCATATTTCCGGAGAGCCATGGTTCCTCGCGCCCTACCTGGTCGCCGCGACGGTGGTAGGAATTGCCGCCTATGAGTATCGACGCCAGCACGCGCGCAAGACGGCCGAGCTGGCGAAGCTCGAGGCACGCAAACGCAGCATCGGGACAGCCATCTCTGAAGCCATCGAGGTCGCGGCGCCGGTGCCCGCGACTGGCGATCGCGAGCTGAATGCCGAGGACCTGGCGGCATTGCGCTATGGCTTCGATCGCGCACTGCAGCCGGTCGGCCAGCTCAACGGCTACGACAAGGTCGATCAGTTCCAGACCTCAGCCTTGCGCTATCAGATCAATCACCTCGGCTACGGCCTCGGCATGCTGCAATGTATGTACACGCCGAGCTTTCATGGCTATCTGTCGCAGGCGCAGCGCAACCTGATCGAGCTGTACCTCGACAAGCGCATCTGGGGCTACTGGCTGTGGGAATCGGCCTGGGGGCATCTCAATCTCACCGATCCCGACCCCGCGGCGAAGGACAACATCATGCTCACCGGATGGCTCGGCATCCAGTTGTGCATGTACATGTCGAATACCGGCGACCGCCGCTACGCGGAGCCGGGCAGCCTGCCGTTTCGGCGCAACCAGCATCGGGTGTTCAATCACGACGCGCACACCATCGCGCAATCGGTGATGAAGAATTTCCTCGATTCGGAATTCTGCCTGTATCCATGCGAGCCGAACTGGGTCTATCCGATTTGCAATCACTACGGGATGACGTCGCTTAAGATTTACGATCGCGTGTTCGGCGCCAGCTTCGTGCCGAAAATCCTCGATCGCTGGCTGCACAACCTCGATACCGAGTTCACCGACTACAGCGGCAGCGTGATTGGCCTCCGCTCCTCGATCACCGGGATTCGTTTTCCATTTCCGGCCGGCGATGCGGGCTTCGCGGGCTTCGAAAATTGTTTCGCGCCCAATCGCGCGCAGCGGATGTGGGCGACCGCGCGCCAGGATTTGAAATTCATCATCAAACCGGACGCGAACGGCGCGCCGCGCATGATGCTGCCGGGCAAGGGCTTCGACTTCGGCAACTACAAGTCAGGCTTCGCCGGGGCTTATGCAATGCTGATGGACACCGCGCGCGAATTCGGTGACTACGAAATCGCTGACGCCGCACAGCGCGCGCTCGACCAGGACTGCGGCCGCTCCGATGACGGCGGCGTGCTGCGCTACTCGAAGGGCTCGAATCTCTCCAATGCGATGGCGATGCGCGCGCGCATCCATCGCCGCGACGACTTCCGCCGCACCATCGCGGAAGGGCCTCCCGAGGCATCGCTACGGGGACCGATTCTGACCGATGCGAAATATCCCGAGGTGCTGGTCGCGAAGGCATTCAGCAACGGCGACGATCTCGACCTGGTGCTCTATCCAGGCGCGAATCCAGGTCCGCAACAAATCAAGGTCGAGCGTTTGAAGCCGGGGGCGAATTACGCGATGCGTAACGGCTCGGAGCACGCATTCACCGCTGACAATAACGGCGCAGCGTCGCTATCGATCGAACTTCAAGGCCGCACGCCCATCCATATCGTGCCGGCAAACTGATTGGAGGAAATGAGAACTAGATGGCATCCAACGAACTGGTGATTGACGCGGACGGGCACATCCTCGAGCCGCCTGACATGTGGGACAACTACCTCGAGCCGAAGTATCGCGAGCGCGGCATCCATATTCGCGTCGGTGACGACGGCTTCGAGTATCTCGAGATCGACCAGAAGCGCGCGGTGCTCACGCAACGTGGCGCGCTCGGCGCCCTGGGCGGGATGGGCCGCAAAATCGAGGAGGCGCGCAAGCTGCGCGAATCGATCGCGCGCGGCGACAAGGTTCCCGAAGGCGGCTTCGCGTTCATGCCGCGTCCGGAAGACACCTACCTGAAGGGCTGCGCATTCGGCGCGATGAATGCCAAAGAGCGCCTGCAACTTCTCGACAAGGAAGGCATGCAGCGCGCGCTGCTGTACCCGACCATCGGGCTGTTGTGGGAGGCCGAGCTCTTCGATGCCGAACTGTCCGCCGCATACTGCCGCGCCTACAATCGTTGGATCGCGGATTTCTGCCGCGACTCGAACGGGCGCCTGATTCCGATCGCGCATCTCTCGCTCGGCGATCCGGCCGAGGCGGCGCGAGAGCTGGAGCGCGCAGTCAAAGACGGATGCAAGGGCGCGTTCGTCTGCCCCTTCACCATCACGCGGATTGCGCACGGCGATCCTCGTCACGACGTGTTGTTCGCCACGGCGCAGGACCTCGATGTGCCGCTCGCGATTCATCCGACCTTCGAGCCGCCCAAATTCGGCATCCATCATCGCTTCGACGGGATGGAATGGGCGTCGTGGTATGCGGATCTGTTCGCGGCGCAGGGCGTGCAGCATGCGTTCGCGACGTTTTTCCAGTACGGCGTCTTCGATCGCTTCCCGAAGCTGCGGGTGGTGGTCCTCGAAGCGCAGGCGGGCTGGATTGGCTATCTGCTCGATCGCGCCGACGCGATTTACAACGGCACCATCCTCGGCAGCACCGTCAAGCTGAAGGAAAAGCCGTCGTACTATTTCAAACGGCAATGCTACATTTCGGCGGATCCCGACGAGCGCACCATCTGGGCGATGGCGCAAATCGTGGGCGACGACAAATTTTTCTGGGCTACCGACTACCCGCATCCCGATCATCCGGGCAATTACCTCGAAGAGCTGCAGGGGATGATCAAAGGCATGACGCCGGCTGCGCGCCGTGGCATCCTCGGCGAAAATGTCGCAAAAGCCTACAAGCTGGGCCAGTAAGGATTCGGGTTTGAGATGAAGGTAGGCGCCGGAATTCATACGCTGCACACCGCCGATTGGGAACGCGTCGATGCGAAAGATTGGTCGCGGCCGCCAGCCATTCCCGATCACGTTGCGCTAGAACAGACGCTGGAGCTGGGCGACCTTGTCGAGCCGCTCGGCTTTGACTGCCTGTGGGCATCGGAGCATTTCGGCAGTCCGTACGGCATGGTGCCCAACGTCCTGCAATGGCTCACTTACTGGGCGGGTCGCACTGAAAAAATCGATGTCGGCTCGATCGTGGTCGTGGTGCCGTGGTGGAACCCGGTCCGCCTCGCGCATGAAGTCGCGATGCTCGATATCCTGCTGCGCGGGCGTCAGTTCAAGATGGGCGTCGGACGCGGCATCGCGCCCGATGAGTATGGCGCGCTCGGAGTGCCGCAGACCGAATCGCGCGAGCGCTTTCGCGAGACCATTGAAATCCTCAAGCTCGGTCTGACCAAGCAGCGCTTCTCCTACGACGGCGAGATTTTCAAGGTTCCCGAAACCAGCATCCGGCCGGGCCCGCGGCACACCGACATCGGTGACAAAATCCTCTGCGCGTTCAACACACCCGAGTCGATGGTGATGGCGGCGGAGATGGGCTTCGGGCAACTCTTCGTGCCCGCCACGCCGGTCGAGGAGATGCGCAAAAACGTCATCAAGTACAATTCGATTCGCGCGACGCGCGGTCTCGCGCCCGATCAGCCGACTATCTATCTGTGGGGCTATTGCGTGCCGAAAGCGAGCGAGATCGAGAAGGGCGTCGGCTACTTCCGGCGCTACCAGGGCGAGGCCGCGACGCATTACGGCTTCGGCGACATCGGCCGCTTTGCGAAAATCAAAGGCTACGAATCATACGCGGACTTCAGTAAGACGCTTGGTGGCATCGGCGCGCCGCGCTACGACAACCCCTTCGATGATCCATTTCTCGCGAGCCAGGCGATCGGCACGCCGGAGCAGATCATCGAGCGCGTCGAGCGCCTGCAGAAGATGACCGGCGTGAAGGAAATCATGCTGGTGTTTAACTACGGCGGCATGCCGCATGCCGAATCGCTCGCGAGCATGAAGCTCTTCGCCAAGGAAGTGCTGCCGGTGCTGAAGCGGATGCCGACCCCGATGATGACTGAGAGTGGCGCGCCGGCGAACGACGCCAGCGCGACGGCGAAGTAGCGGACGGAGGATTTCAATATGGCTGGCGTCGTCGATGGTGACAGCCACTTCATGGAACCGCTCGATCTTTTCGAGCGCCACATCGATCCGCACCTGCGCGGGCGCGCGGTAAAGATCGCGGAAGATCCGGTGTCGCATAAACGCGCGATGGTGGTGGACGGCAAGCCGATGCGGCTGCGCGATGTCGACGAAGTCCTCGGCATCCTCAGCGGCTATGGGCAGAAGGAAGAGGGCGGCACCATCAGCACGTTCGATCGTTACGCGGTTTACAGCGCCGATTTGCAGGACATGACCGCGCGCACGCGCTTCCTCGACGCCGAAGGTATCGAAAGCCAGGTCATCTATCCGAGCCTCGGCATCATCTGGGAAGGCGAGGTGAGCGACCCGGAGTTAGCAGACGCGCTATGCCGGGCCTACAATCGATGGGCATTCGATTTGGTCGCAGGACATCAAGAACGTCTTTTTCCCGCCGCGCATATTTCGATTCGCGAGCCTGCGCTGGCGGTGAAGGAGATGGAGCGCGTCGCTAAGCTCGGATGTCATAGCGCGTTCATCGCGGCGATGCCGATCGCGGGCAAGAGCTTCGGCCATCCGGCGTACGACTGTGTGTGGGCAGCGGCGCAGGACCTCGATCTCGCGATCGCGCTGCATGTTGTTTCGCATCATCACTATATGGGCAGCGAGTTTTATCGCGATCCCAAGCCGGGTCTGATGTACTTCACTATGAACCTGCTGCAGGACGCGCGGCAGTCGCTGCTCACGATGCTGGTGGACGGCGTGTTCGAGCGTTTTCCGCGCCTGCGCGCCGCCACCATCGAGGCGATGGCGGGATGGGTCGGCGAATGGCTCGAGCGCGTTGACTATCGCTACAAGTACATGGGGCATACCTCGGGGATGAAGCGGCCGGTGTGGGAATACTTCGCGCGCAACATCTGGATCAGCGGCGACCCCGAAGAAAAGATGTTCAAGTACGTCGTGCAGTTCGCCGGCGACGATAAGTTCTTCATCGGCTCCGACTATCCACACGCCGAGGGCTTCGTGCATCCGGTGGCGAAGGCGCGCGAGCATCTGAAAGAGTTGCCGGCCGCATCGGTGGAAAAGATTTTGTCGAAAAACGCCCGCGACTTTTACCGGCTATGAAAGAATGAAAGCACTGATCATCGGAGGGACCGGGCCGACCGGCCATTTCATCGTCAACGGATTGCTGCGCCGCGGCTACGACGTCGCGATGCTGCACACTGGACGTCACGAGGTCGCGGAGATTCCGCCCAGCGTCGAGCACATCCACACCGATCCATTTTCCGAAGCCGATTTCCGCGCGGCGCTCGGTAACCGCACCTTCGATCTGACCATCGCGGCGTATGGCCGTCTGCGCCGGATCGCGGAGATCATGCACGGGCGCACCGCGCGCTTCATGTCGATCGGTGGAGTGCCCGCCTATCGCGGCTATATGAATCCGGGCGTGCTGCATCCCAAGGGCATGCCGATTCCGACTCCTGAAGATGCGCCGCTACTGACGGTCGAGGCGGAAGATGGCAAGGGCTGGCGGGTGGTGAAGAGCGAGGAGACGGTTTTCGCGCATCATCCGGCGGCGACGCACTTTCGCTATCCGCATCTCTACGGGCCGTATCAAATTGCGCCACGCGAATGGAGCATCGTGCGCCGCATCCTCGACGGGCGCAAGGCGATCATCGTGCCCGAGGACGGCCTCTCGATAAATCATTGCGCTTATGTGGAAAACGCGGCGCATACGATTTTGCTCGCCATCGATCGGGCGGAAGCCTCCGCAGGCCAAATCTATAATGTCGGCGATGAGCGCGTGCTCACTCTGCGTCAGGTCATCGAGGTGATTGCGCGCGCGCTCGGCAGCGATATCGAAATCGTTTCGATGCCGTGGGAGTTCGCGAATTCCCGCGCGTCCGATGATCTCGCAGGCCGCGACCACGCATCGCGTGCTGGATATGAGCAAGCTGAAGGTTCAGCTCGGCTATAAAGATGTCGTCGCGCCCGAGCGCGGGCTGGAAATCACCGCGCATTGGTTGAAAGCAAATCCGCTCGACCCCAACGGCGGCGAGGTGAAGATTTTGCAGGACCCGTTCGACTACCGCGCCGAGGATGAACTCATCGCGGCATGGAAAAATCTGTGCGCGCAAATGCCGAAGGTGAAATTCGAGCGCGAGCCCGGCTACACCGCGGCCTACAGCGGCCCGGGCGGCAAGGCGCGCTCGCAAAAATTCAGTTGAGGTGACGCATCATGGCAATCACAATCGAAAAAATCGGCACCATCAAAAATGCGCTCGGCGAAGGCCCGGTCTGGGATGTCGCGCGAAAAGGCGCTCTACTGGATCGATGGCAACGCGCCGGCGATCTATCGCCTCGATCCGAAGACGAATGAAGTCAAAGAGTGGAAGACGCCGAAGCCGATCGGATCGTTCGCCATCCGCGCCAACGGCGGCGCCATCTGCGCGATGACTGACGGTTTCTATTTCTTCGATTTCGCGACCGGCAATGCGACCGCGGTCAAGGACGGCATCGTCGCGAAGCCCGGAACCACTTTCAATGACGGCAAGACCGACGCGCGCGGCCGCTTCATCGCGGGCACGCTGGATTCCAAATTCAAAACCTCGGCGGGCTCAATCTTCAGCCTCGATGCGTCGCTGAAGTGCAGCGTGCTGGAACCCGCGATCGGATGCACCAATGGGCCGTGCTTCAGCCCCGACAACAAAACCTTCTACTGCGCCGACAGCGTAAGCCGCACCATCGCGGCCTATGACTATGACCTCGCGACCGGCAAGGTATCCAACAAGCGCGAGTTCGCGGCGATCAAGGGCCTCGGCGGCGTGCCGGACGGCGCGACCATCGATGCGGAAGGCAACATGTGGTCATGCATCGCCGGCGGCGGCAAGATCGTATGCTTCAGTCCCGACGGTAAAATCGCGCGCACCGTGGAAGTTCCGGTTCCGATCATCACCAGCGCGATGTTCGGCGGCGACAACCTCGACGTGATGTATGCAACTTCGATTGGCAGCAAGACGCTGGGCATGGAACCGGGTCCCGACGGCGGCAGTCTCTACGCCATCAAAGGATTAGGTGTGAAGGGGAAACCGGAGCCGCGCTTCGCCGGCTAATTGTCGGCGTCGAAAGGACGCATCGTAACCGAATAAGTTCGCGGCTGCGGCAGTCTACTCCAGGTAGCCGATCGACTCGGCCATCTTTCGCAACCTGTACCTGGAGGTACCTATGCCCGCGAAACCTGCGAAATTAATTTTCGGCGCGCTGCTCGCCACCTCACTCGGTTTGTTCGCGATACCTGTCCATGCCGGCGGTGTTGGCGACAAGGCCCAAGGCAAAGTCAACGAGATGCATGACATGGGCTCCGGCGCCGCCAACGCCGTCGAGGAAAAGCATGAGGAGCATGAGACGGAAGAGGCGACGACCCATCATCACAGCCTGAAGCATAAGGCCAAGAGCAAGATGCATGAGGTCAAGGGCGAAGCGAACGGCGCCGCCGATGCGGTCGAGAGCGCGCATCATGAGCATGAGGAAGCCGAGCACGAATAGGCGGTGATCTTAGAGACAGCGACGCTGTGGAGCGGCATCCGATGGGTGCCGCTTCTTTTTTGTCTGAGGAGTCAATTCGCGATGATTTTAGCCTCAATAAGTTTCACTTGGCATTAGCGTGGCGCACAGTCAGTCTAAGGCCGCGAGGAGGTGCTGCCATGAAAAGGTATCTTGCGGAATTCTTCGGAACCTTTGTGTTGGTCTTCGGCGGATGCGGCGCGGCGGTGTTGGCCGGCGACAAGATCGGATTCG
Organism: uncultured delta proteobacterium; assembly: GCA_963814035.1. Lineage (GTDB taxonomy): Bacteria > Desulfobacterota > Binatia > Binatales > Binataceae > DATGKG01. The sequence continues at coordinate 351,641 of CAWFBH010000015.1, forward strand.
CCGGAGTCGCGTTTGCCTTCGGGCTCTCACTGCTCGCGATGGTTTACACCATCGGGCCCATTTCCGGATGTCACGTCAATCCAGCCGTGACGGTGGGTCTGCTGCTGAGCGGCAAGTTCGAATCGAAGCACGTGCCGGGATACATCATCGCACAGATCCTCGGCGCGATTGTCGCCGCAGCGGTGCTGCTGATGATCGCGACGGGCCGCAACGGCGGCTATGATCCGGCGCTCTCCGGTTTCGCAGCGAATGGCTTCGGGGAGCATTCGCCCGGCAACTACGGCCTCGGGGCGGCATTCGTCGCCGAGGTGGTCCTCACCTTTTTCCTCGTCTTCACCGTGCTCGGTGCGACCGATGCGAAAGCTCCGGTGGGTTTCGCCGGCATCGCGATTGGACTGGTCCTGACGCTCATTCATCTGGTCGGGATTCCGGTGACGAACACGTCGGTAAATCCCGCGCGCAGCATCGGACCCGCTATCTTCGTCGGCGGATGGGCGATGGCTCAGCTATGGCTCTTCATCGTCGCGCCATTGATCGGTGCCGCGGTAGCCGCGGTCGCCTACCAGATCATCCGAACGGAGGAGCCATTGATCCCGGCGCGCCGGGCGGAGTCGGCGCTGCCGAGCGAGCAGCTGGAACGGACGATCTAGCCGGGCCCGTATCCGCGCGAAGTCTCAAGCTCAAGCCAGACTGACTATCAGTCGGCGTTGTGCTAGCATTCTGTTGAGCATATGGTGACGACGACGCCGCGTTGGCGCGGTCGCCGTTTTGGAGTCGAAATGTCTAGAACAACGCCATTCTGGTTGAAAGCGCGCTATATAACTGAATAAGATTCCTATGTGCATGTGACTACTTGAGATACGAAAGCATTGCGTTTCTGTGCTTGCGAACGGGGGGACTATGTCGCTAAACAGATCTGCCAGTTGGACAAAGAATTGGTCGCGATCATCGAAATTTGAGGTAAGCCCGCGCCGACGGCGGCTTTTTTGGACATCGATCGGTACCCTGATCCTGCTCCCCGCAATAGCAGCGGTAGCGATGGTGTCGCGGGCGCACGCGGCTGTTTCGCCTCCGCCCAATATCCTCTTGATTGTGGTTGACGACCTGGGCATCGACCAATGGAAGGTGTTCGGCTACGGCGGGAACAATCCGGCGCCGACCCCGAACATCGATACGATCGCCAATGCCGGGGTGAAGTTCCACAATATGTGGTCGATGCCGGCCTGTTCGAACGGCCGCGCCGCGCTGTTCACCGGACGTTATCCTTTTCGCACCCGCGTCTTCACCGCCATCGGAAGCGCCGACCTCGCGAATTACATGGTCAATCCCAATGAGGTGACTATCGCCAAGTTGCTCAAGCAGCGCGGTTACAAGAGCGGGCTGTTCGGCAAGTTCCACCTCGGGACCCAGGACAACAATCCCTACGATCTGAAAATGGTCACCGCGCTGGGTTGGGACTACTACGACGGATGGTTGGATGAAACCGGCGATCCCTCTTCAATCGATTCCACCGCCGGCGGAGTGTCGCCGCCGGATACCTGGAGCTGCGGCTTCGTGCGCGATGCGGCTCATCGCGGCGCCGATACCGGCGCCTGCTATGCGGCGGATAACACCTGTCAGATGATTACCAAAACCGGCGCCGAAGCCCCGGGACGCATTTGCCGCGATGGCGGCGGCATCTTCGATCCGAACCAGACCTGCGTCAGCCCGGTTCCCAGCTACATCAACTTCGGCACGCTGAGCGGACATTACGTCTCGCCCCTGGTGATTGACAATGGAAGCGGCTCGCCCGACGCCGTGCCTTCGACGGATATCCGCGCGCGGACCTATCGAGGAATCGAGCAGGTCGACGCCGCCGTAAGCTGGATCAATCAACAACCCAAGGGCCAGCCGTGGATGGCGAGTGTGACCTTCGCGATTGCGCATACGCCGCTGATGCAACCCCCCAGTGGATTGCTGCCTGCGAATGCCCCCGACACCAGCAACCTCGACTGTTCGAGCCTCATCGATCAAAACCTCATCAATGCTCAGATGACCCAGGCGCTCGACTTCCAGGTCGCGCGGCTTCTGGTCGGGGCCGGGCTCGCCACGCAGAGCCCCAACGGCCAGTTGATCTACAATCCACGCAGCAACAACACCTACGTCGTCTTTGTTACCGACAATGGAAGCACCGGGACGGTGGTCAAACCTCCGTTCGATACCAGCCGCGCGAAATCGACCGCATATCAGACCGGCGTATGGGTTCCAGGATTTGTCTCTGGTCCTGAAGCGAAGAAGGGCGGCCAGGTGAACAGGATGGTCAACATCGCCGACCTGTACCAACTGTTTGGCGAATTGGCCGGCATCGATGTGCATGCGAGCGTTACTGCAACCGTAGATGCCGAATCGATGTTGCCGTATCTCAAGCGACCGGGTCGCGCGAGCATCCGCCAGACCAACTACACCGAGATCGGGACCAATCAACATGCCAACGGCGAGATCAACGGCCCGTGCCAATACGGAGGGGGTCATCTGCACCCAGATCGCTCCGACCAAGGGCGTGTGCGAGGACAACAATGGAACCTGGTGGGGCGCCGGCGCGACCGACCCTGTCACCGCGGGCATTCCGCCCAATGGCTTCAAGCTGTGCTGCGAAGTGGCCCAATGGCAGGCCGACCATCCGTCGCAGAATCCGATGGTGACGCAAATCTATCCGCTCGAGGCCAAGGCGATTCGTAACGATGACTTCAAGCTGGTGATCAACAGCTATGAGGCATACGACGCGGCGTCTGACTCATGTGTGCCCACTACCACCTCTGAATTTTACAAAATCAACGAAAACGTTCCGACTCCGCTCCTCGACGAAGCGGGCGACGACTTGCTCACCAATCAACCCAAGCTGACTCCGCGCCAGCAGAACAACTTCAACTCCTTGAATGCGGCGCTGAACACGCTGTTGGCTTCGCAGCCCATCTGCCCCGGCGACATCAACCTCGATGGGGTGGTGAACTACCTCGACATCGCGGAGTGGGGGAACCTGATGGCGATCACCAGCGGCTCGAGTTGGGCCGATATCAATCAGGATGGGGTAACTGACGACGCCGACCTGGCGATCATCCTGCAAAACCAGGGCATCTGTCCGAGTTGATGGGGACAGCTTCGTAACGCGACTTGAGCGCAGTCTGAGGAAGATTCGACCTATGAGGATTTCACGTTTTTCGCTTGCCCTTACGATGTTGTTTGGCACTCTCCGCGATCGTTGGATTCACCATGCCCACTGCGTCCCGCGCCCAATCGAGCCAGATGAAGGACGATATGGAGCAGCTCGCGATTGATCTCCATGTGGGTATGGATCGCTCAACCTTGACGCCCGCGCAGAAAGAGCAACTGCGTGACGATTTCAAGGAACTGCGCCGGGCGCATCAGAACCACGAAATGTTCGCCTCGATTCGGGCCGCGCGCAGCATCAAGACCGTGCTCAACAGCGGCGCTTTCAAGCCTGAAGACCAGGCGCGTATCAAGCAGGATATCCAGGCGATCAAGGAAGCGCGGGAAGACACTCCTTAAGGACGTGCGCGATGCGAAAAATGCCCCGTGCTTGATCGCGCATGTTTCCCGCCGCATCGAGCGCCCACCTGGAGCGCTCCATCGAGGCAGCCCGAGCTAGTATGCGGTGTAAGGCCCGGGACCCAGCGGCGATGAAGTCCCATCGATGCTGAGGTAAACGGTGCGCCCGAAAAAGAACGGCAATCCCCAATCGAAGCCGTCGAATTTGGAGCCTCCGTCGTAGGTGCCGGCGAGGTTATCGAAGGCGGCGCTGTTCGAGTTCAGCAAAGTCTCGGCATCCGCGACCGAGAAGGTCACAGCTCCGGACACGGAACCGCTCACGCTTTTGTTGGTCGCACTTTTCGACAAGGTGTCCGCGGGACAATATAACCCTTCTAAACCTGAGGCATTGGAACATTCCTTGATTGAGCCGTCATTGAAAAAATAGAGGGCCGAGCCGGTATCGAAGAAGCCGCCCGCAGTGACACCGTTGTACACCGTGTTGATGTCCAGGAAGTCCTGGCTGTTCAGGTTGGAATTTTCACCATAGACCTTCACCGCACCCGGCTGGTTATCGCTCGCGGTGCCGATGCCGAAGTAAAGCGTGCCGTTGACGGTTCCCTGACCATCCGCGCCGACCGCGGGCAGACTTACCACGACCCCGTTATTGTCGACCGGAAGAGATGATACTGGATTCGGAACCACGTCCCGGCTCGGCGGTCCATCGTTGAGCAGCGAACAGTTCTCGCCGGAACAATTGAAATAGTCAGTGAAAATTTCATCGTTGGAGCCGCCGCCGACGCCGAGCAGCCCGTTGAAACCGGTTTCCTCAGGCGATGACTCCAGTTGGCTTCCCTGCGTGCAATCGCGCGGCGCCGGCGCAAATGCGTTGATATCGTCCATCACCTGGATCGGGATCGTGATGGTAGGTTCGTTGGCGATTTTCACATCCACGGTGGAGACGCCTCCCCAGGTCGAACCTGACCCGAAGAACGCGCATTCGCCGATCTCGCTGCCGCCGTTGGTGTTGGGACTAATTCCCAAGCCGGCCAGTTGCGAACCGAAGACGCGCAGTCCGAACGACCCGGTATCAATCAGGACGTCATTGATCGTCGCGCAGTGAGAAGTTCCGGTCGCGCAAACCGTGATGGTAGCCAATGGCTCATTGGTGTCTTCGAGCGGACCGGCGGTCACCGAAAACGGCAATGCGTTCGCGCCCGGCGCCGGCGATGGGGTAGCCGTCGGGGTCGGCGTAGTTGTGGTAGTCGGAGTTGGCCCGGTCGCGGTCGGAGTTGCAACCGGTTCCTTCGCGCTGCCGCTGAGCCGGATGATGAGATCATCGTTGGACGCGGGACTGCAGTTGGAACAATCAACCGTCACGTCCTGCCGGATGGTTTCCTTCGCCGTCGGCGCGAATTGAACCGAGATGACCTGCACCTGGCCCGGTGACAGCGAATATGAACCCGCGCCGGCGGTAAGCGTGAATGGCGATGGCTGCGATGGCCCCGTGACGGTCAAATTCGCATCGGCAGTGCCGGTGTTTTTCAGATTCACGGATCTGGTCTCGATCGCCTTCACGGTCCCAAATCCGATCGACTTCGCAACCGTCAGATGCGCGATCGGAGTTTTAGCCTTGGCAGCGCCGGAATCGGAATCGAGCTGCGCGCGCGCAGCAGTCGCAATCGTCAGCGTGCCAATGAGTACGACGAACGCCCAACGAACCAACAACCGCTTCATTTAACCACCGCTTTGGCATCCACGCCCGAGGGCGCAAGGCCTGGAGCATAGGCGCGCCCCACCAGGTGGCCCATATGACCGCCCATCACCACAAGCGTATGGGGAGTCTGAATCATCGTATGATGCAGATCCCGATGATGTTTAATGCTCATCGCCGAGACATATTCGGGATAGTACGAGCCCAGCAGGACGCTCAGATCGGGCGGGCGACGGCCATTCCATGCGACGCCGAATGTCGCCCCTGAGGGAGCGGCGTATTCACGCACCGCCGTTCCACTTTCAGTGACGAAGCTCTTAACTTTATACGATCCGGTTTGCGCGAGCGCTTCCTTCGAAGGCTGCGACATATTGCCGTGCAACGCGGCCGCATCGGATTCGATCGCGGAAGCATCGGCGCCCAGGCCGGCCCGCGCTGGGGATATTAACGACCCGAGGAAGCATCCGGTCAGCAATACGGCCGAGGCCAATTTTCTCAGCCGAATCGAGGCGATTTTCATCGTAAACCTTTCGCGGGTGTCGCTTCGCAAAAAGCAATTTGCGGTTTCATCATACAACAGACGTATCAATCCGAGGTTTCGTTGCAGCTACGATCCTGGATCGCGCAATTTTCCTGACGGAGAAGTGCCGGTCCTCGCTGCGCGCGAGGGTTTCGACTTAGCGCGGGTGGCTGTGAGTCGTTAGCAGGGGATTATGGTATTTCGGCGCCCGAATGGACGCCGAAATCGTTCAAGGCGTGGCTTCGATTTGCGATTATTCGGGCACGGCTTCTCCCGAGCCGCCGAACTCCTTCGGAAAATCCTTCAGCTTGGGGAGTCCATCGCGCATCGGCAGCACGGTCTCGGAGTAATTCACATGCACAGCGGGGGCGAACTTCAACGTCGGCAGGGTCGCGGCAAAGACGTCGATCATTCCCAGCGGCGGATGATTGGTCATCAGATGGCCACCGCATTTCTTGCAATATTGGCGATGGCTGAGGTCGGTCTTCTTGAACGTGGCGATATTATCAGCGCCCGCGGTGACCTTCACCGCCTCGGGCTTCCACAGCGAGAAGGCATTGACCGGGCCGCCCGACCACGATCGGCAGGATCGGCAATGGCAAAATCCCATCGCCTCGGGATCCCCGGAAACCTCGATTTTGACCGCTCCGCAGAAACATTCGCCTTTATGTGATGCCATTGTCGTCGTCTCCTGATCTATTTCGAAATATTCGGCTATGTACCTTATCTAACCGCATGATCTTCGACCAGCCGGATAATCCGACTGACTCGCAGTCGAAACGATGCTACTATGAGGTTGCGGCGCCCGGACGGGCGCCGTCGTCGTTTGAAGCAATGTTGAAGCTATGCGGAATTACCTAAACGAAGCCACCAAGTGCTTGAAAACAAAGGATTTCCGATTTTGGCTTTCCGCAAAATGAAGCCGGCGGGAGCATTGAGCAGTCGCGATGTGGTCGCTTCAGTCCGTGCCGCAGAGGCTACCGAAAATGCAGAAACAAACCCACTCCGATGGACTGCTTATGTCCCGGTGAAATTACCAAACGAAGCCAAATAGATCAGGAAAATGCTGGAGTTCGGGAAAATCGATGATGCTCCACCACCGGTCCCGAGGCGCGACCGGCTCTCATCAGTCCGTCACGGTTCTCGCGTCGAAGCCATCGCGAGAACCGCGCCATCCCGCCTCTCTCGCTCAGCGAGAGCAGCGACAGAGCAAGAACGCAAAAACAAACCCACTTCGATGACAGGAGAATAGGCAGCGTAACTGCCCGAAATCATTAACGATTCACAATAGTTACCGACGCGACGTTAGGGCAAAACTCCCGCTACTTCTCCCGCGATCCGTAACTGACCGACAGCCCCGCCCGCGCGTCCGACTGGATCCCATACTGCGGGATCGGATAGCGCAGCCCATTGGAGGCGAGCCGCTTCATCCCCTCGATGGTCTTCGGGAGGAAGTGCGGCGGAATCGCCATCAGCATCTCCTCATCGAGGACGCCGCCGTAGCGCCGCTCCGCATAGCACGGTATCGAGAGGCTCGGCTCGCCGGTCTTGAGTGCGCGGCCCCATGAATCGGCGCAGGCTGACTCACCGACGACGCCCCATTGGAACTTCTTGTAGCCCGCCCACTGTAGCCCGTTGATGAAGATGATCATCTGACCCGGGGTGCCATAGATGAGGCATATGTCGGGAGGGTTGAGGCGACCTGAGGCGAGCGGCGACACCGCCATCGCGAGGTAGCGTCCATGCGGCGCCGTGTCCATCGCATGCTGATGGTCCGACGAATCCTTCAGCGTCGAGTACCATACCCCGGCCATCGCCTTGCCGGAGAGCCAATCCTCGTCGCGCGGATGGAGCCCGATGACCGCACCGCATTGCGCGCCGACCAGGTCCTTCATCGTGATGCCGACCGTCCAGCCCAGCCGCGCGGCCTGTGCAACGATCTGGTCGGTGGTGTGAATCGACTTGGGCCGGCGAATCTTCGGGATGGCCTCCATTTCCTCGACCGTCGGAAACATCTTCATGCCGATGGGCGTGGTGCGCAGTCGCAGCAGCGCGTTGAGGTCGTCGATGATCGCCTTCCAATCGTAGGCGCTTGATCCTGCGGTTGACTCTACGGGTACGTCTTGTGGCATAGGCATCGGTCTAGCGAGGGCGGGGTGCATTTGGCAAGCGCGATGTAATGGCAGACAGCCAGTGACATTACGATGGCAGAGAGTGTCTCAATTCGAACGGCCGCCGACCGAAGCGGAAATGTCCGAGGCGGGATCGAGACCAACGAGTTCACATCGTAGCCAACCCGCGAGGCCGATTGCCCTGCAATGACGAAGGTAGCCTCAGACGGCAATCCTGACCGGCGCGCATCTTCAATCAAGACCACGACGGCACACTCCTTGTATTTCCGTAGGAGACCCCGCAGATGGGGTCGAGTTGCGCCGCGCATGTCTCAGACTGATACAAACCATCGTGCCAATGACACATCCGCTCCGGTTTTGAACGGCCATCGGATCGGCGACCCTTCGCGCGTCTTCAGCAAAGCAGGTTCCGCGATCCAGGTCGTCGCGGAAGATCACCACGCCTCGTGTGAGGCCGCCGCGCTCTGCACGCGCTTCCTGGTCAGCCTGAGCCACCAGATGCGAACGCAGCTCAATTCGATCGTTAGCGCCACCGAGATGATGGTCGCGAGTGAGCTGTCGCTTGACTCCGAGATGAGCGCCTCGCATCAGGATTTCGTCGCAACAATCGCCGAAAGCGCGAACGCCCTCTCCCATATCACCGATGGAATCGCTGACTTTTCCCGATGTCTCGCGGTGGGCGCCGGCGCGTTGGCGTATCAGAGCGAGCTGGATGATTTGGAGCACGGCGCCAGCCCCCTCGACGCTAACGCTATGGGAGACTACGCGGCAGCATCTGGAATAGGAGCGGAGGAGATGCCTTCGAAAAACCCAGCGACTGGAAATCGTGCATTTAGTGGCGCGGCCAACTTCCGCACCCGAGTCCCGCCCGACACCGCGAAGCAAATTCGCATCCTGCTTGCGGAAGACCATTTGATGAACCAGCACGTCATGTTGCGGATGCTGGCGCGGCTCGGTTATACGGCGGACGCGGTATGCAACGGCGCCGAGGCGGTCGCGGCGCTCACCCGCAGTCCCTACGACATTGTGTTGATGGATTGCCAGATGCCGGAACTCGACGGCTACGAGGCGACCCGTCAAATCCGGAAAAACGGCGGGCGCTTCCGCAGTACTCCGATTATCGCGGTTACCGCCAATGCGATGGAGGGCGACCGCGAGAAATGTCTCGACTCGGGAATGAGCGACTACATGAGCAAGCCGGTGCTCGCGCAGACCCTCGCGACCACCCTGGAGAAGTGGATTCTGCCCGACGAGGGCGCAGGCTCACCCGCGTCGGCGCAGGCGCCGCCTCAAGCCGCCAGAAAGACTGCGAGGCCACCCGCGGACAAGTCTCAAGCGGAGTCGCAAATGGCCGATGCAGGTTCGGCGAAAATCGCTCCGCCTGAAGCCGGCGACGCGGTTGACGCCGGCGCCATCGAAACTTTGCGCTCGATGGACTCCGGCGACGAAGGCTTCATCGGGAAGATCATCGAGCTGTTCCTTTCCGATTTGACCGAAAGAGTGGCGGCGCTGAAGGCCGCCACTCAAATCCGCGACGGGCATGCGCTCAAGGCCATCGCGCATGCGCTCAAGGGAAGCTGCGGGCATTTCGGCGCCAGGAATCTGGCCGCGCTGTGCCGCAAGATGGAGCAAATCGGAGTGCAGCAACCAGTCGCTGATCCGAGCGAGACTTTATCTCAACTCGAAGCCGAAGCGGACCGAGTCCGTATCGCCCTGCAGGCGGTGCAGCGGACCTCGTTGCCCAATTCTATGAGGATGGAGGAACCTGACTAATGGCGGTTGGCGCGAAAAATCTTCGTGACGAGAAAATCCTCAGCCCTTTTATGATAGCGCGGGACAACCTCGTCGAAACGCTCAAAGGAAAGCGCTTCGGCCTGGTCGGCTTCGATTCCGAGGAAACCCAGGCGCTGCGCAGCGCGATCGATTTCGCCAGCGCCAGGATGCATTCCATCGCCGAAGACCCGCGCCATCCCAGTCTCACCACGCTGACCCCTTTTGATGCCTGCGTGATGAATCTATCGTCCGAGGTCGCGAAGGCCGCTGGTGGGGCGGTCGATCTGCTCACGCTCAGCCGCCGGCCGACCGTGATCATCGGCGAACGTGATGAGGTCTTGGGCCACGCGTTCTCGCTCGCCAGCGCCACCCACGAATTCATAATCCGGCCGTGGACGCGCGAGGATTTCTACTTGCGCGCATTCATGGTGCTGCGCAATGCATCGTCCGCCGCCGCCGATCAGCCGGCGCGCGCCGCCGCCGGTCGCACCGAGCCGACCATCATCGTTGCCGATGACGACCGCACCACCATCATGATGGTGCAATCGATCCTGCGCACCTGGAAGATCAATTGCCGCGTCGCCCACAACGGCAAAGAGGCGCTCGAGCTGACCAAGGAAATCAGACCCGACGCGCTGCTCCTCGATGTGGGCATGCCGGATTTGGACGGCTTCCAGGTCCTCGCGGCATTGCGTTCCGATCCTGCTACTCGAAAGACGCCGGTGGTGATGCTGACCGCGGCACAAAGTGAAGATGAGATCGTGCGGGGATTCGACCTCGGCGCCGACGACTACATCACCAAGCCATTTCGCGCGCATGAGATGCTGGCGCGGCTGAAGCGGCTGGTGCGCAATCGCGAAGCCGGCTAAGGGCACACGTCGATTGATTCATCGGCGATCTTAATTGCTTGGGTCGGAAGCGCCGTGATACCTTGTTCAGTCGCAGCTACCTGCCTGAGGCGGCGTACCCAAGTGGTAAGGGAGAGGTCTGCAAAACCTCGATGCATCGGTTCGAATCCGATCGCCGCCTCCATTTCTCTCGACCTTCGTAGTTTAGCGAGACATCACCTCGCGATAATGCCGCCAGATGCCGCGCTGCGTCGTCTCATCGGTCTCGTGACCCGCGACGCCGCCGTTCTCCTTCACCTCGCGATGTAGCCCACGCCGCAGCACCAGCCATTCGTTGATCCGCGCCTCGAAGCCGGCCTGGTTGCGCTCATACGCCTCGATGTCATCAGGAGCGACGCGGCCTGCGGGACCGTGAATCATGTAGGTTTCGTTGAGGCGGCGGCGATTGATCTCCTCCGGTGCGCCTTTGAGCAGCGTCGGGAAATACGAAATGACCGTTTCGTTCACATTCAGTGGCTGAATCACGCGGAACTGATTCAGAATAAAGATGATGTTCGGGAAAATGCAGAAGTGCGGCGGGCCCTCGGCGAGGATCTTCTCGGCGCGCGCCGCGCCATAGTGCTGCTCCATCGCCGCGCGATACTTCGCGTCGGTTTCCTTGCTCCATCCCGGCGCGACCACGCGGCCCCCATTGCGGGTATGCACCGGGTTGAGGTCGAGCTGCGCGGTCCCGTTGCCGAGGTCGCGTGCGAGCGCGTCGCTGCGCTCGCCGAACACCGATTCCATGTCGGTGCGACCGCGAGTCATCATCACCATCGCGGCGTGATGCAGGATATTCGGATGGTAGCCGTCGACGGAGTTCTCCAGCGCCATCTTCCAGTTGCCCTTGTACGAATGCTTGAGGACGCCGGATCGCACCACGACCTCGCCTTCGGGTGAGAGATCGACGAATTGATCGATGAGGCGTTTGGCGGGACCCAGATGCTCCTCGAGCGAAGGACCGGTCGCGCTGAGGCTCGCGAAAATCAGTCCGCGATGGCTTCCGACGCGCGGCACCTTGGCGAGGGCGAACTCATTCTTGCGAAACGACTCGTCGTAGCCGCCCGCATACGGCACGCCGACCAGGTCGCCGCGATTGTCGTAGGTCCAGCCGTGATAGGCGCAGCGGAACGCATGCGCATTGCCGCGATCGCTCTGGCAGACGGTATTCCCGCGATGCATGCATCGGTTGAGCATCAGGTGAATCTTGCCGTCTTCGTCGCGCGAGACGATGACCGGCTGCAAGCCGATTTGCCGCGTCACATAGTCGCCGGGCTGCGGAACCTCGCTCTCATGCGCGACATAGACCCATTCGCGATACCAGAGTTTTTCGAGTTCCTCGCGGAAGATCGCGGCGTCGTAATAAACGCGCCCGCTGATGCGATCGTTCTGAATCAGCTCGCCGTAATTCGTCGATGAGGTCAGCATGGTTGCCATGAGGTCGCACCTCCGCCGTCGTGCCTAATCGTTTAGTAGCACTTTTTCGATCAGTTGTTGCGCCATCGATGCGCCCTGCAGATCTAGACCGAGCTCCTCGGCGCATTCGAGCGCCAGCATCAGGTCCTTGCGCCAAAGCTTGCCCGCATTCGGAGAAGGCACGTGCCTTGCCCAGTTGTCGGCGACGCGGCTCGACGCCCCTCCGGCGCGAATCACTTCCTGCATCATCGCGAGGTCGAGGCCGGCTTTCTTTGCGAGCTGAAATCCTTCCGCGGCGGCTACGACATTCAGGCAGATAGTCACTTGATGCGCGAGCTTCGCAATCATTCCGGCGCCGAGTGCTCCGAGATGAAGGATATTGTTACCGGAGGTCGCAAAGATGGGACGACATTTATCCACTAACTCTTTGTCGCCACCGATCATGTAGCACATGGCGCGCGTCTGGGCGCCTCGCGGACCGCCGCTCACCGGCGCATCGATGACGCTGATTCCTCGCGGCTCGCATGCGGCGGCAATTTTACGCACCGTCGCCGGCCGGATGGTGCTATGAATCGCGATTATGTTGCCGGGCTCGGCGCCGGCGATTATCCCTTCCTCGCCGAGCACGACCGCCTCGACCTGCACGTCATCGACGACGATCACCTCGATGATGTCGCTACGCAATCCTACCTCGCGAGCAGAGCCGGCTCTTCGAGCGCCTAGCGCGACGAGTTCCTCGACGGGTTCCTTCCGCAGATCATGAACTATCAGATCGATGTCGCCGGCCTTCGCGAGGTTCACCGCTAGCGGCTTGCCCTGTTCGCCGAGTCCTATGAAGCCGACCTTCGTCATCGCGAGCGCGGATCGAGGCGCGCGGGATCGAGAAACGGCAACAACTCCTCGTGGCGGGCCCATGCGAGCGACGCCAGCTCCAACGGATCGAGGAAAATGGTTTTGCCGCTGCGTGCGTCGCGAATCAGAAGGCGCGGGCCATTCCCGCTATCGTCGCGATCGATCTCGACCGACGCAAATTCGCTGTTGAGAATCACCGGCACATCTCCATTTCGACTAGATGAGGAATAAGAGGTTCGGCAGGGGCTCGTTGTTATTCAGCAGCAGGACCTTCTTGGACTTAATCTTGAAGCCGTGGCCGTTGGCGGTCAGTTTGTGGGTCGTGCTGCCGGCCCAGAGATACTGATTGTGATGATGCAGTTCGGCGAGAATGAAGGCCGAGGTAACCACGACTTCACTCTCAGTGGCCGATTCGATCTCGATGTTCGATACCAGCCGTTTCAGGCGCGGCGCCTGCTCGCGCAGCCACGAGGTCTCCTTGAGCCGCTGGATGCGCGCGCGCAGTTGTCCGCGACGATCGTAAATCACCGAGACGTTCTGCTCCGGATCGATGTCATCGGCGTTGCAGGGAACCCAGTAAGTCGCGTCCTCATCCCACAACGAGAGCCATTCGTCGTAGGCGTGCGCGTCCATCAGGCGCGCCTCGCGATAGAGGAAGCCCTCCAACGCTTCGCGGTCAATGGACATCAGCCCCAGACCTCTTGCGCGACTTCAACTACGCGGCGCAACTTCGCCCATTGCTCGTCGGGCGTAAGCTTGTTGCCGGGCGCGGTGCTCGCGAAGCCGCATTGCGGACTGATGCCCAGCTGATCGAGGTCGATGTGCTTCGCGGCCTCATCGATGCGGCGTTTCAGTTCATCTTTCGATTCGAGTTGCGGAACCTTGCTCGACACGATGCCGAGCACCACCGACTTGTTCTTGGGCACAAAACGCAGCGGCGCAAAGCCTCCGGCGCGCGCGGTGTCATACTCCAGCATGTAGGAATCGACGTTGATCTGGTTGAACAGCATCTCGGCAACCGGATCGTAGCCACCCTCGGTCAACCATCCACTTTGGTTGTTGCCGCGGCACAGATGCATCGCGATATGCATGGATTTGGGATGGTTCGCCAGCGCGTCGTTGATCAGATTGGGGAAGATGTTGAAGAGGATATCGTCAACGTCGTGGCCACTGGCGGTCATCTGCGCCCGCCGCTTGGGGTCGCAATACATCGCGATCGGCACCTCGTCGAGCTGCACGTAGCGGCACCCCACGGCGGCCAGCGCCGGCAATTCCTTCTGATAGGCATCGATAAGATCGGCGCGGAGGACGTTGAGATCGGTGTAGGCCTCGGTGGTCACGTTGCGCCCATCAACCGAGTAGATGCTGGTCGGCGAGGGCAGGGTCATCTTGACCGTGCGCTTCGTGAGCGACTGGGTGAACTTGAATTCGGCGGCATGGATCGGCTCGGTCCATCGCAGCGGGCCGTCAATCCGCAGCAGCGGGACCGCGATTTTGTTGTTCTCGTCATCGACGAAAAACATCCGCTCGGATTCGTAATAGACCGACGCGCCCTTGAGCCCGCGCGACGCGAAGTCGGTGTAAAAAACCGCGCGCCGATATTCGCCATCGGTGATCGATTGGAGCCCGGCCTCTTCCTGGCGCGCGACCACCTTGCGGATGTGCTCATCTTCGATCTTGCGCAGCTCGGCGTCCGAGATGCGTTCATCTTCATTGTCGGTGCGCGCTTTCAGCAGCTCCGGCGGACGCAGCAAGCTGCCGATGTGCTCGGCGCGAAATGGTGGGTTATGCGGTGCGGTGTTTGCCATGGCAGTCTCCTTGGTCAAGCGCACTTCCGTCGAAGCTCTTGCATAGTTCAAATCGCGCGCGAGTACCAACCGGGCGCGATCGTGGCGAAGGATATAGGAACTGGAGAGTTGCTACGGATGCGAGGCGGCCGGCGCGGCGTCAGGTGTCACGACCAACTGCACACTGCAACCACCCTCATCCGTCCCGAAGCAGAGATCGCTGATCTTGCCGCCGCGCGGCGGCTCTTCGTCCACCACCGGAGGACAAATCCAGTTGCCGCCGGAATTGCGCAGCGCGACCGCGAAGTAGCGTCCCGCGGAGAGCTGGCCCGTCGCGGTGCGGCTGCTGGTCTGCGCGATGTCGAAGCCATCGTTCCCGCCGCCCGGACTGAACTGCATGAAAAAAAGCTGCCACCGCGATCGCGAGGTCATCGTGACCCGGTAGCGCATCTGCTTCGTCGAGGAGAACACCGGCTTGTCGCGACATAGCCAGGGGCGCGGTTCCGCCGCATGTGCCATTGATGCCGTCGCGATCACCAGCGCCATAATCGTCAGCGCCTTGATCCTCACGCGCGCGCCTCGCTCATCGCGATCAGGTCGCCGACGATCTTGCCGAGGTTGGAATCTTTCGGTGTGAATACCGCTTTGACTCCGAGGGTCAAGAGCGGCTGGCGATCCTCCTCCGGAATGATGCCGCCCATCACCACTTGCACATCGGTTGCGCCACGCTTCTTCAGCAATGCCAGCGTTTCGCGCGCGATCGTCATATGCGCTCCCGCCAGACTCGACACCGCGAGGAGATCGACGTCCTCCTGCAGCGCGGTTTCGACCAACTGCTCGGGCGTCTGCTTGAATCCCGCGAGGACGACCTCCATCCCGGCCTGCATGCACGCCTGCGCGAGTAGCTTGACGGCGTTGATGTGGCCGTCGAGGCCCGCCTTGCCGATCGCGATGCGAATCCGATGCGCCTTCGCATCGAGGGTCGGAACCTTGAGCGGCGCGCTGGTCGATGATCGATCGAGAATCATCGGCGTGTAGCGCCCTTGGGTGACGCGCTCGAGCGAGGAGGTCCACTCGCCAACAGTGCCGCCGGCGCGCGCGAGGTCGAGGGTCGCCTCCATCGTATCCGCGCCGGCGTTCGCCGCAAGTTCGAGTTTCTCGCGCGCGGCACTGACCGCACGATTGTCGCGCGACTGACGCCATTGATTGATCGACGCGATCCGCTCGCGCGAAATCGCATCGTAGTCGATGGAATCTTCCTGATGCGCTGCGCTTGTGGCGCCAGATTGATTTCGCCGGCGAATGCATTCACGCCAATTTGCGTGATCTCACCCGATTCGAGTTTGCGCTGGCGCTCGGAAAGCTGGCGCGTCAATTCGGAGCTCACCATTGCGATGGACTTGGTGTAGCCGGCCTCGCGCATCCGCATCGCGATGTCGCGCGCCTTCTCCATCGTTTCAGCAGTGACCTTTTCGATGATCTTGCTGCCCTCGAAAATGTCGACGTAATCTGTGATGCCGGTCTCATGCATCAGGACTTGCTGCGTGCGCAATCCGATGAGTTGCTCGGCCTGGTCGGGAAGCGACATCGCCTCGCGGAAGCCGGGAAGCTGCAGCGCGTTGACGCGCGCATCGGCGGACAGCACCACCGGCAGCGCCTCGTATGCGATGCGCAGGATGTTCACCTCGGGTTGCTGCTCGGTGAGCGTGAGCGAGCGCACCTGGCATCCGGCGCGGAACAGCACGCCGTCGATGCCGTATTCCGATTTGCATAGCGCCGGCCATAATTTGAAGTAGGCGCGGATTTTACTTATCTCCGGGACCAGCTCGATGCCGCTGTTGATGAAAAACGAGATGCGCTTGACGGTTTTCTCGAAGTCCGCCGGCTTCACTTCCGCGCGCAGCGCATCGAGGAGCAGCAGCGCGTTGCCGAAGGCATAACCGATTTCCTCCGCCGGGCCGCATCCGCTCTCCATGTAGTGATAACCGCACACATTGATCGGGTTCCAGTTGGGCGCCTGGGTGACCGCGAATTTGATCAGCTCAGTTGAAAGGCGGAACGAAACCTCAGGATGGAAAATCGAAGTGCCGCGCGCGACGAATTCCTTCATCAGGTCGTTTTGCGTGGTGCCGCGCAGCTGGTCCCAACCGACGCCCTGCTTCTCGGCCACGACCAGATATAGCGCGAGCAGAAACGGCGCGGTGGCGTTGATCGTCATCGAGGTGTTGATGGTTCCGAGCGGGATGCCCGCAAGCAATTCCTCCATGTCGCGCCAATGGCTGATCGAAACGCCGGCCTTGCCCACCTCGCCACGCGCGACCGGAGCATCGGGGTCGTAGCCATTCTGGGTCGGGAGATCGAAGGCGATCGAAAGGCCCTTCTGGCCGGCCTTCAGGTTCTGATGAAACCGTTGATTGGCCTGCCGCGCATCGCCGAAACCCGCGTAGGTTCTGATGATCCAGGGCTCGCGTTTGGGCGCGGGCTTGTCGGTTTTGCGTTCGGCCTCGGGCATCGCTGGTTCTCCTGATCTGACGCCCGATCAGGGTATCCAGCCGAATGCGATCGGTCCAGACGCGAGGCCCGTTCGATGCGCGATTTCCTAGCAGTATGCCGCGACGGCGCTGAGCAGGCCGTCGAGATCGACCGGCTTTTGCAGCACGCACTCCGCATCGATGCCTCGATCCCTCGTCGAGGCGCTCACGACCACCACCGGACACTTGGCTAACTTCGGATCTTTCTTCTGTTCCGCCCGAAACCGCCAGCCATCCATGCGCGGCATCATGAGGTCGAGGATGATTAAGCAGGGGCTTCTATGATGATGCACATAATCCAAAGCCTCGATACCATCGCACGCGGATTCCACCTGGTAGCCTTCGAGTTCGAGAAAATCGCATAGTGCGTTGCGGGTCGAGGCGTCGTCTTCCACCACCAGAATTGGTGCGTGCATTTCGGATGAACGAGAAGAATTTTCCATAGTGGTGCATGCTCCGTCCTGCATCTGGTACCTAGGAGACGGCGCGGCGGTCGGCATAATTCGGAAATTCCGGCGCAAATGGGCGAAAGCGCGGTCAGCTTTATGACCTTTGCCGGGAAAACCTTATTTTCGCCCGACAGACCGTGATTCTGCTTATGCGTGCATGCTGCGGTGGGAGGATTTTGCGATCGGATTCGCCGCCAGTTCATGCGCAAGGGCGCGGACCAGCGCGCCGCCAGAAACGCCGCGCAGCAGCGGCAGCTCAATCATCGGCGCGGAGGTCTCCTCGCGAAGCTGTACCAATGCTTTCTCGGCTTGATGCGCGCGATCGAGTTCACTCTTCGCAATTCGTGCGAGATAGTCGGCATCGGACGCCGTGCCGTTTGCGCTCAGATGCTCCTTCAGCTTTGCGATATCGCGACTGGAGAAATTCGGCGTGCGGCTGCGATTGAAAATGATCGCGGCGGGCTTGATTCCGATCTCGCGCAAGCGTTTGCGCAGTTTCCAGCGTTTCAGAAATCGGCAACGGCTCCGGCGTGGTGACGAGGATCACCGCGGTCTCGGTCTCATCGCGGAGCGCGCGGCTGATGTTGCCGGCCTCGCGACCCACCACGCTGTCACCGAAAGTCTGGCGCGCGGCGGTCGGCATTTTCAGCAAGCTGAGAGCCTGCCCACTTGCGGGCCCGTCGACGACAATCAAATCCCATTGTTCCCGGCCACCGAGTTTGCGCTCGGCTTCGTAGTAAACCTTGCCGAGCAGCATTAGCTCCTTGAGGCCTGGCGCCGCGTTGACGAAGAATTGGTAGAGGCGGCTGGAGAAAACGGCGCGCATCACAGCTCGCGCCGGGATGACGAGCTTCAGATATTCCTCGAGTGCGTGCCGTCCTTCGAGGACCATCTCGAAGAGCTGGTCCGATACCATCACCGGCTCGAAGGCGGGCTTGATGCCGAACGCATTCGCCATCGGCGCGCGCGTATCGGTTTCCATCGCGAGGACTGAATTGCCGCTCTCTGATGCGGCGAGCGCGAGCGCTCGCACTCACAGTGGTGGTGCCGACGCCGCCCTTGCCGAACAGAAACATTACCCGGCGCCGAAGCAGATCGTTCAGCGTCGAAGCACGCGCTCGGATTTGCGCTGCGAGGAATGAGGTTCCAGCCTTCGCTCTACCAGCGCAGGAGATTCGCGCCCCAGGTCAGACCGCCTCCGCATGCGCACAACATGATGAGGTCGTTGTCGCGGATGCGCTTTTGTTCGAGCGCCTCGTCGAGCGCGATCGGAACCGAAGCCGCGGAGGTGTTGCCGTAGCGATCGACGTTGGTGAAAACCTTCTCCGGCGGGAGCTCGAGCCGGTCGGCGACCGCATTGATGATGCGCAGATTCGCCTGATGCGGCACGATCGAGATTGACATCCTGAAGCTGCACGCCCGCGCGCTCGGCCACATCGCGCGAAACTTCTTCCATGCTTTTGACCGCGATCTTGAACAGCTCGGGTCCCTTCATCTTGATCGCGTCGTCTGGATTGCGATGAATCTCGGAGTCGAGCGAGGCGCGAGTACCGCGTCGCACGCACCGAAAGGAGATCCCAATACTTACCCGACGAGCGCAGCAGGCTGCCGAGGACGCCGCGCTGGCCCGGTTCCGCGACCAGCACCGCGGCGCCCGCGCCGTCGCCGAACAGCACGCAGGTGCGCCGATCGTTCCAATCGACCATGGTCGAGAGGGCATCGGTGCCGACCACCAGGACGCGGCGATAATCTCCCGCGCGAATGGAGGAATCGGCCACCGAGAGCGCATAGACAAATCCCGAACACGCCGCGGCGACATCGAAAGCGGGGATCTGATCCGATGCCGAGAGCGGTTTGCAGCGAGCACGCGAACGATGGGAACGCATACTCGGAGGACACCGTGCCGACCACGATCGCATCGAGGTCGCTGGGCTTGAGGCCCGCGCGTTCGAGCGCGCTGCGACTCGCGTCGGCGGCGACATCGACCAGCGATTCGCCGCTGCGCATCAGGTAGCGCGCGCCGATCCCGGTCCGCGTGCGAATCCATTCGTCGGAGGTATCGATGCGGCGGCTCAAGTCATCATTGGAAATCAGCCGTGCGAGGCGTCGCACGCCCGGTAGCAACTATTCGCGAACCCATCCCAGTCTCCCGGTCAGGACCCAGGCCGGAAGGCGAGGGTGGTGTTGGTGCCGCCGAAGCCGAAGGAGTTGTTCAGCGCGAGGCGGATTTTCTTCTCGCGCGGCTGGTTCGGCACGTAGTCGAGGTCGCACTCCGGATCAGGATGCTCCTGATTGATGGTGGGCGGCATGGTGCTGCGTTCGATCGCCAGCACCGTGAAGACCGATTCGATCGCGCCGGCCGCGCCCAGCGTATGCCCGGTCATCGATTTGGTCGAGCTGATGCCGATCTGCGCGGCGCGCTCGCCGAAGATCTTTTTGACCGCCTGCGTCTCGGCGATATCGCCCTGCGGCGTCGAGGTTCCGTGCGCATTGATGTAGTCGACTTCGTTCGGATCGAGGTCGCTGTCCTTCAGGCAAATCTGCATGCACTTCGCCGCGCCGATTCCTTCCGGCGAGGGCGAGGTGATGTGATACGCGTCCGAGTTGGTGCCGTAGCCGCAAACCTCGGCAAGGATTTTCGCGCCGCGCTTGATCGCGGCCTCGCGCTCTTCGAGGATCAGCGCCGCCGCGCCGTCGGCCATCACGAATCCGTCGCGCTCCTTGTCGAACGGACGACTCGCCTTTTCGGGCTCATCGTTGCGGGTCGAGAGCGCGCGCATCACGGCGAAGCCGCCAAGGCCCAGCGACGTGAGCGCCGCTTCCGCGCCGCCGGCGATCGCGGCATCGAGGTAGCCCATCTTCACCATGCGATAGGCCTCGCCGATCGCGTGGCTGCCCGAGGAGCATGCGCTGGTAGTCGCGTAAGTTCGGACCGCGTGCGCCGTACTTGATCGAGATTTGGCCGGGCGCGAGGTTCGAGATCAGCTTGGGAATAAAGAATGGCGTGATGCGCTTCAGCCCGGTCTTGAGGAACTCCTTGTGGTACTCCTCGATGGTGCGCAGACCGCCGATTCCGACTCCGACCAGCACGCCGACGTTGTCGGCATTTTCCTCGGTGATCTGGAATCCTGATTGGCGCATCGCCTGCTCGGCGGCGCCGACCGCATACTGGATGAAAAGGTCCATCTTTTTGACGTCCCGCTTGTCAATCCAGTCTTCGGGATTGAAGTCTTTGACCTCGCCCGCGATTTTCACCGGGAAATCGGTAACGTCAAAACTGGTGATGGGTGCGATACCGGACCGCCCCGCCATCAGGGCCTCCCAGTTCTTCTCAACTCCAGTCCCGAGTGGGGTAACCAGGCCGAGACCGGTCACGACCACGCGGCGTTCCAGAATCTGTCTCATCGAAGCCACATCCTCCTCAAAGTCCCGCGCCGGGGCGGCGGGGGCACGCGCTGGCAACTAGCAGCATCTTGCAACAAATCTTCGCTGGGATCGATACGCACCGCGGCGATGCCTTGACACCGTCGAGCGCGAGGTGCGACGGTCCGCGAAAGACTCCTTGAGGTAATGCATCATCATGAGTATCTGCGCGAATCTGAATGTCGGACTGCTGTTTCCGTTTCGAAATCCACCCGCATGGCGCAAGCCATTTGCCCAGTTCTATGCCGAGCAACTCGAGCAAACCCGTGTCGCGGAGCAGCTCGGCTACGATGAGATCTGGCTGACCGAGCATCACTTTGCCGAGGACGGCTACTCGCCCGCGATTCTGCCCATCGCCTCGGCGATCGCGGCGATCACCAATCGCATCCGCATCGGGACCTACCTGGTGCTGTTGCCGCTGCACAATGCGGTTCGGGTCGCCGAGGATGCCGCAACCATCAACGTCATCTCGAATGGCCGCTTCGACTTGGGCGTCGGCCAGGGCTATGCGCCGGGCGAGTTCGCGGCGTACGGCGTGAATCGAAAGACCCGCGCCGCTCGCCTCGAGGAAGGTATCGAGGTGATGCGCGGCGCGTGGACCAAGGACGATTTTTCATACGCCGGCAAGCATTACAACGTGAAGAACATCCGCTTGATGCCGCGGCCGGTGCAGTCGCCGCATCCGCCATTGTGGATTGGTGCCGGTGCGCCGAAAGCCATCGAGCGCGCGGGAAGGATGGGCGTGAATTTCATGGGCCTCGCGAATCCAGCCGCGCAAAAAACCTACGATGACTCCCTTCGCGCGGCTGGACGCAACCCCAAGGATTTCTCGGCCGCACAACTTCATTTCACTTACGTCGGCCGCACGACAGATGAGGCATGGGAGCATTGCCAGGATCATCTGCACTACATGATCACGTGGTACACGCGGTGGCTGACCGAGTCCGGTGAGAACTTCGGCCCAGGGCAGATTCCCCAGGTGCCCGAAGCCGCGAAGCTGCGCCATTCGATGAGCATGTTTCCACTGCTGGTCGGCAGTCCCGATGAGGTCGCGGCGAAGCTCAACCATTCGTTCGGGCAGGTGCGGACGACGCATCTGGTGCTCGGGATGCATCTGCCGGGCATCGCGCCGGAGCGCAGCCGTCGCTCGATGGAACTCTTCGCACGCGAGGTGGCGCCGCAGTTGAAACCGGCCGCTACCGCATAAGGTTACGGGAACAATTCCGGCCTGCGAATTCGCATCGGTCAGCGGCGGTGGATTTAGGCATGCGCATCGCGTAATCGGTGTTGAAGTACGCGAGTTGAAGGTGGAACATTCGATCAATGCCGCTTCATGATCCCACTAACGATTCTTTCCTGAAATTCGCCGACGGCTTGCGCGAGCTCGAGGTCGTCATCGGCGAGAAAGCGCGTCCGGTGGTTGCGCAGGTCCGGGAGGAATTGCGCGAGGCGGTCGCGAGTCGCGAGCGCGGCGATATGACGGGCACGCTGGAGAAAATCCAGCGGGCGATGGAGCGGTTGGCGAATCTGGGCACGGAAGTCGATCCGGCGGAAGGTGCGATGATGCGAGAGATCGCGCAAATCTTCATGCGATCCTTGAACTTTGGCGAGAAAGGCGCGGCCAAGGATGTCGTCAACGTGATGCGGCATAAGGCTGGCGATCCCAAGGACGACGATCGCACCGACTGGTAACCTACAACGTGGCGGCGGATTAGCTCATGACGCCGTCCCTAGCACTATTGGGTGATTAAAGTGGCGGCAGCCGACTCGAAACTTGATCAGTCGCAACTGGATCAACTATGCATCAACACCATCAGGACGCTTTCCATCGACATGGTGCAGAAAGCGAATTCCGGGCATCCCGGTCTGCCGATGGGGATGGCGCCGACGGCGTACACCCTGTTTTCCCATTTCCTGCGCTTTAATCCGAAGAAGCCCGAAATGGTTCGGGCGCGATCGCTTCGTGTTGTCGGCCGGACACGGCTCGGCACTGCTGTACTCGCTGCTTTATCTGTATGGCTATGACCTCCCGATGGAACAGATTAAGCGCTTCCGCCAGTTGGAGAGCATGACGCCCGGGCATCCGGAGAATTTCCGCGCACCCGGCGTAGAGACGACGACCGGCCCGCTCGGACAGGGTTTCGCGACGGGAGTCGGGATGGCGATTGCCGCGAAGCATCTGGAGGCCCGCTTCGAGCGCGACGGCAGCGGGCTTTTCGATTCGCGGATCTTCGCGATCGTCAGCGACGGCGACCTGATGGAAGGCATCTCGCACGAGGCGGCGTCGATCGCGGGCCACCTCGGCCTCGGCAACATCATCTATCTAT
This sequence comes from uncultured delta proteobacterium, assembly GCA_963814035.1. GTDB lineage: Bacteria > Desulfobacterota > Binatia > Binatales > Binataceae > DATGKG01. The sequence goes on from CAWFBH010000015.1 coordinate 374,977, forward strand.
ATGACGACAATCACGTGACCCTCGATGGTCCCGCGCCGCTGTCGTTCTCGGAGGACGTCAACCGCCGCTTCGAGGCTTACCAGTGGCATACGCAGGCGGTCGAGGACGGCAACGATATCGCCGCGATCGCGAAGGCGATCCAGAACGCCATCGATGTGAAGGATCGGCCCTCGATCGTCCGCATCCGCACCATCATTGGATATGGGGCGCCGCATCAGGGGACCTCGGAGGTTCATGGCAAAGCGCTTGGCGTTGAAGGTGTAAAAGCCGCCAAAAAGTTTTTTGGATGGCCCTTGGAGCCGGACTTCTACATTCCCGATGCGGCGCTGACGGAATTTCGCAAGGCGGTCGACAAGGGCAAGCAGTTCGAGGAGGACTGGAATCGTCGCTTCGACACCTACTCGAAGAAGAACGCGAACGAAGCCAAGGATTTTCATCAGCTACTTTCAGGCGAACTTCCCGCCGGATGGGACGCCAACCTGCCCACCTTCACACCCAAGGACAACCTCGCGACGCGCAAATCGGCATCCATGGTTGAGCAGGCGATTCTCAAAAATTATTGGGGACTTTTCGGCGGCTCAGCTGACCTGAGCGAATCGACCTACACCGATATGGAAGGCGGAAAGGAATTCGAGAAGGGCAACTATACGGGGCGCAACTTGAAGTTCGGGGTGCGCGAGCACGGCATGTGCGGCGCGCTCAATGGCATCGCGCACAGCGGGGCATTCATCCCGTACGGCTCGAGCTTTTTCTGCTTCACCGATTATGCGCGCGGCTCAATTCGCCTCGCTTGTTTGATGAAACTGCACGTGATTTGGGTCTTCACCCACGACTCCATCGGCCTCGGCGAGGATGGCCCGACGCATCAGCCGGTCGAACATCTCACCGGGATTCGCGCGATTCCGAATATCACGCTGATTCGTCCCGGCGACGCCAACGAGGCGCGCGAGGCGTGGCGCGCGGCAATCCTGCATAAAGATGGCCCTACCATGATGGTGCTCAGCCGGCAGAATGTGCCGACACTCGATCGCACCGACATGGCGCCGGCAACTGAATTGCATAAGGGCGCGTACATTTTGACCGAGACCAAGGGCAAGGCGCCTGACATCATTCTGATCGCGACGGGAAGCGAGCTTATGTTTGCTGTCGGCGCGAAGCCCGAACTCGAAAAGAAGGGGCATGCGGTGCGCGTCGTCAGCATGCCGAGCTTCGAAATTTTCGAACGCCAGTCGCAGGCCTATCGCGATTCGGTGTTGCCGCCGAACAACTCGAAGCGCCTCGCGATCGAGGCGGGATCGCCGCTCTGTTGGTACAAATGGATCGGAACCCAGGGTGACGTCATCGGGATGACGACCTTCGGTGACTCGGCGCCGTATAAAGATTTGGCGCCATTCTTCGGGTTTACCATCGAGAACGTCGTCGCACGCGCGGAGAAACTGATCGCGCGCTAACGGAGAATCAACATGGCAGAAAATCCATTGAAGCAACTCGAGCGCTACGGCCAGGCGCCGTGGCTGGATTACATCCGTCGCACCCTGCTCCCGTCTCCCGAGTTCAAGCGGATGCTGATGGAAGATGGGCTCAAGGGGATGACTTCGAATCCCACCATTTTCGAAAAAGCCATCGACGGTTCGCCCGACTACGATCAGCAATTCGAGCAACTGGTGCGCGAGGGCAAAGAGGTCATGGAAATTTACGAGGCGCTCACGATCCAGGACATCCAGACCGCCTGTGATGCGCTGCGCCCACTCTATGATTCGACCTCGAGCAAGCATGGTTACGTCAGCTACGAAGTTTCTCCGCTGCTCGCGAACGATACCGACGGCACCATCAAGGCGGCGCGCCGCTACTGGGGGCGAATCGGGCGTCCCAACGTGATGATCAAGGTGCCATCGACGCCGGCTGGTCTGCCCGCGATCGAAACGCTGATTTCCGAAGGCATCAACGTCAACGTCACCCTGATGTTCTCGATGACGCACTACAACAATGTCGCCGAGGCTTACATCAAGGGCATCGAGAAGCGCGCGCAAAGTGGCGGAGTTATCGACAAGGTTTTTTCGGTCGCGAGCTTTTTTGTGAGCCGGGTCGAGACGCTGGTGGACAAGAAACTCGATGCGAAACTGAAAGAAAAGAACGATCCAGCCATCGCGGCGCTGAAGGGCAAGGCCGCGGTCGCGAATACCAAGCTGGTTTATCAGCGCTACAAGGAAATTTTCCTCGGCCAGCCGTTTCGCCGCGATGAAGCAGAAAGGCGCGCGCACGCAGTGGCCGCTGTGGGCGTCGACGGGCACCAAGGACAAGGCCTACAGCGACGTGAAGTACGTTGATGAGCTCATCGGGCCCGACACCGTCAATACGATGCCGCCGGCGACGATGGATGCTTTCCGCGATCATGGCAAAGCCGCCGCGACGCTGGAGGCAAATCTGGACGCGGCGCGCGATGCCGTTACCAAGCTGAAGGCGGTGGGCATCGACCTCCTCGAAGTCGGCGACGAGCTCCAGGTCGAAGGCGTCGATCTGTTCAAGAAGTCGTTTGACGATCTTCTTGCCGCGACCGCGAAGCATCGCGATCGAGTCCTCGGCGGAGAGCATCGCGCCGCGAAATAGCTTCAGTCGAAAAGTCTCAACGATCAATCGCGCTGCGCCACGACCTCGCGTCTGGCGCGGCGCGATATTTTCTCGTTAAATTAATCCGGAAATAACATGAGCGAACGGCAAATCATCATCCTGGATACGGCGGAAGAACTGTTCGTCCGCGCCGCCGAGGAAATCGCGCATGTCGCCGGCGAGGCGATCTGCATGCATGGCGAGTTCAATCTTTGCCTCACTGGCGGCACGACCCCAGAGCGAACTTATGATCTTCTTGCGACGCGCTTTGAGTTGAGTGTCGATTGGAAGGAAGTGCAGTTTTATTGGGGCGATGAGCGATGCGTGCCGCCCGACGATCCCTCCAGCAACTACGCGATGGCCAACCGCACCATCCTCAGTAAGCTCAAGGTCAAGCCTGACCAGATTCATCGCATGCGCGGCGAAGACCAGCCGGAAGATGCGGCTCGCGAGTACGAAGAGGAGTTGCGCACCCGCTTAAACCTCGGCGAGGGAGAATTCCCGCGCTTCGATCTGATGCTGCTGGGTCTCGGCACCAACTGCCACATGCTGTCGCTGTTTCCGGGAATCCCCGCGCTGCACGAGCAGCATCGCCTGGTCGTTCCGGTCGAGGTCGATGACAAGGTTCGCCATCGGATTTCGATGACTGCGCCGGTCATGAACAACAGCGCGCGCATCATGTTTCTGGTTTCGGGCGAGGGCAAAGCCGCAGCCGTCAAGCGCGTGCTCGAAGAGAGTGACGATCCGGAACGCGTCCCCGCGCATCTGGTTGCGCCCAAAGATGGCGTCGTGATCTGGATGATGGACAAAGCCGCCGCCAGCCTTCTGTCCAAGCGCTAGCGCTGCTCAGGCGCTAACTCGACATCGTCCGCGCGTCGGTGGACAATCTCGCTCGATGATGCGCTTCGCACTCCGGCACTGGACTGGAATCCTCATTACGATCGTCCTTTTGTGGTGGGCGCTGATTTATTTACCGGCGAGCCCGTCATTCGCGGTCTTCCAGATGAAGCGCGCCATCGACGCGCGCGACGGCGACGCTGCCGCGCGATACGTCGACTGGGAAAGCGTCACCAAAAATGCCGGCTACGAAATGCTCAAGCAGAAGGCCAACGACCCACTCAGCCAGATGCTGGGCCAGGGCGCCATCGAACTTTTCTCGAAGCCTCTGGCGCAAGCCGCTCGCGCATATGCCGTCAAAGACGTGAACGATGGCGCTGATGACGTGCAAATGCCGCCGATTGCGGTGGTCGGCGCGATGATTATGATGCATCGCGACGATGGCACGGCGTACACGCGCTTTGTCGACAAAAAGAAGCAGGAGTGGGAAGTGCGGATGGCGCGCAGCTCCGCCGGCGTATGGCAGGTGACCGAGGTGAAGAACATCCAGCAGCTGCTGGAAAAGCTGCAGCGGTCCGCCGAAAAGCGCTACAATCAGCAGCAGCCTCCGCCGCCTGCGCCATCTCCTTAGAACCCGCAACTGTTCGCGGAATGTTAATGCGACGGTCGTGGGACCTGCGTTTACTCGGCCCGATTGAGCGAGTACACTTAAGTCGCGCGGCGGGCTTTTGCGGCTCGCCGCACTTTTAGTATCCGCCTCAGAAAAAATGCGCCGACAAAATATTCGTAATCTGGCTATCGTCGCTCACGTCGATCACGGAAAAACCACCCTGGTCGATGCGATGCTGCGTCAATCCGGCGTATTTCGCGCCAATGAGAATGTTGTAGATCGCGTGATGGATTCCAATGCGCTCGAGCGCGAGCGCGGCATCACCATCATGGCGAAGAATACCTCGATCCTGTGGGGCACCACGCGCATCAACATCGTCGATACCCCGGGCCATTCTGACTTCGGAGGCGAGGTTGAGCGAACCCTCTCGATGGTCGATGGCATCCTCCTGTTAGTTGATGCTTGTGAAGGTCCGCTGCCGCAAACCCGGTTTGTGCTGAAGAAAGCGCTCGAGGCGGGGTTGGCCGCTATTTTATGTATCAACAAGATTGATCGCGCGGATGCGCGCACCGCCGATGTCCTCGATGAGGTTTATGATCTTTTCATCGATCTCGGCGCCGAGGAAGAGCAGCTCGATTTTCCGATCCTCTATACAAATGCGCGAATCGGCACCGCTGTCACAAAATTCGGCGAGCACGGCGAAAATCTCCAGCCGCTGTTCGAGACCATCATCAGCCATCTTCCAGGTCCCGAGGTCGATCCCGAGGCGACGCTCCAGTTCCAGGCCAATAACCTCGATTACGATGACTACGTCGGGCGTCTTGCGATCGGTCGCGTAGTTGCGGGATCGATGGAAGACGGCCGGCAGTACTCGCTATGCCACCTCGACGGCACCAGGAGCGTGTGCAAGGTCGCGCATCTCTACGCGTGGCAGGGTCTGAAGCGCATCGAAGTTGACCGCGCCGAGGCCGGTGACATCGTGATGGTGGCGGGTCTGGAGGATATCGAGATTGGCGAAACAATTGCCGACCTCGAAAATCCGCGTCCATTGGAAGGCATCAGGATCGACGAGCCCACGGTTGCGATGACGTTTTCCGTCAACAACTCTCCGTGGGCGGGACGCGAAGGCCAGTTCGTGACCTCGCGCAAGCTCGGCGAGCGCATCATCCACGAGTCACGACGCAATGTGAGCATCAAGGTCGAAGCGGTCAGCGCCGACCAGTGGCGCGTCATGGGCCGCGGTGAATTACAGCTCGCCGTGATCGTCGAAACGATGCGGCGCGAGGGCTACGAGCTGCAAGTTTCGAAGCCGACCGTCGTCACCAAGCAGAAGGACGGCGGCATCCTCGAGCCGATGGAGTTTTTGGTCATCGACATTCCCGAGGAGTGCATCGGCATCGTCACCCAGCTGTTGTCGGCGCGCAAAGGCAAAATGCGCACCATGGTGACGCATGCGAGCGGCCGCGTGCGCCTCGAATACGATGTTCCCTCGCGCGGGCTGATCGGATTTCGCGGGCGCTTCCTGCAGGAGACCCGCGGCGCGGGCGTGATGCATTCGATCTTCAATGGCTACATTCCGTGGGCGGGCAACATCCGCTCGCGGCAGAATGGCGCGATGATTTCCGATCGCGAGGGCAACGCGACCGGCTACGCGATTTTTCATTTGCAGGAACGCGGCAAGTTCTTCATTTCGGCCGGTGATCCCGTGTATGAAGGAATGATCGTCGGCGAATATGCGCGCGAGACCAATCTGCCGGTGAATGTCTGCCGTGAAAAGAAGCTCACCAACATCCGTGCGGCCGGCCATGACGAAGCGATTCGGCTTACCACGCCACTCATTCCCACGCTTGACACCGCGCTGGAATGGGTCGACGAAGAGGAACTGGTCGAGGTCACGCCCAAGTCGGTACGAATCCGCAACCGGATCCTGAAAACGGCGCTCCGCGACAAGCATCGTGCTGGATGGTCCGATAGTGCTGCCGCTCCCAAGGTCGAAGCCTCCGAGCGCGAATAGCCGCGCCACGTTTCGCGCCCCCGATAGTTCAGCTGAGCGTTGCCGACGGTGAGGCTCATCGTTCGGATCGCCCTGATCGTTGCGGCTTTCGTCGCGTCAATCTTTTTGTCGGCCGCGGTGCTGATCTATCTCAATCAGCATCGGATCGTCGTCGCGGTTCTCGCCAGCGTCAAGCAGCAGACCGGTATCGATATCATTCCGGCCGCGGCCCATCTTTACCTGACCGATCATTTGATCGTGGAGTTGGAACAGCCGCGGGTAATGGCGGGCAATCACGAAATTGTCGCGCTGAAGAAAATCCGCGCGCTCATAAACTTCCGCACGATTTTCACCCACGGCTTGCCGCTGCGTGAACTCGATCTCGAAGGTCCGGAGCTGAGCGTTCCTTTCGACGCGGCCTCCACCGGGAGTGGACAGATTCCGCGCCTCAACCGGGCCGTGATTGACCAGGCCGTCGCGCGGCTGAGTGATCTGGCGCGCATCAGCCGCCGCCTCGAGATCCTCGACCTTGAATTGCGCGACCAAACGGGGCTTTTGCTCCTGCACAACGCCAACCTGATCGCTTACCATCGGCGCGCGACGCCGAATCTTTGGACTGTTGGCTTCAAAGCCGATTGCGAATTTCCGCGGATGCAGGGCGCGCATGCCGCCGGCGATTTCCACCTCGGCGAAGGCGGCAGCTTGCCACCGTCGCAGTTACTCGCGGGGACATTCCGGTTCTCGGAATTACCGCTGCAACATCTGACGATCGGCAATATCGAGACGGAAGGCGAATCGCACGGCGAGATCAAATTGTCGGTTGGGCAAGACGCCAGTCTTGAAGGATTGGCGAAAATCGGGGTGAAGCGGCTGACCATTCGCAGCCCGGACCTCTCCGCGCCGCTTAACCTCGGCGCCTATTCGCTGGAGGCGCGCTTTAGCACCTCGTCCGAGCAGGTGACGATCTCGAACGCCAAAGTGACTCACGAGGGCAAGCCGCTGGTCGCGGCGCAGGCCTCTATCCAGCGCCCTTATGAATCGAATCCGGAGGTCGCGCTCGGAATCGCTGAACTGCATTTCGCCTGGAAAGACCTCCTTCCGCGAATCCATTCGCTCAGGCGGGTTCCGCAACAGCTCGAGGTTCTAACCCGGCAGATGAAATCCGGCCATGTCGCGATCGAAAAAGCCTCCTTCGATTCGTCGCTGCTGGCGCTGGAGAACCTCTCGCTCGATTCGATTCTGTCGAAGCTCTCGTTGAACGCGACCTTTACTGAATTGAGTTTCGCAGCGCCGCCGGGGACGCAGCTGCCCGACGTTACCGGCGCGAGCATGCAGATCCTGTTCGCGAAGCGGACGCTCGCGCTGCTGCAGGGGAGCGCCACCGTCGGAAAATCCGAACTCCACGACATCGAAGCGAAGGTCGATCTGGCGAAAAAACTCGATGCGGTTCCCTATCAATTCTCGATGAAGGGGGATCTCGATCTGGCGGAGTTGCGTCCCGCGCTGGTGAAGCTTCTGGACCAGTTCAACGTGCATGAGCGCGACCGGCTCGAAGCTCTCCAAGGCCTCGTCGAGCTTGATCTCGATGCCTCCGGAACGATCCGGAAAAATCTTCCGATCCGTCCGGAGAAGTACCTGGTGAGCGTCGAACCGCGCAACGTGCTGATCGGATTTCGCGGAGCGCCGGGACCGATCGGAATCGCCTCCGGCACGATCATCGCGCGTCCCGACAGCATCAAACTCGAAAAGCTGAGTGCGCGCGCGACCGGCGGGACCGCCGACTTCGACGGCGTATTGCAGCTCGGAAAAGCCGGGGTGCAGACCCGCGGTTTGCGCATCGAGATGCATCAGATGCCGATTGAGCGCTGGCTGGAGGGAGTGGTCGATCCCGACGACTTCGCGGCGACAGGAAATGTCGGAGGAGCGGTCGTTATCACCGGGGACTTTCAGAACGGATTCCTTGCCAATGGCAAGGTCACACTGCAGACCGGAAGAATCCAGTTCGCCTTTCTGCGCTCGCCGATTTTTGTGCATCCGGCGATCATAACGATTCGTGACCATACCGTGGTGGTCTCGATGCCGGCGGCGGAGCTCGAGAAATCGCCGATCGATTTCAACATCACCGTAGCCGATTTCCGCCACCCTTCCCTCCGTATCGATTCCAACGTCCAGCGGCTCGATGTCGAGGTGCTCAAGTTCGTGCGCCTGCCGTGGATGCCGCCGACGCCGACTCATCCGCCGAAAATTCCCGATTAGTGGACACGTCGATGCGCGCGAAGCGGTCCTCGCGTCGCTGGTGATGAAGAACGGGAAGACTGATTTCAAATATCGCAGCGGCGACTGGAGCGTCGACAATCTCACCGCCTCGACTCTCGAAGGGCACTTGAGCCTCAACATCGTGGGACGCAAGAAGGACGACTGGATCCGCATCTTCGGACGGGCGCAGAACATGAACGCGGCGTCATTGTTCCTGCTCAAAAGCGGCGTAACCCGGTCGCCGGTGTCAGGCCGTCTGGATGCCACCGCGGATCTGTGGGCGGATACAGATTCCGATTTTTTCGCGACCATGGGCGGAACCGCCATCATGAAGCTGCGCGACGGCACCATCGATCGGTTCACCTTGGTGTCCAGGCTCCTGGAGGTGATCGATCTGCGCAGTTGGCTGACGGCAAAGGTTCCCGATCCCAGGGTATCCGGACTTCAGTTTCGAACTGTGAGCGCGGATTTCAAAGGGAATAATGGAATTTTCTATACCGACGATCTCCTGCTCGACGGTCCAGTCATCGACATCGTTGCGAGCGGCAATGTCAACATGGATAAATCGACCGTCGATATGAAGGTGGGAATGATTCCGTTCAACACGGTCAACTGGGTGCTCGGCAGCATCCCGGTGGTTGGGAAAAATGTCGCGGGCGGGACCAAGAGCATCATCTCCGCGTACTTCAATGTGCGCGGTCCGATCACCGATCCTCATGTGACGCCGGCGCCGATAAGCACCGTCGCCGAGCTGCTCAAGAAAACTCTCGGCCTGCCGATCAATTTGATCAGACCGGATACCATTAAGTAGCGATGGAACTTGTTCTCTACACGCGGCGCGAGTGCGAACTCTGCCACGAGATGGAAGTGGTGATTGGCGAAGTGCTGCCGCGCTTCCCGGCGACCTTGAAGCGGGTGGAAATCGATGGCAATGGCGACCTCGAAGCGCAGTTCGGACTCGAGGTGCCGGTCCTTTTCGTCAACGGCCGCAAGGCGTTTAAGTATCGATGCACCCCGCGCGAGTTGCGCAAACGCCTGGAGCGCGAGAAGTGAAAAGTACCTCGCCCTCGACGGGCGCCACGGTGGTGTTCGTGACCGCGGGCAGCGAGGAGCAGGCGACGTTGATCGCGAATGCGCTGGTGAGCGAACGCCTCGCGGCGTGCGTGAATATCGTGAGCCCGGTGAAGTCGATCTATCACTGGGAAGGCGAGGTTCAAAGCGACGCTGAACATTTGATGATCATCAAGACTCGCGCGACGCTGGTGGCGAAGCTTGAGGCGCGAGTGAAGCAACTCCATAGCTACGAGGTGCCGGAAGTTATCGCGATTCCGATCGTCGCCGGCGCGAAGGCATATCTCGACTGGCTCCTCGCATCGACAGACGAACCGCCTCGCAAGGCCCTCAGGTCGCGCCGGCGGAGCGGGAAAACGCGCCGCACGAAGTAATCAGGTTTGCGAGCTCGCTCCACTGAGCGGCACTTTTCGCTTAATATCTTGTCGGCATGTTTCGCGAAGCAATAGAAAAAATGGCGGCGTACAAGCCGGGCGAACAACCCAAGCCCGGCGAGCGGCTCATCAAGCTCAACACCAATGAGAATCCGTATCCGCCGTCGCCGCGCGTGCGCCGCGCGATGGTGCGAGTCGCGGCCGACAGCCTGCGCCTTTATCCCGCGCCGCGTGCCGACGACTTCATCGCTAGCGCGTCGAAGTTGTACGGCGTGCGCAAGGACATGATTCTCGCCGGCAACGGCTCCGACGAACTGCTCGCGATGATTTTTCGCGCGACGCTGGGCCCCGGCGATACCGTCGCGTATCCGGTGCCGACCTACTCGCTTTACGACACCTTGGCCTCGATTCAGGAGGCGCGCGTGCTGCGGTTTCCGGTCGCGAATGATTTTTCGATCCCGCTCGATCAGCTCGCCGAGGCGCGGGCGACCCTCACCATCGTATGCAATCCCAATTCGCCGTCGGGCATTCTGACGCCGACCGCGAAACTCGCGAAGCTCGCGCGCGCTTTGCGCGACCGTCTCCTGGTGATCGACGAGGCATACGTGGATTTCGCATCCGAGAACGCGATCGGGCTGCTGCGGCGCTTTCCCAATCTCGTCATTCTGCGCACGCTCTCGAAATCCTTTTCGCTGGCGGGGATGCGGCTCGGCCTCTGCTTCGCGCGTCCTGCGGTTATCGAGGAGCTGATGAAGGTCAAGGATTCGTACAACCTCAGCCGCATCGCACTCGCCGCCGGCGCCGAGGCGTTGAACGATGCGGCCTGGATGCGCCGCAATGTTGAGAAAGTTAAGCATACGCGCGACGCGACTATCGCGCGGCTGCGCAAGCTGGGCTTCGAGGTGCCGGACTCCTCGGCGAATTTCGTCCTCGCCCGTATGCCGGGCCATGACCTGGAACCGCTCGCGCATGCGATTCGCAAAAGCGGCATCCTGGTGCGCTATTTTCCCACTCCGATGTTGCGCGATGCGCTCCGGATTTCGATCGGCACGCCTGCCGAAATGAGCGCGCTGTTCAAGGCGATCGCCGCGAGTCTGCCCATCCTCAATCTCAATGGATCGAGTCCGCTTCGAAAACGCGGATGAGCATCAAGAATCTTTTCGGCGGCTTCCGCCGCGCTCCCAAAGAGAAGAGCGAGGATGTCTCCGCGTCCGACGCGCAACCGGAGACGCGTTGGGTGGTCGCGGGGCTCGGCAATCCGGGCGAGGAATACTCGCGCTCGCGGCACAACGCCGGGTTCCGCGTTGTCGAGCGAATCGCGAAATCCAAACATGCGCAATTCGATCGCAAAAAGTTCAAAGGCCTGATCGCCGAGACCGAACTCGCCGGAAACCGCGCGCTGCTGGTTAAACCGCAGACCTACTACAACGGTAGTGGCGAATGTCTCGCCGCGGTGCTCGGCTATTACAAGGTTCCTGCCTCGCGCCTGATTGTCGTGCACGATGAGCTGGACCTCGAAGCCGGGCGGCTGCGATTGAAGCAGGGTGGCAGCGACGCCGGCAATCGTGGTGTGCGCTCGGTAGCGCAGACCCTGGGCACCCCGGACTTCATTCGGGTGCGAGTGGGCGTCAGCCGTCCGCCGGGCGAGAGCGAAAGCAAAGATTACCTCCTCGAAAGCATGAGCGCGGAGGCGCGCGCTCATCTCGACGCCTCGATTCAGCGCGCGGCGGAAGCGGTGGAAGCGATCATCGCCGATGGCCTGGAAAGAGCGATGGGACGCTTCAATCAGCGCCTGTGATCGCCGTCGCTGAGCATCGAACGGGGGCCGCATCCTCCTAAACCATCCGTATAACTAATCCTACGTACTGACAGTTACAAATTCATAACAGCTAGTTGACAGTCCTTTGCTTCTGAGCTAGATCACGAGTAACCGGTCGCCGGGCCGGCCTGGATCTGCTTGAGAGCGCAAAACCTTCGCTCGTCCACATTTGGCGGGGGTTTTGAGAGGGTACTATGGCGGGAGTAACCGCGTCGCGATTTAGTTCACGCGAAGCTGCTTTGCGTTTTTACTTCAGGGCGATCGAGCTGATGATGCCCAACGCAAAGCCGGGAATTTTCTCAACCCGACGTCCACCCAGGGTCCAGTCCGGGCCGAACCTTCTCACCGATCTGTTCGCGCTCGACTCATGTTTCCGTGGGATGAACGACGTTCAGCTGTGGCTGCTGCACGAACTGTATGGTCCGGGCTGCTTCAACCCGAGACCGCGGCCGCTCGCCGGCGTCTTCGAGGCACTGCGGAGCAGGTTTCCCAAACACGAGTGGACCCCAAAGCAAGTCGCGCAGTCCAGAGGCGAGGCGCTCAAGATCTTCGAGGCGCATCTCATCCGCGAGCGCCTGATGTAGCTGGCCGGGCCGGAAATTTGTCGCCCGAGGTGCCTTCGCCGCGTGCGCGGTTTCGGGTACGCTGGGTTTCCGCCTTCGGGCGAGAACTCAGTGACGGATTTCCCAAGCAGTGGAACCTGATAACGAACACGAACGCGCGACGGCGCTGACCCAAGGCGCGATCGAAGTAATCTCGCATGCGGAGCTGGCTGAGAAGCTCAAGCTGGGTCGGCCTTTGCGCATCAAGCTCGGGATGGATCCGACGGCGCCTGACCTGCATCTCGGACACAGCATCACGCTCAAGAAGCTGCGCGATTTTCAGCGCGATGGTCATACGGTGATCTTCCTGGTGGGCGATTTCACCGCGATGATCGGTGATCCGACCGGGCGCTCCGAAACGCGCAAGCCGCTCTCGCGCGAAGCCATCGCCATCAATGCCGAGACCTATCGCGGGCAGGCATTCAAGATCCTCGATCCCGAGCGCACCGAGGTCCGCTTCAACAGCGAATGGATGGACGGCCTCGGAGTGCGGCGGCTGATTGAGCTGGCGGCGAACATCAGCGTGGCGCGGCTGCTGGAGCGCGACGACTTCGAAAAGCGCCTCGCCAATGAGGAGCCACTGTTCCTGCACGAACTGCTCTATCCGCTCATCCAGGGCTACGACTCGGTCGCGCTCGAAGCAGATATCGAGATCGGCGGCACCGATCAGAAATTCAACATGCTGGTCGGCCGCGAGTTGCAGCGCGCCTTCAAGCAGGCGCCGCAGGTTGTGATGACGATGCCGCTGATGGAGGGCCTCGATGGCGAACGCAAGATGTCCAAGTCGCTCGGCAATTATGTCGGCATCACCGAGAAACCCGACGAGATGTTCGGCAAGCTGATGCGGGTATCGGATCCGTTGATGGCGCGCTACTACCAGCTGCTGACCGAGGTCAGTCCCGAAGAACTCGCGGGCATCAAGTCAGGCAAGGTGCATCCGATGGAGGCCAAGAAACGTCTCGCATCGATGATCGTCGAGGAATATCACGGCGCCGACGCCGCCCATAAGGCGCAGAGCTACTTCGAGAGCAAGTTCCAGCGCAGAGAGGTTCCCACCAATGTTCCGGTCTATCGCATTGCCGAGGACATCTGGATTTGCGAGCTGATGAAGCAGCTCAACTTTGCGCCCTCGAACAGCGAGGCGCGCCGGCTCGTCAGCCAGGGCGCGGTCCGGGTCGATGGCGAGACCATCAAGGATGCGAACTTCCGATTCGTGCCGGGCGAGCACAAAGTACTCGAAGTGGGCAAGCGCCGCGTCGCGCGCATCGAGCCCGTGAAGACCCGGTTCGCTATTCTGCCTTCTTGCCGGACTCCGCGGCGACCGCGTCGCGAAGCTTCTTCATCGTGCGATCGAGCGCCTTCAGATAGCGCTGCTTGGTCCAGTCTTCCTTGGTCCGCATCTTCAGCCATCCGAGCTTGACCGCGTCGGGCTTGTTGCCCATCTCGCCGGTCGAGACTTCGATGATGGCGTGCTCCTCGGGCGAGAGTTGCGCCAGCACCTCGCGCTTCAGGTTCTGCAGAAAGCCAGCCTTAAGATCGATATCGATTTTCATTCCGGGACCCCACACCCCTCACATCGAAGCCTAGATCAAGATCTATAACCGCTCAAGCTACTTGACAGCGTGGCTTGGTGGAAGTTACCTCGCCACACGCGAGGCACTTAAGGAGAAAGCGATGCAGTTTTTCAAAGTCGAAACCGAAGGGCACGTGCAAACCTGGACGATGTCCAATCCGCCGATGAATTACATGACCGCCGCGATGAGCCAGGAGCTGACCGAGCTGGTGGGCCGCGCCGAAGCCGATGAAAACATTCGGGCGATTATTCTGACCGGCGGTATCGAGGGCAAATTCATCACTCACTACAGCGTCGATGAGCTCGCGGAGGGCGCGGCTGATCCCGCCGAGTGCGCGCGCACCTTTCCCGCGCTGGAAGCGGGTTTTCATCGCATGCTCGATCGCATCATGCTGATGCCGAAGATTGTCATCGCGGCGATCAATGGTGACTGTATGGGTGGTGGATACGAGCTTGCGCTCGCGTGCGATTTTCGCCTCGCTGCCGATGGTGCGTATCAAATCGGATTGCCCGAAGCAGTGCTGGGAATTCTACCCGGCGGCGGAGGCACGCAGCGCTTGCCGAGGCTCATCGGAAGAGGCAGGGCGCTCGAGGTGATGCTCTTCGGGAATGTCTATCATCCGCGCGAGGCCGAGCGGATGGGCATGGTAAATCGCGTGCTTGCGCCGGAAACGCTGATGTCGTTTGCGATGGGATGGGCCCGCACGCTGGCGAAACGGCCGCCCCGCTCGATTGCCGCAATCAAGCGCGCGGTTTACCTCGGCGCGGATCGCGACCTCGAAGCCGGCCTCTACATCGAGCGCACCGAAATGCGCGATGTGATGTGTACCGAGGACGCGCGCACCATCATGACCGCCTACAACGAGGCGGTGCGCAAGGATCCGATGGCAGCGCGGAGCGACTTCCTGAAAGGAATCGGTGTGCCCGAGGCCAAGGGAAGATAGGCCCCGGGCGTCACGATTGATGCGAGCTATTCTTCCTCGACCGCCTGGCGGATCGAGTTGAGGATGAACAGAAACTGGCGTGGCGAGGTCACGCGGCCCAGCAGGCTGACCTGCTTGAGCACTCGCAGTTCGCTCGGCTTGATCTCGTGGCGCGCGATGAGCGAACGGTCCTTGAGAAAGTTGCGCCACGCATTTTCCGGGCGCTTGGCCGCGAGTCCGCCGTCGCGCGGCGTGATGAGATCCTTGGCCTCGGGATGCGCGAGCAGGAAGATGGTTTCGCTATCGAGACCCATCACCTCGGAGAGGCGGCGCAGCAACGAGAGCGAGGGCCGTCGTCGTCCGTTTTCGAGGTACGCGACGTGGCTGGCTTTGACGCCGAGCTTGGCCGCAAGTTCGCGCTGGGTGAGGCGCAGGAATTCGCGCCGGTCTTTCAGCACCGATCCGAGAGTTTTCTTCTTCATCTTGTTTTTCGTATCCACCTTTACCCTTTTATGATCGCCGACTGGAGTGTGACAGTCTGTCGAAAATGCCTTCAGGAACGTTGCCCCCGAACTACACAGGCGCCGAACCGATCGTTCAGGATGTTTCTCGTTCTGCCGACTCTGTTCAGTCGAAACTACCTTTAGGTTAGCGTAAGCAGCCAATCAGTTGCAAATCGATTTACGACAAAATGATGCCTAATTATATCCCGCTATCATCTTCTGTTTATTGGACTTTAGTTCCATGACTCCGCGTCGGAAGACGCTCAAGCGCGCGCGTTTTAACTCAGTGTATCCGACCGAACCATCCAGATGGTCGGCGACGCGGGATGCGGTAGGCGCGCCGGCAGGCTTAGCTCCGGTCGACTGGCGGAAGGCGTGGCACTTGGCATCCGCCGCCACCTACGCAATTCAACCCGGCCCCGATGTACGTGAACGCGGCCTTGAAGGGATAAAAGAAATAATCGAGGGGAGTCTGGATCGGGTCGAATGGCGGCGATGGCTGTGCTTGCTGCTGCGCCTCCGCGAGGGTTGCGGGACTGGGTCCGACGTTGACAATATTTGCGACGCGCATATCTGGGCCGAAAATGGCCGCCTCACCCGCATCGAGCCAGGTGTAGCGGAGCAGCGCGGGACCGTTGCTATTGGATGATGGGACGTTGTCCTTCAAGTCGGGCTGACCCATCGCCGCGATGGCCTGATCCGTGGTCATCCCGGCCTTGAGACTTCCACCGCCGCCGCCACTTTGCGCCGCGCATCCGATTATCAATAATGCCAGGGCGCCCAACCACCAGCGCCGTACAATGATTCTCATATCAATGATTTCTCCGTTCGAATCGTTCGGTGCTAACACACGCCGTCAGGTGCGGCAACGCTTGTTCATCCGTCATGGCGAGGGCGCGGCGTGCGGCGCCGCCGGTTCAGCCGCGTTTACCGGGGATGCCGTAATCGGTTCGGCCCCCGTGGGCCGGCTCAGCGGATGGGTCAGGCTATAGATTCCGTTCAGCATCCTGACACCCCATCCGAGGCTGCCGTTCCCGCCCAGGAAGTTTTTCGCATCGTAGTAGAGACTCGGGTCGTTGACCGCGAGGCCGACGCTCCCGCGCCCATCGTCAATCTTGCGCAGGATGTCTTTCATATCCGCCAGTGAGGTCTGCATGTTCGCCAGAAGCTGGTTGGCGTATTGCTGATCGGTAAGCAATCGCTGCACCGCACCATTACCTTTGCTAAAGCGATCCATTAGGCGATTGACGTTCGCGGCCATGTCCTTCATCGACACCGCCATCGTTTCCATCTCATCGAGCAGCTTCTTGCCGTCGGTTTTGTCCGACAGCATCGCGCCCGCGAGGCCACGGCCTCGATTCACCTTGTCGAGCATCGTGTTCATCTGGAGCGCGAGTTTGTTCATGTTATCGAGGGTGGTGCGCAGGTCCGTCAGCGTCAGCGGCGGCTCGGTCCCCTTCGGTCCGCCCTTGATGAGTTCGGTGAGGATGCCATGGCCCTTGTCGATCGATTCGAGGATCGACTTCAGCGATTGTGAAATCGCGATGACGTTGTCGATCGTGTCGCCGTTGCCGGCTTTCTGCAGGATCGCCTGCAGGTCAACCGGGTCCTGCGCCGCGAGGACCGCATTGGGCGCCAGGGACGGAGAGTCTGGGTTGCCGCCGCTGATTTCGATGTACTTGTCGCCGAGCAGTCCCATCGTGCTGATCTGCGCCACCGAATCGGCGCGCACCCGCATCAGCTCCGCATCGTTAATCCACAGCTTGACGACGACGTAGTCGGCATGGGGATCGGCGGGAAAGCTCACAGACTTGACCGCGCCGATGTTCACGCCCGAAAGCGAGACCGGCGCGCCGGTCTGCAGACCATTGATGCGATGGAAGTGAGTTTCGATAGTCGAGGTGCGGCGCAGGATCCGCGTGCCGTGGCCGATCGAAAAAATCCCGAAGCAGATGATCGCCAATCCGCCCGCGATGAGCGCGCCAACCCGCACGGTTACGACGGTTGATCTAGCCACGAGCTTATTGCCGCCTCGCTTTCATTTTACAGAGCAGCCTCGACGAATTCCCGCATCAGCTCATCCTCGGTTTCGCGGACCTCCTCCGCCGTGCCGCTGAAGCGAATCCGTCCCTGGTCGAGCAACGCGAAACGGTCGCCGACCATGAACGCGCTCTTGAGATCGTGCGTCACCACCACCGAGGTAAATCCGAGTCGCGTCTGGAGGTTGCGGATCAGGAGGTTTATCTTGCGCGTGACCAGGGGATCGAGTCCCGTGGTCGGCTCGTCGTAAAGTACCGCCTTCGGCTCCAGCGCCAGCGCGCGGGCGAGCGCGACGCGTTTCTGCATCCCGCCCGACAATTCCGCCGGATATAGTTTCGCGACCTCTTCCTTAAGCTCCACCATCTCGAGGACTTCATGCACGCGCTTGCGAATCCGCGCTTCGTCGCGTTCGCCGTGCTCACGGATCGGATAGCTGACGTTGCCGAACACGGTCAGCGAATCGAACAGCGCGCCGAGCTGAAACACCATCGCAACCTCGCGCCGAATCGGGAAGAGTTGATCCTCGGAAAGCGCGTTGAGGCGCTTGCCATCGACCCATACTTCGCCGGCGTCGGGACGCTCGAGGCCGTTGATGTGGCGCAGCAGCACGCTTTTGCCCTCGCCGCTTCCGCCCAGCACCACCACGGTTTCGCCTTCCGTCACCTCGAGGTCGACGCCGCGCAGCACCCGCTTGTCGGCAAAACCTTTTTCCACCCCGCGCAGCGAGATGAAGGGCCGGCGCCGATGATTGTTCTGATCGCTCATCCGATTGCGAGAAACAGTTTGGTCAGAAAGAAATCGGAAATCAGCACGCTGATCGATGCCGCGACCACCGCGGAGGTGGTCGCGCGGCCCACCCCGTCAGCGCCGCCACTCGCAGTCAGTCCCTTGAAGCATGCGATGATGCCGATCAGGTAGCCGAAGAAAATCGACTTGCCGAGCCCGCTGGTGAAGTCGCCCAGCTCGACGTGCTGGATTAACGAATTGTAGAAATAGCCGCCACTCACGCCGAGCTCGGTGATCGAGATGACCCATCCGCCGAGCAGCCCGATCGCGTCGGCGAGCGCCGCGAGAATCGGCATCATGATGATGGTGGCGAGCACCCGCGGCACCACCAGCTTCTTGATGGGGCTGGTGCCAAGCGCGCGCATCGCATCGATCTGCTCCGTCACCTTCATGGTGCCGAGCTCCGCGCTGAAACCCGCGCCAACCCGAGCCGCGATCATCAGGGCGGCGAGGACCGGGCCCATCTCGCGCAACAGCGAAAGGCCCATGATGCGGCTGACGTAAATTTTGGCGCCGAACTTTTCCAGGAACTGGCCCATTTGCAACGCCAGCACCATCCCCGAGAAGATTGCCGTGAGATTGACGACATTGAGTGACCGGTAGCCGACGTTATCGAGCTGGTCGATGAGCGCGCGCGATTCGAACGGTCGTCGCAACAGGTAGCGGAAGAAATCGCGCGTGAGGATTCCGATTTGGCCCAGCTGGTCGAGGAAGAGGTATAGTCGCTCCCGCATCGGTGTTGCGCAAAGCCTAAGCCAGCAGGTAAGTCACGGCAATATGGCAACCGCACGCGACCCTCACGCGCTATTCGTATACGGCTCGCTGCTCGAGGAGGCGAAGCGGCGGGAGATCCTCGGTCATCGCGTCGCGGTTGTCGAGGCGCGTCTCGAGGGCTTCGAGCGGCGTCGCGCGCGGTACTTCTACATTGCGCGGCCGAGGGCGCGGTGACCGTCGGCACGGTCATACTCGGGCTGACCGACGAGGACTGGCATCGCCTCGATGCCTACGAGGAAGTCCCGACCCTCTATACTCGCGAGGAGATCGAGGTCATCACACGCACCGGTCCGCTTCGATGCTGGGTCTACCTGCCGACGGCCGAATGCATCAAACAGTAGGGCGAATATTTAGCGAAGATGTAGCATCGGCGCGGGATTTTTGGCTTCGTTTGGTAGTTTCCCGATCGCGTGCGTTCTTTTTCCTCCGCAGAGGCCCCGCGTCACGTCCCAGTCTCCTAAGTATTTCCCGAACCTCATCGCATGGGAAGCCGCTATCAGTCGCGCGGTGGGACCGAGACGTAGCGGTTGCCCTTCTCGTAGAAACGCCAGGGGAGGGCGGCCCATTCGCCGGCGTAGTCAACATTGATGCGCGCGGAGCGGCCAATCTTGCCCCGAGGAATCCCAGACTCATCTTCGAGGAATAACTCATCGCCGCAAAGATCGCGGCCGTAATCAGCGCCGGTGATCGCAAGCGCGCTGGTCAGTTTGCCCGGGCCGTTGGTCAGCTCGCGCGAGGATGCGGGTTTCCCGCGACGCCGGGTCATCAGCTCGATGCCGCGGACCGGTTCGAGTGCGCGAATCAGCACCGCATGAGGTTTGCCCTCCGACGCGACCACGATGTTCATCGCCCAACTGAGGCCATACAAAAGGTACACGTAGGCGTGGCCGGGCGGGCCGAACATCGCGGTGGTGCGTTTGGTATGGAGTCCGCGCCGGCTGTGCGCCGCGAGGTCGAGCGGGCCGCGATAGGCCTCGGTCTCGACGATGCGACCGGCTGCCTCGCCCTCGGCGGTGCGATGCACGAGGATTTTTCCGATGCATTGCCGCGCGACGATCAGCACCGGTTGCGCATAGAACTCGCGCGGCAGTTTGTTTGAGATCACGGCAGAGAAACCTAACCCCCTGGCCCCCTTCCCCTGAAGTGGAAGGGGGAATCAGAAAAGAATATAAGGGTTTGAGATTCTTTGTCTGGTTCCCCCTTCCACTTCAGGGGAAGGGGGCCAGGGGGTTAGGTCTGAGGTGCCCAGATCGAGCCTCACACCACTTTGCGCAGCGCCATCGCCGGCGCCACCTGCAGCGCGCCCGCGATCGGGAAGGTGCCGCTCATCACGCTGACCGCGATCGCGACGATGATCGATTCGACAATCACCGCGGGAGTGATCGCGATCAGCCCCAGACCGCTGGTTATGGTGCCGAGGTTCAAACCGCCCGCGAAGATCGCGATCGCGCCGGCCGCGCCAATCAGCCCTCCCACGATGCCTAATGCGATCGCCTCGCCGAACAGCAGAAACGCGATGCGAGCGCTGCCGAAGCCGAGCGTGCGTAACAGCGCGACCTCGGGAATGCGATCGCGCACCGTCATCGCCATCGAGTTGCCGGCGATCAGCAGCACGGTGACGATGACCACGGCGACGAGGCTGAAGATGATCGCGCGGATGTTGCCGATATTGGCGAGGCCCTGCGCGATCGCATCACTCTCGGTCTGGGTACGGGTTTCGTAGTCGGAGTTGTGAAATTTCGCATCGATGGCACGCGCGACCGGCCCCACGTTGTCCGCCGTATCGACCTGCACGACGAGCCGGGTCGCCTGCGGGCCGACGGTGCCGCCATGAGCCTTGGCGAATTCCTTGAGATAGTCACTGCGCATGAGAAAAAGATTCGGATATCGCGCGGAGGGAATTTCGCCCGCGATCAGGAAATCCATGCCGATGCCGCTAGGAAAGTGCAGCATGATTTTCTGCCCGACGTGCCAGTTATACTTTTTGAGCAGCAGCGTGCCGACCGCGACCGAGCGGCGATCGCGCAGGAAATTCGTCACCAGAGAAGGCTGATTGTCGAAATCGGTGGTCATGTCGAAGATTTCCTTGTCCGACGCCACGATTCCGACCCAGTCGCTGTCGGTGCGATAGAGCTCGTAGAAATCCCAGTTCGCGACGCATCCGTTGACGTGCGCCATCTGCTTGATCTCCTCGCAGTCCTGCGCCGGTACTCCGTACGGCCCGCTGCGATTGGTGACAAACAGTCGCTGCCCGCGCGACGCCATCTCGATGATATGATCCATCGAGGCCGGCACCGCCATCAGCATCGCGAAAACCAGCGTGGCGATTGCGATCATCACAATGGTGAGAATCGTGCGGCGGGTGCGGCGCATCATGTTGCGAACGATGAGCTCCAGGTACTTCATCGCGGATCAATCGCGCAACGCCTCCATCACCGGGATTCGCGACGCCTGCCACGCCGGGAGCAATCCGCCGATGATGCCGATTGCGAGCGAAGCGACGATGCCCGTGATGATCGCGGTGCTATCGAGCTGGAAGGAAAACAGGATGGTGCCGACGTTCATCAGCCGGCTTTGCAGGCCGGTTCCGTAGGCGACGACAATCGCGAGCACCTCCCCGAGCATCCCGCCTGCGAGTCCGAGCACCGCGCTCTCAACCATGAAAGCGAGCAGCACCGTGCCGCGCCCGAAGCCGAGCACGCGCAGTGTGCCGACCTCGCGCCGGCGCCGCGCGACCGCGGAGTACATGGTGTTCATCGCGCCGAAGACCGCGCCGACCGCCAGCACCATCGCAACTGCGAGGCCGAGGCTGCGAATCTGGTTGCTGAAGCCCGCCGCTTGCAGATAGAAAGCCTGCTCCGACATCAGATCGACGCGCAGGCGATTGTCGCGATGCAGCCTGGCTGCGAATGCCTCCGACTCGCCGGGCTTCAGTACCACGTGAAAGATGTTGTAGTTGACGGTGCCCGCGACATGGAATTCGGCGGCCAGATCGTCGAGGTCGGCCCACACCTCCGATTCGCGCGCGCTGCCGTGGTCACTGAAGATGCCGACGATGTGCCAGTTGTTGCGGCCCCAATGGAACGTATCGCCGATCTTGAGATTGGGATGACGCGCGGCGAAGCGCTGCCCGAGCATCCACTGGAACTGGCCGCGCTCGGGGCGATGCCCCTCGATAACGCGCACGCCCGGATGCACCTCATATGCGATCGGCAGCACCGAGCGAATGGTTCCGCTGGATGCGAGTGGCGCGTCGGGGGTAGGATCGAAACCGTTGATGTCCTCGGGCGAGAGCAACGGATTGCCCGCCGCATCGGTCGCGATCTCGGGCATCGTTTTCAGGATGTCGTAGCTTTCGTGGCTGATGTACCCGCTTTCGACCAGCACGCCACGCTCGAGGATGACCCAGTGGTCGCGCTCGCCCGCGAGAGTCACGGTGCGTCGCATCCCGTCCACGAAGCCGAGCAGAATCGTGAGCACGCTGACCACCATCGCGACGCTGACCGCGGTCATCGCGGAAGAGGTCATCCGCTGGCCGACGCTGCGGACGCTGTATCGAAGCGGAACCATGGAAGTGGTACTTCGAAGAGTCTATATGAACGCCACTCGAAGTGGTCAAGGCAGTGGCAAAGCTGCGCGAGCGCGAAAGAAGGATCAGGCTTGACCTTTATGGAACCAATCGGTTACAGATAATTCGCAACGGAGGCCGCCATGGACAAGCATCGAGTCGTGTCCCACGATGAATGGATCGCAGCGCGCAAGGACTTCCTCGCCAGGGAAAAAGAGTTCACCCATCTGCGCGATCAGATAAGTCAGATGCGCCGCGAAATGCCGTGGGAGCGCGTCGAGAAGAACTACGTTTTCGACGGCCCCGAGGGCAAAGTTACGCTCGCCGATCTCTTCGGCGGCAAGAGCCAGTTGGTCGTCTATCATTTTATGTTCGACCCGAGCTGGGAGGCGGGATGCAAGAGCTGCTCGTTCTGGGCGGACAACTACAATTCGATCATCGTCCACCTGAACCATCGCGATGCGAACCTGGTGGCGATTTCGCGCGCGCCGCTGGCGAAGCTGCAGGCCTATCGCAAGCGGATGGGATGGGGCTTCACCTGGGTTTCGTCATCCGGCAACGATTTCAACTACGACTATCACGTCTCGTTCACGCCCGACGAAGTCGGCAAGGGTGAAGGCGATTACAACTATCGAATGACCCGGACGAGGGGCGGTTCTGAGATGCCCGGCATCAGCGTGTTTCATAAGGATGCGGACGGGAACATTTTCCACACCTACTCGACCTACGAGCGCGGCCTCGACATGCTCAACGGCGCGTATCACATCCTCGATTTGCTGCCGAAGGGCCGCGACGAAAAGGGCCTGCAATTCACCCAGGAATGGGTGCGCCGCCACGACGAGTACGAGCCGACCTGAGCCGAGGTTCTTGCGCGGGAGCCGGGGTTCTTCTGTTTGCTGCCTCTCTCCGATAGGAAATGGGAGAGGTCGCCCTTGCCCACGAGTAACCACCAGCCGCATCGTGCCGCGAGGCCCAAGGTAGCAGTCGATGCGGTCCTGTTCGCGCGCAGCGATGGCGGCGTGCGCAGCTACCTCGTGCCGGTCAAGGGCGGGCCGCTGAAAGGGCGCTGGGCTTTTCCCGGCGGTCTGGTGCGCGTCGGCGAGCTCCTCGATGATGCCGCGCGCCGCCAACTGCAAGCCTTCACCGGACTGCGCGAGGCGTACCTCGAGCAGCTCTTCACCTTCGGCGATCCCTCGCGCGACCCCAATTCGCACGTCGTTTCGGTCGCATATATGGCACTTATCCCCGATGCCGGCGCGGTCCGCTCTCCGACCGGCGACGAGCCCGCGGGAAAATGGTTTGAGGTTTCCGCGCTGCCTCCGCTCGCATACGATCACGGCTTGATGGCGGACTACGCGCTGAGGCGGCTGAAGGCGAAGCTCGAATACACCAATATCGCCTACAGCCTGCTGCCCGAGGAGTTCACGTTTGCGGAGTTGGAGGAGCTGTACGCGGTGATTCTAAATCGTCCCATCGATCGGCGAAATTTCCGGCGCCGCATCATGGCGATGGCTATCTTAAAAAAGGGGCGTGGAACCCGGCGCGGCGCGCATCGGCCGGCATCGCTTTACAGCTTCGCGCAGCAGAGTTTGCAGACTATCGAAATGCTATAGTGAAAACGCATCTATGAGCGCATCAAAAAAGGGCAAGCTCAATCCGTGGGTGGCGATAGCGGTGGTCGTGGTGGTTGCCGCTGCAACCTACGCCGGCCTCAACATCTATCGGTCGCGCGTCGCCGCCTCGGCGCCACCCGTGTCGCAAGAGGCCGACGCCGCGCAGCATCTGCGCATGACGCTGGATCCCAACCAGTTCGTCGGCGAGGTCAAGCAGGCCTATCTCATCGCCGAGACCGATCCTGCGTTACTGGCGCAGCTGCATTGCTGGTGCGGATGCGACCGCACGGACGGCCATAAGAACCTGCTCGACTGCTATCGTGACACGCACGGCGCGCATTGCTCGATTTGCACCGGCGAGGCGATTGAAGCCGAAAAACTCGCCTCGGAAGGGATGCCGGTTGAGAAAATCCGCGACGCGTTGAAAGACCGCTTCGCCAACGGAGAATGACCGTTGGTCGGAATCATCTCCGGTTACATCGAACATTTTACCTACGTGGGATTGTTCGTGGTGCTGATGCTATGCGGTCTTGGCCTGCCGATGCCGGAGGATATCGCGCTGCTGGCCGGCGGTTTCCTCGCGCATAAGGGCGTCACGCGCTATCCGATCACACTGGTGGTCGCGTTGCTGGGCGTGATCACGGGCGACAACTCGCTGTACTTCATCGGGCGCGGAGTGGGCGCCAACGTGCTCGCGTTTTTCGGGCTCAGGAAATCGAAACATCCCACCGATGATTCCTCGAACAACCTCGATCGGTTGAACCTCTTCATGCAGCGCCACGGGCATCTGGCGATTTTCTATGCGCGATTCTTCGCCGGCTTTCGCGCCCTCGTCTATCTGTCGGCCGGGTCGCTCGGCGTGCCACCCGGCCGCTTCTTTCTCTACGACCTCGCGGGCGCGGCGATTTCGGTGCCGATCGTGGTCACCCTCGGCTATGTCTTCGGCGAACAGATCGAGAAGATCATCCACTACCTCGGCGGCTTTCAGAAAATCCTGTGGATTGTGATTGCATTGTGCGCGTTGGTGTACCTTGGCCGGTTGGCGGTGATGCGCCTTTCCGCCAGCGGAGCCAAAACCTGAAGCACCCATTGCGCCCGCCTTCCCGCCGCTTTGCAGTGCGCGGGGAATTGCAATCAAATAAGCGTCGGGACGCGCACTCGCGATGGCATATAGATTCCCAGCGCTGAATCTCAAGGTAAAGCTGATCTTCCTGATGGTCGGTCTGCTCGCGCTGACGCTCGGCGCGGAAGTTATCGTCAGCCTCGGCACGCAGGAGGCGATCGTCGAGAGCACCCAGGAAAAAGTCAGCGACCTGACCCGCGCGATTCAAATCAGCGTGCAGGAACTCACGTCGGTGCGCCCCACCGATCCCGACCGGCTGCGAAACTATGTCGCCGGACTGCGCAGCAAGGGCCTCGAGGTTTCCATCGCCTCGACGCAAAACCTCATCATCAACAGCTCCAATCCGAAGATTGTCGGCGACGCGATGGAAAAGACCTCGCTCACCAGCCCCATCGACATCACGCGCAACAGCGGCGACGTTCCTCCGGTCAAACTGCGCGGCTCCGAGCAGACGGTTTACCTGATTCCGATCCAGGTCGAGGACCATCTGCTCGGCTATGTGCGGGTGGTGGCGAATTTCGGCGACTTCGCGAAACCGCTGGCGCAGAGCCGCTTGCATGAATTGACGTTGGCGGTCGTTATCTTCGCGATCGGACTGATCATCGCGTACTTCCTCGCCGAGCGTTATGTCGAGCCGATTCATGCCGTCGCCTCCGCCGCCCAGAACATTATGGCGCGCGGCCTCGAGCCAGTGCCCGAGGGCAAGCGGCGCGACGAGATCGGGTTGCTCACTCATAGCTTCAACGAGATGGTCGAGCAGCTACGGCATGCACGCGAGCGCGAGGCCGAGCTGAATCGCCTCGAACGATTCACCGCGCTCGGCCAGCTCGCCGGTGGCCTCGCGCATGAAATAAAAAATCCGCTCAACTTCATCAGCCTCGCGCTCGATCAGATGCGCACCAAGTACGCGCGCCGGGTCGCGCCCGACACCGAAACCTACGTGCATCAGATCGCGCTGATGAAGGATGAGATCCGCCGGCTGTCCGAGCTGGTGCAGAGCTTCCTCAACTACGGCAAGCCGATCGAGATTCATCCGTCGCCGGCCGACATGCGAAAAATCGTCGACAGCGTGCTGCAGATTTCCGAATCGAAGATGCGCGCGCAGGGCGTGCAACTGGTCGAGGAAGTCAACGGCGTGCCGACGACGCTGAATGTCGACGCGGAAAAAATCCGCATGTGCTTCGTCAACGTGATCGCCAACGCCATCCAGGCGATGCCCGACGGCGGCGAGTTGCGCATCGGGTTTCATCAGGAAGGCGACCGCCTCGTGATAACCTTCAGGGACAACGGCGCCGGCATCGATCCCGAGGTCGCGCGGCGCGTATTCGAACCGTTTTTCACCACCAAGCGCGAGGGCATCGGGCTGGGCCTGTTTCTCTCGCGCTCGATCGTGGAACGCCACGGCGGCACCATCAGCATCGCGCCGCTGGAAGGCGAGCACGGCACCATCGTCACCTTCACTTTCCCGCTCGGCGCGGGCCCGCTGGGAACCATACAGAGATAACTACAAATGGGCAGATCATCCGTACTCGTCGTAGAAGACAACGATCTTGAACGTCAGATAACCGCCGACACGCTGCGCGAAGAAGGCTTCAACGTCGAGGAGGCCGCGACCGGCAAGCGCGCGCTCGAATGCCTCGGGCTCGGAGAATTCGACGTCGTGCTCACCGACCTCATGATGCCGGGAATGTCGGGCGATGAGCTCCTCGCGAAGGTGCGCCCCGTCTATCCGGGCACCCAGGTGGTGCTGCTGACCGCCCACGGCACCATCGAGAACGCGGTGCAGGCGATGAAGAACGGCGCGTTCTACTACCTCACCAAGCCGACCGATCGCGAGACGCTGGTGATGACGATCTCGAAGGCGGCCGAGGTCGCGAATCTCAAGCAGGAAAATGCGCTGCTCAAGAGCAAGCTCGAAGGCGGGCTGACGGTCGAGGGAATCGTCGGCGTTGACACCGCGATTCAGGACATCATTCGCATCGTGCGGAAAATTTCGCCCTCGAACTCCACCGTGCTGATCCAGGGCGAAAGCGGCACCGGCAAGGAAGTAATCGCGCGCGGCATCCACCGCCTGTCGCCTCGCGCGGCGCGCCCGTTCATCGCGATCAACTGCTCGGCGATTCCCGAAACGTTGATGGAGAACGAACTCTTCGGGCATGAGAAGGGCGCATTCACCGGCGCCAATGAGCGCAAGGTCGGCCTCGTCGAGGCGGCGGACAAATCGACCTTGTTCCTCGATGAGATCGCGGACCTGCCGCCTCCACTGCAAGCCAAGATGCTGCGCGTGCTCCAGGAGCGCGAGGTGCGGCGCGTCGGCGGCAACGAATCATTTCACGTCGACGTGCGCCTTATCGCAGCGACCAACAAGAATCTCGCCGATGAAGTCGCGGAGGGAAATTTTCGCGAGGACCTTTACTATCGCGTCAACGTGGTGACGATCACGCTGCCGCCGTTGCGCGATCGGCGCGGCGACATCCCGCTGCTGGCCGCGCATGCGATGAAAAAATTCGCGCATCTCGCCGATGGCCATGCCAAGGAGATCGATCGCGACACCATGGAAATCCTGCTCGACTATCCATGGCCGGGCAATGTCCGCCAGCTCGAATCCGCCATCGAGCGCGCGATCCTGCTGTGCGACGGCGACAAGATCATGCCCAAGGATCTCCCGGGCGAAGTCCTTTCGCGCAAGATTCCGGTCAAACCGGGCGAGCGGGGCGCCGCGCGCGGCGATCGTTTCGAGATTCCCAACGAGGGCATCAACTTCGAGACTTTCGAGCGCGACCTGATTCTTCAGGCGATGGAAAAGTCCGACTGGGTGATAGCGAAAGCCTCCAAGATGTTAGGCATGAGCTATCGCACCCTGCAGTACCGCCTCGACAAGTTCAACCTGAAGAAGCCGGAAGGCCCGGGCGGGAGCAAAGCGGCGCCGGGCGAAATGAAGCCGTAGGAGACCTAACCCCCTAACCCCTTCCCCTGAAGTGGAAGGGGAGTCAGACAAAGAAAGCGTTCTGGACTGCTCTGTTCCGTCCTGATTCCCCTGCCACTTCAGGGGCAGGGGCTAGGGGTCAGGTCTAAGCGCTCAACTCGAGCATCTTTTCCAGCGCGCGCTTGGCGCCTTCGCGCACCTCATCGTCGAGGCTGATTTCGTAGCGCAGGTTCTCCAGCGAATCGAGGACGCCGTCGAGCGTAATCATTTTCATGAAGCGGCAGAGCTTGCACGCCTTGTAGAAATGCTTCTCCGGAATCTCCATCAGCAGGCGATCGGACAAGCCACACTCAGTCACGATGAGAAACTTGTCAGCCGGGCTCTCTTTCGCATACTTCATCATCGCGGAAGTCGAGAGCGTCGCGTCGGCGAGCGCGATAACGTCCTTGCGGCATTCGGGATGCGCAATCACCACGATGCCGGGAATCGAGCGCTTCACCCGCAGCACTTCCTCGGGCGTAATCTGATGATGCACGTAACAGTTGCCGTCCCATGAGATGATATTCTTGCGCGTGTGGCTCTGCACGTAGTTGGCGAGGTTCTCATCGGGGACGAACAGGATGTTGTTCGAGTCGATCGCCTCGACGATTTGGGTCGCGTTTGCGGAGGTGCAGCATGCGTCGGATTCCGCCTTCACATCGGCGGTGCAGTTCACATATGAGACGACCTTGAGGTCGGGATAAATCTTGCGCAGCTCGGCCTTGCGCTCAGCCAGCGCCTCGGCGGTGATGCTCTCTGCGAGTGAGCATCCGGCCTTCAAATCGGGAATCAGCACCTTGCGCTCGGGATTGAAGACCTTGGCGGTCTCGGCCATGAAATGGACGCCGCAAAACACGATGACCTCGGCGTCCTTGACCTCGCGAGCCTTGCGCGCGAGCTCGAGCGAATCGCCGATAAAATCCGCGACCTCGAAAATTTCCGGCCGCTGATAGTTGTGCGCGAGGATGACCGCCTTGCGCTCGCGCTTGAGCTTGAGGATGCGCGCGATAGTGTCGGCATGGCGCTCGCACGCCGGCATATCATAGGTGTCTTCCTGATGCAGCGCGGCCAGCTTGGCATGCAGGCTCGATGCGCTGATGGCCGGAGTAAATGCTGTCTCGATTGTGGCTCCCACTACACTACTCTACTTTGCGTCGAATTGACGCTTACTATAGCAGTTAATGTATCAGCAACACAACCGTCACGATGCGATGCATCGTGACGCCCTGAGTCCGCGCAGGGTCCAGCGCTTCAGGATAGATCGGGCGGTCCTTGTAGGGGCGCTTCGCGAAGCGCCCGTAACGATGTCGACAGGCGGAAACGGTTGCAGCGAATACACCATCGCTGCGGGTCGTTCGCGAACGACCCCTACGAGGATCGGGATACGGCATCGACTATCATGACTTGAGAATCGCTGTCCTTTTGGCGTAGCAGGAGGGAACGCATTTAAAAGGTTGAGGAATTTCAGATGGATGAATCCGCAGATAAAGACATTGTCGCCGCGGTACGACGCTTCGTCGAGCGCGACGTGATCCCGACCGCATCGGAACTCGAACACGCCGATGAATATCCGCATGCTCTGGTCGCCACGATGAAGGAACTCGGGCTGTTCGGCGCCACGATCCCCGTCGAGCACGGAGGGCTGGGGCTGAGCTTCCTCAGCTATGCGCGCGTGATGGAGGAACTTTCGCGCGGATGGATGAGCCTCGCAGGCGTAATTAATAGCCATCTGATCATGGCGTTCATCATCGCGAATCAGGGGACCCCGGAGCAGAAGAAATATTTCCTGCCCGCGATGGCGCGCGGCGAGAAGCGCGGCGGCCTCGCGCTGACCGAGCCGCATGCGGGCTCCGATGTGCAATCGATCAAGACCGTCGCGAAGCGGCAGCGGCGACGATTACGTCATCAGCGGCAGCAAGATGTTCATCACCAACGCGCGCCATGGCACGATGCTCGCCGTCGCGGCGAAGACCAATCCCGCCGCGAAGCCCGCCTACGCCGGCATCAGCATGTTCGCGGTCGAGAAGAGCGACGCGGGTCCGACCGTGAGTCGCAATCTCAAGAAGCTCGGCTACAAAGGCATCGATACGTGCGAGGTGCTGTTCGAGGATGTGCCGGTTCCTGCGACGCACCTGATTGGTGGTGCGGAGGGGCTCGGCTTCAAGCAGGTGATGAGCGCCCTCGAAGTTGGACGCATCAACGTGGCGGCGCGCGCGGTCGGAGTAGGGCAGGCCGCCTTCGAAAATGCGATTCGGTATTCGCAGCAGCGCACCGCGTTCGGCAAGCCCATCTGCCAGCATCAGGCGGTGCAGCTTCTGCTCGCCGACATGGCGACCAACGTCGAGGCGGCGCGCCTCATGGTGCATAACGCGGCGCGCAAGAAGGACGCCGGCGAGCGATGCGACGTCGAGGCGGGGATGGCGAAGCTGTTCGCCTCGGAGGCATGCGCGAAGGCCTCGCTCGATGCGATGCGGGTGCTGGGCGGTTACGGCTTCATGGCCGAGTTTCCCGTGGAGCGGTTTTATCGCGATGCGCCGCTGATGATGATTGGCGAGGGGACCAACGAAATCCAGAAAACCGTCATCGCGCGCGGATTGCTGTCGCGGTATCCGGTGTGAACTGAGATTTTATTCCCGCGCGAACTCGTACAGCGCGTCGGCGCAGGCCTTCGGATGCGTGAACATCACCTCGTGACTGCTCTTCACTTTGCGGATGCTTGGACTCTGCAGGCGTCCTGAATAGGTCGGATGCCAGAGCGGATGGCCATCCGGCGCGAGGTCGTCCTCGCACACCAGGTAACTCTGTGGCACGCCACTCGCGAAAAAAGATTTCATGTCCACCGGATCGAGGAACGGCTGAATCGGCTGTGGACATAGAGTGGACAGCACCCAGTCCTGCATTTCCTTCTTGGCGTCCTGCATAAAGAAGGTGCGGAACGCCTCGGTCATCGGCTCGATGGCGAGGGATTTGTCGTAGCGCGAATTCGCGAGCTGGATCATCGAGGCGGTAGAGGGATTGGCATGATCAAAGATCGCCTTGCCGTCCTCGGGAACCATCGCGGTCACGAACACCACGCGTTTGATGCGATCGGGAATCTTCGTCACTACGCCCGGCATCACCAGGCCGCCCATGCTATGTCCCGCGAGCACGACATTGCGCAGATTTCGATCCTCGATGAACTTCACGACGCTGTCGACATACACTTGAAGTGTAACCTTGGCGCGGTCGAGAGGGTTGCCGTTGTTGCCGGGGAGGTCAACCGCGTAGGTGTGGTCGCCATGCTTCCCGAGCTCGTTGATGACGGCCGCCCAGCAAAACGCGCCATGCCACGCGCCATGAACGAGGACAAAATTCTCAGCCATTTCGAATCTCCATCGATCGCGGGGTGTATGGTTTCTTTACACCGGATCGGAGCATAGAAGCATGCGGCTGGGCGCAATGGCAATTGGGGGGGCTTGCGCCGGCTCACCCATAGGCATAGCTCTTGCTGACCCGGTACGTGCGCGGAAGCGGGGGGCTTATGAATCACGCAGACAGTCCGGTTTTGCATGGACACGATTGGGCGGTGGCGGCGTGGACCATCCTGGTGATGGCGATGGTGCTCGGCATCGTCAGCAATCAAATGTCACGGTTCTTCACCGCCGATGAGCAGTTCCGGGAGCATTCAATCGGCTCGGCTGCGAAGGAAATGGCCACCGTCGCGCGGCTCGCCGTCCCGCATCATGAGACGTTTCCCGCGGTCATGACGATTCCCTTTGCTGTGACCCGCACGCAACGCATGATGGTTGCACGGGCGAAACATCGTGACGAGGTCGCCCGCCATGACGCGGGGTTAAGCGCCGTCGCGAAGACCGGACCCCGGCTGTTGACCGGGCTGGCAATCCTCGGCGCCTCGCAGTCGTCCAGCCACTAAGCGTCATCATTGAGCCGTACCAAAAGAGAGCAACTGCTCCTTTTGGGATAGCCACCCGATAACGCTAAGTTGCCGTAGGCGTCACCGCTTGACCGTTCTGAAGGGTCGTCGGCGGCACCACGATGACCATCTCGCCGCCCTCGAGGCCCTGCTTAACCTCGAAGCCATCCTGGAACTCGCGTCCCAACGTCACCGGCACCTTCGTCACGTGGTCATCCCTGACCGTCCAGACCACGGTGTCCTTGCCCTCGCCTACGACGGCCTTCTTGGGCACCACTACCAGTGGACTGGTTTGCTGCTTGGGCGGACCCGCAAGGAAGGTCACCTTAACGCTCAGCTCGGGCTTGATGACGTTCAAGTCGGGCTTGAGGATGTGGACCTCGATTTTCACCGTGCCCTTCTGGCGATCGGCGGCCGGATAAATTTTCACCACGCGCGCGTCATAGGACTGATCCGGATAGGAGTCGGGAATCACGCTCGCCGGCGTGCCCATCGAGATGCGTGAGATGTCGCTCTCGTTGATGTCGACCTCGGCGCGCATGTCCTCGGTGTCGGCGAGTTGCGCGATATCGAAGACGCCGGCGCCGGCCTCGGTATTGCCGCCATAATTAATGTTGTCGCCGATCTCATGATACTTCTTCAGCACCACCCCGTTGATGGGCGAGGTGATGATGCATTGATCGATGAAGTACTTCGCCGACGCGATGCTCGCATTGGCTCGCTCCAGACTTGCGAGCGCCACCGCCAGTTTATTCTCGGTCTGATCGAGTTCGTCCTGCGAAACCACCCCGTCATGCCGCAAGGTGCGCAGACGCCGGGCCTCGGCCTCGTCGAGTTTCACATTCGCGACGGCCAGGTCGCGATCGGCAATCGCCTGATTAAGCAGGTCGCGATAATTGCGATCGTCGATCTTGGCGAGGAGGTCGCCTTTCTTGACCAGTTGGCCTTCCTCGATCGGCTCCGACACGATGGTGCCGTTAACATTGGCGCCGACCGAAATGTACTTGTGTTGCGTGACGACGTAGCCGGAGCCGGTCAGCATCACGCCGGGCTGGCCCGCGCTGCGCACCGCTACCATCGCGGTCTGGACGTCGATGGGACGCCCGAGCGTGCGCAGGTAAACCTCGTAGCCGACGCCCGCCAGCACCGCGAGCACCACCAGGGTGATGAGGGCCGGCATCAGCCGGCTGCGGCGTTTGGGCGCCTCGGCGCGCGCGATGCGAAGTGATTCGAGCTCGCGAACGGCGCTGGTTTTTTGGCCATCAGGGGGCATCTGACGATCCTCCACTTATCCTCGCACTATCGTGGCGCTAGATCCTGCGCAGCGCGTTCACCACGCTCAGTCGCATCGCCTGGCGCGCCGGCAGCCATCCACCGAAGGTTCCCATCAGCGCGGCAAACACCATCGCCTCGATGACGATGACCCAGGTCACGCGGAAATTGAAACTTAGAGTGGAGAAGGTCATGAAGTTGCCGAACGAGGTCGAGAACCCATTGATGGGCAAGGCCAGGATGACGCCCGCGATGCCGGCCAGGCTTGCCAGCATCAGCGATTCGAGCAGGAACGATCCCAGCACCGCGCCGGGCGTGAAGCCGAGCGCGCGCAGCGTGCCGATTTCCGCAGTGCGCGCCGACACCGAGGCATACATGGTATTCATCGCGGCGAAGATCGCGCCGACCCCCATGATGACCGCGACGATCATGCCCAGCACCCGCAACTGATTCGCCACCACCGATTGCTCTTGATAGTACTGCGCTTCCGGCTCGGCCTGCAGATTGATGCGCGGGTCGTCGGCGATGCGATTGATCAGCGCCTTGTCATCCGCGCCCGGCGCCAGTTTCAACCGCGCGATGGCGTAGTAGGCGCCGCGCTGACTGTCAGCTTGCACATCATGGACGTCCGCCCACACCTCGGACTCGAACGAGCTCC
Organism: uncultured delta proteobacterium; assembly: GCA_963814035.1. Taxonomy (GTDB): domain Bacteria; phylum Desulfobacterota; class Binatia; order Binatales; family Binataceae; genus DATGKG01. Next base: position 408,857 of record CAWFBH010000015.1, read on the forward strand.
CGCCGGCCTCGAACATTCCGACCACTTTCCAGTCGCCGCGCCCGAAGTGCAAAGTCGAGCCCACCGCGGGTTTTTGTAGCGGCCGACCAGGCCCTTGCCGACCATCACCTCGCGCACGCTCGGATTGAACCAGCGCCCCTCGACGAGATGCAGCTTGTCGTGCACTTTCTGCGCGATCGGCAGCACGCCGCGGATGACGATGTTGTCGCGCGAGCCCTGATTGTTCTCCATCAGCACCTGCACCGGCAGCTCCGGCGAGGCGTAGGGCTGTCCGTCCGCATCGTGCTTAATGCCGGGCAGGAACTTCAGCGTGTCGAACTGATCCAGCGTCACGCTGGAGTAGGTCTCGGTGGTCGCGCCCTTGCGCAGCACGATGAGATTGTCGGGCGAGCCGGCCTCGGTGATCGAGGATGCGAGACCCGCGACCATCGCCATCACGACGACGAAGACCGCGACGACCAGCGCGATTCCACCGCCAGTCATCAGGGTGGATACTCGCCTCACCAGCAGGCTGCGAAAATTGTATTTCAGAGGTATAGCCATAAGCTCTACGCGACCATCCGCAATGCTTCCACGATGTTCATCTGGGGCCGAGCGCGCCGGAATCCATGCGCTGACGAATCCGATGATGGCGGCCGCGATCAGTGTTTCCACCAGCACCACCGGCGGCATCCGAATCGAGAGCATGCCCATCTTGGGGCCGAGCGAAAAGCTTCAGCGCGAGAAATGCCGCGCCGCATCCGAGCAGCCCGCCCATCAACCCGATGACGAGGGACTCCGCGAGCAGGGTGGAAAGGATCTGCCGCGAGGAAATCCCATCGAGCGCATCACCGCGATCTCGCCGCGCCGCTCGCGAATCGACATCGCCGAGGTATTCGCCGCGACCAGCCCGACCGTGATCACGACGATGAAGCCGAGCACTTCGAACAGGCGTGAACATCGTCTTGTATTGGCGCATGAAGCTGCCGATGAACGCCGCCTCCGATTCGCTCTGCGTCTCCGCCGAGGAGTTGGCGAACTGCTCATCGATGGCGGCAATCAACTGCGGAACATTCTCGCTTTTGTCCGCGCGCACCCAGATGTTGGAGACGAAGCCGGGCCGCCCGGCCGCTTCCTCCAGGTAGTCGCGACGAAAAGTACAGGAATGTGCGGCGGCGCCTTGCCGCTCATCTCGCCCACGATGTTGAGCGTCACGTTGAACGGATACACGGTGCCCTTGAGAATGATCTGCTGGCCGACGTGCAGGTTGAAGCGCTTCATCGTGTCGATGCCGACCACGCATGCGGTGCGCAGCTTCTTGAATTGCGCCCACTGCCTCGGGCGTCAGTCCCCAATCCGGAAACATGATGTCGGCCTGGTCGTGGTCCATCGCCATGTTGGGGAACTGATCGTTGACATCGTGCAGGATGCCGCCGAACCAGCTCTGCGAAGAGGTCGCGACCACGTGCGGCATGACGGCGATCTTCTGGCGATACGCGATCGGATCGAATACGTCAGTCCCGACTTGTTGTGGGTGACGATGCGGTCCGAGGCTGCGGTATCGGCAAGGATCTGGTTGGCGACTGTCGGGCAGGCTGACCAGCGCGGAAAAAATAAACAGCGACACCGCGATCGAGAACACGGTCAGGACGGTGCGCTTTTTGTTGCGCGTCAGATTTTTGAAGATGAGCGCTAAATATTTCACTCTGATCGCGGCACAGGCTTCAGCCCTGATTCTCATTATCTTGCGGTCTTGAACCTTGGCGCATCGATCAGAACACAGGCTAAAGCCTGTGCTACTCAGAAAATCATTTCGCGAACCGCCTCTACGAGGCAAGTTAATTGCCGGTTGCCGCCACCTGTCCGCCGTCGCCGGCGCGCGCCCGCCCGGCTCGATGCCCGCCAGGATGCCCTTATCCAGATGAAAGACCTGCTCACGAAACGCACCGCGCGCTGATCGTGCGTCACCATGATGATGGTCTTGTTGAACATCTCGATTGAGCTCGACCAGCAGGTTGAGGATTTCCTCGGCCGATTTCGCATCGAGGTCGCCGGTCGGCTCGTCCGCGACCACGATGGTCGGGTCGGTGACGATCGCGCGCGCGATCGCGACGCGCTGCTCCTGTCCGCCGGAGAGCTGGCGCGGATAGTGGCTCATCCGATCCGCGAGGCCGACCACCTTGAGCGCGGTCTCGACATGCTGCTTGCGCTCGGCCTTGCTCAGATCGGTCAGCAGCAGCGGCAACTCGACATTCTCGAAGGCGGTCAGCACCGGAATCAGGTTGTAGAACTGGAAGACCAGCCCGATGTGGCGCGCGCGCCAATGCGCGAGGTCGCGCTCCTTCATCGAGGTGATTTCCTCGCCGCCGACCTTCACATGACCCGAAGTCGGCGTGGTCGATGCCGGCGATCAGGTTGAGCAGCGTGGTTTTGCCCGAGCCCGAGGGGCCCATGATCGCGACGAAGCGTCCGTCGGGAAGCTTGATCGTGATGTCATCGAGCGCGCGCACCTCGAATTCATCGCGGGTGTAGATGCGGCTCACATGATCGAGTTCAATGGCGAATTCGTTTTCCTCACGATGTCCTCCCACCTCTTAGGTATCTCTCTGTTACTGCTCGGCATTCGTTGGCGAACGACCCGCTTCCAGATCGAGCCCGTTCCGATTCGCTCTCCCGATGGGAGAGGTTGGTTGTGATTCTATCGCGACCTGGAGTGGGACCTTATTCAGCGCGCTGCGCCCGACTATGGAATTCTGCTTCTGTTGCCTGAAGAAGCGGCGTGACAAACGATCTCTGCGGAGGAAGAATTCCTGAATAGCGCGCGCAACCGCGCGCTGTGTAAGGTCCCACTCCAGGTCACTGCGCGGACTCGCGACCCACCTGGCCCATCGGGCGATGGCTGGAAATAAGTCGCGCGCGATTATGGTATTCTTCATCCGAACCATCTCAGCTATCTCATTCGCGCACAGGGCAAGCCGCATGCCGCGATGCGGCCCGCGCACGGCGCGGATCTCCTCAGGTTTCCGTCATGTCAAATTGAAGCCTGCAGTATAGCGCCTGCGCACCCCGGACTGCATCATCCATTATCGCTTCGCCTCGACCGATCTCATCGGCTTGTGAAAACTTTGCGTTCCCGCGCATGCGAGATTGCGGCCAGCTCGCGCGCCATCTCCGCTTCCAGTTTGACAAACATTTCCGCCTTGAACGCGGAGAGTTGCTGTCCGATTTCCACCAAGACTTTGCGAAACGGATTCTCGCCGCGAGCCTTCATTTCGCTCATCAGCGTGGCGAGCTCTCCGGCCACATCTGGTCGAACTCGCGCATCCGGCGCATATGCTCCATCGCAGCGTCAGGATTATGATGCCCAAAATAGATTTTCACCTGCGCCTCATCATGAACAAAGAGCGGCGGCGAGGGTTCCGCGAGCATCTTCAGAAAGTGTTCGCGCCCGACCGGCGTGATCGCATAAATCTTGCGCGCGCGTTTGCCGTTCCGCTCGGTGCGCATCGTGACCAGCTTGTCGCGCGCGAGTTTCTTCAGCGCCGGATAGAACGAGCCGTCGCTGACCCGATAAAAAAATCCCACCGATTCCTGAAAGCGCCGCTTCAGATCGTAGCCGGTCAGCTCGGCGTCCATCAGGAAACCGAGGACGGGGAACTTGATATCGATGCGCAGCGGCGCGTCGTCGTGGGCGCTCTCAAAAGGCGCCGGCGCCCATTCGCCTTGCCCATTGCGATACGAATACAACGGGGGCCGTTGCGGAATCATTGATACATCAACTCAATAGCTCGACTTGATGTATCGGTCAAGCCGCGATCTTTGGTAGGGGTCGTTCGGGAACGACCCGCTACGATGATGCAATTGCAAATATCTTCCGCAATCGCACAATCGCTACGGGCGCTTCGCGAAGCGCCCCTGACGAGGATTAAAAACCGCTTGGACAGCCGCCGCCATGCGGCGCCGGAGGAATCGGTCGAAGTTATTGATACCTTTCGCAGTCGGGGGCCATCGCTCCTGTGCTTTCATGAAAACAACAGGAGGTCGAGCAACTCTCCGCGTTCAACATCCTCGGGTTAGTGTTCATTTCGTTGAATCCCTGGCGGGCGGTCACACATGCCTTCGCGGTCGGGAAATTGCCCACCATCGTATCCATCACGAAGTCTTGCGCTGTTTGCTGTCCGACCTGACCAACCGGCACGTGATGAGTCATGAGGAAAAACCATCCTACAAGTGCGAGCGTCACCGCTTTAGTTTGTCTTGAATTAAGCATCGCTCTCTCCTTTTTAACCATCCTTCGTTGCGCTTAACTCTCAGCAACAACCGCGCCAACCGTCAGAAACAAGGCAATCCGGCGCTTCCTCAATGATTTGCAAGGGATTGGAACGAATAGAGCACAACGCTGCTGTAGCGAAAAGAGCGTGCCGCATGGCGCTGGCAGTCTGGTAGTGAACATTCGGTAGATAGCGCCGCAAATCATGCCGGGGCACACGCCTTATCCGCGCGTCCGCCATGTCATCTCGAGCGGCGAGCAGCAACCATCAGTCACTATGTCATTCGACGCCGCGACGCTGCGCCGTCATACGGTCGCGCGCAAGGCGGTGGCGATGTCGTGCCGGGTTGACGTTAGCGCCGGAATCGCCGCGCTCAGCAGCCGATGCCGGCCGCCAGCGCGACACTGCCAGCCGCCACCGCCGGCGTCAGATGAAGGATCAAGACGTCCCGCCGAAAAGCAGATCCGATCCGAAAAGCCATAGCGCCAGCCATGCGATTGCGCGATCCGAGCGCACCCGCAGCGAGTCCAATCAGCAGGCCTTCGATAGCGATGGAGCCCACCAGCATCCGGCGCGTGAATCCCAGCGAGCGCATCACTGCCAGCTCATGGCGACGCTCGCGCACCGACATCGCCGCGTGTTGGATGCGACCAGCCCAATCACCATCGCGAACGATGACCGCGATGAACTGCACCCCGACCAACAGCAAGCGGAATTTTGCAAGCCGGTTTTGCGCCATCCCCAGTTCGGTCTGGGTGGAGGTCTCAAACGCGGAGTTCGCGAAGCGGCCATCGATTTCGCGAATCACCGGCGTTAGCTGATTCCGAACGATCGATGCGAATGAAAAAGAGGACCGCGTTGCCGCGATTGCCCATCGCCTGGTCGAGGCGCTCGAAGGGAACCATGACCATGTTGGGCGGCGCGTTGGGCGCCGTCGAGACTGCCGGCGATTGTCACATCTATATCGGTAGGCAAGATTGGCGGTGCGGAAAGTGACCTCGTCGCCAACGTTCCATCGGTAACGCTTCATCATCGCGGCGGTGACCAGGCCCGAGGAACGCGAATGCCCGAGCGGGAGGCCAACTCCGGTGTGATGCCCCAATCGGGATAGATGATGCCCATCTGCTCGGGGTCGACACCGAGAATCGGGACCATTTGACCGGGGTCGCGATAGTTCCCGATCGCGTAGAGCGCGCCGGACTGACCGCGTCGACATGCGACATCGCGCGGATAGTGCGGCGTAAGATAGGGGCAGGGTGTAGTCAAAGCCGCCGAAGCCAGCCTTGTTCGCGCAATCAAGGCGGAGGTTGCTGATGCGGTCCCGCAGCAGCTGGCGCACCACGGCCGGCAGGCTCATCAGCGCGGCAAAGATGAACATCGAGATTCCGATCGAGAGGACGCTTAAGATGGTGCGCCGCCGGTTGCGCATTAAGTTACGGAATATGAAAGGAAGATACTTCATCGGCTTAGGCGGTAGGGGTTGCAATCGATGGAAGCGTGAAGGTATCATTGAGACCGACCGTCGGTCGGTGTCTGGAAAAGGAATAATAGACCGACGGTCGGTCTAGTGCAAGCATGACCAAAGCCCCGCTGCCATCAAGCCCGCGAATCGTCAAAACTCCTGCTCAGCGCCGCGAGGAACTGCTCGACTGCGCGCAGGCGTTGTTCCTCGCCCGCGGGTACGAGGCCACCACCATCAATGAGGTCATCGCGAAGGCCGGCGTCTCGAAGGGCGCGTTCTATCACTACTTCACCTCCAAGGAGGCGATGCTGGAGGCGCTGGCGGAGCGCTTCGCGCGGCGAAGCCTCGATCAGCTCGGCGATATTCTTGAGGATCGATCGCCGGATGCGCTGAGCCGCCTCAACGCGTTCCTCGCGCGGTCGCGCCAGTTGCGTCGTGAGGCCGCGCCGATGATCCGCCCGCTGTTCGCCGCGATCTTTCGCCCGGAAAACATCGTGCTCTATCACCGATCAGCGCCGCCAGCATGGCGATGATGACGCCGCTGCTCGCGCGCATCATCGCGCAGGGCGTCGCGGAAGGAATCTTCCGCACGCCCGACCCGGCCGGTACCGCCGGATGGTGCTGCAGCTGGGCGCGGCCGCATACGGCGTGATCGCGCGGGCGCTGAAGGCGACCAGCAAGCATGAAATCGAGGAGGCGGCGGATACGCTGGAGAATTGCTGAAGCTGCACGGCATCGCGATCGATCGTATCCTGTGCGTGCCGGAGGGCAGCGTGCGGCTGTCGAACGGGGCTTCGTGCGCGCAATCATGCTGGCCCGGCCGTGACCTAATGACTTTCGCCGCGCCCTTTCGATAAGTCTCATCGAGGTCCTCGTATGCGAGCTATCAAACATCCGCTGAGTGGCGCGATCAACGACCTGCAGACCGACGGCACCATCGCGTTGAGAGGGATCGCCCGGGCCGGTATCTTCCGCGCCCACGGCACTTACGTTTCCGGCGACATCTATTTTGCGGATCCGCATCTATGCCTATGGATTGGCGGCCGCAAACTTCCTTCGCGTCATCGCCAGGCGGCGGAGTCCTCGAAGAATTAGAGGAGGGCGTCGATGAACCTCAGCGACAGCACCGCGCGCAATCGTTCCAGTGGAATTTCGTATCAGCGCCTCCTCGATACCGATACGCATCCGTGCCGACCTACCTGCGCAATGAAAAATCCGTTCGAGCTGCCGCCCTCGGACTTGGGGGTCGCACGCTACATCTCGCGCGAATTTTTTTTCGACCTCGAAGTCGACTAGCTGCTGGAAATGCGTATGGCAGATGGCGTGCCGCGAGGAAGACATTCCCGAGGTCGGCGACAACATCGTCTATGACATCGCGGGCATGTCGTTCGTCGCGTGCGCGCTGCCGCGTCTCATCCATCCTGGCTGATCACTTGGGGCGCCACCCATTGCGGTGTGTTGCTGCGTGAGAACGGCAGCATCCGCGCGAGCGAATTTCGTTGCCCGTTTCACGGCTTCGCGCGGAACCTCGATGGCACCCTCACGCACGTGCCGTGTCAGTGGGATTTTCCGCAGCTCGAACCTGCGCAGTGGAGTCTTCCCGAGGCGAAAGTCGGCAGCTGGGGCGGTTTCGTCTTCATCAACATGGATCCCGGGTGCGAGGCGCTGGAAACTTTTCTCGGACTGCAGTTGACCGAGGAATTCGCGCGCTGGCCGCTGGAAGAACGCTTCAAGAAGGCGCACGTCGCGAAGATTTTGCGCTGCAACTGGAAAGTTGCACAGGCAGGCTTTCATGGAGGCCTTCCACGTCGTTTTGAACATCCAGCTTTTGCTCTCGCGGGTCTGGGCCATGCGGTCTCCCAAGGACCAATCCACGTGGGGAATTTTCAGCTGGCGCGATTACTCCGAATGGCCCTCCGAGTCCGGATCCGTCGGCGGAAGGCCACTGAGCAGGAAATGTTCGATTCCGATGCTCCATCGCGCCCTCAAGATCATCCTCCGTCGGAACTTTAGCCACTTCCCCTCCCGGCATGTCAGCGCGCCAGCATTGCGCGGCCACCGCTGGCGGCAATCTGGCGCGCTGTCATGCCGGGAGGAATCGTGACCAACGGAGGATCACTCGAGGCGGCGATCCAGCATCGAATCGAACATTTCCTGCTCAGTCGGCTGCCACGACAGATGCGGACTGGGAGTGCCATTCGGAGTAATCGCGCGGCTGAAATTTCCCCACGCATCGTATTGCGAGTTCGCGTCGCCCAGTCCCGCGAGCAACTGCGGGTGCGTCGCGACGACGTGGAAGGCCTCCATGAAAGCCTCCTGTGCGACTTTCCAGTTGCAGCGCAAAATCTTCGCGACGTGCGCCTTCTTGAAGCGTTCTTCCAGCGGCCAGCGCGCGAATTCCTCGGTCAACTGCGGTCCGAGAAAAGTTTCCAGCGCCTCGCACCCGGGATCCATGTTGATGAAGACGAAGCCGCCCCAGGTGCCGACTTTCGCCTCGGGAAGACTCCACTGCGCGGGTTCGAGCTGCGGAAAATCCCACTGACACGGCACGTGCTTGAGGGTGCCATCGAGGTTCCACGCGAAGCCGTGAAACGGGCAACGAAATTCGCTCGCGCGGATGCTGCCGTTCTCGCGCAGCAACCTGCCGCGATGGAGACACGCATTGTAATAAGCCCGGATGCGATCGGTCGCGGTGCGCACCACGATGAACGACATGCCCGCGATGTCATAGACGATGTTGTCGCCGACCTCGGGAATGTCTTCCTCGCGGCACGCCATCTGCCATACGCGCTTCCACAGCTTGTCGACTTCGAGGTCGAAAAATTCGCGCGAGATGTAGCGTGCGACCGGGATTTCCGAGGGCGGCAGCTCGAGCGGATTTTCATTGCGCAGGTAGGTCGGCACCGGATGCGTGTCGGTATCGAGGAGGCGCTGATACGAAATTCCACTGGAACGGTTGCGCGCGGTGCTGTCGCTGAGGTTCATCGACGCCCTCCTCTAATTCTTCGAGGACTCCGCCGCCTGGCGATGACGCGAAGGAAGTTTGCGGCCGCCAATCCATAGGCATAGATGCGGATCCGCAAAGTAGATGTCGCCGGAAACGTAAGCGCCATCGGCGCGGAAGATGCCGGCCTTGCCATCCTTCTCGACGCGGATCGTGCCATCGTTCTGCAGGTCGTAGATCGCGCCACTCAGCGGATGCTTGATCGCTCGCATACGAGCACCTCGATGAGACTTATCGAAGAGGGCGCGGCGAAAGTCAAAAGGTCACGGCCGGGCCATCATCATCGCGCGCACGAAGCCCGGATCGACGAGGCGCACGCTGCCCTCGGGCAGGCATAGGATACGATCGATGGCGACGCCGTGCAGCTTCAGCAGATTCTCCAACGTGTCGGCCGCCTCCTCGATCTCATGCTCGCTAGTGGCGTTGAGCGCCCGTGCGATGACGCCATAGGCCGCCGCGCCCAACTGCAGCACCATCTCGGCAGTGCCGACGGGATCGGGCGTTCGGAAGATTCCCTCCTCGACGCCTTGCGCGATGATGCGCGCCAACAGCGGCGTCATAATCGCCATGCTGGCCGCGCTGATTCGGTGATAGAGCACGATATTCTCGGGGCGGAAAATAGCAGCAAATAACGGCCTTATCATCGGCGCGGCTTCGAGGCGCAATTGGCGCGTGCGTGCGAGGAAAGCATTGAGGCGCGTCAACGCATCCAGCGATGGGTCCTCGAGGATATCGCCGAGTCGCTCGACGCTTCGGCGCGCGAAGCGTTCCGCCAGCGCTTCCAGCAACGCCTCCTTCGATTCGAAGTAGTGGTAGAACGCGCCCTTGGAGACTCCCGCCCTGGCGATGACATCATTGACGGTCGTGTGGTCGTACCCATCCGCGAGGAACAGGATCTGCGCGCAATCGAGGAGTTCGGCGCGGCGCTGATCGGGTTTTTTTACTACTCGTATGCTTGATGGAGTGGTGGCTTTGGTCATGCTTGCACTAGACCGACCGTCGGTCTATGATTCCTTTTCCATGACACCGACCGACCGTCGGTCCCCTCAAAGGATACCTTCACGCTTCCATCTATAGCAACCCCTGCCGCCTATTCTGATGAAGTACCTACCCCTCATTTTCCGCAACCTCCTCCGCAACCGACGCCGCACCATCCTCAGCATCCTCTCTATCGGTATCTCGATGTTCATCTTTTCCGCGCTGATGAGCCTGCCCTCCGTCGTCCGCCAACTCCTGCGCGACCGCATCAGCAACCTCCGCCTCGATTGCGCCAACAAGGCCGGCTTCGGCGGCTTCGACTACACCCTCCCCCTCTCGTATGGCGCGACCATCCGCGCGATGCCGCATGTCGAAGCGGTCAGTCCCGCGCTCTACGCTATCGGAAACTACCGCGACCCCGGCCTGATAATCCCCATCCTCGGTGTCGACCCCGAGCAGATGGCCATCATCTATCCCGATTGGGGCATCACGCCCGCCGATGCCGCCCTGCTCGGGCATTCGCGCTCGGCGGCCGTCGTGACCACCGCGATGATGAAGCGCTACCATTGGCACATCGGCGACAAGATCACGTTCAGCGCCACCAACCTGCCGACCGATATCGACGTGACAATCGCCGGCAGCCTCGACGCGCCCAACGCGCCGCCCAACATGGTCATGGTTCCCTTCGAACGGCTCAACCAGGCGATGGGCGATCGCGGCAACGCGGTGCTGTTTTTCATCCGCATCGATCGCTCGGAATATGCCAACGCCGTGATTCACGAAATCGACGACCGCTTCGCGAACTCCGCCTATGAAACCTCGACCCAGACTGAGCTGGGGATGGCGCAGGTCCGCTTGCAGCAATTCCGCCTGTTGCTGGTCGGCGTGCAATTCATCGCGGTCATCGTCGCGGTCGTCATCGGGCTGGTCGCGGCCAACACTGCCGCGATGTCGGTGCGCGAGCGCCGCCATGAACTGGGTGTGATGCGCTCGATTGGCTTCACGCGCCGGATGCTGGTGGGTTCCATCGCCAGCGAGGGATTGCTGATCGGCCTCGCCGCCGGAGCGTTGGGATCCGCGATCGCAGGGCTGGTGTTATGGGTTTTGGGATCAGATCTGTTTTTCGGCGGCAGGTTGATCATTCATTTGACGCCGACGGTGGCAGTAGGAAGCGTCGCGCTCGCCGCCGGCATCGGCCTGCTGAGCGCGGCGGTCCCGGCGCTGACGGCGACGCGTCGCGATATCGCCACCGCCTTGCGCGCCACGGTGTGACGGCGCAGCGTCGCGCGTCGAATGACATAGTGACTGATGGTTGCTGCTCGCCGCTCGAGATGGCATGGCGGACGCGTGGATAAGGCGTGTGCCCCGGCATGATTTGCGGCGCTATCTACCGAATGTTCACTACCAGACTGCCAGCGCCATGCGGCACGCTCTTTTCGCTACAGCAGCGTTGTGTCTGTTCGTTCCAATCCCTTGCAAATCATTCAGGAAGCGCCGGATCGCCTTGTTTCTGACGGTTGGCGCGGTTGTTGCTGAGAGTTAAGCGCAACGAAGGATGGTTAAAAAGGAGAGAGCGATGCTTAATTCAAGACAAACTAAAGCGGTGACGCTCGCACTTGTAGGATGGTTTTTCCTCATGACTCATCACGTGCCGGTTGGTCAGGTCGGACAGCAAACAGCGCAAGACTTCGTGATGGATACGATGGTGGGCAACTTCCCGACCGCGAAGGCATGTGAGACCGCCCGCCAGGGATTCAACGAAATGAACACTAACCCGAGGATGTTGAACGCGGAGAGTTGCTCGACCTCCTGTTGTTTTGATGAAAGCACAGGAGCGATGGCCCCCGACTGCGAAAGGTATCAATAACTTCGACCGATTCCTCCGGCGCCGCATGGCGGCGGCTGTCCAGGCGGTTTTTAATCCTCGTCAGGGGCGCTTCGCGAAGCGCCCGTAGCGATTGTGCGATTGCGGAAGATCCTCGCGATTGCATCATCGTTGCGGGTCGTTCCCGAACGACCCCTACCAAAGATCGCGGCTTGACCGATACATCAAGTCGAGCTATTGGGTTGATGTATCATGACTCCGGAACGGCCCCCCCTGTATTCGTATCGCAATGGGAATGGCGAATGGGCCCCCGCGCCATTCGAGAGCGCCCACGACGACGCTCCCCTGCGCATCGATATCAAGTTTCCCGTCCTCGGCTTCCTGATGGACGCCGAGCTGACCGGCTACGATCTGAAGCGGCGCTTCCAGGAATCGGTGGGATTTTTTTATCGGGTCAGCGATGGCTCGCTCTATCCTGCGCTGAAGAAACTCGCGCGCGACAAGCTGGTTACGATGCGCACCGAGCGCAACGGCAAACGCGCGCGCAAGGTTTACGCGATCACGCCGGCCGGGCGTGAGCACTTCCTGAAGATGCTCGCCGAACCCTCGCCGCCGGTCTTTGTTCATGATGAGGCGCAGGTCAAGATCTATTTTGGCCATCACAATCCTGCCACCGCGCTGGAACATATGCGGCGGATGCGCGAGTTCGACCAGATGTGGTCGGAGAGCTGCGCCAGGCTGATGAGCGAAATGAAGGCTCGCGGCGAGAATCCGTTTCGCAAAGTCTTGATGAAAATCGGCCATCAGCTCACCGCCTTCAAAGCTCAGATGATGGCCAAACTTGAAGCGGAAATGGCGCGCGAGCTGGCCACAACCTCGAATGGCAGGATCTCAAGTGTTCACAAGCCGATGCGATCGGTCGCGGCAAAGCGGTAACTGGATGATGCAGTCCGGGGTGCGCAGGCGCTATACTGCGGGCTTCAATTTGACATGAAGGAAAGCTGAGGAAATCCGCGCCGTGCGCGGGCCGCATCGCGGCATGCGGCTTGCTCTGAGCGCGAATGAGATAGCTGAGATGGTTCGGATGAAGAATTCCATAATCGCGCGCGACTTCTTTCCGGCCCTCGCCCAATGGGCGAGGTGGGTCGCGAGTCCGCGAGCGACCTGGAGTGGGACCTTACACAGCGCGCGGTTGCGCGCGCGATTCAGGAATTCTTTCTCCGCAGCGATCGTTCGGCCGCCGCTTCGCCAGGCAAAGAGGCAGAATTCCATAGTCGGGCGCAGCGCGCTGAATAAGGTCCCACTCCAGGTCGCGATAAAATCGCGACCAACCTCTCCCATCGGGAGAGCGAATCGGAACGGGCTCGATCGGAAGCGGGTCGTTCGCCAACGATCCCGAGCAGTAACAGAGAGATACCTAAGAGGTGGGAGGACATCGTGAGCGACAACGAATACGCCATCGAACTCGATCATGTCAGCCGCATTTACACCCGCGATGAATTCGAGGTGCGCGCGCTCGATGATATTTCGATCAAGCTCCCCGACGGACGCTTCGTCGCGATCATGGGCCCCTCAGGCTCGGGCAAAACCACCCTGCTCAACCTGATCGCCGGCATCGACCACGCCACTTCGGGTCATGTGAAGGTCGGCGGCGAGGAAATCACCTCGATGAAAGAGCGCGACCTCGCGCATTGGCGCGCGCGCCACATCGGCCTGGTTTTCCAGTTCTACAACCTGATTCCGGTCCTGACCGCCTTCGAGAATGTCGAGCTGCCGCTGCTGCTGACCGATTTGAACAAGGCCGAGCGCAAACAGCATGTCGAGACTGCGCTCAAGGTGGTCGGCCTCGCGGATCGGATGAGCCATTATCCGCGCCAGCTTTCCGGCGGACAGGAGCAGCGCGTCGCGATCGCGCGCGCGATAGTCACCGACCCGACCATCGTGGTCGCGGACGAACCTACTGGTGACCTCGATGCGAAATCGGCCGAGGAAATTCTCAACCTGCTGGTCGAGCTCAATAAGATGTTTAACAAGACCATCATCATGGTGACGCACGATCAGCGCGCGGTGCGTTTCGTGGAGCAGGTCTTTCATCTGGACAAGGGCATCCTGGCGGGCATCGAGCCGGGCGGGCGCGCGCCGGCGACGAGCGGACAGGTGGCGGCAACCGGCAATTAATTTTCCTCGTAGACGCGGTTCGCGAAATGATTTTCTGAAGTAGCACAGGCTTTAGCCTGTGTTCTGATCGATGCGCCAAGGTTCAAGACCGCAAGATAATGAGAATCACGGGCTGAAGCCTGTGCTACGGGATCAAGAGTGAAATACCTCGCGCTCATCTTCAAAAATCTGACGCGCAATAAAAAGCGCACCATCCTGACCGTGTTCTCGATCGCGGTGTCCCTGTTTATTTTTTCCGCGCTGGTCAGCCTCCCGACGGTCGCCAATCAGATCCTTGCCGATACCGCAGCCTCGGACCGCATCGTCACCCACAACAAGTCAGGACTCACATATTCGATCCCGATCGCGTATCGCCAGAAGATCGCCATCATGCCGCATGTAGTCGCGACCTCTTCGCAGAGCTGGTTCGGCGGCATCCTGCACGATGTCAACGATCAGTTTCCCAACATGGCGATGGATCACGACCAGGCCGACATCATGTTCCCGGATTGGGGACTGACGCCCGAGGAGTGGGCGCAATTCAAGAAGCTGCGCACTGCATGCGTGGTCGGCATCGATACGATGAAGCGCTTCAACCTGCACGTCGGCCAACAGATCATGCTTAAGGGCACCGTGTATCCGTTCAACGTGACGCTCAACATCGTGGGCGTGATGAGCGGTAAGGCGCCGCCGAACATTTTGTACTTTCGCCGTGACTACCTGGAGGAAGCCGCGGGGCGTCCCGGCTTCGTCTCCAACATCTGGGTGCGCGCGGACAAAAGCGAGAACGTTCCGCAGTTGATTGCCGCCATCGATGAGCAGTTCGCCAACTCCTCGGCGGAGACGCAGAGCGAATCGGAGGCCGCGTTCATCGGCAGCTTCATGCGCCAGTACAAGACGATGTTCACCCTGTTCGAAGTGCTCGGCTTCATCGTCGTGATCACGGTCGGGCTGGTCGCGGCGAATACCTCGGCCATGTCGATTCGCGAGCGGCGCGGGGAGATCGCGGTGATGCGCTCGATGGGATTTCCGTCGCGGGTGATCCTCTCGACCCTGCTCGCGGAGTCCCTCGTCATCGGGTTGATGGGCGGGCTGCTCGGATGCGGCGCGGCATTCCTCGCGCTCAAAATTTTCGCCGGTCCCAAGATGGGCATGCTCTCGATTCGGATGCCGCCGGTGGTGCTGGTGGAAACATTAATCGCGGCCGCCATCATCGGATTCGTCAGCGCATGGATTCCGGCGCGCTCGGCCTCCAAGATGAACATCGTGGAAGCATTGCGGATGGTTGCGTAGAGCTTATGGCTATACCTCTGAAATACAATTTTCGCAGCCTGCTGGTGAGGCGAGTATCCACCCTGATGACTGGCGGTGGAATCGCGCTGGTCGTCGCAGTCTTCGTCGTGGTGATGGCGATGGTCGCAGGTCTCGCATCCTCGATCACCGAGGCCGGCTCGCCCGACAATCTCATCGTGCTGCGCAAGGGCGCGACCACCGAGACCTACTCCAGCGTGACGCTGGATCAGTTCGACACGCTGAAGTTCCTGCCCGGCATTAAGCACGATGCGGACGGACAGCCCTACGCCTCGCCGGAGCTGCCGGTGCAGGTGCTGATGGAGAACAATCAGGGCTCGCGCGACAACATCGTCATCCGCGGCGTGCTGCCGATTGCGCAGAAAGTGCACGACAAGCTCCATCTCGTCGAAGGGCGCTGGTTCAATCCGAGCGTGCGCGAAGTGATGGTCGGCAAGGGCCTGGTCGGCCGCTACAAAAACACCACGGTGGGCTCGACTTTGCACTTCGGGCGCGGCGACTGGAAAGTGGTCGGCATGTTCGAGGCCGGCGGGAGCTCGTTCGAGTCCGAGGTGTGGGCGGACATCCATGATGTGCAAGCTGACAGTCAGCGCGGCGCGTACTACGCCATCGCGCGGTTGAAACTGGCGCCCGGCGCGGATGACAAGGCGCTCATCAATCGCATCGCCGACGACCCGCGTATCAACCTGCAAGCCGAGCCGGAAGCGCAGTACTATCAAGAGCAATCGGTGGTGGCGAATCAGTTGCGGGTGCTGGGCATGATCGTCGCGGTCATCATGGGGGTTGAGCGATTTCGCCGCGATGAATACCATGTACGCCTCGGTGTCGGCACGCACTTCGGAAATCGGCACGCTGCGCGCGCTCGGCTTCACGCCCGGCGCGGTGCTGGGATCGTTCCTGCTCGAATCGCTCATGCTGGCGAGCCTGGCCGGCATCGCGGGCGTCATCCTGGCCTTACCCATCAACGGGTTCTCGACCTCGTTCGGCAACTTCATGACCTTCTCCACTCTGAGTTTCAATTTCCGCGTGACCTGGGTGATCGTCATCGAGGCGATGGTATTTGCCGCGCTGATGGGAACCTTCGGTGGATGGCTGCGGCGCGCCAGGCGATGCGACTGAGCGTGGTGAACGCGCTGCGCAGGATCTAGCGCCACGATAGTGCGAGGATAAGTGGAGGATCGTCAGATGCCCCCTGATGGCCAAAAAACCAGCGCCGTTCGCGAGCTCGAATCGCTTCGTATTGCGCGCGCCGAGGCGCCCAAACGCCGCAGCCGGCTGATGCCGGCCCTCATCACTCTGGTGGTGCTCGCGGTGCTGGCGGGCGTCGGCTACGAGGTTTACCTGCGCACGCTCGGGCGTCCCATCGACGTCCAGACCGCGATGGTAGCGGTGCGCAGCGCGGGCCAACCCGGCGTGATGCTGGCG
>CAWFBH010000016.1:0-270283 GCA_963814035.1 uncultured delta proteobacterium
ACCGTCAACTCAAACGACAGCAGAAGCATAGTCCATCCAGGGAAATGAAAGGATGGCTGCGCATATAACCATACAGCACCATACGCGAAGAATTGCGCCCAAAAAACGATCACATGCAACGCGATCAGCTCGTTGTATCGAGAACGGAGCACATACAGCGCCGCCATGACCAAAACGGGGAGCCCCAGTATCGTCCAGAAGAAGGCGTTATCGAGGTTGTCCATCGAGGATGTCGACGCTTCAACGTTTTCGAATGATTAGAATCGAGTTGTCTCGAGACTATCCGGCGGCGGCACGACCCAAACCTTTGAGCCATAGCCGAGCACGGGAGAAGACCTGTGTCGGTTCGGCGCTGCGCGGTAGTAGAAGAGCCGAAAGGTTGCATCCGGTCAAATCGATGGTCCAGTACAACAGTTGCGCAGCCACGGCAACGTAGCCAGCAAACGACGCGATGGCCGCTCCCATGATTCCCATCGGCTTAAGCAGGAACCAAAGCAACCCAAATGTGATGACCAAGCCACCCGACTCGGACCACATAACGGCCATGGGAGCGCCAAGCCCGCGCAATCCTTCTTCCAACATTTGGTTGATCGCAAGAACCGCTCCTGCAAAAACTAGCACGACGGCAGGGGCTTCAGCCGGTGCAAAATCTCGACCGAAGATAAAAGGCAGGCCGAGAGGTGTGAGCATCGCCAGACCGGAAGAAACCATCACTGCGAGCGGTATGCCAAACCTGAGAACGGAGGTGAGGGCAGCGACCTGCTTGTCGCGTAGCGGGTGTGACGCGACATGCGGGAATAAAACGAGCGAGATGGCTTGAAATAACGGCGCTATGATAGCCCCCCAACCAACGGCGACCACGTAAAGACCCAGCAGCCGAGGGGCAAGATCGCTGCCATGAGCATCTGGTCTAGCCTAAGATTTAAATTCTGCGGCAGAACCGTCATCAACGAGGGAAGCCCAAAGGACAGCATCGGCTTCCAATCCTTCGATTCTCCCCGGTATGGACCAGGAACGCGCCAAATCAACGCCAACAACGCCACTGCGCCAAACGTTACACCCCAAAACATCAGATGCATCGTCGCAACGAACTCGGCCGTGCGGCGATCAAGCACCCATGCGAGAATTAGCGGCAACAGACCTAACGCCGTTCCGACGATACGCAGAGCGTTCCATAACAAGAAATCGCTTCGACCTCGCAAGGCGTTCAAAGGTATTTGGCCAACTATCGTTGTCAGCCCAATGAGCAAATAGAATCGGGCTTCGGCTATAACGGGCGTTCTTTGGGCAAATAACAAAAGCGGCATGACGAGATAGCCTAGACAGAGAAGTGGCATACCGCCGAAGAGCGCGAGCAAAACAGCCGAGACGGTATACGAAGCCGTCCGGCTTGGATCGCGCGCCGTAAAATATACCAGCGCGTCGGGCATTCCGAGCAGCGCGAATGTTGCTACGAACAATCCCCAAGTCTGAATTGCAGCGAGTTCTCCGCGTCCCCTAGGACCGAGTAGCCGCGCTGCAAGTACGCCGGAAGTCAACCAAAACAGGGAGGTCAAGCCGTTCCCAGCCATGGTTATCGCTATCGATCTGCCCAGCGAATCCCGTTCGATCGGTTCGAGCTTTTGTTGCCTATTGTAACTTTGGAACAAAACTAACGTGGTTCTTTAAGGGTAACTATGGCCCTTCGCTAGCTGGGCGATTTCGCAATCCATACGAAGTCAATAACTGCGAGGTCCTCGAAAGAGCAACTGGCAAATCTCTTGAAAAGTCGGGGTCTTATATTGGCTATGTCCTCTGATGACAACGTCGTGGTAGGCTCGTAGTGTAGGGTTCGGAAACCAAGAGTCCCGGCCGCGGCAAGGAATTCGCTGGGGCGAAAACGATTACAAATTGCCCGCTTGGACGAAATCATATGCCAGGTGCGGTCCGAAACACCAAATGCGCCAACCGATGGACGTTGGCGGTAACGTTGTCAGCACCAACGTCAACTCGATGGATCATTACACCACCGGGCTTAAGCAACGTTCGAATGGCCCGCAGCGTCCCAGTAAGATCGTCAACGTGTTCGAGGACGTCAAATGACACCACAAAGTCCCATCTTCCACGATCAAGCTGTTCGCCACATTCCTCGATTTTTGCGACCACGCTTTCTATTCGACTATCGAACAACCTTCCGCCCGTTTGGTCGGCGATAAGACCCAGACATCTCTGCTGCTGTTCTAAGGACAATCGAGCTACCAGTTCATGATATGCCCTTCGAACAGGACCATCGCGGCGCAGAATATCGAAACGATCGATAGCAGTGTAGCGAGCTGCACCTTCTGCGATGAACCGGATTCCATTCGCCAGAATCGGACCGGGACCTATTTCCAGAACGTTGGCGTTATCAACGGCAAGGTTTAGACTTAGAATGGCACTGAGATATGTCTGCCATTGTGAGTCGAAATACCTGCCGATGTTGACTAGAGTGCCGTTCTCTCGTGAAGAGAGTCTCTTCCTGAGATAGACAACCGGCTCCATGTGCATCAGAAGGTTTTTTAAAGCTTGCTGCACCACCCAGTCGATCCGGATCGATGCCTGCTTTGACCTTGTAGCTAGCATGGGAGATTTACCTAATCTGTGAACCTGGCGTGTGAATCGTCAGATCACCGGGAGCCCTGAGTCACGTTCTTACTTCGTTACGACCGCGCGAAGGTTCTGAGTAAATATGTATTCTGATCGCCGCTTCCCGTCTCGATCAGCAACCATATCTGTAGTATGCTTCGCGAGATTTTCCACAAAATGGACCTGATCGTACTTTTCAGCCCATGAGGAATTGGTGAATCTTCCGCGAAAATGACACCCTTGAAACCGGTAAGGCAGACCAGTTGCCTGATTGACGCGCGCGTAAAGGCTTGTTGATGTGTAAAGTCCCCATAGAGGATTCGTCCGAAGAACGGCGATTCACCGTTAGGGGCGTGAATTATCCATCTGCCAGTTTTGCGCAACACGCGGTATATCTCATGTACTAGATCCTCGATCTGTTGTTTCGATAAATGCTCGATCACATCATAGGTCACTATAACGTCTTGCGATTCCGGATCGAGAACCCGAAGGGTCTCAAACAAGTCCTCGCGATCGATCCCTTCGATGCCAAGTTGCCGGGCAATTGCCACCTGCTCCGGTGAAACATCTATGCCTCTGATTCGCTGGTATCCGAGTTCTCTCGCCACCGATATTAGCCCGCCGCATCCGCATCCCACGTCCAAAATGTCCGCCTCTAGATTCGGCGGGAAGCAATCTCTAATCAGTCGGCACAATACCGGATGTCGAGTTTTAATTGCTTCCGCAGCGAAATGAGCGTCAGATGCACCAACTGGGGCGTAGCGATTGAACATCTGTTCTTGACAACTAATCGCGATGGTGTTGCGGAATTCATCCCCAAGATGGCTCACCCGTTTGTGAACAGAAGCGGCGAATAAGACCGTGACGATTCCGAGCTAGTTCACCGAGCAGTTTACCAACCCGCCCTATGGAACATCTTGAGGAAGGTAAGGACTATCAATTTGAAGTCTAGCAGCAGGGACCACTCGTCAATGTATCGACAATCGAGTTTTACCACTTCCTCAAAGTCGCGTACGGCATGGTTTCCAGTTACTTGCCACGTTCCCGTTAGCCCAGGACGGAAGCTAAGTCGACGATGATGACGACTCTCATAGGACTCAACTTCCCTCCGAGTCGGCGGCCGAGTACCGACAAGGCTCATATCGCCCAAGAGCACATTCCAGAACTGCGGAAGCTCGTCGAGATGGGAGCGGCGCATGAAATTGCCCCCAGTAATAATTCGCGGATCATCCTTGATCTTGAAAAGCGCTCCACTCATCTGGTTGCGCCCCATTAAGTCGGGAAGCTCCAGCTCGGCATTGGGGCGCATAGTGCGAAATTTGTACAATGTGAAGAAACGTCCGTTGCGTCCCATCCGCTCCTGCCGAAACAGAATCGAACCCGGAGAGACGACTTGCAACCATAGGGCGTAGACAGGAAATACCAGCGGCACAGAGCATCAATCCGAAAAGCGCTCCCACGATATCCATCGCGCGTTTAATCGCCAGCGCGAGAAAATCTTGCGGAACTGTCTCCAGTGAAACGAAATACTGTCCGTTTCCAGCGTCCTCGATATGGTATTTGCCAATCCTGGGCTTGGGCATCACGACCAACTGTCGAAAGATCACCCCACGATCGGCACACGCTTCGGCCAAATCGTTCCAAATCGCCGACTGATCCCAAGTGGTAACTGCGACCACCTCATCAACAGCATAGCGCTTGAGAACGTCGGACCAGGCTTGCGGCTCTTCCGAATCGCTCTGAGGAAGGGCGACCGCGCTTCTGTTCAATTGGCTGAATCGAGTTGGCCATTGCCTCGTCGCGGCCCGTCGGGAGAAGTCGCAACAACATCGACGATTTCCAGATTCCACTCCGGATGCTGGCGAACCAATTGCAGATAGTTTTCCGCATCAGCTGGATTGCCCACCAGAAGGACCCTCCACACCGCGGATCGTCGCTGCAGTCGCCATCGGTATCGCATCAAGAAGAGAATGGCTAGCTTTTCAGTCATCAGACCCACCAAGCTAAACATCACGATCAGAGCCAGAAGAGGACGACTGACTCCACTGAAGCCGCGAATAATGAAAACAGTATTCAACATCAATACGGCCGCGACTATCTGCGCTTTAAGGATGCACTGAGGACCCGAGGCGTCAATCGATAGGTGACAGGATTGTAGAGATTCAAATAGCGCAAGGCGAAAAGCCAAGCGGGAAAAATGACAGTCATGATCCATGCGGCCGATCGCAGACTACCAAGGGGAAGCACCGGATAGGCGAGCTCCCAAAGCTTAAGGCGAACCGAGTAAGCGGCCAAGAAAGTAGCGAACAACACCACCAGATCAATGGCGGCAACCAGGCGACCGAAGAAATGTTGTTGCCGCGTCACGAAGGCTCTCACTAATCGTGAATGCGAACTAAATCAAAGGCCGCGGCCTTGTCGCACCTGAGCCTCGATCCAGCGGTAGGTGCGGGCCAGGCCTTCCTCGAGCGAAATCTCCGGTTGCCAGTGCAGAACCTCGCGTAGGCGAGTATTGTCGGAGTTGCGGCCGCGCACGCCTTGAGGACCATCGATGTGCTTCTTACGAATCTTGATCCCGGCAGCGCCGCGCAACCAAGTCGGCCAACTCATCGATGGTGACCATACGATCCTGGCCCAGGTTGAGCGGATGCGGATAATCGGAGCGCATCAGCTTATGGATGCCAGTCACACAATCATCGATATAGCAGAATGACCGGGTCTGCTTGCCGTCACCCCAGATCTCGATTTCGTCGCTCCGAGTCAGCTTGGCGATCGCGATCTTGCGGCACATTGCCGCGGGTGCTTTCTCGCGTCCGCCATCCCAAGTACCTAGCGGCCCAAAAATATTATGGAACCGGACGATGCGGGTCTGGAGGCCGTAGTCCTCGCGATAATGGGTACACAGACGCTCGGTCACCAGCTTCTCCCATCCATAGGCGTCCTGCGGCTGCGCCGGATAGGCATCTTCTTCTTTCAAGCGGAACCACATCGGCATTGGTCTGTTTGAATTCGGGATAGACGCATGCCGATGACGAATACAGATAGCGCTTGACCGCGTTTTCGCGCGCGGCATCGAGGGTGTGGATGTTGATCAGCGAGTTGTTGTGCAGGATCTCCGCGTGATGCGCCGAAATGAAACCCATCCCGCCCATGTCGGCCGCGAGCGCATAGACTTCATCGACCCCGCGAGTCGGCGGTGAGGCAGTTCTCCCAGCGCCGAAGATCGAGCAAGCAGAAACTCGTCGGCGTCGGTCTGCGAATACTCCGGCAGCTTCTGATCGACGCCACGAACCCAGTATCCCTGCTGCTTGAGGAAGGTCACCAGATGATGCCCGATGAAACCGCCCGCGCCAGTGACTAGAACCTTTGTCATCGTGGACTCTCCTCGCTATCTGAACGAGCTGTTTGTTCATCGCGGTGACCTCCTCGGGAGGCGCCGATTTTCCTTGTGCTGCGACCTGCGAGCAGATGCGCCTCGAGGACCGAAAGCGTCCGTTGTTTTTCCCAAAAGCGTTCGGCGAATGCGCGTGCTTTCGCGCCCAGGTGGCTGCGACGCTGCGGGATCATCGCGCAAGGCCATGATCGCATCCAGCAGCGCATCCGGATCTTCCGGCGCGATCAGCACGCCGGCTTCTGCTTCCTTCAACACCCGCGCGACCTCGCTACCGGGACTCACTGACGCGACGACGGCGCGGGCGGAGGACATCAGGGTGATAACCTTCGAAGGAAACACGATGTCGGCGACACTCTTTTGCTGGGTGACCAGGCTGATGTCGCTCGCCGCGAGCATATCCAGAAACTGATCGTCGGGAAGCAGAGGGAACAAAGCTAAGATTGTCGAGTTCGAGGGCCTTGGCGCGCTGCCTCGAGTTGCTGCCGCACCGAGCCGTCGCCGATCAGCAGATATCTCGATTCCGGATCCTCACGCGATCGCTGCGCCGCGCCGAGGATCACTTCGAGTCCTTGCTTGACGCCCATGTTCCCCGCAGTGAACCACCAGCAGTTCATTGCTCAGGCCGAGTGATCGCCTGAATTCCGCGCCGCCGCCATTGGCCGGCACCTGGAATAACTCGGATCGGGCCCAGTCCGAAAACAACACCACTTTCTCCTCGGGGATTCCCTTGCTGACGATCTTGTCGCGCATAGCCTCCGTCAGAGTCGAGACCAGCGCAGCCTTGCGATAGCCCATCCGCTCGATGCCATAGAGGAGACTGCGTGAGTCGCCCGGGACGTAGCATGCCCAGATCGACCGCCGCATCCGGCTGCAAATCCGGCACATGCTGAACGAAGGGAATCTTCCACATCCGGGAAAGCAGGATCGCACTTAGACTCAGTGCGAGCGGCGGCGTGGTGACCACCAGCACATCCGGCCGCGCGCCTGTGCTCCTCGTCATCGCGCGCAGAAACGATGTAGCGATGAATGATGCCTCGTGAAGGATTCGCCGCATCGAGTTCACCCGCTCCGGCACATAGAGCCAGGAGCGCAGAATGGTGACCCCGTTGCTTTCTTCGCGACTGATGAGAGCGTCCCCGATACTGTTCCGGGACGCGCCAGGTCGGATAGTAAGGAAATCCGGTGAGCATGGTGACCTGATGTCCCGCGGCTGGCCAGGTATTCGCATCGACCGGTGGTAAATGGCGCGATGCCGGTTTCGTCCGGCCAGTAGTTTATCCCGAGAAAGACGATGTGCATTTGTCCCGGCGCCAGAATCAAAATGTCTGAAGAGAACGTCTCAACCGAAAGCTGGAATAGCTACGCACCTAGCTATCGACAACAGTCACTAAAAGGATGCGCCGTGGTCGGCGTCGGCCGGCGCCGCCGGAAGTAGGCCTCAACGCTTCTCCGTTCGCCCTGCCTACTCTCTCTGAAAACGATAGCGGCTGCCATGAGCATCGGGACAAGCATCAACAAGAAGCAATTGAGACTCGCGCGCGGAGAATAAGGCCTGTCCGGTGAAACCGGCGGTTCCAGCACCTTGAAGGCAAAGTCGGCCTCGACTTCGGCCAGCTTTTGCCGCTGCACCTGTCGAGCGACCAAGAGCGTAGAGGTTCTCTCTAAGCAACGAATCGCCGGTCGTCCTTCGCCTCCTTTTCCAGCGATAAGATCGCTGCAGAGGCATTGCGGATCGCCTCCTGTCGCTGCAATTCCCGTAAATCGTCGAGGTAGAATTGAAGGATTTCCTGAGCCCGGATCGGATCGCGATCGATGAAATGCACGCTCAGATTATGGCCTTGGATCGAATAATCGACTTTGAACCGTCCTTTCAAGGTGTCAAAAAGCTTCATTTTGAGTTTGCGTTCGGTCTTCGGCTTTCGACCGGCCGTCCAGCAGATCGTCGGTCAAATTGTGCTGGATCGCGACGTTAGTATTGAAGGTGAAGCTGCGAAGTATCGTCAGGTATTCTTGAGCCTGGGAGTCCATCCCAGTGGCCATAAGAAACGAGGACATCCCTCCTCCTGCGAAACCTCCCAGACCTCCTTCGACTCGATTCTCCACCGCACCTTCGGGAATGGGCTCGATTATTGCCGTGGCCTGGTACCATGGCGTCATCACGGTCTTGGTCAGAATGTAGGTCACGACAACCGCAACCAAAGTAACCGCCGCTATCAACTTCCAGTGATCCAGAATCAGTAGCGAGGTACGGATTCTCGTAATACTCATCATGCGGCAAGATCGGAGCCAATCGCGCCTGATGCTCGTAAGCTTCAGACTCCGCTTTTTCTTTCTTCAGCGCCAAAAACGACTCCATCTGTCATGTTACTTAAACGAAGGTTCAACTCTTCGAGGTCGTAGCCCGTTAGAGGCTGGTGGCGAGGATCCCGAGGGTGGCCAAGCCAAGTGCGCTATTCGCCACGATCGAGGTCACGTCCTTCGCATACTGAAGTCCGCTGATATAAATCAATTTCTCGGGCACGAAGACGGTGTCGCCAGGCTCGAGATGCTGATCCATCAAGCCTCCGCCTATGGAAGGCAACAGAGGGAAGAACTTGTTCTTTTCGCTTTCTTCGACGCCCTCGAAGGTCAAGACCGACCCGTCAGCCTTTATCACATAAATGTGATCTTCATCGCCGGCGTCAGTCGGTCCCCCGGCCTTCTGCAGATAATCGCGCACCCGGAGCGAAGGCAGATACACAATGGCATTTGGATTGTAGACTTGGCCGAGAACCTGAACCGCCGCGGGCTGAACCGGAATGACTAGTCGATCGTCATCTTCCAGAACGATATTTTCGGGCGATCGTTCCAAAGTGTCCAGTGAAGAGATTTTAACGACAACTCGGCCCGTTGCCTGCATCGTATCTGCTTGAGCAAGCACTTCGCGGATCGAATTCAGCGTGTCGGCGCTCGTGTCAGCCTGCCCAGCCTGATGAGGCAGGAGCGCCAGCCGCACCAACTCGTGTTGAAGGCGAGTGCGAGCTTGCTCGAGTTGCTCCTGCTGCATCTTCTGGACCGACTTCCTGATGAACACTGCGGCGCGAGGATACGCATCCGGGCGGAATCCGCCGGAAGCCTTCAGCACCGAGGCAAGGCGTTCACCTTCACGAATCGGATAGGGTCCGGGCCGGTTGACCTGACCTTCTAGTACCACATGCCACGGGGCGTGCCAGTTGGAGGCCTGTTGGACCAGCAGTTCGTCGCCCGGCTTCAGCGGCACATCGGTGTTTTGCGTCCCGTCGAGAACCTGGCGCAGATCCAAATCCATGTGGGTATACTGGGCTACCGAGCCGTTTGCGATTTCCGTTCTGGTTAGTTCGGCGCGATCGCGCGAGGCATTATCCAGCAGGCCGCCCGCCGAATAGACCAGTTCGCGCGCCGTCATTCCGGGAACCAGCGGATACTTGCCTGGTTTGCGAACCTGCCCCAAGACCTGAACCATCGGTACCTGTCCCAGTTCGTTCTGGCTGTAGACGGTGACGCTGTCTTCCGGCCGAAGCGTCATATCATCGGCGCCCAGCTGGTTGGAAAGCGCTTCGCCGAGGTTGATCGGAAAGGGAGTCAGCCTGCGATCCGCGCCCTGACGCCGCTGGAGCTAGCGCATAGTCGAAGAAGGTGTGATCGCCGGGACCCTGGGCCTGCGCGATGAGGTCGGCGATTCTCATACCCGGTCGCCATTCATAGGTGCCGGGCTGATTGACGTTGCCTTTAACTCGCACCACGTTGCGTTCCGTGGGCAGGACGGAAAAAACCTTCACCAGGTCGCCGTCATCGATCGGAAACTGCGCGGCAGACCGCTGGTTGAGATTGACGTCAAGCGCCACACGCTTCTCGTGATTCTGCACCCGCTCAACTTGCAGGCGCTCGGAATATCCGAAGGCGGTCACTCCGCCCGCCATCCGCAACAGATTGCCGAGGCTCTCTTTGCCGAGCATTTCGTAGATCGCGGGGCTTTTGACGTCGCCGGTCACCGCAGCGACCGAGCCGATCACCGGAACGAAAATAACGTCGCGCGGCTTCAACCGGACGTCACCACGCGCGTCGCCGTGAAGCAGGAGCTCGTAAAGATCGATGGTCCGTTCGACCTTGTCGTCTCTGCGCAACTCGATCTTGCGAAGCGAACCCATCTTGCTGATACCGCCCGCTGCTCCTAACGCGTTGGTAACGTGCGAAAGTGCGCTCACGGTATAGAGCCCAGGCTGTGCGACCTTACCGATGACGAAGACCTGAATGGTGCGGATCTGGCCCATCGTAACACCGACTTCAACGCCGGTGATTTGACTCATTCGACCTTCGATGAGTTTCTTTGCCTGTCCGAAAGTCAGCCCGCCGACCTGGATGGGTCCGATGTCCTGAACCATCACGGCGCCGTCGCGATCGACCTTGAGTTTGATCGTCTGATTGACCCGGCCCCAGTTGTAGACATTCAGTTCATCGTCGGGACCTACTATATAGTCGTCGCCGACCGGAACGTTTCCGATCGGAGCGAAGGATGAAACCCGCGTCGAAAAGAGGTCGTATCCAAATTGTTCGAGCGAACTTGCCGTAGGAGCCGTGTATAGCTTGTAGGGAGTGTCGAGTTCGTGGAAACGCCCCTCGATACTGGAGGTCTCGGTTCGTTGCGGCGGTAATTGGGAAGGAAGCTGAGGCATGACCACGGTGTTTTCGTTACTGGAAGGTGATGGCCCGCCTCGCGCAACGCAGTCGCTGAGTTGCGCGGCTTGCGCCGAGGAGAGGCCCAGAGTTTTGCCCAGGCCTTCGACATCGGCGCTACTCATGTGCTTGCTGATGGCACCCTGGCAGGCCTGGTCCATTTCCTGTTCGCTAAGACCATTGCGCGCGGCGCTTTGAGCTCGCTGAATATCCGCGGCGCTTGGTTGCCCGCCGCCTAACCCCGAACTCAGGTTGCTGAGGCTGCTGGTAAGCGCGCTGCTGTTGCCAAGTTGTGCCAGCACCGGCCGCACCGGCATCAGTAGTAAAAGCGCCAGCGCAACCAGCCGCAGTGAAAGGAAGAATCGCCGGCCAAATCGCAGCGACCGAACTTTCGAAGTTGAGACTCGGTCTTCGAACCCGGTTGTCCTCATCGAGATCCCCATTTCGCCATCGACCACATTTCCAGTTCCGTTGCTATGTGACAAACTGTGCCTCGTTTTGGAGGGCGTAATGAAATCTGTTGGATGGTTCATTTCTCTAATCCTGCTGGTCGGCGCGTCTGCGCTGGGACAAACACTTCCCGAGAGTCAAAATCCGAATACCGAATTGCCGTTCCCGTCGAAGCCCAATGCCTTGGTCGTTTGTGCCGGCGACGTTCCTCCAGAGGATATGGTGATAACTGCCACCGGTACTTCGGTAACCTGTGCCGGCTCGTGCCGCTCGCGACAAATAGAACCGGTGGAAGGACCCGTCATGGTTATTTGTGCCGGTCAACCGATTCCGAGATTTTGGGAGACTCAAAGCGTAACTACCTTACCCGCCTGCAACTGCATTGCCGACCAGGACAACGCATACGTAATCAGGCGCGGCGCCGGTGCGCCAACTCCAACGCCAGCAGCGATGTTTCCCGGTTCACAACAAGGTTTGCCAAACGGTCAGCCGCAACTTCCCGGGCGGCGCCAACCGTAGAGCTCGTTGCCGAAAACTTCAAAGTTTCCGCGCCGCCATAAAAGAATCTATTGGCGCATCGGCACCCGCACGTTCTCGCTCGCCTCTTCCGCGTCGGGAAGATATTCGACGCCCGTGCTGTCTGGCAGCGATCGATTGCCAACTTCCTGATTCCACCACCCTGCCCCGGTCGAGCACGTATACCATATCCGCCCGCTTAATGGTGGAAAAACGATGCGCGATGATCAGGATAGTGAGATCGCCGTGAAGATTGTCGATCGCCTCGAGCACGCGGGCCTCGTTTTCACTGTCGAGACTGTTGGTCGCCTCATCCAACACCAGAAGGGCCGGCTTGCGCAGCAGTGCCCGCGCAATCGCGAGTCGTTGCCGCTCTCCCTGGGAAAGAAACATCCCGCGATCGCCTACCATCGTATCGAGGCCATCAGGCAGTCTGCGGACCAATTCCTCGGCGGCGGACAAGACGCAGCGCATGCCACATCTCCTCTTCGCTGACATCGCGCCGCGCCCAGGAAAGATTCGCGCGCAAGGTATCGTGGAAAAGCACGGTGTCCTGCGATACGTAGCCGATGCGTGCTCGCCAGCCGGCAAGATTCGCCCGCGTAAGCTCAGATCCATCGATTCGCACGGCTCCGAGATCGGGTCTGAGCAGGCCTATCGCTATATCGGCGAGCGTGCTCTTGCCCGATCCGGAAGGACCGATCAATGCCACGGTCTGGCCGACTCTCAACTCGAGGCTTGCGTCGCTTAAAACCGGTCCCATCGCCAGCTGGTAGGCGAAGGAGATATTCCTGAGCTCGACGGCGCTCGTGAAGTTTACGGGCTGTGCCTGGGAATCGAGGTGCTCGGAGGCCGCGACGCATTCGTTTTCAAGTTCCGTGATCGCGGTGAAGGCGGGCAGTTGGTTCACCACGCCCTGGTAGTGAGTGTAGGCGGCGACCAACCGCGGCATCAGACGCGCGAAAACCAGCAGCAGGATCAAGATACTGGCCGGTCCGACCGCGAAAACGCGAATAGAGACGAAGATGGCCGCAACCAGGATCAGGAACGATCCAGTCTCGAACCAGCCGCTGCCGACCGCTTGCTTGCGGATCGCTTCATTGCGCACATCCTCAACCGCCGAGTTCAAATGCGCGAAGACTTCGCGGTCGTGAGCTTCGGCGTTGTAAGCCTTGGTCGCCTTCAGGCTCTGAACATGCCCGATGATGGCGCCGTAGAGGAGCTGATTGGCCCGCGACCATGCGGTCCCGACTTCCTGGAGCGCCTCGGTCTTTCTGCGCAGGAGGATTGCGAGGAGCAGGCCGGCGCTCAAAACCATCAGTGTGACGCCCGCGGACAGCGCCAGGGCCACCGCCGCGTAGATGGCGGTCACCAGGACATCTCCCGCGAACATCAGCGCATAAACGGTGGCCGTGCCGACGCGCTCGACTTCGGCGGTCAGCACATGCACGAGGTCGGCGGATTTCTTGCGGCAGATGAAAAGCCAGTCCGCGCCGACGATCGCGCGATGAAGGCGCTCGCGCAGATGCGCCTCAAACTGTTGTTGAACCCGCGAGCCCGTCACCGTCTGCATTTTCGTCAACAGGGTTCGGGCGCAGATCAGGACTACGAAGATGGACAGCAGGAGCGGAAGCGACGGAGTCAGATGGATGGAGCGAAGGCCCGCCTCGATCGAGGCGGCGTAACTCTGGACCTTGCCCTGCCCCATCAGGTTCAGCCCGGAAATTTGGAGGGTAGGAATCAAAAGTACGATTCCAATGCCCTCGGTCAGAGAGCATAGCGCGGCGAGGACTATGGACAGGACGAGTTCCCATCCGGTCGACTCGTACAACGTGGAGAGATATGCACGAAGGACGCGGTTCATGATCGCTCCTGTCCCGCAGTAGTCATCAAGGTCTCGAACTCTGCAATCACCTCGGGCCGATCCCCTATCAGGCCCCGCTCGGCAATGGTCCACGCGTGCGCCTCAAAGACGCCAGCGCGCTTGCGCACCCCAAGCACAACCTCCGCCGACTCCCCACGCGAGCGCAGCAGCCATAGCAGGACCATCGAGCGAACCAGGCATCGATTGTGCGGAAATGGACTGCTTGCCATATCGGCTAGAGTAACGAGGTTTTCGATGGCGCAGCGACGGTGAAGAAAGGGAAAACGTCCGAGCCATGGTGAGCGGCATCGGTTGATGACGGCGCGGGAAACCTCGCGCCATCCGGTCACCCTGAGGGCCATCGCAATGATGCCGGAAAATAAGATCAACTGTGTCAGCAGGATGACATCGCGTATCGATAGCCGTCTGAGTCGCACGAGTTTGCTCATTGAGACTGGAGGTCGACTAACTGTCGATTTCGAGACAAGCGTCCGCCGTCCCATGCGGCTCTTCCATCAAGCGATGGGGACCATGGGCGATTCCGGTTGGGAGGAATCCGTTACGCGCACGCATGTCGCCAGCGAGCGATAATTCTACTTCAAGTGGCTTGCAGCGTGCCCTATTGTCGAAGGTTTTGAGGCCACATTAAACGCTAGCAAGCTCAGTCAGGTCAAGTGACACGAACCACAGTTTTTGCCCACATATGCGAGACTCTGGGGATTACGGCCAAGTGCGCGATGGGGAGAGGTTTCGATCCCTTCGCCGTTGAAAATCGAGCGAACGAGAAGGGAGGCTTTGGCTGCACTCCAGAAATGCTGCAATCGAAGTGCACGAATGAAAAGGCCTCCAGCGGCACGCTTACTGGACAGCCGCCGTGCCCGGTTGGCTTCGCGCTTTCAAATCCGAAAGGATGGCTTCTCGAACCCGTGGCAACGCGGCAAAGTCATTCGGGATGGTCAAGCGCACTACCGCCACCTGCGATAACAATCGCTCGAGCATTTTGAACTGTCGTACGAGCATAGCGGGATCATAGGGATCCAGGCAGAACAGGTGGCGCAGGGTCGCCAGAAGACTGTCGTGTCCGCAAAGAGTTTCGATTTGAGGTTCGATCAGATTGAGCTGATCATCGCTGGGACGTTCAAGGCAGTATATTGCGGCAAGCGCATTCCGACCGGTCGCAAATGGTCCTTCCGCGGTCCGGCGCTTGGAATTGTAATGCGCGACTGAAAGCGTTGCGCGGTTCCTGGCCCCGACCCGCGAGAGACTATCCTGATAAAGCCGGGCTCCCGGGTAAGAAGACACACCGTAAACCAGGCCTTCCTCGGCCTCCATAAGCAGACAATCATCCGTGAGGGTTGGATAGCCAGCCTGCTGGAAACTCGCCGCCAAAGTTGACTTTCCGGTTCCACTGGAAGCGCCAAAAGCGCAGGCGCCGTGGGGCGTCACGATTGCGCTGGCGTGCAATACGGGATCCTCTCGGAGGCTTAGCGCGAGGGCAATCACGTTGTCGAGAACGAGGTGCCGGACGGAGTGCTCGGGAACACCGGGTCTCGGAGCATATACCAACTCGGTACCGGATTTATCGATAAAGAAATCCGCCAGCTGGGGGAATTTGAGCAGATATCCGTTTTCGGTCTTGCTGGAAACGAGGAATGGGCTGCCGTCACGCAACGTCCACTTGGCAGCGGCCCGAATGATCTCACCCGCGGCAGAGATATCATTCTCCCGCCGCAGGCGTAAAGTTACTTTAGATTCGGTCGAGTTTGACGGCGCGAGTTCAGGAAACTTCTCCGTCGAAATGAGACTCACGCCGCAAATTTCATAGCGCAAGACCTACCTCGCTCCTGAACGTAGGACAACTCAAATTTTCGAATCTGCGAAAGGACGCAGATACAAGTGAAATGAATTGTTATCCTTGGAGCTTAGGTTGCCCGCCGAAATCCTTAGCGGCACTCCCTCCGCCTTGAGTGATTTCCTCGACTTTACCATATTCGATGAGCTGCGGCTTTGAATAAGTCCCTTGTTCTTTCTTCCGCTCTCGCGTGCCTAGCACTTCTTTTGTCATCGATATCCACTCCTACCTTTTTCGCAACTACCAGCACGTGGGTCCGACGTTGCTCGTGACCCACATTCCACTCGAACACATCCGGGAATTTTCTCCAAGTTGCCTGAGTGAACTCGGTCTTCCCTACGGTCGCTTTTGGGGCAACAACGCGCCCAAGTATACTTGTTCGTTCGCTGAGTGCAACTCCAGCTTCAAAGTTAATTCACTGATTGCCAAATTACAAGGCATTTTTAACACCGGTTTCGCCTTGCCTTCGCAGTGCGCATATCGGCTCTCCCAGAATTTCCCGACAAGCGATCTCGAGGGCGACATAATCTGAAATCCTCATAGTGGTATTGGTTGCCGGTGCTATTTGATACTGCGCTACCTGCGCTCGAAGCACGTCTCCGTCAAGCAAACCCAAACGCTCCAACACAGAATCGTTGAGGATATCCCTGACTTCGTTGGCCTGCGAACCGGCAAGAACGGCGGAATATTGCGGCGAAAACTCCGCTTTGCCGCGTCGCTGGAGAATCTTTTCGGGCAGCACTCCCCGCATCCCATTACGGTAAGCGACCCGCGACCAGCCTCCGCCCCACAACTGTTCGGTGGGAAGCGCCATGGCAAACTCGACCAACCGCCGATCGCGGAATGGCTGGCGTAACTCGAGGCTGATAAAATGATGCGAGCAAATCGTATGATTCGGCCAGCACAGTTGGGCCCCAGCCGCTAAAAATCGTTTCGTACATCTCCGACTGTACCAGCGACTTAAAAGCGGGAATGGTCACACCCTGCGCCATTCGATCCTCTGCACCGGTCCGAACCAACGCGTCCTCCCGAACAAGACCAGGAACCTCGGCGGGCAAGCTTCGATTTAAGTTTCGATAGATGGCCTTGATTCGAGCGGGAATTGAAGGCTTTACGCAGCCAATCAGGAAAAGACGCCAAGCTGAAATTCGATAGGTAGCGGCAGTTCCGCGAATCTGCGTTAGAAGGCGGAGCCATCTGAAGTTCCGAACTAACGGCAGGAGGTGATGAAATCCGTTGCCCGCAAGTTGATCGCCTCCGTTACCGTCGAGCAGGATCCTGAACCCATCGTCTTTGATACGCCTAAAGAGCGGGCCCAAAAACATCGCCTGAGGCGAATACAGCAGGCCCGGATAGATGAAATGACGAGCCAGCTCCGCCTCGGCAAGATCTCGATCCCCGACGTGGAAGTTTGCCCTCACACCGCAATGCCGGACGACCTCGTCTATGAACGGTCGTTCGTCGCAGGATGAAAGGCGGTCGAAGACCATGCTGAAGCTTTCGAACCTGGGCGGGGTTCCGCCCCGCTCTCTTAGGATCCTCTGCGCGGTGCAGACGATACCCGAAGAATCCAACCCGCCGCTTAGTAGTGCTGCGATGGGCCCCGCACTACGCAATCGCTTAGCGACCGCATCGAAAAACAACTCCCGAAAATGTTCCCCGTACTCCCGGTCATCGCGGTAGCGAATTTCGCGCGCCGGATCGATGTCCCAATAGCGGCGCCGATGGATAGTGCTCCTAGTAACTGTCAGGCAGTGCCCCATCGGAAGTCGCGAGACCCCCTTGTACAGCGTGTCGTCGTACTCAACGCTTCTCCCCAGGAGACGGATCGTCACGATCGCGAGATTCGGCTCCATCTTGAGCGCTGGCTCCGCGAACAACGCACGGATTTCTGATGCGCACACGAAAGTGTCACCGACGTTTGCGTAGAAAAAAGGGCCGCACCCCAAGGTGATCTCGCGCGCAGAAAAGCTGCTTCCGAGATTCATCCCAGATCGCGAACGCGAAATCCCCCAGCAGATGGTGCGGGCATTCCTCGCCCCATTTTCGATACGCAGCGAGGACCAATTCAGCGTCGGTTTCCAGTCGGACATTCGTCCGATCTGACTCCAGAACCGACTTCAGTTCCTCTCGATTGTCGATGCGGCCGTCGAAAGTCAGGCAGAGTCCCGCAACTTCGTCGAGCTGTGGCAGACGGTCGAGCGCGGCTTCCGGAGTTGTATTTAGCGCGCGATGGCCTATCGCGATCGGACCTTGCACCCAATGCCGCGCACCGTCGGGTCCCCGATGCTCCATGAGTTGAGTCATTTGAACGAGTTGCCCGCGGTCGACGGGACGACCGTTCCGATTCCAGATGACGGCGATGCCACTCATGGCGCGGAATCCAACTTCAGCACGGCCCGGCGGCAGCGGCGCGTGTCATTGCGGACTTGATGAACTCGACTCAAACTTGCACGCTCAAGGTTTAGTCGGGGGACTCGTCGTTGGAAATCTTGACCAGCGAGCGTGCGACCAGTTGTTCGATCAGTTCCTGTAGATCAGTTCGGACCCGCTGCTCGTCGACCCCGTATTCCGCAAGCAAAGTCGTGACGACTTCGTCGATCCCCTTCCCCTCCGCCACGAGGCACCAGATTCTGGAACCCACTGGATCGAGGCCGAAGTAGGTGCCGGTCTGCGAGTTCAAAATCGCGACTTCTTCGCCTAGTTTGGTCCACACGACCTCTTTCGGCAGCTGAATCTTCATGGATGCTCCGGGAGTACGCGAGCAGGCTCACCAGGTCCCTGGTACACGACACAAGAAATGGGGATGCCCTGATATACCGCGCGGCTTTTGATAGAGCAAGTTCTTTCCAAAATCTGACCACCTCGACGCGAAATCTACCATGATGAGCCGCCATCATGAACGTGTCCGTTCGTTCCGGGCACCCCCAGCGTCGGTTTGTTGACCTATGGTTTAGCCGTTGAAGAATTATCAAACAATCAGAAACTCGGCGCCCAAGCTGATCCCGTCCTCGGATGACCTTTCCGATCGGCCGAGAATCAAATAGGATGCTGGCCCATGCGATCGCGACGCGTTCAATCCATTCTGATCGGAGTTTTTGCCCTCGGACTGTGGGCTTGCCATCCACCAAAACCGGCCGCGCCGACGCGTGCGCCGATTGAGCCGCCGGCCGGATGGCGCATGGCACGGCAAGAGCCGCGACGAGACAGCTACGGCGCGACTTTCGTTCCGAAGCTGCGGACGTCGCAGGAGAAAATATGGATTACCATCCTCCGCAAGCCGCAGTTTATCTCCAAATCGAGCGACGAACTGTTCCAGGCTTTCCAGCCTCATTTCATCTGTGAGAACCGAAATTTGAACGTTTTAAAAAAAGACCAGAACGAGGTCCTTTTCGAGGAAAAGGATTCTACCTGTTATGGCCAGAACTATCGGTACACGTTGGGCAGGATTACCAGAGGCAAGGCGAGTGTCTCGTACTTGGCATACCGGGCCGACGTAGCAGACATCCCGAGTGACCGTCGCGACTCTTTTCTAAAAATCCTTACCGACGCTCCCTTGGATGCGACTGGATCTCCGCCGGTAGCGAGCTCACCAGCTCCTGCCGCCAGTCCCGCTGCCGGCAGCGGCGCCGCTTCGCAATAGCCGGCCCTATCGGCAGGCGACTGTCGCGACGGGCTGAATGGAGCGCGGGTTCCGACCGCACAAACTGCAAACAAAAGAGGCCCGGCTGGAATTCCAACCGGGCCTCTCGTCATTCTTTCGGCGGCACGAAGATTACGCGGAGGCTGCCGGATTTATCTCAAAGTCGTTGTTCAAGTAATCAGTTCTGCGAACTGCCTTTCGAAGCGACCAGAGCATTGGAATCGGCCCTCGCCTGAGGTTTGGAGGATGCGTTGGCCGCTTTCCCCTCTTGGGCGTCGAGCTGTTCCTGGATCAAGTCGCGCAGAACTTCCAGCGAAGCGGCGCCACTGATTGCATAGCCGTTGATATACATAGTCGGCGTGCCGCTAATCCCGAGATCCTTGCCTTTGTCGAAATCCTTTTCGACTGCAGCCGATTCCGCACCGGAATCGAGACATTTGTCGAACTTGTCTCCATCGAGGTTCAGGGACCGAGCCGACGCCTTCAAACCGGGAACTCCGAGGTCCTGGTCGCTGGTCGAGAAGAGCTTGTCATGATAGGGCCAGTACTTTCCTTGCTCACCCGCGCATCGCGAGGCTTCCGCGGCCTTCCGCGCATATTGATGCATCGGTAGCGGGAAATCGCGATAGGAATATTTAACCTTATCCTTGAATTGCTCGCGCAGCTTCCTGAGGGTTGGCTCTTCCTGCCGGCAGTAAGGGCACTGATAATCCGCGAATTCCACCAGCGTCACCGTCGCATCTGGAGCCCCCGCGACCGGAGTATCGCCGACCGCAACGTCCTGATGAGGAGGAAGCAAGGACACCTTAATGGTCTGCTTGTCGCGAAGCTTTTTGATGTAGTCGTCGGCGATTTGCTTCTCTTCCAGAACGCGAATCGAATGGATAATCTTGGGCCTCATCACCTCGTAGGGCTCTTTGCCCCCGGGAATGCCCAGGTAGTAGATCCTGACGGTCTCCTCGGAAGGGTCCTTCGACCTTACCCTCCACCTCGCGCTTGAGGAGTTCGTCGCCGGTGATATGTTGCTTAGCCGCTTCGATAGTAAGAAGCTCTTTGTCGATCTCTCGGTCGAGAGCTGACCGCTCCGCGTCGTAGTAAGCCATCCGGGCGTGCATCAGATCGGAGCGGGCGCGATTCATGTTGTCCGACTGATGTTGATCCAGCTGGCTTTGGGTTATCTTGTGCCCTCCCACCTCGGCTACCACGGCCGACGGGCTTTCGTCTGCCGACGCGATCCCGCCAGCAAGCGAGAGCGCCGAAACAAACGCGAGAGCAGGCAAAAGTTTAGAGAAGGTACCCAACTTCATCATACCCCTTTGGAGTGATGCGGCATCGTCGCCGCTCAACACGATTTGTGAAAACTTTGATTGAGTTTACGTCGCTACAACGAGCGAGCGCCGCCGGAAAACATATCCGGCGGCGCTCCTAACTCTAGATCAGCAGAAGCTACTAATCAAGTCAGCTGCTTATTCAATCGGGCAGCGGCAGATTCCACCGCCAGTGCCATTCCCAACGATCGCACCGCACTGAGTCTGCAGATAGATCAGGTTGGTCGGATCGCCACCCGCATCGTCAAACAGACCGATTTCGGTGAGTCCGCTGGTGAAGCCGCTCGAGCCGGTGCCGCCTTCCTGAACGATCTGGTTGTGCGTCACGCTGCCCAGCAGGTTGCTGGCGGTCGTTACGCTGTAGCCAGGGACGTTGGTAGGATCGCAGCCGAGGTTGCAAGCGCCACTCTGCGTGATCGCGCAGCCCTGTCCGTTGCTCGAAGAACCAACCGCGATGTCGGCATTCTGCGCCGCGGCCACGATGGCGATCGAACCATTTTTGTGGTCGCCGCCCTCAGGTCCACCGGTGATTGCCCAGTCGCTGGTCAGGTTGAACTCAACCGAGAAAGTCGCCAGCTGAGTCGAGGTCAGTGGGCAACCGCAGCACTCGCCCATTTCTTCGTCATCATCGAAGACGTAGATCATGGCGCAGACAGGCTGCTCTTTGGCGCCCGCCAGGTTGCCGTTTGCAGCGCCGTTCGGGTTGATCAAACGGATGATGTTGTCGCCGTTGCCGCCGACGTTGCAGCCGTCGCTGTCAGCCGTCGTCGAGTTGCAGAGTGTGAACGCTTCAGTGGTCTCGTAGTAGGTCCACAGGACCTGGCCCGGAAGAGCTCCGGTAACCTCGCCGCCACCACCCGTTGAACCCCTGCGCAGCGTGGCTGCATTCGCTGACGCCGACATTGCGACCGCGAACAGGATCGCTCCCGCCGCTAACGCAAGTCCTTTGATTGTGTGATTTCTCACGCGATTCTTCCTCCTCGTATGAAAAGACATTTTGCCTCCTAAGTAAGTTTCCCCTTTTGCCAGCGTTTGGTTCTCCCGTTGGAGGCGGCTTAAACGTTGGCCACCGCTGGTCACCCTAGAAATCATTTCTCCCTCCTCTCAGCACTCGGGTGATGAATGCCGCGTAAACGATTGCTACCGCAGAAATGCTGTAACATTGCTTCTTCACTTGAAATTAAAAACTGCACGCCTGAGGACTGCAGGTCAATGAGGATTGAACCAGTGCGAACATTTCAGAGCGTATATCCAACTGCAAACTGCTTCCTGCGATTATGCTGGCCGTCCCTTTCGATTAAGCGGCAGAGCGAGCTTTTGACATCCTACGCTCTTCTCACAGCCGCGCCAATTCACTCTGACTGTCCTCAGCCGACTCCGATTCCGCAGTCGACTTTAATTCCGTTCGGGAGAACATTTGACGCTTTTTCACTCATATGTCAAACGATTTCGTCTCTGCCACCGGATCAATTGTTCCATTTGTCGCACATAGGCTACACGAGCTGCGACCGCTAAGGCCCGAGAAATTGAGAGGAAAGCGCGATTCCAGGGCCACCGTCCGCAACTTTCGTAGCTTAAAGAGGACAGAGCGGTCTGGCTCGACGAGTTTTCGCAGATTGGCCCGACGCGAAAGGAGCCACGCCCTTCGCTTAAGCGGCAACGATCCGGGGTTCGTGATGATGACGAGCATCAGTCACTGACAGGCCAAGTCCCCTTCCGAATATTCTCGGAATGCAGAGGGTTTCTCGACGGTTGCAGAAGGCGAAAACCGCTGGTCGAACTCGTTGGCCAGCACCTCAGTTCGCACCCGGATACGCGCACGATGATAAAGATTTCTCGGAAAGCGAAAGAAAGCCCTGCCTCAAAGCCCAGCATCAATCCAGAGCCTCTACTGGTCTTGATCCTGGTCCTGACCCGGATCGGTAGAAGAATCGATTGTCTGATCCGACTCTCCGGGATCGCTGACCGGCTCTGGTTCCTCGAACTGCCCCGGCATGCCGAGGCGCCGGATCCCGGGCGCCCCGCTGATTTCATCCTTAGGTAGCTCGACGACAACTTGGTGTCCGTCGTGTTCGACCACGGCCCGATCGTTTTCGACTTCGAGCAACTTTCCGGAGTCAGGGATCGTCTCCCCGAGGCGGTACACCGCCTGTACGCCCCGTTGGTCCTCGATGATCGCGATCGGATTGCCTTTGCTCATGCGCGATACTCCAATCAGCCTTAAGTGGAGATCTTCAACCACGGGAGGTGGTGCTGCGACCGGAACGGGAGTGAGATTGAAAATGTCCCGATCTACGATGGCTTGATAATCCGACCGCGAATGAACTTGCACTCGCGCAATTGCCCGAGACACCGAGTGCAGCAGTAAACCCTCGGCAGGCGACCGAACGGTCACGATATCATTGGCGGCAAGCGCGGCAAAATAGGCCAGAAGCGTAATCAGGAGATAGTTCAGCGCCATGATCTGGCGCTCCGACAACCGACTGCTCATTTGCTGATTACAGAAGCGCCCGAAGCAAAAGAACGCCGGGCGCCCACCTCAATTCCGCCTCATACGGATCGTAAAGACAGACAACAATTGAGGCAAGCATAGCATAAATTGAAGCGCGCTTGGGTCAGTTTTCGGGTTACAAGGAAGGATCATTCTCCCTCTTAAAATGGCGGAATATCCACCATCACATGGCCTCGATAGCGTGGTAGACGGACCTGATGACGAGAAGTTGCTTGGATGGATGAGAAACTGGGATCGAGAGCCTTTAACTCCGTCATTTGTTCGCGATTCTCAATTGAGATATCTATCTGCGGTCTGGAATTTCTCAAATTTTCGACGGTGGGCGGCTTATCTTTGGACACTTGCGCATTTTCTCCGGCTCCTCCGATCAGCCTGACAGTCCCTCCCGCTGCCTGCGAGTCATCAGGTCATGGGAGTCCTCGATAGACGATGACACCACCGACCCCAATCGGCCAGGATTCGTCCTCGGGCACGCCAAGGATCGTTCTTCTGCTCCTGGTTGCGCTACCGATTCTTATCAATGCGATCGCCCTCCTCCCGGAGGTGCGATATCCGACCCCCAGCGATAATGACCAGATTTTTCACTACCTCTTTATCGAACGGGCCAACCAGGCCCTCGCGGCCGGCGACAATCCGTTCGATCATTGGCTTCCGGAGCTCGAGGGAGGATTTCCGCAGTTCCTCTATTATCAGAATCTTCCTCATCTGGCGGTCGTTGCATTCCACCATCTGGCATTTGAGCAAATCAGCCTCCTCACAACGCTGAACCTGGTGAGATACCTCCTGATGGTCCTGTTTCCGCTGACGGTCTACTGGTCGATGCGGCGGATGGAGTTTTCCACGATCGCAGCGGCGGTCGGCGCAGCGTTCTCCTCGACATTTTCGTCTCGCATCGAATACGGGTTCGACTACCAAAGCTACATCTGGCTCGGTTACGGAATGTTTCCGCAGCTATGTTCGATGCATTTGATGTTCATTGGGGCGGCGTGCCTCCACCGCGTCTTCGAACGAAGCAGGGGATTTGCCGCGGCGATACTCGCGAG
Source organism: uncultured delta proteobacterium (assembly GCA_963814035.1). GTDB lineage: Bacteria > Desulfobacterota > Binatia > Binatales > Binataceae > DATGKG01. The sequence continues at coordinate 23,899 of CAWFBH010000016.1, forward strand.
CGCTGCGATCGTGTTGTCGGACTTGCTCTACGGTTACATCTTCGCTGTCGCAGCCATGATTTTATGGATGCTTAGCATGCTGAAACGGATCGCGGGGGTGGATCGCGTAGCGGATGCCGTCGGAAGCCTACGGCGTTTGACGGCGCGCTTCGGGATTGTTGCCATAACCGCCTTCGTCATCTCTTCGTACCAGACGGTGCCGTTTCTCTATCAGATCCAATACATCAATCGCGTGAACGCGGGTGGGATACAGCACGTCGCGATCGGAATCTCGGGTGTGCTGTCAAGTCTCTTCACCGGCAACCTCTTTGACCAGCACCGGCTGCCGGTAGTCACGTTGCTACTTTTGATCGGGATTATTTATGCAGTCCGGGCGGGGCGGCCCGAGGCGAAACTTGCGCTGACTTTTTTTGTAACATACATCGTCCTTGCCTTCGGCCGCGATATCCTCGGACCAGTCTTTGAGCTTCTTCCACTGTCTCGTCTGGTCCCTTTCCGGCGGTTTGTCGCGGGAAGCGACTTTGCCGCGATTCTGTTGGTCGGCCTGGGCGGCGAATTCATCTGGAACTGGTGGCCGTGGGATTTGCGCGGAAGCCGAACCCTCGCGCCCACCGCTCTGCTGTTGATTTTATGCGCGACCGCATTGTGGCAGCGATGGTTCCTTTACCAGCATTCCGCCGAAATGATGCTGGCGTCGGCCGAGTCTCGCGAAAACGACACCGACCTCAGCCAAATCTTTGCGGCCTTGCGGGCGGCTCCGCCGGGCAGGGTCTATGCCGGCTCGCGCGGCAATTGGGGGATGTGGATGGACGTCGGCGGCATCTACCTATACGACCTTCTACCGCTGGAGCAGTTTTCGACCGTGATGCCGTGGCAATCGCTCTCGCTCAACTCGCCCTATTTATGGCGATTGAACGTGCCGAGCCCTACGCTTTGCCAGCTGTTCAACATTCGCTACGTCATCGCTCCGCGAACCATAAGACTTCCTTCCGCCTTTCAGCGGATGGTGGCGACCTCGCGTTACGTCCTCTATCAAATCGACTCGGGAGGATATTTCGAGCTAGGCCGGATTGCCAAAGTGCTGCCAATGGCATCCAGCTTAGCTCTGAATCAACCCATCAGCGAATGGATCGCAAGCCAGGAGCCCGCTCAGGACAGGTTTCTCGCGTTTCGATCTGGCCACGGACAACTTAAGCAACAACTCGAGCGCGCCGCGGAACCGGCCGCAACCGAAAATGCCGGCACGCCGGCCGGGGTCATCGAGAACGAGGTGGCAACTCCCGATTCCTTCAGCGCGCACGTTACGCCCGACTCATCAGATCTTCTTGTCCTCAAGATCACTTACCACCCGAATTGGCACGTCTTCGTCGATGGAGAAGAGCAACGTACCTTCATGGTGTCGCCGAGTTTCGTCGGCGTCTTGATAGGACCGGGCCCCCATGAAGTGATGGCTGAGTATCGATCGAGCCTGCTGAAGAAAGTGCTACTTATAGTTAGCTGCTTAACTCTGTTCTCGACGGTGGCTATCTGGGTTTTTGGCCTCGAGAGAGTTCTTTTCGCTCGCTTCCGCGACTAGCTTCTCGCTTCCTGTATTTTCAAAGACCTAGTCGTTCCAGGCCAAGCTTCTTATGCTATTTCTCAGTCCATTGTTGCCTACTCTTTGTTAGCCTGGCCGCTTAGCGAAGGTCGCTCATACTACGGATGTAGTAAGCTTTTGTCCTATCGATCTTGTTACTCCTCATCGTCTCAGCTAGATCAGCACAACTATTATTTCGACGTTCAAATCCTACTACGCATGTAGTAGGTCTCGGTATAACGGAACCGAAACCTGGAACTGGATACAGACACGCGCCGCAAGCTTTGGTCGAATCGGATGTGTTGGAGACTGACCTATGCGTAAATCGTCCCTGATTGCTCTTCCTGTCATCCTGCTGATGAGTGCCTTTGCGCCGCGGATTGGCCTCGCGGATCCATCACCCTCCGCTGCACCGACTGCAACCGGATCGAACGGCGGCAACTCTCAGACGTATACGCTTCCGCCGGTGGTGGTGTCGGCGACCAGGACCGACATCACTCCCGCCAATTCAACGAGCGACCTCACGGTCTTCACCAACCAGGACGTCAAACAGACGCCCTCACTAGTGATCGACGACGCTTTGCGATGGATTCCGGGTTTTAACACTTTCCGGCGTTCCAGCAGCATGGTTACCGCTCCAGCAGATGATCCTGAGGCGCAAGGTGTAACTCTCCGAGGAGTCGGCCCTGGCGGTGCGAGCAGGGCACTGGTTTTGTACGACGGAATCCCAGTCAACGATGCCTTTGGCGGATGGATTTATTGGGACGAGCTCCCGCTCGCTGGCATCGACCACGTTGAGGTAGTCGAGGGTGGTGGATCCGATCTTTGGGGCAACGATGCTGAGGGCGGAGTGATTAACATCATCAGCAAACCACCGGCTACCGCTAACAACGTCCAAATCCAGGGTTCCTACGGTAACCGTAATACTACCCAGGACTATGCCTCCGGCGACTATCTTTGGGGACCGGCGAAAATAAGTCTGGAACAAGATTTTTTCAACACCAATGGTTGGGACATCGTAAGATCCGGCTTCCGCGGACCCATCGATCACTCTTCCAGCTCATTGCATACTCTATCCAGCGGACGGATCGAATTGGATCCGGGCACCGGGATTACTACCTTTCTTAGAGGTAGCTTTTATCAGGAATATCGCGACCTCGGCACCGCATTTCAAAGCGCTGCAGCCACCCGAGGTTTCATCAACGCCGGCGGAAGTTATGATGACCATTCCGGCGATCTCTACAACGCCAGCCTCTACGCGCATTTGTCGACTTACCATCAGAATTTCTCGATGTCGGATTTGGCACAGACCATAGATACTCCTTCGCAGACGCAGCGCGTCCCTTCCTACGACGAAGGTGGTCTCTTCACCTGGACGCGGACCTTCTTCCAGCAACACACCGTCAGTTCCGGTGGTGATTTTCGTTTGATCCAAGGCACCGACTACGACAACTTCTTTAACGCCGCCGGTACCGCCATCGACGATCGCCGTAAGAGCTCGGGGCAGCAGCAATTCGTCGGTGCCTATATCGAGGATCTATATCGCCCGCTCGAGCAACTTGAAATTGACGTGTCCGTCAGGGGCGACCTCTTTACCAACACCGACGGCAAAATCGAGAACAGAGTGACCCCTGGCACCTCAGACTGTACAATAGATGGTCTACCCTGCGGTCCCAATGGGACCCAAAACTTCTCGAATCATGTGCGCACCGCTACCAGTCCCCGACTCGGGATCAGGTACGACGTTTTTAAATGGCTAACCTTTCGCGGTAATGCATATGAGGCTTATCGCGCACCCACCCTGGCGGAACTCTTCCGCCAGTCCAGCGTTGAAGATCTGGTGCTTCTTCCCAATCCACGGCTAGAACCCGAGTTCTTCTACGGTGTCGATGGCGGTTTTGCGATGAAGTTGATTCCCGGGCTGACCTCGAGTTGGACTGGCTTCTGGGGCAACCTGCACAATCCTATCAACAACGTAGTCACCGCGAGCAATCCTATTACCGGCGCCGACGCGGAACGGACCCGTGAAAACCTCGGACGCGCGCGAATTCGCGGCTACCAGTCCGCACTGCAATATGACTTCGACTGGATCAACTGGTATCAGTGGTCTGGATACCATCCCAAGCTGAGTCTCACCGCTAACTATCTGCGATCGGAAGCGACCTTGACCAGTAGTCCTCCTGACCCGACTTTGGTCGGTCGGCGGCTGGCGCTCGTGCCATGGGACACTCTTAGCATCGGTCTTCGTTATAGTGACACGATGTTGGGTGATTTTTGGGTCCAGGAACAATACCAAGGAAAGCAGTGGGAAGACTCCGACAATCACGACCTGCAGCCTTCTTATTGGGTTACCAACATGAGCTGGTCACGGTCGCTTCCGCATCTTTCCGGTGCGCCGTCGCTGGACGCCGCCACGGCTTATGTCAAGGTTCAGAACATGTTCAACAACCAGTACATCATCGATCTCGGCGGCGACATACCTAAGATCGGCACGCCTATCATGGTTGTCGGAGGTGTGACGGTTCCTTTGAGCTTCTGAATAACGCGTTTTCGAAAAAAGGGTTTCGAAACGGGCGAACAGCCCGAAAGGTATCAGCCTCCCTGCCACATGAAGGGTAAGCCGGTTACTTCGTTAGTCAGTTCCGACGAGTCTCAACATTAGCATGACAAATTCAAAAGTTGGCCGACTCGTAGTTTGCGCCGGTTTTGCAGCAGCATCGCTCATGATCGCGTCCATTCTGCTTGCTGGTTCGTCATTGGCGCAGATTACGACAGGCGACGGCATCAGGTTTACTGATGGTACGAATTTCACCACGCGAGCCGCTTCCGCTCGGCAGATAACGCTCCATGTTTCGTTTCGGCTTCGCAACCGCAAAGCACTCGCGAAGCTTCTAAGCGATCTGCAAGATCCCGCCTCTCCGAAATATCATCGGTGGCTGACGCCTCCGGAATTCGATGCGCAATTTGGCCGCACGCCGGCTGAAGTGAATGCCGTCTCACAGTGGCTTTCCTCGCACGGACTGAAAGTGATGAGCTCCTCGAATCGCGAGATAGTTTCTGCGATCTTTGCACCGAGTGAAACCATCAACACTGGGGCGCTCATCATATCCAGCAACGATCCTACCCGCCCAACGGCAGGAGTCAGTTTGAGCGGCAGCGGTCTCGCCGGTAAGCTCTCGGCGGCGAGTAGTTTCACGATCTCCGGATCGGTCGGACAGACGATCCAGGCCAACCTGAATATCAAGAATACTGGGAAAGGCCTCCTGAGCGGCGACTGGAGCGCCGTATCGATCCTCCCCTACCGTGTCGACCCCGGTCACTTCAATCTTCAACCCGGAATGAGCACCAACATCCCCATTAGCTTCCTTGCTACTTCCAAAGGCGAAGCGCCGTCGGTAGCCCTCGCGATCGAGGTAATCGCGCCGAGCACGCGCACCAAAGTCGTAACGCTGAAGGGGATGGGGCGGTGAGCAACACCGGACAGCGCTTGCGCTCGGGCGCAACGGTTCAACTTGTTTCTGACCACCGCGGAGCCTATGATCTTTCGCGACTCGCTATTGCGAATGAGTAACTCAAACCCAATGAAACTTCATCGTTCGATTGCGCTTGCGCTCACCGGATGGTCGCTGATTTTGCCCCCCGCATCGCGTACTATGCGCCTCGAAATGACCAATGACTTGTCGAAGTGGAAGGTTCATTCAAGGCACGCGACCGAGGCCGAATGCGAACAGGAAAGGCAACGGCTCCTGACCAGCGTGACGGACGCCGCGGCCACCGCGTCTAAATCGACACTGCGGCGGCCTGGGCGCGATATGCTCGCGGCGCGCTATCGCAACGCTCGGTGTGTTTCGAGCAATGATCCAGCCTTGCAGGTAAAGTAGGACATCACGGCCACTTGCAGTTCTATTTATGAATCTTCGAATCAGCCCAAATCGTATCTTGGTGGGAATGCCTGATGTCAGATGAGAAGTTGCGTCTGCCGGGCGGCGAGCTTGAGTACGCGGTCCTGTTTAGTGTGTGCGACCTGAGCGTCGCGTCGGTGCGCGACGTTCATCGGCGGGTAGGCAACGTCCGTGGCCTCGCCTACACCACCATCGCCAAGGTCCTCGAACGCCTTCACGTCAAGGCTTTAGTAACCCGCGAGCGAAAGGGGACGACCCTCGTCTACTGCCCTATGGTCGATCGCAGGGTTATCGAGCTGGCGCGGGCTCGCGTCTCGTTGAGCAAATTATTTACCTCTGATCCCAAACCTGCGATGGCGACCCTGGTGGAAGCGATGGAATCACTCGATTCCAAGCTCATCGATGAGCTCGAGCGGGCAGTGGCAGCTCGGCGAGGAAAACCCAATGGACCGTGAGTTGGTATTTGCGTTCCTCGTCGCCGCGTTGTGCGGGTGCGCGCTGCTGGCCTCGGCATGGTGGCCGTCGGAGGCGGATCATTCTGAGTCCCGGCTTCCGAGCGAACGCCAGAGTTGGCGACAACTATGGCTGCCGTTTGCGCCCGCCGCGCTGGTCTTCGCCGCGCTATGCGGATGGGCGTTGGCTGAACCGGCCAGCGCTGAACCAGTGCCGAAAGCAGTAATGCTGACGGCACTACCATTCGCGCTCATTTTCATCCGGGCTGCTTGGCGCGCAACTCGATCCCTGACTATCTCGCATGAGCATCTGACCATAGCGACGGTCGGTTTCTTTCGACCGCGAATCGTAGTCTCCCGGAACTTTTCCGATTTGGTCGATGCGGCAGCTCTGGCCGCCGCCCTGGAACATGAGCGCGCGCACGCGAGGCATCGCGACCCCCTGCGTATATTGCTGGCGCAACTGGCGACCGAACTTCTATGGCCCGCACCCGCGGCCACGGCGCGCTTGCAGGCTTGGAAACGCGCGCTCGAGATCTCGCGCGACGAAGAGGCGCGTTCGCATGGCGCCGCGGGACCCGACCTTGCCGCAGCCATCCTCACATCTCTGCGATTAAGTCAGTCCATAGTCCCACCCGCGGTGGCCGCCACCCTCACCGATGACAATTTCATCAAGCAACGCGTGACGCGACTGCTTCAGCCAATCGAAGTGGAAATCGCGTCCGAAGGCAGGATCGGTCCGGTGCTATTCGCCCTCTCGATCGCCATCCCCTTAGCGATGGTGATCGGGGTGAAGTTCGGAGAGAGGCTGATCGGAACGCTGCTGATGTCCGCATAGCGGACATCGTCGCGCACTCGGAGCTTTCCACCCCACTCAATCTGCTGATAGTTATCGTTGGCGCCACGCCCTGCGAATGCCGCGATGATTGTCATGCAGAACCTCGAATCGAAGGACCCTAGCGAAGCCCCGCTTGCGTGGGAACAGTCAGATAGCCTTCTGCTCGGGGTCCTTATGCTTGCGGCGGTAGTTACCCGATTCTACCGTCTCGGATATCCCGCGGAGCCGGTCTTCGACGAGATTCAATTCGTCGGCCAAGCCTTTGCCTATTTGCGCGGCGAGCAATTCCTCGATGTGCATCCCAATTTACCCAAGCTGCTCATCGCTGCGGCAATCGAGACGTTCGGCCATCGTCCATGGGTCTGGCGGCTTTCCAGCGCATGTGTCGGCACCGGACTGGTAGGCATAACCTTCCTCTTGGGCCGCGAAATGTTTCGATCGCGGATGGCCGCGACTCTGAGCGCCGTCTTTGTATTGTGCGACGGAATGTTTCTGATTCACTCACGCCTCGCGATGCTCGAGATCTTTCACGTGACTTTCACCGCCGCATCCTACCTCCTGTTGTTTCAGTTTCTTCGAACTCGCAATCCTGCCGTGGCGCGGAGAAAGATCCTTTATATAGGTCTGGTCTCAGGCGCAGCACTGGCTTCCAAGCTGATGCTCCCTGCGATAGCGTTTCTGCTGGTTACCGGCTTTCTCCTCCATGGGATGGTTACTCGCGGTGAGCGTCGGACACGACAGATCATCGGCGCTCTGGTTCTGCTCGGATCCGCAAGTTCGATCGTATATCTGGCCACCTTTCTGCCCAACTATTGGCTTGGATGGTGGGGGGGCATCTGGTCACTCTTCCACTACTATCATGAAGTCCTGTGGAACCTGGGCCAGATGGCGCAGACGACCAACCCTTTCGTTTCACCATGGTGGAGTTGGCCCTTGATGCTGCGGGCTCCATTGTACTGGCAAAGCACCGGTGACGGCGGACTGATAGCAACCATTTGGGAAGGCGGAAACCCGATTCTATGGTGGAGCTCGCTAGGCGCGCTGATCATTACCGGCATCCGGGAGTTCGAACGCCCAACTGTCGCTCGCTCTTTCGTGTTGATTGGCTACTTAAGTTATATGGGCGCGCTTGCCCTTTCCACGCATCCGTTCTTTCTTTACATCTACATGACGCCGCTGTTCCTCCAGTATTTGATGCTCGCACTGGTGCTAACCGAGTGTTGGAACGGAACCTCCCGCGCGTGGGAGGAGGTCATTCTGATCTCATCCCTTGCGCCAGCATGCCTGCTGGGGTTGGGAACCGCCGCCGGAATCCTATGTCTTGGAGCAATCGGAGCAGCGTACGCGATCATAACCTGGCGCCTTCGAGCTGGAAGCAAGTTCGTCGGAGTGCTCGTCGTCGCCGCTTCGTTGGCCGCGTTCGTGTACTTCCTCCCACTCTGGATCGGCACTCCGCTCGAGCCAGGCAGCTATGATTCCCGGATTTGGTTGCGCGGATCTGAAGTAGTCCAGTGGATGTAGACGGTAGGTCTTGATGCCATGAAACCCAGAATTTTAATTCTGTCGTCTTGCGCCGTGATCATGCTCATGACCCTTATGCCGATTCGTAACGTCGCGGCGCAAAACCTGCTCGCCAATGGTGACTTCTCCAAAGGATCCGTCAGCCAGCCGGCAGATTGGACGAGTCAAAGCTGGATAGACCTCCCGACCACGACTTTTCTCTGGATTCCTCCATCCAATGGAGATCCCGGGAAAGTCGAAATAGCGAACGAAAAACTCAATGACGCGCGGTGGGTCCAATCCACGACCCTAGGTCCCGGGCTCTACTACGCAGGTGCCGAAATCTCCACTGAAGGAATTCCCCCGCAGTCATGGGCCGGCGCGCTGGTCAGTATCGGGGATCAGGGCGTAGCGTCGATGGACGTCAAAGGCAATAGCGACTGGAGTCAACGAGGTGTTTTCTTTACGGTTGACCGCCCCGACACCAGGGTTAACGTCAAGCTACGCATCGCGGGCTTCAAAAACTTCGCGGTGGGACGCGCCTCCTTCCGTAATGCGGTTCTTTACAAGATGGACAGCGCTCCCAAGGGCGCGATGGTGCTGGATCTCGGCGCTGACACTCGCTTATGGGCGGGAAGTCCATGGACCCTGGTTCCGATCTGGGTGCTGCTCTTCGTAGCTCTCATTGTTGGATGGCGCATGACCGGCGGCGCGCCACTTATCGGAGATGGGTCTCCGGATCCCCCAAAAGATTCCAGGTTTGTTTGACATCCGGATCCGAGCTAGCGTTTTTCGCTTGACGAACAGCTTCACCTATCGGGGGCGGACTCCTAGTCGCGAATAACTGTTGATACAAAGCCTGGTTCGCCTCCAGCTGTCCCGAAGGCGCCGTTGAGCCGGAAGATGCCCACACCGCGACAGCACCGCCATTGGCGCGCAGGAGCGACTCGGCGAGGCTGTCCATAGTCGGATTGGCGAAAGACCCATTATCGCAGGTCATCAGGACAAAAAACGCGGGATGGCCACTATTGGTCAGGGTTGAAACATCCGCGTCGCTCAGCCAGTCAGCATTTGCGCTCCAGGCATCATCGCTGCCATGCCCGATGTAGTTGACGAGGTCAGGCCCGGTATTGATATCGGCGATCAAGGTAGAATGATTGTCGTTGATCGGATCTCGCGTAATTGTGGTTGGCGTCGAGCCCACAGGCAGGAGACCCAGTAACGAAGCGCTCGAAGCGGCGAAAGTGGGCGTCGCACCAGGATCGGAAGCGTCGGAGGCAAGCAGGAACGCGTTGTCCGGCGTCACTTTGTCGTAGGCGAGGATCTTCGCGATCAAGGCGGTGGCTTCGGCGGCGGTCTCCACCGGCAGTCGACCAATCGCCATTTGTGGTTGCAGGTTACTATCGAAATCAGCGAACCATCCATCGCTCGCCGCCTGTCCGAGTCGCGTATTGACGAGCCCGGTCGGCACCAGATCCGGATTCGACGCGAGGTTCAGAAAGTTCCTGGGATCGTAACTGGCGTCTCCGACCAGCAACGCATAGTGCGGAGGACGCTTAACGGCCTGAGTCGCAGCGAGGAATTCTTTGATCGCCAGCGGATCCTTTTCGCCAAAATTGAATGCGTCGTAAACCTGCCCGATGTCGACCGCTTTGATCGCGAGTCGCTGCCTCGCTCGCTGCTTAATCAAAGGTTCCACGGCACTCATCAGGTCAGCGGTAGTAATGAGCACCGTGTCGACTCGTCCCGTGAGGGGCGTCAACCGAGACCGCTTGTGGAGGGTGACCGAATCCGGGCTTCCTACTTTATCCGCACCGAACGCGAGTACCGTGCGCGTTCCATTGCCCGGAGCGGTCGCAGCGAAGTTCCCAGCGCCCTCCGAAGCGACCGTCAATTCCACTGGCGCGGAAGGACTCGAAATATCAACCATGCGGACTGACGGACTGGTAAAGCCACTAACCGTGACCTGATCGGATCCAGGCATGCTGAATTCGAGGATATCTTGATCCGCGATGTAGGCGCGCTCATAAGTCAAAGTGATATGGTCGACGAGGCTGTCGATCGGGCTCCCGGAGGTACTGACGAGCGTCACGGTGTTGTCGCCCGCGATGACTGAAGTGGCTGGAAAGGTCGCCAACCCGACGCCCTGGTCAGAGAACGACGACACCGCTCCCAGCGTCATGCCGTTGAGAGCGACCGACACGTTGTGCGGGCCAGCGCTCATCCCTTGCAGGCCGACCTCGAGAGTCGCATTGTCGGCGCGCGACAGGTGCGCCGCGGTGATAGCCTCATTCAGCGGCGTCGAAGACACCGCCGCCCCAAAGAAGTCGCTGCCGCTACTGCTATTCGCCGCGGGGAAATAGGTACTGCGGTCGCGCAACTCAACGCTCGCGAGGAAGTCGTTGCCCGCACTCATGCCGCCACTCGCGGTGGACATCATGATATGGTTCTTGTTAATCGCCCCGCTCACCAGCCAGTAAACTCGCGTCGCGGTGCTGGGGGTGTCGAGCCCGGTGCCGTAGAACTCGATACCGCCCGGTTTCAACTCAAATGATTGTTCCACCCCTTCCGCGTAAAGATGAAGACCTTTGCCAGACCCGGGATTGAAGCCATTGGTCTTAAGCAGTGTGAATGGAACCTGATACCATCCGTCGGTGCTTATACCCAACTTTATCGCTCTCTTGGGCATCAGATTCACCGGCGTCGGAGCGGCGGCGGCCTTAACAGCTTCGGCTATCACCGCGGGGCGTACCGTCATCTGTTTGGAGGAGCGCGATAAGCCGGCGTCTATCAGTAGCGCCGAGCGTTGTTTTGAGGGTGCGCTAGCCACTCCCTGCGAGGCAACCACCGGACCATAGAAGGTGCCTTTGCCGCTAATATCGACCTCTTCTATCCAATAGCGCGTGCCGGGATTTGCGTAACTATCCCACCATGCGTAGCCACCGTCCGCCGCCAAAGAAACTGTCGCGCCAGTCAGCAAGGCGGGGCCCGCAATCACGTTGGGTGAGATAAGGACCTTGTCGCCGTCGACTTCACGATAAATTCGGAAGCCGAGATTGCGTGGCTGATAGCCCGCGCGCCATCGCAATTGCGTGCCATTCTGATAACTGGTCGCGCGGATAGCTCCTACCTTTACCGCCGTAGGAGTTTCCATCGCGGTAGGCGTAGCGAGCACCGTTGCGGTAGCGGTGGCGGTCATGGTCACGATGATGGTAGCGGTGGCAGTCTCCGTGGCCATAGGTGTAGCCGTTGGAGTGACAGTGGGGGTAGGCGAAGCGGTTGCGGTCGCGGTGGGAGTGGGGGTTTGCAAAATGGTTTCGGAGAGATATGCCGCTTCGAAGGTCTGTACGTCGGGCGAACCCCATCCGGTGGTCAGATCATAGCCCAGAGTAGCATCGAAGCCTGATACTCCGTTGAAGCCGTTGCTTCCAGTTATGGCATCGCGGAGGCCCGATAGGGATGCGTCACCTAAGGCTCCGAGTTTGTAGATCCGAGGGTTCATGTTTCCCAGGCGGCCATCTTTCATCTCGGCGATAAGCTTTGCGATGCCTGCCCACACCGGAGTTGAAAGGCTCGTTCCACCAATGCAGCACATCTCGATTGGCATGCTGGATCGATCATCTACCCAAAAAAATCCAGGCGTGACGTTGCTCGCCGCCAAGGCTACGTCGGGAACGTCGCGCGTATTGTCGTCGGGACTGACTGAATTCTGATAGGCAGGCTTCGCGAAGACCGCGCTGTGGCCACCACCAGTCGCGCCTGAATCTGACCACGCGATCTCGGGAACGTTTCCTACATCGTTACCGTTGTTGTCATAGTTCGGGACGAACTGCGTTCCACCTACCGAAGTAACGTTGGGATCGGCCGCTACCTCGCTGACATTCTGCGAGCTCGTCGACGGAACGCATCGGTTTCCGGAGAGCACCAGCCCGGCGGATCCCCAGTCGCCCGAGGCCGCGAAGAAAGACTGCCCCTGGCTGGCGGCTTGAGCGAGCGCGTTGTCGAGGGTGGTGTTATAGAAGGAAGGCGCCGCGCCACAGAAGACGTAGCTGAAGCTTATCGCGCCGCAAGTATTATCAGATATCGCCTTGAGGATTGAGTCCGTCAAAGGATCGATGGTTTCGAAAGTTGGATTGCCGATATACACGTTGATCGGCGCGCCGGGCGCGGTTGAATGCGCGTATTCGATATCAACCAGCGCTTCGGTTTCGTCCGTGTTGGTTCCAGGACTCGAGGTATCGGAGAAGACGCGACTGACCTTAGCCGCCGGAACCGAGAAGCTCGTGTCGAAAGTCGCCACCGACGCATCGAGGTAATCCGAATCTTCAATGACGCCGAGGCAGTCACCACCTCTGCCATCGGTCGCGCCATTCATCGGGGGCGTCTCATCATAAAAAGTCCAAAGATCCTGCGGCCCGAAATTCGGATCGCCGAACGCTGGGCTGCTACCCGCCGGATCGAAGAGCGCTGCCGCCGCGGCGTGGCGTCTGCCATGACCTGACCAAGAAGATTGTTTCGTGGTGCGTGCGATACCCTTCGACTGTGCAAACGCGGGCAGGCGCTTCGCGATGGGAGACCAGTGGCGCAGGTTATCCAGGCCCTCGATCGACCCGATGACATCGGCGAAGCGCCAGGGAATTCGCGGCGCGGCCAAGTTGGAGTAGGTCACGCCGTCGGGTGACGCGGCGATGGTGGTAGCAAAGGTTTCCTCCGCCTGGCCGACCTTCGCGGCAGCTACGATCTCGCGATTAGACGAGCGCATCATTCGCAAGCCATGCTCCGAGAGCCACTGCGAGACTGCCTGGACCTCCGCCGGGGTGCGGCCGAATCGCGCGTCAAACTCGGCGGGCGTCAACCATCGATGGTATTGCGCCGAGGCGGGATCCTGCAGGTCATTGAGCAACTTGGCGAGCGCGCCGCGATTGCGCAGCCGAAAAGATACGTGAAGGGTCAGTTGGCGATCGGAAGATGCTCGTGCTGACAGGCTCGCGGCCTCGAGCGGCTGGTTGTCCTCGAGCGCCATGGTTTGAGCGAAGGAAGCGCGTCCCGCGAGTAAGACGATGACGGCCAGGAGGGAAGCCGTCAGGTCATAGCGGGTCGCACGGCAACTGACTTTTGAGGCAAATCGGAAACGGATCCGAAGCCAGTCGAGCAAACCCATAGCCCCTTTGCAAAGCGCAACCGAAATCTGCCCTCGTCCGCGTCGATGAGCACTCGCAACAGATGAGCGCGAGAGAATATCCTACTATCGCGCGCGGTGGCTCGGAAGTAGCAGCTTACGACAAAGCTGTTGTTGACGAGTAGAGCTTCGGTCGTATTGGATCGAGATCCGAATTCAGCCCAGAAAACCGCATACAAATCGTCGGCAATCAGGTCAAAAAATTTGCGCGCGCTCGATTGCTGTGTTTCTGTGTCGCATGGCCGAAAATCCGCCGGGCTTGACTAGTCCTCAGCCGCCGCCCTGGAGCAAGTTCGACACCGTCGCCATCAGTGCGCTGGTGATTGCCGCGATTTTCGCCCATTTCTGGCGCATCGGCGTGCCCGATTCGCTGGTCTACGATGAGCACATCTACGTCGAGGAAGCCTACAAATATCTTCGTGGCGAGTCGTTTTTCGAAGTCCATCCGCCGCTCGGAATCCTTCTGATCGTAGCCGGCATAAAGCTCTTCGGCTGCTATTCCTGGAGCTGGCGCGTAGCCGCCGCAACGACTGGCACCGCGCTGATTCCGATTACTTATCTTCTGGCGCGGCGCATGTTTTACTCGCGCGGCGCGGCGATGCTGGCCGGGTTGCTGTTGCTATGCGAGGGAATGTTTCTGCAGTATTCGCGCCTCGCGCTCATCAATATCGTCTATCTCACCTTGGGAGCGGCGGCATTTCTGGTCCTGTTTCGTTTCATGCAGTTTCCCGAGGTCAGAGATCGAAGGCGATCGTTGCTTTGGTTGGGAGTCCTGTTAGGTCTCGGACTGGGATCGAAATTCGCGATCCCCGGGGTAACCTGGATGCTGGTAGTCGGGTTCCTTGTTAGTTCGCTGCTCCAGTCTTCGAACAGATCGACCAATGAAGACGCAATTTTCTCGGGAACCCGCTACCCGATGGGCGCGGTCGCACTGATAGGCGGTTTAAGCGGGATTTTCTTCTTACTCGCCTTCTTGCCCAACTACGCGGTCGGTTGGTGGAGCGGATTATCTTCGCTGATCACGTACTACCATCGCGTTTTACTCGCGAACCGGTACTATCCCACCCCGCTTAACCATCAGGATTCTCTCTGGTGGAGTTGGCCTTTGATGTTGCGGGCCTATCGGCTGTGGCAAGCGCCTGACGATGAGGGAATGTTCCTGGCCATATGGGGCGGCGGCAATGCAGCTATCTGGTGGGCCGCGCTGGTGGCGATCATTCTAGGAATGATTAGGGCGGTGCGAGGTGGCGGGTTAGCATGGAATTTCCTTAGCATAGGATATCTCGCATACCTCGGGATCTTCGTTCCGATACATCGATCGGTATACCTCTATAGCTACATGCCGGCGCTCTACCTCGGCATTTTAGCTCTCGCGGCCCTGCTCGACGCGTGCTGGAAGGAAACCGCACAGATAGGGGAGCAAATGCCATTACTTTTACCAGTGTTCGCAGTCTCGGTTCTGGGCTTAGGATACCTCGAAGGAACGATAGTATCGGCGGTTATTGGCGCTGTTTACGTGTTCCTGGCGCTGCTGGGAAAGTGGCGCGGAAAGTTCGTTTGCGCAACCGTGATGATCGCCTCGATCGCGGTGTTTCTGTACTTCGTGCCGATGTGGATTTCGTTGCCGATGACCAAAGATGCGATGGATGCGCGCATGTGGTTCAACGACGCCGGGTTGGGAAACTGGAAATGAGCAGAACCATCGCCGCGGCATCGATGGTCGCCGCTATGCTTTGGGCCTTGCTCGGGGTGGCGGGAGGTGAAACTTCCGCGGCACAGGATCCGGGGCAAAAAAATCTCTTCGTCAATAGCGAGTTGAAGGCCGAGGACGGCGGTTTGCCGACCGGATGGCAGGCGGGAGCACTTCCTCCGTGCGGGGCCAGTTTCGTTACACATAAAGCCGCGAAATCGGACTCGGAACCCGGGGAAATCGAAATCAGCAACGACTCGCCCGCCGAGTCGTCATTTGCGCAGCCGCTCACATTGAAGCCGGGGTGGTACCAATTTACCGCCGAAGTAAACATCGAGACGCTGGGTTCGGCGGGTGAATCGCCGGAGTTGTTCGCCAAATCGCTGAGGCTTCCCGTCTCCACCCGGTCGCATCCGATGGGGTTTAGAACAGGATGGCGCAAGTATCAGCTCTCGTTCAGGACGGGTCCGTCGGTGTCCGAGGTATCCGTGGGATGCGCGCTGGGAGCGTGGGGCAATCCGAATACCGGGCGCATTCTGATGCGGAATCCGGTGTTGATGGCAATCGAGCCGCTACACGCGCAGGAAGAATTCGAAGACCTTGAGAAATATGACCTCCAGAAGATAGCGGATTCGCGTTTTGTATCACCCGAAGCGAAAGAGGCGTTTTCTCCGCCCAAATATCCTCATGGGAGGCCTTGGACGGTAGCGGCGGTCTATGGCGCTTTCGCGATCATAGCGATTCTCGGATGGAGGCGGGTTTCGCCCCGAAGGCGGCTCTGCATAGGAGGGAGCGGAAACCGCCAACGACACACTTTCGCCCTCAAGTTCGAATCAAATCAAATCGTATTGCGTCAAATAGTCGCGAATCTACCATCTCTTTAAGTATGGTCCTTGACAGTTTTCCGCCAATCCTGAAGGAAAATTGTTTGCCTTATTAGCGATTTCTCTGGTAGGTTTTGGAGTCTAAAGTAACTTAAGTGGCTCAAAGGGGGAGCGGCACACCGCTTTTGCAACCCTGCATCGAAGCACGACGCATGTCGTGCGGCAGGATGTTGCGATTCTCTATTCGGTCCAAATCAGCCGGATTTGGTGGAAATCGCATCTATGGCGACCCTCGAGTTCATCTGTCAAGGTTGAATCAATCTCGTGTTCGTTCAGCGACCAGGTTGATGCGGCCGCGGCCCTGGGAGTAGGAAATTAATGGGTTTCGGACACTTTACCCGCAGTGCGTCTAAGGCTCTTTTCTTCGCCCTCGCACTGGCTTTCTTTGTCTTCGGCTGCCAGCGCAACGTCTCTTTGGATGGGGACCGGGCCAGCGAGGAGTCCGGCGCCAGAGAATCTGAGCAACATGAGGGCGGCAAAGCCCATCTTCTCGAAGCCGCGCGGCGGGAGCGTTTTCTGGCTTCACGCCATGGCTTCCAGTTCGGGGTACCCAGGCAAGCCTTCACCAGCGCGGTTGCGAAGATGCACGCGATGGCACGCAATCCTGTACCCCAGCGCAAACTGTCGGCCAGTGCGGCAAGTATCGGCCATCTGTCGGCGCTGTCCGGCAATTGGGGCTTCCTTGGGCCTCAGCCTATCAATGAAAAAGCCAACTTTACCGGGTCGGCCATCGGCAACACGATGCCGATGGCGGGCCGTCTCACCTCCGTCGCCGCCGATGCTCATGGTTTGATCGTCGCCGGCGCGGCCTCAGGCGGCCTCTACGTCAGCGTCGATAACGGCAATAACTTCGTTTCTGTCTTCGATAATCAGCCGACCCAGTCGATCGGCGCGATAGCCCTCGATACCACGGTAACTCCGAGTGCGATCTACGTCGGTACCGGTGAGGGCAGCAATTCGATCGATTCGCTATATGGAGCCGGAGTCTTCCGATCCTACGATTTGGGCCAGACGTGGACTCAGCTGGGCACGCCCACGACTTTTGACCGCGGCGCCTTTACCTCGATGGCGCTGGATACCACCACGCCAGGCATCCCGCGGATTTTCGCGGGCATCACCAGCGGTTTCAGCAGCAGCCGCGCCGATGCCGGCATATTCGAGACCGACGCCAGCAAGGCCGGGCTATGGTACTCACCGGATGCGGGCAATACCTGGACGCATTTTCCGGAATCGACATTTGGCAACTGCGACATCCTCTCAACGGGAAGCGGTCAGGCCCCCTGCCCGGCGGATGATGTCAAGATCGATCCGACCAACCCCTCCAACGTGTACGTCGGTATCGATAGCAACACGGTCTACTACTCCAACGATGGCGGCGCGACATGGCATCCGGCCAGCTTTCCTGGCGCGCATATCGTTCAGGGCCGCCAAAGCCTCGCGATTGGTCCTCGGGTAGGTCCCAATATCGGGCCTGCGAATCCTACCGGCGGGGCGGTTTACGCCATGATCGGAGCGAGCGACGGCGTCGAATATGCGGGGATGTTCGTCTCGTTTGATTCCGGTGCGTCATGGAACGCGGGCACTATCCTCTCGCCCTCCATTCCTTCGTTTAATTCGACGGCGGATAACACCACCATCGATGGAACGAGTCCGAACAATTTCTCGCAGTCGTTCTATGATCAGGCACTGCTGGTCATGCCGACCGATGCCTCGACAGTAATCTTCGGCGGCGTGGGCCTCTACGAATCGCCGGGCAGCTATGGCCACCTATGGACTTTCCTCGCACCCAATGGCGGGGTCCATTCCGACCAGCACGGGATGGCCTTCGACCCGGCCAACAATATGGTCCTCGTCGCCAATGACGGCGGCCTCTACATGTTCAATCCGCGGATGCTGAACACTAGTTCAAATCCGCAGATCTTCCCGATCTTCACGCCGCTCAACAATAACCTCAATACTGGCCAGATCCAGGGCATCGGACCTCATCCGACCGATCCGACAAAGCTAATCGCCGGCTTCCAGGATAATGGTACCCAGCTCTTCAGCGGTTCGGTCGGCAACTGGGTTGGTCCCGACAGCGAAACCGGTGACGGAGGCTTCAGTTTTTATGACAACCTCGATCCGAACTTCGTCTATCACGATTTTTCGCTCGACGAAGTCGATCACGAGGCGATTTCTGCCTCCAGTGATGGTGGCAATACCTGGTGCAGCGCGCCCAACAACTTCAATCAATGCAACACCTTCGGCAAGCCCGAATGGACCCCTGCTCTCCAGAATCTGCTCAATCAGGTCAAGGATATCGGCCCGGTCTTCTATCCCCCGCTGGCGGTAGACCCGACGACCGCCCATCGGGTCTTTTTCGGCGCGCACTCGGTCTATGTATCGAGCGATGGAATGGCGACCTGGACCCAGCAGACCGATGAGGACATCACCTCGGATGGCAACTTCGAGGGAGATATCTGTGCCGCCCAGGATTGTGCGCTTGAAGACCTCGAATTTGGGCCCGTCGATGGGCAAAATGGACACCCTGCGTGGGCTCTTTCGATGAGCGATCTCGGCCGGGACCGTCGCCTTCGCCGTCAGCAACACGACGCAGGCCAACGTTAACATCGTTACCAGTCCTCCCCATGGCGCATTCTGGAACGAGGTCACCGGCCCGCTGGATACCTTATTGCTCAAAACCAGCCCGCTCGGAATTCTCGCAACCCAGGCCACCAGCATCGCGCCTGATCCAATCAACTCCAACGTCGCCTACCTGGCCCTCTCGGGATTTACTGTCGATACCCAGGTCGGACACCTCTACAAGACGGTGAATTTTGGCCTGACCTGGACCCAGGCCGACGGTAACAGCGTCGTGAGCGGCAACATCGTGCAGAGCCCGACGGGTTTACCCGACGTTCCGGTGCTCAAAGTTCTGGTCGATGGCACTGACAACAGCGGGAGTTGCGGAGGCAATCCTTGCAGCAACAGCATCCTGGTCGGGACCGATATCGGCGTTTTTCACAGCGCCGATGGTGGAGCAACCTGGCAGCCCTTCAATCAGGGCGGAATTCCGGCTGTCCCGGTCTATGACCTCGAGCAAAATCACACCGGAACCGTCTTCGCTGGTACTCATGGTCGCGGCGTCTTCGGCCTCGGCGTAACCGCGATCACGCCGACCGCGACTCCTCCTCCCACCGTCACCCCGACCCCGACCCTTACTCCGACGGTAACCACCACCCCGACCATACCGGTGCCGACGCGGACCCCGACCACTACCGCAACTCCTACGACCACCGCCACCGCCACCCCAACTACCACGCCGACTCCGACCGCGACCCCCTTCTCGGGCATCACCTTTGTCGGAGCGGGAACCTTAACCGATTCCGCCACCGCGTTAACCAACATCGTGGTTGCAGTACCGGCCGGCGTTCAGTCCGGCGATACCTTGATCGCACAGATCATCGTCCATGACGGCACCGCTTCGGATGTTCCGACCGCTCCGTCCGGGTGGACCAGCATTCGGCACGATGCGGTCAACAGCGCCAACCTCGCGACCTCATGGCTCTATTACCACGTCGCTGGCGGTAGCGAGCCCGCGACCTACACCTGGACCATAAGCTCGAACTTCGCCGCCGGCGTAATGGGCGCATGGAGAGGTGCTTCGATAGCTCCGGTGGAAAACTCCTCGGGAACGACCATTTCGGGCTTTACTCCGCTATCGATTGCCGCGCCGTCGATGACGCCGAACAACAACAATGACCTCCAAGTCTTTTTCTATGGTGGACAGGCCAACACCGCGCCCGGTATCACCCTATCGACCTCGCTGAACAGCCGCTTCAACCTCGGTTCCAGCAAGGAAGGTTTTACTCTGGCTTTCGCTGATTTGACCGCGCCATTCGCGGGCCATGCGTCGCCGACTTACTCCGCGAGCGCATCCTCAACCGGGACGCTGGCGGTAACGGCTCAGGCGGTTCTCCTAACCACGGCGTTCGGCGTCACCCCAACTCCGACCGGCACGCCTACTCCGACTGGAACCGCAACTCAAACTGTTACGGCGACTCCAACGACTACCAGGACCGCGACGGCAACCGTCACGGCCACGATGACTCCCACTATCACCCCAACCGCGACCATCACCGCGACTTCGACTTCCCTCGCGACGATGACGCCGACGCCGACCGGAATCGTCACCAGGACCCCTACTGCCACGCCGACCGCGACGACTACATCGACCGGCATCGGCACGCCGACGCCGACTTCGACGGCGAGCCCCAGCAACACCATAGTGTTTGCCAGCGCCGGCACCCTGGTCGATTCCGGTGTCGCCCTGTCTGCGCTACCAGTCAGCGTACCGGCGGGCGTGATAGCGGGTGACACGCTGATCACTCAAATCATTGTCCACGACGGCCTTGGCACGGATGTTCCGGGCATTCCAACTGGATGGAATTCACTCCGCCATGATTCGGTGAACGGCTCCAACCTGGCGACCTCGTGGCTCTATTACCACGTCGCTGGTTCGAGCGAGCCTGCGAAATACATCTGGACCTTTCCGACTGCGAACTTTGTGGCCGGTGTAATGGGAGCATGGCGCGGCGCTTCGGTCATACCGGTGGAGAATTCCGCCGGGACCACGAACTCCGGCATCACACCGGTTTCGATATCCGCGCCCTCGCTGACCCCGACCCACAACAACGATCTGCAGGTCTACTTCTATGGGTCGCAGGCCACGCTCGCGCCCACCATCACGATGTCGAGTCTGATTAACCGGCGGTTTAACGTCAGCTCGTCGACGGAAGGATTCTCGCTGGCCTTCGGAGATCTCGCCGCGCCGTCGTCGGGAGTCGCTTCGTTGCAATATCCCACCACGGGGTCCAGCTCTGGAGACCTTGCGATGACCGCGCAGGCTGTTCTGCTTACGCTGGTGGGAAGCACGACGCCCACGCCGACCGGTACTGCCACTCCGACTCCCACACCGACGGCGACCACAACTGCAACCTCAACGCAGACGCCGGGCACGCCGACGGCGACCATCACCCCGACCTCGACTCAGTCGCCCACGCGAACCGCGACACCGACACTTTCGCCGACGCCTACCGCGACGCTGACGACCACCGCAACCACTACGGCGACACCAACGACTACGGCCACGACTACCGCAACGCCGACCACTAGCGCGACTGCAACCACGACGGCAACGCCGACGCTCACTCCGACCATCACTGCCACCCAGACGCCAGGAACGCCGACCATCACGATGACGCCGACCACGGCGCCTACGGTGGGACCGACATTCACTGCGACCATAACCATGACTCCGACCCAAGTGCCGGTGACTCCCACGGCAACTGAGACGGCAACCGCGACCACCACTCAAACCGCGACGCCGTCGCCGACCCAGACCCCAACCTTGATTAATGGGGTCTCTCTGATGGCGACCAGTTATTCGAACGGAACCCAGATCCAATGGGAGGCTGGTTATCAGCCAACCAACCTCGGCTTCCGGGTCTATCGCGAGGTAAATGGGGTTAAAGTGCTGGTCTCGCCCGACCTGATTGCAGGCCCGGCGTTATTGACGGGCTCGAGGATTTCACTCGCGGCCGGCCGCGGCTACTCATGGTGGGAGGGTTCCTCCAATCCCGGCGCGAATTATTGGGTTGAGAAAGTCGACATCAGCGGCGAGCGCACGTTCTACGGACCGGTGGTCGCAGCGCAAGGGACCGGCAGCTCACCGAGTCAACAGACCTCAGCGTTGTTAAGCAACCTGAACGCTTCGATAGTCGAACCTCCTCAGTTCGTCGTGCAACCGACGCCAATCGGTTTTGCAGTGGCGGCCGCCAAGGCTACGCCAAAGCCGACCGCGAGCCCGACGCCATTGCCGGCGCAGACCGCCATCAAACTGGGAATCAGCCAGCCCGGATGGTACCGCGTGCCGCTGAGTACCCTCACTGCCAATGGTTTGAAGGCTGGCAACGGCAACAAGCTGCATCTATATGCGGAAGGGGTGGAACAGCCGCTAGAGATAAAAACTGGCGGAGTCGAGTTCTACGGTACTGGGCTGGACACGCCGAGCACCGACACCCGAGTTTACTGGCTGGTTAATGGCGTGGTCAGCAAAGATCACGTCGCGACGTCCAAACTGCGCAGCAAAGTGAACGCGGGCGCGGATTTCCTTAACAGCGTGGAGCTGCGCGATCGCAGTGTCTATTTCCCAGCCGCCAACAGTGCCACCGGGATCGATTTCTTCGGCCAGATAGTCACGTGCGTAGACCCGAGTAATCCGGCTTGTAGCGCTACCGCACTTGACGAGACATTGACCGCGACAAATCTGTCGCGGCCTGACAATGCGATGCTCGAAGTCGGACTGCAGGGCGTAACTGCGGGCACGCACAGTGTTACGGTCGAACTTAACAACATAGTGCTCGAGACGGTGACCTTCACGGATCAGCAGAACCAGACATTCCTGCTCCCGGCGTCATCGATCGTAAATAATGCCAACGTGGTCACGCTGACGGCGGAAAATCCCGGCGACATCAGTCTGGTCGATCATCTCACTCTGACCTACGAGCAGACTTTTGCGGCTGTGAATGATCGACTTCAGTTCATGGCGCCACCGGCCGACGTGGTAGCTGTCTCCGGGTTTAGCAGCTCGCAAGTCCGGATGATCGACATTTCCAATCCGGCGTCACCGATTGAATTGGCAGTCAGCACCAAGCGTCCGAAAGGCTCCCTGACCTGGACCGCGACGGCGACTGCGCCGGCGGGAACTGTTAGCGGCGCGTTGGATCGCACAATTATCGCGTTCCGCTCCGGCCTCACGAGCATCCCGGACTCGGTGGCGCTGCATACTCCGGCAACCTTGACTCCGTTCCCGGGTCAGGTCGACACGATTGTGATCAGCACCTCGACGCTGATGAGCGCGGTGCAACCGCTTATCACTCTGCGCCAGTCGCAGGGACTCCATGTAACCACGGTCGATATCGCGCAGGTCTACGACGCATTTAACTTTGGCGAAAAAGACCCGATTGCAATCAAAAACTTCCTGCAATCGGCCAACAACGCCACGCCGGCTCCGCGTTACGTACTGCTGGTGGGCGATGCGAGTTACGATCCGCGCAACTTCCTTGGCCTCGCCAACGTTCGTCCTGACTTGGTGCCGACCAAGCTCATCGATGGTGGCCCTTTCCAAGCTGTCAGCGATGGATGGTTCGCCGACTTCGCGAACAACCTAGAACCCCAAATGGCGATCGGCCGGCTGCCGGCTATTACGCCGGCGGACGTGACCACCCTAGTCAACAAGATTGTGGCATACGACAAACAGACATCGGGCAATGCGTTCCTGCTGGCTTCGGACCTGTCCGACCCCAGCGTTCCCGCTGGATTTACTTTCACCGACGACAGCAACTCACTCCTCAGCTTGCTGCCGGCGGGCGCAACCGTCACCTCGATCACTCGCGCTGCCGATAACTCCAACCATCAGGCGCTGATCGACGCGATCAACACCAGCCCCGACCTGGTCAACTACATCGGGCACGGTAACGAAAATACCTGGGGTGGTTTGTCGACCGACCAAGACTGGCTGACCAATGCGGATGTGCCGGCGTTGACCAATAGCGCTCATCCTGCGGTCTTCATGCTGATGACCTGTCTCAATGGATTCTTCGCCGACCCCATGCAGGAGAGCATCGCCGAGGCGCTGCTGCGCGCCAACGGCGGCGCGGTTGCAGTATGGTCGTCTTCCGGTCTTACGGTGCCTAGTGGGCAGGTGATGGCTAATCAGACGCTCTATCAGACCTTGTTCGGTTCGCAGAATCCGCCGGCCCTGGGCCTCGCTACGCGGCAGGCGCAGAACTCGAGCATGGACCCCGATGTCAAGCAGACTTGGAACCTGCTCGGCGACCCGGAGACCCAATTGCGATGATTGACGCGCAACGCGAGCTCCCGCATCTGCGCTGGAGCTCGTCCTGAATGGAGAAAATTGACCGCCTAGGTTGGGCGGACGGATATACGTTCAGCTGTTTCGGGGTGCGCATCGGCATTCGCGCAAACCAATCCGATTTCTGCCGGACACTCAATTCCGTTTTGCCTCCTGGGTCTCGGCCATCCTCGTCGAGCACAGTAGAGAGACTTTTTTCGCTCGTGGTCGGCGGGCAGCAGCAGGAGCGCGGAGTGCGCCGCTTGAACATCCTCTATGAAGGTGCATTACGCTTATGTCGGGAACGTGAACTTTCGCCGGTTCTGAAGATTCTTGAAGTGCAAATAAGGCATGCGGTTGCGGAAATGGCGCCCCGTCGTGTATTCGTGCACGCGGGAGTTATCGAGCATCGAGGGCGGGCGATTGTGATTCCCGGACCCAGCATGAGCGGGAAGAGCACTCTGGTATCCGAGCTAATCAAATTGGGCGCGACCTACTATTCTGACGAGTACGCGGTCCTCGACGATAAGGGGATGGTATCGCCATTCGCAAAGCCTCTTTCCCTGCGCGCGCCGGGAACATATAAGGCCACCGATTATGACATCGCGGAGTTCGGCGCGACCGCCGGAGTGAAACCGGTGCCGGTTGGCATGGTCGCTATCACGAGGTATGGCGAAGGCGCGAAATGGCGTCCGCGGCGGCTGTCTCCGGGCCAGGGAGCGCTCGCGATGCTATCGCATTCGGTGGCGGCGCGCAGACAGCCTCGAAGGGTGATAGGCACCTTGCGTCGAGCGCTGGACGGGGCACGGGTAGTAAAAGGAATCCGCGGAGAAGCTTCGGAAGTAGCTCAACAAATGCTTGAAGTAATGGAAGAGGTATAGAGGCAGCTATGGGGGCCAAGATCAAACCTGAAAACCCGCTCGCGAAAAGCGAAAATTTGCTCGTCGAAGAGGTCGCTGGGGAATTGTTGATCTACGATAGCAGCACTGATCGCGCGCACTGCCTCAACGAAAGCGCGGCGGCGATTTGGCGCCATTGTGATGGTACCCGGTCCATCGACGAGCTCGCGAATCATCTTTTTCCCAAGCTCGAATCGCCTGATGGGACTCAAATTGTCCGAGTGGGGGTTGAGCGTCTGCGGCGACGCCGGCTTCTCGATGGCGCTACGGTTGCGGGCCAATCGGTAGATTTGTCCAAGCGCCAGATGCTCAAAAAAGTAGCAATTCTCGCTGCGGCGGCGGGGGTTGCGGCCCCTTTGATCAGCAGCGTCGTCGCCCCAACGGCCGCTTACGCGTTTAGTTGCTTTAGCCCCGGAACTGCATGTGACAATTTCACTCAATGCTGCAGCTTTGCGTGCGTAAACGGTTCCTGTGCTTAGCGAAAATCTGCTTAGGGTGGGCGACCGTCGCGACTTCACTGGGCGACTTTCTCCTCCATGCGACAAAATGACGCAAAATATAGATAATGCGACCTTTTTCACCCTCTCCGTTTGACATATGAGCAACAAAGCGCGATACATCTTTATCCGTGGCGTCCTCCGCTTTTGAGCGGGTAGACGATGGGAACACCCCAAATCGAGGGTTTCTTACCGTTAGAGGTGACGACATGAACGATGGTGGATGGACAGAGGCGAATGTGGTGGCCGCTGCGGTGCGAATTTTGGGTGGCGCGCAGAAGGTCGCAGACGCTTTGGGAGTTAGCCGAAGTCAGGTTTATCGATGGATAAAGGCCCGCAGCATGGCGCACGCGACTTACTTTTACGTCGCCAAATTATCCAGTCTTTCCGGAATCGACACTGGGTTCCTCGGCGGAGACGGGTCGCCATCGGCTTCATTCGTCACCGGGGAATCAGCAGCGAAAGACCCGCTGCGCCAGAGCAGAACGGGATCATCGTCGCCAGTCGCGCGCAATCGGTCGCCGCGCGCTCGAAGTCTGCGTCACGAGGAAAAGCCCACCGCATCGAAGCAATCGCTCAATGGGACCAAAAAGGCGGGCTGGCAAGAGGTACCTGATCGCCTCATCAGCGGCGAAGAAATGGTTCGGATGGAAGCGCAAAAAGGAGGGATACAACAAACTTGCTTAATACAGAGCAATGGTGTGGCGCCCGGGGGTGGCGATCACTACGGGAGGAAAAGGACTCTGCGAACAAAAGGACAGGAGGAATCGCGTGAGCATCAGCCTTAGGAAGCCTCAATGGCTAGGGAGGGGCGCACTAGCGTTGGTTGCCGGAGCTGCGTTTCTAGCAACCGTATCGACGCCGGCCCGCGCGGTAATGCTGCCGGGCAGTGCGCTTTTCGGATACTACGACGTTAGTGAACCGTTCACTGAAACCAGCACCAGCCCGGGCGAAGTCGGAACCGGCGTTGGCGATAACATTCTGCGGCTCGTAAATCCGAATGGGAACGGCAACGCGTCCTTTGGAGCTGTAGGTACCGAGTGCGCGATGATCTACGTTTTCGACGACGACGAAGAAATGGGCGAGTGTTGCGGTTGCCCGTTGTCTCCGTCCCGGATAGCAACCTTCTCGTTTCGCTCTAATCTGACTGCCGATTGGGCCGTTGAGGGCGCCGAAGGTATCGACAACGACAGTGGTACGATCGCGATCCGTGCGGCATCGATCAATGCGATTGGATGCCTGTCGTTCGCCAACCCGGGACAAATCAATCCTGCTTGCAATGGCGGATGCGATCCCACTAATGGCTACGTGGCCAATCCAACTCTCTTGGGAAGCATCACTCACAATCAGGAAATTAATGGCACGTCGAGTCTGACCGAAGTATCGCTTTTCGACAATGGCATCGGCGAGCCCATTAACAATGTTTATTTGATTCAACAGTGCGCTGCCCTCGTCGGCAACGGCTCCGGTGGCGGAATCTGCACCTGCCCAACCGAGTAGATCAGTGAAAAGAACCAGAGGAGATCATCGTATGCTGAAATGTTTTCGAAACCTGCCTCGAGTGGGGGCTGGTTTCCTAGGTCTAGCCTTAGTTCTGATGTTAGGACTTAACGCAAACGCGGCCAGCCTCCGCCGCGGCGGCGTCGCTCCCTCGTCTGGTGGTGGTGCGATGTTCGGGGTGCCGGCGGGTGCAAACCCGGCCAACGTTACCCCGCTGGCTCCACCGTCGGTCCAGGAATTTTCCCTGGGTGGATCCGGCAACGCAAACTTCTCGGCTCCGTCATCTGACTGTGTTGCGGCCGGTTTGAGCTGCAATAGCGGACAAACCTGCCAATGCTTCGAGAACACCGGAAGCGTCACCGACGGACTGGGACCTCTGTATCACGGTTCTGCGTTCTTTATTCTCAACGTGGTGATCAGTCAGCAGTATCCTAATGGAAACACTCAGGGTGAGGCTTGCTTCTTCGCTTCGGGAGTCCTCACCGTCTCCACCTCGCTCGGTTCTGCAATCAACTTCCTTACCAGCGGGGCTGCGTGTAACGGGACCGGCGGCGGAACGGCACTCTATTCAGGCGGTTTCGAAATCGGACCCTCGACGGGCGGCTTTTCCAGTGCGACTGGCGGCGGCGTTCTAGGTTTCGGATCCAATTTCAACACCGACGTCGGGATCTTCGACCTGAAGGGCGCTGGTACCGGACTCAACTAATCATTTCGAGCGATCGACAAAGGGCCTCCTCGCGATGCGATGAGGCCCTTTTCATTTTGCGGTGAGGCGACTTAGCGCATGACTGTCGCGATCGCACCCTTCGCCAATGCCGGCACTCCACCCGGAGGGCATTGCGACTCGTCCCATTTCCCCCGGCCATAGTCCACCAAGGCGCTGTTGATGGCGCCTTCGGCCGCCTGAGGGCCACCCTGCCCTCGGTAACTCTGGATGGCCATCTCCATCGCTTTAGACTTCCAATGGCTCCTCCTCACTCGCGCGACGGCGTACTGCGTGGCGCTGCAAAGAGCCCGTATTCCCTCGGATTGGGCTTGAGGTACCGCAGCCGCATGAGGATTGAATGATAGCGTCGGCCGGGACGCCATGGGAGGCGCAATGGCAGGCCTTGCCGGTAGCGGGTTTACGTTGGAGGTAGCCGGACGATTATCGCCGCTGGATGGAAGACTCGCGAATGCGTTGGGCCTCGGCGTCGTGGGTTTCTGTGCGATCACCATTGGATTCTGGACCGGCGTTTCGACATCCTTGGCTTCGTATCGTATCGCGAAGAAGAAAATTATCGTCAATGCAACCGCCGGCAATCCATATCGGACCCAATCAGATTCGGCAGCCGGGATAGCGGTAGCGAGGCTGGAGGGCAGCCGCGACACGAATTGTCCGATGCTCTTGCTTTGTCTCATCGATGCTCTATTGAAACTCGGAAGGCGGCGCTCCACAACAACCGACTGCTTCTCTCGGAATCCCTCGCACTTGACGTTACACTGCGACGGCAGCAGTTATAGTCAGCGTCGATCCATTTTATAGTCTGTTAGAATAGAGGGCGCTTGTCGAAGAAAATATCCAACGTTGCGGAAGATCGATCCTCCTTTGGCGCCGATGAAAACGGCGCCGCGCTGAGAAATCCCGCGCAGCTCGAGCTGAGCGTGGTAATTCCATGTCTCAATGAAGCCCAGACTCTCGCCGGATGCGTTCAGAAAGCGCAGGCGGCTATCAGGGACAATGGCATCGCCGGCGAGGTGGTCGTCGCCGATAACGGCAGCTCCGATGAATCACCCGAAATTGCCGAACGCCTCGGCGCGCGACTGGTCCGCGTGGATGCGCGCGGATACGGCAATGCCCTGATGGGTGGCATCAACGCCGCGCGCGGAAAGTTCATCATCATGGGTGATGCGGACGGCAGTTACGATTTCGAGGCCATCCCGATCTTCATCGCGAAGCTTCGCGAGGGCTTCGATCTCGTCCAGGGCTGTCGCCTGAAGTCCGGCGGCGGCACTATCACCCCGGGTGCGATGCCGATGCTCCATCAGCGCTTCGGCAATCCGTTCTTTTCTTTCGTGGCCAAGCGATGGTTCAACTCCGAAATCCATGACGTCTATTGTGGTTTGCGCGGCTTCACCAAGGCCCATTTCGAACGCCTCGAACAACGCTGCACGGGGATGGAATTCGCCACCGAGATGATCGTCAAGTCATGCCTCTTCGGCTCGAAGATTGCCGAAGTGCCGATTACGCTTTATCCCGATGGGCGCACGCGCGCACCCCATTTGCGGACCTTCCGCGACGGCTGGCGCACGCTGCGGCTATTCCTGGTCTGTAGCCCCCGTCAGCTGTTCCTGGTTCCGGGCGCGATTCTGATCGTGCTTGGCCTGCTGGCGTATCTGTTGGCGATGCCGGGACTCAGAATCGGGTCGGTGCGCTTCGATGCTCACACGCTGTTGTTCGGCAGCCTCGCGATGCTGTGCGGCTACCAGGCGATCTTCTTCGGCATCTTCGCCAAAACCATCGCGGCTCGCGAAGGCATCCTGCCCGAGGATCGTTACGTTAGGCGCATCCTCGGTTCGGTCACGCTCGAAGTAGGTCTGATCGTCGCGACTGCCGCAATGCTGTTTGGTGTTAGCCTGCTATTCATCGCATTCAACCAATGGCGCCTCGCCCATTTCGGAAACCTGCAATACGCTCACACGATGCGGCTGGTGGTGCCGGGGCTCACCCTCACTGCGCTCGGCTTCCAGACTATCCTGTCCGCGTTCCTGCTGAGCATTCTGGATCTCGGCCGCCGGCAATGAGGCCGGCCTGATTTTTCACGTCGAGCCGAGCGACGAATTGATACGATCGTTCGAAAAGCCAGCTCGCCGGAGCAGGATAAAGACCCAATCGGTTGCGCGTCTCGATGACCGATAGATCCAGCTGTTTGAAAGTCTGCATCCATCTGGCTCTGTCCCAATAGCTGGCGGTCCACGCAAAGCTGTATCCGGCGTTTCCGATCAGATCCATAAAGCGCAACGTCAATCGCGCCTGCGGTCCTTCCGCGAAGTGATCCTTGATGAGGATACTTCGACGCGCGACTCGCGCCGCCTCGCGCAAAAGGGAACCGGCATCGGAGGCATGATGAAGAACATCGATGAACACGACCGCGTCGAAGCTCTTATCAGCATACGGGAGGTTCAAGCCATCGAAAGCGCGCACTGGTATCAGCGCCTCCGGACGCGGAAACAGATCGGTTCCTTCGATCGCGAGAGTGGGACGCCGCGCAAGAATCTCATGGTCGATGAGTCCGTCGCCACATCCTACGTCGAGCAGCGAGGCGGCTTCCTGAGGAAGCAATTCAGATAGATGCTGCGCGAGAACTTCCGCACGACTACGGCGAACGAATTGGCCGTGGAGTTTACGAATCGCATCCCAGAAGCGCGCCATCCGCGAGAGCTTCGCATCTCACTATTCGCTCCGCAAGCCGCACGAGGACTGAAACGAACCATGCAAAACGAATCGACCAGAGGAATGATTTTGGGCTTTTCCCTTTTCGGCTCGGCGGCGGCTTGGTCTACTTCGAAACGATCGCGCCGCCCGTTCAACGGAAACTCCGTTGAAGGACGGCGCGTTAGTCATCGATTAATGCGTCTTGGAACTGCCGGTGCCCGATGCAGGTACCAGCAATATCGCTTGCCCGGTCATCGCCAGACCACCCGACATCGTCGCGGTTGCGGGATAGGTCGGAGACGGTGTGCCGGCTGAAGGTGCCGCAAGGTCAGCCAAGGCCAGCGCGAAGCCTTCCTTGGAAGAGGTGGCATCGAAGCGCTGAGTTACGCTTGAAACCGTCAGTGCCGGACCCGCGTGCGACTGCGCAGCGTAGAAGTACACCTGCAGCTCGCTATCGTTGGTCGGAGTCAATGACGGCGCCGAGGCCGACAGCGGACTCGCCCCGCTGGCGATAGCCGAGCCGGCGGAATTGTCGATCGGCGCAGTCGCCGCTCCTCGGTACGCACCCATCACGCCGGCGGCCCAGCTCGAAGCTATATTCCAGCCATAGGATGAAGGCTCACTGGCCCCCGCGACTTTGTAGAATAGCCACGAGGTGATCTGGTTGCCGTCGTTCACCGAGTCATGACGAATGTTGGTCCATCCGCTCGGGGCGCTTGGGACGTTAGTCCCATTGCCATCGTAGATCACGATTTGCGCGAGGAGAACGTCGCCTGACTGGACTCCAGACGGCGCGCCAAGGGTAACCGTCGTCACTGCGGTGCTGTAGTCCGTCAAGGAACCGGAGCCCACGAAAGTTATGTTCGAAGGCGTCGCCGCGGGGGTCGGAGTGGTAGTCGTGCTCGGCACCGGGGTCGAAACCACCGTCGCGGTGTTGGTCGGGATCGGCGTCGAAATCGGAGTCGCGGTGGTGGTCGGAACCATAGTGGGCGTCGGAGTCGCGCTCTGCGCGCCGGGGATCAGGAGAATATCCTGACCCGTCATCGCCGCGCTGCCGCCTCCGCTCGCCGTCGCAGGGTAGGTTGCGGATGGATTGCCGGTCGAAGGCGCAGCCGCGTCTCCAACCGCAAGGCTGAAGCCTTCTTTTGATGATTTGGCGTTGAAGCGCTGAGTCTGCCCACCCGATAGCGTGATCGCCGGCGCTGCACTGGCCTGCGAACCGTAGAAATACACCTGTAGCTCGCTGTTATTGCTCGGGACCAGTGATGGCGCCGAGACGGTGACCGGATTACCGGTGGAGGCAACGGCTCCCGCGCTGGTATCGATCGGAGCAGCCGAGGCGCCGCGCCATGCAGCCATAACGCCGGCCGCCCAGTTCGAGCTGATGTTCCATCCGTAGGACGCGGGCTCATTCGCACCGGCGGTCTTGTAGTAGAGCCATGAGGTCGCCTTGTTGCCGTTGTTTACCGTGTCATGACGGACCAGGTTCCATCCGCCAGGTGCGGCAGGAACGTCGGAGGCATTGCCGTCATAAATCAGGATCTGAGCGATCAGCGTATCGCCTGCCCGCACTCCGGCAGGCTGCGCCACTGAAACCGTGGTTACGGCAGTGCTGTAGTCCGTCAGTGGGCTGGTCGCAACGAAGGTGATATTCGCAACCGGCGCCGGCGTGGGAGTCGCGACCGGGGTTGCCGTAAATGTCGCGGTAATAGTCGGCGTCGTCTGGATTATGGTGGCAGTGTTGGTCGGAATCGGTGTCGATGTAATGGTTGTGGTCGGGAGAGGGGTAGATGTCGCGGTTTTCGTCGCGGGAACTGTGGGCGTCGGACTCTCAGTGAGTGAGGTCGGCGTCAGCAGAACCGCCTGCGCCGTCATGACCGCGGTACCCGAGATGCTCGTGACTGCCGGATAGGTAATCGATGGATCGTTGGCGAATGGCGCCGCGAGGTCCGCGAAGCCAAGTGCGAAGCCTTCCTTCGACGAGGTGGAGTCGAAGCGCTGATTGAGCAGGATCGAAGGCGTTATGGTCGGCCCCACATGGGACTGCGAACCGTAGAAGTAAACTTGCAGTTCATCGTCGGCGCTCGGAGTAAGCGAAGGCGCCGAGGCGGTTATCTGAAGCGCACCCGAGGCTGTCGTCCCGGCGGCATCGTCAATCGGTGCGATAGCCGCGCCGCGCCACGCGCCCATCGCACCGGCCGCCCAGTTCGAGCTGATGTTCCATCCGTAGGAAGAAGGCTCGTTGGCTCCTGCAGTCTTGTAGTAGAGCCATGAGGTCGCTTGGAGACCATTGCTGATGCTGTCGTGCCGTATCGCCGTCCATCCGCTCGGCGCCGACGGAACATTCGAGCCGGTACCGTCGTAGACGAGGATCTGCGCCAGCAGGGTATCACCCGACTGAACGCCGGCCGGCAGGCCGAGGGTCACCGTCGTCACCGCGGTGCTGTAGTCGGCCAGCGGTCCCGCGCCGACGAAGGCGATACTCGTAGTGGGCGTCGCGGTCGGGGTCGGCGTCGCCGTCATGGTCGGGGTCGGCGTGACGGTGGGCGTCAGGGTCGCGGTCGGTGTCAAAGTCGGCGGCGGGATCGTCGGCACCACTGTCGGTGTTGCGGTCAGGGTCGCCGTAAGAGTTGGTGTTGGAGTTAGAGTCGGTGTGAGCGTCGGTGTCAGGGTCGCCGTCGCTGTCGCAGTGGCGGTCTTCGTCGGAGTCAATGTTGCGGTCGGTGTAACGCTATGGCTCGGAGCAGGTGTTGGCGTCTGCGTTATCGTCTGAATTGGCGTAGGCGTGACGTTAGGCGTCGGCGTCGCGGTCGGAGTTTTGCTTGGCGTCGTCGTGGGAGTGACGGTCGCGGTCGGCGTCGGTAACACTGGACCGTTAAGGAACAGGCTATCAAGCGCAAAGTCGGAAACCGCTCCTTGCGCGCTGGTCAGACTGAAAACGATGGTCGAAATCTGCGCGCCGGCGTGGTCCATAACGCCGATGAACATCGCATCGCCAGCCGCATCGCTGGTTTCGGTAAGCGTCCCCAACGAAGCTCCAGCGCTGTTAAAGGCCTGGACCTGAGCGGTAAACTGCGCGGGGCCGTCGGCCTGGATCAAGGCGCCTACCCCGGCCTGAGGATGGCCAAAATTTATGGTCATGGGGCCGTTGCCGCCATTATTTCCATCCGAGGTCCAGACCAGCGTATCGGCCGCAGGCATCCCAGATCCCGGCCCAGCTACAGGAGGATGCAGGGCAGCTTACCGCGAGGATGCTATTGGCACCGGTCAGGCTGACGCTGACGGGATTCGCATTCGCCGAGGTGACGTTGAAGCTGGAGGGTAACGACGATGTTCCGTAGCTGGAATCAAGTTGCGTCCACGAAATGTTGTCGTTGGAATTAAGTGCCGCCTGCGAGGTTACCAGGCTCAGAGATTGGGCGTTCGCAGCATTTGCGGAAACCGCGACCGCAGCGAGAGCGAGGAGCGCAACGAAAAATCGTTGGAACGCAGGAAAACGGCGGAGCCCGATACTCGCGCGGTTCGAGCGTGCTTAGCATGCAAAGATGGGGGCCGTTCCGACTGATGCTCAAACCTGACCGGCGTCATCGCCGGTCCTTGCATAGCGGCTAGCCCAAGCGTCCAAAGGGCTCGCTTCATCATTCCCCCCTAAAACTACCCCAGAGAAACCGCCTCAGGCGGTCTTCTCAGTCGCGAAAACACAACCGGAGCCGAAAACTCTCCGGGCAGCGTGGTCCGTGTCAGGACCGTATAATTTATTTACGCTGTATGGGCTCAAAGCAAGAAGCGTTCCCCGCTCGCCATTGAGGAAAACTCATACTTTTGTAGAGGAATTGTACATCCTGTTTCTTTAGAGACACTGAATTAGGTTCCTTATTGCTCAGGCTGCACATCTGATGGATTAGTAGGCGAACTGGCCGAGTGCTCCGTCAGGAGATGTTCTGTGAGGTTGCGCATAATCGCCTGTGCTTCGATTTTGTTCCGTCGGCTGCGCTTTTGTCGATGTAGCGAGTCGGGACCGGAACAGATAGTCGCAACCTGCGACAATCGGCCTCAGGATGACGCAGCGGTCAGAACAGGAAACTGCTCGCTGGAAGCCTCGGTATGCCAGAGAAACCAGGGCGAGAGCGAGAACATTTGTGGATATCGGAGCGCGCCGGCAATCGAGATCGCGAGACTTACCATCGCGGCGGCTACGAAGATGCTCCTCCATACCCAACCGCTCGATCGCACAGTATAAACGGCCGCGACGGCCATCCACGGCAGAAATGGAATCCAGTAGCGTGGACCGTAGCAAGCTCCGACGTCGAAATTCGAAGCCGTCAGGATCGCCAGTTGCATCGCAATTGGCAGGGACATTTCGCGGAGGAAATGAGGGCTGGCCTTTGCCGAACAGAAAGCCTTGCCGAGCGGAAAGATCGCAAATATCGTCCACGGCGCGAAAATAAAAAGCCCGTGGTCACTACCGATGAAGGTTTCTCCGAGACGGTGAAAATCTCTCGCGGTGTTCGAACCCAACGGCCAGGGTCCGCCCACATTTCCGGAAATTACCAGCGTCCGCGCCAACCAATAGTTGAAGCTCACGAGGAGAAGTCCAAAGAGGCCCAGCACTGCGAGCAACAGGATCACCTCGCGCCAGCGCTTTTGCTGGATTCGATCGATCACGAATCCTCCGCCGATTACTGCCAGCGGAGGCTTAAAAATCGCCGCTGCCGCTGCCGCTGTTGCAGCGAAGATCGGGCGGTCCGCTTCAAGGGCATAGAGCGAAATGACCGCAGTCAGGCCGATGACCGGCTCGACAAAAAATGATCGATCGTATGCAAGCCACGGACTCGCCAGCGCAAGTAGTGCCGTTGCCAGCAGGGCATACCCAGTCTCCAAGTCCAACTTTTCGTGCGAGCAGAAACGTGAACAGCGCACCAAGCCATGAGACCAGCACCATGACCAGGCTCGCATCGCGCTCAACGTCATCCATCTTCGGACGAAACGGAGCAATGAAGGCGGCGAGGAAGGCCGGATACGCCACCGGATGCGAGGAGACCTCATACACATCAGGGCCGGGGACTAGACCTTCCTCCCCACGATGCTCAAACCACGTCCCGTGTTGCCCGGTTCGTCGGTTAACGATGATGGTGTGGTGGTCCGGCAACGGCACCCCACCGGCGTCGAGGCCCGTTTGCGCTCGGTTGTAGTCGTCCTGAAGCTCAAGGTCGTGATCGAAAAGGATGCTGTTAAGCACGAGCAGATGATGAGGCTCATCACCCGAAATTACCCGCGGCGAAACCACTTCGAATCCTGTGCTCGGAACCCATTCGATCCGGGTAACGCCCCAAAATCCCAGCGAGCAGAACCACAAAGAATCCAGATATCGCGTAGCTCGATAGCTGTGCAAGTGAGGTGGGCCATAACCTTGATGATGAGCTTTCCCCTTTACGCATATGGCTTAGGAAGTAACTAGCTTTGACCGCCGCCAGAAAAACATTCCCGCCAATATGTACAGGATCAGTCCCAGGAGAGAAATCCAGCGGCCTATGGTGTAACCCGGAGGCGCGTACTCAAGACGAAATCGATGCTCGCCGGGCGAGAGTGCAATCGCCATCAGAGTATAGTCCGCGGGAAGTACCTGATAGTCTTTCTGACTGCTACCCGGTTCGGCGACGGCTCGCCAGTAGCGACTGTAGCAATCGGTGATAAGCAGCAAGCCAGGTCGCGTAACCCTCGCAGATATAGTCATCGAGTCAGTGTCGCTGCTAACGAGTTGCGCCGTTCCAGGCGATCCCTCGCCGGCGATCGGCGCGGGAACCGGATCGCTCTCGAGAATCGCGGTTCTTTCCGGGTCAAATGCTGAGGATTCCAGCGAGCTAAGGATATCGTTTCGATCGTCTTGCCGTTCCCATCCGTCGAGTAGAAGAAAGTGCGGAAGAGATCTTCTCCGTTTCAGAAACCACGACCTGATTGCGGAAGACATATTTCAATCGCAACAGCCCAAGCATGGGCGTAATCCGTGAAAAGTTAACGTACATGTCCGCATCCTCGGGATTACCTCCTTGAGAAAAGGTAACGAACTGTGAGTATCGTCCGAGGACCATAGGATCGTAGCCCCAGATATCCTCCGCACCGATCGCGATAGCAGCGTTGGGATCCGGGAGTTCCAAAATCCGATAATCGCCGGGATGTGCGCTCAGGAAATCATGTACGGACGTGGGAACCGTCTCAGCGAGAGAAAATGTGGCGAGGGTAGAGTTCGCAAACCAGAACATTTCTCCTAGCCCAACTATCGCTAATGCAACGGCCGCACCTTGATGAAATGATCGTGCATAAAGGAGCATCGCCACAACTAGTAAGATCCCAGCAGTCATCAGACATTCATATCCGGCAAAGGCGGCGGCGTTCGCAATAAAATCCGGGTCGGCATAGTTACGCGATGGAAGATAAGATTCGCCGGTAGCCGCAATACCATCCATGAGTTGTTCCCATCCATCTTTGATTGCGGGGAAACCCGAATGCCACAGGCAGAACCCAGCTATTCCGAGAATTGCGCTCGTCGCCAGCACTGCTGTCGCACCGGACTTAGTGCCGCTCGGAGACCGCAACACCTGATTCATTCCTTGCCCGATTAGGATCGCGACGAACGGCGTCGCCTGAACCAGAAACTTCGAATGGGAGCGAAAATGATCGAAGCCAGGCACGAAGCGGTAGAGAACTGCGAACAACGGGGTGTGATTTCCTAAGGCGAGGATTGCGGGAATGGCCACCATGAAAAGGCACAGCTTGCGTCCGCGAAAGCCCACCGTACTTCCATAAATCGCCATGACCAGGCCCGTGAGCCCGACGAATGCGGACATTTCCCAGAGGTAGCAGCGGCCCCAGTACGGAAAATCCGTCATATTGCCAAGAAACCCGGGAATCAGAAGGGTTAGAAAGTTTTCCGGCGGGAAGGAAAACATCGCTGCGAAAGCAAATGGAACTCCCCCCTGCCGGGTGCCTTCACCGGATGCGTTCAGCCCCGTCCAAAGCTGCACGGCGGTAATCATGACAGCCGCAACCCCAATGGCGGCGAAAGCAAGGATGGTTGGTTTCCGATACGAAGCTCGAACCAGGCGCAACGATCCGAAAATTAAACAGATCACGAGTGTGTTGAAGAGCGTTTGCGGGTGGCCCGCAAGAAATTGCATCGAGAATGCGAAAATCCCGATGAACACCCATTTTGCCGTGGGCCTCTCTATTAGCTTTTCCACGGTAAGCAGAATCAACGGGATCCACGCCATCGAATCCAGCGTGGCTAGATGACCGGGGTAGATGTGAAGAAAGAACGGCCCCCCGAACATCGTAACAGCGCAAGCCAGTACCACTGCCAACGGATGGAGTTCATAGCGTCTTAACCATGCCGCGGTAAGTAAACCCAATAGAAAAACATGCAGGATGATTTCGCAATTGATAGCGGTGCGCAGCGGCAAAATCAGATAAATCCAGTTGGGCGGATAAAACAGCGCGGCCTGAAATCCCCCCATGAAGGGCACCCCGCTGAACACGTGCGGATTCCATAATGCGATGTGGCCCGCCCTCAACTCATCGAAACCGAATTGGCGCCAGTATACGAATTCGGCTGAAAGGTCGGTGCCTGAATGTGATAAGACCTGATCACCGCCGGCAAACACCAACTTGGCGAACATCGCGGCGACCATCAGCGCCAGCGCTGTTGGAACAAAGAGAGAGGAATAGAGCCAATCGGAGGCCCGAAGCCACTTCCTCTCCATCGTCTTCTTTCCCCTCTGCTAGCTGAAATTCACTATTGCGCGCTACATTCAAAGCCTATCCGGCCACTCACGATCAAGCGGGTTTGAACTTCCAGCTCGCTCCAACTCGAGATCGATAGCTAAGTCTGTGGATTTTGGCGAGGATTGATCACCTTCGGTTCTCGCAAGCGGATTCACGACTGAACACGACCATTCTTCAAGGCTTGCTTCGAACACGAATCTGAACTGACGCTCCCCAATCACGTTTTTTCGCCTACTCGGGAAAATTGATTGCGCTGTTAACTACCATTCTGTTAAAATTTGAAGTTCAAAGTAGCGTAAGTGACTCAAAAGGGGAGCTTTCTTCAACCTCGTGGCGCAGCGGAGTTCGCGCCGTCTTGCTCGTCGGAAGCGATTCTCTATTCGCTCAGAAACCTGCGAATGGAGGACCAGCGACCGTCAGCAGCGGAACCTTTGTCAAACTGTCAGTCCTGCTTTCGAACATCGAGTGATGCAGTGGCGCCTTGCGAGAGATTAAGTCAATGAGTTCCGGACATTTTCCACGAGGGGCATCCAGCGCAGTCGTCTTGGCACTCGCACTGGCTCTTTTACTCGCTTCCTGCGGTCGTGACTTTCCACCGACGGCGCATGAGAGCGCGGAATTAAACGAACCTCACGACGAAACCCACTTGCCGGAGGCGGTACGTCGCGAACTTTTTTTGTCGTCGCGCCACGGACTGCAGTTTGGAATTCCGAAACAGGCTATTCCGCATGCGTTTTCGCGTATGCAGGCGATGGAACGTGCGCTGCCCGCCGACCTCGGAGGAACCTCGAAGGCTGCTGTCAGCGGTATCGGAGCCGCTAGTCCCTCGGCAGCCCTTTCAGGATCGTGGCAGTCGCTGGGTCCCGTTCCGATGTCGGAGAAAGCGAATTTTACTGGTTCGGCCATCGGAAGCGCCACCGCGATGACTGGTCGCCTCACCTCACTCGCCGCCGACGCGACCGGGCTGATTGTCGCAGGCGCCGCTTCCGGTGGCTTATGGGTGAGCACGAACAACGGCGGGAGTTTTGTCTCCGTGTTCGACAAGCAACCCACCCAGGCGATCGGCGCCATCGCCCTCGATACCACCACCTCCCCCAGTACGATTTACGTCGGAACCGGCGAAGGTAACGGTTCGATCGATTCCTTGTACGGATCGGGGATGTTCAAGTCTACCGATCTGGGACAGCACTGGACCCCGGTCGGACCAACCGGAACCTTTGACCGAGCGTCGTTTACCTCGCTCGCGATTGACACGAAAACTACGCCCGGTACACCACGCATCTTTGCGGGCACCACCAGTGGATTTAGTAGCAGCAGGGCGGACGCCGGAATCTTCGAGACGGATGCGAGCAAAGCGGGTCTATGGTTTTCCGCAAATGGCGGTACCAGCTGGAGTCAATATCCGGAATCCGCTTTCGGTGGCTGCGACCTGATCGGCGGCGGGAACACTAACGCTCCCTGCCCTGCCGATGATGTCGTCATAGACCCGTTCCAACCGCTTAACGTATATGTGGCGATCGACTCCAGCAACGTCTACTACTCCAACAACGGCGGCGTGACCTTTCAGGCAGCCAATTTTCCGGGAGCGAAACTTGTCCAAGGTCGCCAAAGTCTGGCGGTGGGTCCGGTAGTACCTTCTCCGCTCGGACCTTCCAGTCCGGTAGGCGGAGTGGTTTACGCGATGATCGGGGCGTCGGATGGACTCGAGTATGGCGGGATGTTCGCGTCTTTCGATGCGGGAGCGACCTGGAATTCCGGCGGCACCGTGCTAACGCCGACCATCCCTTCGTTTACCTCCAGCGGCACCACCATCGACGGCTCCAATCCCAACAATTTCTCCCAATCATTTTACGATCAAGCGATGCTGGTCTCTCCCACCGACCCGTCGACCTTGTTTTTCGGCGGTGTAGGACTTTACAAGTCGGCAGGTAGTTACGCGCATTCGTGGACCTTCCTTGCGCCCAATGGCGGCGTCCATTCAGACCAGCACGCGCTGATTTGGGATCCCGCGAACAGTCAAGTTTTGGTTGCGAACGATGGCGGCCTTTACATGTTTAACCCGGGTACGAGCACGCCGACTTTTACTTCGCTCAATCAACAAATCAACGCGGGCCAGATCCAGGGCATTGGACCCCATCCCACCGACTCCACCAAACTGATCGCCGGATTCCAGGACAACGGCACTCAGCTGTACAGCAATTCAGTTTCCAACTGGCTTACTCCAGACAGTGAGACCGGCGACGGCGGTTTCGAATTTTATGATGTTCTGGACCCCAACTTCGTCTATCACGACTTCTCGCTCGACGAGATCGATCACGCGCAAATTTCGGCCTCCAGTGATGGTGGGCAAACCTGGTGCAGCGCACCCGACCAAAACATTCCAAATTGCGCTGTCTTCGGGCAGGAGTGGACGCCCAACCTTCAGACCTTGCTCAATACGGTCAAGGACGCCGGCCCCGTTTTCTATCCACCGCTCGCGGTCGACCCTTCCGTAGCGCACAGGGTCTGGTTCGGCGCGCATTCGGTCTATGTCTCCACTGACGGGATGGCTCACTGGGCGCAAGAAACCGATCAGGATCTTACTTCCGACGGTACCTTTGAGGGCAGTATGTGCCTCAATCAAAACTGTGCCATTGAAGACCTCGAGTTCGGGCCCAACGACACTTTACATAACATTTTCCCGGCGTGGTCATTGGCGATGAGCGATCTCGATGGAACTGTCGCATTCGCCGTTAGCAATACCCAGCAATCCAACGTCCAGCTCGATGGCACTCATGCCCACGGAGCCTTTTGGGTCGAGGTGACGGGTGGTCTCGACACCGTCATGAAGAAGACCAGCCCTTTGGGTGTGCTTTCCACCCAGGCCACCAGCATCGCGCCGGACCCGCACAATCCAAATGTCGCGTACCTCGGACTCTCAGGGTTTACGGCCGACACTCAAGTCGGCCATATCTACAAAACGGTGAATTTCGGACAAACCTGGACCTTGGCGGATGGCAACAGCATCTCCGGCGGGGCCATCGTGGCCGGCGCCAATGGATTACCCGATGTTCCCGTACTCAAGGTTCTGGTTGACTCGGGTGACGATAGCGGGAGCTGTGGCGGGAACCCGTGCAGCAACAGCATCTTCGCCGGGACCGATATCGGGATCTTTCACAGCTCCGACGGCGGGGCGACATGGCAACCTTTAAATACGGGATTGCCCACAGTTCCCGTTTACGATCTGGCGCAGAATTCGTTAGGTGTAACCTTCGCGGGTACACACGGACGCGGAGCCTTCCAACTCATGCTCGCGACCGTAACTCCCACTCCGACCCCGACGCCGACACCTACAACGACGGCAACTTTCACGGCCACGCCTACTCCGACTGCGACCGCGACGACCACCTCCACCGCTACCGCAACACCGACCGCCACGCCTACTCCGACCGCAACGGCAACGCCCACGATGACCCCGACCACCACTGCGACAGCGACTGCCACGCCTACTCCGACGCCGGTTCCGAGCGGCGCGAGGATCGTAGTGGTCGGATCAGTAAATGTAGGTTCAGTGGCTATCGGTCAAACGACGACCAAGAACTTCACCATCAAGAATTCGGGCAAGGGCAACCTCGTTGGAACGGTCCAGGTATTGATTGATCCTCCTTCGCGAGCATCCGTTTTCACAGTCAATCAAAGCTCGTTCAATATCCCACCGGGCACTCCTATTACTGAAATGGTGTCTTTCATGCCCGACATGACCAATGACACGGCGGTGGCGCTCATAAGTACTAACGATGCAACCCGGCCCACCGTCGGAGTTGTGCTTAATGGCAGCGGTCTG
The DNA here is from genome assembly GCA_963814035.1 of uncultured delta proteobacterium. Taxonomy (GTDB): domain Bacteria; phylum Desulfobacterota; class Binatia; order Binatales; family Binataceae; genus DATGKG01. Next base: position 65,727 of record CAWFBH010000016.1, read on the forward strand.
GTCGGTAAGCTATCGGTTCCTGCCAGCGTTACGATGACCTCGAAGGTTGGAACCACCTTCCCAGGAAACTTGACGATCAAAAACATCGGCAAAGGCCTTCTAAGCGGCGACTGGGCCCCGGTTTCTATCGGTCCCTATCAAATCGACTCCGGTCACTTCGACCTTCAACCGGGCGCTACCCATAGCATACCGATTAGTTTCACGCCGACGGTCAAAGGCAGCGCGCCATCGGTGGCTTTGGCGATTGGCGTCATCGCACCGAGCACCAGCAGTACCTTTGTCACCTTGAAGGGGGTCGGGAAGTGAGTTGAACCGTGCTGCGTTTCACCGCTCTATGGGCTCCGACAGCATGCGGGACATATTCGGCCGTGGCGGTGGGGAGATATCGATTCGAGTAGCAACAAGGCCGCTGAAGTATGGAAAAGTTTCGAGTTAGCCGCGGCGCATTACACTTCGGAATAGCTGTTACGCTGGCGGCGGTTTTGAGTGTTATCGGCGCGGGTTCCGCGCCGGCACAGACGGTTGCGCTCAGCGACAATCGGCCGCCGGAAGCATCGGCTTTTCCTATGCGAGCGCCTGCCGATCGCTCACTGGCAGTCCATCTTTCGTTTCGACTGCGTAATCGCGAAGCACTTTCCAGGCTGTTGGCCGACCTGCAGGATTCCAACTCTCCGCAGTATCATCGCTGGTTAACGCCCAAACAGTTCAACGCCAAATTTGGCCGCACCAAAGCCGAGGTGGCGGCAGTCTCGCAATGGCTTTCGGGGCACGGCCTGCGCATCGTGCGTTCCTCCAATCGGGAGATGAGCGCCGTCGCTACGGTCTCAAAAGCCGAGGAGGCTTTCGCAACTACGATAGCCGCATCCGCTGATGGAGCGCGGTTCGCGAACACGGCGCCGCCCCGAATCCCTGCACGCTTCGCCGATGTCATTGGCTCCATCGATGGGCTCGACAACTTGCGCCATTGGACTCCCGTAACGGCGCGACCGGCCAGCCTCGATGCTTCGGCCAGGCTCTCGCGCAATGGCAGAGCTACGCGCCTCCCCTCGCAACCAGCAAAAATCGAACCGGCAAGCAGCAGCCCGGCGCTAAGTAGTCTATTTTTTGGCCCCCAGGATCTGTGGACGTTTTACGATGAAACCCCGCCGGTGAGCGGCGCGATCGATGGGAGTGGGGGCGACTGCATCGGAATCATCCAGGATTCCGACTTTATCGACACCGCGGTCAGCACGTTTGATACGAGCTTCTCGCTGCCAACCGCCACGGTCACTCGGGTCTTCGCCGATACCTCCACTCCGGGAAGGAACAGCGACGAAACTGAGGCCCTGGTTGACATCCAGTGGGTACATGCGACCGCGCCCGGCGCTCCTATCAACGTCTATATCGGGAATCCGGCCTCCCAGAAGATCGATCCCTTGACCGACGCGTTACTGAAAGCCGTGTCGGACAATGCCTGCGGAACCATCAGCTTCACATACTTTTTCTGCGACGGCTCGTCCTCGTTTTATACGACGACCCTTGGCAACGCGATGACCCAGGCAGCCACCCAGGGGCAGACGGTATTCGCGGCGACTGGAGATTGGGGCTCGGCTGGTCTGACCTCTTCGGCGGGCAAATGCGTTACCGCAACGACTCAAAACGTCAGTGAACTGGCCGCCAATCCGAATGTCACAGCAGTGGGCGGGACTCAGTTCACCCCTAAATATGATTCCCAGGGCAACGATGTGGGGAACGTCCCCGAAGCAGCGTGGAATAATGGCGCCGGGGCAACTGGCGGGGGCAAAAGCATGATCTTCGCCAAGCCGCCTTTCCAGAACGCCGGGACCCCGAATGATGGAGTGCGCGACATCCCGGACGTATCGGCCGCGGCCAGCAACACGACCCCCGGTTTCTGGTGGGTTGACGATCTATCAGGTTCTCCGGCTGAGATGGGCGGCATCGGTGGAACCAGCATCTCAACTCCGATGTGGGGCGGTATCTCCAAGCTCATCGCGCAGCTAAATGGTGGCCGGATCGGGAATATGAATCCGCGCATCTATGCACTGGGTGCTTTGGGCTCCGCCACCCAATCCGGTTTGCGCGATGTGACAAGCGGTAGCAACGGCTTTAATGGGGTGGCGGGATATACCGCGGTGCCGGGTTACGACCTGACCACCGGATGGGGCTCGCCCGATGTTCAGACGTTCGAGACGGCATTTCTATCCGTGGCGACGCCGACTGCCACGGCAACACCTACTACCACCATCACTTTCGTTGGGCAGGGACCGCTCACCGATTCCAGCTCCGCAGTAACCACAATCCCGGTCACGTTACCTGCGGGCGTTCAGTCGGGTGATACGCTCATCGCACAGATCATCGTTCACGACGGCACCGGCTCGGATATTCCGATCCTCCCCGGCGGCTGGTCGAGCATTCGCAATGATTCGGTTGGCGGCGGCAGCAGCAACCAGGCAACCTCCTGGCTCTACTACAAGACCGCGGGTGCAAGCGAGCCCGCCTCCTATACCTGGACGATAGGCTCGAACTTTGCGGTAGGAGTCATCGGTGCGTGGAGAGGCGCCGCCGCTTCCGTGCCGATCGAAAATACCTCGGGAATGACGGCATCGGGCACCAGCCCCATCTCCGTCGCCGCACCACCTTTGACGCCAAACAACAATCACGATCTGCAAGTATTGTTCTACGGCGCCCAGGCGCCCACTGCGCCCACCATCGCGCTGTCGACTCTGCTCGTTCAACGTTTCAACATGAGCTCCGCGAAGGAAGGATTCGCCCTCGCGTTCGGCGATGTCGCTGCGCCATTTGCTCACGCTACGTCATCTGTCTATCCCGCGTTTGCCACGCTCTCCAGTAGCCCGGAAGTGGCAACCGGCCAGGCCATGTTGCTCATCGCGGCGCCGACTCCCACTCCAACCGCGACTGCGACCGCGACCTCGACGGCAACGCCGACGAGCACGCCGACCACCGCACCGACTCCAACTATCACAGCAACTCCAACCGCGACCATCACCGCGACCCCGACGCCCAGCGCGACCACCACGGCCACCACGACGGCGACCCAGACCACTACTCCCACGCCGACACCGCTCCCAACCGGCGCAAAAATCGTGGCTCCGGCAAGCTTGAACATGGGCTCGGTAGCGATTGGGCAATCGACCAGCAAGAATTTCGCGATCAAAAATTCGGGCAAGGGCGATCTGATTGGAAGCCTGGCCGTGATGATCAGCCCACCAACCCGAAGTCAAGTCTTCCAGATCAGCCCAGGCTCGTTCGATATACCGCCGGGACAAATACAAACCGAGTCGGTGACTTTCAGTCCCGATCTTCCGGTTGACACGGCCGCGGCGATCGTGAGTACCAATGATGCGACCCGGCCTTCCATCGGCATCGCATTGAGCGGCGTCGGTTTGGCCGGAAAACTTTCGGTCCCGAGCACTTTTACGATAACCGCACCGGTCGGGAGCAACTTCCCAACCAGCCTGACGATCAAGAATACCGGCAAAGGACTGCTGAGCGGCGATTGGGCGCCGGTGAACATCGCGCCCTACCAGATTAATTCTCAGCACTTTGATCTGGCGCCGGGCGCCACCATCCCAATCCCGATTACTTTCAGTCCAGCCGTCAAAGGCGCAAACCCATCGGCAGCACTGGCAATCGGTGTGATCGCGCCAAGCACAGGCAACACGGTCGTGACGCTGCGCGGAATCGGCAAGTGAGCCACCTCGATTTCGAAATCGACGGAAGGGTCACCAGCGGCACGCTCTTGGGGAGCCGGAAGTGGAAGTGGTACGGGGAAACATTCTGATGGCGCCGGGTTTCTTCGCAACCATTCCGCCATCGCAGCGTCTTACTGGTTCGACCGAAAGACGTATAGATACCCGGCGTATCTGACGAGGCGCCGCGTTTGCGAAGGCCGAGGTAGATTTGAGTATTCGAACACGGATCGCGCACTTGATGCGCTTCGTCCTGGCTGTATCGATGGTGGCCTCGATCGGAGTTTTTCTCGGTAGCACCGGCGGCTGTGGCAAGGGACTATTTCCGGAAGTCACCTCGTCTACCACCTCGACGTCCACCCCGGTCGCGAACGCATTTCTTTACGCGACCAATTTCCGCGACGGGACGGTGAGCGCATTCACACGCAATACCAGCACCGGCGCGCTGGGCTTTATCGCGAAACAATCGGCGGGCGCGGCCAATGGACCGGAAGGCCTCGCGGTAACGGCCGGAAATGACCTGGTGTATGTCGCCAATGCAGCGGACGGGAATATTTACCAATATGCCATCGCAACCAGCGGCGTCCTCGGCAGCCTGACCAGTCTCCCAAAGATCGCGTCGGGCACCACCCCTCAGGGAATCGCGATCGATTCCTCCGACAACTTCGTTTACGTTACCAACTCAGGATCGAAAACGGTCACCGAATACCAGATCGGTTCGCAAGGAACGTTAAGCCTGATTGGAGTCTTGCCAGCCAGCGGTTTCGCGGGACAGCCGTTTGGCATTGTCGCTCATCCCAGTCTCGGACTCGTCTACGTTAACGACTCAGCCGGATATATCTACTCGTTTTTGGTTAATAGCGACGGCACTCTCTCGCCGATCGCCGGCGGCGTCCCGGCCAATGGCGGCACTCTGGCCAATCCCGGGCAGATGGCAATCGCGATTGACAGCACGCAAAGCTATCTCTTTGTGGACGACAAAACCCTTGGCGTTGTTTCGGTCTTCTTCATTGTCCCGAGCACCGGCGCGCTGGCCTACAGCGGCACCTTTACCGGCTCACAGTCAACCAGCGCGATCGGAATTGGCTCGGTGATCAACGCCGGGGGAGTCACCGGCGCCAACTATGTTTTGACCGCGAATCCCAATGTCAACTTTGTCCAGCCCTTTTCGCGCACCAACGCAACCTTGACGCGGCAGTCCGCGGTCATCGATTCCAGCAGCCCGACCGGGTTGGTAGTCGATCCCGCGGGATTTTTTGCCTATACGGGGAATTCGGGCAACGGCACCATCGCGCTTCTGGGGCTGCAGAACACCAGCCAATGCGGAAGCGCGCCAGTTTGCCTGATCCAAACTTTCCCCAGCGAGAGCCCGGCCAATAGCAATGCGGGAACTCAATTCATCGCGACCACGCATTAATGATAAACCACTTCAAAGCCGAAATTAGTCGCAACCGCCGCTTGACTCTCTTGTAGCATAAACCTACTATTTGCTGGTCAACAGGTCGTCTAGGGGGATTGTATGACCAAAGCGAATGCTCCGCGCAGGGCGGGAGCAAACAGCAAAGATTTGCTTGAGCGGTTTGGCGGAGACGCGGAAATGCTCGCGAAGCATGGCGTCACTGAAGAAGAGCTCGAATTGCTGAAGACCGTGTCGTTGTTCGGTAATCTTTCCAGCGCGCGCGACATCGCCTTCATCCTGAAAAATATCCGCGGAACCAAACCTGCCCGTTAGTTTCCTGGGCGCTAACCCGGTTTCCAAAAATCGGCAAGCCGTACTTGTACGGCTTGCCCACTGTTATTTGCACGCCGGCAGTGCGCACCTCCGCTATCCTGGTCGCATCGCCGCAGCCTTGTCACCTCTGAAAACTCCTCGCCGCGGTATGTTGTGTCATTCTATGCACGGCGCCTCTAGAAATCTCGCGTCACTGCTCACTATGAGATACTCTACTGCTGGGCATGAATAATGCCTCCAAGGAGAGATGATCGGGCTGCGCTTACCCGGCATTAGATCGGCAGCCTGTTCGGGGGAATATGGTTCGGAGATCAACCGGCGCGCGATGGGAAATGCTGCTGCCCGCTCAGCTCGAGATGAGCGCGGACGGCCGCGCCCTGGTGATGCTGCGGGTTGCCGCCGCCTTGGTTGCCCTCTCGCAGGTGGCGCTCGCCATTCCGGCTTTGGTGGCGCACAGAGGAACGCCGCCCCTGGCGGCCTTCTTCTACGCGTTCGACACGTGTATCGGTTTGTTGTTTGTTCGGCTGACCTTCCATCGCTGGATGCTGACGCGATGGCGCCAGATGACCATCCTCGGTTGTGTCTGCCTGCTCACCAGCGTCGCTGCCCTCGCATTGCTCAACGGAAATGCGGAGTTCTACTTCATCAGCGGCTTCATGGTCGTCCTCGGCGCGGGGGCGCTGCTGCCATGGGAAACTCGCTGGCAGGATTCGCTGTCGGCGGCGACCATTCTCGGTCTCGGCGCGGTAGCGTTGCTGAGTAAACAGGACACTCTATCCTTCTTTCATTGGGTGGGATTCGCAACCGCCGCCGCCGTGGGACATTTTGCGGCGTCGCTGGGCGAACAGAATCGCACGCAGGTGTCACAACAAAATCTGCGCCTTGCCGACAACGAAGCTGCGCTGCGCAAGGCGCTCGACTCGATCCTCGATCCGCTGTGTATCATCGATCTTCGCACCCAGCGCTACATCAACGTGAACGAGGAGTTTTTGATTGCGACTGGTTTTACCCGCGAGGAGGCGATCGGCAAGCATTGGCAGGAACTCAATATCTGGTTCGATGAAGCCAGCGCTGAGCGCCTGATCAAACGGGTGGTGACCGACCTGAAGGTTCGCAACGAGGAAATCATGACGCGCGGCGCCGACGGAATGCCGTCGCCGGCGCTGGTATCGTCGGTGGTCCTCGAACTCGGCGGCCGGCAATGCGCCCTCTTCATCGCGCGCGACGTCTCCAGGCTGAAGGAAACTCAACGTCAGCTGGAGGCCGCGAGTGCGGCCGCCCTGGCGGCCTCGCGGGCCAAGTCGGAGTTTCTCTCGAGTATGTCGCATGAGATCCGCACGCCGATGAACGCCATCCTCGGCACGGCCGACCTGCTTTCCGAAACGCCGCTCAACTCCGATCAGAGCCGCTACGTCGGAACGCTGGTCAGCAACGGTAATGCCTTGCTCGAGCTGATCAACAGCGTGCTCGATCTCGCCCGCATGGAGAGCGGACGCCTGAGCCTCGAGGCGACGGCTTTTGAACTGGTGGAAGTGGTCGAAAAGACCATCGAGACTCTTGCGGTGCGCGCGGACGAAAAGCAACTGGAACTCACCATCCGATTTGCATCTGACGTTCCCAACCGCCTGGTTGGAGATCCGCTGCGGCTGCGACAAGTTGTCACTAACCTGGTGGGGAACGCGATCAAGTTCACCGACGTGGGCGAAGTCGCGATCGTGGTCGAAAGAGATCCGTCCGCGAAAAATCCGGCACACCTGAGATTCGCCATCTCCGACACAGGCATCGGCGTCGGCCCGGACAAACTCGCCAATATCTTCTCGCCTTTTACCCAGGCCGATTCTTCAACCACCCGCAAATACGGCGGCAGCGGACTGGGCCTCACCATCGTCGAACGGCTGGTCGGCCTGATGGGCGGTCGCGTGTGGGCGGAAAGCACGGTCGGCCAGGGCAGCACATTTTTCTTTACCGCACGCTTCGAGATTGACCTTGCCCGAGCTGATGCCGCATCGTCACTCGCGCTGCCGGATCTGACCGGCGTGAGAATTCTGATCACCGATGATAATCGGACCAGCCGCGCAATTCTGGCCGAGATGCTGACTTTCTGTGGCGCGCGGGTTGTGCAGTCGGCGTCCGCGGCGGAAAGTTTCGATCTCATTCGCAAGGCCGACGATCTCGCAAGTCAGTTCGATTTGATGTTCGTCGACCAGCGCATGCCTCAAATGGACGGCCTCGAGATGTTGAGGTTACTGGGCCGTCGCGCGGGGGGGCTTCCTCCGGCGATTCTGATGGTCAATTCGACAGCATTGGGCGCCGACCGGTCCCGGATGCTGGAGGTCGGCCTGCGTCATTACATTTTCAAGCCTATCCGCCACAACGATCTGTATGCGACGCTTTCGGAGATCGTCGGCATCCGCGACCACAAGCCGCTGGGCAGTAGTCGCCTCGTTCCCGTCGTCAACGATCGGCCCGCTGAGAATTCCAGGGCGCTTCGCATCCTGCTCGCCGACGATTCGCCGGACAATCGGCTGGTGGTCAAGGCATTCCTGCAGAAAACTTCCTTCAAGATAGATGAGGCCGAGAACGGCCAGCGCGTGGTCGAGAGTGTGAAGAACATCCGCTACGACCTCGTTCTGATGGATATCCAGATGCCGCTGCTCGACGGCTTCGCGGCCACCCGTGCGATTCGGGAATGGGAGCGCGCGCAGGGACTGCCCCAGGTGCCGATCATCGCGTTGACCGCGTCCGCGCTGGACGAGGATGTTCAGCGCGCGCGTGAGGCCGGTTGCAATCTCCATGTGAGCAAGCCAATCAAGAAGAAGACCCTGCTGAGCGCCATCGCCAGGCTGACCAACGACCCCGACGAGTCCACCCGTCCATTCTCGATGATCGCCTTATAAGCGGAAGAAATCGCGTATGCGACCTGCGGTGGGTCGTCGAAAAACAAAAGCGCCGCCGAAGAACATCCGGCGGCGCTCGATCAGTTTAAGAATATCAGTCTATTCAATTGGGCAGTTGCAGATTCCGCCGTGCGAACCGTTGCCGACGAGCGCACCGCATTGGTTCTGCAGATAGATGAGATTGACGTCCTCGCCGTGGCAGTCGTCATTGAGCTTGGTTTCGGTGATCTGCCCGTCAATCGGGAAAATCGCCTGATCGTGAGTGATACTGCCCAGGAGATCGTTACCGCCGGCTACCGCAACCGGATATCCGGGAACATTGGTGGGATCGCAGCCGAGGTTGCAAGCGCCGCTCTGCGTGATGGCGCATCCCTGTCCGTTGCTGCTGGAGCCGACCGCAATCGGTGCATTCTGCGAGGCAGCGATGATCGCGATGGAGCCATTGCCATGGTCTCCGCCCTCAGAACCACCCGAGAGGCCCCAGTTCGAAGTCAGGTTGTGCTCGACTGAGAAAGTCGCCAGTTGGGTCGAAGACAACGGGCACCCGCAGCACTCACCCATTTCCTCGTCATCATCGAAGACATAGATCATGGCGCACACAGTGTTAGTTTGCGCGCCCGCCAGGTTGGCATTCGCGGCGCCGTTCGGATTGACGAGGCGAATGATATTGTCGCCGCGCCCACCGACGTTGCAGCCGTCGGTATCGGCAGTCGTGCTGGAGCAGGACGTATAGGGTTCCGTGGTCTCGTAATAGGTCCACAAAACCTGGCCAGGTACGTCAGGCGACATCGCGTGCGCGGACGCACTCAATCCGAAAGCGACCAGCAAAGCCGCAAACGCCCCCACAAGTGCTCTACCCTTCATTCGATTCTCCTTCGCTCTTTTAACGCCTTTTTTGATAGCTCCCCACGGTCGCGCAGGCGCTAGCGGGCTTTTCATAGCATACATACAACCATCGAGACAAACTCACGCACATCGGTTTGTTATCCTCAGCCATCATAGCTACGCTTTCGATGAGCCGAAACGTACCAAAAAGAACATGATAGGGCACAACGTCGCATCCGTTAACTGCAAATGGCTAGCGGGCGGGAATCAGGCGATTCCAAATGGCATCCGCAGCCTCGGTATCGCAATTTTGCTGATACTGATTGCCTGGGTGCCTCCAGCGTCCGCGCAGACAAACCTCCTGCTCAACGCTAACCTCGCAAATGGCGCCGCGATGCCGGATAACTGGCATCCTTCGCGCCGATCCGGATGCGAAAGTTTCCTATGGGTTCATCCGCAGGATGCGCCGGGCGAATTGAAAATCGTCAACGCTCCCGGGGAAGACGCGGCTTGGACCCAAACCCTGACCGTAGCACCCGGATGGTATGATCTCAGCGCTGAACTGGAGGCGAAAGACACGTGGTTGGGCGGAGCGTTCCTGGCCATCAAGCAGGGTAAAAGCTCGGCTTCCGTGTTCTGGCATAACCAGGATTGGGAACGTCACGACATTTATGTTCGCGTTTTCAAGCGCGACCCGCTGGAAGTTCAATGCGGACTGAGCTCGCCGAACCTCCACACGACGATTTCATGTCGCAATATTTCCCTGACTGAAATCCCCGCGCCTCCTGCCGGCGCCAGGCAACATGAACTCGCCAAGCCGCAGCCCTTTTCTTTGGTCGAGGCAATCAATTGGACGACGGTCTGGTTGATTTTACTGCTCGGTACGCTCGGCTTCATCTATTATCGATTCGCCGACGGCACAGCTTCTTCCGCACCAGTCTGGAAGAGTTCAACTGCTTCACTATCCCCACGTGCAGTTGGGATTCTCTTTGCCCTGCTACTGGCGGGCATCCTTGCGCTGACACGAATCGAATGGACGCCTGGCTCAGGATTCTCCATCGTCTCGCCGCAAGCAGCACGCAGCGATGAGCCGCACTACATCCTGCTGATCAATAGCTTGTTGTTCGACCATGACTTTGAGCTTCAAGACGACTACGACCGGGTTGTCGCGGGCGGCGTGGACGCCGGAGTTCGCTTCCAGAACGTACCTCTCGATCGGCATACGCTGATAGTCAACCAACGCACCGGTCATCATGCCTTCGCTTCCGTGGATTCCCCTGACTCCGTGACTCCTTGCGACCCGGAATTTACGCCTTCGGACGATGTCTATGAGATTTCGGCCCATCCGGCCGGATTTTCGATGTTAATGGCGCTCGCGATCGCTCCTTTTCGTCCCTCGATCGCCGACACCGAGTCCTACATCGCGATCGTGCTGGCAATTATTTCGTGGCTCGGAGCTTTGATGACCTACGTGGCAGGACGCGGGGTGGGAATGAGCCGCCTCAAAGCGATGCTGGCGGTCGCCCTTCTCATGGGGGCGAGTTCCTGGCTGGCCTATTCGCGATCGTTCTTTCCGGAGGCCACCATCGGTCTGGGCCTGATCGTGGCACTTTGGGCGCTAACCACAGATAGACCAATAGTGGCAGGCTTCGGCGTCGCCTTCGCGGCGATTCTTAAGCCGCCACTCGCGGTGGTCGGGATCGGATTCATCATCAATGACCTTCGCGCGGGACGCCGGAAAAACGCGATCAAGCTGGGCATAGTGATGGCCCGATGCGGTGCGCCGGTGATGGTCTTTAACTACTGGCTCGCAAAAACGTTCGTGATTTCGGGAAACTCGAGTTGGCTGCGCGGCGCGAGCCTCAAATCGATCTATGACACCTTCTTCGAGCCTGGCCACGCACTGCTTTACTTTATCCCATGGGCAATAATCGCCTTCATCGCCATCGCCCGAGCGTTCCGCTCCGAGGCTCCCGAGGCAAAGCTGCTCCGTCAAATGGCGCTCCCACTCGTTTTGTTCCTGGTACTTCTTAGTTGCTCGGGTACCGGGCCGGGACTCTGCTATGGTCCCCGCTACTGGATTCCTTTCCTGCCGTGGTTCGCGCTCGCGACCATCGAGGACGTTAAGCAGAGTTAGACGGCCAGCCTTGATAGCCTGCGGGATTCTCGTTTTGCTCGCCGCCCTATTTGCCATTCCCGGTGCCCTGAGGTATCCGGAGATTTTTTCCCGAGTGCCGTGGGCGGCTTGGAAAGCCGGCTAGCCGGAGAAATGTATGAGCAATTTCAGGATGCTCGAAGATGACTATGCGCCGGCGAATGTCACAGCGGCGCGCGATTACTATGTGGTGATTTCCGGATGCTCCGGCGCCGGCAAGTCATCGCTGCTGCACGAATTGGCCACTCGCGGTTATCGCGTATTCGCCGAGCCGGGCCGGCAAATCGTCAAGGAACAAAATTTCATCGGCGGCGACGGCATCCCGGGCAAGGACGTTCACAAGTTCGCCGAGCTCTGCGTTTCGCGATCGATGCACAACATGATCTCCGCGGCCGCCACTACTTCGCACGTTTTCTTCGATCGATCGATGGTCGACAACTTCAATGGCCTCGAACGGATAAATGGCGGCGCTCCGGCTCACATCAGGAAAGCGGTCGAGATTTTCAGATATAACCGCAAGGTCTTCATTACGCCGCCGTGGCCCGAGCTGTTCCGCAACGACGCCGAACGAATTCATAGCTACGAAGCCGCGCTGGCAGAATATGCAACGCTGCTTCCAACCTATCAGCGGCTTGGCTATGAACTGGTGCTCCTTCCGAAACTATCGGTCATCGAACGGGTGGACTTTATCCTGCACGAATTAAATCCCTAGCGCGACGCCGCGATCGCCTGCGCGACGGTGAAACGTCCTTCGTAGAGCGCCCGGCCGGTGATGACGCCAACTACGCCGGCGGAAAACAGCGCCTTCAAATTGGAAATGTCCTCAAGCCGGGCCACCCCACCGGATGCGATCATCGGCAGGCCAACGCTGCGTGCCGTCGCCCGAATGGTTTCGAGGTTGAGGCCAGCCTCGGTGCCGTCACGCGAAATGTCGGTGACGATCGCGGCGGCAACTCCCGCCTCGCGAAACCGCCGCGCCGCATCGGCCACCGTCAGTGCGCTGGTCTCGACCCATCCTTTGATGGCGAGCTTGCCGTCGCGTGCATCGATGGAGCCGAAAATTTTCCCCGGCAATTCCGCGCACGCATCTTTAAGGAGCTGCGGATTGAGGAACGCGGCCGAGCCGATCGATACGCGGGTTGCGCCGGCTTTGATGATCTCGCGAATCGAGTCCAGCGTGCGCAGCCCGCCGCTCACATCGAGTTCGCAGCGCACGGCGGAACGAATCGCGCGGATCGCATCGAGGTTCTTCGGCTCTCCCGCGATGGCGCCGTCGAGGTCCACGACGTGGATGATTTCGGCGCCCTGACGCTCGAAATCGCGCGCCACCCCCGCGGGATCGGATCCATAGACGGTGGCCTTATCCATCGCGCCGCGCAGCAACCGCACGACCTCGCCATTCTTGAGGTCGATCGATGGAACAACGGTAAAACTTTCAAACACGCCTTATCTTTGCTGCGCGCCTTCCGTAAAGGGAAGAGGTTGGGGTCAGGTCTGCTGCAGATGCTTGCGCACCTGCGGCAGCACCTCTGTCCCGTAGAACTCGATCACGCGCCTTTGATCGGCCTGTCCCGAATGGACGTTCACAATCGTCGCCCCGCTCTCGAACAACTCAACGATCCTGGTGGCATGAATCTCGGGATCGGTTCCCACCGGCCACTGGCTGATGAGCTTCTGGAGCTGGATTTCCGAGTTCGCGCGATCCTGGATCGCCTGCGGATCGCGAATATTGTAGTAGCTCTTGAACGCCTTGGGCAGAAATCGCCATAGCTCGGCCGAGGTCCGCGCGTCTTTCTGATCGCCGACGACGACAAACTGCTCGACCAGCACCGGCATCTGGCGAGGATTCTTGCCCGCGGCTTGCGCGCCCGCCTCGAACTCTCCTTTGTGTTTCTTCCACGAGTCCGGATCGGTGATGAGGCCGTCGCCATGCTGACCGGCGCGGCGCATCGCCTTCGGACCCACGTTGGCCGCCATCAGCAGCGGTATCTCCTCGGTAGGAGGATCGTACAATTTGGCATTGATGGTGTAGTACTTGCCGCGATGGTCAACCTGCTGACCCTTCCACAAATCGCGAATCACCTGGGTCGCTTCGACCAGCCGTTCGGAGCGCTCCGGCCACTTCGGCCATGCCCCGACGGCCGCCTCCTCGTTGAGCGCTTCACCTGACCCGACCCCGAGAAAAATTCTGCCCGGATAGAGCAGACTCAATGACGCGAAGGCCTCGGCCACGACCGCCGGATTGTAGCGGAAGCTCGGGCACGTCACCGTCGGTCCGATCCAGACCTTTTTGGTGCGCTGGCCGAGCGCAGCCATCGTGACCCATGCCGCACCCGCATGGCCCTCATTCGCCTGCCAAGGTTGCAGATGGTCGCTATTCGCCAGCAGATCGAAGCCGGCCTGCTCGGCGAGAACGCCCAACTCGACGAGCTCGGGCACGGGAAACTGCTCATGAGCCATCATGATGCCGATCATCGGCTTGCGGATAGACGAGGGCATAGAACCTCCTTGTGACTGGCTTTGCGATTGGGATGATGATCCGGACGCCGCCGATCCTGAGGTCGATTCCGCGGCGCCGGCAACGCCAGCCATCGCGGACGCGACCGCTGAGGCAGCCGCGAGTTTCATGAATGCTCGACGATGCATGGGAAGACTCCGCACGAAGAATTGGCCTCTTACGACGGGTCTGGTGCGAATCCCCGCCGGAGAGACTTCATTTGTAGACGCAGGTGGAAGAAGAATGCTTCGAACGGCTATCTAGACGGAATGCCTGCTTTCTAGATAGGTTGAAATATGGTCAAAACGAAAATCGGAACCGCGCTTGATCGGGACCTTCTTCGCCGCGCTCGTTCGATGGCGGCGCGAGAAGGAAAGCGCTTGAACCAGGTTATCGAGGAGGCGCTGTCGGAGCACTTAGCGCGGAAATCTTCTGCAGGCGCGCGCGTCGTCGCTCGAACTGCCGGCATGTTCAAGCTGTCAAAAGCTGAGGTTGATCGGATCCTTCGAGAGGAGCCGGGCATTTTTGATGAAATTTGAAGACCTCGATGAAGGTGCGGCGGCCTTCATCGACGCGAATGTCTTCATCTATCACTTTGTCAAAAGCTCACCTCAGTGCAGCTCCTTTCTCGCCCGATGTGAGTCACGCGAGTTGCGGGGCGCAACTTCAGTCCTGGTCCTTGCCGAAGTTAGCCACCGCCTGATGATGATCGAGGCGGTGGAAAAAGGACTCGTGTCGCCAGGTAACATTGCGCGCAAAGTCGGCGCGCGGTCCGAGCTGGTGCGCCAACTTTCGAACTACGAAATAGGCGTCCAGGCTGTTTTTACGATGAACGTCGAAATCGCGCCGGTAACTGAGCGTACGCTGCTGCAAGGCCTTCGCTTGCAACGGCGCTATGGATTGCTGACCAACGATTCATTGATCGTTGCGACCATGCTTCAGAGTGGTATTCGTCTGCTCGCGACCGCGGATCGCCGATTCGAATCTGTCAGTGAGATCGAAACGGTCACGCCCTCGGATCTCCGGGCGAGGAATTGAGCCCCTCAGCTCAACGTGCCTTTCGTCGATAGCACTCCCGCCACCCGAGGCTCCAAGGAGGTCGCCTCGTCCATCGCGCGCGCCAGCGCTTTGAAGGCCGCCTCGATCACATGATGGGGATTGCGGCCCGCGTGCAGCATTCAGATGGAGATTCATCCCGGTCTCGTCGGCCAGCGCCTTCATGAAGTCGTGCACCAGCACGGTCTGAAAGCTGCCCACCCGCTCCTGCTCGATCGGGACGTTGTAGGCGAGATACGAGCGCCCGCTGATATCGACCACCGCCGCGCACAGCGCCTCATCGAGCGGCACCGTCGCGCTGCCGAAGCGCCTGATTCCCGAGCGATCGCCCAGCGCCTGGCGAAACGCGCGCCCGAGCACGATGCCAACGTCCTCGACCGTGTGATGGTCGTCGATGTGGAGGTCGCCGCTGGCCGCGACCTTGAGATCGAAGAATCCGTGGCGCGCGAAACTCTCCAGCATATGATCGAGGAACGGCACGCCGGTTGAGACTTCGCCGCGGCCGTGCCGTCGAGCTTGAGCGCGACTGAGACCGCGGTCTCGCGGGTCTTGCGATCGACCGTCGCGCTGCGCGGCCGCGGGCGGCGATGCAGCGGCGGCACTCAGCGCGGCGTCGGCTTCGCGCCGCCATTGGGCGCGTTCGATGCTGCTTCGCCGTGATCTCGCCTGGACTTTCGCTTTCTTCTGCTCGCCATACTTTCCCGCGTCGCTGCCGCTGTCCGCGCGTCGGTCCGAATCCGCGCAACTCCATCGCGCGCGCGTGACCCTCGAAACCTTCCATCCGCGCCAGTCGCGCCACCGTCGGCCCGAGCCGGCGCAGCGCGCCCGCCGAGGCCTCGATTATACTGGTTCGCTTGAGGAAATCGTAAGCACCCAGCGGCGAGGCGAAACGGGCGGAGCCGCCGGTCGGCAGAACGTGATTGGGGCCGGCCAGATAGTCGCCGAGCGGCGCCGGGCTGATCGCGCCGATGAAAGACCGCACCTGCGTTTGACCTTGCGGGAGCCATCGCGAGGGATGGCGGATATCGAGCTCCAGATGCTCGGGCGCGATTCGATTGGCCAGCTCGAACGCCTCATCAAGATCGCGCACCACCACGATCGCGCCGCGCTTCGCGAGCGCGCGCCTGACGGCTTCGGCGCGCGGCAGATCGGTTAGCGCGCGTTCGAGCGCATCGCGACACCGCATCGCGCGATCGAGCCGCGAGGGCGTGAGCAAAATCGCCGATTCGTCGCCCGAGCCATGCTCGGCCTGCGCGATCAGATCGGCCGCGACCCATGTCGGGCCGCGCGCTATCGATCGGCGATCACCAGGACTTCGCTCGGGCCCGCCATCTTGTCGATATCGGCGACGCCATAGACCATCCGCTTGGCCGCCTGCACGTAGGCGTTGCCCGGTCCGACGATCTTGTCCACCGCGCGGATACTCTCCGTGCCGTACGCGAGCGCGGCGACCGCCTGCGCGCCGCCGACGCGATAGAACTCGTCCACGCCGGCGATCGCCGCGGCCGCCATCACCGGGCCGCTTGCTCGTCGGCGCGACGGCGGCGAGACCATCACGATTTCGCGCACGCCCGCTACGCGCGCGGGAATCGCGTTCATCAGCACCGACGACGGATAGGCGCCCATGCCGCCGGGGACATAAATTCCGACCCGCTCGAGCGGCCGGACGATCTGACCGAGCCGCATCCCGCTCGCGTCGCGATAGCTGAAAGATTTGTCGAGCGTCCGGCGATGGAAAGCGGTGAATCCGGCGCGCGGCGAGTTCGAGCGCGCGCCGCTCATCCGCGATCGAGCTCGGCCAGCGCTGCGTGCATCTCGGCGGGCTTGACGCGCAGCTTGCCGGCGGTGAGCCTGACGCCGTCGAACCGCGCGGTAAACTCGATCAGCGCGCGATCGCCGCGCCTGCGCACCTTGGCGATAATCGCGGCGACTGCGGCGTCGATCCCGCCGCCGCTGGAGTGCCGCCGCTCGATGAGCGCTTCGAGAAAGCGCTCGAACTCGCGCGTGCCGGAACGCAGCAGCCTCACACGGCGAGCCTGATCGGTCACGCGCTCGATTCGCGCGCCGAGCGAGTTGAGCTTCCGATCGAGCGCCTCGTAGCCGCGATCGAGATGGTACACGCGGCTGACCTCGGTGGTGTTTTCGGCGACCAGCCCGCCCAGGAAGGCTCACGCTGGCGCGCAAATCGGTCGCCATCACCGGCGCGCCGCTCAGCCGCGCGGCGCCGCGCACGACCGCGGTCGGTCCTTTCATCACGATATCGGCGCCCATCCTCATCAGCTCGAGCGCGTGCATGAAGCGATTCTCGAAGATGGTCTCGGCGATCACCGAGGTGCCGTCGGCCTGCGTCAGCAGCGCCATCATCTGCGCCTGCAAATCGGTGGGAAACCCCGGATGCGGCAGCGTGCGAAGCTCGACGGGATTGAGCGCTCCGGCGCGCGAGACGCGGACGCTCGCCTCGGCTCCGACTGACCGATGGCGCCGGCCTCGCGCAGCTTGGCGATGACCGCCTCGAGATGATCGATCGGCGACGTTGCGAATCAGCACGTCGCCGCCGGTGATCGCCGCCGCGACCATCAGCGAGCCCGCCTCGATCCGATCGGGAATCACTGCGTGCTCTGCGCCGTGCAGGCGCTCGACGCCTTCGATCTCGATCACGTGGGTGCCGGCGCCGCGCAGATTGGCGCCCATCGCGACCAGGAATTTGCGCGAGGTCCTGCATCTCGGGCTCGCGCGCCGCATTTTCGATGGTGGTGCGGCCGCGCGGCCAGTACCGCCGCCATCATGATGTTCTCGGTCGCGCCCGACCGAAGGCGTGTCGAGCCAGATGCGCGCGCCGGTCAGCCGGTCGGCATGCGCCTCGACATAGCCGTCGCGAAACTGGATCCGCGCGCCAAGCGCGCGAATGCCCCGTGATATGCAGATTCACCGGCCGCGCGCCGATCGCGCATCCGCCGGGCGTCGAGACCTTGGCCCGTCCGGCGCGCGCGAGCAGCGGCCCGAGCACCAAGAACGACGCGCGCATGGTCTTGACCAGATCGTAGGGCGCCTCGTGCGAGGTGACGCTTCGCGGCGTGAAGCTACCAGCGTTGTGATCGCCGGTCCAGCGGCTATTGCACGCCGAGGCGCGCGCAGCAGCGCCAGCGCGGTGCGAACGTCGCGCAGATGCGGCACGTTGCGAATCGGCACCGGCTCGTCGGTCAGCAGCGAGGCCATCAGGATCGGCAGCGTGGCATTCTTGCTGCCGCTGACGCTCACCGCGCCCCTCAGCGGCGCGCCGCCATGAATGATCATTTTGTCCATTGATTCGTTACAAGATCGCGCGCGCAAACCACCCGCTCGATGCCGGCCAGATCCGTATCGCATCAATGTTGCTGAATCCGGCTGCGCGGAAAAGAGCTCGACCTCGCGGCCTGCCCGGCGCCGATCTCGACCATCACCGCCCCGCCGGGATTGAGGCGCGATCGGCATCCCGGTCGCGATCCGGCGATAGAAGTCGAGCCCGTCGGGACCGCCGGTGAGCGCGAGCCGCGGCTCGTGCAGTCGGATTTCGGGCGCGAGGGCTTCCAGGTCGGCGTCCGCGACATACGGAGGATTCGAGACGATCAGGTCGAAACGCGAAGCCGTCATCGGGAAAGAGATCGCCGTGGCGAAATTCGATCGCGATCGCCACATCGATGGCGACTGCGTTCCGCCGCGCAACTTCAAGTGATTCTTTAGATATATCGGTCGCGACGATTCGCGCTCCTGCGCATTCGCCGCGATCGCGATCGCGATAGCGCCCGAACCGGTGCCGATATCGAGAACTGCGGAGTTCGGGCGCATCGCGAGAAACTCCAAAGCGGCCGCGACCAGAATTTCGGTCTCGGGCCGCGGAATGAGCACCGTCGGCGTCACTTCGAAGTCGAGCGAGAAGAATTCCTTGCGCCCGATGATATAGGCGAGCGGCTCGCGGGCTGCGCGCCGGGCGACGTATTCGGCGAAATCGCGTCACGCGGCAGCGCGGAGGAACGTTCACCGCCAGCCATCAGCGCGCGCGAGAAACGCCACACGCTCGCGCCATCAGGATTTCCGCATCGAGACGCGCGGTCTCGATGCCGGCATCGGCGAGCGATACGACTAGCTTCTTCCGATCATCGCGAGCGACGCGGAAGCGGCTTTGTTTTCGCCATGCTGCTGCGAAGACGCTCAGGCGCTCAGCGCCTGGGCCTGTTCTTGGTCGTTAGCGCGTCGATGATTTTGTCGAGGCCGCCGTCGAGGACCTGGTCGAGCTGATGAAGGGTCAGGTTGATGCGATGGTCGGTGACGCGGGACTGCGGGAAGTTGTAGGTGCGGATTCGCTCGGAGCGATCGCCCGTCCCGACCATCGATGCGCTGCGCCGCGATTTTGGCGTCCTGCTCGGCGTGGGCCTTTCGAGCAGGCGGGCGCGCAGGATCTTCAGCGCGCGCGCCTTGTTCTTGTGCTGGGATTTTTCGTCGCGGCAGATGATCACCATCCCGCTCGGCAGATGGGTGATGCGCACGGCGGAGTCGGTCGTGTTGACGCTCTGGCCGCCGGGCCCCGACGCGCGCATCACATCGATTCGCAGGTCCTTCTCCTCATTGATGTTGACCTCGACCTCGTCGGCTTCGGGCAGCACCGCGACGGTAACCGCCGAGGTGTGGATCCGGCCCGACGCTTCGGTGGCGGGCACGCGCTGCACGCGATGCACTCCGCCTTCGTACTTGAGCCGGCAGTAGGCGCCGCGCCCGTTGATCGCCGCGATAACTTCCTTGATACCGCCTAGGCCGGTGTGCTGACAGCTCAGCGTCTCGACCTTCCATCGATGGTGCTCGGCATAGCGCGAGTACATCCTGAAAAGTTCGCTCGCGAACAGCGAGGCCTCCTCGCCGCCGGTGCCGGCGCGAATCTCGAGGATGACGTTTTTTTCGTCATTGGGATCGCGCGGCGTCAGCAGCACACGAATCTTCTCTTCGAGGGCCGTGAGCCGGCGCTGTAGCTCGGGCAGCTCCCCCTTGGCGAGTTCGCGCATGTCGGCATCGTCGCCGTCCAGGTACGACTTGTATTCCTCGATTTCGTTCGAGACTTTGCGATAGTCGCGCACCGCGCCGGCGACTTCAGCCATCTGCGAGCGCTCTTTGGCGAGCGCGGTATACTCGCGCTGGTTGGCGATTACCGCGGGGTCGCTGAGGCGGCCTTCGAGTTCATCGAAGCGTTGTTCGATGCCTTTGATCTTGTCGTCGAGCATTGGAGTTAAGTCACTTCATCGGAGAGAAACAAAAAGGGAGATGGCGCGCGGCGGCGTTCCATTCTCCCAACGAAGTTTCATCCCCCGCGCACCCGAGCGCATCGCGCCCGAAGTGGCGGGAGTTCCAATGCTACTTTTCCGCGGCGGCGGCTTCCGGGGCCTTCTTGATGCCGTACTTGCGATTGAAGCGCTCGACGCGTCCCGCCGTATCGACCAGCCGCTGTTGGCCGGTGTAGAACGGATGACAATTCGAGCACACCTCGACGTGGAGCTCGCTGGCCGTCGAACGAGTCTCGAAGGTATTTCCGCATGCGCAGGTCACTACGCAGCGATGGTATTCGGGATGGATTGCAGATTTCATCTAAGTTGTCCTTGGTATCGGCAGACAAGATACCATCCCCAAGATAACCACACAATTCGGCTGGTCAACGCTCCCGGAATTCGGTCAATGGTGATTGTTCTGACGATTTTGGCATTCTGCCAGCTCTCGATGGCGGCGGACGATGCCGGGTTTGCGCCGCCGACGCGCACCGACTTCGCGCCAATCCTGCAGCTCGTATCGCCAGGTCCTCGGCGCGCCAAACGTGCGATGGAGGTCCTCGATGGGCAACTTGTCTTCCAGCACCAGGTGCTGCATCCGGAGTATAGCCCTACTCTCAAAGCACTCTTCGAAAAAGTCCCGCCTCGGAACTCGACGCTGATTCGGGCGGCATCGGTATACTCTCGTACCGATATCCCCTGGATGAAACTTAACGAAACACATCAACTTTGCGCGGAAGGATATCCGAGCGGCGAGAAATTCTATGTTACGACATCTTCATCCTGCGCGAAGCCCCAGCAGCCATTTCACTTGGGAGCTTTTTTCGCATTGAAGCCGCCGCCGGGCGTCCCTCGCACGTCGGCCTCGCTGCCGTCGGTGATTGGAAATTTCGGCGGTGAAATGAAAACCAATACTTTCGGTTTTGGCGCGATCATCGATTCGATCGCACAAATGCTGACCGAGGTCTATGGCGACCTCGCGCCGCCATGGGATACCGCACCTGGCTTCTACAATCATCATGATGTTGCCGCGCGTGATCGCTTCCGCCGGGACTTGCCGACCCTCGATGACAAATTCCACGAATACTTGAAGTACGAGAACATCCTCGATGAGTTCGAAGGCACCGGCGGTCCTTACGTGCTGTTTAACTTCGCCGGTGAAGTCCGAGCCGAAGCGATGCGGAAATTTCCGGACCTATATAAATTCTACCAGGACGTCGCACCCATACTGACGGCGCAAGTCGACATTCTGGACGAAAAAGGCGACTACTGGATGCGAAGCGGTTTCGATCGCGGCAAGGTCTGGATGACGTTCATGGTGCGCGCCGGCAAGCTTTCGGCCTTCGATGATAGCGACCGCCCCGTCGGGCCGCCGATCGCGCTGGATTCTTTGCGCAGTGGAATGAATCGGTCGCGTACCTCGATTCGCATCCATCGCCTCGGGATGGACTTCGGCCTTGACGACCTGAGTTTCATTAACCGCTACAACCGCGACAATTCGACCGTCACCTTTGAAGCCCGCATGGATGCGGTGCCGATGGTCGTCGCGCCTCCGGGGATTCAGCAAGGCGCCGAGTTCATCGCGGGAGAGTTCATGCGGACCGTCGCGCAAGGCTCGGGCGGGATGCATAGCGAGGTGGCTTCGCAGGCGCTGGCTGACGGGTCGATAAGATTCACCTCCGAAGTGAGCGCCCAATTCATGTATTCGCCGGCGCTGGAATTTTTCGCCCGATTGGCCGACTCGATCGCCGACAAGGATGACGTCAAGGTCCGCGAGCAGTGGCGCGCACTGATGCAGGAGTTTCTCGATGCGTTCGTTAAGGATTACAATAACGCGCGCCCGAGAATTATGGCGTTGGATCGAGATTCGGCATTGACCAAATGAAGCGAGCGGCCTGCCTACTATCGTCGTGCGCCCTGTTCTTCGGGCTATTCGTGATTCTTCAGGGTTGTGGTGCCAGTTCGCCCCAAGTGCAGCCGCTTCCCCCGCCTCCTCCACCTGACGCGCCACATACGGTAACCGATCTTTCGCAGCTTGGTGCCGGTAGCGCGCTCAGTCCGTTTGGCAAACGCGATCAGGCCATAGCCAGAAAGATCACCTCGGAAGATGTCAGCGAAAATGATGTCCAAAACGTGAGCGGCCTGAGTCAGGTCCGCCACGTCGGTGACGATAAGCATCCGGGCGAGGAGCGCTTACTCAACAAGAAAGCCGCGGAGTTTCAGATGTTGTCAGCGCGGCTGATGGATCAGGTATTCGAGGAGCTCTCTTATCTTGAGCGTGAGGATAATATCTCCCATTTGAAGCTGCCGACCGACCTCAAATGGGTGATTATAACCGCAACGCTCAATAGCCACGGCGTATTGAAGGAACTGGTTCTGGACCAGCATTCCGGAGCCGCCGCGGTCGACAAAATGGTCATCGCCGCGTGCAAAAAGGGCCTCTACATCCACAATCCACCTCCCGACGCCGCGGACAGCAGTGGTAACTACACGCTGCGTATCGAGGCGCGCTTCGAAAACTTCGCCTCCCTGGATGGTGAGCATTGGTCGTTCAAGACGTACATCGGGCTGGCAATCCTATAAAATGAGAGACGCTTGATGCCTTCGAAAAACCACGATCCGCTGGCTGCCTACGTCCCTCACCCGGGGCTGTCGATTCCGGTCGTCACGGTGCTCGATGCCGGCGGAAACATCCTCGAAGACGAGCAGCGCGCGGTGGTCAGATTCTGCATCCAGGATGGACGCGGAGCGGACATTCTGTTCGCGGTCGGGACCAATGGCGAATGGGATCGCTTCGACAACGCGCATCGGCAGGAAGCCTCGCGCATCATCGTCGATGAATGCCGGCGCGCATCGCCGAAAGACCGTCGCGTCGAGGCATGGGTGGGTATCACCGCGCACACCCGTGCCGAGACCATCGAGAATCTCGAGTACTCACTCACCCTCGATGCCGACGCGATCGTGATTTCACCGCTATCGATCAGAGACGTGGATGATCCCGTCGAGCTCGTAACCCGCGACGTCGGCGAAACCTTCGAGCGGGCGGGCAAAACGCTTCCGGTGTTTCTCTACGACAATGCCGATATCGCCGCACCGGGGAAGCCGTTGCATCTGCATACTCGCGATGTGAAGCAGATGAGCCAGCTGCCGTATGTGCGCGGCATCAAGGTGACTGCGAGCAAGAGCGAACTCGGCAACTACACCCGCGCGGCCTCGCACTTCAGACTCGCGCATGAATTCGTAATTTACGCCGGCAATGCGCACCTCATTTTCGATTTGTTCGCGCCTCCTGACAGCGTCGTCGCAACCGCGAAGCATTATTGGAATCATTATCTGACCCGCCATTCGCTTCCTTATGGAGTCGTCGCGGGACCGGCGAACCCGATGCCGCGCGAATGGCAACGCGCGTGGCAATGGTGCCGCAAGCAGGATCCCGAACAGATGCATCGCTACGCCGAGGCGCTCGCGGAATTTCGCGATGCCTGTTCCTTCGCCCGGTCGGGTGCGGCCTACGTTCCGATGATCGCGTGCCTGAAGGCCGCGCTCGCGGAGCTGGGCGTTATTTCGAGCGAGGCGATCGCGACCGGCACACCACCTTTGAGCGCCGAGGAGCGCCGCGAGTTCGCCTCACGCTTTCATCGTCTGCGAGAGAAATGGGCTCGCGTTCTGGAGCCGGAATGGGTGAGCGCATATGATGCTGCAGATCGGGGGATGCGGCTCAGCTAATGGTGGATTCGAAGCTCGACGTGGTCGGTTGCGGAAGCATGGTGGTGGACCTGTTCTATCGGACTCCACGCATCATCAAGGCCGACGAAAAAGTTATTCTCGATGCGAACGGCGCCGGGGTCGCGATCGAACAAGCCTCGGTCGGCGGCGTCGTCCTTAATCATCTTGGATGGGCGCGCGTGCTCGGCCTCGAGACCGGCATCTTCGGCAAGATGGGCGATGATCGTAACGGTGAGTTTCTGCGCGACGGGATGGAGAGCCTCGGCATCCGCCATCATCTGACCCTCGATGGGTCCGCCAGTTCCTACGCCACTGTATTCGTCGATCCGGCGGGAAATCGCGCCATCTACATGATGCGCGGAGCAACTGCGGAACTAAAACCCAGCGACATTCGTGGGCGCCACGCCGCATTCATCAAGAACGCGCGGATGGTTTCGACCGAGATTTCGCAGCTCCCGCTCAAGACCGTAATCGCGATCCTCAAATTCGCGCGAGAGAATTCGATTCCAACCGTGCTCGACCTCGATGTTCCGCCCTCCGATGCGGTCAGCACTCTTGGCACCCGAGCGGAACTCGAACAGGCGCTCAAGCTCGCGACCTATCTCAAACCCGCCAAGGGCGCGGCGCGCGAGCTGGCCGAGGGAAACGATCCGTTGAAAATGGCGGAACAAATCCGCGCGCGTTATGGAAACGAAGCCGTGATCATGACCGCCGGCGCCAGCGGATGCGCCATCTCGGCCATCGATACCAGCGTGCGCGTGCCGGCCTTCAAGGTGAAAGTCGTCGACACGACCGGCGCCGGCGACGCTTTTTTGGGCGGCGCGCTCGCCGGCCTGTTGTGGAAGTTGAAGTGGCCGGAGATCGGCAGGCTTGCCAATGCAGCGGCTGCCATCGGTATCGGAAGGCTCGGTGCGTTTCCGTCGGGCTTCGAGCTGCGCGGCCAGATTTTGAAGTTGTATGGTCGCCCGCTCCCGGTGGCGCATCGCCCCAAGATGAAGGCGGCGCTGCCGCAACCCTCGGGTGCATTCGATCCCGAAATCGAGATCCAAAGATTCTTCGACACTGCGCTGGAAGAACTGGCATCGTTGCGCCGCGAGGTGAACATCAGCGCGATCGAGAAAGCGGTCGAGATGATTCGCGCCGCGCTGACCAAAGGTGGCCGCGTTCATGTCACCGGCGTCGGCAAGCCCGAACATGTCGCGCGCTATGGCGCGAGCCTGCTGTGCTCGGTCGGCACGCCGGCCACGTTCCTTCACGCCACCGAGACATTGCATGGAAGCTTGGGCCAGGTGCATCCGCGCGACGTCGTGATTGCGATTTCCAACAGCGGTAATACCAGTGAACTATGTCAGGCCGCGATGGCGATTCGCGATCATGGCGCACAACTGATCGCGATTACGGGCGACGAGCAATCGGAACTCGCGCAGCTGGCCGACCTCGTTCTGCATGCCCCGGTAAAACGCGAGGGGGGAATCCTTGGTCTCGCGCCGAGGATTAGTGTCCTTGCGCAAGTGTTCGTGCTGGCGGGCCTCTCGGTTGCGCTCGAAGCGGCACGCGGTCTGACCATCGAGGAATACAGCCGATGGCATCGCGCAGGCGCACTCGGCGAAGCGGCCCGCCGCCTCGCGCATCGCGGCAAACTCAAAGCCCTCTAAAACTCTGCTCTCTTGACCAGTTCCCTTCTCTCGCTGAGCGAGAGAAGGGGCCAGGCGCGGTTGTCGCGATGGCTTCGATGCGAGAACCGTGACTGGCGGATGAGAGGGGGGACGCACCCCGCATCCGCTGGTGGAACGCCACCCTACCTTCCTTGAAACTTCGCCTGCCGCTTCTGCTGGAACGCCCCGATGCCTTCCTTGTAGTCCGCTGTCCGACCCGCCGCGCCTTGCGCACGCGCCTCGTAGTTGAGAACTTCCGAAAGTCCCGCCGCTTCTTCATCGATCATCCTGATAATGCGCTTCGATTCCATAAACGCGGCGGTCGGACCTTTCGAAACGGTGGCGGCGAGTTCTCGAACCTTCTCGAGCAGATCTTTCTTCGGCACGCACTGATTGACAAGGCCCCACGCGGCGGCTTCAGTGCCGGAGAGCAGACGGCTGGTGTAGATTAGCTCGAGCGCGCGATGCGGCCCGATGCGCTGTACGAAAAATTTATGCCCGCCGGAATCGAGCACCGCGCCGATGCGCGCAAAGGGCGAGCCAATCTTGGCATCCTCGGAAACATAAACCACATCGCTCGCGAGTGCGAGGCCAAGCCCGACGCCGAGACATGCGCCATGGACAGCCGCAAAGGTCGGCGCGGGAAAATCCGCGAGGCGCCGAATCACCGGATTGAACACCGCCTGAAGAATCGCTTCCGCATCCTCGTTGCCCGGATCCGCATCCGCGAGGTCACGCCCGGCGCAAAACCCTGGCCCCTCGCCGCGAAGGATGAGCGCCCGCACCTGCGCCTTCTCGGCGGCATCGAAGGCCTCGCTCAACTCGCCCATCATCGCGTTGTTGAGCGCGTTCATTTTGTCGGGGCGATTGAGGACAATTTCTCCAACCGCGTTTTGCACGAGGATGTCGATAGCCATCTTCAACGTCTACCGGAAATGGCGACGGACTAGAATAAGCCCCCGCGAAAAGCGGCGCTAAAAAACCGGAATAATGTCCGCGGCGCTGATGTCACCCACATCCACGCCCGCGATATCCAACTCCGGAATCGCCGGAAACTCGATACGCCATTTTTCGACCAGCTTGCGCACTCTCGCGATCGCGAGGCGCCAGTTATCCGCCTGCTCATCGACACTCAGAATGCCGAGGCCGGCCTTGCGCGCGATGTTGAGCAGCGCGCGATGGTTGGGCAGAAAATAATCCGGCAGATCCCAAAACTGGTTGGGCGGCTCCCAGAGAATCATTGAGAGAAAAACGAATCCCGCGCGCAGCTGCTTGGTCACGAACGAGCGGTACTCATCGGAAAGTCCTGGCCAATCTTTCTCCAGCAATGTGATGCAAATCTGCAGGTGCCGCGATTCGTCGAGGCCAATCTTCTTGAACATGTCCTGGTAGAGCGGATGCGTCGACGCCTTCGACATTCCGTGGAACAGCGTCGACGAGGCCACCTCGCCCATCATGAATGAGGTGAACAGAATCGCGAGCGGATATTTGCCGAGCGAATTGGAATAGCCGCTCCAGTAGCGGCCACCATTGTGGTAGAGCCACTTGATGTTGTTGAAGGCGACGCGTTCCAATTCGGTGCGGGGCACCCAGTCAACCGGGCCGCCGGGAACCAGTTTTGTAATCGCGCGACCGCAAGTTTCCTCATGGTTCGTCTCGTCGCGCGTGATGGAAAAGAAGCATTGGCGAACGGGATTCTCTTCATGTTGCTCGAACGCATGAATCGTGGCCTTGGCGAAGACGGCCGGACCGGACGCATCGAAGTTCGAGAGCAGCGCGAACCAGTACATCATCGCGACGCGCTGGTCTTGCGTATAGGCATTCGCATCGAAGCTTTCCCACGGCAGCGAGGAGGGATTGTAGCCCTCGCGCTTGGCCCGCTCATAAATTTCCGCGAGCTTTGGCGTCTCGAGGTGCCACTCCATCGGAAAAATGTTGGGCTGGGGAACTTCGGGAGCAGGAATCAAGCCGCTTTTGGGAATGACAAAGTCGCTCATAGATCGGGGTCCGTCCTCACCTCTTAGATTATCAACCATTTGGTCGATAATTCAAGCGCCGCGACTATCACCGATTCGCGAGGTTGGCGGGGCTCTGCCGATTCACTGCGAAGTCACGGATGGTTTTTGTCAGAGCCTCCGGATTTGACGCCGGGTTCGCGCACGCCGTTCCCGCGCATACGAATGCGAGGGGAGCATCGCGATGCGTGGCGGCTTCGTACATCGCCTTCATCGCGTCCGGGAGTTGCGCGTTTTTGTCGCCCGACGCCAGCCGCACCACGACCTTGCCGGGACGGTATGTCGCCAGCGCGGCGCGCCACAAACTCGTTGTGCGCGAGTCGTTGTCGGCGCCGGCGATCGCCACCACCGCTTCTCCATTGGCATGTTTTTCCAGCGCGAGGCCGAGGGCGCCGTTGTTGGGTCCGGCGAAAGATCCGATTCGTGTCAACGCCGGGCGCAGCAGTTGCTGCGCCTTGTCCGCATAGTTCGAATTCGACGTCAATGCGGCGAGCGTCTGGAATGCTTCGGCGGCCGCGGCCTGAATCGCGGGTGTTGGATCATCGTAAAAGACCTGGGCCATCGGCGCGGCTTGCGTGAGGACGGTCCCCGGCGTGGCCGGCGCGCGGTTCTTCAGCATACCGGTCGTGGGATCGCGGAAGCTCTCGAATACCAATGCTCCCAGCGATGACGCATAGTCGAGATACCTTCGATCGCCGCTTGTCTGATACGCGTCGAGCAAGGCGTTCATCATATAAACCTGATCCGCCGCGAGGCCTGGGACGCTCGGCTTTCTGCGATCGAGCACGTGATAAAAACTGCCGTCAGCCGCGCGTCCATTCGCGTAGAGATAATCGAGATTCGCGAGGGCGATCCGCTTCAGCTGTTCGTCATTCCAAGCCTCAGCTGCCGCGATATATGCCGACGCCATCAACGCATTGCGATCGATTAGAATGGTGGTATCGACTTGCGGGGCGCGGCGCTTTTCTCTCGCTTTAAGCATTTCTTTCGAGACGCGGTTGATCGATGCGCCGGCCTCCGTCGCCGAGATTCCAAGCTGATGGGCAATGTCGTCGGCCGACATTGCATCGCGCAGGACAATTCGCCCGTCAGGCGCGCGACCGGGATCGTTTAGAAAGCCGAAATGCAGCAGCGCGATCTGAAGGTCGCGCCCCTCGAGCAGATGCCGAACCTCATCCTCGGTCCAGGTGTAGTAACTGCCGTCGTCGCCCGCGAACGCATCGGCATCCTGATGCGAATAGAAGGTTTGCGAAGTCGCATCGAGCATGGTGCCATTGACGTATCCGGCGATGGTTTTTGCGATCCGCGCAAACTCTTCGTCGTGGGTCGCCTCGTAAGCTTGCGCGTAGGTCTTCAGCGCCATCGCCTGGTCGTAGGCCATTTTTTCGAAATGTGGGACGCGCCACTTCGCGTCAACTGAATAGCGATGGAACCCGCCGCCGAGCTGATCGTAGACACCGCCCGCCGCGATAGTCCTCAACCTCGTGAAAGCAGTCGAGGTAAAGTCCGGATGGCCAAAGAATCCGTGCGCGAGGATCGCTTGCGTCGCGGGAAAATCGTAAAAGCTCGCATCCTCACCCTGCCCTTGCGCCTCGGCCTCGAACGCAAGCCGCGTGCCGTTCAGGATGTTTTTACGCAGATCATCAAATGAGCCCGGTTTCGCTCCGCCCGCCATTTCAGGCGCGGCGACTTTCGCAGCGATCTCGTGCGCCAGCCTGTCGAGCTTCGAATCCTTCTTGTAAGCCTCGCTGACAGCGCCGAGGACCCACAGCATCCCGCGATGCTCTTCGCCACTTGGCGGCAGGTAGCCCGCGATCAGCAGAGGGGCTCCATCAACTGTGGTGAAGCATGTGAGCGGCCACCCGCCGGAGCTGAAATTTTGCGCAGCGAGCTGGTAGTACCCGTCGATATCGGGGCGCTCGTCAGTGTCGACTTTTACCGGCACGAATTGGTCGTTAATCATCGCGGCCACCTTGGGGTCGGCGTAGGTCGTCTGATCCATGACGTGGCACCAATGACACCACACCGCGCCGATATCGATGAGCACGGGACGCTTGAGCTTGCGCGCGAGCGCGAAGGTCGCTTCGTTCCACGGCTGCCATCTGATTGGTCCGTCGGCCGCCTCGCGAAGGTAGAGGCTGGCGGAATTCTTCAGCGCATGGGGGGGCAACGCATCAGCGGGTGCCGTTCGTTCAGCGGCGAAGATCGTCACTCTGCTCATGGAAAAAACCATGACTGCAAAGACGAAGAGCGCAACCGCGAGCTTTCGCGTTGACATATCGGAGTTAGCGCGATAGCTGAGAATCGTCGCGGGAAGCGTGCGGATGCTACCCGCAGTTTGTGGTTGCGATGGCGATCCGATTTTCACTGAAGTTAGAAACCCATTTCATTTGTAACGGGTTCCCGGCATGAAGACATCCTCCGCTACCGGCCGCGGCACCGCCAGACGCCCGCGCGGCCCCGCTAAAATCATTCCGATGCGTACGCCCAAGGTGGTCAAGCGCCGTCGCGCGGTTCAGGCAGGGATCGGCGTGGTGATCACCGCGTTGCTGGCCGCCATCGCGATGCGTGTTTACCTGACGCGAAACTCACCGCCCTCACCCGAGGAGATGGCGGGCGTGAGCGAGCCCGAGGCCGACATCATCAAAGAGGTTAATGCCGAACGGACGCGGCGCGGACTCAAGGCGCTGAAGTTCTCCCCGCGACTGGCGGTGGTCGCGCGCGGGCACAGCTATGACATGGCGATTCGACATTATCGCGACCACAACAGCCCCGAGGGCAGTACGCCCGCCGATCGCGTTCGCGGGGTGGGAGTGGAATTCACGGCGATCGCGGAAAATATCTATGTCGACGACTACCACAAGCTCGAATCGCTGGGTGCGCGCGCGCTCAAAGGGTGGCTCGATAGCCCCGAACATCGCGCCAACCTGCTCTCGCCGGATTTCATCGAAACCGGAATCGGGATTGCGCGGTCCAACGACGGCCTGACCTACGTCACGCAGGATTTTGTCCGCTAAGAATCCACCCACCTGCGAGATGGGCTTCGGCGACATTGCCGCGATGGCGGGTGGTCATGCCGAGGCGCGCGCGATTCAGGTTGCGTTGAAGCTCGGCCTGTTCGAGGCGCTTGCTCACAGTGGACTCGACGAGGCATCGCTCGCAAAAGCGATCGCTACCGATGCGAGAGCGACGGGACTCCTCGCCAATGCGCTCGCAGCCTTAGGCTTGCTCGATAAAAATGGGCAGCGCTACACCCTCACAGATTCTTCGCGGCGGTATCTGCTGCGCGATTCCACCGAGTACCTCGGCGAAATGATTCTCTTCGATGCCGCGCTGTGGGATGTGTGGGGTCGATTGGAGAATTCCATTCGGACCGGCAATCCGGCGCGCACTCCCGACATGTTCCAAAGCACGCCTGAGGATACCGCGCGCTTTATCCGCGCGATGGATAGCCTCGTACGCGCGCGTGGCGACGCCGTATGGGTTGCGGAGAATCTCGATCTGGGCAAGGTTCGAAGTATCGCCGATCTCGGTGGCGGGCCGGGCACTTATGTCGCCGCGATGTTGAAGCGCTGGCCTCACCTTCGAGCCGCGATCTGGGATCTCTCTGCGACTCTCGCGGTTGCACGTCAAGTACTTGCGGAGCGCGAGCCGACCGTCCACGATCGCATCGAACTAGCGCGGGTGGACTATCTAAAAGACCAGTTGCCGCTGGGCTTCGATGCGATCTTCATGTCGAACATCATCCATAGTGAGGCAGAGGAAACCAATGCCACGCTGATGAAGAAATGTTTCGACGCGCTGACGCCGGGCGGGATCCTTATCATCAAGGATCACATCATGAATGGCGCGCTTACGCATCCGCCGGCGGGAGCAGTGTTCGCGCTGTATCTTCTTTTGACCACGCATGGACGCGATTTCAGTTTCGATGAGGTATCATCGTGGATGCGCAAGGCCGGATTCCGCGAAATCGAAGAGCGAGCGCTTCCGAGTCCTCAATTTACTTCGTCGATGGTGATTGCGCATAAAGTATGATGCGAGCGAAACTCTCCGACTCCTCGTTCACCTCGCGGGCCATAAGCGCCATCGCGATCGCGTTGTTTCTGGTCTCGTTGCCGGGATGCGGGCTGACGGGCAACTCATCGTCTCCATCGCACGATACCGAAACGCTGCCGGCGTCGCCGGAAGCCGTTGCGGTAGAGAACTCGCAGTCCCACCAGCCGAGCACCGACAAAGACGAAGACAAGGTCATGAAATGCGAGCAGCTGGTGCGTAATCCGCCGGGCATCGAGGAGATTCGCCGCACGCCGCAACTCGGGATCGAATCACGTGAAATACGCGTCGAGCGAACTGCCGACAGTTATCGATGGGTGGTATATCGCTCGCGTGGGAGCGCGCCCGACGGATGGCGCGCGCAAAACAACCTCGACAAGCTCCATTTCAACCCGGCGCTACAATTCCTGCTTCCCGACAAGGACCCTCAGTATCTCGCGTACGCGCCCAGCGTTGCGGAGACGCCGCAGGACAGCGAACAGGCGATGAGTATCGCGGACAACTTCGGACAGAAGGTCGGAACGTTCGACTGGAACGGCAAGCATTACACCTACACCGCCTCGAAACACCTGCCATGCTTCCCGGAGCCGGAGGAATAGGCTTGATCTATGCGCCATCTTGTTCGCGTGCTCGCCGTGACCCTGATTCTCGCGGCGGGAATAGCTATTTTCGCGACCGCACAGGCCGATAAGCCGATGTCTCCAACCATTAAACCGAATCCCGCCGCATGGCCGAACGATCGCATCACAGTATCGAACCTCGGCCATGCCTGCCTGCTGATGAACTACCTCGGCGTGCGAGCGATCACCGATCCTTCGCTATTCGATCGGGTGGGGCTCGCTGTCGATTCGATGTTCACCATCGGTCCCAAGCGCATCAGCGCACCTCCACTGACGCCGGGCGAATTGCAGGATGTGCAACTCATCTTAATTACCCACGCGCACATGGATCACTTGGATGTGCGATCGCTGAAGGCATTGCCGAAGACCGCCACTGTCGTCGCATGCGATAAATGCTCCCGCATCATCAAACCACTCGGCTTTGCCGATGTGCGCGAACTGAAGTGGGGCGAGAGCACGGAATTTTCCGGGTTGAAAATCGCCGCGATGGGCGCGCGCCATTGGGGCAGGCGATGGCCGCCGCTTGGCGCTGATTACGGCTTCGATAGTTTCGTGCTCGAGAAAGATGGGCACCGGATGCTGATCGCATGCGACAGCGCATACACAGATTTGTTCGCGCCCTTGGCCAGCGACCCGCCCGAGGTCGCGGTTTTTTCCAACGGCGCCTACGACCCGTGGATCTGGAATCACGCGAATCCGGAACAGGTGTGGTCGATGTTCAAGCAGACCGGCGCGACCTACCTGCTGCCGATCCATTGGGGGACATTCAAGTTGGGCAAGGAACCGGTCGACGAACCCATGACACGGCTCCTCGCGGCGGCAGGGCCGGAATCGGATCGAGTTGTACTGCGGGAGATCGGCGGCACCTGGACGGTGCCGGAATCAGCGAAATCGAAGCTTAGCGCCTCGGGCCGCTAGCCGCGCTTTTTCTTTTTCGCGAGATAATCGACCAACATATATTCGCCGAGATGATCGGGTCGTGTGTAGAGCGCGCGGCCACGATTGATTTGGGTCATCTTCTCGACGAAGGCGCGCAGGCTCGGCGAATCATCGAGCATGAAGGTGTTGATGGTGATCCCCTTGCGAGTAACCCGCTCGACTTCCTTCAGCGTTTCCTGGGCGGCTCTCATGCTGATGCCGCCGAACGATAAGGGCCATTCGCAATAGAGGCGTTTGTTTAGAAAGTATGCGGTGGGCTGACCGTCAGTGATCACGATGATCTGCTGATTGCGCGACGGATGGCGATTCAGCATATCCGAGGCGAGGCGGAGTCCATCCTGCAGATTGGTAAACGGATCGCCCATGTTCCAGGACGCCTCGGGGAGATCTTTCAGCTTGAGCTCGACGGCGCGAGTGAAAAATCCGACGATCGAGAAAAAATCGCGGGGGAACTTGGAGCGGATGAGCGTCTCCATCGCCATCGCGACTTTCTTGGCCGCGGCGAAGCGTCCTTCCCAGCTCATCGACCACGACATATCGAGGCATAGCACCGTCGAAGAGGAGCTGCCGTAGTCGTTTTCGTAGATCTCGAAATCCTCGGGGTTGAGCTGCAGCGGCACGCCGGGCTTGCGCGCGAGCGCCTTCTTCAGGGTGCCCACCAGGTTGAGGTTCAGCGGATCGCCGAATGCGTAGGTCTTGGTCTCATCGGGGCGAATCTCGGTCACGCCGCGATGGTCGGTGGTATGACTGCCGGCGCGATCCTTCAGCAGGCTCTGGAAAATATCGCGCAGCGCCAGTTGCCCGATGCGCCGCACACCCTTGGGCGATAACTGCGAGTGCTCACCCTTCGGCATGAGGTAGCCGGAGTTGTTGAGCAGCACCATTACCTGCTTGAGGTTCTTGAAATCCTGCATGGCCTGCTGCCCAAGCATCTGTTGCAGGTCTTCCATCGAGATGCTGTCAAAGTTCCCGGACATCAGATCCTGCTCGAGCTGGCGCATGCGTTCCATCTCTTTCATGAGATCGAGGGATTGCTCGTAGTTCAGGCTCTTCGGCCCATGAAAGAGGTGCTGGTTGCGATCCTTGAAATTCTCGAGGTCGCGAATGTTTTCGTACTCCTCCAGCAGCTCATCGAATGCCTCTTTTGCGTCCGCATCTTCAAAATCGTAGCTTTCCAGCTTGCGGATGGCTTCCGAAAGCTTGCGCGGCATTTTGCTCAGCTCGCGATTCTTGTCCTCGACGCCAGGCTTCTTGCCTTTCAGCGAGTCGAGTGTCTTGCGTTCCTGATTGAGAAGATCCTCAAGCTTTTGCTCCATTTCCGACAGCGCGTTCTTGAGGTTCACCTCGCGATACCGCTCGCGCATCTCCTGGCGCAGCTGCTCGAGGAACTCGTCGAGCCCCATCACCCGCATCCCGTCGAAATCCATCCCCTGGCGCATCATCCAATCCATCGCCTGGCGGACGTCGTCGGTGTACGACAGGTACTCGGCCAGCTTCTCGAAGACCTTATCGGCGTCCAGCTTGAGCTGCTGAGTGCCGTCCCATTGGGTGTAGCGAAGGATGGTGCCCATCGCGTTTTCCTGTTTCCTAGGCGTGGTACGAGAACCGTCCGCCTTCGCGATCCTTGTTCAGCTTCTGATGCAGGTGGAGGCCCTCGAAAATCAGCTCGCTCGCCGCCGCCATCAGGCCCGGCGTCTCGAATGGTCCGAGCGAAAGAATCGCCTCGCGCAACCCTTCGACTTCGCGAATCGGCTCGGTGTAATCCGACGAGGGCGAGCGGTCGGAAACCTCGACGCCCCATCCGCCCTCAAAATAATTGGCGACCTTTTTAAGCTGCGGGTCGTCCATCTTGAAATATCGATCAAAGGTCTTCAGCACCGCGCGATTGATCAGCCGCTCGATGAGGTCGCCTTCCTTCTTGTCCTCGCCGACGTATTCGAGCTCGATCTTGCCGGCCGTCGAGGCATAGAGCGAATGGAGGTCCGACACGCGCGGCACGATTTCGTTCTCATTGTTGATGACTGCGCGTTTCTCGGCGTTAGAAAGTATCGATTCGAAATTGTTGATCGACACGCGCACCGACACGCCCGAGCTTTGATTGATTTCGTTGGAGCCGCGCGCCTCGAAAGTAATCTGGGCGACGATCTCCTTGATGAACTGCGGAATGCGCAGCGCCATCCCCGATTCGGGCGGCAGCGTCGCCTCCTGCTCCATCACCGCGATTTCATGCTCCAGCGTCTTCGGATAATGGGTCCGAATCTGGATGTCGAAGCGATCCTTCAGGGGCGTGATGATGCGGCCGCGCGAGGTGTAATCCTCGGGATTCGCGCTCGCGACGAAAACCACGTCGATGGGCAGGCGAATCTTGTAGCCCTTAATCTGGACGTCTTTTTCTTCCATCAAATTGAACAGACCGACTTGGACCTTTTCGGTCAGGTCGGGCAGCTCGTTGATGGCGAAGATGCCGCGGTTGATGCGCGGAATCAGTCCATAGTGAATCGTCTCTTCATCGGCGAGGTAACGGCCCTCGGCAACTTTGATCGGATCGATTTCGCCAATCAGATCGGCGACCGAAACATCGGGGGTCGCGAGCTTTTCGGCATAGCGATGGTCACGCCCGATCCACGCGATCTCCATCTGATCACCCTGCTCGACCTTGAGTCGGCGGCAGCGCTGGCAAATCGGCGCTGAGGGATCGTCGTTGATCTCGCATCCCTTGATGGCCGGCACGTACTCATCAAGGAACAGCGCCAGCGACCTGATGATGCGGGACTTGGCCTGGCCGCGCTCGCCGAGGAATACCATGTGATGGCCGGCGAGTACGCCGTTCTCGATTTCCGGCAGCACGGTGTCGTCGTAGCCGATGATGCCGGGCATGATGCGCTCCTTGTTACGCAAGCGCACGAGGAGGTTGTCGCGCATCTCGATTCTGACCGGCTTGATTTTGTAACCGGCGTTTTTGAGTTCGCCGAAGGAATGCAGCTTGAGCAGATTTTGATCCATTGATATTCCGGCTGACGCCTGTGGTTATATTCCGGCTGACGCCTATGCGATTTTCCGGCAGATGCCTGGGTTTAGATTAGTTGAGCATCGATCGCTTTGAAAAGCGGCGCCACCAGAGTAAACACGTTCGATCGCCGTCGCGACAGAAAATTGCAGGCGGCTTGCATGAGACCAGGTTCGATCCTGGTGGGAATCCTTTGACCGCGGTGCGGGAGTCGAGACGATCAAATAGCGAGCAGTTCAACCCATCGATCAAAGACAAGACAGTGCTGAACCTCATAACTCAACTCGGTAATGGATCAACGCGACACTGGAGGTTTACCCGACTCGTTAGGCGCTCGGAATTTCCTACGGCTACCGAAACCCAAAAGGCGGGCGCTTCTGGCGAACGGTCGGTTTGGGGCGAAAGGCAGCCGCCGACGAACATCGAAAGGGTCATCGTCCTGTCAAGAAATCCGACGCTCCATGGAGCTATGTGAAGAGATTCGGCACGAGGCAATATTATTATCTCGCTAAAACCTCCGCCCTCGTTTCCAGAATATCTTCAGGAAAGGAACCACTAAAGTCGGGAGTTTCTGAACGTAAGCCCTTTAGTAAGCGACTCAAGGCCGTTGTTGAACTGCAGGGCGATCGGATCGTGAAACATACACGATACTGTGGATCCATGACCGGTTCCCTCGGAAAAACTGGGAGGTCATGATCTGCAGAGCGCTGCCAGATTTCAGAGCCTCGAAGGAGGTAATCTCAGGAATGTAGCAGACTATTTCTTGCTGGTCGCCTTCTCGAAAGCTGCTTGGAAGCTTCCTTTAACTTACGTTCCACCGACTTGAGGACGTGATCGCGCTCCGTACTTTCGCAAGAAATCAAAAATCTCTGGAAAAGTCGGCCACGTGATGCCCTAAGGAAAACCGCCGCATCGCGAAAGTCGCTGCCCCTGCGCTGCAACGCGCTTAAGGCGACTTGTTCCGAAGCAACTTCTTGAGCGCGCCGTCGCACGACTTGAAGGGACAGCCCCTCGATCGCTTGGTCGTTCGCTGAAAGCGCGCCGGAAACCATCTCTCGAATCGACTGGTTCATTCGGGCGTCGAAGACGAGCTTATCCTTAGCTTTGAATCTTAATGCGACCTCCATTTCTCTGGGTACCAGGGCGTCGATCACTGAGATTACGACGTCGCAAATTTCGAAGAATGCTCGGCGAGATATTTTTCTGCCCGTGTCAACCCCATGCGCCTTACATTCGATCTCAAACTCGCCGCCGGGCCAATGAACTATCATCTCGGGTGTTTGCCGCCCTTCCACGGATTGGTCTTTGATCGATTCGACACTAAAACCGCGAATCAACCAGTGAACGGCTGTCATCATTTCTACGAGGACTGGCCAAACAGAACCCTTGCCCAGCAATCGATTTCGGAACTCGCTACGTTTCCAATCCGGCAGCGTCGGAGCGAGCTTTTGAAGAACGGCAGCAAATTCGAGCGCAACGCGCGCTATCGCGGACTCGCGAGGGTCTTTTAAAAATCCTGGAGGAGCGGCCCTCAGTTGACGAAGGCCAATCCAGACCGCATTTTCCGGTACTGTCCAACATTTCTGAACTGTGGCTGAACAGGACTTCAAACTGCGGTCCACCCCAGCGAGACGCTGTTTCACCCCGTCTCGCCCGAGGAAACTCTCGACAAACCGCAAGAAAGACGGAACGTCGTCTTCGTTCACAATTAGATTTGCGATCACTCGGTACGGGACCCTGGCCTTTCCCCCTCCAAGTATCCCAGCGATAGGTTAGTGTCTGCCGGAAAGGAAGGCAGGCATGAAACGAGCGCGGTTCAATGAAGAACAGATCATCAGCATCCTGAAGGAGGCGGAGGCGGGAGCCAAGGTGACGGAACTTTGCCGGCGCCATGGGATCTCCGACGCGACCTTCTACATCTGGCGCAACAAGTACGGTGGCTTGGAGGTCTCGGAGATGCGCCGGCTGCGCCAACTCGAGGAGGAGAACCGGCGGCTTAAGGGAATCGTCGCCGACCAGGCACTCGACATTCGGGCGCTCAAGGACGTGCTGGCAAAAAACGGCTACGGCCCGCGGTGAAGCGAAAGATGGTGACGGAAGTGATGGCGGATCATCATCTCTCGCAGCGTCGCGCCTGCGGGTTGATCGGGATCACGCGACGCGGGTTTCGACATCCGCCCAGGCGGGATCGTGACCAGCCACTGCGGCAGCGGTTACGCGCGCTGGCCGAGCTCCATCGTCGTTGGGGATGCCCGCTGCTGCATCGAGTGCTGCGGCGCGAGGGTATCGCGGCTAATCATAAGCGCATCGAACGGCTCTATCGCGAGGAAGGACTCTCGCTGCGGCGTCGTCGCGGGCGCAAACGGCTCAGTCATCTGCGGGTGGCGCGCGAACAGCCGCCGACAATAAATCACACTTGGGCGGTCGATTTCGTGCACGACGCTCTGAGCGATGGGCGCCGCTTCCGCGCGCTCACAGCGATCGACGAGTTCAGCCGGGAGTGCCTGGCGATCGAAGTGGACGCTTCGCTTACCGGTGAGCGGGTAACTCGGGTGCTGCAGCGGCTATCCGAGCTGCGCGCAGTGCCCACTATCATTCGATCGGATAACGGTCCGGAGTTTCGCGGGCGGGTGATGGACGAGTGGGCCTATGGTTGCGGAGTGCGCTTGCAGTTCATCGAGCCGGGCAAGCCGATCCAGAATGCTTTCATCGAGTCGTTTAACAGTCGCCTACGCGAGGAGTGCCTCAATGAGCAGGTGTTCCGCTCACTCGACGATGCGCGGCGCAAGATCGAGCAGTGGCGCAATGAGTACAATCGCGCGCGCCCGCATTCGAGCCTCGGCTACCTGGCACCTGAGGAGTTCGCGGCCTCGCACAGTCACTTGCGGAGCGAGCCCGCCGCGCGCAGCGCTGGGCCGGCAAAAGAAATGCCGTCCGGCGCGCTGCATCGCGCGACGGCCTCGCTCGAGGAACCTGACAGTTTTTCGGCCCAGCCCCAGATCGGGTGAAGGCCGGGGCCGAAAAACTGGGACTAGGAAGGTATCGGAAATGTACCCAAAACGCGGCGGATACTAACTTACGAATGGGATACCAAAAGGGGTAAGCCCAACCCCTCTGAATTTGAAATCGCCTCTCGCGGTTGATATGCCCAAAAAGGTGGGTGGGAAGTTTCTTTGGGAAACCCGGATGCGCCGTTTCCTTATAATACGGCTAATAGCACCTCGTTAAAACGAAGCCCCATATACAAACTCCAAATCGGATCGCTTATGAGCTTGGCTATTTTTCTGCCAAGGGGCGGGTGGCGCAACGCCGACAAAGCCTACCACTCGTTATGGCCAACCTACCCAGCCGCGCGAGGATTTTGAAGCTCGATTCAGCGCCTGCGAAAGCACCTGAGTCGAAACGAAAACCGGCAAAGAACCTGGTGTCGTCACATTTCGCAGCGATGTGACAATGCATGTGATCCGCGATTCCCGCGCCCGCGCTGCGGCCGAGATTCGCACCGACGTTGAGGCCGAAGGATGCAGCGCCGCGGGCAAACTGCACGCAACATTCCGGAAATAGTACCGCCAATTATACCCGTTACTCGCAATAGGCGGTTTCGTTGACGATTTTTAACAGCGCTAAATTAACCCATAAGATGCTGACGATATCGCACAGTTACTCTTGACAGCATCGTGGCAGCAGAGGACAACCTGTCCTAAATACGACAAACTTAAGCCTGACCAAATAGGAGGCTCATCGGTCGAATATGCCAGTTTCAGGCCCGACTGCAGCGACTCCTACCCGGACCAGTCCACCCCGATACTTCCATCTTTTGTGGGACGAAGACCTCGATGAATTGCGTGAGGTTCTGATCGCCGTACGCGACCGCCGCGCGGAAGTAGTCAGCGCCTGGTATCGGCTCTACGAACTCCATTTCGGCGATTGCCGAACATTGCTGGAAAATCAGTTTCGCGAAATTTTCGAACCGTCGCTGCTTCACAATCAGGATGCGCTTCTGGGCAAGGATATGGATGCTTACGCGCGCGGAGTGTTCATGCTCGGCGAGCAGTTAGCCGACCGTGGTGTCTCGATGCAGGAAGTTATCGCCTCGCTTCACTTGTTCGAGGAAGCGGCGCAGTCCGTGTTTCCGACCGATCCGCATCCGCCACCCACGTCTATACCAAGTTCGACAAACTCAGCCACGTGCGCATCATCCTGCTGGTCGATGCGTACGCACGGTTACAATTGTCCTCGGCCGTGGTGCGAATCCATGGCCTCGAAACGGAGGCAAGTGGACTGCCGGTGCAGGAGCGTGCGCGGTTTCACGGATTGGTCGGAAAGACTCCGGGGCTGCGCGACCTGTACCAACGCATCGAAGCGGTCGGGCGGGCGCGGGCGATGGCGCTGATGGTGGGCGAGAGCGGAACCGGCAAAGAACTGGTCGCGCGCGCAGTTCACGAATGCGGCCCCGATCCGAACGCGCCATTCGTTCCGCTGAACTGCGCGGCGTTGCCAAAGGAACTCATCGAGAGCGAGTTGTCGGATACAAACGCGGCGCGTTCAGCGGCGCGAGTACCG
This sequence comes from uncultured delta proteobacterium, assembly GCA_963814035.1. Lineage (GTDB taxonomy): Bacteria > Desulfobacterota > Binatia > Binatales > Binataceae > DATGKG01. The sequence goes on from CAWFBH010000016.1 coordinate 106,465, forward strand.
AATATCTGGGGTTGTTTCGCGCTGCCGAGGGGGGCACGTTGTTCCTCGACGAGATCACCGAAATGGCGGTCGATACGCAGAGCAAGCTCTTGCGCGCGGTGCAGGAACACACGTTTCGGCCGGTCGGCTCCAGCACTGAAATACCGATCGATGTGAGGGTGGTCGCATCGACTAACCGCGACCCGCGCCAGGCGATCGAGGAACGGCAATTCCGCGAAGATTTGTTCTATCGCTTGCAGGCCAGTGTGCTGCGCGTCCCGCCGCTACGCGAACGTTCCGGCGACATTCCACTGCTGACCGACCATTTCGTCGATCTTTTCAATGAAAAAAAGGGCCGGCCTACTCAGGTCGGAGGCATCGATCAGAATGCGCTCGAAGCGCTCGAGGGCTATGAATGGCCAGGCAACGTGCGCGAACTTTCGAACGCGATCGAGGGCGCATTCATCTTCGGGCGGTCGCCCACCATCGAGTTAGCGGATCTGCCACCAGGGATCGGGGGCAATCTGAAACCGGTAGGTGACAAGCCGGCGGCCGCGCTGCGAGTGGGCAGTTTCGCCGACGCCGAACGCGATATCATCTCACGCGCACTGGACATGGCGGGAGGCAACAAGGTGCACGCAGCGCAGGCTTTGAACATCTCGCGCAAGCGGCTGTATGCGAAAATCGAAAAATACGGCCTCGCGTGACGTGGCAATGCATGTGATCGGCGATTCTCGCGCCGGCGTTGCGCCGAGATTCGCGCCGACGTTGGGGGCTAAGGGATCCCGCGTCCAGCGCAATTTGGCGCGACGATCGGAGACCTGTGTCAGTCGGTCTCCATCGGCAAAGATTCGTCGCGGGCCCATTCACTCATCGATGCATCGTAGAGGCTGAGGTTGCGGTAGCCCAGTTGATGCAGCACGAACAGGTCCAGGCTGGCCGCGATTCCTCCGCCGCAATAACAGATCACGTTTTTGGATTTGTCCAGACCGGCGGCCGTGAACTTCGCGTCGGCTTCATCGAGCGGAGCAAGAGCGCGCGTCTGCCGATCGATGAGAGCGCCGTACGGTACATTGACGCTACCGGCGATTCTGCCTGGACGACCGTAGGGGCCAGGCACCTTACCGCCATGAAGCTCGGCGGGCAACGCATTGAGGGTGACAGTTTGATCATCGCCAATAGCCGCCCGCACTCGATCCTTGCCGACGAACAGACCCGCGCCGGGCTTCGCGGTAAAGACAGCCGGTGCATAGCGGCACGCTTCAGATGAAACCGGCCGGCCTTCGGCCTTCCACTTCTCCCAACCGCCGTCGAGGATGGCGGCGTTGGTGAAACCGAACTCGCGCAGCATCCACCACACCCGCGTCGCCCACATCATCCCGCCCGCACAGTACAAGATGACTCTGGAGTCGTCGCCGACGCCATGACGAGACATCGCCGCCGCGAAGTCTTCGGCCCGTGGCAGCATGAAGCGCAACTTCACGCTGTTGTCCGATAGCTCGCCCTGGAGATCGAGAAAGCCCGCGCCGGGAATATGCGCCGCGCCGTAGTCCTCGCGTCCGCTGACGATTTCATAGGGCGCATTGGTTCCCGACTGAGGCGGACGCAGATGCGTCGTGCAATCAAAGATCCTCAGTTTCGGGTCGTTGAGGTGCGCCGCGAGCCATTCGGTTGATACGAGCGCTTCGGGATCGTGTAACGCGATGTTCTCCTGTGTCATTGTTGTGCTCCTAGTCGCTGACATACGGCGAAAACCGACCGTTCACCGATTTTCTCGCGAGTATCGCCTGTGCTTCGGCGCTTGTCTATCGAGCTAACGGCGAGAAACACACGCTGACCCTTGGTCAGATCAAATGCGCGCCGGTCGTTTGAACAACGGCGCGAGCGTATCGAAGCTCGATTCCAGGTCCTGCGATAATACCCGGGTCGACGCCAGCACCGGCATGAAGTTGGTGTCGCCATCCCATCGCGGGACGATGTGCCAATGCATATGATCCGCGATTCCCGCGCCGGCGCTGCGGCCGAGATTCGCGCCGACGTTGAGGCCCGACGGATTCAACGCCTGGCGCAACTGCACGCAACATTCGGAAACCAGCTCCGCGATGACGGCGCGTTCCTCGCGCGTGAGAAGTTCCGGCGAAGCGACGTGACGGCGCGGCGCCACCATCAGATGACCGTTGTTGTAAGGGTAACGGTTGAGCATCACGACAGCGTCGTCGCCCTCGTAGACGACGAGGCGGCGTTTGCGTTCCTCGGCATCGAGCTGGCCGAAACAGAAAATGCACGAATCAGATTTCCCTGCGGTGCGGATGTATTGATATCGCCACGGTGCCCATAGCCGGGCGCCATTGGCGGGAGTTCCGTTGTCGATTGGTTGCTTGGCGCGCGACGACTTAGCGCGCGGCGCGCGCGAGCGAGGTGGGCTTTTCCGCGGCATTTAGTCCCAGCTTGAGTTCTTTACCGGCGCGGAAAAACGGAATGCGCTTGGCTTCGACTTTGACTGCGGCGCCGGTTTTCGGATTTCGTCCTTCCCGAGCGCGGCGTTTTTTGACGCCGAAGCTTCCGAAGCCGCGAATCTCGATCCGTGCGCCGCTAGCGAGCGCCTTTGCCATCTCATCGAACATTGCGTTGACGATGGTCTCGGAGTCGCGATGGGTGAAGGTTTGATGCCGGGTCAGCAGCTCCTCGATGATTCCGCGCTTGGTCATGCTTCGCGCCACCTGCCGCTGCAAACCCGGCCTCAAGAATCAGTTGTTGCGTCCCTTGCCCGCGCGCCGACGCTCGCCATCATCGCGATCGAGGCGCAGCTCTTCGTTGAGGATATCGCCCATCGAGAAGCGCGCGGCCTCGTGCTCTTTCTTGACGTAGGCCTGCATCTCCTCGCGCTCCTCATGCTGCTTGAGCGCTTTGACCGAAAGCCCAATCCGGCGCTCCTTCGGCTCGAGTTGCACCACCAACGCTTCGACCGGATCGTCAACCTTATACAGCGACGAGGGCTTATCGACCCGCTCATTGGAGAGCTGCGAGATATGGATGAGGCCCTCGATGCCTTCCTCGATCTCGACGAACACGCCGAAGTCCGCGACCGAGCTCACCTTGCCGTTGATGCGCGTGTTGAGCGGATAGCGCTCCGAGATCGTATCCCATGGATCCTGCGAGAGCTGCTTGACGCCGAGGCTGACGCGTTCGTTCTCGACATCGATGCCGAGGACCACCGCTTCGATCTCATCGCCCTTCTTCGCGATTTCGGACGGATGCCGAATCTTCTTGGTCCACGACAGATCGGAAATGTGTACCAATCCGTCGATGCCCGGCTCGATCTCAACGAACACGCCGAAATCGGTGATCGATTTGACCTTGCCCTTGACGTGCGTGCCCACCGGATGCTGCTCGGCGAGCGCCTGCCACGGATTCGGTTCGGTCTGCTTGAGTCCGAGCGAGATGCGCCGATTGCCTTCGTCGACGCCAAGCACCTGCACCTCGACGTTGTCGTTCGGATTGACGACCTTCGACGGATGCACCGCGCGCTTGCTCCAGCTCATCTCGGAAACATGGATGAGCCCCTCGACGCCCTTTTCGAGCTCGACGAAGGCGCCGTAGTCGGTGACGCTGACAACCTTGCCGGTCACGCGGGTGCCGGGAGGATATGCCTCCGCCACCTTGGTCCACGGATCGGGCATGATCTGCTTCATGCCGAGCGAAACGCGCTCGCGACCGTGATCGTATTTCAGCACGACGACTTTGACTTTGTCGCCGACCTTGAGCACTTCGGACGGATGCTGGATGCGACCCCATGACATATCGGTGATATGCAGCAGACCGTCGATGCCACCGAGGTCGATGAACGCGCCATAGTCGGTGATGTTCTTCACCGTGCCTTCGAGGATGACGCCCTCTTCGAGCACCTCGAGCGTCTGCTTCCTTCAGCGACGCGCGCTCGCGCTCGAGCACGCTGCGGCGTGAGACCACGACATTTCCGCGCGCCCGATTGAACTTCAGGATTTGAAAACGTCCGCGCTGACCGACGTAGCGATCAAGATTGCGCGCGGGACGAATATCAACATGCGATCCGGGCAGGAATGCCGGGCACGCCGATATCTACTTTGAGGCCGCCCTTGACCTTGCCCAGGACGACACCTTCGACTGGAATTTCGGCGTGAAATGCTTTTTCGAGTTCGCGCCAGACTTTGAATTTCTCCGCCTTCGCATGCGAGAGGAGAACCGTGCCGTTCTCGGTTTCGGTGCCTTCGAAATAGACATCGACCTCGTCGCCTTCCTTGACGGTGACGTTGCCCTCAGCATCAAGGAACTCGGCGAGTGGAACCTGGCCCTCGCACTTGTAGTTGATGTCGATGATGACGCTATCGCGAGTGACGAGCAGAACCCTGCCGACGAGGACATCGCCGGAACGGGGAGCTTTCAGGCTCTCTTCCATCAACGACTCAAAATCATTGTCGCCTCCGCTCATTTGTTGTTCGGCCAAAACTTTCTCCATTTAGTGGAAACCTTCCGGGGGACTTCGGGACAGTAGCGATACTTACAACCGTGACGCACTCGTTTCAAGCTCTTTCGGGAACATAAAGCCCTTGAATCCGTTCTTTTAACGCGCTACCACCTGATCGATCGACATCATTGATGTATCGATCACGATGGCGTCATCGGCGCGACGCAGCGGCGCGTGCTCACGCGCGCTGTCGCGCTGGTCGCGCTCCATCAGTTCTCTCAACACTTCGTCATGAGTCGGTCGTCGCGCCTTTCGCCACAATTCCTCATATCTGCGCTCGGCGCGAACCTCGGGATCGGCATCGAGGAAGAATTTGAACTCCGCATCAGGAAAAACCGCGCGTCCCGATATCGCGCCCTTCCATCACCACTCCGCCCTGCGCTCACCGATCGCGCGCTGCAGTTCCCGCATCCGCGCGCGCACCGAGGCGCAGCGTCGAGTAAGTTGACGCGAGATCGCTGATGTCGGGCCGGGTGATCTTCGACGAGACATCGCGTCCGTTGAGCATCACCCGGTCGCCATCGAAAGCGATTTGCAGCGATTGCAGAATCGGCGCGATACGCTCCTCGAGCTTCGGATCGTCGGGCTTGATGCCCGCCTGCGCTGACCGCGAGCGCCAGCGCGCGATACATCGCCCCGGTATTCAAATAGGTAAACCCCAACTCCTTGGCGAGGCGGCGCGCGACGGTGGATTTTCCCGCGCCGCCAGGCCCATCGATGGCGACGATCGGCTGTCTCCGCGCCATTCGGACGTGCGCTCATACTTCAGCCGCTCCCGCATCGCGCGCCCGCGATCGAACAGCGCGGTAAATTTTTCTTCATCGCCGGCTGTCGAGGATTGTTCGAAACTCGGCGAACGTCGCATCGAAAGTCTTCAGCGCCTCGACGATCGCCTCGCGATTGGTGAAACAGATATCGCGCCAGATTTCCGTCGATGAGCCCGCCAGCCGCGTGGTGTCGCGCAACCTCCCGCGCCATATTCGGCTGCGAGCTTGCCCGCAACGCGTTCATCCTTCAGCGACGCTCCCAGCGCACTCGCCACGATCTGCGGCAAGATGACTGGAGCGCGCGAGGATTCTGATCGTGCGTGTCGGGATCCATGCGTCTCGACATTGGCGCCCGGTCGCGCGCCATAGCTGCTCGATTTTGTCGATCGCTTCGGGCGTGCTGCTTTTCGAAGGCGTCACGATCACTCGCCGATTCACGAACAACTCGCGATCCGCCGCATCGGCGCCGGTAGTTTCTTTGCCCGCGATCGGATGCACCGCGACCAGCGACATGCCCGGTTTCAGCATCGGCTCGAGCTCGCGCACCACCCATCCCTTGACGCTGCCGACATCGGTGATGACTGCGTGTGGCGGAAGATGCGGAATCATCGGCGCCCAAAACCGCGGGCATGGTGCGAATCGGCACCGCGAGCATCACCAGGTCGGCGCCGCTTGCGCAGCTTCGATCGGGTCCTGCGTCGCGAGATCGATCATCCCGCGATTACGCGCGACTTCGAGATTGGTGAGCGTGCGGCCCAATCCAACCGCGTGATCGATCAGCTTCTTTCGCGCGCGATAAGGGCGAGCGAGCCTCCGATGAGCCCGACTCCGCATATGGTGATTTGGTGGAAAAGCGTGGCCATTAAATATAGCAGGGAATCTTCAGCTCGAAGCGTTGCAAATGATGACGCGCATACAGGACTGTCCGCGATTACAAAACTTTTTCGAGCGCCTCGATCAGGCGGCGATTCTCTTCCGGCAAGCCCACACTGATTCGGACGTGGCGCGGAAAGCCATAGCCATGCATCGGGCGCACGATGACGCCCAGATGCAGCAGCTTGTCGAATACTCCGCGCCCGTCGCCGACTTCCGCCAGAATGAAATTCGCCTGGCTCGGAACGTATGCGATCTTCGAGCCGCGCGAACTCGCGCTCGAGATATTCCATCCCCTCCCGATTGACCCGCAGGGTGCGTTCACGTGATCGATGTCATCCATTCCCGCCGCTACCGCGACCTGCGCGAGCGACGTGACGTTGAACGGTTGGCGGACCTTGTTCAGCAACGTGATGATGTCGGGCCGCGCGACGCCATATCCCACGCGAAGTCCCGCGAGGCCGAAAATCTTCGAAAAGGTGCGCAGGGTGATGATGAGCCGCGTGCCGTCGTGATCCTGCATCGAGTCGGGATATTCGGCGTCGCGCACAAATTCGAAGTAAGCCTCGTCGGCGACGATCACGACTCGCTGCGGAATCTTGGCCAGGAAGCGCTTCCATTCGGCGCTGGCGATAAATCGTGCCGGTCGGATTGTTGGGATTGCCCAGGTAAATGATGCGCGTGTTGTCGTCCACCGCCGCGGCGATCGCATCGAGGTCGAATTCGAATCCATCGCGCATCGGCACGGATCTTGTAGGTCGCGCCGGTCGAGGCGGTCGCCAGCGGATAAATCGCGAACGCATGCTCCGATGAAATCGCATTGAGTCCCGGGCGCAGAAACAGAAACGCGAGCAGGTTGATGATCTCGCACGAGCCCGAGCCCATGAAAATCTGCTCGGGATTGACCTTATGCCGCGCCGCGATCTTGTGGCACAGCGTGAAGCTGCCGCCGTCGGGATAGCGATTGAGCTCCGACAGCGCGGTGCGAATCGCCTGCACCGCCTTCGGTGACGGTCCGATAGGATTTTCGTTGGAGGCGAGCTTGACCGACTCGGGGATGCCGAGTTCGCGCTCCAGCTCTTCGGTCGGTTTTCCCGGTTCGTACGGCTGAATCGCCGCGACCGCGGGCAGGACCAGATCTTCGGGTTTAACCAATTTGCGGAAACAGCCGCCCTAGGCGGCGGCCGACCTCGCCTCAGGATACGATCCGGCCACCTTCAAAAAAAGAGTCCGGTCTTTCAGCGCCGCCAGCGCGCGCTTGACTTGCGGGTCGTCGCTATGCCCCTCCAGATCGACGAAAAAGAGATATTCCCATGAACGCCCACGCAAAGGACGCGACTCGATTTTGGAAATGTTGATCTTGTTTTTCGCGAACATGTTCAGCGCGGTGTTGAGCGCGCCGACCTTGTCCGGCACCGCGAACAGAATGGTGGTCTTGTCGCGTCCGCTCTTCGGGCACGCCGCGGGTTCCCATCACCAGGAAGCGCGTGGTGTTCTGCGCGAGGTCCTGGATATTCTCTGCGATGACTTGCAGGCCGTAGGCCTCCGCCGCCGCGCGCGACGCGATCGCGCCGAGCGACGCATCCTGCGCCGCGCGCTGCGCCGCCAGCGCATTCGAGGCCACCGCTTCCAGCTCGCGATTCGCGAAGTTGCTGCTCAGGTAACCGCGGCATTGGCCGAGCGACTGCTGATGCGACACGATGCGCCGGATCTTGGAAGGATCGCCGTCGAGCGACATCAGCGCATGGCGCACCGGCTGCAGAATCTCGCTGATGATCACCAGCGGCGTGTCGATCAGCAGGTCGAGTACTTCCTTGACCTGACCCTCGGTGGAGTTTTCAATCGGCACCACGCCGAAATCGGCGCGTCCGTTCTGCACTTCCTGGAACACCGCCGCGAACGACGCTTGCGGTGCGAACTCGACGCTCCCGCCGAATGCTGCCCCGCGCCGCCTCATGCGAGTAGGTGTGCTCCGGCCCGAGGTACGCCACTCGCGGCACGTGTTCGAGCGCGCGGCAGGCGGAAATAATTTCAGTATAGATGCGCGCGATGTGCTCCGCCGAGAGCGGCCCCGGATTCGCCGCGACCATGCCCTCGATCACCTCGCGCTCGCGCGCCGGCAGATAAACCGGAGCGCCGCTGTTGTGCTTGATGCGCCCGATTTCGTTGGCATGCGAGGCGCGCTCGGAAAGCAGCTTCAGAATTTCGAGGTTGATGCGATCCATCCGCACCCGATGCGATTCGATCGAATCAGGCTTCCACTCCGGCTTGGATTCGTCCTTGAAAAGCGGCGTGACATCAACGCGCTCCGGCTTCTTGCGCGAAGCGGCGGTCTTTCGATTGGTCTTCGACGGCATCGCGTGGGAATGGCTAACTGATCGAGGCGCGGTTTTCAACGCGCGCTCAGATCGACGAAGGTCAGGAACGCGGAACCCATCGCGGCAAATTTGCGCTCGCGCGCTTTGCGGATCTCATCCGGGCTCAGCTTCATAAGAATCTTTAGATGATGTGCTGATGGCATCGCCGACCGCCGCAATCGCCTCGGCGAGGATTGCTATGCGCGCCGCCTGCCGGCTCCGCGATGATTTCGTCAACGACTCCGAGGCGCAGCAGGTCAGGCGCCGAGAGCCGCAGCGCTTCGGCGGCGCGCGCGACGTTTTCCTCGGTGGCCTCGCGCCATAAAATCGCGGCGCATCCTTCCGGCGTGATAACCGAGTAGCACGCGTTCTCCTGGATCAGCACGACGTTGGCGACTCCCAGCGCGAGCGCGCCGCCGGAACCACCCTCGCCTATCACGCACGCAATCGACGGGACTTCGAGCCGCGCCATCACTCCAGGTTGTGCGCGATCGCCTCGGTCTGGCCGCGCTCTTCGGCGCCGACTCCGGACTCCGCGCCTTGCGTATCGATAAAGGTGATCGAGCGGGAGGCCGAAAACGATCGGCGAGCTCATAGACGCGGGCGGCTTTGCGATAGCCCTCCGGATGCGGCTTGCCAAAATTTCGCTTGATGCGATCCGCGGTCGATCGGCCGCGCTGTTGGCCGACGATCGCGACCGGCTTTCCATCGAAGTTCGCGAGCCCAGCGACGATCGCGCCGTCGTCGGCGAAGCGGCGGTCGCCATGGATCTCGAAGAAATCCTTGAACAGCGCCATCGACGTAGTCGAGCGTTTGCGGACGCGACGGATGCCGCGCGAGCCGGACGCGCTCGATCGCGCTACGGACCGTGCGGCACAGGCGTAGCGGCAGATTGCCGTTGATGTTTGATGAGTTGTTGATCTGGAACGCGAAGCCATCGGTCGTATCATGAGACGGTTCGCGAAAAGAATTTCTCGAACAGCATCAGAGCTTGCTCCGCCCCTCGATGCGCGTCAACCCAGGTCACCTCATCCTCGTTGCGAAACCAGGTGAGCTGACGTTTCGCGAACTGACGGGTTTTGCGTTTCGCGAGTTCGACCGGCCTCGCGAGCGTCATTTCGCCGCGCACGAACGCGGCCACTTCGCGATAACCGATGCTGTCAAGCGGCGGACGCTCGGGACTGAAGTCCGGCGCCGATCAGACGGCGCACTTCATCGACGAATCCTGCCGCGATCATCGAATCGAAACGCGCATTGATCGCTTCGTAAAGCTGCTTGCGCGGAACTTCGAGCGCGATCGTCAGCGTATCGAACTCGCGCTCGGCAAAGCGATGCCGCTCCTGATGCACCGTGATCGGAATTCCGGTGATGCGATGCACCTCGAGCGCGCGCACGATCCGGTATAGATCGTTGCGCTGGATGCGCGACGCCGACGGCGGATCGATTTTCATCAGCTCGTCGTGCAGAAACGGGATCCCGCGCTCGCGCGGCGATCTGTTCGAGCTCGCCGCGGATCTCCGGCGACGCCGACGGGCCCTTGAAGATCCCGCCGCGCAACGCGCGCAGATAGAACCCGCTGCCGCCCACCACGATCGACGCGCCGGCCGCGGCGCGCGATGTCGACGATCGCACGCACGCGCCATCGCGACGAATTCCGCGACATCGAGCGGCTGGTCGGGTGTGCGCACATCTATAAGATGATGCGGCACGCGGCGGCGCTCCTCGGCGCGACGGCTTCGCCGTGCCGATATCCATCCCGAGATAGAGTTGGCGCGAATCCGCGTTGACGATTTCGGCGCCGAGGCGCTCCGCGACTGTCCATCGCGATCGCGCTCTTGCCCGAACCGGTCGGGCCGACGATGAAGCCAACTTTGATCCGATTCGCGCGTGCCTTCGGCTGGGCTTTTCGCTATCGACGACTTCTGCGCCGTGAACTCATCGGCGAAACATCCGCTCGATCTGCCCGCGCGCGAAGTTGATATGGACCGGGCGCCCGTGCGGGCAGTTGGTCTTGAACTGCGGTGCGATCGAGATCGGCGAGCAGCTCGCGAATCTCCCGCTCCTCGAGCGCGCGCCCGACCCGCACCGAGCCATGACAGGCGAGCTGCTTGAGCCATTCCTCGAGCGCGCCCTCGCCCGACGCGCGAAAACCGCTCTCGCCCATGCTGTCGAGCATGTCCGACAGCAGCTTCGCGCCGCCCTCGGCGCCGAAAACCGCCGGCGTGCCCTTCAAGCAGCAGCGTGGAGGGGCCGAACGGCTCGAGCTCGAAGCCCATCGCGCGCAGCTCCGGCAGCGCGGCTTCGACGTGCGCGGCGCGCGCGGGATTCATCTCGATGGTGCGGCGCGTCAGCATCGCCTGCGTGCGGACTGCCGCCACCGCGCAGTCTCGGCGCGAAGCCTCTCGAAGGTGACACGCTCGTGCGCCGCATGCTGATCGACCAGCAGCAGACCTTCCTCGCCTTCGAGCGCGATATATCCGGCGAAAATCTGCCCGAGGATTTTCAGCGTCGAGTACATCGGCACCGACGCCTCGCGCATCGGCGCGCCGGCGTGATGCGGCAATCTTCGGCCGGACGCTGGAAGCCCAGATTCAGCGGCCGCTGCTCGGCGCGCGTCAGCGCCGATGAATTATCCGCCACCAGCCGCAGCGGCCGATTCGCGTTGCGCGATCGGACGCGCCTGCTCCGGCGGAATCATCTGCGCGGCCGACGCGCGGATCGCGGGATGCAACTGCATCGATCGCCGTCGGGCGCCGCATCCGGCTACGACGCGGATCGGTCTGATTCGCCAGGCGGTCGCGCAGCGCGTGATAGACGATCTCGAAAACCGCGCCGGAATTTTTGAAGCGCACCTCGGTCTTCATCGGATGCACGTTGACGTCAACCTCGTCGTGCTTGAGCTCGAGAAACAGCACCACCGCCGGATGGCGTCCGCGCGGCATCAGCGTCTGATAGGCCTGCGTCACCGCGCGCGCGAGCAGCTTGTCGCGCACCGCGCGCCCGTTGACGAAGGTGAAAATCATCCGTGGCGGTCGCGAACGATTCCTGGCTCATGGTGGCGAGGCCGCTGACGCCGAGTCCCGGCGCGCGAGCGAGAATTGCAGCATCGTGCGTCGCGAGCTTGCGCGCCGAAGACCTGGCGCATCCGCTCCAGCGCCGAGGTCGCGCGCGGAAAGGAAAACAGCTGGCGCCCATCGGCGGCGAGGCTGAATGCGATCGCATGATTTGCCAGCGCGAGGCGCTGCACCACCTCGGCAATCGCGCCCTGCTCGGTCGCGATGGTTTTCATGAACTTGAGGCGCGCCGGCGTGTTGAAGAACAGCTCGCGCACCTCGATGCGAGTGCCGGCCGCCATCCCGCACGCGCGCTCCTCCTCGATGTCGCCGCCCGCGACGATCAGCTCGATGCCATGCGCGTCGGATGTCCGCCGCGTCTGCAGCTTCATCTTCGCGACGCTGGCGATCGAGGCGAGCGCTTCGCCGCGAAAGCCCAGGGTGCGAATCGCGATAAGGTCGGAGGCGGCGCGAATTTTCGAGGTCGCATGACGCCGCAGCGAGAGGATCGCGTCCTCGCGGCTCATCCCGCAGCCGTCGTCGGTGACCGAAATCAGGCCGAGTCCGCCGCGCTCGATTTCGATCGCGAGGTTGCGCGCGCCGGCATCGAGGGAGTTTTCGATCAGCTCCTTGACCGCGGAGGCGGGCCGCTCGACGACTTCGCCGGCCGCAATCTGGCTGGCGACCTGCTCGGGCAGGATGTGGATTACACGCTGCGCCATTCCCCGAACCGCCGCTCCCTCACAAACGCTGCGGTCATCTTACTCAAACGCGGCAAGTTGAACCATCGGCAGCGTTGCGCGTGAGGCGCGTGCGCAACCCCGCAACCTCCGGCTAAGCTGCCATTCCCATGGAACCGAGCGTTTATGAATATCCAGCGATTTTTCGCCGCGTGCACATGGAGAAGCCTGGCGAGATCGAGGAGGAAACCGAATTTCTACAAAAAGTATGGCGGCGTCATCTGAAGAGGCCGGTGCGCCGCGTGCTCGATATCGCGGCGGGCGATTCACCGCATGGGCAAATCCTCGCGCGCGAGGGGATGCGGGTGGTTGGCATCGATCGGTCGCCGACCATGATCGCGGCGGGCAAGAAAGGATCGCGCGATGCCGCCGGAGTGAGTTTCTATCGGCGCGAGATCAACAAATTCTCGGTTCCCGAGCGCTCCTTCGACGTGGCGTTTTTCATGTCCGAGACTTTCCCGGTTCTCATCACCAACGACGGACCTGCTCTCGCATCTACATTCTGTAGGCAATCTGTTACGACAAGGCGGACTCTACTGCATCGATATCGACAAGATGGATCGCCTCCGGATGGTGCGCGAGCGCAAGCGCTGGCAACGGCGCAAAGTCCGCACCCCGGACGCGACCGTCGAGGTCACCACTTACGATCGTCCGTTCCCGTGGTATTCGGCGACGCAGTCGATCTTCGAGCTCGAATGCCGCATCAAGTTTCGCGATCGGCCAGGTGACGCCGTCACCACGCGGGACATCATTCCGATTCGCTACACCGTGCCGCCGCTGTTGGAGCTGGCCGCGAAAGCCTCGCGGATGTTTGAGATGATCGCCGCCTACGCCGACTTGTCATTCTCGACGCCGCTCGACGAATGCGATCGGCGCTGGCTCGGGGTGCTGAAGAAGGTGTGAAATATTTCTCGGGGGATTTTCAATATGAAGATGCGAATTCGACCGGCACTGCTGCTGTTGCCGTTACTGCTGGTCTTTGCATGCGGCTCCGGTTCGGCGGACAGCGGCAATTCTTCCGGCGCGGTCGGACTGTCGCACCGATTTTTGATCGAAGCGAGCAGTCTTCCGGCGCTGCTGCGACGCCGCAACGTGGTTCTGCTATCTGCTCAATCGACACTGGAGATCGCGAATCCCGGATTCGTCAATGATGCGATCTCGGTCGATGTGGACGCCATCACCGACTTCGGCCAGATGCCGGGGGCGTTTGCGGACCTCGCGGGATGGGCGCAGCGGTTTGGCAATTTGGGTATCACCACGCAAGACACCATCATCATCTACGACGACGGCGAACTGAAGTTCGCCTCGCGGGTGCGCTTTCTTCTCGATTACTTTGGGGTTCGCCGCGCATTCCTGGTCAATGGCGGTTTCAATGCGCTGCAGCCTCTAATCGCCACTGGCAAGCTGGTCGTCACCACGCCCGGACCGGTCACGGCCGCAACCTTCGACGCTCAAGTGCGGGACAGCCCGATTCATTTGGTGGATGAAAATTACGTGAGCTCAGTGCTCGACGATCCCACGGTGACGCTGATCGACGTTCGCACGCCGGCGGAATTCGCTGGATGCCTGCTGCTTCCCGGAATCAAGCGCGGCGGGCACATTCCCGGCGCGAAGAGCATCCCGCTCGAGGATCTTCTGACACCACAGATGGACGTTGCGGATTTCTCCTTCCTTGATGCGCCCGCGAAACTCTACTCGATTTTCCGCGCGTTCGAGCTCCGCCGTCACGATCGCATCGTCGTCTACTGCCAGGATGGCGCGAAGTCCTCACTCGCGGCGCTATCGCTGATCGAGGCCGGTTACACCAACGTCTCGCTCTACTATCTGAGCTACCTCGATTGGCAGGAAACCGAGACCAATCCGGTCGAGTCGATCAGCCCATGTATGTGATGACTGCCGGTCTCGCCCAACGCGGACGAAGTCGCTAGGCTTACCGCCATGGCCCAAGCGGTTCGCAAAGCTTTCGCTGCCGACGCCGACAACTACGATAAACCGCGGCGCAAACTGGTGCCCTGCTTCGATGACTTCTATCGCACCGCGCTCGACCTGATTCCCTTCAAACCTGACGATAAGTTCGAGGTCCTCGACCTCGGCGCCGGAACCGGAATCCTTTCGGGGATGATCGCCGAGGCGTTTCCGAAAGCTCGCCTCACTCTGTTTGATGTGACGCCCGAAATGCTGATGATCGCGCGCGCTCGGCTGAAGCCGCTGGGCAAGCGGGTGCGTTTCGTCACCGCCGACTTCGCCGCCGACAAGGAAACCAAATCATACGATGCGGTGGTTTCCGCCCTCGCGATCCATCATCTGCCGGACAGCGGCAAGCGGCACCTGTTCAGCGATGTTTTCAAGTACCTGACTCCCGGTGGCGCTTTTATCAATGCCGACCAGGTCGCGGGTGACACTGCGGGCAGCGATCGACATTCGCGGGAAATGTGGATGGCGCGGGCGCGCGAGCTGAAAGTCACCGAGCGCGACCTCGCAGCCGCGCTCGAGCGCATGAAGCAGGATCTTCCGGCCAGCGTCGGTCAGCAGATCTTCTGGATGCGCGAGGCGGGTTTCAGCGATGTCGCGTGCTCGTACCGCAACCTGATCTTCGCGGTCCTCTCAGGAGTGAAGCCGAAATAGTGTTTCGATGGCTCGCTGTTTCTGCGTCCCTTCTCTCGCAGGGCGAGAGAAGGTGCCAAGCGCGCTTCTCGCGATGGCTTCGATGCGAGAAGCGTGACTGGCGGATGAGAGCTGGTCGCGCTTCGCGACCAGCGGTGGAGTGCCACTACGCCGTGCCTCGCTACGCGAGCGGGATGAACAATGTCCGGCGCTCCGACTTGCCAACGCCGCGCGAGATGTGACCCTTTCCGGTGACATCTTCCGCAAGCAGGATCGAGCCCGGCCCGAAGCGGCGCTTCTCGCCATCGCTGACCGTGATCTCGACTTCGCCGGTAAGATTCACCACGAACTGACGGCGCGGCGCGTTGTGCCAGTCGATGAAGTATTCCTCGCTGCTGGTATCGCGAAAGATCACCCCCTTGGCTGCCACCAGGTCCGACATCGTCGAGGCGTTGCCGGCCTCCTTCATTTCGGGCTCGAACGTCCTGCAGATGACTTTCGCCTTGCGGGTCGGCATAGATGCGGGTGTATTTCATGGCGTCACCTCCGCCGATCTAATTCCACGAAACGGCGCCGCACACAAACGCTATGCGATCCGATCCAGATGCGCGGTGAAGTCCAACACCAGCGGATGCCACTTGGCATCGCGTGCGAGGATTTGAATCGATCCTAAATCCACCACCGGCTCCGCACCGCTCAGCGTCTGCACTATGGTGCGAATCACTCCTCGATGCGCAACGATCAGTGCAGACTCGTTGTCAGCGCTTCTGGCCGTATCAATGAGTTTCAGCGTGGTCGCGAGGCCGCTCCGAACCCGCTCGGTAAAGCCCGCGCGATTTTCACCTTCGGGATAAGTGTACGAGGGCGACAGCGGATCGGCACGCCATTTCTCGAACTCGATCGGATGACGTTGCTGAATCTCCTCGCGCGTGAGTCCCTCGAACAACCCGAAATGGACCTCGGTGAAATCTTCCACCGTGAAAATCTTCGCGTCGCGCCCGACGATGATTCGGGCTCCTTCCATCGCACGGCTCAGCGGCGTCGCGAAGATATGTTGAAACCCGTGATTGCCGAAGCGAAGTTTGATCTCATTTCGCGTGGCGAGCATCTGTGCGCGCCCCAGCGCCGAAAGCGCGACATCGTTGCGGCCGTGATAGCGGATGCTCGACTCGCCCTCGGTCTCGCCATGACGAACCAGCACCAGCGTAAGATCGTGCCGATGACTCATGCGCGAAATCAGTCGGTATCGAGCGGGTTCATGAAGAGGCCGGTGATGAGCTTGGGATAAAAGTAGGTCGATTTTTCCGGCATCGTCGCGCCCGAATCGCTCACGCGCTGCACATCTTCGATCGACGGCGGATTCATCAGGAAAGCGCCGTCGCCCGCGCCGGCAGCCACCGCGTCCAGCGCGCCAGCCGCATCGATGGTGTATTCGAGATTGCCGCCCGCCTTGATGGCTTCGGGCTTCACGCCGAAAATGCGGTCGAATACCATCGCATGGAGGATCGAAACATCAAGTTCGCGAACGACTGACGGAGTTTGCGGCAATGCCGCTTCAAGCGCGCCGCGATCGCGAAGGCGCAATAGCCACAGCTTTTGCGATCCGCGCAGCGCCACACCAATCGATCCGCGACCGCGATGGATGAGCTCTGAGCGCATGCGATCGCGATCACCGAACGCTTCGACTTCGAAGACTTCGCCCGCACGATCCTCGAAGGTTGCGATGGCTTGCGCATCGAGATGCTTCACCACGCGATGCGTGGGGAGAATCACCAGGCCGGGGCTATCGCACGCCACCAGCGTCATCATCGTGTAGTCGTAGGGCCGCAGCGTGCTGCCATTCCCTCAGCGGCACGGCGAAGCTCGCGAAAGTTGAGCGCCGTCTCGAAGCGATGGTGCCCGTCGGCAATCAGCAGCAGCGACGACTCCAGCGCGGCCTGCACGATCGCGATTTCCTCGGCGGACTCGATCGCGCGAAGCTGATTTTTGATCCCGAGATCGTCGATGACATCGGCCAGCGGCTCACGCGCCGCAACTGTCGCGATCAGCGCATCGAGGTCCGCATGCTTGCCGGAATACAAACCGAAAATCGAGCTGACATTGGTGTTGAGCGCGGTCAGCAACTTGAAGCGATCGGCCTTGGCGGCCGGAAAAGTCTTCTCGTGCGGAAGAATCCGCCCGGGACTGAAATTTTCGAGCCGCACGCGCGCGACGAATCCATCACGCCGGAGCCGGTTCCCGGCGACCTCGAAAATTTGTGAATAGAGATAGATGGAGGGTCGCGGCGCGACGTGCAGAGGATGTCGTCAGCGCGCCACTTGCGCAAGCGTCGCGGCGGAGGCGGCATAGCGATCGGCCTCGCGTCCGAGCTCCAGCCGCACGATGTTTTGCGGGCTGCGGTGATAGAGCTCGTCCTGGCGCTTTGCGTCGATCAGGTCATACGGCGGCGCCACGACATCGACCAGATTGAGCACCCGCTTCTGATTGAAGAGCAGGGCGCGGAACGGCTCGATGCGTTTTGATAATTGAGTCATTCGAGGTTTCCGACTGACAACGCCGCGACGATCTCGCGCTCGCTGATAGCGCCCGCGCGGATAATTCGGTAGCCGCGCGCGTCGCATGCGACCACGGTACTCGGCGCCGACGCCTGAGAAGTTCCACCATCCAAAAACACTTTAACCTTATCTCCCAATGATTCGCCCGCCGCTCGGACAGTCGTCGCGGGCTCTTCGCCTGATCGATTGGCGCTGGTCGCCGTGATCGGTTTACCCAGTCCATCGCTTAGAGCGCGAGCAATCGGATGCGGCGACACGCGAATACCTACGCCTCCATCGGGTCCGACCAGTTGGTGTGGAAAGCCTTTGCGAGCCGGCAGCACAATCGTCAGCGGCCCCGGCCAGAAAGCGCTGGCGAGGCGTCGCGCAATAGTAGGCACCTCACGCGCAACCTCGAATGCCATCTGTGAGTTGGCCGCGATCAGCGCGATCGGCTTTTGCGGATCGCGCCCCTTAATCGCGAACAACTTTTCCAACGCGGCGGGTGACAACGGATCGGCCGCTATCCCGTAGAAAGTTTCCGTCGGATAGACGACCAGCTCGTCCGCGCGCAATGCCGCGATCGCGTCATGAAGTCCGGCGATTTCGACTGCTTGCTCCCGCACTGATGCTTCAACGATTTTTCGCGAGATAGGCGAGCGCTTTGCCAGCAATGTCGCGGCGCATCTGCTTGCCCTCGAACTCGATCATGTCCGCCGCCTGATAGGCCGCGGCAACCGCCTTCAGCAGCGTGTCGGAAACCGCGGTGACGGCGAGCACGCGGCCACCGTCGGTCACCAATTGCCCATCACGCATCGCGGTGCCGGCATGGAAAACCTTCACCCGAGTTTTTTCCATTGCCCACTTCACCTTGAGGTCCGAGGGCTCGCTGCCTTCGATTTTCTCGAGGCCAAAGATCGGAATGCCCTTGCGATAGTCGCCCGGATATCCGCCTGACGCGAGAATCACGGTGACGGCGCTGCTGCGATGACAGCTTCACATCCGCCTTGGTCAGGTTTCCTTCGGCGCACGCCAGCAGCGTCTCGGCGAGATCGCCGTCGAAGCGCATCATCAGCGGTTCAGCATTCGGGATCGCCGAAGCGCACGTTGAATTCGAGCACATTGATGCGGTCGCTCTCGACCATCAGGCCGACGAACAATACGCCGCGAAACGGCGTGCCGCGCGACCTCATGACGCGCAGCATCGGGCGCACGACTTCGTCGATCACGCGCTCTTCGAAGTCGGCGCGGTAATTGCGGGACCGGCGAATAGGCGCCCATGCCGCCGGTGTTGGGTCCGCGGTCGCCATCGAAAATCGGCTTATGGTCCTGGCAGAGGCCGAGTGGAATAGCGTCGTCGCCGTTGCATAGCGCGAAAAACGAAAGCTCCTCGCCGTGCAGCATTTCCTCGATCACGACGCGCGCGCCCGCCGCGCCGAAGCTGCGCGCGTCCATCGCTTCGGCAATTGCGCAGGTTGGCGGCCTCAGGTCGTCGGCAGACGGCGACGCCTTTGCCAAGCGCGAGGCCATCGGCTTTCACCACGACTTTGCCGCCGCGCCGCTTGGACATACGCGCGCGCGGCATCCGCATCGTCGAAAACCTCGAAGTCAGCGGTCGGAACACCGGCTTCGCGCATGACGGACTTCGGCGAAGGCCTTGCTCGCTTCGAGTTGCGCGGCCGCTTTCGAGGGCCCGAAGATGCTGAGGCCCGCCGTTCTCGAATTCGTCGACGATACCGGCCGCGAGTCGGATTTTCGGGTCCGACGATCGGTCAGGTCGATTTTATTTTCCTTCGGCGAATCGCGACAAGCGCGGCGAAATCGTCCTGCGCGATATTCGACCGGCTTGGCGAGCTGATCGATGCCGGGATTACCGCCGGCGCGCAGAAAGCCCCCATACCGACTGACTCTGAATGGAGCCGCCAGCACAGCGCATGCTCGCGGCCCCCTTGCCGACCACGAGAACTTTCATCGGCGACTAACCGTCATCGATAGGATTATATCGGGGCCGAACGGCCGCATCAATGGCGGAAATGCCGCACGCCCGGTGAACACCATCGCGAGGCCGTGGCTTGTCAGCCGCCGCGATAACCTCATTGTCGCGCACCGCGCCACCCGGCTGCGCGATCGCGGTCGCGCCCGCCTCGGCCGCCAGTTCGGGGCCATCGGGAAACGGAAACAGCGCCTCCGACACCAGCACGGAACCTTGAAGTGAGACTCTCAGTCGCGCCGCCTTTTCGCGCGCCGCGTAAACCGGATCGATGCGCGAGGTCGCGCCGCCGCCGACCGCCAGCGTGCGATCGTCGGTGACGAAAAGTGATCGCGTTGGACTTGATGTGTTTGCAGACGCTGATGCCAAACGCCAGCGCGTCGCATTCCGCTTCGGTCGGCGCGCGGCTGGGTCACGACCTTGCCCTCGCGCGGATTTTCGATCGCGAGGTCGGGCGTCTGCACCAGCAGGCCGCCGAGCACCTGCTTGAGATCGAGTTCGTTGCGATCGATCGCCTCGGGATGAAAGCGCATCACGCGGCGATTCTTTTTCTTGCGCAGAAATTCCAGAACTCCAGGCTGGATAGTCGGGACGCGATCAGCACTTCGGTGAAAAGCTCGTCAACCGCGCGCGCAAATTCCATATCCCACGGCCGATTAGCGATGATGATGCCGCCGAAGGGCGAATCGGGATCGGTCGCGAAAGCCTTGTCCCATGCGGCTTTCAGTCGTGTCGCCAACCCCGACGCCGCAGGGCGTGTTGTGCTTGAGAATCGCAACGACCGCTTTCGATTCGTCGCTGGAACTCGATCATCAGATTGATCGCCGAACTGATGTCGAAGACGTTGTTGAAGGATAGTTCCTTGCCGTGAAGCTGCTCGGCGATTTGCGGAAGTCGCCATAGAGCGCGCCGGTCTGATGAGGATTCTCGCCGTAGCGCAGTGCGCTGTCGCGCTGCATCGAGAGGCTGAAGGTCTCGCCGAGCGGCCCGTGCGTCCTCGATCCGGTGTGGCGTGCCGAGATAATTCGAAATCGCGGCAGTCGTAGGCGGTCACGCGCGCGAAGGCCTTGCGCGCCAGCCGCCAGCGCGTCTGCGCCGAGAGTCGCGCCGCCGTTGGCCTCCAGTTCTGCGCGATCAGTCAGGATAGTCGGCCGGATCGACGACTACTGCGACATCGCGCATGATTCTTGGCTGCCGCGCGCACCAACGTCGGCCCGCCGATATCGATATTTTCGATCGCTTCTTCGAGCGTCACGTCCGGTTCTCGCGACGGTTTGCTCGAAGGGATAAAAGTTCACCACCACGAGATCGATCGGCTCGATGCCGTGACTGGCGCATCTGCTGCTGATGCGATGGTTCGGAGCGTCGCGCGAGGATGCCGCCGTGAATTTTCGGATGCAGCGTCTTGACCCGTCCATCGAGCATCTCGGGAGAGCCGGTAAAATCCTCGACCGCCTTGACCCGAATGCCGCCCTTTTCAAGCGCCGCCCTGGTGCCGCCGGTCGAAAGAATCTCGACGCCGACGCCGTTCCAGCGCGCGCGCGAAATCGACCAGCCCGGTTTTATCCGAGACGCCCAGCAGCGCCCGTTTGATCACGACCTTGTCGGTTGCCATTTTCTTCCCGCCGGTTGTTGGCTATCCGCGGTAGACCCGCGAAACGCGCCGCCCCACCGTGCAAAGCATCTCGTATGAAATCGTCTGCGCGATGCGCGCGACGTCATTGACGCTAGATCGTGTCGTCGCCGCTGCGTCCCCATAGTATCACTTCGTCGCCGACTGCGACGCCCGGCAGATCAGTGAGATCGATCTCGGTCAGGTCCATCGAGACGGCGGCCGACGACCGGCGCGCGACGGCCGTCGATTAGCACTTCGCATCCGTGCTGGAGACCGCGCCGATATCCATCGGCATAACCCACCGGCAGAATTCCGATTACCGATTCGCGCTGAGTCACGAAGGTGTGGCCATAGCCGACGCCGGTCCCTGCAGGAACGCGCTTCATCTGCATCAGCCGGGTTTTGAAGGTCATGATCGGCGTCAGGTCAACTTTCTCGCGCACCGCAAGCACGGGAGGCAGTCCATAGATCGCGAGCCCCGGACGCACTAGGTCGAAATGCGTGTCGGGACGCAGCACCAGCGCGGCCGAGTTGTCCGCATGCACGACCTCGGGGCGCATGCCGGCGGTGGCGAGAGTCGCTAATGCATCAACGAACACTTCCACCTGTTTGTCGGTGATATCGCTGGTGGGATCGGCGGCGTTCGCGAACAATGTGCATGCGCCTTCGAGCTTGAGGAAAGTGGCGCCGCGCAACTCCTCGATGGCGCGCGCGAGCTCCGAGGGCAGGATGCCGAGACGCGTCGCGCCGGTATCAATTTTGAGATGGACCGGCACGTTCTGACGACCCAGCTCCTTCGCGGCGGCATTGAGAGGAGCGACGATGGAGACATCGAAGACAAACGGCGTGACTTCGAGCGCGAGGATCTCACGCGCCTGCTCCGGGAAAAATCCACCGAGCAGATAAATGCGCGTGCGAATGCCAGCCTCGCGCAGCTCGCTCGCCTCGGAAATCGTGGCGACGCCGAAATGCCCGCATCCTTCGGCGGCCAGCGTCTTCGCGATCGGCACCGCGCCGTGACCGTATGCATCCGCTTTGACGACGACCATCACGTCGGCCGTGCCGGCCGCCGCGCGCAGCGCATGATAGTTGCGGCGCAGCGCGCCCAAATCGATTTCAATAACGGTCGGCCGTTGCGAGCGAGCGGTCATCCTTCTGGTGATTCCTACAAAAATGATACTGCGGGAGAGCGATTCAGCTAACCATTCGAGTTGGGGACAGTCAATGAAACGCGCGCGCACGACCCTGTGGACAGAGTGGATAGATGAAATCGGCGGAAAGCTTTTTTGACAGTGCCACCGACAGCGATATAGATCGATCAGGCTGGGGGTGTGCCGCGAGGCACTGAGATTTCGCCATGACGAGAGACCCCTCGAACCTGATCCGGGTGATGCCGGCGTAGGGAAAGCCTGGATGACGGAGCGATCGCGGCCCCGTCCCAAGCCGCTTCCCGGCGCCAGGAAGCGGCTTTCTAAATGCCCTCGCAAAAAACACAGCGCAAGACGAAAATCACGATTCAGCTTAATGGCGAGCCCTACGCCATCGAGGGCGATGCGCGCCTGATCGCGCTCATCGAGAAGCTCAAGATGAAGCCGACGCGTATTGCGGTCGAACTCAATCGCGAGGTCGTACCTAAGTCCAACTATGCAGAAATCACGCTACGCGAAGGCGATGAACTCGAATTGATCAATTTCGTCGGCGGCGGCTGAACAGGTGAACCTCAAAACCTATGCAAGACACACCGTTCAACATCGGCAAGCAATCGTTCAAATCGCGGCTTATCGTCGGGACCGGCAAGTACAAAGATTTCAATGAGACCCGCCTCGCGATCGAGGAGAGCGGCGCCGAGATCGTCACCGTCGCGGTGCGCCGCGTGAATATCACCGATCGCAAAAGCGAGAACCTGCTCGACTTCATCGACCCGAAGCGCTGGCAGATCTCTGCCCAACACCGCGGGATGCTACACGGCCGACGAAGCGATTCGCACCTGCCGCCTCGCGCGCGAGGTCGGCGTCGGCGACGATGGTGAAGCTGGAGATCATCGGCGATCAGAAGACGCTGTTTCCCGACGTGCCCGCGACTATCGAGGCCGCGCAGCATCCTCGTCAAGGAAGGTTTCACCGTGCTGCCGTACGTCACCGACGATCCGGTCGCATGCAAGCGGCTGGAGGAAATCGGATGCGCCGCGGTGATGCCGCTGGCGGCGCCGATCGGTTCGGGGCTCGGCATCCGCAACCCGTTCAACATCAAGATCATCATCGAGCAGTCGAAGGTGCCGGTCATCGTCGATGCGGGCGTCGGTACCGCGTCGGACGCGGCGGTCGCGATGGAACTCGGATGCGACGGCGTGCTGATGAACACGGCGATCGCGGGCGCGAAGGATCCGATCGCGATGGCGCGTGCGATGCGCCTCGGCATCGAGGCGGGGCGCCTCGCGTTCCTCGCCGGACGCATCGAGCGGCGGCTATATGCGACCGCATCCAGCCCGATCACCGGCCTCATCGGTTAGCGGCAGGTGAGCATCGCGCGCGCGGCGTTCTCGCTGTATCTCATAACCGATCGCAAGCTGGTCAAAGGCGGCCTTGCGGAAGCATGCGCACAGGTGCTCGCCGCAGCGGGTGACGATGCGCCTCGCATCGCGATTCAGCTTGCGCGAGAAGGATCTCACGGGACGCGAACTGCTCGCGCTCGCACGCGAGCTGCGAAAAATCTGCACCGCGCACGGCGCGATGCTCCTCATCAACGATCGCATCGATGTGGCCCTCGCATGCGGGGCCGATGGCGTGCATCTTCCTGCGAATTCGTTTGCGGTGCGCGATGCGCGCGAGCTGCTCGGCAAATCGAAGCTCATCGGATGCTCGACGCATTCGATTGCCGAGGTGGAAGCGGCGAATCGCGCGGGCGCGAACTTCGTGGTGTTCGGGCCGGTCTATCGATCCGATTTCCAAAAGCGCATACGGCCCCGCTGCTGGAGTGGATGCTCTTCGCGAAGCATGCGAGGCGAGCGACATTCCGGTTTATGCGCTGGGTGGCATCACGCCTGATCGCATCGAGGAGCTGAGCGAATGCGAAACCGCCGGCATCGCGGCGATCGGCTCTGTGTTCGCCGCGCCCTCACCCGCCGGCGCGACTCGCGCTCTCTGCAAGCGATCTCCGATCATTTGCAATGATACAAACCGGCGGCCCTTACCGGGCTCAGTCAAGGACCGCCGTATGCTTCGATTATCGAGTGGGTTGCGGCTCGCTCGTTGCAACACTCGTTTCAGTCGTCGTGGAACTCATTCGAGCGGGCTGCGCAGGATTAATCACATCCGCGCTATACGAGATGGTTGCGGGACACCATTGCCAAATACCTAGCGTCAGAATCTCGGTCAGCGACGCTGGGATGCAGTCGGTCTTGTCGAGGGTGACGTCGCGGTTGACCAGCCGCGTCGGCTGGCCGCATCGATTCAGGTAGTCCTCGGGCTCGACCGGATGCAAATCGGCATGCGGCGACAGAAAAGCCACGATTGGGATCGGCACCACAGCGATCGATGAATCATCGACGTTTTCGGAACCTTGACAATGAGCCACGACATTCGGCGGGGCAGTCGGACTGTCGTGGACGACGGAATAGGTACATCCCGGCGCCATTGTAAGAGCGGCAAGAGCGAGAGGAACCAAAAATCGGGAGCAGTTGGGAAGTCGCATGATTGATACCTCGAAGAAAAGAGCGACGCGGTTTCAAATCCGGTCGCCGATAACGATCAGACGTTGCGCGATCGCACAACCATCACTAAAAGTTTCAACCCCTCGCCGCGTCAGCGCAAGACGATCATGATCGATGCGATGGATAAGCGCATCGGAGCCAGTAGCTGAAGTTTTTTTTGAGTCACTGGCGACAGGTGCCCGCTTAAGTGCGGGCTCGCGATGAAGAATTCAATATCGCCTAGTGAAAGCGGATTGTCTGCTCATGCGAATGCTAGTGAAGAGTCTGCGCGACGGGCGGCTTGTACCATCTCGTGATGACATCCAGGTTGTGAGGGCAGACAAATTGTGAAATACACACCACATGGAGGGCGTGCGCAAGACCATCCTCGAAATGATGGGCGAGGCACTTCCGCGAGATTGCGGTATTCTGGTCGTGTTTAGCACCTTTGGATCGGTGGGTAGAGCATCGCCCTTACACGCTGACTGATTCTTGGGAGACATTCGGCATAAGTGGTATTTTGTTCGTATTCGGCGTTATCCTGGAGAGAAGGCGCAAAATCTAAGAAATCATGCTGCACGAACTAGAACCATATCTGCCTGAACTAACGCCATTGATGTTCGGGGCCTGGCTCTGTTCTTGATTGGCTTGCTTTTGCTTCCTGGAGAGCGCGCGGCGAGCAAAGCTCAGAAAGAACAACGGGACGCGGAAAACCGGCGTACCGCCGCGTAAGCATCTTCTTAGCCTTCAAACCTCGACACAGGTTACTCGAACTCGACCTCGCGCCCGATTTGCGAGGAGACTGCCTCCGCGAGACGTGGATATAGTTCGTGGCCGTCCTTGTCATCGACCCACGTGTCGCGCGATGCGTCGAAGTTGTAATGATACCCGTGCGAGCCGGCCGCCAGCCAAATCTGCCCGGTCGCGGATTGCCGGCTGAGGATGAACTTCGCGCCGTCGGGAAATTCCAGCGTCACCGAACCATCGGAAGTGGCGTAGTCAACCTCATCGGGATCGAAATCCTCAAGCCACTTCGCGACCCGACCGAGGCACGCATCCGACTTCGCAACAAATTCCCTGTCATCCATAACGATGATTCTAACAGATCATCGCGAACACACTTGCTTCCTACATCTGCAGCCGATTGATTCCGTCGAACGCGGCGTTCTTGTAGCACTCGGCAAGCGTCGGGTAGTTGAAGACCGTGCGGATGAAGTAGTCGAGCTTGCCGTCGAGCGCCATCACGGCCTGCCCGATATGGACCAGCTCGACCGCACCCTCGCCGATCACATGCACGCCGAGCAGTTCTAGGGTCTTGCGATGGAAGATCAGCTTGAGCATCCGGATAGTGTCGCCGAGAATCTGCCCGCGCGCGATCTCGCGATACTGCGCCTTGCCGATCTCGTACGGCACGCCCTTCTCGGTCAGCTCGTCCTCGTTATTGCCGACGAATGAGATTTCCGGGAATGGTATACATGCCATAGGGAAAAAGCTCCGGCGCGTGCGCGGTCTCGACGCCGAAGGCATGACAAACCGCTATGCGCCCCTGCTCTTTCGAGGTGGAAGCGAGGCTTGGGAACCCGATCACGTCGCCAGCGGCATAGATCGACGGGACCTCCGATTGGAAAACCTGGTTCACCTTGATCCGTCCGCGATCGTCGGTTTTCACGCCGATCGCGTCCAGATTGAGCTTCAAGGTCGCGCCGCTGCGCCCGGTGCTGCATAAAACCTTGTCGCTCACGATCTGCTTGCCGCTTACGAGCTTGACCCGCACGCGCTTGCCGTTGGCGTCTTCGATCAGCTCGACGCAGTCGACTTCCTCTCCCAGCCGCAGCGTGACGCGCTTCTCGCGCAGATGATAGGTGAGCGCCTCGACTATCTCCGAGTCGATAAAGGGCAGCAGGCGCGCGCGCTTGTCGATCACGGTGACGCGAACGCCGAGCGCGGCGAACATGCTCGCGTATTCGCATCCGATCACGCCCGCGCCGATCACCGTGAGCGTCTGCGGCAATCCGTCCATCAGCAGGATGTCGTCGCTGGAGAAAACGCATTGCCCATCCAGCGGCATCCGGGGATCGCGCACCGCTTCGGTTCCCACCGCCAGAAGAACCTTATCGGTGGTGACCTGCCGGGAGCCTGCGCCGTTACCGAGATCGAGACTGATGGTATGCGCGTCCTGAAACGCAGCCTCCGCATGAGCCAACTCGACGTTGTTGCGCTGCAACTGATGGCGCATCACGTCGACTTCATGGCGGACCACCGGATCGACCCGAAAGAGCAGGTCTTGCAGGGTGATTTTTTCCTTGACCTTGTAAGACTCGCCGTAGATCGCGTGCTCGCGATAGCCGGAGAGATAGAGCACCGCTTCGCGCATGGTCTTGCTCGGAATCGTGCCGACGTTCATGCAGATTCCGCCGACGATCGCCTTGCGCTCGACGATCATCACGCGCTTGCGCAGCTTGGCCGCCTGAATCGCAGCGTGATGACCTGCCGGACCGGAACCAATCGCTACGAGGTCATATTCGAATTGCGCCACCGAAAACCTCCGTTGCCGCTGCTGATTAGCTCCGCAGGCGGAATTTAGCAGCCTAATGTGACGGGAATGTTTCGGAATTTTACTCTTAACGTGAGACCTTGAGTCAAATCGTCACTCCGGCGTCATACTCCCGCAACATTGATTCGCTCTAATGGACGCGTGATGCGCGGCGACCGCGTGTCCGAAAGTCTTCGCCCAGCGGAGGGTTCGATGAAGATTGCCACGGGGGTTTCCTTGTCCATTGCGCTGTTGCTATGCGCATCGTTCGGCTTGCGATCTGGGGATCGCGGCGGCGTCGCGCAGGCGGCCGATAACATCACTTTGCAAGGGACCGGCGCGACATTTCCGGCGCCGCTGTACCAGAAATGGTTTCGCGAGTACAACCAGTTGCATCCCAAAGTGCAGATCAATTATCAGGCGCTGGGCAGCGGCGCCGGGATAAAGCAATTCCAGCAAGGCCTGGTAAACTTCGGCGCCAGCGATGCCGCCATGACCGACGAGGAGATGGCGGCGGTCAAAGCAGGCGTGGTGCTGCTGCCGATGACCGCCGGCAGCATCGTGCTGGCCTACAACCTGCCCGACGTGACCGAATCTGAAGCTCTCCCGCGAGGCCTACACCGGAATTTTTCTCGGCAAGATCACCCAATGGAACGACCCGGTCATCGCCAAGGCCAATCCGGGCGTGAAACTGCCCGACACCAAGATCACGGTGGTCAGCCGATCCGACGGCAGCGGCACCACCTTCGTCTTCACCTCTCATCTGTAGCGCGATCAGCCCGGCATGGAAGAGCCGGCCCGGGCGCGGGCAAGACGGTGAATTTCCCGGTTGGCGTGGCGGGCAAGGGCAACCCCGGCGTGACCGCGCTGATCAAGCAGACCCCGGGCGCGATCGGCTACGTCGAGTATCGGCTATGCCGAAGCAGACCAAGATGCCGATGGCGGAACTGGAGAACACAAGCCGGCAAGTTCGTCAAGGCCGACCTCGAGAGTGGAAAGGGCTGCGCTCGCCGGCGTCGAGTTGCCCGCCAACCTGCGCGCCTGGATTCCCGATCCCGCGGGCGCCAACGCTTATCCGATCGTCACTTACACCTGGCTGCTGTGTTACAAGAAGTATGACGATCCGAAGATCGCGCAGACCACTCAAAGTCGTCATTCACTACGGCCTGACCGACGGACAGAAGTTCAGCGTCGAACTCGGTTACATTCCGCTGCCGCCCAATGTGGTGACAGCGGTGAGCAAGGCCGCCGATCAGATTTCATGAGCCCGCGAGGCCGAAATTAGCATGGCGCTCTGATGACTACCCGCGCCGGCGGCTCCAGCAACGCAATCGACGGTGCCGCGGCGGATGAGATCTCGCGGCCGCCGTGCGACCTCGAGATCGCTCAGCGATCGCGCGTTTCGCCAGCTCGACGTGGATCATCGCGTGGCTCACGGTCGCTTTGATGTTCTGGTTGGTGTCTAGCGATCGGCACACGTGGCGATGCCCGGCGATGCGCGCCTACGGCATTCGCTTCCTGACCGGCACGACCTGGGACGCGAATAAGGTCAGAGTTCGGCATCCTGCCCGCGATCGTCGGGACGATGTACAGTTCGGTGCTGGGCCTCGATCATCGGCACCGCCTTCGGTCTGGCGATCGCGATCTTTCTGAGCGAGGGATTTCTGGCGTTCGGACTCGAGAGTGGTCATCAGTGCCGTTCACCTGGGAACTGTCGGACAATTCGTTCTGGAACACGCTTCCCGACCGCGTCGAAAATTTGCTGAAGATCACTATCGAATTGCTCGCCGCCATCCCCAGCGTCGTGTACGGGCTGTGGGGATCTTCGTGGTCATCCCGCTGATCCGCCCGCCCGCCGACTGGCTGCATGGCCATCTGGGCTGGATTCCGTTCTTCGGCACCACGCTGAGCGGCCCGGGGCTGCTGCCGGCCTCGATGGTTCTCGCGATCATGGTGCTGCCGACGATTACCGCGATCTCGCGCGATGCGTTGGTCGCGGTGCCGCCCAAGATGCGCGAGGCCGCCTTCGGCATGGGCGCGACGCGATGGGAAGCGATCCTGGCGATCTTCATTCCGACCGCGGCGACCGGCATCTTCGGCGCGATCATCCTCGGCTTCGGCCGCGCGCTGGGCGAGACGATGGCGCTGGCGATGCTCGCGGGCAACGCCAACGTCATCAGCTGGTCGCTGTTTTCGCCGGCCAACACCCTGGCCGCGTTGCTGGCCAATCATTTCCCTGAAGCCGAGCACATCGAGGTTGGCGCGCTGATGTATGCGGCGCTGGTGCTGCTCGGGATCACCCTGGTGGTCAACATTGTCGGCACGCTGATTCTCCAGCGCGCCGAACGCCGAACTTAATGGGCTACGCTGATGGCTGAGCTAATCGACATACCCGCACCCGCCACGGTTGCCGACCTCGATACGCCGGTCGATCTCCCGACCTGGAGCGGTCGCTGCGCAAGCCGCGGTCGCTGTTCAGCTTTGCCATGAGCATGCTCACGGCGCTGGCGACGATGGCGGCGCTGCTCCCGCTGTTCTCCGTGCTCTATATGCTGATCGAAAAAGGCGCAGCGGCATTGAGCCTTGACCGCGCTGGGCCAGCTACCGCCCGCGGCGATGAGCACCGGAGGCGGCTTCGGCAACGCCATCGTCGGAACCTTGGTGATTGTCGCGATCGCCACCATAATCAGCGTGCCGGTAGGAATCTTCGCCGCGGTCTATATCGCCGAGTTCGGCCCCGAGACCCGCAGATTGCCGAGGCGGTCCGCTTCGCCGCCAAGGTGCTGACCGGACTGCCCTCGATTCTGGCCGGAGTGTTCGCCTTCGCCGTGGTGGTGGTTGCGACTGGAGGATTCTCCGCTCCGGCCGCGGGCGTCGCGCTGGCGCTGCTGATGGTGCCGACCATCCTGCTGACCCCGAGGAGGCGATCAAACGGGTGCCCGTCGAAGATGCGCGAAGCGGCGGTCGGAATGGGCGCGACGCCGACCCAGGTAGTGGCCAAGTGGTGCTTCCGACGGCCTTGCCGGGCATCTTGACCGGTGTTATGCTGGCGGTTGCCCGTGCGGCCGGGCGAAACCGCCCCCCTGCTGTTCACGGCACTTTTCAGCGATTACTGGATGAGCCGCACGCACCCATATTTTCTGCCCAAAACCTTGGGCGACCTGATGAAGCCGACCGCCTCGCTGGCGGTGCTGATCTACAACTTCTCCGGTTCGCCGTTCGACAACCAGATTGCGATGGCATGGACGGCCGCGCTGACGCTGGTCGGTGATCGTCCTATTGACCAACATCGCGGGGCAAACCCTGGCCAGACGTCACCTTCCAGTAACAAACTGAAGAGAAATCAAATGTCGCGCAGAACGTAATCTCCAAACGGACCCAATGGCACCGATCCAACCGCCGACTACGCCGACGACATCCTGATCGACTGCAAGATCCAGGAACTCCATTACGGCATTTCAAGGCGGTTCGCGACATCGCGCTGAAGATCAAGAAAGGCACCATTACCGCCTTCATCGGACCTTCCGGATGCGGCAAGAGCACGGCGCTGCGCTGCCTCAACCGGATGAACGATCTGGTGCGCGGCTTTCGTTTCCAAGGGCAGGTGATCTTTCGCGGCCAGGACATCTACGGCCGATGATCGACCCGGTCGCCGTGCGGCGTCACATCGGGATGGTCTTCCAGCAGCCCAATCCGTTCGCGATGAGCATTTTCCGCAACGTCGCGTTCGGCCTGCGGCTTAATCGGCTATAAAGGCGCCGTCGACCGACAAAGTCGAGCAGGCGCTGCGTCAGGCGGCGCTGTGGGACGAGGTCAAGGACAAGCTTCATAGTCCAGCGGCCTGTCGCTCTCGGGCGGACAGCAGCAGCGGCTATGCATCGCGCGCGCGATCGCGACCGAGCCCGCGGTGCTGCTGATGGACGAGCCGTGCTCGGCGCTCGATCCGGTGGCGACGCATCGGATCGAAGAGCTGATGAAGGAGCTGAAGAAGAAGTACACCATCGCGATCGTGACGCATAATCTTCAGCAGGCGAAGCGCGTCGCCGACATGACCGCATTTCTCTACGTCGATACGACTCAGGGCGGACGCACCGGTTACAGGTCGAGTACGGACCGACCGAGGCGATCTTCGAAAATCCGCAAGAGAAGCACACCAAGGATTACTCCGCGGCGAGTTCAGTTAGTCTCACGCTGAGCGAAGTGCGTCCGAAATAGATTTCGCCGCAACCGTCTTCACGCTTCGGGACCGTCTCCCGGCACGAGGTGTCCGCTTTCCTTATTCCCTCTCCTGAAGGGGTAGGGTGGCGCTACTGCGCGGAGTGAGGGCGGGCGAGGTGGGTCACGAGCGATTTTGCGAGTGACCTGGAGAGGGACCGTGTTCAGCGTACGCTGCGCACGCGATTTAGAAATTCTGCTGCTTCTGCAATGTCCCGAAGAGAAGAATTCTAATAATCGCGCGAGGAACGCGCTCAATAAGGTCCCACTCCGGTTCCTCGAAGACTCGGAACCGACCTCGCCCATCGGGCGAGGGTTTCAGAAGCTATCACTTCGGAATGCGCAAATCGTGGCCGGTCATCTCGGGCGGCGTAGCGAGGCCTAACATCCCGAGGAACGTCGGAGCCACATCGAAGAGCGCGCCGTCCTTGAGCTTCCCCTTATAGGAAGGATCGAAGATGATCAGCGGCACTGGAAAAGTCGTGTGCGCGGTGTGCGCCTGCCCGGTCGCCGGATCGGCCATGAACTCCGCGTTGCCGTGATCGGCGGTGATAAGCGCGACGCCGCCGCGTTTTTCCAGCGCATTGATGACGATGCCGAGCGCTACGTCGGTCGCCTCGACGGCAGTCACCGTCGCAGCCATCACGCCGGTGTGGCCGACCATGTCGGGATTCGCGAAGTTAATGACGATGACATCGACGTTGCCCGATGCGACCTCTTTCGCTGCGCGCTCCGCGATGTCCTTCGCGCGCATAGTCGGTTCGAGGTCGTAGGTCGCGACCTTGGCCGAGGGAATCAGCACCCGCTCCTCGAACGGAAACGGCTTCTCCGCGCCGCCGTTGAGGAAGTAAGTCACGTGCGCATACTTCTCGGTCTCGGCGATGCGGATGTTGCGGATTTTCTCCCGCGCGAAAACCTCAGCCAGCGTATTCTTCAAATCCTCGGGGCCGAATGCGGTCGCGAGGTTCATGCTGCGCTCGTACTCGGTCATACAGACGTAGCCGACTTTCGGAAAGCGCGTTCGAGCGAATCCACTGAATGATTCGAGCGCGAGCGCGCTGGTCAGTTCACGCGCGCGATCGGCGCGGAAGTTGTAACAGATGATCTGGTCGCCGTCGTTGACCCGGCTCGGCTTGCCGATTGACACGGGCTCGACGAATTCATCGCTCTTGTCCGCTGCGTAGGATTTCTCTACTGCCTCGCGCGCCGATGCGACCACCTGCGCATCGCCCTCGACGATGTTGCGCCATGCGCGTTCGACCCGGTCCCACCGCTTGTCACGATCCATCGCATAGTAGCGTCCGTTGACGGTGGCGATGCGGCCGCGTCCGAGTTCCTTCAACTTCGCCTCGACCCGGTCGATGAACGGCAGGGCGGAGCGCGGCGGCTTGTCGCGTCCATCGAGGACCGCATGGACGGCGATTTCATTTGGAGAATTTTGGGCGCCGTTTTTCGCCGCGAGATCGAGCAGCGCGATCAGATGATCGATGTGGCTGTGCACGCTGCCATCGGAAAGCAGTCCCCAGAGGTGCAGCGTATGGCCGGCTGAGTTACGGATCGCATCGAGCAGCGCGGGATTGCGCGAGAAATCGCTCTTCTCGATCGCCTTGGTGATGCGCATCACGTCCTGATAAATCACCCGGCCCGCGCCGATGGTCAGATGGCCGACCTCGGAATTGCCCATGATGCCGGGCGGCAGCCCGACCGACTCGCCCGAGGCGTCCACCTCGGAATGCGCCTGGGTTTTATAGAGGCGATCCATGGTGGGCGTTTTCGCCATCGCGATCGCGTTGGCCTCGCGCGCCGCGCGAATGCCCCATCCGTCGAAAATGATCAGCGCCGCAACCGGAGGTCTCGCCATCACTTCACCGCCGCGCGCTTGAAGACCGATGCGCCCGGATAAACCGCGCGGCTGCCCAACTCCTCCGCGATGCGAATCAGCCGGTTGTACTTGGCGATACGCTCGCTGCGGCTCATCGAGCCGGTTTTGATTTGACCCGCGCCGGTGGCGACCGCGAGGTCGGCTATCGTCGTGTCCTCGGTCTCGCCCGAGCGATGCGAAATGACCGAGGTGTAGCCGGCCTTGCGCGCCATCTCGATCGCGCCCAGCGTCTCGGTCAGCGTGCCGATCTGATTCACCTTGATAAGGATCGAATTGGCGATGCCTTCCTTGATACCGCGCTCCAGGCGCTTGGTGTTGGTCACGAAAATGTCGTCGCCGACCAGTTGCACTTTCGCGCCGAGTTCTTTCGTCAGCGTTGCCCATCCGGACCCAATCGTCCTCGGCGAGGCCGTCTTCAAGCGACACGATGGGGTAGCGCGAAAGCCAATCGGCGTAGAACTTCACCATCTCGTCGGCGGTGCGCGCCTTCTTGTCGGAGCGCGCGAAGACGTATTTGCCGTCGTCAAAAAATTCGCTCGAAGCAGGATCGAGCGCGATCGCCACATCGGCGCCGGGTTTGTAGCCTGCCTTGGAAATCGCTTCGAGGATCACCTCGATCGGCTCCTCGTTGCTGCCAAGATTGGGCGCGAAGCCGCCCTCGTCGCCGACGTTGGTCGACTGCCCGCGCTTCTTGAGTACGCTCGCGAGCGCATGAAAAACTTCGGCGCCCATGCGGACTGCGTCGGCCATCGTGGGCGCGCCGACCGGAACGATCATGTACTCCTGCATGTCGACGCTGGAGTCGGCGTGGCTGCCGCCGTTAAGCACGTTCATCATCGGGACCGGCATCAGGTGCGCGTCGGGATTTAGATATTTGTAGAGTGGGACGTTCTTCGCCGCGGCGGCGGCATGCGCGGTGGCCAGGGAAACCCCGAGCATCGCATTGGCGCCGAGGTTCGCCTTGTTCTCGGTGCCATCGAGCGCGATGAGCTTGGCGTCGACCTCGGCTTGCCGGGTCGCATCGAAGCCCTTGAGAGCCTCGGCGATTTTCGTATTGACGTTGCCTACGGCCTTGAGCACGCCCTTGCCGCCATAGCGTTTCGCATCGCCATCGCGCAGTTCCAGCGCCTCATGCACTCCCGTCGATGCACCGGAGGGGACGGCCGCGCGGCCCATCGCGCCCGATGCGAGCCGCACGTCAACCTCAATAGTAGGATTTCCGCGCGAATCGAGGATCTCGCGCGCCTTGATTTCCGCGATGTCAGTACCGGATGCCATTGCAACCTCTCAAGAAGTAAGAGGTTCGCATTCTAGAGCGATCAAAATGTCGACGCCATGCCGCCAAGACTTCCAAGAGATTTAGACCGCGCCGCTCTCCTGCAATTTTCCGATGTCCTCCCACGAGTAGCCGGCCTCGAGCAGGATCTCCTCGGTATGCTGCCCGTGCTCGGGCGGCATCTCCGCTTGCGATGGAACCTCGCCGTTGATCGTCACCGGCTGGCCGCTGATGAGAACCTTGCCCGCCACCGGATGATCGAGTTCGAGCAGGTATCCATTGATGCGCGCCTGCTCGCTCTTGAGCATGTTCTTATAGTCGACGACCTCGGTCGCGAGGATATCGGCGTCGTTGAGTTCGGCGAGCCATTCCTTGCTGGTCTTCTTCGGAAAAAGTCTTGTCGAGCACGCCCTGGATCTTATCGCCGTGAAAGTTGCGCACCACGTTGTCGCTATAGGCCGGATCATTCTGCAGATGCTCGATGCCCATGATTTTGCAGAACGCCGGCCAGCGCTTCTCATCGACGCCCGCGATGCAGATGTGGCCGTCCTTGGTTGGAAACGCGCCCCACACGCCGTGCAGAAACTGATGCCCGCGCCCCGCGCGCTCCGGCTCCTGGTCGGTGATCGAGGTGTAATTTATCTCCATCCCCTGCATCGCGATCATGGTGCCGTAGATCGAGGCATCGACGCGCTGCGCCTCGCCGGTGCGATCGCGCGCGACGACTGCCGCGAGGATTCCCGCCGCGAGGCTGAGCGCTCCCGAATGATCCGCGACGAAAATCGGCGCCGGCAATGGCGGATCCTTATCGAAGCCGCCTTTCGCCATGATGCCGCTGGCGGCCTGCGCGAGCGTGTCGCGGCTCGGGCGCATCTTCCACGGCCCGATGGGGCCCCATGAGCTTCCCTGCGCGAAAATGATTTTCGGATTGAGCTTCTTGAGATCCTCGAAGCCCAGCCCCAGCCGCTCCATCACGCCGGGACGATAGTTCGTCAGCAGAATGTCGCACGACTTCGCGAGACGCCGCACGATCTCGATGCCGTCGGGCTT
Organism: uncultured delta proteobacterium; assembly: GCA_963814035.1. Taxonomy (GTDB): domain Bacteria; phylum Desulfobacterota; class Binatia; order Binatales; family Binataceae; genus DATGKG01. The sequence goes on from CAWFBH010000016.1 coordinate 142,125, forward strand.
CTTGAGGTCCACCGTGATGCTGCGCTTGCCGCGATTCATCGCGATGAAGTAGTGCGAGACAGCGGCGTTTTTCACGTCGGGACCGCCGATGAGTTGCGCGAGCATCCAGCGGCTGAGATCGCCGGTCTCCTTATTTTCGATTTTGATGATGTCGGCGCCGAGGCTGGCGAGAAACAATCCGGCGAACGGACCCTGGATTTCCTGCGCGATCTCGACGACTTTCAGACCTTCAAGCGGCTTTCCCATGATGTCGACCCTCAATCATTAAACGTTCGTTCAATGAGCGGGCATTATCATGCCGAGCCGGTGAAATTCTCAAGCGCGCGAGGCGCGACGGCGCGTTGCGGTAGTAAGCGCTTTCCGATGAGTCTCGGCGGGGCGGACCGAATCTTCCGGTGAACCGTTCTTCGCCCACTTCGTCATGAGGTCGGTCGCTTGTGCGAGAGTTTTGTCGCTGAGGACGCACGCGATGACCAGCTCTTCGAGTTCTTCGGGATCTCCTTTCCCGAAGGTGTTGGTCCAGTGAATCAGGTCAGGCTCGCCGTCAGCAGCATAGGGCATTTGAATTACGCGCACAGCAAGGCGTCGAGACCGATCGACCGCGGTGAACATTGGATTCGCGTCCCGAATCGGAGTGCCGTTCGCAAATTCATTTTTGAACCAAGGCACTTTCCATTTTTTTTCCTGACCTAGCTGCTTCACCACCCGCAAAAAAGTTACGGTCCAGAGCTTTTCCGCGTTCGCGTACTGCTCGGGGTCTTTGAGGAAGTTCTGCAAAAGATACCTCTCAACTGCGCTCTATTTCGGACTTGGCGATATAACCTTTGAGGACTTCCAGATCCACTCGAATTCCACGGATAGCGGGGAATGGATACGAACGCCTCAAAATCGGCAGACCTGTCCCGGCTTGGGCGGCAGCCCTGATCAATCGTCGAAGCTATTCGAAGGCGACTTCCCTCGCTCGTCTCTCCGCCGGTGTCAGTTTCGATTCTAGCTGCTCCACCATCGCCATCATCTCACTTTCCGTCGAGTGGAGTCTGCCGATTCCAGCTCACCGATTTCTCGACGCCTCCGCCCTGGGCCTGGATGCGCCCGCGATGTGGCGCTGCGGTCTTTCCATGCAACTTTGATCGCCTCGGCAGGCTGAGAACCTCGATCGACGGCAGACTAGACAACTCCTTGTCATGAGGAAATACTGAAAGGTTACGGCCGCCGCTTCGCGCGGCGATATCCAAGGAGGAACCCGCTATGGCAGCGAGTCCCGTCGCTATTCCCACCTCACCTACTTCGCGTACTTCGATCATCTGGCGCCGTCCGATCGCTCTCAGTTCGCGCAGGATGGAAGCCAATCGCCGCAATGCTTCGCGATCGACCGGGCCGCGCACGTCGAAGGGAAAGGCGCGCGTCGCGAGCAACGCCATCAAGCACGGATTTTTCGCATCGACGGATCGATGGACGATCATGCAGCATCGCGAGTTCGCCGAGTTGATGGCCGGGCTGCGCGAGGACTTCCAGCCGCGCAATGCTCATGAGGACGGCTGCGTGGCGACCATCGCGGCATCGTATGTGCGGATGGCGGCGCTGTGGCGCTATGAAAATATCGCGGCCCTGAAACATCACGAGGACTGCGCACGGAACCTCGAAGCGCGCATCGCGATGGCCCCGCCCGCCGAAGCCGAAGCATTGAGGGCGCAGCGGGAGGAGTTACGCTGCGCTGGACTATGGGGTCCGACGATACCCGGTCCGCGCGCGGCGGCTGCGATTTGTCGGTATCAGGGCAAGCTCGACCGAGCCATTCGTGCTGCGATGTCCGATTTGCGAGGGTTGGAAGCCACCCGGACGGCCTCAGCCTCACAACCGAAAGTGCGAAAACAAACCCACTTTATCGAGGAAGACCGGGCATTTTCCCAAAATCAAGGCTGCGGCAGCACGCGACATTTCGACGATGCCGCCGGCCCACCTCCCGGCGTGGCCTCGCCGCGTGACCTTCTCAGCCGCAGCGGCGAAGAACCTCTTGTCGCGAGATCCGACGATGACGAAAGTGCAAAAACAAACCCATTAAGTGCAATGTTTACCGGCAATCGTCACGAAAGACGGAGAGCCAAAGCCCTCGCCGGGAGGCAGCGGCAGACCTAAATATCGGGAGAGCGGAGTTTTCGCGAGTTGACTGCCGCGCGCGGCACCCTTGGTCGGCCAATACGCTGGTCGCAGAGCGCAGAACACGACCGCCTACCAAAGGGAGCAAGTTGAACCCGCGTCAGCATTCTGAGAAGCTTTGCCGTCATCTTTTCCGATTCGTTGAAACTGGGTGGGATCTTCACTGATGCTCAAAACCATAACCGCGCTGATGATGGCGATTGCGATCGCGGCGATCGCCAATATCGCCAAGGCCGACGAAGTAAGAATCGGCGTCGGCAGCATCGGACCCATCTCGCCCCAGGCGATGTACGAGATCGAGCAATTGGTCGGCGCGCAGCCCAATGTCCATGAGGTCCCGATTGTGCCGCCCGGCGACGTCGACGCATGCGTGAAGCGCTTCGTCGCGGGTGAGACCGACGATCGCCTCGACGGGGTGATGGTGGTCAGCCTGCCGACCGACAAATTCCTCACCAGCAATGATCAGAACGAAGCGACCTTCAGCGGCAGCTACGAGATTTGGGTGCTGAATCTGTCGACGCTCGCGGAAGATCGCCATGCCTTCACGTTTGAAGATCGTGAGCCGGTAGTCGGCGGCGTTACCGCAATTCTAACGATTCCAGCGCAGTTCCTGAGCCAGGCGGCGGGCGGCGGCAAGCTGATTTCGGGCAACGTCTATCAGGCCTACCAATCGGTGCAGGCGCGCGTCGAAGCAAAGCTGGTAGCGGCGACCAAGCTCTACCTTGCAAGCTCGCCGCTGAGCCAGATCGGCCCTCTCAACATGCTCGAAACCGCGCAGGCACTGATCGATCGCGGCGACGGCGAAACCGCATTGGCGGTCTTCAAAGCCGCCGGGGTCAACGATCCGCGCGTGCAGCAGTTGATGGCCGCGGCGGAAGGAAAACTGAAGCAGGCGGAATCGGCCAAATGGCTCGGCAGGACGCTCGGCGCGATGGCCGGTGACAATCCGCAGCAGGCGGGCGTGATGCTCGCCTCGTACGAGAAAAGCTCGGCCGCGCAACCCGCGCGGGCGGATGCGATCCGGCGCGTGCTCGCCAACTATCCGCATCAGGAGGCGCGCTCGCCGTACGCCTCGCTCATCACCAGCGATGTTCCCGGATTGGATCATTCGGCCTTCGTCGCGATGCTGACGCAGCTTTTCAACGATGAGACCGGAACGGCGCCAGATGAAGTGATCGTCAGCGCGGCGCAAGTGACGGTCCAGGACAAGGACGCGCCGAAGGGGTTGAAGACGCATCTGGATGCCTATGCGCGCGCGCTGGGCCGCAGCGCATGGCTGCTCAGCATCAAGTGCGGATGCGCCGCTAGCGCGACGCTGGAATCGGAAACCGCGGGCGCGGCGCTGCTGAAAGCGCGCTTCGAGCCCTCTTTCACGCAGCCCGAAGTCGGGCTACCCTAGAACGTTCATCTCGGCAAGAATTTCGAACTGGAAGACAGAGCATCATGCAGCACTGCGCGATTTGCAAAAAACATCAGTCGGTCGGCAACAACGTCAGCCATGCGAACAACAAGACCAAGCGTCGATGGCATCCGAATCTGAAAGAGGTTCGCGCATCGATCGGCGGGAGCGTCAAGCGGATGATGGTCTGCACCCGCTGCCTGCGAAGCGGGAAGATTCAGAAAGTCGCGTAGCGCGGTTCCGATCAGATAGTAGCGACCCGTCCGATCCCGAGCCGTTGCGCGGCACGGTGCAACGAGGCATCGAAGGTAGCCGACTCAATTTCACCGGCAACAGACGCCAAGTGCAAGGCATCTGCGAAATCCATCCCGGACTCCACCCAGCTCAAGGCTTGGATGACGGCGGTTCGATCTTCCATCTCAAGATTCGAAGCCGTCAATAACTTCCGAAATCCAGAGACGACAGCCGCGGGGTCAAACCCATAAGAGCTTCGCAGGACCCATTCGGTTTCAAGAAGGACGGTCTTCAAAACGTAAACGCGATCCTGCCGCTCCATGAATGCCGCCGCTAGAGCGGCTTGATTCGGATCGTCCCTGGTCAAGATGCGCAAGAACATTAGTATCGAGGGCAGTCATCCGTGCTTGCGCGCCTCGCGCAGGACGGCCTCATCCATTTCTCGAATGCTTTTGCGCGGCCCCTTGTACGGCATGATTCCGATGAGGTCTTCCCAGGTCGCGGTTTTGCCTTCCCGCTTCGGCTCCTTCTTCGGCCTTACCAGGATGCCGTCGTTCGTCTCCTGGATGACGAACTCCATACCTGGCTTCCATCGCCGCGCCGTGCGGATCGCCTTCGGAATGGGAATCTGACCTTTGGCCGATAACTTCGTGATTTGGCTCATGGGGCAACCTTTGGCCGCGATTGTCGCGGGCCATCTCTCTCCAGGCAATGCAAGGCGACTACAGCAACGCCTCCAGCTTCTCCGGCGGGCGCGCGATGATCGCGCGATTGCCGCGAATCACGATCGGGCGCTGCATCAGCTCCGGATGCTTAACCAGCAACGTCACGATTTTCTTCGGTTCCGTGTAATCCTCGCTCTTGAGCCCCAATTCGCCGAAGCGCTTGTCCTTGCGTACCAGGTCAGCGGATGGACCTTCCAGCATCCTGAGAATTTTTTCCAGCGACTCGCTGCTGGGCGGGGTTTTCAGATATTCGATGGTGTCGAACTCGACACCGCGCTCGCGCAGCAGCTCGACTGCGCCGCGTGACTGCCCTCAGCCCTGGTTGTGATAGAGTGTCAGCTTGGCCATGTTCATTGCTCCTCAACTCAAAACATATTCCCCGACCGCCGCGGCCTCAAACCTTGCACTTCTTGCGCGGCTCAGGAATGGATATTCGGTCGGGAGGGTGAACGCATCGATGTTGACATCCGCTAGCCGTGTTCTTTGCGCTGCGATTATCGGAGCGCTGATGCTGATTGCAGCGCGCGCCGAGGCCACCATGGTCAGCGGCGTTTACGTCGCTCGCGAGGGCGGCAAGCCGCTGGCCGACCATCAGCTCCATTTCGAAAACCGTATCGGCGGAGACATTTTCCTCGCGCGGACCGGCAGCGACGGCTCATTCGCCAGCGACCTTCCACCCGGCCTGTATGATCTCCGCGCCGAGCGCGGGCTCGTTGTCAAATCGGGAATTGTGGTGGGTGATGGCGACCTGAACGTCGGTAGGGTCACCGACGGTGCGCCCTTCGATGTGCGGCGTCCCTTCGAGCGCGAGGGGATCGGGCCCACGATAATGGATACCGAGGCACCCGCGACTGCTCACCTGGAAAAAGCAACGGCGCCGGTGCCGTCCAGTGCGGCTTCGCCGGCGCAGTCGGCCGCTTCGGTACCGAATGTCACGCCCAGCCAGACTCAATAGCGGCCAGGGTGCGGGAACGCGTCTGCACGCATCATGACCGGCGCTATGATGCTTGAACGAAGTAAAATCAGCTTCTTTCGTTTGCCTCCTGTCAAAAAACTCTACAATATGTAGACATCGTTGCCGGTGACTGTTTCGACGGAGTCCCGCTCGCCCGCGCGGCCTGGAAGCCCGGAAACAGTTCCCGACGAACGCGAGCGAAACCTCAGGAGGTTCATCTTCGTGGAACTGGAAGAACTGAGACAAAGATTACTGCTCCGCTCGAAACCGGCCGACATTGCAGCTCTCGCGCATCCGGGGCAAATCTCCGAGGTCGCGCTGAGCCAGGCGGCCAGCAAGCTCAAATGGGAAACCAGCCTGTCGCCGGTCGAGATCGCGGCGCGTTTGGGCATCAGCGCGGCGAAAGCCGAATCCGCCAATGGCAAGACCTCCAATGGCGATGGCGTCCGAGTTGAAAACGCGGCGGTCAGCAATCCTCCTTCGCCGATCGTGCCACCGGCCGAGCCGATGTCGCTGCTAGCCGACTCGGTCGGGCGGATTTCCGAGCCGGCCAAGGCGTTCCGCGATCACTTCGAGCATCTGAATCAGCTTGCGGGGCCGATCGATGCGGCGACGCAATCGACCGAAGAGGCGCTCAAGCGCATGACCGCGCTGATGGAACATCTGTCGAGCCTCGCCACCAATTTCCAATCGGTGAAGGCTTTCGCGGAGCAGGTCCGGACGCTGTCGGCCAGCTTCGAACCGATGAAGGGGCTGGATGCGCAACTTGAACAGGTGATGCGCGCGCTTTATGGCAATGTGAAGGAAGTCGGCGCGGCAATCGCGCCGGTCAAGGATTTCCAAAACAAGATTCGCCGGCTGATGGGCGCGCTGGATACGATCGTGAAGCTCGAAGAGAAGGTTTCCTCGCTCGAGGAGGCATTCCGACCCGCCTCGGAAACGCCCGTGCCGGCCGCGCAAGCCGCATAGGCAAGTTTTGTCCTGATCCTCCCCGCGAGACAGCTCGGCTGGCGACACTTAGTGAGCGCGTCGCCAGCCGACGTCTCGCGGATTCGACGAGAACCTCGCCCGTTGCAAATCACGAACTCCATCGGCTAACTCATCGTCATGGTGGCAACTATGACGCGAGCCGAATATCTGAAAGCGGTCGTTGAGATCATGTATCAGGGCGAAGTGCTCGGCGAAGCTCTGCTGAATGCTTATGTCGCCCTCGAGCCGGACGCGATACGGCGCTACAAGTGGGGCACCATCCTGCAGCTTGAGACCGAGACCAAGGCGCGCCTGCGGCCGTTCCTCACCGGGCTGGGCCTCAGTATTGCGCAAGACGACGTTCGCAGCCGCATCGACGATTTGGCCAGGACCTTCGCTTCGAAGTCATGGCGTCAGCACATGGAAGAGCTGGTCAGGATCACGGATTTCTATGTCGCAAAATTTCGCGAGATCGAAAGCGCGGCGCCGGACCAGGAGCGCGACGTCGCGCATTCGATGGTGGTGCATGAGGCGTCGATCAAACGCTTCGGGGAACTGGAGCTGGCCGGCGATGCGGCCAACTCCCTAGCCGATGTGATCGCGCAGATTGCAGTATCCCCTCGCGAAGCCCAACTAGATTCAGTTGGCCTGGTACTGCCGCCGCAATGCTTCCTTGATCTGCTCCGGCGTCATCCCGCTGTCGAACATCCGGCTCGCATCGAGGACCTCGTTGGTGCAGATCTGACAAGTCGCGCCGTGGCGGCTGCGATAGCAGTCGAGCAGCGATTTGTGTCCGTCGGTCTTGTAGCATCCGCAGTAACAATCCAGTTGCTTGAGCAGCATCGGGTTCTGTTCCGCGATGCTATATGCCTGGCGTACCTGACCCACGAACAATTTGGGGTCGAGGGTGACACCGTTGGCGCTTTTCGGGTCCACCTTGCTGCCGGCGGCCTTCGAGGTACGCGGGCATAGCGCGCAGCAGTCGCCCGACTTGCATGCGGGAGTCGCTTGCGCGCCACTCGGAGTTATCGATGCGGCTAGTGCAATCGCGATCGCCATCGCAATGAAAGTGAATCGTCTGGTGTTCATGCTGATTCTCCTGAAATTCATCAATGAGGCGGCGGAGTATTCGCAAGGATTGCCGACCATGCGAAAACCGCCAGCAACAGTACGCATTCGGCGCTGACGCTGCGGATGAGCACCGCGCGGACACTCGCCTTCCCGATCCCCGGCACCTGCCAGTAGCGATTATACCCGCCCAGCAGCAGTACCGGAGCGGCGATGATAATCTTCACCGTCAGTGTACGCCCGTAGGCCGAATCCAGCAGCAGATGCGGATTCCATCCGAGCCAGCGTAGCGCGATGAGCGGGCCGGAAATCACCATGATGCCGACTGACCACGCGCACACGGTCGAGACGCGCGGAGTGAAGGCCGCGAGCGCATCGGGGCCGCGCCGCGCGCTCATCAGCAGCGAAACCAGCGCGCCGAGCCATAGCCCTGCCGCCGCCTGATGAATGGAATACAGCCCGACCACCAGCGCACCCTTGTCGATGGCGTGGCTGGTGAGGCTGTTGAGCACGATCAGGATCGATGATAACGCGAGCGCCGCCCAGGCAATCAGCGTCGCGCGCGCGGAAACCCACACCACGATCGCGAGGATTACTACGACGGCGAAACGCCACATCCAGACGCGGCCGGCGACCGTCTCGCGCAGGATGCGCGGCACGAACGGCAGCACCTCCAGCCAGCTCGCCTGCGCCATGCCGCACGCGATCTGCATGAAGACCGCCGGTGACATCACCAAGTTGAGCATCGCGAGGCCGCGCCACAGCATTCTGGCGTCGCGGTCATAATCGCCCAGCGGAGCGGGCGCGAACAGCAGGGCGAAGGCTGCCGTTCCGAAGATGAGCAACTGCGCGACCAACACCGGCCACGCAAAGATGGCGGGGCCTGCGATCAAGCGCCGCCACCAGTTACGGTGAAGGAGTAGGAGCCCTCGGTGTGATGGGTATCGACGCAGACCACCGCCCATTTGACGGTGTATTGGCCGGGTTTCAGCGCCTCGACCTTCGAGGTCAGCTCGATGCCGTCGTCGCTGATTTGAGGACCGCCGACCGCATGATCCTTGCCGTCGGCGCCGATCACCTGCAGTTTCGCAAACAGCTTCTCGATCGGTGCGTCGAACTTGATTTGGATTTCGCTCGGCGGCTTGCTCAGCGTTTGCCCGGCTGAAGGATGTTGCTCTTCGGGAAACGAATGCGCCCAAGCCGCGCCGGCCGCGCAAACCAGCACGGAAACCACGATCGCGAGCCGCCATATTTTCGATGTCATCGTGATGGTCCTCATCGCCACAGATCGTTAAGCGTCCAGTTGCCCTGCGGGATGATCGAATCATAGAAGATGTCGAGCAGTCCCAAAATCACCGCATGAGTATCGGGCCGTGCGGCATTGTTGAGGGCGAGCTGGGTGCCGACGCTCAATTCGAAATGGTATCCAACGTAGGCAATGCCGGGCGTCATCACGATGTTCGGAAAGGTCTGGCCGCTCGGTCCTTTGAGGAGCTGGTCGTAATTGAACTCGGTGAAGAGAAACAAGTTGCGAAACGGCGGCTTGAGCCCGATGTCCTGAACATTATTGCTCAAGTATGAAAACGAGTACTCGACCACGTGATTGACCGAGAACTCGTGGTTGGTGTGGCCGCCGATCGCGGGCAGATATCCGATGCTGCCCTGAAAACCGAGCGGCCGCAGGTACTTCAAAATCGGCAAGTTGGGCAGGTCGCCCAAGGCCTTCTCCCAGTTGAACGCGGGCCCGACGCTGGTGTGCTGCTCCTCTTCGAGCTTGGGATTTCCAGTCGGGATGGAGGCATCGAGTTCCAATGAAAGCAGGAACTCATGCTCCGGCATAAAGAGGAAGGCATATTTCGCGAATACTTCGAGATCATCGAAGCCATTGTCGGGCGGCCCTTCCTTGGGCGATTGATAAGACCAGTTGGTCCCGCCGCCAATGCTGACTCGCGGCAGCCCCGCGCTATCGAGGATCAGGATTTTTTCGATCTCGTTCCCAATCGAAAAACTACGTCCGTCGCTGGTCCGTGCCCATCCGGGCTCGACGATGTCCAGTTCATTGGCCGGGGTTGGATCTTCGGTAATCAATGGCTCGAGAAAGACATAGTCGCCGACCACGCCATGTGCCCACGACGATGCGGGCAGTGCGCAGATCGACGCCAGGACCATAACTGCAAACAGATTTTTCAATTTCACTCTCGGCGTCGACGCTGTTGCTGGTCGAGCGACGACTCTCTGGCCGCGATTTCGCGGGCACTCTGGTTGGTTGCGCTGATAGCTGAGAAGGAGCCCGAGCTAGGCCAGAGTTTCGGGCGGCGGGGAAGCGGGAGCCTCGCCGAGGCGTCCGGCAAGCGAGTCGTACGCATCAGCGATCTCGAGGACCGCGTCGCGCGATGTATCGGGCATGGAAAGTAGTCGCGGGATAGGAGCAAACAACGCGGCAGTACCGGCATCCGCCGATTGCACGGGATGACAAATGTCCATCGTGATCGCGCTATGTGAATCCACCACGATGAAGCCGCAGACCATCGGCATACTGACGATCGCCAGTACCAGGGCGAGCGCGATAATCCGGGAGTCGAGCGCGAACAGCCTCGCGCTCAAAACAGCCATCCCATCTTTTTGAGGTCCGCGGTCCGGATGGTGACGTTGCCGTTGGTTTCGGTGCTCGGGACCGCGATCGGCACACAAGAGGCCTTGCCCTCGAGAATGTGATTGATCGGATAGCGATTTCCGCACAGGCGGCAAATCAGGTAGCCGTCGGAATACGCGAAACCCTTATGGTAGGTGTAGCACTGCGAGCAGGCGTCCATCACCGAGCGGACCTGGCCGTCGGTGCCGCGCGCAAGCACGAAGCGGAGCTGTTTGCCCGCATCGTCGCGATAACAGAAGGTCTTGGCGGTGCCTTTGTCGAGCAGACGGCCGGAGATGACCAGCGCGTCCTTGCCTTCGACGGCGGTACAGCCCGGCTTCGCCATCGAGATGGACATCGCGAGCGCGCCCGCGCCGACCACGGCGAAGGCCAGCAGTGTCCTGACACGCACCTTCATCGCAAAAACTTTTTCACGGGCGCTAAGTCAGATCAAGACAATCGGGTGTGGCTGCGTCTTCGTAGGGGCGGGTTCGCGAACCGCCCGCTGCGATGTCGCGGCTGCGAGGATCCTCTTTTAACCCTCGCCCGCTGGCGAGGTCGCTTGCGAGTCTGCGAGCAGGCTGGAGTGGGACCCTATGCAGCGCGCGCTGCGCGCGCGATTCAGGAATCCCGTCTCTTCCGCGATGTCTCGAAGAGAAGAATTCCATAATCGCGCGACGACGCGCTGAATAAGGTCCCACTCCAGGTTCCTCGCAGACTCGGAACCAACCTCGCCCACCGGGCGAGGGTTCAGGATTAGTAGGCCTCTGGAGGCGTCAAGTGCTGGGGCACAAGGCTTCGCGCCGGTGTACTGAACGATGCCGCTCGAACGCCCTCTGCTACGAAAGCGTTTCCTCAAAGGGGCGGGTTCGCGAACGCCGGCTGCGATGTCGCGGCTGCGGAAACATCTTCGCGCCCGCACCATCGCTGCGGGTCGTTCCCGAAACGACCCCTACGAGGATGGGGAGGGTCTGCGCGAATGCCTGAGCGTTCGCGCGTCGTTCGCGCAAGCAATGCGTGATGGCAGCTTCGAGTCACCGATTGAGGCTCGATAGCGACGGCGAGCGGGGGCCGCTTCGGGAGCTTAAATGCGGATAAAGGGCGTAGAGCTTCTCACGCAACTGATCGAAGTTGACAAATGGCTTTTCCAGATACGCGATGGCGCCGGAGGACAGGTAGTTCATCGCGGTGAGCGCCTTGGCACTCGAACTGATTACAATAACGCTAGCGGCCGGCTTTTCCGCGCGAATGATCTTGAACAGTCCCTCGGTATTCAGATCGTCGAGCTGCGGCATCACGATGTCGAGGGTGATGATCTGCGGGTCCAGGTCGCGAAACAATTTCAGACCTTGAGTAGAATTCTCGGCCTCGCCCACGATGGTGCAGCCCAAAGTCTCCAGGCGCGCGCGCAGCATCCTGCGGGTCGGCATGGAATCTTCCACGATTAAAGTTTTGATCCCGGCTTGAGCTTCCATAAAAACCCCTCTGACTTTCCTTCATCCACATGCGCGAGTGGACCGCGGTTAGTTTCGTTCTTCATGAGGCCTGCGCGATGACATCGGGTTTCTTGCCGAATACCTCGTGCGCGCGCGGCTGTTCCGAATGCAGTTTCGCGATGCCGTCCTTCACTCCGTCCAAAGAGGCGCTCGCGATGTTAGCCTCGATTTCCTTGCAAATCGTCGCCATCGGATTGGCGCCCACCATCGCGGCGCTGCCTTTGAGCGAATGCACGTAGTCTTTGAGTTTCTTGAAATCGGACGCGGCGAATGCCGCATCGATAGTGACGATGAGGCGATCCATTTCCTTAAGAAAGAGCTCCGAGACCTCGGCGAACAACGCAGGATCATCCAACTCCGCCGCGATGTCATAGGGCGTGGAGGACTGCGCTTCCTCGGGCCGCCCGCGCACCAACGAATCCAGCAATTCGAGCAGGACCGCTTTGGAAACCGGCTTGGTGACGTGGAAATCGCATCCGGCGTCCAGGCTGCGCTCGCGATCTCCGGCCATCGCGGCCGCGGTCAGTGCGACGACGGGAGTCCGTTCGCGGTTGCTCTCGCGCTCCCATTTGCGGATGGCGGTGGTCGCCTCGTAGCCATCGACCACCGGCATGTACATATCCATCAGCACGACGTCGTATTTGCCCGAGGTAAATTTGTTGACGGCGAGCGCGCCATTCTCAGCCTCGTCGATTTCGTAATTGGTGGCCTTGAGAAACGCCTTTACCAGCATTCGATTGCCCGGATTGTCCTCGGCCAGAAGGATTCGCGCCGCTTTGGTCTGCGCCGAAGCCGGGTTACCGTTGGTTTTGAGGGCTTCGGTATGCGCCTTCCTAGGTTGTTCAAGCTCGCCCGCCATCGCTTCCATCAGGATGCGCGAGAGCTCGGAGCGCTTGGCCGGTTTCACGATGTAATGTCGCAAGCCCGCTTCCTTCATCCGATCGAAGCGCGCGTGGAGTTCGTCCGACGTGAGCATCAGGATGGCCGGCGTCGGGTCATTTCGATCGCGGATCGACTTCAGCAGCTCGACACCATCGAAATTGGGCATCTTGCTATCGACCATGAGGACCGCAAAGCGATTGCCCAATGCTTGCGCGGCCTGGATTGCCGCAACCGCTTCCGAGGCGGAGGAGCTGGTCTCCGCGATACCGCCGAGGGAGCGAATCATCCGGGCGAGAATGGCGAGGCTGGCCGGGTTGTCATCGACGATCAGAACCCGGGCTTCGTGGAGGCCGGCAGGTTTGGCGAGCAACTGAGGCGACTCGATCGGGAGCGTGAACGGAACGGTTGCGCTGAAGCTGCTGCCCTTGAGCAGCTCGCTCCTGACCGTGAGTTTGCCGCCGATCAGTTCGAGCAGGCGATTAACGATGGTCAAGCCCAGCCCGCTGCCTTCGAGCCGGCGCGAAGCGGCCGAATCGAGCTGCGTGAAGACCTGGAAAACCGCGTCGATCTTTTCCTCGGGAATGCCGATACCGGTATCGCTGATGGTAAAGCGGATTTCCGCTCGATTGGGGTCGGAACTTTCTCGCGCGGGAACTTTCTCGACTGATAACGAGACCTCGCCGAACTCGGTGAATTTCACCGCGTTGCCGAGCAGATTGATGATGATTTGCCGCAGGCGCATCGGATCGCCGATGACCATCGGCGGGAGTTCCGGATCGATCCAAACCGTCAGCTCGAGATTCTTTTCGTGCGCGCGCAGCGCCAGGCTTTCGGCGACGCTCTCGCTCAACTCGCCGACATCGAACTCCTCTTCCACCGTGGTGAGGCGTCCGCTCTCGATCTTGGCGAGGTCGAGGATGTTGTTGATCAGTTCGAGCAGGCTTTTGCCATTGGCGAACATGGTGTTGACGTAGCGTCGCTGCTCATTGGTGAGCGGAGTCTCCCCGAGCACTTCGGCGAGACCGACGATGGCGTTCATCGGCGTGCGGATCTCATGCGACATGCTGGCGAGAAAGCCCGATTTCGCGTCGGAAGCTTCCAGCGCCGCCATCCGCGCTTTATCGATCTGTCGCCGGTAATGCTCGTTGATCACGACCGACGCTTGCGCCAGGCCGATCGCGATTAGTCCGGTCAGCCAATGGATTTCGAACCATTCGTCGGGAACGCGGATAGTCTGGACGACCATCATCGCGACCGCCACACCATTAAGCGACAGCTGCCAGCGCGATTCCCATGGCAGCAGCGCCGCAGCGCCCGTCACCATCAGGACGACGGACAAATAGAAGGGCTCGTTGCGCCCGGATATCACGCTCAGCGCGGTGGACGAGAAGAGCACCACAGTGACGGCCCATAGAGTCAACACGCGCCAATGGCGGCGGCCCATCGGCGTGAGCGCCATGAAAAATCCGATCACGCCGGTCGCGATATTGGCGAGATGAAGCGGGACCGTCGCAATATTGACGCCCGCCGGCAGATTCATATCGAGAAAGAGGTACGCGGTCTGGAACAAAACGATGAGAACCGAGCCCGCGCGGATGGTCGTCGCGATCAGCTCGGGCGAGGCGAAGAATTCATCCGGGATATCAGCCCCCGCCTCATTGCGAGGCGCGTCCGTACCATCCAGATTTGTTAGTGGTGTTTCCCCCCACGCAGTCATCATCGATGTCAGGCGTGCAACAACAGACCTGTTCCCCCTGTGCAGATAGCAGGATCGGTTCCTACCCACGCGGGTAGAAGAATCAATCCTTAAGTGACATTAAATGGCGATGAGGTGCCTGGAGGATGCAACCGAGCGGCGCATCGCGTAGCGACGCTGCAACCCTCGATGCTTTAGAGAATGGACGGAAAGATGGCGGGAATATTCGGCGGTGGGGCCAAGGAGAATGCTTACCAGCGCAGGCGTGCGCGGCGGAGCTGATTCAGGATGAACAGCACATCGCGCTCGCAAGTGACTTCGCCCATCATCGCGACATTGGAGAGAGATTCACGTTCCTGGGGCGTCACGCGATAATTCTCGCTCCAGTTCTTATCGGCAAACAGGCGATCGATGACACCCGCACGAGGTCCGGAGGCCTTGTGCCGAGAGGCTTTGGATTCGAAATTGTCGTTTTTCATTTTTCCCTTATCCGAGGTTAAGCGATTCCCCTCATGGCGCCGGGACTACACGCCATACGGGCTGTATAGCCTACACGATGATGTTAAGCAACACCGAACACATCAAAATTCCATACACTGCTTCTAATCAGATAAGACGAAAATCGGGGGCATTCGTTCAAAGCATACAATGAACTGAAATACGCCAACATCTCGTAAATCCAGACCTTCCAATGATAGTATGGCTTCCTCAACCGAGGATTTAGCCATGATGGAACGTGTCGAACTTACCCGCGAATGCGAAGGCGTCCAGGTCCCGGCCGGAAACAAGCAGACCCTCGAAAAAGGCCTCGAGGTTTTCATCACCCAGTCGCTGGGCGGGACGTATACGGTTCAAGTACCTGCCTATGCCGGCCTCTTCCGCATCGCTGGCAAGGATGCCGACGCGCTCGGTAAGACTCCCGAGCAGGCTACGGAGGCTGCGGCTTCGGGCGACGTAGAAACGATGGTGTGGGATCAGCTGAAGACCTGCTACGACCCCGAGATTCCGGTCAACATCGTCGACCTGGGATTGGTCTATGGGATGGAAGTTGCGCCGATGCCCGACGGCACCAAGCGCGTCGAAGTGAAGATGACGCTGACCGCGCAGGGATGCGGTATGGGCGCATCGATCGCCATGGACGCCAAGCAGAAGCTGTCCGAGATTCCCGGCGTCTCCGAGGCCAACGTCGATCTCGTATGGGATCCGCCCTGGAACCCGCAGATGATTTCCCCCGAGGGCAAGGAACGCCTCGGCCTCGACTAGGCTAGTTCGATTTGAGGCGCGGATCGTCCTCGGAAACGCATTGCGCCTGACACAGCGCGCAGTGCAGTTCCGGATTGTGCGGCCGATGCATCCCGATCGCGTCGCCCTCCGCCTGATGCGCCAGGCCCGCCTTCTGCACGCGCTCCATGGCAGCCTCGCATCCTTCATTTTTGGGGAATGAACGGCGCCTGACCCACTGGCTGAGTGGCGCGCTCTTGTTGACATCATGCGTACCGGGCACCCACGGCGGCACCATCAGAAACCAGGCCATCAACGACAGCGCGGCAGCATGGCGAATGTTCATTGAGTGAGTTCTACAATTTGGCCATCGAAGCGGCAACGCACCGAAGCATCGAGGTTCAGCGCGATCGGCGGCCGCGCCGCACCGAGCCTTTTATCGTCGCGAGCCAGGGCTCATGGGAGATGCTCCGTCACGTTGGCGTTCTGATCGCGGGCATCGAGGTTCATCCCATTCTGCCTGATGCTGACCGTTCCGTTTTTCGAGTTTACGCGTTCGGTGATCGCCTGCGCTCGTGCTGACGACGCGACCAGGCCGATGCCCAACGCCAGTCCATTGTCAGCGCCGTCTGTACCCGGCGTTCGAGCTGACTTGCCCAGTATGTGCTGCCGTACCATGAAAGATTCGCATACTCGTTCCCCTCGCTTCTTGAATTGGGCGATTTGCCCGATGCGAGGGACGGCGGCTCATTCAACGGCGTCGCGCCGGTCTACGGACCGCGTAAATGCGTGGCTCAACTGAGCCGCTCTCAAAAGCCGTACGGATCCGGAACGGTCGCCATCAATCAAACAGCACTTGGCCTGCTGAATGAGCGCCTTGTAATGGTCAACGCAGATAGTCCGACCGGCGACGATCTCCGGATCTGGCGGCAGGGTGCTCCTTGCACGGATCGCAGGGACGACCAGCACCTACCCAAACAGAAGAATAGTTGCGAACGCTCAAGCCCCCAGGCGACGGCGAGAGGCAGAATGCGCGGAGCATTTGCGCTTCGGATCTGGTTCACGTCGAGATTCGACTCCCTTGGATAATGCTCATCGATACCGGTGGGCCCGATCGAGCCAGGGGCACGCCGCTTCCAAGCCGGGCGCCTCTCGTCTCAAATAATCGCAAACCTTATGAACAGGCTCCTCACCGCGACTGGCGCACCGCCTCACGCAAAGTGGCGAGCGCATAGTTGCTCGGCATTGTCGTGTCGTCATCTGGATCCCATCTCTTTAGTTCGATTTCCCATTCGGCCAGGTGCCTGCGTCCGGAACGATCCAACGCGGCGACATATTTCCGACAATACGACCAGTCTACCGCAGCTAACCCAACGAGTTTGCTCATGTTTGCATCCCACCAAATGCGACGATGCGTAGCCTCTTGGAAACGTCTCGACTATGCGTTGTCCTCCGAGACTCGTTCGCAGGGCGCTTGACCAAGGGGCCCTGCCAAGAGTCGATTCGATTTCCCACATTCGGTTTATTCGCAGGAAATATGCCCATCGGAAAGCACAGTAACTAAAGGAAATTTTTTTGACGTGCAGAAATCTCCATTCGCAATGCAATGATTCGGAATTTCATTTTGAAGTGATCCACGGCGAAGTTTGGGTTGGCGAGACCTTGCTTGCTACCTGACTGAACCTGCGGAGTCGGCGGTGGAGAATATCGCGAGCTTGTCGAGGAGAAATTCGAGGAGGTGAAAACGAGTCCACTGGTGGCCGAGTGCTTCGAGCTGTACCGATGGCTGCCTGTCCAAAAGCGGCCAAACCCGCCAGATACCGATTCTACGATCGGCCTGATGCTGCGAGTGTTGACGAATCAGCAATTTTAGACAGCGTCATCTGGCGAGCGGCGTACAACGAGCCAAGGCTTTCAAGCAGGACGCTCAGGTCGACAGGCTTCACCAGATGGTTGTCGAAGCCCGCCATACGCGTCCGCTCCAGGTCTTCGCTCCTACCATGGCCCGAGGCTGCAATCAGAATTAAGTCGCGGCCATGGGTGGTCCCCCGCAGTCGGCGGGCAATTTCGTAGCCGTCCATCGATGGCATCGACAAATCGAGCAGGAGGGCTTCAGGGCGAAACGTTTCAAGCGCATCGAGCGCTGAAAGCCCATCGCTAAAGGCACACGCTTCGCATCCATGGAGCTTCAACAACTCCACCGTGCTCTCCGCTCCGTCCACATCATCGTCCACCACCATGATGCGAAGCCCAGTGCATCGATAATCTTCGCGACTGTGGCTGATGGTATGCTTCTTCACCGATTCCTGATGCACCGGTAGGCGGATCACGAACTCGCTGCCATGCCCAAGGCCCTTGCTCGAGGCCACGACCGTGCCGCCATGGGCCTCAATCAAACGCCGTACTAAAGTCAGCCCGATGCCGAGGCTACCCTGGATCGACTGCGCCCGCGCCACCTGCGTGAACAGGTTGAAGATGCTCGACAGCATGTCGGATGCGATGCCGATCCCCGTGTCGCGGATGCGGCAAATGACTTCGCTGTCTCTTCGCTCCGCGATAATCGCAATCCTGCCGCCCTCGTCGGTGAACTTCGCGGCGTTGTTAAGCAGGTTCGAAATCACCTGCTCGATGCGGGTCGGGTCCGCATTGATCGGCAGCGGCTCCGGCGGAACCGAAACTTCCAGTTGATGGCGGCGCGCCTCGAGCGCCGGGCGGCTCGTCTCGACCGCGGCGGCGATTAGCGCACCGAGGTCGCACGGCCCCAGGCGCAGGTCGATTTTCCCCCGCGTTATCCGCGATACGTCGAGCAGATCGTCGAGCAACCGCACCATATGCGCGACCTGGCGCTGAATGATGTCGGTCGCCCATTTTCGTTTGGCCTCATCCGCCGCGCGCTGCAGCACGCTGCTCGCGTTGCGAATCGGCGAGAGCGGATTGCGCAGCTCATGCGCCAGCATGGCGAGGAATTCGTCTTTCCGGCGATCGTTGTCCTGCAGCTTGCCGTAGAGCAGCGCATTGTCGAATGCGCTCGCGGCGCGTTCCGCGAGGTCGTTCGCGACCTCGAATTCCGCCTTGCTGAAGGATCCACGGGCGCTGCGCGCCGCCACGCAGAGCACGCCGAGCATGCGATCGCGCGCGAAGAGCGGAAACGTCGCCACCATCTTTAAGGAATCAACCAGCCTATCGAAACTGCTTTCCTCGCCAGAAGTTGCGATGGCCGGATCCGTCGCGTTGGTGAGCACGATTCGATTCGACAACTGGACGGTTCTTTCGATTGCTTGCTTGAGCGTCGAATCGGGAAGTTCGGCGACCCCGCGATGCTCCAGATGCAGTTCCTTGTTCTTGTCGAGCCAGCCAAGGTCGGCCTGATTGTCGATGCCGTGCTCGTCCAGCAGCACCACCGCGCAGAAATCCGCCAGCTCGGTCAGCACCAGCCGCATGAGGATGGCGACCCTGCCTTTGAGATCGAGCGAGCGGGAAAGCGCCGCGCCGGCTTCGGCCAGAAATTGCGAGCGGCGGCCGGCTTCTTCGGCTGCCGCGCGCGCGGCTTGTGCCTTCGCCAGCTGGATCCGCTCCTCCGCCTGCTGTTTGGCGCGTTCCGCCAATTTGAACAGATCGACGAAAACCTTGACCTTGGTCCTGAGGATCTCGGGCACCACTGGCGACAGGATGTAGTCGACCGCGCCCAGCGAGTAGCCCTTCAGCGCGTGCATCTCGTCCGCATACGCGGTCATGAAGATGATCGGGGTATGCGACGATTTCTTGCGACTGCGGATCATCGCCGCGGTTTCGAGTCCGTCGAGGCCTGGCATGTTGACGTCGAGCAGGATGACGGCGAACTCATGCTCGAGGATCAGCTTGAGCGCTTCTTCACCGGAATTCGCGGTGAAGATGGTCTCTCCGAGCTCATCCAGAATCGTCTGAAACACCAGGACCTTGTCCCGGCGATCATCGACGATCAGGATTTTGGTCTTTCCGTTCTCCATTGACGACTACTGGCGACGACTACTTGATGCGTTTACCGGTTCGCGCCTAGCGATGCAGCCATGAGCGCAAAACCGCCAGCAACAATTCCGGATCGACCGGCTTCGAGAGATAGTCCCAGGCGCCCGCCTCCATGCATTTCTCACGGTCACCCTTCATCGCCTTCGCCGTCACCGCGATCATCGGCAGGTCCTGGCACGATTCGATCTGGCGCACCCGCCGCATCGTCTCGATACCGTCCATTTCCGGCATCATGATGTCCATCAGGACCACGTCCACGTCATGCTGCGACTGCAAGCAGCCTGATCGCATCGCGTCCGTTCTCGGCCGAAGCGATCGTCATGCCCTGTTCTTCCAGCACCGAAGACAACGCAAAAATGTTGCGGATATCGTCGTCGACGATCAACACCTTTCTTCCGGCCAGGACCAGATTCGAAAGATAAAGATCCTCCAGCATCCGCCGATGCGCCGTCGGGCATCGCCTCGGTCCGCCGATGCAGGAACAAACTGATTTGGTCCATCAGCCGGTCGCGTGACTCCACCCGTCGCACCACGAAGTTGTCGTCCATATGGTTCCACCGCGAATCATCGCCGCGGAAGCCCGCGATACTTTCACTGTACAGCACGATCTGGAGCGCGCCGCTCAGCGGCGTTTGCAGCGTCTCGTCCTGCAACCTCGAAGGATCCAGCCCGCTGGTATGCGGGTTGAGAATCACGCAATCAAATTCCTGCTCGCGCAACTCGCGCAGCGCGTCTTCCACATCGGTAACCGCCGTCAGCTCCAGGTCCTCGGCGGTGAGGAAATTCCGCAGCTCCTGGTTCACCACAGGGTCGGACTCGATCAGCATCAAGCGCTTTCTACCGACTGCCAGATGCTCTCCCAGTTTGGCGAGAAACACGTCGAGCGCGTCCTTGCTCTGTAGCGGTTTCCCCAAAAAGCTCAGCGCTCCGGACGCCAGCGCCCGCGTCTTCGATTCGTCGGTGGAAATGACGCACACCGGGATGTGGCGGGTCGCGAGATCATTCTTCAGCCGCGCCATCACCCGCCATCCGTCGATGTCGGGAAGATGAATATCGAGCGTGATCGCGGCTGGCGTATGCTCCGCCGCCAGCGCCAGTGCGGCCGCTCCCATCGAGGTCACGATCCCCTTGAAACCCTTCTCGCGCGCCGACTCCAGCAGGAACCGTGCGAACGAAAGATCGTTCTCGATGATCAGCAGCACACGATCGCCGGCGCGAATCCGCTCCCGGTCATCGCCGACTTCGTTGACCAGCTCTCCCGCACTGGCAGTCAGCGCCAGGCTTTCCGGAGCGGTTCCCGCGCCATCAGCATAATGTGTAAGCGAGCCGTTGCCGTTGCCATTGGCGAGCCTCACTTCTTCGAACTCTCGCGTAGTATTGGCTACCGCCAGTGAGCCATCTGAAGCGACTCCGTTGGAGTACGTCGGAACCGGCTCGACCGCCTTGCGCAGCCGCGGCGGCGTGTAGTTCTGCGGCAGGTACAGCACGAAGGTGCTGCCGCGGCCCGGTGAGCTGGTCAGACGAATCTCACCACCCAGCAGGCGCGACAATTCGCGGCTGATGGCGAGCCCGAGGCCGGTGCCGCCGTACTTGCGGCTCATACTGCCGTCGGCCTGCTGGAACGCCTCGAAGATGATTTGCTGCTTGTCGGGCGAAATACCGATTCCGGTATCGCTGACCGAAAACGCCAGCACGCTCCCCGCCCGATTCAGGTCGTCATTGTCCGCGGCCCATCCGCCATGAACCGGCTCGATAGTCAGCGTCACCTGTCCACGCTGAGTGAACTTGAAGGCGTTGGAAAGCAGGTTCTTGATGATCTGCTGCAAGCGCTTCGCATCGGTCAGCATCGTGCGCGGCAGGTTCTCGTCGATCCGGATCATGAAGTCGAGATTCTTGTTCTCCGCGACGTGCCGGAAGCTGCGCTCGACATACTGATGCAGATCGCGCAGCGACAGGTCGGTGAGATCGACCATCACGGTGCCGGATTCGATCTTCGACAAATCGAGAATGTCGTTGATGAGCATCAGCAGGTCGTTGCCCGACGAATGGATGGTCTTGGCGAAATCGATCTGCTTCTGTTTTAGGTTGCCCTCCGGGTTCTTGCACAGCTGATCCGACAGGATGAGCAGGCTGTTCAGCGGCGTCCGCAGCTCATGCGACATGTTCGCGAGGAACTCGGACTTGTACTTCGACGTCAACGCGAGCTGTTCGGCCTTTTCTTCAAGCGCCTGGCGCGCCTGCTCGACCTCCTGGTTCTTGCGCTCGACCTCTTCGTTCTGTTGCACCAGCAACTGGGCTTTTTCCTTGAGCGCTTCGTTGGTCTGCTGCAGTTCCTCCTGACGATTCTGCAACTCATGCGCGAGGGACTGCGACTGCGTCAGCAGATCCTCGGTGCGCATGTTGGCTTCGATGGTGTTGATGACGATTCCGATACTCTCCGTCAACTGATCGAGCAGCGCGTGATGGGTATCGTTGAAACCTTCGAGCGAGGCCAGTTCCAGCACACCTCTGACTTGTCCTTCGAAAATGACCGGCAGGACCAAAATGTTCTGCGGCGTCGTTTCGCCAAGGCCGGAAGAAATCTTGATGTAATCCTTCGGCACTTTCGTGAGTGAGATTTTTTGCTTCTCCAGCGCGCATTGCCCGACCAGGCCTTCGCCGAGATCGAGGTACTCGCGCATCGCGCCGCGCCCCTTGGCCGCGTAGCTCGCGAGCAACTTCAACTGCTGGTTGTCCTTGCTCGAATCGACCACGTAGAAGACCGCATGATGCGCGGTGACGACCGCGGCCAGCTCGGAAAGAATCAGCCGCCCGACGGTGTTGAGATCCTTCTGTCCCTGCAGCATCCGGCTGAACTTCGCGAGGTTGGTCTTCAGCCAGTCCTGCTCGGTGTTCTTCTGCGTGGTATCGCGCAGATTGCGGATCATCTCGTTGATGGTGTCTTTTAGCGCCGCGACTTCGCCTTGCGCCTCGACCGTGATCGAACGAGTGAGATTCCCCTGCGTAACCGCCGTCGCGACTTCCGCGATCGCGCGGACCTGGGTCGTGAGGTTCGCGGCGAGCTGGTTGACGTTTTCGGTGAGGCCCTTCCACGTTCCGGCGGCGCCCGGCACTTTGGCCTGGCCGCCGAGTTTTCCTTCGACGCCGACCTCGCGCGCCACCGTGGTGACCTGATCGGCGAAGGTCGCCAGCGTATCGATCATGCTGTTGATGGTGTCGGCGAGCGCCGCGATTTCGCCCTTCGCTTCGACCGTGAGTTTCTGCTTGAGATCGCCGGTGGCGACCGCGGTAACGACCTTCGCGATACCGCGCACCTGGCTGGTCAGGTTGCCGGCCATGAAGTTGACGCGGTCGGTGAGATCCTTCCAGGTTCCCGAAACGCCGCGCACTTCCGCCTGCCCGCCGAGGATGCCCTCGGTGCCGACTTCGCGCGCGACGCGGGTAACTTCCGATGCGAACGAGCTGAGCTGATCGACCATCGTGTTGATGGTGTTTTTCAGCTCGAGGATTTCGCCTTTGACATCGACCGTGATCTTCTTCGACAGATCGCCGTTGGCGACCGCCTTGGTAACGTCGGCGATGTTGCGGACCTGCGCCGTCAGGTTGCCGGCCATCGAATTGACGCTGTCCGTCAGGTCCTTCCAGGTTCCCGCGACTCCCCGCACATCAGCCTGTCCGCCCAGGCGTCCTTCGGTGCCGACTTCGCGCGCGACGCGGGTAACTTCCGCCGCGAAGGAGCGCAATTGATCCACCATCGTGTTGACGGTGTTCTTGAGTTCGAGGATTTCGCCTTTGACATCGACGGTGATCTTTTTCGAAAGGTCACCGTTCGCGACCGCCGTGGTGACGTCGGCGATGTTGCGGACCTGCGCCGTCAGGTTACCGGCCATCGAGTTAACGCTGTCGGTCAAATCCTTCCAGGTGCCCGACACGCCTTCGACCTGCGCCTGCCCGCCGAGCTTGCCTTCGGTGCCGACTTCGCGCGCGACACGGGTAACTTCCGAGGCAAACGAACTGAGCTGATCGACCATCGAGTTGATGGTGTTCTTCAGCTCGAGGATTTCGCCTTTGACATCGACGGTGATTTTCGACTTCAAGTCGCCGTTGGCGACCGCGGTGGTGACCTGCGCGATGTTGCGGACCTGGCCGGTCAGGTTGCTGGCCATGAAGTTGACGCTGTCGGTCGAGATCCTTCCAGGTGCCTGCGACTCCGCGCACATCAGCCTGGCCGCCGAGGCGTCCTTCGGTGCCGACCTCGCGGGCGACGCGGGTAACCTCCGAGGCGAACGAGCTGAGCTGATCCACCATCGTATTAACGGTGTTCTTCAGTTCGAGGATTTCGCCTTTGACATCGACGGTGACTTTCTTCGACAAATCGCCGGTCGCGACCGCCGTCGTCACGTCGGCGATATTTCGCACCTGCGCCGTCAGGTTACCGGCCATCGAGTTGACGCTGTCGGTCAAATCCTTCCAGGTGCCCGAGACGCCTTCGACCTGCGCCTGGCCGCCGAGTTTGCCCTCGGTGCCGACTTCGCGCGCGACGCGGGTAACTTCAGAGGCGAACGAGCTGAGCTGATCCACCATGGTGTTGATGGTGTTTTTGAGTTCGAGGATCTCGCCTTTGACATCGACGGTGATCTTTTTCGAAAGGTCGCCGTTGGCGACCGCGGTGGTGACCTGCGCGATGTTGCGGACCTGCGCCGTCAGGTTGCCAGCCATCGAATTGACGCTATCTGTCAGATCCTTCCACGTGCCGGCGACATCTTTAACGTCCGCCTGGCCGCCCAGCTGACCCTCGGTGCCGACTTCGCGCGCGACGCGGGTAACTTCCGATGCGAACGAGCTGAGCTGATCGACCATCGTGTTGATGGTGTTTTTGAGTTCGAGGATTTCGCCTTTGACATCGACGGTGATCTTCTTCGAGAGATCACCGTTGGCGACCGCGGTGGTGACCTGCGCGATGTTGCGGACCTGCGCCGTCAGGTTACCGGCCATCGAATTGACGCTGTCTGTGAGATCCTTCCAGGTACCGGAGACGCCTTCGACTCGCGCTTGCCCGCCCAGTTTGCCCTCGGTGCCGACTTCGCGCGCGACGCGGGTAACCTCGGCGGCGAAGGAGCGCAGCTGATCGACCATCGTGTTGATGGTGTTCTTGAGTTCGAGGAATTCGCCTTTGACATCGACGGTGATCTTCTTCGACAAGTCGCCGGTCGCGACCGCCGTGGTGACATCCGCGATGTTACGGACCTGGCCGGTCAGGTTACCGGCCATCGAGTTGACGCTGTCGGTGAGGTCCTTCCAGGTGCCGGCGACGCCTTTCACCTTCGCCTGGCCGCCGAGCTTGCCCTCGGTGCCGACTTCGCGCGCGACGCGGGTAACTTCCGTCGCGAAGGAGCCGAGCTGATTGACCATTTTGTTGATGGTCTTTGCGGTGCGGAGAAATTCTCCCTGCAGCGGGCGGTCATCAACCTCGAGCGCCATGGTCTGCGTGAGATCGCCTTGCGCGACGGCGCCGATCACGCGCGCGGTTTCGCTGGTCGGATGCACCAGGTCGTCGATCAAATCATTTATCGATTCGATCGATTCCCGCCAGAATCCGCTGACCTGACCCAGCGAGCCGCGGGTGTTGAGCTTGCCCTCGCGCCCGACCACGCGGCTTAGCCGCGCGACCTCCTCATGGAGGCGCTGATTCTGCTCGACCACGTCATTGAAAACTTCCGCGACCTTGCCCGCCAGCCCCGTCCATTCCGCGGGAAGGCGGACTGAGGAATTTCCCCGCTTGAGCGCATTGAGCGCGCTCAACACCGCAGCCATCTCATTGGCGGACGATGGCTGCAAACCCTGGTCTTGCATTACTGCTCCCACAGGAATTCTCCACCGAAAATAATGTTGTAAAAATGAAGGACGTATCCGAGCGACGGAAGTTGTAAGGAAGATGAGACCTTACTTCGAGACATAGGCGCAGGTGCCTCACGCTAGAAGAGAAGTAGCAATGAAAAATAATCTTTCGCGCGATGAAATGCGAGAGAATTCGCGAAGGTAAACCTAAATCGGCTCTAGTCGAAGGCCAATCTTGCGGCCAAATGTCAGGTTTCTGACAGTTCGAGGCTGAATTTTTCCAGCTGGAACGAAAGGCTACAGCGCGTCAGGTCGATGGTTCCGTACGCAACACAAAGAAGCCTGTTCCGGACGATTTTACCGCGATATGGCCATCACTTTATTGGCATGATTCGCGCTTTAGATGTCAAATTCTGCACGCAAGGAGGTGGACAACAATGCCACTTCATGCCTGGTCGGCGGCGAATGAACTCGCAAAACTCGATCGCGATTTCGAAGATGTTCTGAATCATTTCATGAGTCCCGACTGGGGGGTTGCGAAGCCCTACACCAGGGCGCATCACCCTCCGGCGATTGAATCCTTCATCGATGGCGACCGCCTTGTCGTGCGGGCCGATCTCCCCGGCGTGGAACCGAAAGACGTTGAACTCAGAGTCGATGGCAACATCCTGACGATAAGTGGTTCGCGTAGCGTCGCTTCCGAGGATCGCGAGCACGACTTCGTTCATCGGGAAATTCGCTACGGAAATTTTGAGCGTGCGATCTCGATCCCAAAAGGTGTACAACGGGACGATATCAGCGCGGCCTATCGCAACGGGGTTCTCGAACTGACGATTCCTCTCAAGGGCGTCGAGATCCGGAAGGTTCCGGTGCAGATGGCGAGTCGCGCGAAGTAAGCAGAGAGGCGCCGATGAAGACCTTCGTGATGAACGCGATCGACCGTGTTGGATTCATGGACAAACCCGCTCCGCAGCCGGGGCCCGGCGACGCGATCATCAAAACCACGATGGCCCTCATCTGTACCTCGGATTCGCATACGGTCCATGGCGCGATCGGCCCGCGGGAAAATCTAACCCTGGGGCACGAGGCGGTTGGCATCGTGCATCAAGTCGGACCCGAGGTTCGCAAGATCAAGCCCGGCGATCGCGTCGTCTCGGGCGCGATCACTCCCGATTGGGGCGACACGTTTTCGCAAGCAGGGCACTCCTCGCAATCGGGCGGCGCGCTCGGTGGATGGAAATTCGCGAACATCAAGGACGGTGTCTTCGCGGAGTACTTCCACGTCAACGATGCTGACGCGAATCTCGCGAAGATTCCCGTCGGCGTTTCCGATGATCAAGCGGTCTATTGCGCCGATATGCTTTCCACCGGCCTGGTCGGCGCGGAGGCCGCGAACATCCCCATCGGCGGTAGTGTGACGATCTTCGCGCTCGGGCCGGTCGGGCTGATGGCGGTCGCGGGCGCCAGACTTCGCGGTGCGGGAAAAATCATCGCGGTTGATCCGATGCCGAAACGGCGCGAGCTGGCGAAATTTTATGGCGCCGATGTGACCCTCGATCCATCGCGCGAAGATGCGGTCGCTCGCATCCTCGAGATGACCGGCGGCCTCGGTGTCGATTCGGCGATCGAGGCTCTCGGTGGCGACGAGACTTTCCAGAACGCGGTGGCCTCGACTCGCGCGGGCGGGACCATTTCCAACGTCGGCTATCACGGCAAAGGCGAGTTCGTTCATCTTCCGCGCCTCGCGTGGGGCGTCGGGATGGCCGAAAAAACCATCACCACTTCGCTCTGTCCTGGTGGCAGCCTGAGGATGGAGCGAATGCTTCAACTCCTCGAATCGAAGCGTATCGATCCATCGCCGATGACCACTCATCGCTACAAGTTCGGCGAACTTGATAAGGCCTTCGAGGTGATGGACAAGAAGCTCGACGGCGTCATCAAGCCGCTGATCATTTTCTAGCGGCCGCGTCGGATTAGGGCATTCAACGAATTCGGCAGCGCGCTGTGGAACTCCATCGGTGTGCCAGTCCCCGGATGCGGAAAATTCAGCTCACCTGAATGGAGCGCGAGCCGCCGCGCCGGGTCGGTCGTCGCGCCATACTTGCGATCGCCGACAATCGGATGCCCGATCGCGGCGAGCTGCACGCGAATCTGATGCTTGCGGCCCGTTTCCAAAGTCACCTCGAGCAGCGAGCGTTCACCGACAGTCTCCACTACGCGATAGTGGGTGATCGCCAGGTCGCCGCCCTTCGCCACACGATGCACCTTGAACGATTTGCTCTCGACTAGACGGTCGCGCAGTGTTCCGGTCGCATCGCGCGGGCGTTCCCTCGACGATCGCGAAGTAGCGCTTGGTCACGTCTTTCCAATTGCGTTGCAGCCTTGACTGCACGGCTTCGCTCTTTGCAAAAACCATCAGGCCAGAGGTTTCACGATCCAGACGATGCACGATGAAAACCTGTTGACGCGGCGGACTTCAGAGATGCGCCTTCAAATGCTCATTCATAATCCGATGCGCGGTTCTTTCCTTCTCGCGCTCCGACCCCATCGAAAGCAGCCCCTCCGGCTTGTCGATCACAACGATCGCATCGTCGATGTGCACGAGCCGGATACCGACGCGCTCCAGCGATCGCTCATCGACTGGTCGACCTGCGCCAATCTCGACGACGTCGCCGGGCGCCAACTTCGTGTCGTGACGCACGCGCGTCCTGCCGCGCACCGCAACATTTTGGAATTTCAGCAGGTCCTTGGCCTGCTTGCGCGACAGACTGATCGGCAGACCGAGCAGAAAGGGCAGCAGCTCGCATTCGGAAGTGACACGAAACTCTCGCGAGCTGCTCATTCTTTGCGATGCGCGAGCAGTAAACGGCACGCGGTCGTCATGTTCTCATAAATCTGCGCGGTGGGCATGCGATTGTTCACCCAGAGCGACAGGTTTGCGTACCAGACCTGGCCGAGAATATCGCGGATGCCGGCCCGATCCGCGGGCGCCATCGCGCGCAACTCGTGGTCAACCACCCGCGCCATCACCGCGATCATTTCGGCGCGCGGTTCCTCCGCGCCCGGATCCGTCACCAGCAGCGACTTCAACAACGCGCTGGCCAGTTTGGGCTCTCGCTCGAGAGCAGCGGTCGCGCGGCGAATAAAATCCATGATGCGCGCTGCGCGGTTCTCGCCGCGCAGCGGATGGCGGCTCATATGTGTCTCGATTTCGCGGGACCAATCCGCCCAGGTATGCGCGAGAAGCAGATCCTTCGATGGGAAATATCGATACAGCGTGCCGAGCGCAACCTCGGCGCGTGCCGCGACGTCGCGCATCTGCACCGCGTCGTAGCCGCCGCGCGAGGCGAGGTCGATCGCCGCCGCGATGATACGCTTGCGGCGCGCAAGCTGGCGCGCATTCAGCGATGCATCGAGTATCTCACTCGACCCATCCAGCGCCCCTCGCTTTGCTTGGGCGAGCACCTTCATCGTTTGGGCGTAAGCCGAACTGGCAGATGTTTGATGCCATTGACGAAGTTCGAACGGAGCCGCTTCACCTCGCCGATGCGTTCCACCGAAGCGACACGTCGCACCAACTCCTCGAACATGATGTTCATCTCCATTCGCGCCAGGTTTGCACCGAGGCAGAAGTGCGGACCGCCGCCACCGAACGCGACATGCTCGTTGGGCGTGCGCGTAATGTCAAATGAGAACGGGTTCTCGAAAACCCTCTCGTCGCGATTGGCCGAAATATACCAGATAGCGATCTTGTCGCCGGCTTTGATTTGCTGTCCGCGCACCTCCGTATCGCGCGTCACGTTGCGCCGGAAATACATTACCGGGCGATGCCCAGCGTAGAATCTCTTCGGTGGCTGAGGGCACCAGCGCGGGATTTTCCCGCAGCATCCGGTACTGATCGGGATGATCGATCAGCGCGTCGATACCATGCGACAGCGCATTGCGAGTCGTCTCGTTGCCGGCCACCGCGAGCAGCAGGAAGAACACGTTGAAGTCCATCTCGGAAAGCTGGTCGCCGTTGAGGTCGGCATTAAGCAGCGCGGTGACGATATCGTCGCGCGGCTCGGTGCGACGCTGCTTGGCCAACTCGTTGGAGTACATGTACATCTCGAATCCTGCGTTCATCGCCATCTCGCGGCTGACCGCATATTCGGGATCGTCGCCGCCAATCAGGCGATTGCTCCACTCGAAGAGTTTGTGGCGATCCTCGAATGGAACTCCGAGCATTTGCGCAATCACCTGCAGGGGAAGCTCCGATGCGATGTCGGTCACAAAATCGCACTCCCGCTTTTCCAGCGCACGATCGACGATCTCCGTCACCATCGCGCGGATCGGCGCGTGCAGCGTGTTGATCATACGGGGAGTGAAGCCGCGATTGACCAGCGCGCGATAGCGGGTGTGATCGGGCGCATCCATCGTCAGCATCATGCGCCCCTGCGCAGTGAGGTCTTGCGCGGCCAGAGCATCGTCCATCACCACGACACCGCCGCGCGCCTGCTCGGAGGAAAAAGTCTGGCCGTCGCGGTTGATGGCGACGACGTCATCGTAGCGGGTCACCACCCAGAAGCCGGGTCCGCCATTCAGCTCGGGATGTCTGTAGACCGGCGCATGCTGACGCAAGTAGGTGAACCATTCGTGGGGCACGCGTTCGGTGAACTGATCGGGGTTGAGCAGATTGATCTGGGAAAGATCCATGACCGCTCTCCTTGAAACTAGAATCGGTTCTACTTTGCAGGTTTCCGGTTGCACAAGTCAATCTTTGCCCGCTGCGTCCTGAATCAGAACATCACAAGAACAGAAGCAGCTCCTGTGACATTTTGCGCCGGTCGCTGAATCACCGATTCTGCCTCTCAGCGAATATTTCGCAGGAAAACATGGCAAATGTATCGAAAACGGGAAGTTTCGCGTGGTTCTCCTTTTGCGTGTTACCACCGCTATGAAGACGCCAGCCCTGGTCTATTCATTCTCTCGCGCCTCGACCACATTGATGCTCGTCGGGTTGTCATGCGCGATGGGTCTTTGCGCAACGCTTTATTTTGGCGGTCTCGGGCATGCTGATGACGGCGCGCTGCTGGCCGGCAATCATCCGCCGGACGCCGAGAGCTTTTCGCAAATCGGGGCTGCTGATTCCACTGCGCCTCTGCAAATGAGTATCCACTTCGCGTTACGCCACAAGAACGTATTGGCGAAGTTGCTGGTCGACCAACAGGATCCGGCGTCGGCGAATTATCATAAATGGCTCACGCCGGATGATTTCCAGCGGCGCTTCGGTCCCTCGCCCACCGCCATGGATGCGGTCGCGAAGTGGCTCGCGGGAGAGGGATTCCTTATCACCCGACGCGAGGGCGGCGCTCTCGCATTCACCGGCTCCGTTGCGGTCGCGCAGAGCGCGTTCGCGCTTAGAATCGCGAGGTTCGGGGATGGGAGTGTTTATGCCAACACCTCCGACCCTGTTATCCCAAAACGATTCGCAGGTGTGATCGCATCGGTGCAGGGTATGGACAACATGGCTCACGCGGTGGCGATGAATGCCCAGAGCGAGCAAGTCGCGAGCTTGCCCGAAGCGATCGTGAATGGCGCGCAGGCATTTGGGCCGAGTGACCTTCGCACTTTTTACGACGAGACCGTCGGCACCGGAAGAGACGGGACCGGAAGCTGTATCGCGATAGTCGGGGTCTCGGACTTCGCCGACGCCACCATGACGGCTTTCACCTCGCAGTTCGCTCTGCCCGCGGTCGGTTATACGCGCGTGCTCTCGGGAGCGAACCCAGGCCTTAACAGCGCCGAGGCTGAGTCAGAACTCGATCTTCAGTGGTCGCATGTGGCCGCGCCGGGAGCGTCGATCAAGTTTTACCTCGGCAGCGACTTGACCAGCGATATCGCGGCCGCGGTGAATGCTAACGCATGCGGGGTGGTCAGCATCAGCTATGGCTTCTGCGGCGTGTCTTCGTCGTTCATGAAGAACACCTTGGATCCGATGTTTCTGCAGGCTGCGGCGCAGGGCCAGAGCGTTTTCGTCTCTTCGGGCGATCAAGGCGCGGCCGGCATCGGGCTCAATGCGAGCGGGACAGCCTGTGTCGTCAACACCACACGATCGGTCAACGAAATGTCCGCCGACCCCAATGTTACTTCGGTGGGCGGCACGCAATTCACCCCGACATATTCCAGCGGCAGCGATCAGGGATACACGACGGAGAAGGTCTGGAACGACAGCAGCGGCGCGACCGGCGGTGGCGCCAGCCAGGTCTTCGCCAAGCCCGCATATCAGGTCGGTTCCGGAGTTCCCAGCGACGGGATGCGTGACGTTCCCGACCTAAGCCTCATCGCGAGCCCGAATTCGCCGGGAGTGTTTTTTGCCGACTATGAAAATGGCAGCGCGAAAGTAATCTGCTGCATCGGCGGGACCAGTTTGGCCGCGCCGCTTTGGGCCGGATTTGTAACCGTGATTGGTCAAATCAGTGGGAACCCGCGGCTGGGCAACTTCAACCGCATCCTCTATCCGCTGGCAAACACGCAGTACAGCACGGCGGGATTTCATGACATCACAAACGGGAACAATAGCTTCAATGGGGTAACCGGATTTAACGCTGGCCCTGGTTTCGACCTCGCCACCGGGTGGGGCACCATCGACTTCAACATCTTTGCGAATGCGGTGAAGACCTTCCTCGCGCCATCGTCTTCGCCGACGCCTTCCGCGACGGCCACGCCAACTCGGACCGCCTCGCCGACGCCCGCTGCAACCAGAACAGGGACACCGACCGCGACGCCCACCAGAACCGCGACGCGAACCCCGACCGCCTCGCGCACCGCGACGAGAACCGCGACGCGCACTCCGACCGTAACCACGACGCCTACCGCAATCAGAACGGCGACCGTAACGGCCACGCCTCCGCATACCCCAACCGCGACGATCACACCGACGCGCACCGCGACCAGAACACCGACGCCGACCACCATCGCGACACCAACTCCAAGTGCCTCACCCGCGCCGATCCTGATGACGTTTCCGGCCACGCCAGTCGGGGGATTCTCGATGGCTACGCTTTCGATCGGAAACGGTGGCGCCTCGACGCTTTCGGTAAGCGTCGGCACGCTGACAGCGCCGTTCGCGATTTACTATGCGGGCACCTACAGCATCCCGCCGGGCTTGAGCCTGCAGTTGATGCTGATGTTCAGCCCCGTAAAGGCCGGCGCCGCAAGCGAGCAACTCATAGTCAGCACTAACGATCCTCGTGACCCGAAGGTGATGCTTATGCTTAGTGGCATCGGAGCCGGCACCAGCAGCGCGAGGGCAAACATGCGGCCCAGCGCCAGTAAGCTCCAGCCGCGGTTGAGCCGGAGCGCGGCCGGGGACCTGCGGATGTCTCTGGGATTCTGACCGCGTCACCTTTAGGACCTCGACAAATGAGCGAGGAAGTGTCGGGAGGGCATGCGGTGGGCGGATTTAGTGGGCCGGCTTTTGCGCCGCGGCCTGACATTCGGCGCGCTTGACCACCGCGCCGCCGTCGCCGTATGTCACGCCTTTTTCGAGGACCGCTGTGCATGCACGCACGTCATCCGGGAGCTTTCGCCGCAGCAGCGCAGTGGTGTTGGTGTAGCCGCACTCGATCCAGTAGCCGCGATCGCTCGCAGGCAGCATCCACGTCTGGATGATCTCGTTTTTGCTGGTTCGTTCGGCGTCGTACTTCAGCGACGCCTGCTGTTCCGGCGGTCGGTCGAAAATCGTCACCGAAGAAAGCGCGGCGGAATTCTTGGAGTACTCGACACTCCATCCTCCTGGCGCGGACGCTTTCTGCTCGACCGAAATCTTCGGCGGACACGCGATCTGCGAGGCGGCATTGCCGAAGCTCACCAGCAGCGACGCCGCGACGCTGAGGACCGATACGGTCATCCCACGCTTCATTCCCATAGCCCTCTCCTCCGCTGACGCCGAACGATACATCACCGGCAGTGCTTGCCTCGCAAGGATACAGCATCGACGACGAAAGCGAGTTTCCAACTCACATATAAGCGAGAAGCGCTGCGCGCCGATGCTGGCATGATTTCAGCATTCGTTCCGGCGAGCGCCCTTGGCAAATGGACTTCAACTACACAGCGGAGCAGCACGAATTTCGCAGTCACCTGCGCGGATGGCTGGAAAAAACCTCCGCTGAGATCTTCGGCGCGAATGGCGACCGACGCGGCGGCTCGTTGGAGACGCGATTTTTCGGACGCAACGACGAACATTGGTCACAGGTGCTCGAGTATCATCGACGCCTGCTTGGCGCCGGATATCTCGCGCTGCATTGGCCCAAGGAATGGGGCGGCGCGTCAGCCGGTCTGGTCGAGCAATCGATCTATCAGGATGAAGCGCTGCGCCTGGGTCTGCCGCTCTATGGCGCCAATCAATTTGCGATCGATCGCATTGGCCCGACGCTGATCCTGCTCGGTACTGAGGCGCAAAAGAAACGCTTCCTGCCGCAGATGCTCACCGCCAATGAGATTTGGTGCCAGGGCTATTCCGAGCCAAATGCCGGATCGGATCTGGCCAACGTGCAGATGCGTGCGGTGCTCGACGGCGACTACTTCGTCCTCAACGGAGAGAAGGTGTGGACCAGCCTCGCGCATCGCGCCGATTGGCAAGTGCTGCTGGTGCGTACCGATACGCATGCGCCGAAGCATAAAGGCATTTCGTATCTGCTGGTGGACATGAAAAGTCCCGGCATCACCGTGCGGCCACTGCGCGAGATGACCGGTGAATCAAAATTCAACGAAGTCTTTTATGACAACGTTCGCGTGCCCAAGGAAAACCTGGTCGGCCAATTGAACGACGGATGGAGTGTTTCGATCGCGACGCTGATGTACCAGCGGTTGTCGGCGGGCACCCGCCATCCGGTCGAGCGCACCATCAATGAGCTAATCGCGCTCGCGAAAGAGATCGAATTCCAGGGCGTGCCGGCAAATCAGCATCCGTATGTGCGGCAGACGCTCGCGCGTTTCTATGCCGAGGGGCAATGCACCAAGCTCGGCCGCTATCGCGCGATGACCTCGCATCTGCGCGGCAAAACGCCGGGGCCCGAGAGCTCATTCGGAAAAATGGCGGCAAGCGATCTCAATCTACGCGTAACCATGTTCGCCAACGAGTTGCTTGGGTCGATGGCGATGGTTGATGACGGATCCGATTCGGCGGCCGGGCTCTGGATGCAGCGGCTGCTGGGCGCAAGAGAACTTACCATCGCGGGAGGAGCAAACGAGATTCAGCACAATATCATCGGAGAGCGTGTGCTGGGTCTGCCGAAAAGCTGAAAGGTCACATGGCAGAACACATCCATCACAAGATCCTCATCATCGGCGGTGGGACCGCCGGTCTTACGGTCGCGGCGCGCCTGAAGCGCGCGGGTGAGACTGGCGTCGCGGTCATCGAACCGTCCGAGAAGCACTTCTATCAGCCGCTATGGACGCTCGTCGGCGCCGGATGCGTTGCCAAAGAATCGACGATGCGCAACGAGGCGAACTACATCGCCGCGGGGGCGACATGGATCAGAGACTCGGCGAATGAAATCTCGCCGGATACGAAAACCGTCGCGACGAACTCGGGCATGCTTATCTCGTATGACTTCCTGATCGTCGCACCCGGACTCGAACTGGATTGGGATGTGATTCCTGGCCTGCGCGAGGCGGTCGGCGGTGGCTCCGTTTCGACTAACTACACCTACGACAATTCGACCCGGACGTGGGACCTGCTTCGGAACTTCAAGGGCGGGACCGCTTTGTTCCATATGCCGGGGACGCCGATCAAATGTCCGGGCGCTCCGCAGAAGATCATGTATCTTGCGGCGGATTATTTTCGCCGGCACAAAATTTCCGCGAACGTGATTTATGGCTCGGCGATCGGCGCCATCTACGGTGTAAAGGAGTACGCCACGGTTCTGAACCAAGTAGTTGAGCGATACGGCATCGACACGCGCTTCAATCACGATCTCGTCGAGGTGAGGGGCGACAAGAAGGAAGCGGTCTTTGTGCTCAAAACCGATCCCGAGAAACGTCGCGTCACCATCCCGTATGACATTCTGCACGTGGCACCACCTCAACGCGCGCCAGAGTTCATCCGCCAGAGCACGCTGCCGCCGCGGGAACAACCGGGCCTCGGATGGGTCGAAGTGGACCAGTACACGCTGCAGCACAAACGCTATGCGAACATCTTCGCGCTCGGCGATGTCGCGAACACTCCAAACGCGAAGACCGGCGCGGCCGCTATCAAGCAGGCGCCGGTGCTCGTGAGCAACCTGTTGTCGGTAATGCGCGGGAAAATTCCGGGCGCGCGGTATGAAGGATACGTCGCCTGTCCGATCACGACCGCATACGGCAAGCTGCTGCTGTGCGAGTTCGACTACACCGGCAAGCCGACGCCGACGCTGCCGTTCGGCAACACCATCGCCGAGCGCTACGACACCTGGTTGCTGAAGCGCTATGGACTGCCGTGGCTATACTGGAACGTGATGC
The DNA here is from genome assembly GCA_963814035.1 of uncultured delta proteobacterium. Lineage (GTDB taxonomy): Bacteria > Desulfobacterota > Binatia > Binatales > Binataceae > DATGKG01. Next base: position 177,884 of record CAWFBH010000016.1, read on the forward strand.
TGCGCGGGCGTGATGTGCCGTTCCTCGGCGCGCACACCATCCACGAACCTCAGCCGACTGCCAAAGCCGAGCAAGCGATCATGGCGAAGTAACTGCTCACTCAGCGTCGAGGCCCTCGATCAGCGGCAGACCGAATGCGCTCTTGCCGAGGAACTCAAGGCTCTCGTCGCTGTCGAAGGGATGATAGAGGCCGGCTCGCACGTCGCGGAACAATCGCTCGAGCGGCAGGCGCTTGAAATACGACGATCCGCCGACCGCGCGCAGCGCCAGGTCGACCACCCGCACCGAATTCTCGATCGCGATCATGCGCGCGGCGACGGCCCTGCGCGACCAACTCTGCGGATGCATCGCTGTCAACCTCGGCCGCCGCCTTCGATACATCACGGCGCGCGCACCCTCGATCAGCATGTCCATCTCGCCGACCTTGTTATAGACGCTCGGCAGATGACTCATCGGATGCTTCAGCGGAAAGCGCTTGCGATCCTGCATGAACTCGACCGTAAAATTTCGCGCCGCCGCCGCGATTCCGATATAGGGCGCGCCGATCGTGAACGGCGCCTTGGCGAAAACCTTGGTGACGCGGCCACTGCGTGAGACGCGGCCGCGTCAGCACGATCGATGATTCCGGGGATGAACGCATCGTTGAATTCCGAGCTGCGCGACGCCGTCGACCGCATGCCCATCACGTTCCAGTCGTCCTTAAAGGCGAAGCCCGGGGTATGTTTCGCGGATCGATGAAGCAGGTAAGGATCTGCGCGCCCTCGGGCGCGTCTTCCCAGGTTGCCTCGAAGAAAAATAGATCCGCCGCGATGCTCTGGGTGCCGAAAATCTTGCGCCCGTTGATGATCCATCCGCCGTCGGCGCGTCGCGCGGTGGTGCGCGGCCGCAGGTTGATCACCGCATTGTCCGGCTCCGAGCCCGAGCCCGCGCAGATCAGCCGCTCGCTCGCGATGCGCCGCAGCTTCTCTTCGACATGTGGCAGCTTGAACTTGCGATGCAGATCGATCAGCAGGCCGAGAGTGTTGAAGTGCATGTTGATAGCGAGCGCGGTCGCGCCGCATCCTTGCGCGAGACGCTCCTGCGCCTTGATCCGCTCGAGCAGCGTCGCGCCCAGCCCGCCCAACTTCTCGGGAATAATCAGGACGGTGTAGCCGGTCTCTTTCAGCCGCGCGTAGTTCTCGTGTGGGAATGACGCTTCCTCATCGTGTTGCGCGGCGCGCGGTGGCGAAATCGTCAGCCAGCGAGGCCGCGAGATCGATGAAGCGTTGCTCGCGCTCGGTATTAAGCTGATTCATCGCGCGTCTCCTGATTCAGCGGACTTAGATCCACGCATCGTGGCCAGCCCGATAGTTCATGATGTTCTGGGCGGGATCGCGGTTGACCAGCGGGCGCATGTAGAGCGGATGCCTCATGCTGCGGACCTCGTGCTCGACGGTGAAGAGTGGCGCGCTGGTTTCAGGATCGACAATATCCCTGAACCGATACTGGTGTTGATCGCTCTCCTCGAAAACCAATCCCTTCTCCTGGAGTTGGCGATGTGGTCCGGAAAAATCCGCGACATACACCTGAATATGATGACCATCGTATTTGGGAAGCGGAGCATCGGTTTCGCGGAAGCGTAAATTCTGCGCCACCCCAACCGGCACATTCGCGAACGGTCCCGCGATGTCCTTATCCATGGCCGCCGCCGTACCCATCACGCGCCGATAGAAACGCGCGATGCTTCCCGCCGTTCCCGGAGGTACGTCGAATTCGACATAAGAGATACCCAACGTAGCTGAACCGAGGTACGGATTGGGTGCGTAGCATCGGATACGGTTGCCCCATGGGCAACGAGTGTCGACATACAAATCATGCTCGGTGAAATCGAAGCAGGTGCCCTCGAGGCGTTTGCGCAAGCGCGCGAGCCGGTTCAGCAGCGCTTCGCGATCCGGAACTATGATCCCGACATGGCCACGCACTACCTGCGGCTTGTTGGTAGGTAGATGGAACTGGCTGCGCCCGATGTTGACCCACATGTTGTTGATGCTGGTCATCATGTATGGGTCCCGAGTAAGTCCGAGACCGACGACGTAAAATAGCGTCGCGAGTTGCTGATCGGGAACCGTCACGTTGACATGTTCGAGTGCAACGATGTTGCCGAGATCCTCGGCCGCGCGATCGTACTTGCCATCCATATAACACCTCCGCTCGCGTCCGGCCCGCTCAAATCGCCGAGCCTAAGCGATATGCGGGATTTACCACGAATTGGGGCAAGTCGAGAAATGCGCGAGATCGGCCGCCGTCCACCGAAAAGGCCATGGGCGCTCTGAACTGGACGCGGTCAGGCGCGCAGCACGATTTCGGTTATTGCGAGATCACCATCGCTGCGGTCTGCGACAAGGTGATGTTCACATTTGAAACCAGGCTGGTCAGCGGCTTGAAGGTGTATCCTACAGTCACGGTCACGACGCCTCCGGGATTGTTGTTGGGAGACCAGGTCGTATTCACCGTGAGCAGCGTGGTGTCCATGACCCCATCCACCATTCCCGTGACGTAAGTCTTGATACTGGAAGATGTCGCGACCTGGGCGGCCGTCGATCCGTGAACGATCGCATAGCGTGCAGCTTGCTGCGCGATGTACCCAACAAAGTCATAGTCGTAGAGCGCCATCGCAAAATTCATGATGCCGAAAAACAAAGCCAGACAGGGAATCGCGATGAGCGCGAACTCAGCCATCGATGTCCCACGCTGAGCGCGGCCTCGACGATCACGCGAAGTCATTGATTTACCCGCATGATCGCCTGGCTGGTCAAAGTGGTGGTGGTCGGAACTCCCGGCCAGTTGACGATAGGTTTATAGGTTGCGCTGGTAACGACCTTGACATATGTGAGTCGGTGGCTGGAAGCACAATCGGTGGAGAGGCAGGTCGACGTGCTGCCATCGGAGCATTTGCAATAGTAGCTTCCAGTGGCCGTCAGGCCGGTAAGATTCGGCGCGTCGTCCTTCGCGGCATTTTGCATCCCGGCGGTGTCGCTCACGGTAGTGAGACTTTGCGCGCCATACTGAACGCCCGCACGAGCGGCACTCGAGAGTGATACCGCCACCAGGCACATGCGGCCGGCTTCGACGACGACCAACAGCAGCACGATCAGCAGAGGCACGCTGAATGCCAACTCGACCGCCGCTTGACCGCGAGTGAGCTTAAGCTGAGAGCGATGAGAGCGAGTGATCATGGTTCATTCGGAAAGGACTATCCCTTTAATTGGGGAGCCATCCGCGAGCGAGGTGTAGTTATTTTTCAAATTGCTATTGCCATTGGCGATCCATTTGTCGGCGACGATGATGCTGTAACCACTGGTGCTGCTGTTGCCGTTGTAGGTGAGCGTCGTGGTCGGGAAGTAAAGCGCGCCATCGATGGTGGAACCTGAATTGCCGTTGATGATGCTTCCGGCCGAGCCCGCGGGAATGGTGCGATCCTGGTAAAACAAAATTCCCGAAAGCGTTCCCGATGTCGGCGCGCTGAGGTTCAAGACCACATTACCGTTGAGGATGATGCCCTTGTAGCCTCCCGTGCCGGTGGTGTTGTAGAAGGTTACCCCAGTGCCGGTCATAGTCGCGTTGCCATTGACAGTGATCCCGCCCCCGGCGATCACGAAAGTCCCGGCATTAAACTTGAGGTAAAAGTTCCCGTTGAAAGACATCCCTCCGCAATAAACTCCCGGACTCATCACATATGGGCTACCCGACGACCCATAGTTACCGTTAAGCGAAAACGAGTTGTAGCTGCATGCGCCATAACTTGGCGCTTGCACATAAGCGAGCGGATCGGCAGCCGCGACGATTCCCTTCTTCGGCGTCGGCGCCCAGGTGACATTGCCGTTGGCGGAGTATCCTCCCACGACCCCGATCGTCGATGCGGTTACCGAGATGTTGCCATTGACGTAGAGACCACTGGAGCTGCTGGAATCCACTAACAGTCCGCATCCGCTCTGGATGTTGATGTTGCCGTTGAGGTACATCGCCTCCGAGGCCGATGGGTCGAGTACATAAATGCAGTTAGGTCCATTGCCGATTCCCGAGACGGCCCGGCCCGACAGGTTGATCGTCGTCAATCCCAGCACGCGCAGGAAGAAGGTCGGTTCGGGTTGCGTAACGATAGCTTCGATATAGCCGGACTTGCCGGCATTGGGGCCGCTTAGCGGAGGATTGTTGATGGCGACGGTGACCCCGTTTTGGCCGTTGGTGTATCCGTTGCTCGCCGCATCGGCCTTGCCCGCCGCGACGCTATCGCCATAGCTGAGCTCCTGCGCGGCGGCGAGCGCGGCGCTGTCAGCCGCGATCTGCAAGCGCTGCTTCTGCGCCTGCAGTGAGCCGACATCGGCGACCAGTCCAATGAGGCCCATAATGGTCACGAGCGCGAGGCAAACGAGGACCATGACCTGACCTGGTTTAGTTAGGCGGGCGCACGATGCTCTGAGTGGAAACTTTGCTGGAATCTTTTGCATGGTCAGCCGATGGCTCCACGCAGATCAGCATCGCTTATGCCATCCGCACCGCCATGCGTCTTGGTCCGAAATGAAGGATCGATGTGCCGGATTGAAGCGAAGTGTTCGCCTATGGCACATCCGGCGTGACACAAAAAGAAACCGGCCAGGATCGCTCCCGGCCGGTTTGTTATTCGGATGTGATCGGCTACTTACGCGCGATTCGCGAGCGGTCCGCGCAGCAACTGACCCGGTAATGCTCCGGTATGCTCATTGTTCTTCAGCAGCACCTGGCCATTGACGATGGTGGTCTTGAGTCCGGTCGCCTTCTGCTTCAGGCGGCGGGCGCCCGCGGGCAAATCATGATCAAGCGTCGGCAGCATCGGCGCGATCTTCTCCGGATCGAACACGATGACGTCCGCCGCCATTCCAGTGCGCAGCAGACCACGGTTCTGCAATCCCCAATTCGATGCCGGCACGAAGGTCAGCATGCGAATGGCTTCTTCGAGCGAGAACTCATGCTTGTCGCGCACCCAATGGCTCAGGACGTGGGTTTGCAGCGAGGAATCCATGATTTGCGAGACGTGCGCGCCGGAATCCGAGAAAGTCACAACCGAGCGCGGATGCCGCATCATCTCGAGGACGTGATCCTGGTTCTCATTGGCGAGTGGCTGCAGGAAGAACTGGTGCAGATTTTTCGCAAGCGCCAACTCGATGAAGCAATCGACGGGGTCCTTGCCGGCCTCATCCGCAATTTCCTGCACCGAGCGCCACGGCGGCGTCGCCTTGTCCATCACGTACAGATACTTGAAGTTGCAGCCGCGCGGTTCGGCGCCGACCGCGTCATGATTGCGTGCGTCGTTTTCCTTCGTGGCCTGCACCATCGCGCGACGGACTTCCGGATCGCGCAGTTTGGCTTCCTGCTCGGCGAGCGAAAGCTTGCGGATGTCGCGCCACACCGGCATGCGGTCGAATGGGGTCACCGTCTCGAACGACATCACCAGGTTGAGCGAGCGGCTATGCACCTGGATGAACATCTTGCCGCCGGCCTGCGAGGATTCATCGGCGAGCTTGAAGAATGGGCGCCAGTAGTCCGGCGCACGGCGCGAGCTGAACATGCCAAAGGTGACCGGCACGCCGGTATCGACCGCGAGGCCCTTCAACCTGTCGAGGTAGTTATTGATGCGCTCGGGATCGAAGCCGGTATCTTCGCCGGCGATCTCGAACACGCCCGCGCCTTCCTCGCCCATCACGCCGACGATTTGCCGAACTTCGTCCCAATTCGCGAGACGGCTGGCGACAGGTTTTCCATCGGGCGTCTGATGGTTGCGGGTGCGCGAGGTGGTGAAGCCGATGGCGCCGGCGCGAATCGCAGCGCGCATCTCACGCTTCATCGCGGAGAGATCTTCGGAATTCGCTTCGCTGTCGAATGCGCGCTCGCCCATCACATAGGTGCGCAGCGCGGAATGCCCCATGTACGCGGCATAGTTGATGCCCTTGGGCGTGCGTTCAACCGCATCGAGGTACTGCGGATAGGTCTCCCAACTCCACTTGATGCCGGCCTCCATCGCTTCGGGCGAGATGTCCTCGGCGCGCTCCAGGTTGCGCATCACCAGCAGCTTGTCTTTCTCGGCGCACGGCGCGAGCGAAAAGCCGCAGTTGCCCATCACGACCGAGGTGATGCCGTGCCAGCACGAGCAGGTGCCGATGGGATCCCAGAAGACCTGCGCATCCATATGCGTGTGCGCATCGATGAGGCCGGGCGACACGATGTGCCCGTCGGCATCGATGGTCTCGCGCGCGTTCTCGTGCAGCCTGCCGATCGCGGCGATCTTTCCGTTCGCGATGCCTACGTCGGCACGAAAACGCGGCATCCCCGAACCGTCGACGATTGTCCCGTTGCGAATGATTATGTCGTACATGGATCCTCCGTGCCCTTAGCGCGTCGAGGCGAAGTGGCGATGCGGCGTCGCGTGGGCGTTATGGTTAGGACGATGAGATTATTGTTCACCTGTTAAGTCGGTTATTTCACGAAACGAGATTAGCCGACAAGTGTTCGGGTGTCAGCCTTCGCTAATGAATATCCACTCGCTGCCGGTCATTTTGCGCCACCCGAGTATTTTCGGATAAATCGCCTGCCGGAAGCAGGCCGAATCAAGGCACATCACCGCATGACGCCTTCATGGAGATAGAAGTGTCGGGAATTCATTTCATCAGGTTGGACCGAGTCGTTCCGCTTTTGAGCCTCACCGGAGTGGTGCTCAACGCTTTGGGCGGACTCTATCTGGCCTACGATCTGCTCGGGGCAAAACATGGTCCGCTGCGGCTGTTGTCGCGACTTTTCACCTATAGCGCTATTTTCGGACTGGGCTATGGTGCGATGCTGGGTCTGTGGTTCGGCCTGGCCGGCGCCTTCGTTCTGGGACCCGCGCTGGAATTTCAGCTGGAGCGGCGAGCGCGAGGAATTAACCCTTCTACATGGGAGTGGGCAACGATGGCGGCACTGCGCGGATTGGCTTTCGGCGTGGCAGGATGGATTGCCGTCGGTCGCGACTTCGGGATTGCCTTCGGTATCTTGAGCACGCTCGCGATGCATCTCGCGTACGAGTTCGGCTTCGGTACCAACGCTTATCGCATCTATCAGAGGCCCCGCCTGGAGCGGCAAGTAGTACGGGGCGACCTTGTCAGAGGCGCGCTGATCGGTCTTGCCAGCGTAGTCGGCGGCGCAGTGACCGGGCGTACTGAAGCACTGTTGCACGGGATCCAAATTGGCGTGGTGGTCGGCGTGTTGAATACCGCGGTTACGATTCTGAGCCCCTCCGTAGAATGGTGGGCCGACAACTTGCCCGATCGAGTGCTAGGCGGCTATGGCGCGTTCCTGGTCCTCATCGGCTCGGCGCTGCAGACTATCCAATATGTGACACCGCTAATTTGGCACTGAACCCATCGCCTGGGCAGCTCGGTTGATCATCTAGATGAGTTTGTGGAATTCAAGAAACGATTTGAATCCTCAGCCGACCTTCGCGCCCTGCCCGCCATCGACCGGCAGCACGATGCCGGTGATGAAGCGCGCCTCATCCGAATGCAGGAACAGGCTCGCATAGCCGATGTCCCATCCGGAGCCCATCTTGCCGCGAAGCGGCACCGCCTTGTCTCGCTGGGCGCGCACTTCCTCGCGCGGACGGCCGCTGGCGCGCGTGATACCTTCGATCGCCATCGGAGTGTCCATCAGGCCGGGCATGATGGTGTTGACGCGAATTCCATACTTCGCGTTGCTCAGCGCGAGCGATTGCCCGAGCGCATTCATCCCGATCTTGGAAATCTTGTATGCGGTCAGCGGCACCGCTCCGGCGGTCGCGGCCAGCGACGAGATATTCACGATGCTGCCGGCTTGCTGCTCGCGCATTACCGGAATCGCGGCCTGGCAGGAGAAGAGGCATCCCTTGAGATTGACCTGGATGATGCGATCGAACGCCTCCTCGGTGACGCGCTCCGGAGCCGCATCGTTGGCGCCGATACCGACATTGTTGTGCAGGAAATCGACTCGGCCCCACGCATCGACACATGCCTTGATGTAGGCTTTGCAGTCCGCCGGACGGGTCCAGTCTCCCGCGATGCATTTGGCGGTGCCGCCTTCCTTGACGATCATCGCGGCGGTGTCCTCGGCTGATTTGATATCGCGATCGACCAGCAGCACCTTGGCGCCCTCGCGCGCGAGCAGGATTGCGGCCGCGCGGCCATTGCCAATCGTCTCACCGGGGGTCTGCCCCGCGCCGACGACGATACCGACTTTATCTTTCATCCTCATATATATGCTCCCGGGAGTAGTCGTTCTGGGGCCAACTACCAATGACCTATGCGAGTGATGCGGTCTGTTTGTCAAATGACGCGCGCATCGAATAGTAGCGATAGGTAAGAAGATGGGCGTGAAAATGGAAAATCAAGGTTCCTCTGAAACCCGGGCACTGGCCGAGCCGGGAAGTCTCCTCGTGGCGCCGCTGCTGCCGATGATCGCAGCGCAGGCTGCAGAAGCTGACGCCACCCGCTCCGTCGCACCGGCGGTGGTAGCAGCCCTGAAGAGCAACGACGTCATGCGGATGTCGGCGGTGCGCGCTATCGGCGGCCTCGAGAGCAGCATCACTGCGATGGGACGCGAGCTGGAAGCGGTTGCCGCGGCCTGTGGCTCGACCGCGTGGTGTCTGTGGAACCATCTCTGCGTGTTCCACTTCTACTGCGGTCTCCTGGGGCCTGCTCACATCGAGTTGCTGCGCAGCATCACCACCAATCGGCAATGGGTATGCCTGCCCGCCGGCGCCGGCTCCGGCGTGATCGGCAAGAAGGAAGGGGAAGAGGTCGTTCTCAATGGCGTCGCCTCGTTTGGCTCCGGCGGCCGCTATGCCGACTATGCCGGTGTCACCTTTGTCTTCGAGGGCGAGCGCGCGCCCCATCTGGCGTTGGTGCGTACCAATCAGAAAGGCGTACGCATCGACCCGACCTGGAAGGCGATGAGCCTGCGCGCCTCGGCGACCGACCACGTTTACTACGAAGGAGCGCGCGTGCCGCTTGCCTCGGTGGTGCCGTTCCCGATGCCCTACCGCGTCGCCTTCCGCGATCCATCCCACCTGATGATCGATCATCGCTATCGCGAAGATTGGGTTGCGCTCTCCGACTTGTGGCTTGGTTGCATGGCGGTTGGCGTCGCCGACGCCGCGTTTAAGGAAGCATGCCGCGGCATCAAGGGCCGCATCGCGATTCTGGGCGTCAAGATGGAGGAGCGGCCGACCATCCACGTAAACCTCGGTCAGGCCGCCGCGATCATCGGCGCGGCGCGCGCGACGATCTATGACGCATGCGCGAAGACCGACGCGCGCATCGGGGCGCATCAAATTCCCACCGAGGCCGACTACCTCGAAGAGCTCGGCGCCAGCATGATGACTCTGCGTCTGTGCGACGATGCGATGCGGTTAATCCTCCGCGTACTGGGCGGCAATGGGCTGCGAGAGGGTCAGTCCTTCGAACGGCGCTATCGCGACTTCCAGGCGATGCCGCTGCACATCAACGCGCACCCGGACCGAGTGTCTGAAGCGCTCGGGCGTCATGCGCTGGGCCTCCCGACCGAGAATCCGTTCTGACCGGTGCGAGCGAGATAGTCGGTTTGTCAAACCCCACGGGCATCCGCTATCTAAGATCGTAGAGAAAATTCCCGGTAAGTTTTCCACGACGGAAAAAATCGAGGAGCAAGAATGAAGAAGCCAATCATTTCAGCGGATTCACACATCACTGAGCCGGCCGGTACCTACGTGGACCGGATCGACCACAAGTACAAGGACAGCGCGCCGCACATGGTGCGCGACGAGAAGCTCGGCGACGTCTTCATCGTCAAGGATTTCCCGCGTCCGGTGACCATCGGGCTCGCGGCCGCCGCCGGCATCGATGCCGAGAAGCTGCGCATCTTCGGCGCCAAGTTCGAAGACCTGCACAAGGGCGGATGGGACCCCAACTATCGGCTCGCCGACCAGGATCGCGACGGCGTCTCCGCCGAGGTCATCTACCCCACCGTCGGAATGATCCTCTGCAACCATCGCGACTATGACTACAAGAAGGCGTGTTTTGATGCGTACAATTTGTGGATCGCGGAATACTGCGCCGTGCATCCCCAGCGACTGATCGGCGTCGGCCAGACTGCGATGCGCTCAGTCGAGGAAGGCATCGAGGATCTGCGCAAGATGAAGGAGCTCGGGCTGAAGGGCGTCATGATGCCCGGCAATCCGCAGGTCGAGGATTACGACAGCCCGGTCTACGCGCCCTTCTACGAGGCGGCGATCGACCTCGAGATGCCGCTAAGCTTCCACATCCTGACCAGCAGCCAGGACAACTTCAAAACCCGCGGTCCGAAGCTCAACGGATTTCTGTCGATCATCCGCGGATGCCAGGACATCATGGGGACCTTCATCCTCGGCGGCGTGTTCGAGCGCCATCCGAAACTCAAAGTGGTGTGCGTCGAGGCCGACGCCGGATGGGTTCCGCATTACATGTACCGCATGGATCACGCCTACGATCGCCATCGCTACTGGCTGCCGGCCGGCACGCTCTCGAAGATGCCGAGCGAGTATTTCCGCGAGAATATCTACACCACGTTCCAGGATGACTGGGTCGCCTTCAAGATGAAGGACATGTGCAACATCCACCGCCTGATGTGGGCCAACGACTTCCCGCATAGTGACTCGACGTGGCCATGGTCCCAGGATGTGTTGGAAAAGCAGACCGCGAACATGAACGAGGACGAGAAGAACTACGTGCTGCACGACAACTGCGCGGAGCTGTATCACCTGAGCATCTGAGCGCGTTCTAGGCATCGAAATCAAAAAAGACGCACGGTCTTCGCGCCGTGCGTCTTTTTGCTATGTTCGAGTTGCCGGATGCCTCGACCGGTAGACTGCGAGCGGCCAACATGAAGCGTCGGGCGCTCTCCGGTATCCAGAATTGCCAAAGCGGTGGAGAGCTTATCTTGTCCCGCTCCATTTTTGGACAAACGCGATTTGATGCCACGAACTTCACGTCCGCTCAACAATACGCGTTGGCATAGCAGCTCGTTAACAAAATCCTCATAGCTACCGCCGCCCGCACGATCGACGATCGACTGAAGATAATCAACCAGCTTCTTGTCAAGCCAGATCGTGACGGGCGTCTTGTTTGGATCCGTCGCAACTAGAGCGCCGCGCCGGGCTTTGCTGAAATCTAACTCACGTTTCATTGTCTGTCTTCGTATTGGCGGCATTCTTGTTGAGTAGCTTTGCGCGCTGAGATGATGCGGATGCGCTCATTCCGCACGGTATAAACGACGTACAGAATTTCTCTCAATGAGCCAACTCCGATAGCGACATATCTTTCCTCGTCACTCGTCTCGTCGAAAAGCGTGAGGAGGCTGTGGTCTTTGAACACCGTTTCAGCCTCCGCGAAGTGCACCCGATGTTTTTTGCGATTGCTCTCCGCCTTTTCCGGATCCCATTCGAATTCCACAGTCGCAAGGCCTGCACCTAATGTTACACGCTCCTATCGATTGATTCACACATCGACGGGCTCATCTTGTGTTGGCGGACGCCGAGAACCCTTCAGGGCTTGATGATTACCACGGTGCCGACCGGCAGCAGGCGATCGAGATCCTCGATGTCCCGGTTGTTCACCGAGATGCACCCGGTGGTCCAGTTGATGTGGCCCGCGTTGAGAATCGGAACGTCGGTACCGTGGATGCCGATGGCGCTCCCAACCAGCGGCGACTTGCCGTCGCGATCCACCGGGACTACGCCATTGACCTTCATAGTTTCGTAGCGGACGCGATCTTCAAGATTGGGGTAGTTCAGCCGCAGGAACCATTCGAAGCGGGCGCTCCGATATTTTTCTTCGATGTAGTAAACGCCTTCGGGCGTGCGGCGATCCTGCGCCCACAGCTTGGCGCCGAGGTCGAGGTTGCGCCCGAACACCGCGTCATATTTTTTGAAGAAGCGGCCCTTGTAATAGACATCGAGCTCGTGACGTTTCTTGTAAACGCTCACCGCCCAGCTCAGAGGATCGAGCGCCGAGTCGTCGCGGGTCGCATCGAAGAGGACGGCGCCCGGGGTGCGCGAGGTCCGCGGATCGGGCGGCCCCACAAAATCCGTGGGAGGCGTTATCGCGGCGGTCTGCACCCCATCGTGCGCGACCTCCGCGCCATCAAGCTTCGCACCATCGACGCCGGGAGGAATCGCCGCCGTGACCGGGGGAGATTTGATCGGATTGAGCGCCGCCGCCGTCGCCAGCACGGGGAGCGGCGGCAGCTCGGCGGCGAGCCGCGGCCTCGGGGTGTCGTAAACTGATGACTCCGGGACTGTGACCGGCGGCGCGACGATAGGATCATCGGTCGGCGAATTGGTGATCCGCATTTGCTGCGAATCGAGGCGCGCACGATGGCGATTGCGCGCGAAGGCTGGAGGCGACGCCAGTAGCATAAGCATCGCAGCGGCCATCAGCCGCCCCGCCCTCATCTTCATCGTTCGGCCCGCCCGTTCATCGATCCCTAATTTTGCAAGTCCCAATTGGCTTGGTCAATTACCGACGCATTCTTATATGTATGATGCTGTGAATAGCCGCAATGGATAAGAATATCGCCATCGCGATGGCGAATTTGAGCACCGGCATCTACGTGCTCACGGTCAACGACGGCGCCCATCACCACGGGATGTCGTCCTCGTGGGTGGTGCAGGTTTCCGGCGACCCGCCGCTGTTCATGGCCGCGGTGGACAACCATCATTTCTCGCGCGCGATGGTCGCGAACGCCGGCGCCTTCGGCTTCAACATCGTGGGCAAGCGCGGCAAGCAACTTGAGGACTATTTCTATTCCGCGCGCTCGCGCAAACCCGACAACCTCGAAGGCCTCGCCTACGAGCTATCGCCCAAGCTCAAGATGCCGTGGCTCGACCTCGCGATGATCTCGATCGAGGCGCGCGTGGTTGATAGCCACGTGGCGGGCGACCATACGATGTTCATCGCGGAGATGGCGGGCGTGCGCATCCGCGAGAAGGATGAGCCGCTGACATCATTGGATTTGGATTATGTGTATGTCGGCGGCAAAGAACTGCTGAAGCGCTGACGCTATAGCTTCGGCAGGATGTCTTCCTTGAGCCGCCGCAGATCGACCAGCGTCTTCGCGGTGGGAACGCCGCGAAACGGCGGCCACAGCAGCGGCAGCGTCAACCCGGCCTCTTGGTAGCGCTTCAGATTGTCGAGGATTTGTTGCGGCGTCCCCGTCATCGAGGGAGTCAGCTTCCCGTTGGGCGTCTGATCCGTCTTCGCGCTGGTGATGTCGAAAAACAGCATGCTCGAAATTTCCAGATCGTCGACCGAGCGCGCGGCTGTCGAGCTTTTCGAGTTCCTCTTTGATCGCCAGGCGCCATCGCGCGATGTCATCGGGAGTGTCCTGGATTCCGATCCAGCCGGCCAAACCATATTTGGCGATCCGCTTCGCCGCGAGATCCGGCCTTGCCGAGCCCGCCGAAGAAAATCGGCGGATGGGGTTTCTGCACCGGCTTCACGCCAAAGCCGCAACTCGGAAACGAGGCAAATTCTCCGTGGTACTCGAACAACTCCTGCGTCCAGACGCCCTTCATAACCTCGATGGTCTCGATGACGTGTTTGTTCCGCTTCGCATAAATATGCGCCGCGCTCGCCGCCTCGAATTCTTCCGGCATCCATCCGCTGCCGACGCCAACGTTGATGCGGCCGCCCGCGAGATGATCCCAGGTCGCGATCTCCGCGGCGAGCACGCCGGGCGCCCGATACGGCGTGTCGATAATGCTCACTCCGAGTCTGATTTTCTTTGTAATCGCGGCGAGATACGGAATCAGCGGCAGGCCGTGGAGAAACTCGCCGCGCGCCACCACCGGCAACGAATGCGGAAACTCCTTCATGAAGCCGAAGGGCTTGCGCAGCTCGCCGCCGGTCCGAGGCTTCCGGGACCACGATGCGGTCCAGCGTCCAGATCGAATCGAACTCCAGCTCCTCCGCAAGGTGCGCGAGATCGACGAGTTCGCTGACGGTTACCTTGTCGCGAAAGTTAGGAAGATAAAGCGCGAGTTTCATCGAAGCCGGCCTCCTTTCATCGCTCTTCAGGCGAGCCGTCTTGTCCTAGTCCGGTGCGGTGAAAGATTGCAAACGCGCGGCGACGGGCCGGAAATACGATGACACCTCGCGATCTCGGCGCCGCGGCGCTCCCCCTCGCGAGGTTTTTTGTGCAATGAATTCAGCTTGCGACCGCTCGCGCAGGAGGCACCCCATGACGACGCCCATCAAATTCGGCTACATGCTGGATTTTCGCAATCCGGAATTTTCCAAGCTCGACTTCGGCACCTTCTATGCCGAAATGTTCCGCCAGATCGAATACATCGAGAAGGCCGGTTTCCATTCCATCTGGCTCACCGAGCATCACTTTGTCGAGGACGGCTACCTCGCGCCGATCATGCCGATGCTGGCCGCGATCGCCGCGCGCACCACCCGCCTCACGCTCGGCACCTATGTGCTCCTCGCGCCGTTTTATCATCCGCTGCGCCTCGCCGAGGATGCCGCGATGATCGACGTGCTTTCCAATGGCCGCCTGCGCCTCGGCATCGGGATGGGCTATCGCCAGGAGGAATTCGACGCGCTGCAGGTATCGAAGAAGACGCGCCTGAGCCGCACCCTGGAGACGATCGAAATCATGAAGCGCGCGTGGAGCGGCGAGACCTTCAGCTTCGCGGGCAAGCATTTCAATTTTCATGATGTGCGGGTGCTGCCGCGTCCCGGCCAGCCGGCCCTATCCGGAGCTACTATGGGGCGGGATGACGACCAAGGCCATCCAGCGCGCCGCCGAGCTGGATTTGGGCTTCGCGTGCAACCTCGGACGCCATCAGATCGAGATTTTCGGAGCGCGATGCGCGCGCGCGGCAAGGATCCCGCGAGCCTACAACATCGTCAACAGCCGCATCGTGTATGTCGCCGATGACGAGAAGAAGGCGTGGGATGACATCGAGGCGGCGGCGATGTACCAGGCCGGCCTCTACGGCAAATGGCTCTCCGCCGCGACGCCGGGGCAGAACTGGATACAGCCGGACGCGAATCAGTTGAAGGCGGGCGCCATCATCGGAAATCCGGAGACGGTCCGGGCGCGCATGGCGGAAGTCATCGAAACCGCAGGCGCGACCGAGTTGATCATCAACATGCAGCTACCCGGCCTGGCACCTTCGAAGGCGATGCGCTCGCTGGAACGTTTCACCCACGAGGTGCTGCCGAAGCTGACCAAATAGCCGGATCTGCGTTTACTCTGATGGAACTCGTGTTGCAGATCGCACACGTCACGTGGCTTCTATGCACTTAATGGCTGATTTTATGCCGTTTTGTAGTAGTTAAACCTCGGCGGCCCGAGATTTCCTAACCGATCATTGCCTTATCCTGCATACAGCGACGGAACGTTTATTGCGTTAGGCTGTCGTCGGGGGAACTGATGACCAAGGCCGGACAGCCTCGATCGAAAGGTCTTAGCGGCAGATTTTTGGGCGGCTTTTTCACGTCGCTTCTGATCGGGGTGATGGGCCTGTGTGCAGCCGCGGTATTTTCGACCGCCAGTCAAGCCGATGACGGCGCGATCCTGCCCGATAATCATCCGGTCGAAGCCGAAAGCTTTCGCCAGGTCGGCGCGGCGAGCCCGAGCCTCCGCTTGCAGATGCAAATTCGGTTCGCGCTGCGAAACCAACAAGGCCTCCAGAGTCTGCTCGATCAACTGCAAAATCCGGCATCGAAGAACTATCACCACTGGCTCACCTCCGATGAGTTCCAGAAGCGTTTCGGCCCCTCCGCGACGCAATTGAAGGCGCTCGCAGCGTGGCTCCGTGCTGAAGGCTTCAACGTCTCGAAGCAATCAGCGACATCGATCGAATTCGCGGGAGCGGTCGCACAGGCGGAGCGTACGTTCAGGGTTCACATCGCAAAATTCGGCAATGGAACTGTTTACGCCAACACCAACGATCCGGTCATTCCGAAACGATTCGCCGGGCTGATTGGCACGATAGGCGGGATGGACAACATGCTGCATGCGGTCGCGTTGTCGCATCAATCTTCCGGCCCCGCGAGCGCGGCGGCGACCAAGGGGCCGCTTCAGATCGCATCGGTCGAACGAGACAGCAGCACGAATGATATCGCCAATCCCCAGGCGGTAGTGGGATCGGCGCGGTCATTCGGGCCGAACGACTTGCGGACCTTTTATGATGAGAGCGTAGGAACGGGCTCCGACGGAACCGGTTCCTGCATCGCGATTGTGGACGTGTCGGACTTCCTCGATTCCACGATGTCGACCTTTACCACTCAGTTTGGCTTGCCGACGATAAATTATTCTCGCGTCCTGGAAGGCTCGAACCCCGGTATCGTCAGCGGCGACGATTTGGAATCGGAACTCGATGTGCAATGGGCGCACGTCACCGCACCGGGAGCATCGATTAAATTTTATCTGGGTAACAGTCTGGTCGATGATATTTCGGGAGCGATCACCGACAACGCATGCGGCGCCATCAGCATCAGCTATGCGTTTTGCGGCGCGTCATCTGCCTTCATGACCCAAACCATGGATCCGCTGTTCATGCGGGCGGCGGCACAGGGACAAAGCGTGTTCGTCTCCGCCGGAGACCAGGGAGCGGCCGGTCTCTCATCCGCGGGCAATGCATGCGCGACCAACACCGTCCGCTCCGTAAATGAGCTTTCCGCGGATCCGAACGTAACCTCCGTCGGCGGCACCGAGTTCAACCCGACCTACGTCGGCGGCAACGATCAAGGCTATGCCACCGAGAGTGTATGGAATGATCCGGCCGGCGCGACCGGCGGCGGCGCCAGCCAAATCTTTTCCAAGCCCGCCTACCAGACCGGTTCAGGCGTCCCCAACGACAACGCGCGCGATGTGCCGGATATCGCGTTGATTGCGAGTCCATATTACCCCGGAGTTTTTTGGGCGGATGACCAAAACGGCAGCCCGGTGGTAACATGCTGTATCGGTGGAACCAGCCTGTCCGCGCCGCTGTGGGCGGGATTCGCCACCGTCATCGGGCAGCAGGTGGGCAACCGGCTGGGAAACTTCAATCTGATTATTTATCCGCTGGCCAACAGCAGCTACGCGACTGCCGGTTTCCATGACGTCACCCTGGGCAATAACAACTTCAATGGCGTGACCGGATTCAGCGCCGGTCCGGCGTACGATCAGAGCACCGGATGGGGCACCATCGATTTCAACCTCTTCGCCAACGCGGTGAAGAATTTCGTCGGAGGGTCCGCTTCACCTACCCCGACCGGCACTCCGATTCCGACCGCAACCGCGACGCCCGTTCGTACCGTGGCCGCGACGCCGACCACCACACCGACACCGGCCTCCGGTATCACGTTTGTCGGAGCAAGCTCGCTGGCTGATTCGGCGTCGGCGGTCAGCAGCATCACCATCAGCGCACCGAGCGGGATTCGTTCAGGCGATATTCTGGTCGCCGAACTTATCGTTTATGACGGCACCGCTTCCGACGTGCCGACCGCACCGAGCGGCTGGACCAGCATCCGGCATGATGCGGTAAGCAAGGGCAATAAGGCGACCTCGTGGCTCTACTACAAAGTGGCGGGAGCGAGTGAACCGGGGTCGTACGGATGGAACATCAGCTCGAATTGGATCGCAGGTGTGATCGGTGCATGGCGCGGCGCCTCGGCCATCGACAGTGCGGCCGGATCAACCGCGTCAGGATCGGGTCAGTTATCCATTTCGGCGCCATCGTTGACCCCGGGCAACAACAATGAGCTGCAATTGTTTTTCTATGGCGCGCAGTCCAGCGCGGCACCATCGATCGCGCCCTCGAGCGCGCTAACTCAGCGCTTCGATACCGGATCATCGAAAGAAGGCTTCACGCTTGCTTTTGCCGATCGCGCCGCTCCCGCGATGAACAACGCGTCGCCCACCTATCCCGCAACCGTGAGCACCGGGGTCGCGACGGCACAGACCGTTCTGCTCGTACCGGCTTCGCAAAGCGCGACGCCGAGCCCGAGCGCGACCGCGACTACCGCACCGACGGCGACGACGACCCGAACTTCGACCGCAACGCCTACACCAGCATCGACGCCGACGAGGACTGCTACCGCAACTGCGGCTCCGACCTCGACGCCGACCGTTACGGCTACCGCCGTTGCGACGCCAACCCTGACGCCGTTTCCGACTGCAACCCCGACGCCGATTCCAACCCCGACGCCAACCGCGATCGCGACGCCTACTGCGACGGCAACTCCGTCAGGGGCCGGTATCACCTTTGTCGGCACTGGCGCGTTGACCGATTCCGCCAGCGCGATGACTGCGATAACTCTCGGTCTGCCCAGTGGATTTCGTACCGGCGACATCCTGGTGGCTCAGGTTATCGTCTATGACGGCACTGCCTCGGATGTGCCGACGACGCCGACTGGATGGACCAGCATTCGCCACGACTCGGCGAGCAATGGGAACAAGGTGACTTCCTGGCTCTACTACAAGATCGCGGGGGCGAGTGAGCCCGCGTCATACACCTGGAATATCAGTTCGAACTGGGCGGCGGGCGCGATGGGTGCGTGGCGCGGCGTCGCTACTTCACCACTCGATGGAACCTCCGGGGCAAAGGCCGCGGGATCGGGCGCAGTCTCGGTTGCAGCTCCCTCGCTTACGCCGAATGGCAACAACGAGCTACAGCTATACTTTTACGCCGCTCAATCCTCATCGGCGCCGATCATCACTCTGTCGAATGCGCTCACTCAGCGTTTCAACACCAGGTCGTCGAAGGAAGGATTTACGCTGGCCTACGCGGACCTCGCGGCCCCGGCTGCCGGAACCGCCTCGCCCACCTACCCTGCCGGCGCCAGCATTTCCGGGTCGGCGATGACCGCCCAGGCCATCCTGCTCATCCCCGCCACGCAGTAGGCGGATAGTTAAACCGAGAGGTCGCGGCCGCGCACCGGCGAAGGCGATGCGCTCGTTAGAGCGCTTCACCCTCGAGGTGCCGCCGGAATTTTACGAAGGAGGAGGTTACTGGAGCGATTGCCGGATCGAGTTCAGCACAAACAGGAACATGCGTGGGGAAATCACCACACCCAGCATGTTCACCTGTTTGAGCACGCGAAGCTCCGCGGGCGTCACCTTGTTCTGCTTGAGCAACGCGCGGCTGAGCAGGAACTGCTTCCATGCCTCATTGGGTCGCGGAGCGCGCGGGCGCCGTTCGGGCACGAATTCGTGCGCCTCCGGATGGAGCAAAAGAAAAAGCTCGTTTTTGTCCAACCCGAGCACGTTCGCGATGTTCGAGAGAATGTGCAACGACGGCCGTCGTTCGCCACCCTCGATATAGGCAATATGACTGCCCTTCACCCCGATTTCCTCGCCCAGCTGCCGCTGGCTCAGTCCGAGCGAGTTCCGTGCCTCCTTGATTACCCCGCCAAGCGTCTGTTTCTTCATAGTCGATACTCGGTTAGTAGCGCCCTCCGCAGTTTTGCGTAGTGAACCATTCCGGCCAAATAAATCAGATGGTGGCGTGGCTGCCGTGGACCCTCAAAATCAATGCCCCATCCGCTCTTTAGGTACCCCAGTAAGCTGACGAGGTTACGGCCGCTCACCTCGTGGATAGCCGCAATCTCGCTGCTGAACATCTTGCGCGCCGCCGTTTTCGGATAGGCCGCGATGCTCACCAGCACATCGGCGGTCAGTTCGACCGGGTCGTCCAGATGACTCGAATACGCCGCATCGAAGAAATAATGAACCGGCCTCTCATCCGCGTGTTGCAGGATATTCAACGCCAGATGATGCCCAACTTCGTGACAGAAAGTAGCGCCCACCGCCGCCGGATGATGCGCGGTGTTCAAATAGATGAGGCCGCCCTTCTGCGGCGCCTTGGCGATTTCCTCAAGCGAACGGACATAAAACCCGCGCAGCGCCATGCCATCGCGTTCGCGGCATTTGCGGATCGACAGATTTACCGAAAGCTGACCGGAGATGGCGGCCAAATCAGCTCGCGAGGGCACCGGAAGCTTCTCCTGGTTGAGTTCCGGCCATAGCGCGCTCGCCGAGCGCATCAGCTTGACTACCTCTTTGCGCGCGACGTTCTTGCGCAGCGCTTTGCCGTAGTCCCGTTTCAGCAGCTTCTCGAGATCGCGCAGCGGCTGGCGCCAGAACGCACGCTGGTCGGGGGACAATTTCGCACTCGCCAGGATGTGCTGGGCAATGCCGCGGAGCGCGGCGAGGCCATTTGGCGACTTCGAGTTCATTGAGCCGACGCTAACAATTGGTGACTAAAATATTTCACCAATAGCGATGCCAAAATGTCAAGCGGCCGACAGCATGTCTATAAAGCGGTTGGGGCCGGTTTTCAACAGTCGCAGACGGTTTTTCCCAACAGCCCCCTCCGCCGCCTCTGGCCTATAGTTCAGAAATGGAGCAAATCAACGAGGAGTCAAGCTTAGGAGGTCTACCTACATGGAGTTACGAATGATTACAGATGGGCACGAACGCGAATTTTTCGCGAATCGGATGACCCAGGCCCGCGCCTTCCGCAACGGCGGATTTCGCGAAACCGGCAAGTCCTGCATCAGCAGCATCCACCTCCAGTTCGGCCAGGCGTATGCGCTGTTCGATGACGAGTCGCCCCAGCCCGATCAGATGATCGCCGGCTTCATCATGCACGATCAGGCTTCGTTCGCATTGTCGTATTCGAAGCCGGATTTCAGCCACTATCCGCCCGAATCGGTCTTCGAGATCGGCGAGATGTGGTCGCTGGCGAAAGGCGCCGGCATGTGCGCGCAGCTCGGCGCCGTGCTGCTGCTCGGCCTGAAGCAGGCCCAGGCGGTGGTCGGTTATGCGATCGTCAAGCCGTGGGACCTGACCGGCTTCTATCGCGACCTGGTGCCGGTCGGCGAGCCCATCGAATGGCCCTATGCGAAAACGCTGGAGGGCGGCAAGATTTATTGCCGCGCGATGGTGTCGGAGGGCGAGCATCTGCGCCGCTGGATCGAGCGCGTATGGTCAACCGGGTTTGAAACTCGCGACGGCCACCGCGCGGTGCGCTTCCCGGCGCATATCGGTGAGACCAGCGACAGCCTCTCGGTCGAGCATCAGCCGCAGACGACGCGGGAATCGCAAAACGGCGCCGCTTCGGCATGAGCCATGGTGATGAGGTGGCGACTGGCCCCGCCGGCCGCCACCTCCACTCTCAGGGCATCGGGCAAAGCACCTCATGGTTGAATCGGCTATACTGGTTGTGAAGCCTTGGAGGTCAGCTCGCCCCGATGCCGCAGGAGGCAAAACTGCAAGAACAAACCCACTTTATCCGCGGAATTGCTGCATCTTTTTATGAGGCTGGTGGTATTCCATCACCGGTCGCGCAGCGCGACCGGCCCTCACCAGTTCGTCACGCGGCATTCCATGCCGACGGGGCATCGGAGTTCGCGGTACTCGGTGCGCCGACCAGCTCTCTCGCTCATCCAGAGAAGCGACGGAATAAAGCGGCGCTGCGAGTGCAGCGTAAAAACAAACCCATTATGAGGACCGGAGAACAGGGAGCGTAACCTGTCGATAAATAATGGCTTTTGAGCCATTCCGCCGACCGGTTTAACGGCAAAATACCGGCCTCCACCAGCCCCTCGACTCTACAAATTGAAGGATAGCTTTGACCCGCCGCAAAATGCTCTGTTAGCATCGCCATCCATCGCGGAGAGGACTCGGCATGCCTATCGGAAAAAATGAACTGCGCACCGTGATGGGGCATTTCGCCACCGGCGTCACCATCATCACCACCTTCAACCGCGAGGGCACGCTGCATGGCCTCACCGCCAACGCGTTCACCTCGCTCTCGCTGGTCCCGCCGCTATGCATCATCTGCGTCGACAAGAAGGCCGAGAGCTATGCCTCATTCGAAGAGAGCAAGGTCTTCACCGTCAACATTCTGCGCGATGACCAGGAAGAGCTCTCGCGCAAGTTCGCGGTGAGCGGCGGCGACAAGTTCACCGGGGTCGCATACAAGCCCGGTGGCAATGGCGCTCCGATCCTCGACCACGTCATCGCATGGCTCGAATGTAAGCTGACCGCCGGGTACGACGGCGGCGATCACACCATCTACGTCGGTGAGATCGAAGAAGCCCAAACCCGCGAGGGCAAGCCGCTGATGTTTTTCCGCGGCGGCTATCGCGCGCTTGGCGACTAGCCCCGCTCAGGTGAGTTCCGTTTCACGCCTGCCGGGCATCAGCGTCTTCCTGCCCTCGCACAACGAGGAACCCAACGTCGAGCGCGTGGTGCGGGGTTTTCTCGCCGAGCTGCCGCGCGTTGCGGATGACTACGAAGTCATCGTGGTCAACGACGGGAGCAGCGACAAGACCGGCGAGATCGCGGATCGCCTCGCGAGTGAAGATCCGCACGTCAAAGTCGTTCATCATCCAAAGAATCGCGGCTACGGAGGTGCGGTAATCTCGGGCATTCGAGCAGCCGCGCAACCCTATGTAGTTCTCGCCGATGGCGATGGACAGTTCGATCCGAAAGAGGTCGCCAACCTCGCGGCATTCGTCCCCGAGTATGATGTGGTCGTCGGCAAACGCATCCAGCGCGCCGACCCTCTGATGAGACGCATCAACGGCAAGGCGTGGACGACGCTGGTGCAGGTCGTCCTTGGCATCGGGATTTCGGATATCGATTGCGGCTTCAAGTTGTTCAAGCGCGAGTTCCTCGACGGGATGGAACTGCGGGCGCATGGCGCGATGATCTCGACCGAGCTGATGGCGCGGGTCGCCGGAAAGGGCGCAAAAATCAAGGAAGTTGGCGTGCATCATCTGCCGCGGATGGCGGGGGAACAGTCGGGAGCGAATCTCAAAGTTATCGCACGCGCATTTAAGGAGCTTTTCACACTATATGGTGAGCTTAGAAGCGAACATCGTCGCGACCATCGCTGAACGCTCACACAATTCGTGAAATCTAGCCCCAAAGCGGTTATTATCTGAACCTATTGGTTTAGCTCTCCTTGTGGAGATGCTAAAAAGGAGCGGGGAAATCAGTATATTTCGCGTGACGCCCCGTGGCACGGCATTAGCAAAGTAGTTAAGAACTGGAAACCGCGGTCTTAAGCGACCGCACCTAAGAGAGGGAGAAGAAGAAGATGAAGCGTACACTAACCGTCCTGACCGCAGCGCTGTTCGCCGCCGCGATTGCTTTGCCGGCATTTGCGCAGGGAGAGCCCGCAGCGGCTCCGTCGACCGGCGCGATGAGCTCGAGCACTGCTCCTGCGGAAGGCGGCTCCATGGAAAAGCCCATGAAGAAACATCACCACAAGAAGCATAAGAAGAGCGACGAGGGTGCGATGGGCGGCGAAGCCTCTCCGGCAGCGTCCCCCGCAGCGGGAACTCCGTAACCTCAGCGTCAGGAACTCGGATCATTTCGAAACGCGCGGCGGACCAGACGTCGCGCGTTTCTTTTTTCCCTGCGGCGACCTCATCTCCTGAAACCTCAAACCGTGTAAGTGCGCGCATATCGTCGTAAGCACTGAATGCTTCGATGAACGCTGTCGTCTTTATTGAAGCAGCCGCGTTCATGCCCTCCGTGGCACGCGACTGGCTCTAGTACTGCATCCACTTGCGCGGCCCCTGAATGCCGCACCCTCCGAAGGAGACGATCATGAAACGCACGATTACCGCTTTCACCGCTGCTATCTTCGCAACTGCAATCGCGCTTCCCGCCTTCGCCCAGGTCGGCGCCGGCGTGGCTGGGAATGCCAATGTTCCCGACAGCGGGATGCATGCGGGCGCGAATTCCGACGTAGCCAATTCCGACGCCGAACGCGCCGAGCCCGCGACTCCCACGGACAACTCGCCAACCGCGATTCGACGTCACCTGCATCGCAGCGAAAATTCCACCACCCTCGGTGCAACTCGCGATTCGAGTCGCAACGATCGCGGCATCGGTGTTGGCAGCACCATCTCGCCTGATCCCCATGCGCGGAGCGCGAACCGGTACTGATAACAGCCCCACCGGAGGCTACTAAGATCGCATAGCTGGCTTCATTCAATCTAAATGTGGTGCGCCCGGCCGGTGCTGAAACGGACCGGGCGCATGCGTTTCTACGATATTCCCTGTCCATCCTTAGCTCGCGATGAGTGGCTGCCTATCGCTCAGAGCGATTGCCGCTTTTTATCGGCGAATTAATCCTGCTACATTCGAGTACGTCCACGCGCGAGGAGTGGTATGCGCGAGGCCACTGAGTTGAAAAAACACCGAGGAATGGGTTTTGCCCTGGTGCTCGTATGTGGGCTGACCTTGCTTATGCAAGGTCGCTCGGTTGCGGCGGTCGGCGCAGCATCAACTCAGGACGAGGAAGTCTGCGATCCGCTTGCCGATTATTTCCTCGGCATGGAAGATTATCCCGAAGCCATTCGGCGCCATCAGCTGGTGATAAAAGACCACGCCGACAATGCGCTGGCGCACTACCACCTGGGTTTTTCCTACGGCATGATAGGGCAACATCAGCAGGAGCTCACCGAGTATCGCGACGCGATTGATCTTGGTCTCGATGACTGGCAGCTGTTTCTGAACCTCGGATTGCTCTATCTGGAAGCCGGGAATGTCCACGAAGCGATGCAGGTGCTGAAGCTCGCCACCCTTCTCGGCCCCGACCGCGCGGAAACTCATTTCAACCTCGGCGTGGCATATCAGCGCCTCGCAATGCTGCCGGAAGCCGAGCAGGAAATTCTCCTCTCGCTGCAAATCGATCCGAATCAGGTTGACGGACGCAATACTCTGGGCACTATCTATGCCGAGGAAGGCAAGTACTCGCGCGCGCAGGACACCTGGAATGAGGTAGTTCAGGCGGACCCCAACTATGCACCTGCGCGGCAGAATCTGGTAATCCTTCAGCGGGTTGAACGTGGTGAAATCAAGGGCTCGGACAATATCAGCAACGGACTTGCTCACGAGCCTTGAGCCGAGGCGGCGGGGGATGGAATGATCGAACGATCAGTTTATCAGGCTACACACCAAACATTCGTGCGCAATGCCCTTTTATCCGCGGCGATAATGCTTCTCGCCGTAGCCGGTGGAATCGCGATGTCGGCGCCTTCCGCGCATGCCGCGATGCATCATAGGCACGTCAAAGGCATCAAGAGCATCAAGCCAAAAGGGCCGATTCCGTTCTTTCGCGGCGCCCTGCTGGAGGATGCCGATACCGGCAAGGTCCTCTTCGAGGACAATGCCGACATGC
The DNA here is from genome assembly GCA_963814035.1 of uncultured delta proteobacterium. Lineage (GTDB taxonomy): Bacteria > Desulfobacterota > Binatia > Binatales > Binataceae > DATGKG01. The sequence goes on from CAWFBH010000016.1 coordinate 203,121, forward strand.
CATGGCCACCTGCTTCGATGGCTAAGATGATGTTGCTGCTCGTCGCCACCGAACAGATCAAGGCCGGCCGCTTCAGCGACAGCGATCCGGTGCGCGTGTCAGAGAGATCCGCGCATACGGGAGGTTCGCGCGTCGGCTTGCAGGAAGGGCAGATCTATCCGCTTGGTGAGTTGATCAAGGCCGCGCTCATCAAGTCGGCCAACGACGCCGCGGTGGCCATCGCCGAAAAAGTCGGCGGCTCGGTCGAAGCCATGGTCCGAATGATGAACCATCGCGCGCAGGAACTCGGCATGACGCACACGCTCTATCAGACCGTCGATGGTCTGCCGCCGCGCCCGACTCATGATGCCGATATCACCACTGCTCGCGACCTCGCCCGGGTGGCTTTTCAAATCATTCACACCACCGATCTCCTGAAGTGGTCGAGCCAGGAACAATGCCCCTTCGACGGCGGCGTATGCATGCTGCACACGACCAATCATCTGATTGGGCATTTCGACGGATGCGACGGGCTCAAGACCGGATTCACCTTTCAAGCCGGCTTTAATCTGACCGCCACCGCCAAACGCGGAAACATGCGCTTCATCTCCGTGATCCTTGGCGCGCCCTCGAATCAGCAGCGCTTCATCCAATCGGCGAAGCTGCTGGATTGGGGCTTTGATCATTTCCAGTCGGTATCAGTGCTGCGCGGAGGTGAGCCGCTGCCGGTTCACGTGCAGGTCGGGCCTACCGCAACCATCCAGCCGATTTCGCCGCGCGATGTAAACGTCGTCGTCCCGAAAGCGGAAGCCGGTTTGATCCATCTTGAATACAAGGTGCCGACCACTATAAATGGTTCCCTGACTAGCGGGGAGCGAGTGGGCGAGGTCCTGGTGCAGGACCATGGCGAAACGGTGACCGAAGTCACGGTCGTCAGCCCCATCGCGGTGGAGGTCCCGACCGAGCAGGTGGGCGCCACCGAAAACAGCCACGCAGATCCCTCATACAATCAGGTGAATCAATGAAACAGGCATCCAAGACGCGCAATCGTCGCAACCGCAAACTTTCTCGCAAACGCCGGATGGAACCGGTAGCCTCGCGCCGCAAGAAGCGTCGCCATCGCAACGTCACCCGCATCCGCGGATAGTCGTTAAGCCTCAATGTCCTTAACGCCCGCGCATGTCGATAGATTCGAAGCTGCTGGCGAAGGCGTATCGTGCTCAGCAAAATCTGTCATTTGAAGAGGCTCTTGCTTTGGCCAGGCAACTACTCTTTGAAGAGGTCGGCGGTCGCGGAAGTCACCGCGTTTTCGGGCATCCCAAAGGCGGTATAATTCGAAAAAGGTTTCCGCATCCTCTCAATCTCCAACGTGCAGAGGGCGGAAAAGGCGCAAAGGGCATATCGAATTCGCCAAATGCTCAAGATGGCTGAAGCGTTGGGTATCATCCCTCGCGCAACGACGTAGATGAATGCGTAAAATACCGCACTACTCGTATCGGGTCTTTCGGTCGACCGAAGATGGGGAGTACGTCGCCGAGTGCGACGAAATTCCGGGATTGTCCGGGCTAGCTTCTTCGGAAGCGCAGGCGATCAAGGAGCTCAAAGTTGCAATTGGTGTTTGGCTAGACCATCTGAGTTCGACCGGCGAGGCCTTGCCAGCGCCGCGCGCTTTTCGCGGGCACGCCCGAGGCACCGCCAATCGCAAGCGCGCTGCCGGATAGATCGACCCGAGCGCGCGTGTGTCGCGCTCGATTGTTAAGAACCGTTCGATCCCTAAATTGACAAGACCATTGCCGCACGGTTAACGTGGACTGTGCGGCTTCGCTTTTCACCTCCACATCATCAAATCGAATCAGGGCGCCGATGCCGGTAATCGCCGTCATACCCGCGCGTTACGGTTCGACCCGGCTTCCCGCGAAGGCGCTCGCCGACATCAGCGGCATGCCGATGATCGTGCGGGTATGGCGGCAGGTGGGCAGGCGCAATCGATCGAGCGGGTGATCGTCGCCACCGATGACGAGCGAATCGCTGCCCCGGTGCGCGAAGCAGGTGGCGAGGTGATGATGACGTCGCCATCACATCAGAGCGGCACCGATCGCATCGCCGAAGTCGCAGGGAAGGTTCACGCGGACATCTACATCAACGTGCAAGGCGATCAGCCCTTCATCGATCCGCGCGACCTTGATGCGTTGGCGGCGCCGATGCTCGAACGACGCCACCTCGACATGGCGACACTGGCGACCCCGATCACTGACCTCGAGGAGTTTCGCAATCCGAACAAGGTCAAAGTGGTATGCGACGCTCGCGGCGACGCGCTGTATTTTTCGCGCAGCCCGATTCCTTATCCGCGCGATGTCGGGGGCGTGCCGGACGGTGCGCTGCGTCACATCGGCATCTACGCGTATCGGCGCGACTTCCTGCTCAAGTTCGCCTCGATGGCGCCGGGCAAATTGGAGCAGATCGAAAAGTTGGAACAGTTTCGCGCGCTCGAAAACGGCTATCGCATCAGGGTGGTCGCTTCCGTGTCGCCGTCACTCGAAATCGATACTGCCGAGGACCTGGCCGGGCGCGGCGTTCGCAAACGGGGCGTCAGTAACGGATCGCGGGCGGGAGGGAATTATGCGCTGGAGCGCGGCAAGACCAAATTTATTTTCGTCAGCGGCGGCGTGGTTTCCTCGCTCGGCAAGGGCCTGGCGGCGGCCTCGCTCGGCGCCCTGCTCGAGGCGCGCGGGCTGCACGTCTCGCTTCCTCAAGATGGATCCGTACATCAATATCGATCCCGGCACGATGAGTCCGCTGCAGCATGGCGAGGTCTTCGTCACCGACGACGGCGCCGAGACCGACCTCGACCTCGGCCATTACGAGCGTTTCGTCCAGACCCCGATGAGCCGGCGCAACAATTGCACCACCGGGCAAATCTACGACACGGTTATTCAGAAGGAGCGCCACGGCGATTACCTGGGCGCGACGGTGCAGGTGATTCCGCATATCACCGACGAGATCAAGCGCCGGATTCTGACTGGCCGCCGAAGGCATGCGACATTCTCATCGTCGAAGTCGGTGGCACCGTTGGCGATATCGAAAGCCTGCCGTTTCTCGAAGCGGTGCGGCAATTTCGCTGGGACCTCGGCACGCGAGAACGTGCGTTTACGTCCACTGACGCTGGTGCCGTTCATCCCACCGCCGGCGAAGCTCAAGACCAAGCCCACGCAGCATAGCGTCAAGGAACTGACCGGCCTCGGCATTCAGCCCGATATCCTGCTATGCCGCTGCGATCGTCCGCTCGAAAAAAGGTCCAGGCAAGATCGCGCATTTCTGCAACGTCGAGGAGAACTGCGTAATCGCCGCGCCGCGATGTCGAATCGATCTACGAAGTGCCGCTCAAGTTCCATGAGGAGGGATTCGACCAGCGCGTATGTCGAGAAGCTGAATATCTGGACCGGCCAGCCCAATCTGACCAAATGGCGGCGAGTCGTTAAGACCGCGCAGAACCCGAAGGTCACGGTCAATATCGCGGTGGTCGGCAAATACGTCAATCTGGTCGATTCCTACAAGAGCCTGCACGAGGCGATCGCGCATGGCGCGATCGCCAACGAAGCGGTCGTAAATCGATTACGTCGATGCGGAAGAGTTGGAAAAGGGTGGCGTGACTGAGCGGCTCGCGAATGCGCACGCGATTATCATTCCCGGCGGCTTCGGCGATCGCGGGATCGAGGGAAAGATCAGCGCCGTCCGCTATGCGCGCGAAAACGGCGTGCCGATTCTCGGCATCTGCTATGGGTTTGCAAATGATGGTAATCGAGGCCGCGCGCAACCTGCTCAGCTCAAACGCGCCAACTCGCACGAATTCGATCGAGAAACTCCCCGACCCGGTGATCAACATGATGGAGCCGCAGAAGGATGTCGCGCAAAAGGGCGGCACGATGCGGCTGGGCGCTTATCCATGCGTGAACCTGCCGGGTTCGCTGGCGTCGTCATTGTATCGCGAGACGCAAAATTTCCGAACGCCATCGCCATCGCTATGAAGTGAACAACGACTATCGTGACGCGCTCGAAAAGGCCGGCTTCAGCGCCACCGGCACCTCACCCGACGACTCGCTGGTCGAGATCATGGAATTGAAGGGCCATCCGTGGTTCCTCGGCTGCCAGTTCCATCCGGAGTTGAAGTCGCGGCCGCTCGATTGTCATCCGCTGTTTCGCGGACTAATTCGCGCGGCGGTGAACGGCGCGCTGCGGCGACGCCCGAACGCTCCAAAGTCCGCGAGCTGCGCTCGGTTTCCTGAAGGTTGCCGGAAGTCAACGTCGGCGATGCGGTATTCGGCGGATCGCGACTCGTGATCGATCGCTGGCCCCTGCGTGATCGAGAAGCGGGAATCGTGCCTGCGCCACGCCGAAGAGCATCGCCGCAATCGCGCGCGAGGCGGGCCTGCCGATCGTCTTCAAATCGTCGTTCGACAAGGCGAATCGCACCAGTCACGAATCGTTTCGCGGACCCGGACTGGACGAAGGCTTGCACATTCTCGCGCGGGTCAAGCGCGAGACTGGCGTGCCAATCCTGACTGATATCCACGAGGTCGCGCAGGCCGCATCCGCGGCCGAGGTCATCGATATGCTGCAGATTCCGGCATTGCTGCTCACGCCAGACCGATCTGATTGATGCGGCGGCGCGCACCGGCGCCGCGATCAATATCAAGAAAGGGCAATTTCTCGCGCCGTGGGATATGCGTCCGGCGGTCGCAAAGGTCGAGTCAGGCGGGCAATCGGCGTATCATCGTCACCGAGCGCGGGTTCTCATTCGGCTACAACAATCTCGTCTCCGATATGCGCTCGCTGGTGATCATGCGCGACTTCGGCTATCCGGTCATGTTCGATGCGACCCATTCGGTTCAGCTTCCCGGCGCGGGCGGCGAACGTTCCGGCGGCCAGCGCGAATTCATCGCGCCGCTGGCGCGCGCGGCGGTCGCGGCAGGCGTCGACGGCGGTTTTCATGGAAGTGCACGAGGATCCCGGATCGCGCCCTCAGCGATGGTCCCAATTCGTATCGCCTCGATCAGCTTGCAGCCCTGCTCGACGATCTGAAACGCCTCCACGCCATCGCGCACGAAATCATTTCCCGAGCTTGATCGCGCGATTGCCGGCGCGACCTATCTACTGGACACCCCGGCGTCTCTGATTCGAAGCCTACCAGGTAGGAAGCGTTCCCGACCCTGGCCGTCAGTACCTCTCGCTCATCCGCGCGATGCCTTCACTAAAGCGCCGTCGTTTTTGTCGCTCCCCCGGTGGGGGAAAATGGTTGCGAGCAGGGCGAGCAATCAGGAGGGGGACCTTATTCAGCGCGCTCCGCGCGCGATTCAGGAATTCTCCTCTTCTGCGATTTACGCCAGAGCAGGAATTCCATAATCGCGCGAGGACACGCTGAATAAGGTCCCACTCCAGCGCCACAAGATGGCGCAACCTCGCCCACCGGGCGAGGGTTTTAGGAATGTGCCCATGCGCAGATCGTGACCGTCTTTCGGCGGAACTCGCGATGACAACACGTACTGCCCCCCCTTTACTCGCGCCGCGAAAGAGAAAATCATTTTAGATCCCGCCCTCAATGCGTTGTTGTGTGGCCGACAATGTGTTGCTTAACCAGCCACGGAGTTTTCCTGCGATGAGCGACAATGCTGCTACGACTGCCTCTCCGACTACCTCCAACCCCACCTCCGAACGCAAAGCCGAATCGAACCGGCGCAACGCACAAAAATCCACCGGACCCAAAAGCGCGCAGGGCAAAGCCTGGTCGCGCCGCAATGCCCTCAAGCATGGCGTGCTCGCGTCGCAGGCGGTGCTCACCACCCTCGAAGGGCGGCACGGGCGCAAGGCCTTCGAGGATCTCGCCGAGGGCCTGGTGCAGGACTTCGCTCCGGTCGGCACTTTCGAGCAGGTCCTGGTGCAGCAGATTGCGGCCTGCATCTGGCGCCAGCGCCGCCTGCTGATGTTCGAAAATCGCGCCGCGTTTCGCTCGCGCGATGACCGCGTCTATCGCGAACTGAACCAGCCGCTGCGCGGGATGGCGCCGCTGTACGTGATGGACGGCGAAATCGCCGAAGCCGATGAGGTCGCCGAGAAGGCCGGGCTGGGCCTCGACCTGCCCAACGAGCGCGACACCATGCGGCTGATTCGCTACGAGGGCGCGGTGACTCGCAGTCTGCGCAACGCACTGGCGCAACTTAAGGCGGCGCAGCAGGCGCGCCGCGCCGCGGGTGGCGCGCCGGCGGCGATCGCGCCGCGATACGAGGATCGCCCAGTGGTGGTGGATGCGCGGGCGGCCAGGCGCAATCGCGGGCCGGAAGGAATCAGCATGCCGACCAGGATCGCGCGCGACATTCACGCCGACAAACTGGAGTTTCAGCAAGCGGAGCGTGAGCGGCGGCAGGCGCAGGAGCCGGTGCGGCGCAGCGGGGGCAAATTGAAGGAAAATTACCAAACGAAGCCAAATTACCCTGAAGATCCCAAGGCAATGGAGAAACATCTGCGCCTGATGGAGACCGCGGAGGCGGTGGTGAAGGTGGGCGAGAGCCTGATTTCGAAGCGGCCCCCCTCGCGGGATTAGCCGACAGGCGACTTTTCCGACATTTTGATCATGTGGGCGGAGCGCCAAATCAGCGCTGCCGCGGAGATCTGCCGTGGTTGTGGCTACTTCTTGCGAGGACGCGGATGGTGGACCGGCGCCGGCTGTGCGGACTCGCTCGGTTTGCCTTCCGCGAACGGGCTCCCATAGCTGACCGACAAAACTTCCTCCGACGCCGCGGTGTACTCGGGCTGCTCGACCATCTCCTCGGGCAGTGTCCACTGCTGGTCGTAGGGCTCGATCATCGTGCCGTCGCTCCAGCCGTGGCCCCCGCGAGTGCGCTTCTGCTGGCATTCAACGCAGTAGATGGCGAAGGGCAACGCGCTCAGACGCTCGACTGGAATGTGCTCGCGGCAGCCGGCGCAGATGCCGTAGCGGCCTTCATCGACGCGGCCCAGCGCTTCGTCGATGTAGCGCAGGCGCTCCTCGGCGCGCGCAATCAGGCTCGCATGGGTCTCGACGTCGACGGTGGCGCGAGCACGATCCATTTCGTCGCCCGGCGCCAACTCGGCATCATCGGCCTGCTCATGCCGAAGCTCATGCACCCGTTCGTAGGTCTCGTCGCGCAGCGTCACCAGCATCAGACGCAGCATCTCGCGCCGCGTCCCATCAGTGGCCTTGGCTTGAGTGGTCATATGAGGTTCCTCCAGTTCCAGTGCCCGGGCCGGCAAGCTCTTCGCTCATCTCGGCTTTGCCGGGTTTCGATAACGCAAGAGGCGCGCCACCGCCCGCGCCGGGCCGTATCACGATAGACGGAACGCCGGCTGAGGGATTCGGCGCAGGCGACGACACATCGGTCAGATGGCTCCCATGGTGACAGAAAGCTGTCTCCGATCGCGCCATCCAGACGGGATTAAGCCGTCATCGCGAGCGGTTTCCCTTCCAGATGACCTCCGGGCGATGGCACGACTCTGGCGATAGGGCTTCCTGAGACGGAGACACGCTAATGAAAGTCGAACAAATAATGAATCGGTCCGTCAAGTCGGCCCATCCGAAAGACTCGCTGAACCACGCCGCCCAACTGATGTGGGATCATAGTTGCGGCGCTTTGGTAGTCATCGATGCTCACTCCAAACCGGTTGGATTTCTCACCGACCGCGACATCTGCATGGCCGCCTACACCCGCGGCAAATTGCTGGGCGAATTGACCGTTGAAGGTGCGATGGCCGGTCGCATCGAATGCTGCCACAGCGACGACGAGCTGAACTCGGCGATGGAGCTGATGCGGGCCCGGCATATGCGCCGCCTCCCGGTCATCGCGCGCGACGGCACCCTGGCCGGAATCCTCTCCCTCGATGACATCGCCAATGAAGCCGGGCATTCGCTGCGCGGCGGCGTCAACCAGTCTCTGCGCGAGCAGGTCGCGGATGTGTTCGTCGCGATCTCGCACGGGCGGTTATTGGCGCACGCTCCGCACGAGGCGGGACGGCACAATAAGTAACCGGCGTCGCACGCCCTCCGGGAGGAATCATGTTTGAGGCCGAATATAAGAAGAAGCTCCGCACCGCCGAAGAGGCGGTCCAACTGATTCCCGCGCGCGGCAACCTCTCGATGGGGATGGGCGTCAGCGAGCCACCCGCAGTGTTGGCGGCGCTCGAACAGCGCATCCTGCGCCATGAGATCGATAACTTGCGCGTCTACTACTCGCATTCGGTTGCGGCGGCGTCGGCAATCCTCAAGTACGAGTACATGGACGTCATCAAGCCGCATCCGTTCTTCCCGGTCGCGGCCGAACGCGAGCTCGCGCGCAAGGGCGCGCTCGAAGGCAGGAAGGTCGTTTATTACATGCCCGGCAACTTCAGCAAGATGCCGCGGGTGCTGGCCGATATCGGCATCGACACCTTCATCGTGATGGTAGCGCCGATGGACAAAGGCGGCTTCTTCAGTTGCGGCACCAACGGCGACTACACCATCCCGACCGCGCAGAGCGCCAAGAAGCTGATCGTCGAGGTCAACCCGCATATGCCGCGGGTCTTTGGCGACTCGGCGGTGCACATCTCCGATGTCGATGCGATCGTCGAGCACGAGAGCGCCCTCGCGCAGTTTCCGGCGCGGCCACCGGGTGAATTCGACGTCGCCATCAGCAAGCTGATCGTTGAGATGGTACCCGATCGCGCATGCCTGCAAATCGGCGTCGGCGGAGTTCCCAATGCAATCTGCGCCGCGCTCACCGGTCACAAGGATCTCGGAGTGCATACCGAGCTGATGACGCCGCCGCTGGTGGCGCTGATCAAATCGGGCGCGGTCACCAATCGCTACAAGACCATCAACCGGTTCAAGAACGTGTACACGCTCGCGCTCGGCGACGACGCGATGTACGAGTTTCTCAACGACAACTCCAGCATGGAGTTGTACCCGGTCAACTACGTCAATAATTCCGAAGTGATCGGCCGCAACGACAGAGTCATCTCCATCAATGCTTTCCTGCAAGTCGGCCTCGATGGCGAGGTGAACTCGGAAGTCGCGTTGGGCCGCCAGTACAGCGCGCCCGGCGGCCAGTTGGATTTCGTGCGCGGCGCGCAGCGCTCCAGGGGCGGCAAATCGATCCTGACCGCATACTCGACGGCGGCGCACGGAACCGTCTCGCGCATCGTGCCGCAGATCGAAGGACCGGCGACCGATCCGCGCTCCGAGGTCGAATACATCGTGACCGAGTACGGGGTGGTCAATCTGCGCGACCTCTCGACCCCCGAACGCGCCGAGGCGCTGATCGGCCTGGCGCATCCGAAGTTCCGCGAGGACTTGCATCGGCGCGCCAAGGAGATCGGCTACCTGTGATTTTTCGATTAAACGACCGAACGCATGCGATCGGTCCATGACACCTGGAGTTGGAGAAAGGGAGCTAACAGATGGAACATGAGATCCGCATAACCTCGCGCGACTTCGCCTTGACTGGAGCCATCGAGACGCTGATTCGTAAACGCGCGGAGCGGCTCGAGACACACTTCGATCGCATCACCAGTTGTCATGTGGTGCTTGCGGCGCCCACCGTTCATCATCATCGCAATGGCGGCCCATACGATGTCAGCATCGTGCTGCACGTGCCCGGCGGGGAGTTGGCAGTGAACCGGCAGCATGGCGAGGATCTTTCGATCGCGGTGCGCAACGCTTTCGATTCGGCGCGGCGCAAGCTGCAGGATTACGTCCGCGAGATGCGCGGCGATGTGAAGAAGCATGCCTTCCCCTCGTGAGGGGGCATCGAAGGATGTTATCAAGATAGGCTTATAGCATCCTTTGATGCTAAGCAGTTGCTATGGCGACGCAAAAAATCCTGACGCTCGCGGAAGTATCGGAGCTCCTCCAGGTCCATCCGATCACGGTCTACCGGCTGATCAAGGCTGGAAAGCTTCCCGCCTTCCGCATCGGCAGAGTCCTGCGCTTCGATGCCGACCAACTGGAGAATTGGCTCCTGCTCAAACAGCAGAAAGCTGAGGCGAAGAATGGCCGGCATAAAGACAAAGGGGCGCACGTCGGCGGAGTACCTCGCGTATCGACGCGGCGAACTTTTTCGCCCGGAAAACCTCCTCGAGACCCTCGCCATCAGCCGGCCGTCGCTGATCAAATCTTATGTCGATGCGAAGCGGACTCCGCGCAAATCGCTCGTGTGCGCGCGTTGCGATGACACTCGCAAGCCCATCGCCGCGTTGCTCCTGTTCGCATCTGAGCAGGCTAAGCGGCCCTGGAAGCAAGCCGCGATGCCGTTTTGCCGCGGCTGCTTCGCGCAACTGAAGAAGCTCGCCGCCGTCGACATGAGCGGTGAGGCCACGCTCGCCGCCGCCTCGAAAACCGATCGCGCGCAATCGCGGCGAACCGGCACTGCGAGGACGCGCTAGCGCTCACACGGCGTCGAGCGCGGCAGTAAACTCGTCGAGGAGATCGCGCCAATGCTCGGTGCCGACGGAAATCCGCACCAGCGCATCGGTGATGCCCGCCGCCGCGAATTCCTCCGCCGATAGCTCACTATGAGTGGTCGTCTTCGGATGGCAGACGAGGCTCTCGACGCCGCCGAGGCTGACCGCGTTCTTCGCGATCTTCAGATGACGCAGGAACTCGAACGCGCCGGTTTTTCCACCCGGATTACCAGCGACATCAGCGAGCCGGGATAATCGGTTTGCGCGTCGCGAATCCTTCTCTGCTCGGGATCGGTAAACAGCGACGGATACAGCAGCCGCTCGATCTTCGGATGCTTCGCCAGCGCCTCCGCGATGCGCTGCGCGTTCTTGCTCTGCCGATTCATCCGCAAACCCACGGTGGACAGCCGCGAATCGAGAATCCAGCATTCGTCGGCCTGCAGGATGTTGCCGAGCAGCGCCCGGATGCCGGCAAGGCGTTGAATTAATTCGGAATCCGCCGCCATCACCACTCCCGCGAGGAGATCGCTGAAGCCGCCGAGAAACTTGGTCGCCGAATAGATCACCAGGTCGGCGCCGCGCACCAGCGGATGCTGAAACGTCGGACCCATGAAGGTGTTGTCGACCGCGAGCAGCGGCCGTTTCGGATGACGCCGGACCGCATCCGCGGCTTGCTGAATGTCCGACATCGTCAGGGTCGGATTCGCAGGAGTCTCGATGAGCACCAGCCGCAGATCGTCGGTCTCCTCGATGGCGCGGCTGAGCGCTTTCGCGTCGCCAGCCGGCACGCCTCGTGCGGAGAATCCCAGCGGCTCGATCACCTGATGAATCAGGTGCTGCGTTCCGCCATATAGAGGTTGCGTGTAAATCATCGCATTGCCGCGCTCGAGGAACGCCAGCAGCACGCTGGAGATCGCGGCCATCCCGGAATTGAAAACCGCGGCCGTTTTCGCGCCGCGCTCCAACGGCACCAGTTGCTCCTCGAGGATTTCAGCATTCGGATGATTGAGGCGCGCATAGATCAGATCGGGGCGATCCTCGCCGAGCGGCTTGACCCTGCCGAGCACGATGCCGAATGCCCGCTCCGCCGCCTCGGGGCTGGGGAATACGAACGTCGAGCTGCGATAGACCGGCGGCCGGGCCGATCCCACTGACAACGCGGGATCGAAGCCTCGAGTGAGGACGGCGGTTTCAGGTCGGACGCGATAGGAGATTTTTGCCATGGGGTTGCTCCGTCGAGGTTGGCGTCGGTGATGTTCCTGCTTTGATTCTACACGTCGGCGCTATCGACAATCTTCACCCCGCGCGCGCTGAGTCGATGGCGCAAACGCTCGTCACCCGAGGGATCGATCGCGCGGCACAAGTCCCAAATCACGCGCAACGCGAAAGCCATCCTTCACCGCGTCCTCCGCACTCCAGCGCACGCAGTAGTCGCGCGCCAGTCCGCAAATGAAGACCTCGCTCACTCCGTGATTCTTCAGGTAGCCGGTCAGCCCGGTCGGTGGACGTTTGCCGCGCGGGTTCCAGTTGTTGCGCAGCGCGCTGTAGGAGTCGGTCGCGGGGTCGGTCGCCTTGCGGATGACCGCGGTGACCTTCTCCCATGGAAGGCCGGCATGAAGCTGCGCCCCGTGCGTACCCTGCACACAATGCTCAGGCCATAGGGTCTGGTCGTGGTGATAGAGCCGGATAGTATCCATCACCTGATGCCCGGGATGACTGGTCGCAAACGAGATGTGGCCGCGCGGATGCCAATCCTGTGTCGCCACGATGAGATCGAATTTGCCGGAGTTCATCAGCTGGCACAGCGGCGCGAGGATCTCATCGCCATGCGGAACGGCCAGTGCGCCACCGGGCAGGAAATCATTCTGAACATCGACCACCAGCAGCGCGCGACGCGGATTCGCCATATCACACGAAAGCATTGTCAGGGTTGAAGATCGAGCCGCGCTTATGCGCACAATCATGGCTGCATTCCACATCTCAAGGTCGAGGACAATTGCCCATGCCCTACGTTGAGGGGCGCACGATTCACGATGCCGACGCGCACATTATGGAGGCGCCCAACTTTCTCGACGATTACGTCGAGGCCCGCTATGCCGCCGAGATCCGGAAGAAGAATTTCTTCAGCGGGATCGGCGACACCGACGGAAGGGATCTCTTCGCGATCGTGCGCCATCGCCATGATGACCCGGTGTGGCGCGCGGCGAGCAAGGAAAGAATCCTGCTCCGCAAGAATTACGAGGCGCTCGGCTCGTGGCGGCGCGAGGATCGCCCCCTCGCCATCGATGAGCTCGGCTTCGCGAGTCAGCTGATGTTCACCACCCAGTTCCTCGGCATGCTCGACCTCGAGCATCATGGCGACCCGGCGGCGCGCAACGCGATCGCGCGCGGCTTCAATCGCGCGATGGTGGATTTCTGTTCGGTTGATCGCCGCCTGCTCGCGAGCTGCTACGTTCCGCTCGCCGATTTCGAGGAGGCGGCCGCGATTGCGCGCGAGGCCATCGCGCTTGGCGCCAAGGCGCTGCTGATTCCCTCGCGCTGTCCCAAGGGCCATTCGCCCAGCCACCTCGCGCTTGACCCGGTGTGGGAGCAGGCGCAGGAAGCCGGGCTGCCGATCCTGTTTCATGTCGGCGGCGGCGGGCAGTTGATTTCATCCGACTACTTCAAAAACGGCATGCCGCCGGTGCCGGATTTTCACGGCGGCGACGGCAACTTCCGCTCGGTCGATTACATGGCGATTCCCAATCCGCCGATGCAGACCCTCGCGACGATGATTTTCGATCGCGTGCTCGATCGCTTTCCGCGCCTGAAGTTCGGCGTCATCGAGCAGGGCGCGTCGTGGCTGCCCGGATGGATGCGATCGATGGATTCGGCGCACGTCGCCTTCATCAAGAACGAGGAGCGGCTGCAAAAAATGTCGCTGCGGCCCAGCGAGTTCGTGCGGCGCCAGGTCCGCGTCACGCCCTATCCCGCGGAAGACACCGGATGGATCATCGCGAACTCCGGCGACGAGGTGTGTATGTTCTCCTCGGACTTCCCGCATGTCGAAGGCGGACGCAATCCGCTCAAGCGGTTCGAAGACGCGATGCGCGACACCCCCGCCGCTGCCAAGCAGCGCTTTTATTGCGACAACTTCATCGATCTGATGGGCGCGGGACTGCCGGCAGACCTGCGCCATCCGGCGCCACAACCAACGGGCGCAAACGCCTAACCAGGAGTAGAGACATCATGCAGAAACGAAAGCTCGGCAGGCAGGGACTCGAAGTATCGGAACTCGGACTCGGATGCATGGGGATGTCGCAGTTCTACGGTCCGCGCGACGACAACGAATCCACCGCCACGCTGGAGCGCGCGATCGAGCTCGGGATCAATTTCTTCGATACCGCCGACGTCTATGGCGTCGGCCACAACGAAGAGCTGGTCGGCAAGACGCTGCGCAAGCATCGCGACAAGGTCATCATCGCGACCAAGTTCGCCAACCAGGTGTTGCCCGACGGCAAGCGCGCGATCAACGGCCGTCCCGAGTACGTGCGCTCGGCCTGCGATGCGTCGCTGCAAGCGGCTCGGCATCGATTGCATCGACCTTTACTATCAGCATCGCGTAGACAAGAACGTGCCGATCGAGGAAACCGTCGGCGCGATGGCCGAATTGGTGCGGCAGGGCAAGGTTCGCTACCTCGGATTGTCGGAAGCCGGCGCGAAGACGATTCGCCGCGCGCATGCGACGCATCCCATCAGCGCGCTGCAATCGGAATATTCGCTGTGGACGCGCGACTATGAGGATGAAGTGATCCCGACGCTGCGCGAACTCGGCATCGGCTTCGTGCCGTTCAGCCCGCTGGGCCGCGGTTTTCTGAGCGGCAACCTGCGCGAGCTGGACGATAAGGATGCGCGCCGCACTATTTCGCCGCGCTTCGCCGCCGACAACATGGCGGCCAATTTGAAGGTGGTCGATCGGATCACCACCATCGCGAAAGAAAAAAACATCACCCCGAGTCAGCTCGCGCTCGCATGGGTGCTGGCGCAGGGCGACGACATGGTGCCGATTCCAGGCACGAAGCGGCGCACCTATCTCGAGGAGAATGTCGGCGCGACCACAGTGCAACTATCGAAGAGCGATCTCGCGCGCATCGAGGAAGTCGCGCCCAAGGGCTTCGCCGCCGGCGGCCGCTACCACGACATGAGCACCGTGAATGTCTGATACGGATTGAAGCGGCTTTTACCCATTCTTCACGGCGACTGGGTTTTCCACTCTCCGCGCAGGAAGGCCTTCGCAGTGGCGACGAAATAATCTTTTGCGTCGGTGAAGATGGGAGAGTGGCCGGCGTTCGGGATCACCATAAGATGCGAGTGCGGAATCGCCGCGTACATCTCGGTCGCGATACTCAGCGGATAAAGCGGATCGCGATCGCCGTACACGATGAGCGTGTCGGCAGTGATCCTCGCGAGGTCGGCGGCGGTGAAATTCAAATCATCGTAGCTGTCCTTGAATCCGTTTCCGTTGCGGAACAGCGCGCAAATCTGATCGTCACCATGCCGATGCCGCGCCCGCATCTGCGCGAGTTCTTCCGCCCCGAGATTGTCGAATGAGAATTGCGCCATGATCGCGCGCGCCTGATCAGGAAAATGGGTCGTCGCGCTGATGATGACCATCGACTCGATACGCGAGGGCTGCTGCGTCGCCATATGAAGGAAGGTGTTGCCGCCGCCGCTCAAGCCGATGGCTTTGAATTTGTCGATCTTCAAATGATCGAGGAGCGCGAACATGTCGAGCGCGGACTGCCGATGCGTGAACTCGCCCGGCGGATTGGTCGAGGCGCCATGGCCGCGCATGTCCGGGATGATCAGCCGCCAGGACTTCGCCAGCTCATCGAGATCGAAAACATAGCGCCAGTCGGAACCCGCGCCAGTGAACCCGTGCAGCAGCATCAGAGGCGCACCTCGGCCGCGAATCTCGTAGTACAGCTCGATCCCATTGACGGACGCGACATGGCCCGCGGTCGATTCGGATTGCATTCACCCTCCAGTGGCGGTCGGTGATAAATAGAGGACCACATCTTAAGCAAGGGGTTTCGAAACGTGAAGATCGGACTATTCGCGGCAGTAGCGGGACGCGGCACCAACACGATGGCGATCACCAAGGCGTACGCCACCAACGCCGAGCGCCTGGGCTTCTCAACCTTGTGGGTGCCAGAGCACGTCGTCCTGGTAGATAAATACGCCTCGAAGTATCCCTACAGCGGAGACGGCGTGTTGCCCGCGGCGACCGACGCGCCGATTGCCGATCCCTTCATCTCGCTGACCGCGATGGCGGCGGTGACCGAGAAGATTCGCCTCGGAACCGGCATCTGCCTGGTGCCGGAGCATAATCCTGTCGTGCTGGCGAAAGTGGTAGCGACGCTCGATTGGATGAGCAACGGGCGGGTCGCGCTCGGCGTCGGCATCGGATGGCTGGAGGAGGAATTCCAGGCCATCGGCATTCCATGGGAGCGGCGCGCGGCGCGAACCCGCGATTGCATCAACGCGATGCGCAAGTTGTGGGGCGAGGCGATTAGCTCTTACAGCGGCGAGTTCGTGAAGTTCGAAGGCGTGCGCTCCAACCCCAAACCGATCCGCGGCGCCGACTTGCCGATTCTGTTCGGCGGCGAAAGCAATCCGGCGCTGCGGCGCGTCGCCGAGTATGGCAACGGATGGTTCGGCTTCAATGTTACGCCCGACGACACGGTGGCGAAGCTTCGCAAGATGGAAGAGTTGTTGAAGGCGAACCATCGCAAGCTCTCGGAGATCGAGATCATCGTGTCGCCGTACACCAAGAAAATCGTGCCCGATGATCTCAAGCGCTACCGCGATGCGGGCGTGCACGAAATGGTCGTGGTCAACATTCGGCCGCCCAAGACAGTCGAGGAAGCGGCGACACGGTTGGAGGAAGCGGCGCGAACCTGGCTCGACCCCGCCTCGAAGCTCTGAGATCAGCGCCGGACGCGTTTTTGGTCTACGTGATATAGATTGGGTGATATGGACTGAGTTTTGCTTTCTCCAGTTCATATGACCGATGGACCCTGGATATATGCGCATGCCGATACGCCTGATAATCGCTGACGATCATGTTTTGTTCCGCCAAGGATTGCGGTCGCTGCTCCGCCTGCACGACGAGATCGCCCTGGTCGGCGAAGTCGAAACCGTAGGCGAGCTTCGCGGCGTCGTCGCGGAAACCGGCTGCGACATTCTGCTGCTCGATTTGCAGATGGAGCGCTCCTCGATGGATGACATCGCCGAGCTCTCGCGGCTCACCAAGGTGATCGTGCTGACTGCCAATGAAAGCACGGAGATGGGCATGCGCGCGTTGCGCCTCGGCGCCAAAGGCGTGGTACAGAAGCGCTTCGCGATCGAAACGCTGATGACGGCCATCAGAACTGTCGCCGAGGGCCTGGTGTGGATGCCGCCATCGCTGCAGGCCGAGCTTGCCGAGCAGGAGAACTCTCCGGTCAGGCGGCTCACGCCGCGCGAATCGGAAATCGTGCGCTGCGTGGCCAATGGCCTGCGCAACGCGCAGGTCGCGCAACATCTCTCGATCAGCGAGAGCACCGTGAAGACCCATCTCAACAAGATCTTCCAGAAGCTCGACGTGCGCGATCGCCTCGGACTCACGCACTATGCGATCAAGACCGGCCTCGTCTCGCTCGATCGCGACAGCTGATTCTTTCCCGCGGCAAACACGGCGCGCACTGCGCAACCGTCAGTCAGCGAAAATTCCTGCCGCACAATTTCAAGGCACTGCCCGCGCGATGACCACGCATCCGCGCATGCGCTTTCCGCGATTCGATCGCCTCACGCGCGCGAACTAGCCAGATCCGAAACTCATGGGCGAGAAACGTATCCATCGTTGGTTGTAGAGATATACCCGCCACAAGATTGATGTCGCGATTTTCCTGCTGAGGCATACGCATTGCTCTGTACTCCTGCTTCTGAAGCGTCGCGCAATCTGTGCGGCGAAAGAAAATCGGGTGAGCAATTCTGAACAGGAGGGTACGACAACAGTGTTTGGTAGAGGACTAGACGGAAAATGGGAGTTATGGAAAGAGCGTTGGCATGATCCGGATCTGCGGATCAAAGCCGGGCACATGCTGCTCGGGAAAATGATCGGGCTCGCGATCGTGGTGTTCTTCATTTCGAAGTGGTACCTGCCCAATTCCGCATATGCCGACGCTGCGCCGGCCTTGCCGCCTCCGCACATCAACGCCATCAACACAGTATGGACCCTGGTCGCAGCCTACCTGGTTTTCTGTATGCAGGTCGGCTTTGTCATGCTGGAGTCGGGCTTCGCGCGCTCGCGTGAAACCGTCAACATCCTGGTCGAAGGAATCGCCGATACTTGCATCTGCGGCGTGACCTTCTGGCTGTGGGGCTTCGCGTTCATGTTCTGCCCCGGCACGCCATGGATCGGCACCACCGGCTTCATGCTGCACGGACTGCCGGCGACCTACGGCACCACCGGCGTTCCGCTGCTCGCGTACTGGGTTTTCCAGTATGCCTTCGCGGATACCTGCTCGACGGTTACCTCGGGCGCGATGATCGGGCGCTGCGATTTTATCGGCGACCTGATCTACAGCGTCGGCGTCACCGGCTTCATCTATCCGATCATCGGCCACTGGGCATGGGGTCCGGATGGATGGCTCGCCAACATGAATCCGATCCCGTTCCATGACTTCGCGGGTTCGACGGTTGTCCACACTATCGGCGGAACGATTTCGCTCGCGGGCGCGATCGTGCTCGGCCCTCGGCTCGGACGCGTGTTCAAACGCGACGGCGGCGCGCCAATGAAGCCGCATGATTTGATCATCGGCGCGACCGGCGGCCTCATCCTCTGGTTCGGATGGTACGGGTTCAATCCCGGCAGCACACTCTCCGCGCTCGATGCGCAAGGCATCGGCCGCGTCTCCTTCAACACGACGCTGGCGGCATGCTCCGCGGGTTTAACTTCGCTCTTCTATTCCTACATCAAGGGCAAAAAATGGGATCTCGGGTTGACGGTTAACGGCTTCCTCGCCGGACTCGTCGCGATAACCTGCCCTTGCTACTGGGTTGATCCGGAAGGCGCGTTCCTGCTCGGCATCGGCGCGGGCATCGTGGTGGTATGGGGTATCGACCTGCTCGAATACCTGCGCATCGATGATCCGATCGGCGCGGTTCCGGTTCATATGGTCGCGGGAATCTGGGGAACGCTGTCGCTCGGACTCTTCGCGGCCGGCAAGTATGGTTCGCCAACTCCGCTCGGCGCGGACACCAGCACCGTCGTGACCGGACTCTTCTACGGCGGCGGCTTCGGCGTGCTGATCTCGCAGATGATCGGGAGCTTCTCGATCACGATCGCGACCTTCGTGGTCTCGATGGCGCTGATGTACGGAACGCAGGCAATCTTCCGCCTGCGCATTCCGACCGAAGGCGAGATCGAAGGACTCGATATCCACGAGCACGGCTTCCCGGCATATCCGGAGTATGTGGTTACCGGCGAAGATGGATGCCCCAAGACGATCGACGATGTGCCAATTGGTCGGCGCACCTTCGCGCGTCCATCGAAAAAGAGAGCAGCTTAAATTCGGGCTTGCTCAGCCCCGATGGGTCGGCCTTCCTTCCTTGCCAGGGAAGGGGGCCGGCCCTCAAATTTTGGCGACGTTATGCGTAGCGATTGCACATCGGTTTGCGGAGTTTACCTGCTTCGCGTAAATATGCGCCTCGCGGAAGGCGCGTGAGGAAGTATGGCGCGCCGCGCAAGGGTTAGGAAAATTTCGCAGCGTAAAAATGGCGAGAAGCGGACCCTCACTCATCTCATCATCGGCCCGCCCCGCAATGTCCGCGAACCGGGAATCTTCCACAGCCTTTCGCTGGTAGCGTTCCTGGCGTGGGTCGGCCTCGGCTCCGATGGCCTCAGCTCTTCATGCTACGGCCCCGAGGAGGCTTTCCTCGCGCTCGGACAGCATCAGTATCTCGCGGTGTTCCTCGCGCTGATGACGGCGATCACGGTGTTCGTCATCGCAACGTCGTACTCGCAAACCATCGATTTATTTCCCACCGGCGGCGGCGGATATCTCGTCGCGACGACGCTGCTCGGCGCGACGCCCGGCGTGGTTTCCGGATGCGCACTGGTAGTCGATTACGTGCTGACCGTCTCGATATCGATCGCGAGCGGCGCCGATGCCATCTTCAGCTTTCTTCCGGTCTGATGGGGTCCGTGGAAGCTCTGGGTCTGCGCGCTGGTCGTATTTCTGATGGTGCTGATGAATCTCCGCGGCGTGAAAGAATCGGTGCTCTCGCTGCTGCCGATCTTTATCGCCTTCATCATCATGCACGTGCTGCTGGTCGGCTATGCACTGGTGAGCCACGGCGCGGAACTGCCGACGGTGTTTCATGCCGCCACGCGCGAGGCCCATAACAGCGCGAGCATCCTCGGATGGTTCGTGCTGCTGTCGATTTTCTTCCGCGCCTACTCGATGGGCGGCGGCACCTATACCGGCATCGAGGCGGTCAGCAACGGCTTGCCGATTCTGCGCGAGCCGCGCACCGTCACCGGCAAGCGCACGATGGTGTACATGGCGATTTCGCTGGCGTTCATCGCGGGCGGAATCCTCCTCGCGTACCTCCTCGAGCATGTCGGGCCGGTTCCCGGCAAAACCCTCAATGCCGTGCTGTTCGAGCATGTCGCCTCGAAGTGGACATTCGGCGGACCGATAATCACCTTCGCGCTGATTACCGAGGGCGCCTTGCTCTTCGTCGCCGCGCAGACCGGCTTCATCGATGGTCCCCGCGTCCTCGCCACGATGGCGCATGATCGATGGCTCCCACGCCGCTTCTCCTACTTGAGCACGCGCCTCGTCACCCAGGACGGCGTGATCGCGATGGGCTTCGCGGCGCTCGCGGTCCTGATCGGCACCGGCGCCAGCGTCGATCTGCTGGTGGTGCTGTACGCCATCAATGTCTTCGTGACCTTCACCCTGTCGCAGCTCGGGATGAGCACGCATTGGTGGAGCGTGCGCAAAACCGAACGCGGATGGGCGCACAAACTGCTCATCAATGGCATCGGATGCGCCTTCACGCTCTCGATTCTGCTCATCACGCTCGCCTTGAAGTTCAACCAGGGCGGATGGGTCACCATCGTAATCACCAGCGCGCTGGTCGGCTTATGCTTCATCGTGCGCGGCCACTATGAGCATGTCGCGCTCGCGATAAAAAAACTCGAAGCGGACATCCTGCCGAAGCTCTACACCGCGAATCCGGTCGAGCCGAGCTTGCGCGATCCCGATGCTCCTACCGCGGTCATGCTGGTCAGCGGTTTCAATGGCCTCGGCCTCGCGACGCTGCTGCAAATCGAGGAACTCTTTCCCAAGCAGTTCCGCAACATGGTCTTCGTCGGCGTCGGCGAAGTTGATTCCTCGCAGATGCGCAGCCATGAGCAGATCGAAACGCTTGAAAGCCGCATGACGGACGACCTCCAATCCTACTGCGACCTCGCCGGCCAGCTTGGATTTCATGCGGAGCATCGCGCCGGCCTCGGCCCCGATGTGGTCCTCGAGCTGCGGCTCGCCTGCACCGAGGTGATGCACACCTTCTCGCATTGCGTGTTCTTCGCCGGCAGCCTCGTGTTCGAGGACGAATCGGAGGGTCTCATCGAGCGCTTCCTGCACAACCACACCGCCTATGAAATCCAGCGCTGGTTGCAGATCCAGGGCCGCAGCCTCGTCATCCTGCCGGTATGCGTGAGCATGAGCGCCACCGCGGCGGCGGAGAAAAAAACCGCGCCAGCCAAAGTCGAGGGCCCGCATCACCAGCGCCCGCGGCAAATGTCCGCGCATTGAATAGCGATCGGGCGCGAGGCGCTTAGGAACGCTTGCAAGCGCGCGGCATCGCGCTATGTTCGCTGCGATGACTCGCACGATACCGCCATTTCGCGCCGATCATGTCGGCAGCCTGCTGCGAACCCGCGAGGTGCTCCAGGCGCGCGATGATCATCAACGTGGACGCATCACCGATGCGCAGTTGCGCGCGATCGAGGACGCGGAAATTCGCAAGATGGTGAAGATGCAGGAGGACATCGGGCTGCGAGGCGTCACCGATGGCGAGTATCGGCGCGGCTCATGGCACATGGACTTCCTCTATCAGGTCGGCGGCGTCACCAAGGCCCATGACAACCTGACGGTAAAATTTCATAACGAGAAGGGCGACCTCGAGTTCACGCCCGCCGCGCTTCGCGTCTCGTCTAAATTGAAATTCGAGAAATGCATCTTCGCCGACGATTTCAAATTCCTCAAATCGGTCACGAAGGCAACACCGAAGCTCAGCATTCCTTCTCCCAGCATGATGCACTATCGCGGCGGGCGCGCGGCCATCGATGCGTCCGCGTATCCCGACCTCGAGGAGTTCTGGCACGACCTCGGCGCGGTTTATGCCGACGCAGATTGCCGCGCTCGGGCAAGCTCGGCTGCACCTACCTGCAACTCGACGACACCAGCCTCGCGTATCTGAACGATCCCGCGCAGCGCGAGTACATCGCCAAGCTCGGCGGCGATGCCGAGCGCCAGCACCTCACCTACATCCGGCTGATCAACTCCGCGCTCGCGAAACGCCCGCCTGGTATGACGATCTGCACCCATATGTGCCGCGGCAATTTCCGCTCCTCGTGGGTCGCGACCGGCGGCTATGACTACGTCGCCGAGGCGCTGTTCGGCGAGCTCAAGGTCGACGGCTTCTTCATGGAATTCGACGACGCGCGCTCGGGCGGCTTCGAGCCGCTGCGCTTCGTGCCCAAGGGCAAAATCGTCGTGCTCGGCCTCGTCAGCAGCAAGCGCGGCGCGCTGGAAAGCAAGGACGACCTCAAGCGCCGCATCGATGATGCCGCGAAGTATGTGCCGCTGGACCAGCTTTGCCTCAGCCCGCAATGCGGCTTCTCATCGACGGTCGAAGGCAACGCGCTCACCATCGAGGACGAAATCGCCAAGCTGCGCCTGGTGGTCGAAACCGCGCGCGAGGTCTGGGGCTAATACTCATCACATCAGGAGAAATCGAAGTGGCGAAATTCTATCGTGCGGAAGTGATCGGCTCGATGTTGCGTCCCGGCTATCTGAAGGAAGCGCGCGAGCAATTGGACTGCGGGAAAATCTCGACCAGCGCTTTCAAGGAAGTTGAAGATCGCGCCGTCGACGAAGCTATCGCGTTGCAGGAGAAGACCGGCGTCGATGTCATCACCGACGGCGAGATGCGCCGGACCCATTTCATCGCGCCGCTCACCGACGTGATTTCCGGGGTCAAGGAAATCCCCGCCTTCACCCGCGTATGGCGCAAACCGCATGAGAAAGATCAGAAGGCGGAAGAAACCAACATCCGGGTACAGTACGCGGTGGTCGAGAAAATCCGCCGCCAGCGATCGCTCACCAACGAGGAATTCACCTATGCGCGTGCGCCGCGCGCATGTGCCACTCAAAGTCACACTGCCGAGCCCGCTGATGATGACGCTGCGGTGGTCGCCCGAGTTTTCGCGCGACGCCTATCGCGATCCATTCGATCTGTTTCGCGATGCGGCCGACATCATGCGTCAGGAAGCGCGCGAGCTCGCCGCACTCGGATGCGAATATATCCAGCTCGACGCGCCGGAACTCGGAATGCTGTGCGATCCCGAACGCCGCCGCAAGGATTTCGCCGAGCGCGGGATGGATCCGGATCGTTTACTCACCGAAGGCATCGACATCATCAACTCGGTTGCCGACGTTGACGGTATCGACTTCGCGCTCCATCTTTGCCGCGGCAATAACAAGGGCTACTACGTCGGCGAAGGCGGCTACGAGGCGGTCGCGAAGAAGGTCTTCACGCGCGCGCGCAACTTCTCCCGCTTTCTGCTCGAGTTCGATGACTGGCGGTCGGGTTCGTTCGAGCCGCTGCGCGATATTCCGAAGGATAAAGGCGTCGTCCTCGGCCTCATCTCGACCAAGCGCATTCAACTCGAGGCCGCCGACGCGATTGTAGGGCGCATCGACGAGGCCAGCCGTTATTTTCCGCGTGAGCAACTCGGATTATCCACCCAATGCGGCTTCGGAACGGTATGGGAAGGCAATCCGATTCCGGAATCGACCCAGGAAGCTAAGCTGCGACTGGTCGCCGACATCGCGCATCGAGTGTGGCGCTAACGCTGGGTCCTCCAGCGATGCGACTGGCGCACAGGCGTGGAGGCTTCTTCGGAATCCGGTTCCGAGGGACGCTGTACGACCACTTGGTGGGCCGGGTTGAAATGCCGCATCTGCAGATTGTCGTGTTTCTCGCCAGTCTGGCGAAGCTGTTCCGTGACCCGTGCTTTATAGAGGACCGAAGCACAAAATATCGCAAGTGCGATCGCCGCGACAATAAAGGCATAGTCGGCCGCCAGCGCGGCCTGGTGAGTCAGAACGACAACCGAATCTGCAAGATCCATCGCGAGGTCGCTTTATTCCGGCTACCGATCGACGTGCGAAATATGGCCGCGACCGCCGCCGACTGGCGATCGAAAAGCGACGCTCAAAGCGAACTCCCCCTCGTTCAGGCCAGCGGTCTTTTGTTCATTCTGGCAGCGCGGATACCAATGCAGCGTACGTCAGGTAAGTCAGCGAGTCTAATGCTTGCGGAATTTCGGAAACAAAACAGGCGCGGAATGAACTTCCGCGCCCGTTCGAGGAAATCGACGATCCCTCCCCTACCACCGACTGCGTGATCGTCGAATTCGCTCGAGGATAAACAGGATGTCTTCGCTGCCCGAAAGGGTGCCGAACGGAGCGAAGGTTTTGAGGATTTCGATCTCTTCTTCGGTGACCTTGAACTTCTCCAACAGTACAGCGTCGTTCAAGAAGCCTTCCCAGATTTCGCGCCTGCTGCGTTGACCAAACAATTGCTTTGCCATTCGCGATACCTCCGTCAACGTTCGGGCTGAATGAGCGATTTAGCTATCCGCATCGTACGATTAGTAGCAGTTATTTTCACTATGTTCATTTTTGCTACATCGCCCTCGGCATCTTTTGCGATTGTGCCCTAACATACTGTGGCATGGCAAGCGCTGTTCGTTGCATTTACACAAGTTTTGATCCCTTTTGTAACAATAGTGCTAACCATGAGAGCAGTACTGCACCATAACCGATCACTATCAATGTGTCGGAATATCTAGCCTTATGTCGCATAAGCAGCCTTTTTGTCGGACTACCGACGCTGAATCGGTGGGATTCTCGACGACGCGACTAGGTTCCCGTCGCTATCAATATCGGCGCGATGATTGGTGAGACGATTGGTTGAACGAGTGGATCCGCCGGGTCAGCGCAGACCGTATTCCTTCATCTTGCGCTGCAGCTGGATTCGCGACAGCCCCAGCATTTCCGCCGAATGCGAAACGTTGCCGCCATTGCGCGCGAGCACGTCGGCGATAAAGCGCGCTTCGAAACCCGATCGCGCTTCGCGTAGCGTCGGCGGTTCCTTATCCGCTTGCGGTGCGTCGCTCTCAGACTTCGGAGGCACAGCAATCGCAACCGGAGCAGGATCCGGTTTCGCGGCGCCCAGACGAATCTCGGCGGAAAGTTGCGCGGGCTTGATGGTCTCGCCGCTCGGCGTCAGCACGATCGCGCGCTCGATCTCATTCTGCAGCTCGCGGATGTTTCCTGGCCATTCGTAACGCTCGAACAGATCGAGCACGGCCGGATCGAGGCCACGAATCTCTTTATGATGGCGCGCATTCGCGAGCGTCAGAAATCGATCCGCCAAAAGAGGAATATCACGTCGCCGCAGGCGCAGCGGAGGCAGCCGAATCGGAAACGCAGCGAGACGGTAGTACAGGTCGGCGCGGAAAGTTCCCGCCGCAACCGCGGCCCGCAGGTCGCGGTTGGTGGCCGAAAACACGCGCACATCGACGCGCTCCGGTCGCGTATCGCCGACCGACATAATCTCGCCGTCCTGCAATACGCGCAAAAGGGTCGGTTGCATTGACAGCGGCATTTCCCCGATTTCGTCGAGGAAAATGATCCCGCCGTTGGCCGCGCGAAACAGTCCGGGCTGGTTGTGAGTCGCGCCGGTGAATGACCCGCGGCGGTGCCCGAACAGCTCGCTCTCAAGCAGATGCTCGGAAAGCGCCGCGCAATTGACCGCGAGGAAGGCCTTGTCGGCGCGCGTGCTCATGCGATGGATGGCGCGTGCGACGAGCTCCTTGCCGGTTCCGGTTTCGCCTTCCAGTAACACCGCGATCGAGGGAGCCATCGCGGCGCTATCCATCAGGCGGAAGACCTCGGTCATTTCAGGACTGGCGCCAATCACCTCGGAAGAGATCTCATGCCGTGCGAGATCGCGGCGCAGAGCGCCAACCTCGGTGCGCAATTTCTCCGCCGAACTTCGCAGCATGTCGACTCGACTGGCGTTATTGATCGCTAGCGCGATGCTGTCCGCCAGCGCTTCCAGCAAAGCCAGGTGATCATCGGTGAAGGTCGAGAGGCGGATCGGATTGAGGACCTCGATCACGCCCAGCCGGGCATCACCGGCCTTCAGCAAGGCCGCAATGATCGAGCGCGTCTGAAAGCCAGTATGCTTATCAACTACCGAATAAAAGTGGGGATCGTGTTTGACGCTGTCAACACGTACCGAGCGGCCGTTGCGCAGGACCGCGCCCGCCACCCCTTTGGAGGCGTCAAAGCGCATTTCCAACAAGCGGGCCGCGACCTTGGGATCGAGATCGGAAAAATATGGAAAGTAGAACTCGTTGCGCTCCGGATCCAGGAGCATTACCGAGACGCCTTCGGCATCGAAAACTTCGCGGCACTTCCGAACCACCAGGCCAAGCAGGTCGTCGAGATCGAGCCGACTCGCGAAGGTATGCCCGAGTTCGTAGATCAGCCGATGCGGTAAATTGCTCTTGCCGTTGTCCATGCTCCGCGCTGAGCGTTGCGCCCGGCGAGGCATCATACAAGGAACGGCGCCTGTGCGCCTAGCGCTAGCGGAGTTCCTGTCGAGCCTGATGCAAGCAGGGTCATCATACTCAACGCGGAGCAGGAGGTAATGAAAGGCGCGCCTTGCGGCGCGGTCGGATCTGGCCCCTCTTTAGGATTAATCAGATCGACGTCCACAAGGACGCGCCTAGTTTCCGAGCTCCGGTTCCTTACGTCCCGGCGCTTCAATCATCTCGCGTACTCGCGCGATGCCCACCTGAGTGGTCAGGTAATGCACCATGCCCTGGGCCAGGGTGGCGGCCGCGGTCATGATCTTTTCCTGCGCGTCGATGGTCATCTCGTCGGTCATCTCGAAGCCGAGGCATCGCGCACCCGCGAACAGCATCGCTTCACACAAATCTGCGAGGTCGGGAGAATCGTGTTCGGTTTCAAGTCGAAACATTTTTGGTACTGATGTCATGCCGATTTCGCCCCTTCTGCACTCCCCCATGCTCGTCTACAGCACAGTGCGTGCCAGCGGCGATTCGTCAGGAGAAGCCACGCGGCGCGGGCTTTTTCCTACGATTTGTATAGGTTTGAGATGAGCGCGGCGTTTAGCTGATACATTTTCTTAGCGGCCTGATCGGAAATGAGACAGCGAGATTCTATATCGCCTGCCCCGCGCACCATCCGCTCGACCATGCCCATTGAAAGTTGTACCCGCCGAGCCAACCGGTTACGTCGACCGCTTCGCCGATTATGTAGAGTCCAGGCACCGCGCGGGCCGCCATCGTTTTGGAAGAGAGCGCAGCGGTATCGATACCGCCTACCGTCACTTCGGCCTTCGCCCATCCTTCCGAATCGATCGGGGTCAGGCGCCAGCGCTTCAGTCGCTCCACCGTCGCGACGAGGGTGCGATCGGAAAGATTCGCCATCTGACTTTGGCTGCCGGCGATCGCTTCCGCGAGTCGGCTGGGAAGAATTTCTGTGAGGATCGTTTTCAGTTCGGCCCTCGGGCGGGCGCGTTTGCGATCACGAAGGAACGCTTCAACATCGATTGATGGAGCAAGATCGATCGCGATGCGGTCACCCTTGTTCCAGTAGGATGAAATCTGCAAAATCGCCGGGCCTGACAAGCCGCGATGGGTGAAGAGGGTATTTTCGCGAAAGCGCGTCGGGCCGCATGAGACCTCGGTTTCGACCGAGACACCTGACAGCGAGTTGCACAACTTCAGCGTATCGCCCGCGACCTTCAGACCGACCAATCCCGGACGTGGTTCGACGATCGCAAGGCCGAATCGCCGCGCCGCGTCATAGGCGAATCCGGTCGCGCCGATTTTGGGAATCGAGAGTCCACCAGTCGCAATCACCAACGCCACCGCTTCGAAGACCCCGCGGTTGGTCTCGACGCGAAAACGATCGGCGCGCCTAACCCCGGTGATGCGATGGCCCAGGCGCAGGTCAACCTTCGCCGCGCGGCACTCGGTCAGCAGCATCTCGAGGATTTCGCGCGCGGAGCCATCGCAGAACAATTGACCGAGGGTCTTCTCGTGATAGCGAATCCGATGGCGTTCGACCATCGCGATGAAGTCGCGGGGCGTATATCGGCTCAGCGCCGACTTGCAGAAGTGCGGATTCGCCGAAAGGTATCGCTCGGGCAGGTCGGCTTCGAGGTTGGTGAAGTTACATCGGCCGCCACCCGAAATAAGGATCTTGGCACCGGGTCGATCGGCGTGATCGAGCAATAGCACGCGGCGCCCGTGGCGACCCGCCTCGATGGCGCAGATCAGTCCCGCGGCGCCGGCGCCGACGATCACCGCGTCAAAGTTTTCCATCGACTCGCCAGATATTGGACTGAATCACCCGCCTGATGACCGCGTCTCAAGTGAAAGGATTGCGGCGCGATGCTAACTGTACGGACTTCGCTCACTGATTATCGCGCGATTGCATCGCAACCTCCGCAGCTTACCAGACCGGAACAGCCTTGCGCTCACGATCAGGGAGAATTCGCATGAAGGCCCTATGCTGGCATGGTCGAGAAAACGTCAGCGTCGATAACGTACCCGATCCAATCATCCGCGATTCGCGTGACGTCATTATCAAAGTGACCACCACCGCCATTTGCGGATCCGATTTACATCTCTACGGCGGGATGGTTCCGACGATGGAGGACGGCGACATCGTCGGTCACGAACCGATGGGCGAAGTGGTCGAAGTTGGCAAGGAAGTCAAGAAGCTCAAGAAGGGTGACCGTGTCGTGGTACCGTTTACGATCTCATGCGGCGCGTGCTTCTTCTGCAAGAAGGGCTTGTTCTCGCTGTGCGACACCACCAACCCGAACCGGAAAATTGCGGAAAAGATGATGGGGCATTCGCCGGCGGGTTTGTTCGGCTATTCGCACATGCTCGGCGGATATCCGGGCGGCCAGGCGCAGTATCTGCGTGTCCCGTATGCCGATGTCGGCCCGATAAAGATCCCCGCCGGACTCAGTGACGAACAGGTGCTGTTTTTGTCGGATATCTATCCAACCGGTTACATGAGCGCCGAAAATTGCGGAATCGAAAAAGGCGACACCGTCGCGGTATGGGGATGCGGCCCGGTCGGGCAGTTTGCGATAGCCAGCGCATGGATGCTGGGTGCTGGACGCGTGGTCGCCATCGATCGGGTTCCGGAACGGCTCGCGCTGGCGCAGCGATTCGGCCAGGCCGAGACCATCAACTTCGAGACTACCGATGTGTTCGAACAGCTCAATGACTGGACCGATGGGCGCGGTCCCGATCGATGTATCGACGCGGTCGGCACCGAGGCACATGCCGGCGGCAGCTTTGACTCGCGGCTCGATAAGGCCAAGGAGACTGTCCACCTGGGCACCGATCGACCCCATGTCCTACGCGAGGCGATCATCTGTTGCCGCAAGGGCGGTACAGTTTCCGTACCAGGAGTATACATCGGCGCCCTGGACAAGATTCCGTTCGGCGCCGCGATGAACAAAGGCCTCACTTTCAAGATGGGGCAAACCCATGTGCAGCGATACCTCCAGCCGCTATTGGAAAAAATCGAAAAAGGAGAAATCGATCCCTCGCGCGTGATCACTCATAGCGTCAGGCTCGACGATGCGCCCGAGATGTATAAGACCTTCCGTGACAAGAAGGATGGCTGCATCAAGGTCGTACTCAAGCCCAACCAAGACTGACAGTGGAGGAAAACCATGCCCAGAAAAAGCTCGAAGAAGAAGTACGGTTCGACCGCACAGAAAAAAGTCCATCGCGCGATGGATGAGCGGAAAAAAGGCACCCTCAAGTCCGGACGCTCGGGTAAGAAAGTCACCAGCCGCAAGCAGGCCATCGCGATCGGACTTTCGGAGGCGCGCAAGGCGGGCGCCAACGTTCCAAAGAAGAAGAGCTGAGCCCAGGGCGGCAATCTTCGCGCCCGGACTTCAGCTCGGGAGCACGCAGTCGCGAGGATCCTTGTCGTCACGCAGTCCGAGGAAAACCGGCTGGCGCAGTTTCCGATCGGCCGTCCATTCGGCAAACGCGATCTGTGCCACTAACTTCGGCGTGAGCCAGGTGACCTGCTTCTCGCGCGGAGGATCGATGAAGGGCGCGCTTGCACGGATTAGCGGCTTGAAAGTCTTCGCCAACTGCGCCAGCAACTGCTCGGTAAATCCAGTGCCGACTTTTCCTACAAAACGGAGATCCGTGCCCGCATAAGCGCCGAGCAGAAGCGCCCCGATATGTTGCCGAGAGCCGCGCGGCGCGGTGAATCCGGCGACGACGAATTCTTCCTCCTGATGCACTTTGACCTTGAGCCAGGTGCGGCGGCGTCCTTCTTCATACGGGGAGGCACTGTCCTTGGCGACCAGCCCCTCGAGGCCTTTGCGCTTAGCGATGCGATAAGCTTCGAGACCGTCTTCAGCCAGCCGTTTTGACGCAAACACCTCCCCGGGAGAATTACCGATAGCATCCTCGAGTTCGCGACGGCGCATCGACAACTTCACTGCGCGCAAGTCGCGACCCTCGCGAAAGAGGCAATCAAACACGGCAAATGCGTGCGTCACGTCCGCCGCGCTGCAGCAGCTGAAAGCGCGACACTCCTTTGCGATCGAATGCCACGACTTCGCCGTCGAGGAGTATCGTCCTGTCACGAAGCGCTGCGACTTCATTGGCGATGGAAGCGAACGTCGCGGTGCGATCATTTCCATTGCGCGAGAGAAGCGTGACCTTCGCGCCTTCCTTGTATGCGAGGATGCGGTAGCCGTCGTACTTCTCCTCGTATACCCATCCCGGTTTGTGGAATGGTTCGCCAACGAGGGTGGCCAGCATCGG
This sequence comes from uncultured delta proteobacterium, assembly GCA_963814035.1. Classification (GTDB taxonomy): domain Bacteria; phylum Desulfobacterota; class Binatia; order Binatales; family Binataceae; genus DATGKG01. The sequence continues at coordinate 233,803 of CAWFBH010000016.1, forward strand.
CTGTGGGTGAATCGGGATGCGATCGCTTCGCGCGCTCACTTGGGGTCGCCAGTCTCAGCCGGATCGATATCGCCGCCGTCGTCGCGCGCGATTTCGGCGAGCATTCGTTTGCTGACCGCGGAGCGGGGTTTCTCAAGCGTTACGTCATCCTTGGTCGCGTATTCATCTCGATGTTTGATGAGCAACCACGAGGTTTTGGAAGGGCTGCGGCCGAAGCCCCGCGTTCGCACCAGCACCCATGAGCCTTTCAGCTTCTTGCCTCGAAGGGTGAACTTAAGCTCGCCTTTTTTCAGCGCCGCATCGACATCGGGAATCTGGGGAACCCAGCTCCCGGTATCCCAAATCATCACGGTGCCGCCGCCATATTCGCCCGCGGGAATGGCGCCTTCGAAGTCGGAGTACTCCACCGGATGATCCTCAACCTGCACTGCCAGCCGCTTTACCGAGGGATCGAGCGACGGTCCCTTGGGCACCGCCCACGAGAGCATCACGCCATTCCATTCGAGGCGAAAATCGTAGTGGAGTTGCGAGGCGCGATGCTTTTGGATGACGTAGCGCAGTAGTGGCTTCGATCTGGAATCGCGCGGCGACCCATTGCCTGAGGGTTCGGAAGTAACTTTGAAATCGCGCTTCTTACGGTATTCGTAAAGAGGCATAGAAGCTCACCTAAAGGTAGTGGAACTGCGGGGTCGGAAATCGTGAACTAATATGATCCAGTGTAATTTCGGCGGCGACGTTGCGCTAGTTGAGAATCGGCCGAGGGTACTTAACTGACGCGGCGTCGGTAGACGGCGTTGGTAGGATTGATGGTGCCGCCGATTGCGCTGCCTGACCGTCGAAATCGGACGTCATTTGAGTCGGTGCTTTTAAGAAAGGCCTGCATTTATCTGAAGTATTTGGCTTCGTTTCGTCAATTCGCGTGCGTCTGAGTCCCTTGTCGAGTGGGTTTGTTTTTGCACTTTTCGTATCCGCGTTCCCTGTCGTCGGGATCTGCTTCTCGGAACCTTCCGACTTCTTTACGATGGTTAATGCTCATCAATAAACGATCTTACCTGGTAACAAGCGCGAGGGAAGCATCCTCCCTTTTCGTCACACTGTCCCGAACTGCATCAGCCCAGTGTTGAAAATCGATAGGCGAGCTCTATTTGGCATAAAGAAGTGCCTGCTCGTTGATGGCACGTCTTTCGCTTTTTACGTCTTCGTATGTGTGCTTGTTGTGGTAAGAATTCAGCGGTTACCAGCGTATCCGCCATGTTGATGGCGGGCGCGAGTCCGCGTTCAATCCGGGTCGCAGTGTGTCAGCAGTGCCGGGACAAGGCTCGTGGCCGCGACTTCGAGACCTGGCAAAGGATCAAAGCCATGGTTTCAGCGTCCCAAGACTTCAAATCATCACAGCCCTCGCTCTAGCCGGAAGCCGATCCAATCACTGATTCGGACCGATTACTGCCAGATCCTCAGTTCCAAAGGAGCCTGCGCCGCAGCAGTCGACCCGCGCTGATCCCGATACGATGCCTATGTTGCGGCCTATTCTATGCCGGTTTTTTGTCGGCCTTGGGATAGGCGCTGACACGCGAAACCTGTCCCCGCAGCGCGATGAGTTCCTGCGCCATTAGATGTAATGCGCGCGAGGTGCGAAGGAGTTCGTCCGAGAGCGGCTTCTCGAACACACCTTCGACGGCAACCATGCCGAGGTCATCCGCATTCTCGTCGATAGTGTGTTGCACGAGATCGATCTGGCGCAAAACCGCGCTACGGTCGAACTCAAACCATCGGCGTTCTAGCTGCGGAGTGATTTCCACAACATCGGAGCGTGTTGGGCGGACATCAACGTGGACCTTTCGAAGCTGAGCGTTTTGACTCATAAACCCAAAAGCCTCCCCAAGGTTTATCTACGAATCCTTAGCATCCCCGGTACCAACCATTCTGTCGGTTGAATAACCAATCGAAACCAAGGCTTTTAACCAGCGTCGGATGACAAAACACCACCAGCTTTGGTTGACGCTCCAACATCGCGTCGCCTGCTCGCCAAAATTTTGCCGACGATTTCTACTCGACATCTAGTCGACAACTGTAAGCATGCGTCAAATTGGAGGTATTCATTCCCGCACGCTCGTGCTAGGGTCCGCTTGTGGAGGGGTGCCATCAGTCAGTTGACACAACGATGGTGCCGACGAACAAACCGTTACGTAACCGGCAAACCAACCCGTTTGATCGATGGGGTTCGCGGCGACTCGATTCCAGATGCGATCGGTTCGGGCCTCCGACCAATCGGATAAAGCTGCCGAAGCGCTGATCGGAACACACGGACCCCGTTGGGTGCCACTGCCCCGCTCGGCGCGCCACCTCGTTGTGACCCTATTTCGAGGTGCCCTGATGCGTTTTGAAAGTCTACGCCGAATCGCGGCGGCGCTTAGCCAGGATCGCTCGCTCGCGCTGCTGCTGCAACACATCGTAGGCGAACTCGGCAACTATCGCGCCCTCGCGATAGCACGTATATGGCTGTTCGGGCCCGCCGAGCAATGCGAAATATGCCGCGCAAAACCCGAGGAGCGCGAGCTGCCCCCCAGTCTCCACCTCGCTGCCAGTGCCGGCCGGCCGCTCAAGCCCGGCGAAGACTGGAGCCGCCTCGATGATGAATTTCATCACGGCAGCGGCCAGGTCAGGCGGGTAAGCGAGCGCCGCGAGCCGCTGCTGATTCGCGATATTCGCACCAGCCGTGACTGGCGGGAAACTCCGGCCTGGTCCGGCGAGCGGATTCGAGGGTTCGCAGGGTTTCCGTTGATATTCGCGGGTACGCAAGTCGGCGTCATCGGGGTCTACAGCCGCATTGTCATCGCACCAGCCGAATTTGAGCGTTTACGAGTCCTCTCCGTCGCCCTCGCGGGCACTATTATGAATACCCGCGCCTCCGCAGAAATGACCACCCTGAGGCAGCGGCTCGAGTCCGAAAACGCCTACCTCCGGGTGGAAGTCGACGAGAGCGTTGGCGGTACCAGGATTCTCGGCGCCACCACCGCCATCCGTCATGTGCTGCAACAAATCGATATGGTCGCTCCGACCGATGCGACAGTACTGATCCTGGGCGAGACCGGCGTCGGCAAAGAGCTGGTCGCGCGCGCGATCCATGAGCGCAGTTCACGGCGCGAGCACACCATGGTCAAGCTCAACTGCACCGCGATTCCGCGCGAGCTCTTCGAAAGCGAGCTCTTCGGCCATGTAAAGGGGGCCTTCTCCGGCGCCATCAAGGATCGCATCGGACGTTTTCAGCTCGCCGATCGCGGCAGCCTGTTCCTCGACGAAGTCGGGGATTTGGCGCCGGAGATGCAACCCAAATTGCTGCGCGTATTGCAGGATGGCGAATTCCAGGCGGTCGGCGATGATCAACCGCGCTACGCGGACGTACGGATCATCGCGGCCAGCAACTACGATCTGAAAGAAGCGGTGCTCGAAGAGCACTTTCGCGAAGACCTCTACTATCGACTCAGCGTATTTCCCATCGAGGTGCCGCCACTGCGCGCCCGCACCGAGGACATCCCGGTCCTGGCCCGTCATTTCGTCGCCGCCGCGTGCCAGCGTTTTAATCGGGTGCCGCTACAACTCTCCGATCGCCAGATTCAACAGTTGCAAAGCTACGATTGGCCCGGCAACGTCCGCGAACTGCAAAATATCATCGAGCGCGCCGTCATAACTGCCCGTCTTGGGTCACTTCGGATCGATATCGGCGCGGCGGCGGCCACGCGCGCGCAGGAGACCGCTGAAGCTGAACCGTCCGCCTCCGCTGCGGCCGCAATCGTCACCGAGGAAGAAATGAAGCGTCGCGAGCGCCTGAACATCGCCGCCGCATTGCGCCAAAGCGGAGGCAGAATCCATGGCTCGGGGGGTGCGGCGGCGCTGCTCGGAATGAAGCCCACTACGCTCACCGCGCGGATGAAGAAGATGGGCCTCCAGAAGCGATCTTAGCTGCGGGTCAGGATTTTTTCGCGCCGTTTGGAAAGATCCTCGGCGCTTCGCGCAAACATTTCCGCGGCCTCTTCGTGGGTCGCGACTCGTTCCAGAATGTCGCCGGCAAATTCGGCCGATGCGTCCGCACTCGCGCGCAGGGCCCACGCTTTGGACCTGATCAACACCGGAGCACCTTCCGCCGTCAGCCTTCCCGAGAAAGTGTTCGAGGGCGCTCCGCCGTTTAGCAATTGCCGATGCAGCGCCATTGCGAGGTCGCGGTCCGCTTCGCATACAAAGTCCGTCAGTACCGCCGCGCGCAGTTGCTTCGCCGAGACCCCGAACATTTCGCAATAGGCATCGTTGAAGCTCACCGCGCGACATTCGCGATCCACCACCGCAAACGCAATCGGAGCATGTTCGAAGAGCTTGTCCAAAACAGGCCGCAACGCAACCGCCTGTCCCTGGTAGAGGCGCGCGATCTCATCGGAGGCGTCGCCACGGTCTTCGATCACCTCGGCGATGCGTTTGATGATCGGAATCATTGCGTGGATCTCAGCGATCGGCGCAATCATTTTGCTGATGGTGTCAGAGAGCCGCGCCACAACCGCCGGCAACCGCAAGGAGTCCGTCCGACCGCGTGGCGCGAAGCGTGCCGATGGGGACAGTCTCCGCCGCCGCGTCCGCGCCGAACCGCTGTCGGCGGTCAACCGCCACGCATCGATACTTTCAAGGTTGAAGCGCCAATCCCCGCGCAGCTTGAAGGCCGGGATCGCGGAGCGCCGCAGCAGCCGATAGATGGTGGTGGGATTGACCTGCAGATAAGCCGCGAGATCTTTGACGGTAAGTACGCGCTTCTCCGAATGTTCTTTTGCCATCGGATACATTCCCTCGCCATCGTTCGTCAGTTAGCGTGCTCCTAGCGCCTGAAAAGATTGCGGAACCGCACGACCGCTAATCTCGCGACGAAACCCGTTCGCGACGTTTCGGGGCCTGCCCGTCCGCTGGTGCGAGGATCGCCATCGCCTCGTTACTGGTAGCCACCCGTTGCAGGACAGCGGCGACGTAGTCCGGCCGGGGTGGCTTCTTTCGCGGCACCCCCCAGACGTGGATTTTGACCAGGATCGAATGTCCTTTCCGCGTCAACGCCCTTCCAACCAGGCTCCCCGCCTCCGGTTCTCCCGAGAGCAATTTCGCCAGGATGGTCGCATACCCGGCGCGATCGTCTTCGCACATCAAGTCGAAGAAATCCCGCGCGCGCAATTGTTCGCGTGAATATTCGAACAACTCGCAGAAGGCGTCGTTGTAGCTCACCATCCGACGATGGCGGTCGACCAACCCGAACGCGATGGGAGCGCCGGCGAGCACCGTTTCAGGACCAAACGATAACCGCGGAATTTTTTCATCGTTGGTCTCCGCGGTTGGGTCCGAATCCGCTACCTTGCCCGCGATGCGCTGGAGGGTTGGAATCAAGGCGCGCAATTCCGCCAGCGGTTCCATCAGACTGCTCATTGCTTGATGGAGCCGGGCAAGCGCGGATGTCAGTTGCGGCGTGTCCATAAGCGACGGCGGCGCGATCTGCGCCGCGGCCACGCTTGCAGGCTCGGATCGAGTTCGCGCAAGGGACGTCGAACCTGACGGCGCCTGGGTTCGAAACGTCGGCTTCGCCGAGGCCGCCAGTCGCCATTCATCGATGCTCTCGAGATTGAAGCGCCAGTCGCCGCCCAGTTTAAAGGCCGGAATTTCCGCTTGGCGCAGCAAACGATAGATGGTGGTTTGATTGACCTGCAGGTAGGCGGCGACGTCTTTTACCGTGAGAAGGAGCTTGTCTCGCTTTTCCGACAACATTGCCACTCCAGACCGGGCTTGCTGACCGCGCCACCGGCTCGCCGCAGCCAGGTGCATGCCATCATTGAAGAGCGAGAGAGAAGCTTGAGTGGGCTAAAGGACTTCCATGACGGATCTTGTTAACAATTGAATGAAACGTATAACGGTTTTGCCTGAGCGGCAACACTTCATGTTGATTGGGGATAACTGGTTATCGACTCGTCGTCGGTCTGAGTCGGTGCTTTATCGTTCTCGTCCTTAACGTTCAAAATTGTTCAAATTTATCCCTAGACGTGAGGAACCATTACCTTCGGCCATTTGCTGTAGACAGGTTGTTAACTTGAGCGCAGTCTAGCGCTCATCAACGCACGCTAGTTAGCGACAATCAATGAGAACATCCGCTGAGAGCTTTGAGGAGCGACGGCCCGCTTCCGATCGCCCTTCCGGACGCACGCAAGCGCATCCGCACCTAACTGACGTTCGCGGCCCGACCTGTCTCGAACCTCTTTCAACTAGCGCGCGGCTGCTGGGAGAGAGTGCCCACCTGCACCATCTGCTGGAGCAGATTGAAATGGTCGCGGCGACCGATGCTACCGTCCTGATTCTCGGGGAAACCGGAGTTGGCAAGGAACTGGTCGCCCAGGGCATCCATCAGCACAGTCTTCGTCATGACCGGCCGATGGTTACCGTAAATTGTACCGCAATCCCACGGGAGTTGTTCGAGAGCGAGTTTTTCGGACACGTCCGCGGCGCATTCAGCGGTGCCCTACGCGATCGGACCGGCAGGTTTCTCCTCGCCGATGGCGGCACGCTCTTTCTCGACGAGGTGGGTGACCTGTCGCTCGAAATGCAGCCCAAGCTGCTGCGGGTTCTCGAAGAGGGAGAGTTCGAGGCGGTCGGCGACGACACCACCCGGCACATCGGCGTTCGCGTCATCGCGGCGAGCAACCGCGACCTCAGCGAGGCGATCCGCGCCGGGCGATTCCGCGAGGACCTCTTTTATCGCCTCAACGTGTTTCCGATCGAAGTGCCGCCGCTACGCGAGCGCAAGACCGACATCGCGATTCTGGCGCTGGCGTTCATCGAAGCCGCCTGTGACCGTTTCCATCGCAGCCGCCCAAATCTGTCCGAAGGACAACTGCAGGAACTCTCGGACTACGAATGGCCTGGAAACGTTCGCGAGCTTCAGAACGTGATCGAGCGCGCCGTGATACGAGCTTCCGATGGGAACTTTAAGCTCCAACTTCCCAGTCGCCACGATCAACCGGCGCCCATGCAGCCCCATCCAGTTGAGCCTCCTTCAGACCAGGTGAAAGTAGTCAGGGACGATGAGATGAAGCGGCGCGAGCGCGAAAACATCGCGGCGGCGCTGCGCCAAAGCGGCGGCAAGATCTACGGCAGCGGCGGCGCGGCCGATCTGCTCGGCATCCCACCTACAACCTTTACCGCGCGGGTGAAGAAGCTCGGCCTCAAGCAGCTTAAAGCCCATACGGAGATTTAAGGGAAAAAGCTCAAGGCGCCCAGACCCACGAAACATAAAACCAGCAATATCGCCGCGGTGCCGAGGCCGACCCGCGCCCATTCGCGGCTCGTGATGCCAAGCCGGCTCGCCGCAACGATATTCGGAATGTTTCCAGTGATAAGCGCCCCACCGCTCACCAGCAGCCCGAGGAGTGCCGCGCGCTGCTGACCGCGGCTCAGCGACGGCCCGATCTCTACCGCCGCGAGGGTCGAATTGTTGACGACTGCGGAGACGGTGTTCAGCCAGAACAGCAGTCCGTTCGGGATGTGATGGATGTAGGCGTCGACCAGCGGCCTGAGTCCATCGGAGAGCGCGACCAGTCCGGCGATAAATACATACACCCGGCCGGGACGGACCAGCAGGACCAGCTTCCATGAATCCTTGTCGCGAACGGCATCCAGCGGTTGGCGGGAACCATACGGCAAAAAGAACATCGGTACTGCTGAAAGAATGACTCCAATTACAACGAACGGGCCAAGCAGGCGGGCAAGGTACCAGAAGTCGGCGTGCAGCGAGCGCAAAACCACCGCGAAGCCCGGCATCCCCAGCGGCGTCAAGCCCGCGCCGATGCCAATGGCGAAACACGCGAAGATGGTCGCGCTGACCTCGGCTATCCGCCCGCAGCGCAGCATCGAGATCGCCTCGACGAACACCAGCGCGGCGACGACGGGAGTTATGAACGGCGCCAGGAAGCCCAATCCGATCGCCAGCGTGAAGCAGAGTACCCGCGGGTCCGTCGCTTCGATGGCCCGGCGAAAAATCATGTCGAGGTAGCCCCGCATCAGGCGAAAGATGCCGCCGAAGACCAGTACCGCGGCTGTGAATCCGAGCGGTTCCCTAACGGCACCCACTACCAGCGCCTCGTTGAATTGCCCCATCATCCAGGCGGTCAACATTCCGATGACAAGGAAGAACGCCTCGACGTTGCGTTCGATCGCACCGACGAAGACCGGCCCGACCAGAACCACCACGATGACCAGAATCGCGAGGAGCAGCTTCACCATCGGAAGAGCCTGCCACGATATCGAAGTCCGCGTGATTCGAACGAGGGTATCATCGCGGCTGACAAATTATGCGCCCCAAGCTTCTAGTGCGAGGGCTGCTTACCCAAGTGCATCGGATCGTAACAGAGGAGGCTGCGTAGCTGGTTCGATTCAACGGCGATGATGACTTAGCGTCTCTAACCATCCTTTCAACCCGCCAAAACGCACGGCCCATTCTGTGCATTATGCAGGGCCCGGCGGCATGCATTATGAAACCTCGCCAGCTTTCACAATGAAAAATCCCAAGCAAAACCGCCTTTTTGCCATGGCACATCGGATGCTCTCTAGCGACCCGAGGTCGCATCGCAAGGAGCACTCCAATGAAGGTCAATACTAACAATGTCCTGCGTCATAACTACGCCATCTGGGTTATGGGTCGGCGGCCCGGATGGTTCAAACCCCAGCGCTACATGTATCGATGCCTGCGCTGCAAGTGGGCCTTCATGGTGAACGACGATCACAGTGGGTCGATCCGAATCGCGGGCGACAAGGATCTCAGCTCTGCGGAAGAGCGGCGTCGGCTCGACAGCTTCGTCGCCGGACCCTGCCCCGGTTATCAGACCGAAACCGAGGAGGTCCAGCAGTCGAATGTCATCGCGCTGCGACGCGAAAATCGGCAAATCAAACGTGCGCGCGACGCGCACGCAATGTAAGAGGCAAAACATGTTGGACGTTGTTTGTGTGGTAGCGACGGTAGTCTTCTTTCTGGTAGCGCTGGCCTACGTCGAGGGATGCGAAAAACTATGAGTACCTGGGAACTGGTAATGGGCATCGTGATGGCGACCGGGCTGACCGCCTACCTGGTCTACGCGCTTTTGCGGCCGGAAAAATTCTAAGGCCGCGGCATAAGGAACATCTTAAATGACGAATGCAATTGTCCAGGTTGGACTGTTCTTCATTCTCGTGACGCTGGTAAGCGTGCCCTTGGGCTTATACATGGCGCGCGTCTTCAGCGATGAGAAAACCTTTCTCGATCCGGTCCTCAAACCGCTTGAGAAGCTCATCTACAAGGTATGCGGTATTCATCCCGCCACTGAGATGACCTGGTGGGAGTATGCGATCTCGATGCTGCTGTTCAGCATGGTCGGGATGCTGCTGCTCTATGCGATGGAGCGCCTGCAGCAGCTCCTGCCGTTCAATCCTCAGGCGATGAGTGCGGTCGCGCCGGATCTCGCCTTCAATACCGCGGCCAGCTTCACCACCAATACTAACTGGCAGGCCTACGGCGGCGAATCCACCATGAGTTACTTCACGCAGATGGCGGGTTTGGCGTTCCACAACTTCGTCTCCGCCGCGGCGGGCATCGCGGTAGGTATCGCGGTGATCCGTGGTTTCGTGCGCAAGAGCGCCAAGACGCTGGGTAACTTCTGGTTTGACCTGACCCGTGGCACGCTCTGGGTATTACTACCCATCAGCATTGTCTTCGCGCTGGTGCTGGTGTGGCAGGGGGTACCGCAGAACCTCAGCGCCTATACTCACGTCAAGACAGTGGAAGGCGCCGATCAGGTCATCGCGCAAGGACCGGTCGCCTCGCAAGAGATCATCAAGGAGCTAGGCACCAATGGCGGCGGCTTCTTTAATGTCAACTCAGCCCATCCTTATGAGAATCCAACTCCGCTGAGCAACCTGCTCGAGATGATCGCGATCTTCGCGATCGGCGCGGCGCTGACGCACACCTTCGGCAAGATGGCTGGCGATCGCCGTCAGGGGTGGGCGCTGATGGCCGCGATGTGGATCATGTTCTTCATGGGGGTCGCACCCGCAATCTGGTCCGAGCAGCGCGGTAATACTCAATTCGCCGCGATGGGACTGAATCAGCATCCTACCGCGAGCCAGTCCGGCGGCAATATGGAGGGCAAGGAAGTCCGCTACGGCATCGTCAACTCCGCGCTATGGGCCACCGTCACCACCGATACCTCATGCGGTGCGGTCAACTCCATGCACGACAGCTTCACTCCACTTGGCGGCCTGGTTCCGCTGGTCAACATGCAGATCGGCGAGATCATTTTCGGCGGTGTCGGATGCGGACTTTACGGGATGCTGGTGATGGCGGTGCTGTCGGTCTTCATAGCAGGACTGATGGTAGGCCGTACGCCGGAATATCTCGGCAAAAAAATCGAGGCTCGCGAGATGAAACTCGCGATGCTTTTCATTTTGATCTTCCCGGCCGTCATCCTGTTGCCGGCGGGAGTAGCGATGGTCACCAAAGCTGGATTGGCGGGAATTTCTAATCCTGGTCCGCACGGCTTTTCCCAGGTTCTCTATGCCTATACGGAAGGAGCTGCCAACAACGGGTCCGCCTTCGGAGGGTTTAATGCCAACGCTCCGTTCTATAACTTCACGTTGGCATTCGTGATGCTGTTCGGTCGCTTTATGATGAAAGTTCCGATCCTGGCTCTGGCCGGTTCACTCGCGGCCAAGCGCTCGGTGCCCAATAGCGCGGGAACTTTCCCGACCGATGGGCCCATCTTCGTGATCTTGTTGGTGGGCGTGATCATCATCGTCGCGGCGCTGACTTTCTTCCCCGCCGACGCGCTGGGACCAATCGTCGAGCATCTCTCGATGGTCCGTCACATTCTTTATTAGGAGCTTAAGAGGCACATCCTCATGGCAGAAACACGGAAAGCAGCAAGTCTCTGGGACAAGGATATTGTCAGCCGCGCGCTGGTTGACTCAATGTGGAAGTTCGACCCGCGCGTGCAGGTCAAAAACCCGGTCATGTTCGTGGTCGAGGTCACCGCACTGGCAGTCACGATTATCATCGTGCAGAACCTGCTTGGCGGGAACACCAAGTTTCTCGGCTTCGAGTTTCAAATCGCGATCTGGCTATGGTTCACCGTCGGCTTCGCGAATTTTGCGGAAGCCATGGCGGAAGGACGCGGCAAGGCGCAGGCAGATAACCTTCGAAAGACGCGGACCGAGACTCATGCGCGCCTGCTCAAGGACGGCAAGGAGCGAATGGTTCCCGCCACCGACCTGCGCCGCGGCGATATCGTCCTGGTGCGCGCGGGTGAGGTAATCGCCGGCGACGGCGAAGTGGTGGAAGGCGTCGCCGCGGTGAACGAGGCCGCTATCACCGGAGAATCGGCGCCGGTCATTCGCGAGAGCGGTGGCGATCGCAGCGCCGTCACGGGCGGCACCACCGTCATTTCGGACTGGATCAAAGTGAAGATCACCGCCAACCCGGGCGAGACCTTCCTCGATCGAATGATCTCGCTGGTGGAAGGCGCGCAACGGCAGAAGACCCCCAATGAGATCGCGCTGAGCATCCTGCTGGCCGGCCTCACCATCATTTTTATGCTGGTCTGCGTGAGTCTGTTTCCGTTCGCGCAGTATGGCGGCACGGCGCTCTCGCTGCCGGTGCTGGTCGCACTTTTAGTATGTCTGATCCCCACCACCATCGGTGGATTGCTTTCCGCGATCGGAATCGCGGGCATGGACCGCCTGGTCCAGCATAACGTGCTGGCGATGTCAGGGCGCGCGGTCGAAGCGGCCGGCGATGTCGACACGCTTCTCCTTGATAAGACCGGCACCATCACGCTCGGCGATCGCATGGCGACCGAGTTCATTCCGGTCGCGGGCGTTGAGGTCGAGGACCTCGCCGATGCGGCGCAGTTGGCCTCACTCGCCGACGAAACTCCCGAGGGTCGTTCGATCGTGGTGCTCGCGAAGCGCGACTTCGCGCTACGCGGCCGCGAACTCGCTGACACCAACGCGCAGTTCATTGCCTTTTCGGCGCTGACCCGCATGAGCGGCGTCGATCTCGACGGACGCAAGGTGCGCAAGGGCGCCGGCGAATCGATCGTCAAGTTCGTGAAAGAGAACGGCGGTCAGATTCCCGCGGATCTCGACGGCATCGTGCAGAAGATCTCCCGCGCGGGTGGAACGCCACTGGTAGTAGCAGACACTGGCAAGGTGATGGGCGTCATCTATCTTAAGGACATCATCAAGCAGGGCATTCGTGAGCGTTTCGCGCGCCTGCATGCAATGGGCCTGCGCACCGTAATGATCACCGGCGACAATCCGCTGACTGCGGCGGCAATCGCGCAGGAATCCGGCGTCGGCGATTTCGTTGCCGAGGCGACTCCTGAAAGCAAGCTCGGCATCATTCGCTCCGAGCAGGCGCAGGGTAAGCTGGTCGCGATGATCGGCGACGGCACCAACGATGCGCCCGCGCTGGCGCAGGCCGATGTCGGTATTGCGATGAACGCCGGCACCCAGGCCGCGCGCGAGGCCGGCAACATGGTCGACCTCGATTCCAACCCGACCAAGATCATGGAAGTGGTCGAGATCGGCAAGCAGTTGCTGATCACGCGCGGCGCACTGACCACGTTTTCGATTGCCAACGACGTCGCGAAGTATTTCGCGATCATTCCGGCCATGTTCGTACTCGGCTATCCGCAGTTGCAGGCGCTCAACATCATGCATCTGGCGACCCCGGAAAGCGCGATTCTCTCGGCCGTCATCTTCAATGCGCTAATCATCATCGCGCTGATCCCGCTGGCGTTGCGCGGGGTGGCGTATCGTCCACTGGGCGCCGCGGCCATCCTGACCCGCAACCTACTTATCTATGGAGTCGGCGGCGTTATCATTCCGTTCATCGGCATCAAGGCGATCGACATTATCGTCGAAACGCTTCACCTCGCGTAGGAGCATTCAATGCGCGCATTAATGATATCGATTAAGATGACCATCGTGCTGACTATCCTGCTCGGGATAATCTACCCGTTGGCAATGACTGGAGTCGCCAACGTTTTGTTCCCGCATCAGGCGCAGGGCAGTCTGATCGAGCGCGATGGCAAGGTCGTTGGCTCCGAGCTAATCGGCCAGACCTTCGGGGCGCCGGGTTATTTTCACAGCCGTCCTTCCGCCGCCGGCGACAAAGGATATGACGCATCGAACTCCAGTGGCTCCAACCTCGGACCGACCAACAAGACCCTGATCTCCGCCGTGCAGCAGCGCGTGAAAGATGTGGTCGAGGCCAATCCCGGCATCGATGTGCATCAGGTGCCGATGGACCTGGTAACCACTTCCGGCAGCGGGCTTGATCCTGAGATCAGCCCGGCTTCCGCCGACATTCAGGTGGCCCGCATCGCCAAGGCGCGGGGCATCGGCGAGGACGACGTTCGCCTGCTGGTCCGCCAGAACACCCGCGCGCGCCAACTCGGTGTGCTCGGCGAACCCGGAGTCAATGTGCTCACGCTTAACCTGGCGCTCGACAAACTGTCTCCGCCGAAAGCCCAAGCGCGGGTGGAAAAGTAGTATCATCGGGCCGTGGCAACCCATCCTATAAAGGATGACCATCGGCCCGATCCGGAGTCATTCCTCGACCTGGTCGCGCGGCCGCTCAAGGGGCGGCTGAAGATCTACATCGGCGCCGCTGCTGGTGTGGGGAAAACATACAAGATGTTGGAAGAGGCGCATCAACTGCGCGCTAAGGGAATCGACGTGGTGGTGGGTCTGGTCGTGACCCACAACCGCGCCGAGACCGCCGCGAAGGTTGGCGACCTCGAGATCGTACCGCCCCGTGCGATCGATTATCGCGGCACCACCCAATATGAAATGGACCTGGATGCGGTCATTGCGCGCAAGCCCGAGGTCGCGATCGTCGATGAGCTCGCGCATACCAACGTCCCGGGCTCCAAGCACGAGAAGCGTTACCAGGACATCGAGGATCTGATCGCGGCCGGCATCAGCGTCATCAGCGCGATCAACATCCAGCATATCGAGACGCTCAACCCGCTGATGCGGCGCATCACCGGCATCGATGTGCGCGAGGTGGTGCCCGACTCGTTCATCGCCAAGGCCGATCAGATCGTCAACATCGACGTAACGGTCGAGCAGCTTCGCGAGCGTCTGCGCGAAGGCAAAATCTATCCGGAGGCGCAGGTCGAGCAGGCGCTCAAGAACTTTTTCAAACCTAGTAATCTGACCTCCTTGCGCGAACTGACGCTGCGCGAAGTCGCGCGCGGCATCAATCGGCAGCGCGAGGAGCAGGAAGCGCTGCGTCGCGAGGGTGGCCGGCGCCGAACCCAGGTCTTCGAGCGGGTCATGGTCGGGCTGTCCTCCAATCCCGATGATGGCAAGCGGCTCCTGCACAAGGCCGCGCGCATCGCGGGCCAGCTCAACGCTGACTGGTATGCGGTCCATGTCGAGACGCCCGCCGAATCGGTGCGAAAGATCGATACGCGCAACTTCGTCGCCCTGCTCGACAACATCAACCTGGCCGGCGAACTCGGCGCCGAGACGGTGTGGCTGAAGTCCGCGGATCCGGTTAAGGCGATGCTCGATTTCGCGCGCGAACATGGGGTGGAAAAGATCATCATCGGACGAACCCATCAGCCGTTTTGGCGCCGCTTGTTGGGCAAGGACGTCACCGAACGTTTTCTCGCCCAGGGAAAAGACCTCGACATTGAAATTGTCGGTGACCAGGCACTCGAGGAGAGCAAGTCATGACTTCCTCGCTCCGCAGCCGAATCCGCAACGGCACCCTGCTGTTGCTCGCGCTCGTGATCGTCCTCGGTGCTTATGCTTTGCCGCGGCTGAACAGTCTCGGCGGTGCGATTCGCGAGACGCTCTATCGCAACTACATCAGCATCGAGGTCGGGCAGCATCAGCATGAGGCGCTGCGCAAGCTTGAGCGTGCGGAATACGATGGCAGGGGCCGCGAGGCCCTACCCGCCGCGCGTGACTCCTTCATGCACTGGATGGATATCGAGAAGCACGACATCACCGAAGTCGGAGAGCCCGAGATCGCAAACGATATCGAGACTCGCGGAAAGAAACTCTTCGATGAAATCGCCACCGCTCCGCCCAGCGAGCGCCACGACAATGAATTCGATCAACTTCATGCGCGCATCGATGACCTGATCGCCCTCAACAAAGCCGCCATGTTCCGCGCCGATAGCCGTGCCAACAAGATGGGGACGCATCTCACCTATGAAGTCGCCGCCGGCTTCGCGATCCTGCTGCTGGTCGGCGCCGCGCTGTCGATCTGGATGGGATGGGCGCTGTCGCGTCCTCTCACGGAATTGGCGGAGCGCCTGCGCGGCATCAGCCAGCGCAAAACCCATGTGCGCCTCGGTCCGCAGACGCTGGCCGAGCTCGATGAGGTCGCGCGCGAATTCAACCAGATGGCCGAGCGTCTCGAGCACTACGACCGCATGAACGTCGAGCGCATCGTCTACGAGAAGAGCAAGACCGAGGCGATCATCGAAAGCCTCGAGGACGGTGTGGTGCTAATCGATTCGGATGGCATCGTCGCGCACATCAATGAGGTCGCCGCGCTGATCATGGGCATCGAGCCTGCCGACGCGCTGGGGAGCCGCTTCGACGACCTGAGCAGCAACCATCCGCATTACCTGCGGGTGCGCGACGCGATCCGCAACCTCGGCAAGCCGGAAGAGGAACTGCAGCGTGTCGAGGTTCAACTGCACGTTCGTGGTCGCGATCATTCTTATGTGCTGAAGCCGGTGCCGCTGCGCCAGGAGGGCCGCGCGCTCGGCACGCTGCTCATCCTGCAGGATGTCACCTACTTGCGCGATCAGGATCGCGCTCGTACCAACCTGGTCGCGACGCTGTCGCATGAACTGCGGACGCCCCTTACCTCCCTCGCCCTGCTGGCGGAGCTGCTGCGCCGCGATGAGGATACGCTGACGCCCAAGCAGCGCGACGTCCTGCGTGCGATCCTCGAAGAGGCCTCGCGCATGAAGCAGCTGGCTGATAACCTTCTCAACCTCGCGCGTGGACAGATTCCGCTCATCGCGGTGCAACGTGTCGCTCTCGATCTTGCTAAGATCGTCGAGGACGTGACCGACCGCTTCGGCATCCAGGCCCAGGAAAAGAAAATTCATATCGAAACTCACATCGAGAAACTGCCGGACATGGAAGGTGATCCCGTGAAGCTCTCATGGGTGATTTCCAATCTTATCGGCAACGCGCTGCGCTATACGCCCGAAGGTGGAACCATCCAGGTCGCCGCGGGGCCGTCAGGCAGTGATTTCGCGCGCCTCGAAGTGGCGGATACCGGGCCCGGCATCGCACCGGAAATTCGCGACCACGTCTTCGAACGCTTCGCGCAATACGGCGCCAATGGTTACGCACCCGGCTCGGCCGGACTCGGCCTGGCGATCGTCAAGGACATCGTCGAGGCGCATGGCGGCCGCATCTTCGTCGAAAGCAACAACGGGCACGGCAGCCGCTTCATCGTACAGCTTCCGGTGGGTGCGCAATCCTGATGGCCAGACTTCTAGTCGTCGACGACGAAAAAAACATTCGCCTGAGCCTGGTGCGATTTTTCGAATCGCTCGGGCATCACCTGAGCGAGGCTGAGAATGGCGCGCAGGCCAGCGCGATGCTGGCCGAGTCACGCTTCGACCTGGTGCTCACAGATTTCCGGATGGCCGAGATGAACGGGCTGGAGCTGTTAAAGGAGGCGAAGCGGCTTCATCCGGATACCCTCGTCATCCTGATGACGGCCTACGCGACGGTAGAAAGCGCGGTCGCCGCGATGAAGGCGGGCGCCTATGACTATGTCACCAAACCCTTCTCGCTGACGGAGATGCAACTCATCGTCGAGCGCGCGCTTCATTTGCAGGATCTGCAAATGGAAAATCGCGAACTGCGCGATGCGATGGACGATCTGCCACTGCTCGACTCGCGCGCGCCGGCGATGACGCGTCTGCTCGAGACGGCGAAGCAGGCCGCAGCGAGCGACGCCACCATCCTGCTGACCGGTGAAAGCGGCACCGGCAAGAATGTCATCGCGCGCCAGATCCATCGCTGGAGCCTGCGCCATGATCGCATGTTCGTGGTGGTGAACTGCACTACGCTTTCCGAAGAGCTGCTCGAAAGCGAGTTGTTCGGTCACGTTCGGGGAGCATTCACCGGCGCGGTCAAAGACAAGCCCGGGCGGGTTGAAGCGGCCGATGGCGGAACGGTTTTCCTCGATGAAATCGCGGACCTCTCGGCGCAGCTGCAAACCAAATTCCTGCGCTTTGTGCAGGAGCAAAGCTTTGAACGCGTAGGTGGCGATCGCACGATCAAGGTCGACACCCGAATTATCGCCGCCACCAATCGCGACCTCGAGGCGGAAGTCGCGGCGCGCCATTTCCGCGACGATCTGTTCTATCGCCTCAATGTAATCACGCTGCGAGTGCCGTCGCTGCGCGAGCGGCGCGAGGATATCCTGCCGCTGGCGGAATGGATGCTGAAATCGGCCAGCATCCGCAATCGGCGCTCGCGCATGTCACTCTCGCCGGGAGCGGCTGCCGCGATCACCAAGTATCGCTGGCCCGGGAATGTGCGCGAGCTGCGCAATTCGCTGGAGCGCGCCGCGGTGCTCACTCGCGGGGAAATCATCCAGCCCGACGATTTGCCGGATTCGCTCTTTCGCGACCACGTCGAAACCCTGGCCGGGATCTCGCATTCCGCCAGCCTCGAGGAAGTCGAGCGCGAACACATTTCGCGCGTGCTAGGTGAGAGCACCACCCTCGATGAGGCCGCCGCGACCCTCGGCATCAATGCGACTACGCTGTGGCGCAAGCGCAAACGCTACGGCATCGAATGACCTGCCGGCATAACTCGGGGTTTATTGACCGACGCGGCTAAGACGTAAGATCTCGTTGCGCGATTCGAGTTGCGCCGCGTTGCCGGTCTTATCGATGTGGCAGACGTCAACATCATTGTTATTCGGATCGCTTTTGCGCGCCTGCACAATCTGCACGTCGGTCGCGCCGCCCTCCAATTCGTTGATGATGTAGGTCACGCCGGTGATTGTATGCTCCTGCGGACCGCCGCTGATCACGATCGAATCCTTGTCAAACTCGATGGTGGTGGCGCCCGTCGATGTCCTTACGTTAGTTGTCAGTTCGTCGAGGTAAGATGCATCCACCTCCTTGTCGCGACTCGCGATGTTCCACTTTCCGAGCAGCGGATTGTGCGTGCATCCCGCCAAGGCGAGCATCAGTACTATCGTCGCGCCGGTTCGTGCCGCCTTGCCCATTCTCGACCTCGTCATCACTCGACTCCTTACCCTTTTTCGATCAAGCGGTATGTTTCTAACACATCGAATCGATGCCGTCATCGATCGGCAGGTTGCTCTAACTTTGGTAGGGAGGCGCGCTTCAACCTATCTGCGCTTCGGCAATCGAGTCATGTGGCGCGAACCTTCATTGGCAATGGCTTAGGTGATTCCTTCCTCGTGCAGCTGGCTCGATGACTCTCAGGCGACCGCTAAACAGTGTCAGAACTCCCAGTCGTCCGAATCAATGAGTCGAGAATCTCGACCTCGACAGGTTTCGCGAGATGGCGCTCGAAGCCTAACCCGACCGACTGCGCTCGATAGGAATCCTGGCCATAGCCGGTAAGTGCGAAGAGCCGCGCGCGATGCAGTTCGGGAATTCGTCGAATTCGATCGGCTAGCTCGTATCCGTCCATGACCGGCAGCCCGATGTCGAGGAGAATTACGTCGGGCATGAAGCCGGGAACCAGCTCGAGCGCGGAGACTGGGTCAAACGCGGTGCGCGTCACATGGCCTTTTTCCGTCAAAGCTTCGGCGAGAAGGAGCGCCGCATCTTCATTGTCGTCGACTATAAACACACGCAGTCCAACAGGCGCTTCTGCCGAGCGAAGCGGCGGCGTCTTATGCTCCACAACTTGAGCGGCAGTCTGACCTTCAAGCGCGGGCAATCGAACAATGAACTCACTTCCCTTGCCGGCTCCCTCGCTCAAAGCCTCAACGCTTCCATCATGGAGAAGGATTAGGCTGCGAACTATAGCCAGACCTATCCCCAGGCCACCCTGGGATCGATCACTACGCTGCGAGCCCTGATAAAACAGATCGAAAACGTGAGAGACAAGGGCGGCGTCCATGCCTATGCCATTATCCCGCACGCGCAACTCGATGTGGTTTCCGTTGCCAGTAGCTTTAATCCAAATGCGGCCGCGTGGTTCGGTGTACTTGGCGGCATTAGTCAGCAGGTTGGAAATTGCCTGGACCAGCCGCGCCGGGTCTCCGTTGACCGGCAGTCCGCTGCTGGGAACGTCCACCGCGAGATAGTGCATCCGCTCTTCGATGAGTGGGCTGGTCATCTCGATGGCTTTCGCGACCACAACGGCAAGCTCAACCTCTTCTTTCTTAAGCCGAATGTTACCCCGCGTAATCCTGGATATATCCAGCAGGTCGTCGACCAACCGCGTCAGATGGTACACCTGGCGCTCGATGATGGTTCGCTCGCGCTCGGTGGGGCCACCCTTCCGGAGTTGCATCAATTGAAGAGCGGTGAGAATCGGCGCCAGCGGGTTGCGTAGCTCATGACCCAGCATCGCGAGGAACTCATCCTTTGAACGATTGGCTTCTTCGGCCTCGCGACGCGCCCTCTTTTCCCGAGTCAACAACTGTTCGCGCTCGGTTGCCGCCTGCTCTCGCAGTCGATGCAACTCCAACTGTGAGCGTATCCGACCGAGGAGTTCACGAGCGCTAAAGGGTTTGATCAGGTAATCGTCGGCGCCACGTGCGAGGCCTTCGATGCGAGCTTCCTCACCGGCGCGCGCGGAAAGCATGACGACCGGAACGGTCTTAGTCCGTGCGTCACTGCGTAGAGCTTCCAGAAGACCGAAGCCATCCAGCTTGGGCATCATTACATCGGTCAGAACCAGGTCAGGCCGGCGCGCACGGGCAGCCTCCAGCGCCTCCGTTCCGTCAGCGGCAGTTTCAATCTCATACTCCGGCCCCAACAGATGCTTGATGTATTCGCGCATGTCAGCATTGTCGTCAGCGAGCAGGATGCGAGCGCCACTGGGAGTCTCCGCAACTTCCGCGTCACCATCGAGCATTTCGGCAGGGATAGACGTACCCGTTATGTGGCGGGCAGGCCCCGCATCCCAGCGCTGGGCTTCTTCCACAAATAGTGTCGCCGCGTTCGCGCTCGAGGCTTTGGGCCGCTCGACGCCGACGCGTTCCTTTGGCAGATGCGCATCGCCGGCGGGCATCGACACCGTAAAGGTGCTTCCGTTGCCGACTTTGCTGACGACCCGAAACTCGCCGCCATGCATCTTGACCAGCTCGTTCACTAACGCGAGGCCGATTCCCGAACCTTCATAGGTGCGCGAACGCGAGCCTTCCACGCGATGAAACCGATCGAAGATCCGAGGCAACTCTTCATCCGGTATTCCAATCCCGGTATCAGTCACCGCTAGCTCTATCCGGTTAGCTACTTCGTGCAGGCTCACCTCGATCTTACCTTCGAAGGTGAACTTGAAGGCATTGGAAACGAGATTGAGAACGATTTTCTCCCACATCTCGCGATCGACGTACGCTAACTGGCTGAGTGGATCGCATTTCACCTCGAGCGAAAGTCCTGCCCGCTCAACCAGGGATCGGAAAGGCGCCGCAAGGTCGCTGGTTAGCACCGCCAGGTCCGTGGGTTCGTAGTTGGCCTGGACCCTTCCCGCCTCGATACGGGAGAAGTCGAGGAGCGCGTTCACCAGCTTCTGTAGCCGCAAGCAGTTGCGATAGGCGATAGCTAACTTTTCCTGATGCTCATCCGGCAGCCGTGCCGCTTCGACGAGAAGATCCTGCACCGGTCCCAGGATGAGAGTTAGCGGGGTGCGAAACTCATGACTCACGTTGGTGAAGAATAACGTTTTGGCGCGATCGATTTCCGCCAACGCGTCTGCCCGCCGATTCGCTTCCTCATAGGCCCGCGCATTCGCGAGGCCGGCAGCTAGCTGTCCAACATACAGACTTACAAAAGTCCGATAGGTGTCATCCGGTGGCCGATAGGGATTCGCTCCCGCTATCAGGACCCCGTATGGAGAAGACTCCGACTGCCTAATGGGTGCGATAAAGACTCGCGAGACCTGCTTTCCCCATGAGCCCCAATCCGCCGGAGGGTTGGCTTCGAGGACTTTAATCGCATCAAAGTCACTTCGCAGTGACACGGACCAGAGTTTTTCCAACTCCTCGATATCAACGGTTTCGAGCGCGCCGCCGGGCGGCACGTTGCTCCGCGACACGAGGTGCGCGCGATTTCCCTCAAACCGGTAAAGCAGGGTGAAAGGGAGATCGCGCGAGTCGATCGCGAGGCATTTCTCGGATGCCGCGAAGACGTCATCGATGCGATTGGTGGTCGCAAGCTGGGATGCGAGCTCCTTCAAAACAGCTAACCGCCGGTTACCGATAACGCGCTCGGTGTCTTCGATGACTACGCAGAAATGCCCACGCACCGTGCCCTCGTCGTCGGCCAGCGGACTGTAGGAGAAGGTATGATAGGTCTCTTCCGGGTAACCGCTGCGCTCGAGGAACAGCAGCAGGGCCTCATCCCAGGTAGCTTCTCCAGTGTGCAGGACTTTTTCGATCCGCGGGCCAATTTCAGGCCAGATTTCCGACCAGACTTCCCGCGATGGCCGTCCTAGCGCCCACGGATGCTTGGCTCCCAGGGACATGGCGCTGTAGGCGTCATTGTATAGGAATGTAAGATCCGGTCCCCATCCCATCCACATTGCGTAGCGCGAGGTGAGTAGGACCCGCACTATAGACCGGAGCGCCAGCGGCCATTTTTCCGCAGGACCCAACGGAGTAGTCGACCAGTCCATCGCGCGCATGAGTCCGCTTAGCTCCCCGCCGCCGGGAAAAAGCCGATCCGCGAACCTCACATTTTTGGGATTTTCAGGAGATACCATCAGCGATCGCAGCGCACGAAGTTGAACTGACTTCTGCGAAGAAGTCTACCAGCATGGTGGCGAGCAGTTCCGCGATCGCGGCAGGTCCTGATCATTTCGTTCCAAGTGTCACAAGTACGGCGCAAATGATCTCGTTGCGAACTAGAATTAACACGAGTTTTGTATCGTCGGCAATGGCCGAGGCCTCGCACGACACCTTATCTCGCTCGCGACGGCGAACGGCGACCGCCGATAGGCTGCCGGGCCATAAGTCCCGGCAGCCATCAGCATTAGGGTGGGGCTGCGAACGACGCCCTTGCTAGGGGCCCTCTATCAGCAACACCGCCTGCGCAGTCAGGACGACACCGCCGCTGCCGGTCGAGCTGGCGTTATAGGTCGGCGAGGCGACCCCTTGCGATGGAGCGACCAGATCGCCAAACGAAAGTGTGAATCCCTCCCTCGACGATCGATCATTTGTCCGCGAGGTGATCGCGCCCGGTTCCGTGATGACGGGGGCGGTCGCATTTTGTGAAGCGTACAAGTATACCTGCAATTCCCCGTTATGATTCGGCGTCAACGAGGGTGCCGCAGCCGTCGCCGGATTGCCCGAGGCCGTCGCGCCCGAGGCCTGATCCAGCGGCGTTCCTGAGGCTCCCCGCCATGCTCCAATCACGCCCGCGGCATATTGCGAGGCGATATTCCAGCTATACGAGTTGGGTTCGCTCCTGCCACCGGCAACCCTGTAGTAGAGCCACGAGGTTATCTTGTTGCCATTGTTGATGTTGTCATGCCGGATGAGCGTCCAGCCCGCCGGTGCCGACGGCACATTGGTTCCGGTTCCATCGTAGATGGCGATCTGCGCGAGCATTACGTCATTCTCAATGACCCCCGCCGGCTTATTCACGGTTACCGTCGTTACCGGACTGGCCGAATCGGTCAACGCACTTGCATTCACGAAAGATATCGACGACATCGGGACCGGCGTTGCGGTCGAGGTCGCCGTCGACGTCATAGTCGGCGTGGCGGTTGCCGTCGCGGTACGAAATGGGGTCGGAGTCGCGGTCGCCGTCCGCGTGGCAGTCGTGGTCGGCGTCGGAGTGGGCGCGGTATTGGCCGATATGAGCAGGACAGCCTGCGCCGTGAGAACTCCGGCATTGGAGCTCGCGTTGTAGGTCGGCGATGCCACTCCTTGCGAGGGAGCGGGCAGGTCACCGAAAGCGAGCGTGAAGCCTTCCTTAGTTGACCGACTATTCGCGCGCGAGAATATCGCGCCCGGTTCCGTGATGGTGGGGGCGGTCGCACTTTGCGAACCGTAGAAGTACACCTGCAGCTCGTTGCTATGATTCGGGGTCAACGAGGGTGCCGCTGCGACCGGTGGGCTGCTCGAGGAGGTCGCAGCCGACGATCCGTCGATAACCGCCGACGCCACCCCGCGATAATCGCCCATCTCGCCCGCTCCGTACTGCGACGCGATCAGCCAGTTGTAGGAGGGCGGCTCGGTCGCGCCCGCGACCTTGTAGTACAGCCACGTGGTCATCTTATTGCCGCCATTGATCGAGTCATGCCGGATGAGGGTCCAGCCCGCCGGTGCGGTCGGCACGTTGGTTCCGGTCCCATCGTAAACGACAATCTGCGCCAGCAGCACGTCGCCCGCGATCGTTCCCGCAGGCCGGGTCACGATGATCGCGGTTACCGGGCCCGCCGAGTCGAACAACGGCCCATTTCCTTCGAAGGTGATCGATGCCACCGCCGCCGGGGTGGCAGTCGGAGTAGCGGTCGCGGTCGCCGTACCGGTTGCCGTTGGCGTGGCCGTCATCGTCAGCGTCGGGGTGGAAGTTGCGGTTTTCGTAGGTGTCGGCGTCGCTGTCGTGGTCGGCGTCGGTGTCGCCGTGGTGGTCGGCGTCGATGTCGCGGTGGATGTCGGAGTGCTGGTCGAGGTCGGCGTCGGGGTCGGGAGCACATTGCCGTACTCGAAGGCGCCCGAATCGCACGCCGGAGTCACGCCGAGGTCTTCGCGATCGGGACGACGGGTCCCGCGCTGATCGGTGCTGGGACACAGGGTGATCAGTTCGGCATCGATGGCGGGGCTGGTCGCTTGCAGCGCGATGGTCTCGGTCGGTCCGCCATTATTCTGCAGACCGTTAGGATCGAGGAGCGGATTGACGTTGTCGCCGAGAGTTTTGCCATTGACCCCGGTCCCGGTGAAGCCGCAGCTAGCATCGTCGGAAATGTTGTAGCCGCCATCAGTGATGGTTTGCGAACAGTTACCCCCCGAAGGTCCGCGGGCGAAAAGGCTGCCGGTAACTCTCAGCGTACCGTCGCCTGCTGAGATACCACCACCGTCACCACTGGAGGCGCTGTTGCCGGAGAATGTGCTGTTAGTGATGCTCCCTGAACCCTGGTTTGCGATCGCACCGCCGCCGATCCCGCTGTTACCGGAGAAGGTGCTGTTAGTGACCGTCATCGTTTGGTTGTTGAAGATCGCCCCGCCCCCGCCGATCGTGGTGGTGTTGCCGGAAAAGGTACTGTTGCTGACGGTTAAAATGTCGGCGTTAAAGATGCCACCACCGTCTCCGAACGACGCTGTGTTGTTGAGGAACGAACTGTTGGTGACGGTTAGCGTAGCGGAGTTATTGATCGCCTGACCGCCATCGGAAAATGTGCTGTTGGTGACGGTCGCGATGCCGCTATCGATGTTGATAGCGCCCCCTATGAATCCGGTGTTGTTGGAGAAAGTGCTGTCGGTGACGGTGAGCGAGCCGAGGTTCTCGATGCCCCCACCGACGCCGGCAGAGTCAGCGCTAAAAGTGCAGTTGCTGACTGCCAGGGTTCCACTATTGCTGACGCCGCCGCCGGTGGCATTCGTGGTTCCGTTTGCGATGGTCAGGTCGATGAGGCTCAGGCTGGCGTCGGTGTTCACCGACAGCACCTGGTAGGTACTTGCCCCATCGATGGTGATGCACTGTCCGCTCCCATCAATCGAGATGCCGGCCTGGATCGCGGGAAGCGTGCTGTTCAAGGTGATGGTACCGCTGACGCTGAAGAGAATCTGTTCGCCCAGCCCGCAATCGCCTCCGGTGGTGTCCACCAGGCTGTTGGCGTTGTTGATTGCCTCGCGCAGGCTGCACAGATGGTCGCCAGAGGGGCTGCTGTCGCTGGTGGTGTTGACGATGATGGGGGTGGATTCGTACGCGCCCGCATCGCAGGCGGTTTGCAAACCTTCGGGGTCGGGGCGCGGGAATCCACGCTGATCGGTCGGCGGGCATAGCTCGATCGGAACCGCGTCGATGGCGGGGCTGTTGCCCTGCAGCGCGATCGTCTCTGTAGTTCCTTCGTTGAGCTCCAGTCCTGCCGGATCGAGCAGCGGGCTGACGTTATCGCCCAGGGTCTGGCCTGCCACGCCGGTGCTGGTGCCGAAGCCGCAGGTAGCATCGTCGGAAGCATTGTAGCCGCCATTGAAGACCGTTCCGTCGCAGTTACCGCCAGCCTCGTCCTCGAAGACGCTGCCGGTGATAAGCACCGGGCCCGCGCCAAAACCCACGCCAAAGAGCCCGGAGGTCATGATGCCGCCACCGCTCGCGTCGTTGGAATTGTTGTCGAAGAAGGTGCTGTTGGTGATGACCATCGCGCTTTGGTCTGCGATAGCGCCGCCACCATTCGGAGCGCTGTTGCCGGAGAAAGTCGAGTTGATGATGGAAACATAGACCGGGGACGGCTGTGCGCTCAGAGCGCCGCCATAGTTACCGGAACTGTTGTCGGAGAAGGTGCTGCCGCTGATGTATAGGGCGCTGTACGGTGCAACGTCTGATATCGCGCCGCCCCCAAAATCATTTGAAGTACCACCTTCATTGTTGTTGGAGAAGGTGCTGTTGGTGACGGTCAGGACGCTGAATGGTGCGAGGACGCCTATCGCACCGCCGGTGCTACTTCCGTCGCTGGTGAACGCGCTGTTGTTGAGAAACGTGCTGTCGGCGATGGATATGGTGCTGAAGGGTGCGGCGTTAGCGAGAGCGCCGGAATTGGGCGCGTTACCAGCCGCGGTATTGTTGGAGAAGGTGCTATGGGCGATGCTCAGGGTGCATTCCACGCCTACGCAGATGTTAAAGACCGCACACCCAACCTGGCAGGTATTGCCGGTAAACGTAGAGTCGGTGACGATTCCAGTGTTGGGAATTCCGTGGCCGGGAGCCGGAGTCGGGACTCCACTGGGCGTTGGTTGCGCCAGAGTGATACCGGCGCCGGCGTTACTTGCGCTGTTCCCCACGAAAGCACTGGCACTGACGGTCAGCGGGCCGTCGCTATAGACGCTCCCGCCAAAACTACCGGTATTGACGTTGTTAGCGATGGTGACGCCGACCAGATTAAGGGCGCCGTCGCTGAACACCGCGGCGCCGCTACCCGCGTTGCCATGTGCGATGGTGAGGTTCTTCAAGGTCAGCGTGGCGCCGGTGTTGACCGCCATCACCCCGACCAGGTTCCCGCCGTCGATGGTGATATTGGGATGGGTCACTGCGATAGTCAGGTTGTTCACGATCGCGGGCAGGGTTCCCTGGGCGGAAATATTGATGGTGCCGACTACACTGAAAGTGATGAGGTCATCGCCGGTGCCGGCCGCGCAGTCACCCCCGCTGGTGTCGGATTCAGCGTTGGCGTTGTTGATCGCCTCGCGCAAGGTGCAAAATCCGTTGCCCGTGGTCTGTGTCGGATCGAGCAGACTATTCACGACTATGTTGAACGGCACCGGGGTGGCCGTCGCAGTTGGGGTTGCGGTCTGAGTGACAATGGGGATGCCAGTAGAGGTCGGCGTAGGAGTCGGAGTCGACGTCGGAGTGAGGCTTGCGGTGCCCCCGGTCGTGGGGGTTGCGGCCGGCGTTCTGGTCGGCGTAGCCGTGGGCGTCGCGGTGGGAACGATGCCGCCGGATTCGACCGCGCCGCAATCGCAAGCAGGATTGAGCTTGCTTAAGTCCGCAGGTTCGGGACGCCTGGCGCCGCGCTGATCGGTGCTGGGGCAATTGGCGAGCGGATCGGCGTCGATCGCGGGACTGTCGGGTTGCAGTTTTATGGTTTTGGTCGGTCCGCCATTGTCCTGCAGTCCGGCCGGGTCAAGGAGCGGATCGACGTTGTCTCCGATGGGGCCGCCATTGGGGTTTATAAAGGTGGCGTTATCAAAGCCGCAGGTGTCGTCGTCGGAAAAGTTGTAGGGGTAACCAGTGACGTAGGGGTTTCCAAGGCAGTTCCCACCGGATGGTTCGCCGGCAAATACGCTGCCGATGATCTGCATCCCGCCGCTAGTGTTGTTAAAAACGCCACCGCCGCTGGCTGCGCTGTTCTGAGAGAAGGTGGTGTTGATCAGGAATACTAGACCGGAATTGGAAACGCCGCCGCCGCTAGTGGTCGCGCTGTTGCCGGCGAAGGTGCTGTTGGTCACGTTCGTCGACAGGGCAGCGCCCCCTTGGTTGTCAATTCCGCCGCCATAAGCGCCGCTGGTATTGCCGGAGAAGGTGCTGGCGCTAACCGTAAACGCAGCGACATTGCTTTCGATCGCGCCGCCGTTGCCGCCGGCGCTGTTCCCGGAAAAGGTGGTAGTGGTGATGTTTGCACTGCCGGTTTCGAGATCAATCGCGCCGCCGGCATTGGCAGGGGCGCTATTGTTGGAAAAGATGCTGTGAATGACGGCCAGCGGGCCGTTGCTGGCGATCGCGCCGCCGTTGCCGTTGGGCGCGGAGTTGCCGGAGAAGGTGACATTGCTGACCGCCAGGGTGCCGCCGTTGCTGATCGCGCCGCCGTCGCCGCTGGCCGCGCTTCCGTTTTGGATGGTCAGATTCTTGAGGCTAAGGTTTCCGCCCGAAGCGATGTTCATCACCTGGAATGAGCTGGCGCCATCGATGATGATGCTCTGTCCGGTCCCATCGATGGTTACTCCGGTAGTAATCGATGGAAGTTCGCTGCCCAGGGTGATGGTGCCGCTAACGCTGAACAGAATCTCGTTGCCGAGCACGCAGTCGCCGCCGGTGGTGTCGGTATCACTGTTGGCGTTGTTGATCGCCTCGCGCAGGCTGCATTTGCCGTCGCCGGAGGTGCTGGAATCGAGGGTGGTGTTAACCTCGATCGGCAGGAACGAGTACTCGTACGCGCCGACGTCGCATGCGTCGGGCGAGCCGGCCTCGTCGGGGCGCGGAAAACCGCGCTGATCGGTCAAGGGGCATAGGTCGAGCGGCACCGCGTCGATGGCGGGGCTGGTCGATTGCAGCGCGATGGTCTGGGTCGGACCGCCATTGTCTTCGAGCCCATCGGCATCGAGGTTGGGGTTGACGTTGTCGCCGAGGGTCTCGCCGTTGAGTCCGGTGCTGGTGCCGAAGTCACAGGTGGCATCGTCGGAAATGTTGTAGCCGCCGTCGATGATGGTCGAGCCCGCGCAGTTACCGCCGGAAGATTCATTGGCGAGGATAGTGCCGGTGATGGTCACCGGCCCGGAGCCGAATTCGATCTCGATCCCGGCGCCGCTGGCGCCAGCAGTATTTCCCGAGAAGGTGCTGTTATTCACGTCGGCCGGGCCGCCGCTCAAGAGACCGCCGCCATCGACTGATGCGTTGTTGGCGGAGAAGGTGGAGTTGGTGATGGACGCGAAAGTGGTGACTATGTTGAGAACAGCTCCACCGTAATTCGAACTGTTGCCGGAGAAGGTGTCGTTACTGAGGATTAGGACCCCGTTCCCGCCTTCCTCGTCGATCGCGCCGCCGTCGTTACCGACGTTCTGAATGCTTCCTGCGCTGTTATTGGAAAACGCGCTATCGGTCACGATTATCGTGCTCTCTGGTGCCGCGTTTGCGATAGCGCCCCCCGCCGTGTTCCCCGAGCCGCTGTTGAATGCGGCGTTGTTGGAGAAGGTGCTGTTGGCGACGCTCAAGGTGGCGCCTTGAAAGCCGTTAGTGCCGTTGGCGATGGCGCCTCCCCCACCCACCGCGTTGTTTCCGGAAAACGTAGAGCCGGTGATGTTGGTTGTAACCTCATTCGGCTCCGCAGGATCGACCGCGATAGCGCCCCCCTTGAGGGCGGTTGCGCGGTTGTCGGTGAAAATGCTGTCGGTGACCGTCAGCGGGCCGCTGGTATAGATGCCGCCGCCCAGGAGAAGGGCGTTGTTGTTCGAGAACGTGACGCCCTGAACATTCAGGGTGCCGCTGTTATTCACGCCGCCGCCATTGGTAGCCGATCCGTGCGCGATGGTGAGATTCATCAGCTTCAGCGTCGCGCCCAATTTAACCGCCATCACCCCGACGCTGTCCGCGCCGGTAACGGTGATGGTCTGCCCGGTTCCATCGATGCGCAGCGTGTTGACGACCTTGGGCAGGGTCCCATTGCTGTGGATGTCGATGGAGCCGTTGACGCTGAACTGGATGAGGTCGGTCCCGGTACCCGCCACGCAGTCGCCGCCGCTGACATCCGATTCGGCATTCGCGTTGGCAATTGCCTGACGTAGAGTGCAGAAGCCGGATGCCGGCGTATCGCTGGTGGTGTTGACGGTAATGATATTCGGGGGCTGCAACGCCCGCAGTTTGGGCGCGAGCAGGATCACCAACCCGGGTACCATCAGTACCATGGCGATGAGGAAGGTCGGCCGCGCGAGTGCGCTGGAGCCGCTTCTGAGCCAGGTCAGGGTGGAAGCAAATGCGCGGTTGGAAGTCGTCCAGGAATCGAGACGGAGTCGAAAATTATTCACGGCGCCCTCCCCAGGTACATCCGTGCCGTCGCTCCTGTGCGCAGGAGCAAGACCGGCTTAGGCCGTTATGAGCGAAAAATCAGACCGGGGAGTTCAAAAAACCAAGTGGCACAATGCGAAAAGAATCAGCCCCCCACTAATCCAACTATCGACAGAGCGTTGCTAACACAATTTCGCATCATATGGCAAACGATTAGTGGAAAGGGCGAAAAAACTTTATGTTAAGATGAACATTTCACCAAAAACGTTCGGCGGACCGCAGCCCGCCGAACGTAGATAGGATGCGCATCATTGCTGATTCGAGGATGCGCGCCGGAGTAGGAAAATCCTACTTGGTCTGCGATTTCCCGCAGCAATCCTTATAGGCTTTTCCCGACCCACACGGACATTTGTCATTCGGATTCGGCATAGAGCACCTCCTGTTTTCGAGTGAAGCGCGGCCGCGCGGGATGCGAAGCCGGTATTCCCTCATCGGAAAAGACGAAACCGCCGCGCGAGAGTTCAGTGCAAATCGGGAAAAACCGGCCTACTGTAGGAAAGCCGACCAACATGCTAAGAGGGATGGGCATCGAGGCTGGAAGTCCCATCGACGAGTATGCAAAAGTTCCGGGACCGCCGCGAGAAACGCCTCGGCGGTTGCCCTCCTTCTTCTACCAATTGTCGCTGCGCGCGCAGCGCTGCTATCTGAAAAGCGACTCGATTGCCGGGTTCGAAGGCTTCACGGCCGGCGCCGAGGCGAAGCGCCGGCTCATCGATTTGCAGGGCGCGTTGGAAGCGGGCGCGCTGCGCCAGGTGCAGGAGCGCGCGGCGGCGCTGATGAGCGAGTTGTGCCGCGGCTTCGGGGTGCCCGCGATAAGGGTCGAAGTGCGCGGGGTGCGGCCACATAATGCGCGCGGGGAACTGCACGGGCTGTTTCGGTTGAGCAAGCCGCCGGAGATCGTGCTGTGGATGCGGACCGCGCAGCGACATGCAGTGGTGAAGCCGCGCACATTTTTGCGCACGCTATTGCATGAGCTTTGTCATTATCTCGACTATTCGCTGCTGCGGATGGAGGATTCGTACCACACGATGGGATTCTTCAAGCGGGAATCATTCCTGGTGCGGGCGCTGATGGGGAGCGCGCGGAAGCCGAAGCCGGCGGCATGAATTAGCGGCATAGCGGCTTCGTCGTCAGGTAGTATCGCGTGAAGAACTTAAGTCAAAAAGAAATGGAAGCGGAACTTCATGCGCGCGATGAGTTCTTCTCGGCTGTCGCGCATGAGCTGCGCAATCCTCTTAATGCGCTCCATCTGACGTTGGCGGGACTGCTTCGCGCGCAGGGTGGAACGAACCCGCTCCCATCGGAGCAGGTGGTGGCGAGGCTCAATCGCGCCTCGATGCAGGTGTCGAGGCTGGCGAAACTGGTGGATGACATGCTCGAGGTGAGCCGCATCTCGGCCGGACGAATCCCGCTTCAGATGGAGGAATTTGACGCATCCCCGGTCCTCGCGGAGGTTGTCGAGCGCGCGAAAGATGACGCCAATCCTGCCCAAATCGCGCTCGCAATGCCGACCTCGATGCACATCCGATGCGACCGCGCACGCTTCGCTCAAATCGCCTCTAACCTCCTCTCGAATGCCATTCTCTATGGCAACCAGGCTCCCATCGAGGTCCGCCTCGAGGGCGAGGGCGAGCACATCAGCCTTAGCGTAATCGACAACGGTGTCGGTATCGCTGAGGCGGACCGGGAGCGCATCTTCGGACGCTTCGTAAAGCTGGATAAAGATGCTTCTAACGTCAGATTCGGCATCGGCCTGTGGGTCACGCGCGAGGTCGTCCACGCCCTCGGCGGCGAAATTTCTCTCATCAGCACCCCCTCGAAGGGCTCGACTTTCCTCGTAAAACTGCCGAAACTACAATCGGTGGGGACGGCGGCGCCTACGGGGTAATGACGAACGGCCATCACAAGGGCACTATCCTGGTCGTTGATGACGATCGGGGTGCGATGGAAGCGCTCAGCGACATCCTCGAATACGAGGGTTACGCGGTCCAGCGCGCGCAAAACGGCCTCCAGGCCCTCGAACATCTGCAAACTACCCGCCCCAGCCCCGACC
Organism: uncultured delta proteobacterium; assembly: GCA_963814035.1. Classification (GTDB taxonomy): domain Bacteria; phylum Desulfobacterota; class Binatia; order Binatales; family Binataceae; genus DATGKG01. The sequence goes on from CAWFBH010000016.1 coordinate 265,606, forward strand.
TCATCATCCTCGACCTGCTGATGCCGGTGATGGATGGATGGGAATTCCGCATGCGGCAAAAGGAAGACCCCGACCTCGCCAAGGTCCCAGTGCTGGTCGTCACCGCGATCGCCGCGACCGCCGGCATCGATGCGGTTTCCGTGCTGCATAAGCCCGTCGATGTCGATGCTCTCCTTCGCACGGTCGCGCGCTATTGTAATTGATGCCTGAAATGCGGAGGCGCGTGCGCCGATGGCGCCCGCGCATCGAGGATTTCCCTACGCCGCCCAAGAGAAGGATGGCACTCCGGTCGCAAACACGAAGAGCGACCGTCGCGCCATCCCCCGCCCCGCCGCAGCACCGGCCGTCACGCACGTCGCAAGATGAAGAGCGACGTGCGCGCCGCCTCCACCCCGCGTCGTCGCCCAACCAAGGAATTCTATTTCTGCTGATCGTCGGCGCGGCCCTATCTGGACCCTCGCCCGATTTTTAGCCCACTCCCGATGGCATGATGAATGGTTTCAAGATCCCATAACGTCGTGGCCCAGGAACAACTTAACGACATGGACTGCGGGCTGGCCAACACCATCGCAAACGGCATCCAGACCGTTTTTAGTCTCGACGTTGACAACGCCCAATCCTACAGACATTTCAGACCGTGGGCGCGACGGTTGTCCCGGCTCTCCTTCCTCTTGCTTCGGCACGCTTTCTTACGGCTATGATCTGGACGGACGGGTAATCAGACGAGGGGGGAAATTTGGCGTCCATCAATCCTCCGGCCAACGAAACCGCGACGTATTCCGCGTTGGATCAACTTGCCACTGGAACGGGTACCCCGTCAGCCTACGAGACGGTTGGAACAAGCAAAACCGCCGAAAACATCCAGTCCGACCCCACCACTAACCTTAACTACACGTGGAACGCGCGTACCCAGCAACCACGCTGGCAGGCGGGTCGTGGAGTCTGGCCAACGTCTTCGATCCGTCGGGGCGGCGCGAAAGCCTGACCAGCAGCGCATACAGCTTTCAGCAGTATTTCCTTCATGATGGTGGCGCGTTGATGGTTATCAGGCCTCGACCCAGAACGTGAGTTTCCTCACCCCTCCGGGCGGCGGCGCGGCGGCACTCGCGCTGTACGCCAGTCCCGCACCGGCCGTGGTTTACGTGCCGCTTTACGATATTTCCGGGTCCACCATCGAGTTGGTGAATGTGACCAATGGGAATACTCCCACCACCAGTTACTACTACGACCCAGGTGGCGAGGTAACCACCAGCAATAACAATCAGCGCACCCCATGGCCGTTCCTGTATCATGGCCTGGAGCAGGAGTATCCCGACACCTGGAAGCTCTATTGGGAGCCGGGCGGGAATGTTTACAACCCCGATCCGTTCCAGCTCTCGCTCTCCGGCCCGCAAGGCCTCGGCGGTGGCGGCGGGGCCTTCCCGCGCGCCGTCCGTGGCCCCGGAGCAAATCCGCAGGTCAACCTCGGTGCAGACATATACGATATGGTGATTAACAGCATCAATGCATTCGGCGGAGTCAATATTGGCGGGAGTGAAGGGAGCAATTTTCCTCTTGATCCTTATCTTAATCCTTTCGATTGGTTTAGTGGCGGCAAGCCGGAAATTGCATGGTACATCACAACCCACAAGAGCCGAGGCGCCCATGACGTGTATTGTGGGGTTCAGGGGATATGCGATGCTATCGTCACCCAGCAGGGCGTGCAACTCGTAGGAGAGTTTAAGGAATTGACGCAGGCGGCGGAGGTGGTGGGGGAGCGGCTGGAGGGGGATCCTGATGGCCCCCCCAGCGCTTTTCTTCAATGGCTTTTTGGCGAGCAGAGTGGGATTGGGGTCGGAGAGTACGCCGGAGAATCAATCCCTCGCGGTCAGCCGCCCGAGATTTTACGCCTGCTGAAAGAGCCGAAATTAATCGAATGGGTTCGGCAACAGGCTGTCATACATGTGGTACAACCAACCCAGGAACGAAATCCGGCAATTTCATTCCGGACCATCAACCACCATCCGCGGTAAACCCGTCGGGTGGGCCGCAGCGTCTTTATCCGCACTGCCTCAGTTGTAGCCGTGAACAGGGCTTGAGCATAGGTCGACAGCTGCTAAAGAAGAAGCCATGATCACCATATCAACGAAGATCGCTCCCCCATTCTTTGATCCTGATCCTGGATCCGAGCGGCGGGACAATTCCGAACACAATGTCTGGCGCGCTGGTGGCATCAACAGACTCCTGTGTCGCAGTGGGCTGCCGGTCCGGATATCGATGGTGAGACGGAGTTCACATTGGGGGACGGCTCCGACGTTGATCCCGGAGCTCGGCCCGTGTTTTGGGGTAGGTTGAAGACGCCTAACCGCAAAGTCGCGCTGCAAACTGTTACGGTCGGGCCATACTTGAAACATCAGTAGCGCAGCAGAACGACGGCCGAGTTTGGACAAATGACGCAAGCGAGCCGGACCAGATAATCGTTGGAATTGAATGATAAGACGAAAGGGGAGCGCCCGGAGGTGTACACCCCTGGACGCGACACCGCCGAAAACATCAAGTCCGACCCCACCACCGGCCTTAACTACACCTGGAACTCGCGCACTCAGCTAACCACGCTTGCAGGCGGGTCGTGGAGTCTGTCCAACGTCTTCGATCCCCTGGCGGGCGCGAAAGCCTGACCAGCAGCGCATACAGCTTTCAGCAGTACTTCCTCCACGATGGCAGCGCGCTGATCGGCTATCAGGCTAACATCCAGAACGCGAGTTTCCTCACCCCTCCGGGCGGCGGCGCGCCGGCCTCGGTGCTGTACACCATATAGGAGGGGGAAGCACCGATGTTAGTGTGCCGCTCTACGATATTTTCGGCTCGACCATCGAATTGGTGGATGCGGCCAATCCTGGCAGTCCGGTCACCAACTACACCTACGATCCCTACGGCGTAGTAATTACTAACAATAACAATCAGCGCAGCCCGTGGCCGTTCCTGTATCATGGCCTGGAGCAGGAGTATCCCGACACCTGGAAGCTCTATTGGGAGCCGGGCGGGAATGTTTACAATCCCGATCCGTTCCAGCTCTCCGCCCACCGGCCCGCAGGGGCTCGGCGGTGGCGGCGGCCCTCGCCACGAGCCGTCCGTGGCCCCGGAGCAAATCCGCAGGTTAACCTTGGATTGGATATCTTCGATGCCGCGGCCAACGCTGTTGCATTAGCGGGCGGAATTCCGATCTCGTTTTACGATTACAGTTTTAAGCTCTTTCTAATTCCTTTCGGATCGTTGTTTGGCGGTGGCGGCGCACCGGAAATTCCATGGTACGTCACAACCCACACTTCGCGCGGACCACCATCCGATTTATTCGCAGTCGGGCGTCGCTGGAAATTGCTCGTCTCGCAGCAGAGTAGTATCACGCTGGCGCAGTTTGATGAGGACGACGACGAACCCGGCGAACGGCTCGACCTGCCGAAGCCGATAAGCGGCGTGCGCGGGCACCCGCCGAGGATGCCAATGAATGATTTTGAGTACTACGACATGCGTGGCGTGATGAATGGTTTCAACGAAGGCGAGACATCAAGAATCATGCAGGGTAAGGTTAAAGATACGCGATTTGAGGAGCTCAAGGTTGGAGAAAAATGCAACAAGTATTTCGCGACGTAAATCCGCCTATCACTATCCACTATTTCCAGAACGTAAACACCGGAGAACGCGCACAGTTTCATTTTGTCGATAAGCCAGCCTTTTACGATCCGAGGTATCGGTAATGAAAGTGCGATGTATTGCGGACAGAGCATCCGAGCTGCCGTCAGAGATTCGTGACCGCGCAAAATTGGATGACGACTATACCTTTCGGATCTCGGTCGGCAAAAGCTATGCGGTCTATGCTGTAAGTGTCTTCCGAGAGGTCCTGTGGTATTGCATCTGCGACGATGGCTACGTGCATTTCCCGGTCTGGACACCTGCAGGGCTATTTGAGGTTCAGGACTCGCGATTATCCAGGTATTGGATTTTCGGCAGCTATTAAATGACAGAGACATAACGTGGAACGCCTATCCGGAATGGGTCCGAGATGAAACGGACTATTACGACGAATTGGCAGAGAATATGGACCCAGCCGTCGAGATTTGGAACAAGTACAAGCACTTGATCGAGGAAGAGGCGAACGACGGAATAAATGGCTAAGCAAGGTCCGTGGTCTTTTTCTTTGCGACGGCTCGAACAATGAACCAGTCGATACCGTATCGTGTTTAACTCGGTGCTGCAGACCTATCAGCGGTCATAGCCGACGTTAATGTGCCGCTCTACGATGCTTTTGGCCCTACCATCGAAATAGTGTTACTGGGTAATCCGCAGATTGTGGCCAACTACAGCTACGATCCGTATGGTTGCAAGGTCAACAGCGGGTACCGCTCGCCATTTCCGTTCCTATTCCACGGCCTGGAGCAGGAATATTACGACTCCCAGCTGCTCTATTGGGAACCCAACGGGAATGTTTACAATCCCGATCCGTTCGAGCTCTCGCTGATACCGGCCCGCAAGGCCTCGGCGGTGGCGGCGGGGCCTTCCCGCGCGCCGTCCGTGGCCCCGGAGGTGGTAGCGGAGGAATTCAGAACGCGCCTATCAATCCAGAGTTCGACCTTGAGGAATCAGAGCCTGCGCAGGTCGACGAGGAAATAGACCCTCCGGTATTCCCCTGTTCCGCCGCCAA
>CAWFBH010000017.1:0-59547 GCA_963814035.1 uncultured delta proteobacterium
CGACAAGACCGTCTCCTCCCTTGAGGCCGACCGAAAGCCCATCACCATTAGGACACTCGACCAGCAGATCGATCAGCATTTGGAGGGCGGCCTGCTCCAGCGGTGCATGCTTGGCCCTGAACCACAAGATCGGACCCTCCTCGCTCGATGCTGAGCGAGAAATCTCGCGCTCTCGGCCATTCGATGCATCGCCCCTCATCATCGATAACGGTGACCGGAACCCGAACCATACCTGCGGGATTGGGCTGTGGCTTCCTCGGGGCGACCGTCGCTACGGGTGGCGCGAGAAACCTGACTGCTTGGGCGTCTGAAGGATGTTCGTGTCGGGGCTTCTGTTGCGCAGCCGACTCAGCTGCAGTGATGAGAACGAGCAGCGCGACGATCGCGAGAGGGCATCCGCTACGAATTCCGAATCGCCGCGGCACTGGACGGCACATCGGAGAACTCCTGAAATCGTCCGCAGACGGAGGTTCGCCTCAGGGCGAGGTAAGCGCCGCGGGATCGCGAAACCTCACCGGGCTAGATTTCAGACATGCTCGCGGCGAGTTAGATCAAGATACATCGTTGCGAGATTGAAAATTCAGCGCGACTTCAGCAATGATCTTCCTGGCCGGTCTTTTCCAGGTATCGTTGATGATATTCTTCAGCCCGGAAAAAAGGCCCCGCCGCGACGATCTCTGTCACGATGGGATCGCTCAGCTGCCCCGATGCGTCTAGACGCTTTTTCGATGCTTCCGCTGCGCTATGCTGATTCTCATCGTGGTAAAAAATCGCCGACCGATACTGGCTTCCGAAGTCGAAGCCCTGCCGATCCGGCGTGGTCGGGTCGTGCATATTCCAAAACGCGTCCAGCAACTGCTCGTATGAGATTATCGACGGGTCGTAGGTAACCTGCACGACCTCCGCATGCCCGGTCTCATCGGTACACACCATCTGATACGTAGGATTTTTCACATGGCCGCCCATATATCCCACGGCGGCATCGACAACCCCGTTGATGCGCCGAAACCTCGCTTCCGGTCCCCAGAAGCATCCTGCGGCGAAGGTAGCAATCTTTGTCCGCGCCATCTCTTTCCTCGATGAAATGTGGAGGGCGCCCAACGTTTTTAGGCGATGGGACGCCCTCCGATGTTCCTACATTTTGACGGAATTAACCACCTGGATCTCGGTGAATCCGAGCAGACCCCACGGCCCGTTTTCAACGCCGATGCCCGACCACTTCGCGCCGCCGAACGGCAGGTTGGGCGCGATCGCCAGATGCTGATTGACCCATGCCGATCCGGTTTCGAGCTGCGCCGCGACCTCGGCCGCCTTGTTCATGTCGTTCGACCATACCGACCCTGACAGGCCGTACTTGGTCGAGTTTGCGCGCCGGACCGCATCGTCGACGTCCTTATATGCGATGATCGGGAGCGCCGGACCAAACTGCTCCTCATCCACCAGCCGGACCCCATCGGAAATGTTCCCGACGATGGTCGGCTGATAAAAGTACCCTTCGCTGCCCAGCCGCGCGCCGCCGGTCATGATCTTCGCGCCATGCTTTTTGGCGTCCTCGACCAGCTCGGTCACCCGCTCGAACTGCGGCTTGTTGTTCAGGGGTCCGATTTGGGTGCCCTCGGCCAGGCCGTCGCCGACCTTCACGGTCTTGGCGATGTCGCTCGAGCTGATCCAGCATCGCGTTGTACTTGTCCTCGGGGACATAGACGCGCTTGATGGCGCTGCAAATCTGCCCGTTGTTTTCGAACGCGCCCCAGAAGATTTTCTGCGCCACTGCTTTCGGATCAACATCAGGCAGGATGATGGCCGCATCGTTGCCGCCGAGCTCGAGGGTGACGCGCTTCAGATCCGGCGCCGCCGCTGCTGCGACATGCTTGCCGGTCTCGATCGAACCGGTGAAGGAAATCTTCCTCGGCACCGGATGGCTGGTCATCATCGCGCCGAGCTCATCGCCACCCGACACGACATTGAAGACGCCGGGAGGGATGATGTCGCGCAAAATGTCGCCCAGCATCAGCGAAGTGATCGGCGTAAACGGCGAGGGCTTCAGCACCACCGTGTTGCCGGCCAGCAGCGCGGGCGCGATTTTCCACATCGCCAGCATCAGCGGGTAGTTCCACGGAGTGATCGCGGCAACCACGCCCAGCGGCTTCCGATGAATCTCGATGCGACTGTTTTCGGTATCCGCAAGCACTTCATTCGGCAACTGCAGGCTGGCGGTGTATCCGCACCAAATCGCGGTGCCCATCAGCTCTTCGGCGGCTTTCGCGAGCGGCTTGCCCTGCTCCATGGTGAGGGTCTTGGCGAGGCCCTCGGGATTGGCCTGCAGCGCGGCGGCGCATTCGTTCAGCACCTTGCGGCGCACTTCGATATCGCGGCTCCAGGCCGGATACGCCTTCTGCGCGGCATCGAAGGCCTGGTCGAGTTCGGCTTTGCTGCAATCCGGGACCTGGGCGAAGACTTTACCGGTGGCGGGATTAATCACGCCTACGGTCTTCGACCCTTTGACCGGCTTGCCATTGATGGTCATTGAGTATTGTTCGGCCATTTTGGAATGCTCCTGTTGATGGGCGGCGATTTAGGCGCACACCCGTTCTAGTTTCGTACAATGCTTCGAGGTGATGCGCGCAAGCGCTGTTGCGACGGCGTCCTCGCCCGCCGGCGGTGGAGTGCCACGAGCTTCCAGCTTGTCATCCCGAGCGAGGCCCGAGTCGAGGAATTTCTCGGAGCGATTGCGTTCCGGAAGCGAGCGAATTGACATCTGGGCAACTAATGGTGAACACTGCACGCCGAATCATTCAAGTGCAGATCAAAGCGAGCCAGCGGTTGAGACAATGCCGCGGAACACAGACTCCGCTGAAGACAGAATCGGGATGCACAGAAGACTAACGAAGTCTGGCAACGGCTTGCATGGCTGACAAGACCGTATTGCTGTCGATCCGCAATCTTCCTCCTTTAGAACAGGGCGGATCGATCGCTCGACAAGGATTTTTATATCAAGATCACATCGCGGCGGCCTTCTGCATGGATTTGTTGGAAAATGGTGAACTTCAAGAGGTTTGGTGCGAGAGTGAAGACGACGTAACCCTCATTTGGGAGAATCTAGGGAACGAGCTCGTAGAGTTTGTGCAGGTTAAGGCAGAGCATCCCGGTCAGTTATGGAGTGTGGCGCTTCTTTGCTCCGGGGGCGATCAGTCAATCGTGGCGAAATCGATGAAGCACGACCGCTGTGAAGAACCGTGTCGGTTCCGAATCGTTGTGCGTGAGAACGTTAGTAATGAGTTAGCGCCTTTGACAAAGCCAACAACGCACAACGATCGTCTGTTGGGAAATGCTTCTATGCTGCGCTTGCATAGGAACATCTGCACACGAATCGGCGGTCTGATCGTCGGAGCGTGGCATATCCGCCTCGAATTGGCTGGCAAATACAGTTTTGGACGTTCGAGAATCTAATCAGGCCGTCGAGGATAGAAACTTTCTACATCTATTGAGATTCGTTGAACGTGCGAACGAGCCCTTGTTTTCTGATCAACTGCGCGAACTTTACGAAACAGTTCTCCTTCGCGTACAACGCGCGGCGTCGGCCAAGTGGGATGCTTCGGCCTTGCATAACAAAAGGCTCGTTCGACCAGAGTTCATGAACTGGGTGACTGAGGCTATCAGGAGGATTAAGGGCCACCTATCAGACACGGCTGGCGTCAACCTGCGTCGAAAAATGCAAGAAGCCCAAATACCGATGGAGGCCATAGCAACAGCAGATCAGATGCGCCAGCAATACCGCGCGATGATGCTTGATCCAAAATATCAAGAGGGCGAAGACCTTCGTTTCGCTGAGGGGGATGCGGTGGCGAGGCTGCAGAGCCTCCTTTCTCAATTGGACGGGGGAATGCTCCCTGATGACGGGCGACGATTTCATGCTCGGTGCCTAGAGGCTGTCGAAGAAGTACGCAACCAATATCCCACCGCGTCCTTGGCTTTTTTGGAAGGTGTGATGTACGCGGTGACCGATCGCTGCCGTCACCGATTTCTTAGGGCTCCTATATGAAGTCTATGAACAAGCAGGCGAGTTTATCGTCCGCGGTGCCGCTGCTCGCGGACGAGATTCTCGAATTCCACGCTGCCCGTATACTGCTGCTCCTGGGAATCTGTGGATCAAAAGGTGCAATCAATGGTTTGACCAAGATGGCGAAACTGGATTTTTTCGTTTTTACGCTATCCGAATTTTTTTCACGCCGCCGTCGCTGCAGAGCAGGGAGATCGGCCTTTATACCGAGAGGGCAATATAGAAGCGGCGATGGTAAGGCACCACTATGGTCCCTGGGACAAACGCTATTACCATCTTTTGGGTTTTCTCTCGGCAACGGGATTAGTCGAAGCAAAAAGATCAGGCAAATCGTTTCGAATTGCTTTGACTAAAGCGGGAAAGACAATCGCAGCTTCGCTTCAAGCTGAACCAGCATTTCGACAAATAACTATCCATATGGAACGAGTGGCGGGAGCGTTCGGGCAGCGAACCGGCAATGATCTCAAAAATCTGATCTATCGGCTTTTCGACGAGGAGGTGCGAAGGCGGCCTCTCGGTCACGTAATTCGCTAAACCATGGCGGAACGATTCATCATACGAAAGATAATTCGAACTCTCGCGTCCGGGGACAGCGAGGTTTTGGAGTTAGCGCCCGGAGTTAATGTCTTAGTTGGGCCCGGAAATTCAGGCAAAACGACGTGGCTTAGAATGTTCGACTTTTTGATGGGAGAGCAGGCATCCGCAGCTACGCTCTTCGATCCTCTAGTCGTGGCGAAGTTTAATTCGGTAGGCGCGGTATTGCGGGTTGGCAAACGAGAAATGCGCGTGATGCGCAGTTGGACGCCAGATGGTAGCCGCTCGACGACAACAATAGACGGCGTGCGTGTACCCGTCGACGGCCTGCAATCCATTTTTCTGAAAGAGTTGGAAATACTGGTCTGCACCCCGAAAACACTCGCGTTTTGAGGTAGAGTCCGTCACGGCAAGGAGACGGACAGATGAGGCGGAGCCGGTACAGCGAGGAGCAGATCATCGGGATCTTGCGAGAGCAGGAAGCGGGAATGGCGACGAGCGAATTATGCCGGCGCCACGGGATCTCGGACGCCACCTTCTACAAGTGGAAGGCCAAGTACGGCGGCATGGAGGTGTCGGACGCCAAGCGGCTCAGGGGACTGGAGGATGAGAATCGGCGACTTAAGAAGCTGCTCGCGGAAGCCATGCTCGACAACGCGGCGCTCAAGGACATCCTCGGAAAAAACGGCTGAAGCCTGCGGCACGGCGGACGGCGGCGGCCCGGGTGATGGAACAACACGGGCTCAGCCAGCGGCGCGCGTGCAGGCTGGTGGGAATCGACCATTCGACGCTGCGCTATCGGTCCAGGCGCGCGGATGATACCGAGTTGCGCACTCGGCTGCGCGAGCTGGCATTGGCGCGGCGGCGCTTTGGCTATCGCAGGTTAGGGTGGTTGCTGGCGCGGGAGGGACATTCGATGAATCACAAGCGGCTGTACCGGCTTTATCGTGAGGAGAAGCTGATGGTGCGTCGACGCGGGGGACGCAAGCGTGCGCTGGGAAGCCGTGCTCCGATGGAGCTGCCGCACGCGATCAATCAGCGCTGGAGCCTCGACTTCGTGTCTGACACCCTCGCTGATGGACGGCGCTTCCGCATCTTGTGCATCGTCGATGACTTCAGCCGCGAGTGCCTCGCCACGGTGGTCGATACCTCACTAAGTGGGGTTCGCGTGGTGCGCGAGCTTGACCGCATCACCCTCGAGCGAATCACGCCCAAGGTGATGGTCAGCGATAATGGCACCGAACTTACCAGTATGGCGGTGCTTAGGTGGGCCACGGATCGGCTCCGCTGGCACTACATCCAGCCGGGCAAGCCGGTCCAGAATGCATTCATCGAAAGCTTCAACAGCAAGTTGCGCGACGAGTGCCTCAATGAGCACGTGTTCGCAAGCTTGGTCGAAGCGCGCCAGATCATCGAGGCGTGGCGGCACGACTACAACCACTTCCGGCCGCATTCGAGCCTTGGAGCGCTTACACCCAGGGAGTTCGCAGACCAGCAAGGGGACGGTCCGCTTGAGCAAGTTTGGGGCTCCGCGGACCGTCCCCTTGCTCCACCGCCCCACCTGGGGCAAAACATCAACCGACTCTACCTATAAGTGCGGGTAAGTTGGGGTGCAGACCAATACCAATCCTTCGCTTCCCGCAGGGCAACGTATATAGCGACCGAACGTGGTCCACTTTGAGCTGGCGCAGTTTACTTCGACACATCTATCGGCGCCAGGATTTCTGGGCATCGATTGTTCCGCAACAACCGGATGGCGAACAGCACGCGTGTCTCTTGCAGTTTCTCGGCCTAGCCGAGCACGTCTTCGCCGACGCCTTTGGTGATCTGATCGACGTACGTCGAAAAATTCTACGCCTTCAGGCAAGAAAAGATTCATTCACGGAGACTTTGCGGAGCAATTGCACCCAATCTCGCTGCCGACCCTGATCTTTCAATCGAAATCACGGAACAGTCTCTGAACGCAGCTTCCGCACGAGTAGAAAAGGAAATTCAGGAGCTTATAGAACGACGCTCGGGGCTTTTAATGCGAGTGCAGAAGGAAGTCTCTACTTCCAACGGGGAGTTGGCCAACATTCTAGCGTCGCGAACCGATCGGCTAAGGAAGATTGAAACTTCTAACGATGAGATCGATGCCTCCGACCGACGTTTGCAGGAACTCCAACTTTATCGCTCTAGGTTAGAGCAAGAGCGCGATCGGCTTAATCGCGTCGGGGTGGCTACTGCGGCTTTAGAGCACCTGAGGGTGACGCACTGTCCTGCATGCGATCAATCCGTGGAGAATCGACCGCCAAATAAAGAACGTTGTTTTCTGTGCGGTCAGCCGATTGCTGCTTTGGAGCTGGGGCAGGAAGCGGCGATGAGACGGGTAGATTTCGAGCGTGAACAAATCTCGGCAGAGATTAAGGAAGCTGTCGAACTAATTGAAACTCTTAAGGCAGACCGCCAATCAAAGATCGAAGAGCGAGGATCTTTCGAGGGTGAACTGCGTCGGATCGAACATACTTTACGGCCCTTCCAAGCCGAAGCATCAGGTGTTTTTCCCGAAGAGGTTTCGCTTATTGATCAAGCTATCGGATCGCGCAATGAGAAACTCGAAGCGTTACGGAGGTTAAATAGGCCGCTTCAATTGCGCGAGGAACTATCACGTGAGATCGACGCACTTCAGTCTCGCTCTAAGGAACTCGAGTCGCTGCTGGCTCAACATGAAGAAAAGGCCGAGTTCGAAGCGGCTTCGGATCGACTTGAAATGGGGTTTAACACTTATATGAATGCCATCAGCCGAGTCGACGAAACTTCGTGGATGAAAAACGGCCAAATAAGGGTGAGGATCACCGACCGAAATACGCGTTTCTTAATCGGCAACAGGCCGGCCCAGTCCCAACTCGGAGGCAGGCTGACAATTTATTTCCTCTTCGCGTATCAATACGCCCTGTTGAATTTGTCGCGTTTTCCCGAATGCCACTATCCGGGCTTAACTGTGCTGGACCTCTTTCCCGAACTGGTGGATGGCATCGCGATACGTGATCGCTTAGCGCTCGTCCTTAAGCCTTTCGTCGATCTCTCTAAAGATCCTCAAATCGAACCGATTCAAGTAATTGCGACCGGCAACGATTTTATGAGTCAGCCGGACGTGAACCGTATAGAACTGCGTAATGTATGGCGTTGAGAGGATAGATCTCTGCGGGAGCTCCCTCGACTCGGCACCATCGCCACTAACCAAAAAGGTCAAACTGACATCGCGGGAGTTTCGGAACGCCAGCTCCGGCGCATCGAGGAGAGCGGCGCGGTGTCGGTCCGCACGATGGAACTCCTCGCGCGCGCGCATCGAATGGACTCCTCCGATTACCTGGACGCCGTGGCAGCCAAGTTGAACTCATTAGGCTCCGGACATTCCCCGTCGCGGCCAATTGGTCGAGGGATGCCGCCAACTGCTTCGGGTCGAGGTTCAACGTCGCTTGGCGATGCTGCGCGGATGCGCTAAACCAAAGCGAACGCGTCGGATACCATCTGAAAAATCCGGCCTGATTAGTCTGGTAGGTTTCCCACATTAGAGTATTCCCCCTTTTTTCTCGGACGGTCGGATCTTCGGCTCCGGTGCCATCAAGAGTCGCCAGCAAAGGGTCCGGACATTTCGCCGGCTTCGATGGCCTGCGCTTAATCGGCGCGCTGGCGGTGATATTTTCGCACTGTTTCCTGCTCGCGAAAGGTTCCGAAAGCGCGGAGCCCCTGGTCAAGGTCTTTGGCCCGCACAACAGCGCCGGACTCTACGGGGTATTTACCTTTTTCAGCATCAGCGGATTTCTGCTGGCGAAGTCGCTCAGCGCCAATCCGAACCCGATCCGATACGTAGTGAATCGCGTGCTCCGAATTCTGCCCGCCTTCCTGTTTTGCATTCTCGTTTGTGCGCTGCTGATCGGCCCGCTGTTCTCGGCGGCTGGAGTTCGAGGATATTTTTCCGATGCGGCGGTTTGGGGCTATTTGAAAGCATCTATCGACACTCTCTCAGACGTCACGCTTCCCGGTTTGTTCGCCTATGACGGCGAACTGGCCAACGTCGTGAACGGTTCGCTATGGTCACTTCGCTACGAAGCTCTGAGCTACGTGGTTTTGCTGCTTTTGTGGACGGTTTTTTGGACGGACGGTTTAGTGGCGGGAGCGATCGTCGTGATCGCCGTGCTGACCCGCATGTCGCCCGCGGTGAATGGCGCGCTGAAAGGAATCGCATACACCCTGCCGTATTTCGCGGCGGGCGTCCTGATGAGCTGGGTCCATGCCCGATTCGGAACCCGAAGACTGGGAGTGTTGATCGCAGGAGTGGCGTTGCTCGTCAGCGGCCTTTTTGGATGGCAGCTTCTCGCCTTCGCCCCCTTCGGCGCATACCTCATCGTTTTCCTTGGCGAGCGCCCAAATCCCTTGTCCCGACTCACCAGCAAGATTGGCGATTGTTCGTACGGTTTGTATTTGTTCGGCTGGCCGGTGGAACAGATGGTCAAGCAAGCGACCGGAACGACTAATCCGTGGCTGATCATGGTCATCGCGCTGCCGCTCGCGGGTGTGCTGGCGTTCATTTCCTGTCACGTCATCGAAAAGCCCGCGATCGGGCTGAAGCGGATCGCCGACGATTCTCTGCGCCGAGGTTTCCAAAGGGCGGTTGCGTGGTTCGGGCAGGCTGGAGGAGCGGCTGCCTGGGGCGCGAGGGTAGCTTTCGTGATCGGTGCGAGCTTCGTAATTATTTCCGACCAACGATGGTTCTATTTTCTCGAATCGATGGGCGAAGTGCTCTTAGGCATGGTCGCTGGATCGTTGATTGCCATCGTCATCTACCGCGCTCTGGTGTTCGGCGGAATCATCGGTGACCTGGCGGAGCGGCGGGCGGCCTGAGGGAATTCTTATCCGCGCCGGCCGACCTCGATGCCGCGTTGACGATCGCTTCGCTCTTACCTAAAACGTCGGCGCAAAATGTGGACGGCCACCTGGCCCGCTCGCCGCTTACTTTTTCGGATCCAGCTTCAGCGACGCCGAATTGATGCAGTAGCGGAGGCCGGTCGGTCCGGGACCGTCATCGAAGACATGGCCCAGGTGTGCATCGCACTTGGCGCACATCACCTCGGTGCGAATCATGCCATGGGTGGTATCCCGCGCTTCGGCGACGCCGTTTTCGGTCGCGGGTTTGGTGAAGCTGGGCCAGCCGCATCCGGCGTCGAACTTGGTGTCGGACTCGAAGAGAGTTTCGCCGCAGCAGATGCATCGATAGGTACCGGGCGTGGTGGTCTGCTCGTACTCGCCGCTAAAGGGGCGCTCGGTCGCCTTCTCGCGCGTCACCGCATACTGGATCGGCGTCAGTTCCTTGCGCCATTGCTCTTCGGTCTTTTTGATTTTGTCAGCCACGTTATCCTCCGCGACGATGTTCAACGCTTCTAAATGATGAAGGCGGCCGCGACGGACCGCCTTCATCGGGAGAGTGCTCACTTAGAGTTTCACATACACCGACTTGATCTGCGAGTAGAGCTCCAGCGCATGCTTGCCGAGCTCGCGGCCGAAGCCGGACTGCTTGTAGCCGCCGAACGAGGAAATCGGGTCGAGCTGATTGTAGCAGTTGACCCATACGGTGCCGGCTTTCAGCGCGCGCGCCACCTTATGGGCGCGGCTGATGTCGCGGGTCCAGACCGCGGCGGCGAGGCCGTATTCGGTATCGTTGCCCTGGAAGATCGCATCGCTCTCATCTTTGAACGGAATCGCGGTGGCGACCGGGCCGAAGATCTCCTCGCGCGCGATCTTCATGTTGTTGTTGACGTCGGCGAACACGGTCGGCTTGACGAAGTAGCCCTTGCCGGTCCCGGTCTCGCCACCCGCAGTCACCTTGGCGCCTTCTTTCTTGCCGACATCAAGGTAGCCCTTCACCCGATCGAATTGCTCCTTCGATACCACCGGTCCCATCACGGTTTTGGGATCGAGGGGATCGCCATACGACATGCCCTTGCTGAAGGTGGTGAGCTGGTCAACCACGTTGTCGTACATGTCCTTCTGCACGAAGATGCGGGTGCCGGCGCAGCAGACCTGCCCGGAGTTGAAGAACACGCCCATCATCGAGGTGGGGATGGCCTGCTTCATGTCGGCGTCGGGGAAAATGATGTTGGGCGATTTGCCGCCGAGTTCCAGCGATACGCGCTTCAAGTTTCCCGCCGAGGCTTTGAGGATGATCTTGCCGACTTCAGTCGAACCGGTGAAGGCGACCTTGTCGATCTCGGGATGCTCGGCAATCGAGCTGCCCGCGCCGGGTCCGAATCCGGTGATGATGTTGACGACGCCCTCGGGCAATCCCGCTTCGAGGAGCAATTCGCCGAGGCGCAACGCCGTCAGCGGAGTCTGCTCCGCGGGCTTCAGGATGACGGTGTTGCCGCACGCGAGCGCCGGGCCGAGCTTCCATGCCGCCATCAGCAGCGGGAAATTCCATGGGATGATCTGGCCGCATACGCCGACCGGCTCGCGCAGCGTGTAGTTGAACATCGAGGGGTCCGACGGATTGGTCTCGCCGTAAAGCTTGGTGCACCATCCGCCGTAGTAGCGGAAAGTCTCGGCGGCGGCGGGCACATCGAAGGCCTTCGAGAACATGACGCCTTTGCCGTTGTCGAGGGTTTCGAGCTCGCCCAGCTCGTCGCGATGCGCATCGATGAGCTCGGCAATCTTGAACAGGTAGCGCGCGCGCTCATGCGGTCCGATCTGGCCCCATTTGCCGTCGAGCGCGCCGCGCGCGGCCTTCACCGCCTCATCGACGTCGGCCTTGTCGCCTTCCGCGATGAGGGTCAGGACTTCCTCGGTGGCGGGATTGATGGTCTCGAAAGTCTTGCCCGACTTGGGCGCGACCCATTTGCCGTTGATGAGCAGTTTCTTGGGCGACCCCTTGAGAAAGCTGGTGACCGCGCTGTTCTGAGCGGGCTTTGCGAATGTTTGTTCGGTGGTTGCAGCTCCCATAATGCCTCCTGTTCGGCCGTTTCGGCACACAGATGAATATCGCTATTTGATATTCATTCGTAGCAGGGTGCCGAGGATCGCATAAAGAGCAAAAGCGCGATGTTCCTCGGCACCCCGCCGATGGCCGGACTATTGGAGCTTCACGTACACGGATTTGATTTGGGTGTACAGACTCGATCGAATGCCTGCCGAGCTCGCGCCCGATGCCCGACTGCTTGTAGCCGCCGAACGGCGAAATCGGATCGATGTTGTTGTAGCAGTTCACCCATACGGTTCCCGCCTTGAGCGCGCGCGCGACCTTATGCGCGCGGCGACACATCGTTGGTCCAGACCGCGGCGGCCAGACCATAGGTGGTGTCGTTGCCCTGCAGCACCGCGTCGTTTTCGTCCTTGAACGGGATCACCGAGGCGACCGGACCGAAGATCTCCTCGCGCGCGATCCGCATGTCGTTCTTCACGCCGGTGAAAATCGTCGGATCGACGAAGTAGCCCTTGCCCTTGCGCACTTCGCCGCCGAGCGCTGGCCTGCGCGCCTTCCTTCTTGCCGATGTCGAGGTAGCCCTTGACCCGATCGAACTGCTCCTTGCGAAACCAGCGGTCCAATCGTGGTCTTGGGATCGAGCGGATCGCCGGCTTTGACTGCGACGCATACCGGGTCAGCTCGTCGACAAATCGTCGTGGAAGTCGCGCTGCACGAAGACCCGCGTTCCCGCGCAGCAAACCTGGCCCGACAGCATCGTGAAGCCGAACATCGAGGTGGGCACCGCATTGCTCGATGTCGGCATCGGCAAACATGACGTTGGGCGACTTGCCGCCGAGTTCCAGCGAGACGCGCTTCAGGTTTCCCGCCGAGGCCTGCAGGATCAGCTTTCCGACTTCAGTCGATCCGGTGAACGCGACCTTGTCGATGTCGGGATGGCTCGCGATCGCGGCGCCCGCGGTCTCGCCGAATCCGGTGATGATGTTGACCACGCCTTCGGGAATGCCCGCTTCGAGGATCAGTTCGCCGAGCCGAACAACGCGGTCAGCGGAGTCTGCTCGGCGGGTTTGAGGATCGCAGACGTTGCCGCACGCCAGCGCCGGCGCGATCTTCCATGCGAACATCGCGATCGGGCCGTTCCACGGGATGATCTGACCGCATACGCCGACCGGCTCGCGCAGCGTGTAGTTGAACATCGAGGGGTCGGACGGGTTGGTTTCGCCGTAAATCTTGGTCGCCCATCCCGCGTAGTAGCGGAAGGTGTCGGCCGCGCCGCCCGCCATGCCCTTGCGCCAGCGAGATCGCCATCCCGTTGTTGAGGGTCTCGAGCGTTGCCGAGCTCGTCGGCATGCTGCTCGATCAGGTCCGCGATCTTGAGCAGGTAGCGCGCGCGCTGATGCGGGCCGATGGTGGACCATTTGCCGTCTCGAACGCCTTGCGCGCCGCCTTCACCGCCTCGTCGACGTCGGCCTTGTCGCCCTCGGCCGCCAGCGCGAGAACTTCCTCGTTGGCGGGGTTGATGGTTTCGAAAGTCTTGCCCGACTTCGAGGGAACCCATTTGCCGCCGATGAGCAGCTGTTTGGGTTTGCTCAGAAAATCCAGCACCGCGCTGGAGCTGACGCCGTGCGCGGCTCTTTCAATTGATGGAACTGCTGCTGCCATTATGACGCCTCCTGCTAGCTTAGAGCTTCACGTAGACAGATTTGATCTGGGTGTAGAGGTCGATGACGTGCTTGCCGCCCTCGCGCCCGAAGCCCGACTGCTTGTAGCCGCCGAACGGCATGCCAACGTCGCTCGCGCCGTAGCTGTTGACCCAGACCGTGCCCGCTTTCAGCGCGCGCGCCACGCTGTGCGCGCGGCTGATGTCGCGCGTCCATACCGCCGCCGCGAGTCCATAGGTGGTGTCGTTGCCCTGGAAGATCGCGTCGTTCTCGTCCTTGAACGGAATCACCGCGGCGACCGGGCCGAAGATCTCCTCGCGCGCGATCTTCATGTTGTTGTCACGTCGGCGAAGACAGTCGGCTTGACGAAGTAGCCCTTGCCGCCGACGCTCTCGCCGCCGATGGTCACGCGCGCGCCTTCCTTCTTGCCGATCTCCATGTAGTTGTTGACGCGATCGAACTGCTCCTTGGAAACCAGCGGTCCGAGCCGGGTATCGGGATCGAGCGGATCGCCGGTCGTCATGGCGGCGCTGGCCTTGGTCAGCTTGTCGACGAATCCGTCGTACTGATCGCGCTGCACGAAGATGCGGGTCCCCGCGACGCAGACCTGGCCGGAGTTGAAGAACACGCCATTGACGGCGGTGCGCACCGCCGCATCCATGTCGGCGTCGGGAAGAACGATGTTGGGCGACTTGCCGCCGAGTTCCAGCGACACGCGCTTCAGGTTGCCCGCCGAGGCCTGCAGGATCAGCTTTCCGACTTCGGTCGAACCGGTGAAGCGACCTTGTCGATATCCATGTGCTCGGCGATCGAGCTGCCGGCGCCGGGACCCATGCCGGTGACGACGTTGACGACGCCTTCCGGAATTCCCGCTTCGAGCAGCAATCTCGCCGAGGCGCAGCGCGGTGAGCGGCGTCTGCTCGGCCGGCTTCAGCACCATGGTGTTGCCGCACGCGAGCGCCGGCGCGATCTTCTGCAGCCGCCATCAGCAGCGGGAAATTCCACGGCACGATCTGACCGCATACGCCCATCGGCTCGCGCAGCGTGTAGTTGAACATCGAGGGATCGGAGGGGTTGGTTTCGCCATAAATCTTGGTCGGCCATCCGGCGAAGTAACGGAACGCGCCGGCGGCGCCGCGCACGTCGATGTTCTTCGCCTGCGTCATCGGCTTGCCGTTGTCGAGGCTCTCCAGCATCGCGAGTTCGTCGGCATATTTGTCGATCAGATCGGCGACTTTGAGCAGCATGCGGCCGCGCTCGATGCGGACCCATCGTGCTCCACTTACCGGCCTCGAAAGCCGTGCGCGCCGCCTTCACCGCCTCGTCAACGTCGGCCTTGTCGCCTTCGGCGATCATGGCCCAGGACTTCTTCGTTCGCGGGATTAATGGTCTCGAAGGTCTTGCCCGATTTGGCGGGCACCCACTTGCCGCCGATCAGCAGCTTCTTGGGCGAATCCTTGATGAACTCGGGAATCGCGGTTTTGGATGGGGATTGGTCGGTTGCAGTTTGAGCTGTAGCCATGTGGTCGCTCCTTTTTCGGTTTGGAACGCTCGCCGATTAATGACAGTATACGAGCGAAATGCCAGTATACTTGCATAGCACCCAGCGGCTCGGCTACTGAAACGTTGAGACCTTTCGCAAGGGATGAAAAAGCATGCCATCTGACAGCATTCCCAACGGCAAACCTCCGTATCGCATAATCGGAACGCGGCCGATTCGACATGACGGCGTCGACAAAGTTACCGGCCGCGCCAAGTATGGTGCGGACTATGACTTCCCCGGGATGTTGCACGGCAAAGTGCTGCGCAGTCCGCATGCGCACGCGCTGATCAAATCGATCAATACGACAAGGCGCTGAAGCTGCCCGGCGTGTTCGCGGTCATCACCAGCGCCGACCTTCCGGAAGTCGCCGACAAGACCGAGGAACTCGGCGAAGGCGCGGTCAATTCGAAATATGTCTCGATGAACATGCTCGCGCGCGAGAAGGTGCTGTACGACGGCCATGCGGTGGCAGCGGTCGCTGCGGTCAATCGCGCATATCGCCGATCAGGCGCTGCGCCTGATCGAGGTCGAGTACGAAGTGCTGCCGCCGGTCATGACCGTTGATGATGCGATGAGGCCGGACGCGCCGATCTCCTGCCCGAGTTGCGCAATAAGGAGGACGGGCCCGACTAAGCCGACCAACATCGCGAATCATCTGCAGGTTCACTCGCGGTAACACTCGCGGAGGGATTCGGCAGCGGATTACATCGTCGAACGCGAGTTCAATACCGCGATGGTCCATCAGGGCTACATCGAGCCGCACAATGCGGTCGGCATCTACAACTCCGACGGCCACGCGACGATCTATTGCTCGACCCAGGGCACCTTCAATGTGCGCTCACTGACGGCGCAGGTTCTGCAGATGCCCGAAAGCAATATCAGAGTGGTGCCGGCCGAAATCGGCGGCGGCTTCGGCGGCAAGCTCACCATCTATCTCGAACCGCTCTCGGTGCTTGCTGTCGAAGAAGACCGGCCGTCCGGTGAAGATGGTTATGACTCGCGCCGAGGTGCTGCGCGCGACCGGCCCGACTTCCGGTTCGCGGATCCGATGCAAGATGGGCGCGACTAGCGATGGTAAATTGGTCGCCGCCGAAATCTGGATGGCTTACGAAGCGGGAGCGTTTCCCGGTTCGCCGGTTGGCGCGGGCGCGATGACGATGATCGCTCCTATGAGATTCCGCATTTCGACATCGACGCCTACGACGTAGTCGTCAATCGTCCGAAGACCGCCGCCTATCGCGCGCCCGGCGCAAGCAACGCCGCATTCGCGTCGGAGACTATTATCGACGAGTTGGCCGAACGATGCGGCATCGACCCGATCGAATTCCGCCTGATGAACGCGGTCAAGGAAGGCAGCCCGCAAACCGCCGGGCCGCCTATCAAGAGGATCGGCTTCATCGAAACGATCACCGCGATTAAAAATAGTGACTCATTATCGCGCGCCGCTCGGCGGACCCAATCGCGGGCGCGGCGTCGCCGCAGGATTCTGGTTCAACGCGGGCATGCAATCGTCGGCGGTCGTCAATATCCATACTGACGGCACCGCCAGTGTCATCACCGGCTCAGTCGATGTAGGCGGTTCGCGCGCTTCGATGGCGATGATCGCGGCTGAAGTCCTCGGACTCGGCATCGATCAGGTGCGTCCGATGGTTGGCGATACCGACAGCATCGGCCATACCGACGTGACCGGCGGCAGCCGCACCACGCTGGCGACCGGGCAGGCGGTTTACGAGGCCGCGCATGATGTCATCCGCCAGCTGAAGGAGCGCGCCGCGAAACTGTGGGAGAAGAAGCCGGAGGAAGTCGAATTCGCCGACGGCAACTTTCAGCGCGGAAGGGCGAGGGCATCACGCCGATGACGGTCGCAGCAACTCGCGCGCAAGCTGGCTCGCACCGGCGGCCCGGTCGTCGGTCGCGCGACCGTCAATCGCGCGCAACGTCGGCCCCGCTTTCGCCGCCACGATGGTGGACGTCGAAGTCGATCCCGATACCGGCAAGGTGCAAGATCCTTCGCTGCACGATCGCGCAGGACGCCGGCAAGGCGATTCATCCGAGCTACGTCGAGGGTCAGATGCAGGGCGGCACCGCGCAGGGCCTCGGATGGGCGATGAACGAGGAATACGTCTACGATAGCAAGGGCATCTTGCGCAACATTGGGCTGCTCGACTATCGGATGCCGACCTGCCTCGACCTGCCGATGATCGAGACCATCATGGTCGAAGTCGCCGAACCCGGCGCATCCGTTGGGCATCCGCGGGGTCGGCGAAGTTTCGATCGTGCCGCCGCCGGCCGCAGTCGCCAATGCGATCTATCGTGCGATCGGAATTCGGATGACCGAATTGCCGATGTCGCCGCCGCGCATCCTCAAGGCGCTGATGGAACATCGCGCGATGGAGCAGGAGCTTCACAGCGCCGCGGCGGACTGAATGAAAGTTCTCTTCTGCAAAACGCAAAGGGCACGCCGGAAGAGAGACGTTCGGTGCGAACGCGCGAGTCTCGCGGTCGCGCCGATGAACTTTCGCTGCGTGGGATGCGGCCGCAAATTCCAGCGAGGCGGTTGGCGAGCGCGACCGCATAAAGGATGTCGGCGGTCTTCGAACGGCCGTAGCCGTTGAAGGGAGCGTACTCGGTGCGCTCGAAGTTACGAGCATCGAGGTTTCGAGCGCATCGCCGGATTTATCAAGAGCTACTCGCTCAAGGGGTCGAGGCGGCCGGCCAGGATCTCGGAAAGGCGCTCGGCGGGGACCTTGCGCAACTCCGGCGTCATGAAACCGCTCGCCGCCGCATGACCTCCGCCGCCGAATTGCTCGGCCAGCTTCGACAGATCGACCTCGCAATCCGGACTGCGGCGGAGGCTCACGCCCTGGCTGCGAAGATCGAACAGCGCGATCACGGTGCGCGTCGTGTTCTCATACAGATGCGCCGCGACCTCGCTGCTGTATCCGAAACAGCATGCGGTGCGCAGCGTGACGCCGTTGCCCAGCTCGCGAATGACCAGCGTGGAGTCAGCAAGCTCCATGCTTTTGCGCATCGCTTCCTGCGCCGCGCGCAACGCCTCGCGCAAGCGCCGCGACATCGTCGGCTCGTGCAACTTGATGATCTCGCGATACGAAGGGATGCCGCCCAGCGTCTGCACCGCGAGCGCCCAATCGGGCGATTCCGGAATTTTGTGTATCCAGCGATCGTGATCGTCGGCGATTTCGGCGAAACGTCGGAACGCCTCGAAGTCGCGCCGCTTCTCTGCCGATGACAACTCATCCTCGCGGCGCTTGAGGAAATCGAAAGTCAGGCGCGCGGCGGAATATTTCTCCGACAGCACCTTGCCCGCGAAAGGCACCTTGAACTCAGGCGCATCGGCGCGCGAGACTGCGGTGCGATGGTGATCGATCCAGTAAACGCGCGCGCCCGCGGCGGCGAGTTCTTTCAGATGCGCGGCGGTCTCCGGCTTCGTCCATGACAGGTCGGTGATCCAGATTTCATCGGCGCCGGATTTGTCGCGCAGCTTGAGTCCCTGAATGGCGCGGTCGCTTTCGTTATTGCCAGGCAGGCTCGCATAGACGTGATTGCCCTCGAAAAATCGGGCGATAGCCGCGGCCGCCATCACGCCGTCGAGGCATGAGGGGCCGTGGCTGATAATCTGGATGGTACGGGTCTTTGGCATGAGGCATCGATTGTAACGGAAGCGGCGGGCCACATCACTCCGCGCGCGAATGGTTTCGCGATGCGGTCGCAGACGGCGAATCTGCTTAGCGCCTCGAGGTTCGCGCTTGCGATCGCGTGGCTGCTGGCGTTCGAGGCCGGCTACCGAAGCGCCGCAGCGCTCGGAAGATCGCTATCGCGGGCGCGATATCGGATCTCCTCGATGGACGCGTCGCGCGCAGGATGGGCATCGTCGGCGGAGTCGGGCGCTGGCTCGACAGCATCGCGGACATCGTGTTCGTGCTGACGGCCTTGATATGCGAGGCGTCGATCGGCGCGATTCCGTTTTACATCCCAGCTTTGATTGCGTTGTCATTCTCGCAATACGCGATCGATTCGATGCTGCTGAGCGGCGCGCCGATCAAAAGCCGCCTCGGCCACTTCGGCGGCATCATCAACTTCGCGCTGGTGATAGTCCTGAGCCTCGCGCCACCGCCTGAATTGCCGGGAGCGATAGTCGCGCGCGCTCTGCCCTGTGTTGGGCATCTTCTACATAGCCGCGATTGGTGAACGGATGGTCGGATACTTCCGGCGCTAATGCTTGCCGTAGTCGAGCGGGACGCCTTTGCGTTGCGCCAAAATGTAGGCTTCCAGCGCGCGCAGGCGTGGATCGTTGGGATCCATCGTCTTGCCCTTGACCGGATTCTCGATGCACCACTCGATCATGTCGCGCAGCAACGCCACGCGCTGCAGCTGCACCTGGTACTTCGGGTAAGTCTCCGGATGCGTATTGGCGGCATCCGGATGGCACATATCGCAACTGACGCCGATGGTGCCGCCGAGCAGGTTGGCGTCATGGAAGACCAGCTTGCCCTGCTGCACGAAGCGATCGGTGTTGGCCTGCCAGACCTTGAAATCGCGTTCGTTGAAACTGGCGTAAGTGTCGCCTTGCTGATGCGGCGGTGACTGCCGGTGGCCGGGTCCGCTGATGACTTGCTTGGTGTTCTGCGGCACCGAGGTGGCATGCGCTTCGGTCGGCGCGGCTGATGGCTTCTCTGACGGAGCCTCAGTCGCTTCAGGGAGGCTTCCGCTGCAGGTGAAGCTTCCGCCGCGCCGGCGCTGGTGTCCTGCGCGATCTGCCAATGCTCACCGGGATGCTTTCGCTCCCACTCCGCCATCAACGAATGCGTGACCGCGAGCGCCTGCTCATGCGTCATCGGCTGGCCGGGCTTCAGCCCCTTCACTTCGGTCCTGGTGACGCCGTCGCATAGCTCAACCACGACGCCGCCGTCTTTGGCCTCGCCGGTCTGATGCGTGGGAAGTTGTTGCGCGAGCGCGAGCGAACTCAGGATCGAGGTTGCGATGAGCGCGGTTAGTATTTTGCTCTGACGCTTCATCAATAGCTCGCGAACTGCGGCGCGGGCGGCTTGTCGACTTGCCCGCGCGAAGTCAGGTAGGAAGCCTTCACCGTGACCGGATTGCGATCCCACAGATTGTAGATGGTGTCGGCCAGCCCGCCGGCGCTTAACGTTGAACTGGCCGTCGCCGAGGCCGTCGAACTGATCGAACGGATCGGCGCGATTCATCTGCACGGTCAGCGGCGGCAGACCCTGCGGCGCGTAGGGCCACGGCCACGCGGTCGAGAGCATCCCGTGGAAGCTGATGTTGCCGATCTGGTTGAGCAGCATCTGATGGGTGTGGCCGTGGATGACGGTCACGTGGTCGAAGGGCTGCAGGATCGCCTGCACCTGCTCGGCATCCTCGGTCCAGAAATTCCAGTTGCGATAATATTTGTAAAGCGGCGAATGCGAGAAGACGACGATCGGCGTCGCGGCGTCGACTTTCGCGAGATCGTTCTTCAGCCACGCGCGCTCTTCGTCGCCGACTTCGAAGCGCGATTGGGTGCCGTTGTCGAGACCGGCGACGGTCTGCATGCGCTCGGCGGGCGTCATCTTGCGCGGCGGTCCAGAAATCCTTCTCGTGCACGCTCATCAGCGTGACGACGTGGACGCCCTTGCGGTCGAAGGAGTAGTTGGGCGGGCCGAACAGCTCCTGCCAGGTGTCGCCCAGGTCGAGGAACCAGTCGTGCTCGCCGACCATCATCTTAACCGGCGCCTTGAGCTCGTCGAGGATCTGCTTGCCGAGTTCGAGCTCCTTGCGCCGGCCGAGCTGCGCGAGATCGCCGCCGAAGAGGACGAAATCGGGCTGCGGATCGAGCGCGTTGACATCCTCGACGGCCTTGACGGCGGCGCGCACGAAGCGCTGGTTGAGCGTGCGCTCATAAAGATGCGTGTCCGAAATGTACGCGAAGGTGAACGGGCGCTTGCCCTCCGCGCCTTTGGTCGCGAATGATTTATCGGTCGCGGCATCGGCGACCGTGATGAGCTGGAACGAATGCGGCGGCATCAGACCCTTGGCCGCGACCGCTCCCATCGTCGCGCCGAGGACCTTGAGGAAGCTGCGGCGATCGAGGCCGCGCAGTCCGCGCAGCACGCGATCGCGCTCCTCCATGTACTTCGTTTCAACGCTCTTATGCCGAACCGCCATCGCGCGAACCTCGTTTCGAATCTTTTCAATAGCCGCCGAGCAGCGCCGGATTTTCCTGCATCTCATCCTGAGCGGGACCGATATCGCCAAACGGACCCGACAAGTTCGAGATCGTTACGTCCCTTGAGTCCCATCGCCGCATCGACATCGCGCTGTGGACGATCGGTTTTCGAGCGCGCGAGCTGCGCCGCATACTCGTGCTCGGCCGCATCCGCATAGCGCGGGCTGGTGAGCGATTTCAGAAACGCGACGAGGTCATCAATCTCCTGCTCCGAGAGCCCGAGCGGAACGATGCCTCCGTCGAGATACGGATTCTGCACGCCGCCCTTGTTGTAATGATCGATGGTGTCCCACAGCGTCGCCTGCGAGCCGTCGTGGAAGTACGGCTCGGTGACTAACAGATTGCGCAGGCCCATGGTGCGGAACGCGCCGATATCATGCGGCTGCTTGGTGACGAGGAAGCGGCCGAGCTCGCTCATGTCGGTCTGAATCGCGAGCTTGTCGATCTGCTCATTGGCGTTGCCGCCCTGCGCGATAATCGCCAACCCCTTGCGCGCGAGCCCGACGAAATCCTTGTTATGCGCCGATACTCCAATGTTGTGGAAGCGGTTGTCGCTGAACATCGGCTGCACAGGATTGACTCCGTGACACGACATGCAGCGCCCCTTGCCATTGAAGATCGACCATCCGCGCTTCTGCTGATCATCGAGGGCCTTGGGATCGCCGGTCATGAACTTGTCGAAGGGCGAATCGAAGGCAACCTGGGTGCGCTCGAATGACGCGATCGCCTTCACCATGTCCTCGTAGTTCGGCGGATGCCCGAAGACTTCCATGAACGCCTGCTGATACTCCGGCGCGCCGTTGAGCTTGTCGACCACCGCCTGCTCGGTTGGCATCCCCATTTCGATCGGATTCAAAATCGGGCGCTTGGCCTGCTCCTCCAGGGTTGGTTCGCGGCCATCCCAGAACTGCAGGATGTTAAAGTTGGCGTTGACGATAGTCGGGGCGTTGCGCTTGCCGAACTGGTTATGAATCCCCATCGAGGTGGGAAGCTGATCGGTAAAGCCTTTTTCCGGATCGTGGCAGGTCGAGCAGCTCTCCTTGTCATCAGCGGAGAGGCGTCGATCGAAGAACAAGGCGCGCCCTAATGCGATCTTCGCGGGCGGACGCTCGAGGTTGTCCTCGGGCAGCACCCATCGATACAGGTCGTGCGGGAATCCCGCCTGGTCGGCGGGCTCGGGATCGGCCATCCTGCCGCCCGCGTTCGCACCCAGACTGGGAGTGGCCGGTTCCGGCGAGCTCTGTGCATGCGCCACGATCGACGCCGCCAGCCCGAGCGATGCGATGAACAGGATCCGCGCCAGGTTTTTCGGACGCATCTTCACCCCGCGATCAGGGTTACGAGATTGGCCTCAGGAGCCACTGCTACGCTCATAAATGCGGGAGCAGGCGGCGTCATGTCAAGGTTGACCGGCAGCGAAAAAGAGAGGGCCGGGGTGAGGGCGTCGCTACCCTGGTATCCCCGGCCGCTCACAAATGATTCCCGACGAGGCGCCATTCGTGAGCAGCCAGGGTAATAAGGCGTCGATGGCCCTCAACCCGGCCCTCTCGGAAGTCAGTGCCTACTTGTTGAAGCGTTTCAGCAGGTCGTTCATGTCGTTGGCGTGCTCTTCTTCCTTTTCCAGCAGGCTCTCCACTAGACGACGTGAGGTCGGATCTTTTTCACCCAGCCACCGAACTATGTCGGCGTAGGTGTCGATCGCGATGCGCTCCGCCACCAGGTCTTCCTTGATCATGGTGGCCAAGTCCTCGCTGGTCTCGTACTGCGAATGGCTCCGGGTCGCGAGGCCCTCGGGATTGAGGTTCGGCGTGCCATTGAGCTGGGTGATGCGCTCGGAAAGCTGATCGGCATGCTGCTGCTCGTCATTGGCATGCTGCAGGAACTCGGCCTTGACGCCCTCGGAGTTGATGCCGGTCGCGGCATAGTAATGGGCCTTGTAGCGCAGCACGCAAACCAGTTCGGTCGCGAGCGCCTCGTTGAGCACCTTGCAGACCTGCTCGGCGTCGCCCTGATAGCCGGCCGTCACGGCGCCGGTCTCGATCTGCTTTTTGGCACGCTCGCGAATTTTCTTTACATCTGAAACGAAGGGATCCATGCGGGTAACCTCGATTTGGTGAGTGGTAGTGGGTTCCGTTTATGCGGCGGGACGAAAGCCGCAGCACGAATCATCTTATCTCATCGCATCGCAAAGGTAAGAGAGACGATCTCTTGATCTTCGCCGCGATGCACCTCCTCGACCGGCGCCCGTTTCGGGGTGCGATGAATGCGCTCGCGCGGCATGCTAGATTCCGGCGTACGCGCGCATCCATCGGAACCGCGCGGCTAACAGCGATTGGAACCTCATATACTCGAACGGGCCGAGCATCCCATCTCGCGTCGCGATATCGATCCCGACGTGCTGAAGGTGCTGTATCGGCTGATTAAGGCCGGCCAGCTCGCCTACCTCGTCGGCGGCAGCGTGCGCGACCTGATGCTGGGGCGCCGGCCCAAGGACTTCGACGTCGCCACCGATGCGCATCCGCAGCAGGTGCGCGACCTGTTCCGCAACTCACGCCTCATCGGGCGGCGCTTCCGTCTCGTCCACGTCTTCTTCGGCCCCAAGAACATCGAGGTCGCGACCTTCCGCAAGCAGGCCGAGGGCGTCACCGTCGATGACCCGCTCATTCGCCATGACAACACTTTCGGCACCCCCGAGGAGGACGCGTTTCGGCGCGACTTCACGGTCAACTCGCTCTTCTATGATCCGCAGACCTTTCGCGTGATCGACTATGCGGGGGGCGTCGTTGACCTGCGCGCCCGCTTAATTCGCACCATCGGCGATCCCGAGCTGCGGATGCGCGAGGACCCGGTGCGCATGCTGCGGGCGGTGCGCTTCGCCGCGAAGCTCGGCTTCGAGATCGAGCCTGCGACGCTGTCTGCCATGGAGCAGCATCGCAGTGACTTGCAGAAGGCCTCGATGCCGCGCCTGGTCGAGGAAACCTACCGCACCATCGGGCAGACCGGCGCCGCGCGCGCGTTGGTGCTGATGGAGGAGCTCGGGCTTCTCGAGCAACTGATGCCGTGGCTGTCGGCGCATCTGAAAGCCGAAGCGCGACCGCTGAAGGACTCGCGCACGGTGCGCAATCTTGCCGCGCTCGGCGAGACCATCTCGACCGGAGCATCCCCGCCGCATGAGGTGGTGCTCGCCGCGATGTTCCTCGACATGCAGACTGCAGGCAATCCGGGCCAGTACATTCCGCCGCTGCTGAGTGCGCTGCGCAGTGGCGCGCAGTTCGACCTGGTGAGTGAGCTTCGCGGGCGCGGCTTCGCGCGCGCCGACACGGATTTCATGCGCCTCATCTTCGAGGCGTTCCCGCATCTGATGCGCCCCTCGCGCCGCACCCGCAAGCTGATGCGGCGTCCATATTTCGAGAACGCGCGGCGGCTGTTCGAGCTAGTCGCCCCCACCTACTCCGCCGACGCCTCGATGCTCGCACGCTTCCTTTCCGACCCAGAGGCATACCTCACCGAGCGCCCTGCCCCCGCCTTGGGTGAGGTGCCGCGACCACGCCGCCGTCGAGCACGCCGCGGCCGCCGCCGGCCACCGTGGATGAGGCGCGCTAACGCCGGAGCACCGGAAGGAGCATCCTCGAATGGAGCGGAGTCTGGTGGACATGATGGAGCTGGGGAACCGGTGCCCCATCGCGAGCCATCGAAGCCGCAATAGCTTCTTATAACTAATTGTAACCTCGAATAACTAGCGTAAAGCATATCACGACCGGATTAGCCCGCTTCTTTCACACTTGAAGTGGCTTTGTTTTTGCGCTTTTGCAGCTCTAGTGGAAGCCGTCTGGACCTCGGCAACGAAATATCGTTGCGGGCGGTTCGCGCCCTACGAAGAGTGGCTGCCGATGACTTCGTTCGCCTAAAGCCAAAAGCGAAAATCCTTTGTTTTCAACCACTTGGTGGGTTCGTTTTGTAATATCGCCTTCGCTGTAACGCTCCTCAAAACTGAAGCGGCACCCTCTCGGATGCCGCTTCGCCATCATCATAGCAGATGCCGACCGTCAGTGCTTACTTCCGGTTCATCGCCGCCAGTGCTTCCTGCATCTCACCGATGCCTTTCTTGACCGACGGGCGCGTATTCACGTGGGTCCACCATGCCGCCAGCTTGGGCCGCCCTTCCATCGGGGGTTTTGCCCCGAACATCGGCAGCAGCGCGGTGCAAAAGAAAATTGTCGGCGCGACGGCGCAATCGGCCAGGGTGAAATCCGCTCCGGCCGCGAAGCCGCTCTCGCCGAGCATCTTCTCCAACTCATCGAGGCGCTTGTTGACCTCGGTCAGCTTCTCATTGACGACCTTTTCGTCGCGGGTCTTCGGATTCATCTGCCCGAACAGCGCGCGCAGCGGCGGCTCGAGGTAGAGATCGTGAAAGCGCCCGAAGAGGCGGACCTTGGCGCGCGCCTCCGGTGACTTCGGCAGCAACGGCTTCTCAGGAAATTTCTCCTCGAAGTACTCGTTGATGATTTCCGACTCCGGGATGATCTGGCCGTCGACTTCGAGGCACGGAATTTTGTCGAGCGGATTGATCTTCTGATACTCGGCCGAATGCAGCCCGCCCGGCGGGTCGACGAACTCGACCTGCAGTCCCTTGTCGTAGATCGCGATGCGATTCTTGGTTGCGTAGTTGGAAAGAAAGCTTTGATAGAGTTTCATCGATGCTCCTGATTGTGATCGCTTATCTCAAAACGCGGGCCGCAACTGCAAGCTCGCCTACCAGCGCGGCTTGAGGTCGAAGGCCTTGGCCAGCAACTCATAGGAGCGCATCCGCGCGCGATGGTCATGCACGATCGTCACGATCATCAACTCCTCGACATGAAGCTGGCTCGCCATATCGACCAGCTTGTCGCGCAATTCCTCGGGCGCGCCGACGTGATAGCGCGGAAACTCGGTCGTCATCGGCGGCTCGGGGTCCGGGCTGGCGGCGAGTTCCTTGAGCGCATCTTCAGGCGTCGGCACCAGGCGCGGGTCGCCGCGGCGGATGTGTCGAATCAAAACCCGCGAGCTGGCCGCGAGGCGCTGCGCTTCCTCATTAGTATCCGCGCAAATCGCACCGAGGGCGACGATCGCCTGCGGCGCCTTCAGATAATCGGAGGGCGCGAAGTGCGAGCGGTAGTACTCGATCGCGGAACGGGTCGGATGCTGATCGATGAAGTGCGCGAAGGCGTACGGCAAGCCGAACTGCGCGGCCGCCGACGCACTCCACATGCTGGAGCCGAGCAGCCAGACCTCGGGACCGCCGGGCATCGCGGGGGTCAGCTTGATGCGGCTGAAGGGATGATCGCTCGGGAAGCCGCGGTTGAGAAACGCGAGCAGCTCTGCCATCTGCTGCGGAAAATCCTCGGAGACTTCGTGCCGCTTGCGATCCCGCATCAGCGCGAACGTCTCCAGCCCGGTTCCTCCCGGCGCGCGCCCGACCCCGAGGTCGATGCGATCGGGCGTCAGCGCGTGCAGCATCCTGAACGTCTCGGCGACCTTCATCGGGCTATAGTGCGGCAGCATCACGCCGCCGGAGCCGACCCGGATGTGCGAGGTTTCCCCTGCGACGCGCGCGATGAGAATCTCCGGCGCGGGGCTCGCCAACGTCACCATCCCGTGATGCTCGGCGATCCAGTAGCGCTCATAGCCGAGCCGGTCCGCGAGCTTCGCCAATTCGATGGTGTTGTGGAGCGCGTCAGCGGGCGTCGAGCCCTCGGAAACCGGCGACTGATCTATGACGGAAAGTTTCACTGCTCAGTATTTTGAACCACGCGAGGCCGCCACACTAGCGCCGCGATCCCTACTCGCGCCAAAGCGCGCCCATCGCCTTCTCCAGCTCGGCCTCCGGCATTTCGTTGCGGCATAGTTTCGCGAGATCGCGATGAACCTCGCGCATCGCGTTGACGCTGGCGGCAAGCGCCGATGCGTCAGCGCCGAGCGCGCCGAGAATTTTGCCCACGCGCTCATGCAGATGCGGCGGGCGCATCGCGAATCCGGCACTTTGCAGGAAGGCGCTCTTCTCGTTCATGAAGAATTGCCGATTGAGCGCGTACATCACCAGCGTAATGAATCCGGTCGCGGTCGCGAGGCATTGCGCGACATACATGATGTCACCACGCGCGGCGGGTTTATCGGCGATCTCCAGGTGAAACGCGGAGTCAAATAGATGCTTTCGCACCAGCGCGGTGCGCATCGGCTCGGGATACTGCGCGACCATCGCTTTGAGCCGCGCGAGTTTGCCGTCGCGATCGAAAATCGGCCGGCAGAAGTGCGTCTCGCCAACGTAGATCTGATTCTGAAAACCCATCGGATGCCCGAGCTGATAGACCGCATCTGGCTGCCCGGCGATGCATCGCTCGAGGACCTCGCGCACGCGGCCCAGATCGCGATAGAGGAAGTCCACGTGGTTGCCCTCGATTAGCAACCACCCGCCGCCATTGACGGCGGCGCCCCACGCACCGATCGGCGTTACCAATCCATCGAGATGACGGTCGTCGAGCTCACGCGCAGCCTCGGCCAGTTCGGCGATCGAAAACGGATGGTCGCCGTCGTAGGCGAGGCCAAGATCGATATCCGAATCGGTGCGCGCGGTTCCGCGTGACCACGAGCCGCCGAGCGCGACCGCCTCGAGGCCGGCGATTTGGCTGAGCCGCGTCGCCACGCGCTCGCAGATACCGGATATGTGCGAGGGAACATCGTTCACATCGTGAGCTTAGCGAGGCGCGGGAAGAACTGCACGGAGTCTTGCCAGAGATCAAAACTAATGCTATTAGTCATATCACTATGAATACTAGCTTGACTGGTTGGATCCCGTTGGCGGTCTTTTCGATGGCGATGAGCGCCACGACCGCGGTGGCCGCAACCCCCAGCTTCTTCAAAATCGGCACCGGCTCGATCGCGTACGAAGACTCGGGCGGCAGCGGTCCGCTGGTGGTATGCGTTCCCGGCCTCGGCGACGTGCGCCAGCAGTATCGCTTCCTCGCGCCGGCGCTTCAGCGCGCGGGCTACCGCGTCGTCACCATGGATCTCCGCGGGATGGGCGAGTCGAGCGCCGAGTGGCCGGACTACTCCGCCGCCGCGGTCGGATCCGACATCGTCGCGCTGATCGATCATCTCGGCGCGCGGCGCGCATTCGTTATCGGCAATTCGATGGCAGCCGCTTCAGCGGTTTGGGTCGCCGCGCAGATTCCCGATCGTATCGACGGGATCGTGCTGATCGATCCGTTCGTGCGCGATATGCCGACCTCGTGGACGACGGCGGCATTGTTGAAGGTCGCTTTCATGCGGCCGTGGGGTATCGCCTCATGGTCCGCCTATTACAGAAGTCTCTATCCGACCGCGAAGCCGGCCGACTTCGACGCCTACCGAGCGGCGCTGCGCCGCAATCTTTCGGAGCCCGGAAGGCTCGCCGCGCTGCATGCGCAACTCGAAGCCTCGAAAGCGCCGTGCGAGGCGCGCATTCCCGAGGTGAAGGCGCCGGTGCTCGTCGTGATGGGCACCAAGGATCCTGATTTCAGCGATCCCGCCGGGGAGGCGAAGCTGGTGGCGACGCGATTGCACGGGCAGTTGGTGATGATCGATGGCGCCGGGCACTATCCGCATGCCGAGATGCCGAGTGAAGTGGAACCGGCCATCATCAAATTTCTCGGAGGTGCGAATGGCAGCGAAAAAACCGGCGTCTAAACGGCCGGGACTGAGCCCGGCGGCGGTCCTCGCCGAGGCCGCGAAACTCGCGGATGCGCGCGGCTTCGATCAGCTCTCGCTCGCGGAACTCGCGGCCCGCTTTCACATCAAGCCGCCGTCGCTCTACAACCACATCGAAAGCCTCGAAGCGTTGCGGCGCAGTCTCGCGATGATGGCGTTGCGCGAACTGGCCGACTCTCTCGGCAAGGCCGCCATCGGAAAATCAAAAGATGACGCAGTCCGAAGCCTCGCCGGCGCCTATCGCGACTTCGTGAAAAAGCATCCGGGGCTGTACCAGGCGATGCAGCGGGCGCCATCGGGAGGCGATGCTGACCTCAATCGCGCGAGCGACGAGGTGGTCAACGTATGCCTCGCGGTGTTGCGAGGTTACGGGCTCGACCGCCGCGCGTCGTTACATGCGATCCGAGGACTGCGCAGCGCCATCCACGGGTTCGCGACGCTCGAAGCCCTCGGCGGCTTCGGCATCCCACTCAGCATCGATGAGAGTTTCGCGTGGCTGGTCGAATGCTTCGTCAGCGGGCTGAACGCGGCGGCGTCGCGCGAGGATCACGCGGAGCCCAGGAAATCTTCGCACGCGCGTGCGAAGGAACTAGAGCAATAGCTTGCGCGCCTCGTCCACGTGCTTGCGAACCCCGCGATGCGCGACCTTGCCGAAGCGGCTCACCACCGACGCGAACACCTTCTGTGCCTCGTTGCTGCGATTCATCGCATCGAGGCGGCGCGCCTTATTGACCATCGCGCGCGCGACCTCCTGCTGAATCTGCGGCTCGAGGCTTTTGCCGAAGCGCTGCTCGACCGCATCGAGCGCCTCCAGCGCCTGCGCAGTGCGATTGAGCGTCGCGAGGTTGGAGGCCTTGTTCACCATCGCGCGCGCGACTCGCTCGAGCAGGCTCGGGTCGGTGGATTCGCCGAAGCGCGTAACGACCTCATTATATGTGGCGACCGCTTCCTGATGGCGGCCCAGCTTGCCGAGTCGCGCGGCCTTGTTGACCAGCGCCATCCCGACTTCCTTCTGGATGCCCGGATGCGTCGTCTCGCCGAAGCGATTCACCAACTGGCTGTAAGCTGTAATCGCTTCGGCATTGCGTTCCATCTCGCCGAAGCGCACGCCACGTTCAAACAATGCGCGCGCGACCTGCGCCTGAACTTCCTGCGCCGAATCGTCGTTGAAGCTTTTGATGACGTGTTCGCAAGTCTTCAGCGCCTCATCATGCCGGCCGAGCACCGCGAGTCGCACCGACTTGTTCACCAGCGCGGCCGCCGCGGATCCGCGCAGCTCCGCCTCTTCGGCATCGGCGAACTTTTTCGCGAGCTCCTCGTAAGCCTCGATCGCATCCTCGTTGCGATTCAGGCGGCCGAGCTCGGCGCCCTTGTTCAGCATCGAGCGCGCAACCGCAACCCGCAGCTCGAAGCCATCGTCCTCGGCATAGCGATCGATGACGAGATTGTAGGTCGCGCAAGCCTCCTCGATGCGGTTGAGCATCGCGAGATCGATGCCGGTGTGGAACAGCGCGGTCGCGACGCGGATGCGGAAGCGCGGGTCCTCCTCAGCCTGGTAGCGGCTGACGACATCATCGAAGACGGCGGTCGACTCCTCGCGCCGGCGCAGCCGCGATAGCAACTGGCCTTTGCGAATCAACCCGATCGCGACCAGGTCAGCGACCTCGGGATCGGTTTCGGAGCCGAAGCGCGTATCGACCTCGGTGTAGGCCGCGAGCGATTCGTCATAATGACCGAGCATTTCGAGCGTCGCGCCCGCCTCGATCAGTTCGCGAATGATCGCATCCGGTTCCGTGAGATTTTCGGTTGTGTCGGGCATGCTAAATCCACCCCTCGCGGTGGATGCTGTCAGAATACCGTCTGCACCGAGGTCGAAGCGATATGGCAGCCGCGAATTTTCTTGCCTGACGTTAATGCAGCCTCTCAGGCGCGATCAGATGCCGCGGCGGTGGCCGTCGGCGCGGCCAGCATCGCCTGCAGGCGCTCGATGCGTTTGCGCAGGGGCGGATGTGTCGATAACAACCTGGCGAAAAAGCCGCCTTCGTCGTCGGCATTGGCGGCGAGCGGATTCACGATGAACAAATGCGCGGTGCCACGCACGCCTTCCTTCAGCGGCGATTCGGTCTCCGCGATGCGCTGCAGCGCCCGCAGCAGCGCGCGCGGATTGCGCGTGAACTCGACCGAGGAAGCGTCGGCGAGGTATTCGCGTTCCCGCGACACCGCCATCGCGATCAGCTGCGATAGAAACGGCGCAACCACCGCCAGCAAAATCATCAGAATCGCGGCGAGGCCCTCATCCTTGCGGTCCGAGTCGCGATCCATGCTGCTGAAGAAGCTCGCGCGAATCATGAAGTCCGACAGCATCGCGATGCCACCAACCAGCACCGCGACCATCATCATGGTGCGGATGTCGTAATCCGCGATGTGCGACATTTCGTGTCCGATCACGCCCTGCAATTCCTCGCGATCCATGTTGTCGATGAGCCCTTGGGTGACGCAGATGATCGAATGCTCG
Organism: uncultured delta proteobacterium; assembly: GCA_963814035.1. Lineage (GTDB taxonomy): Bacteria > Desulfobacterota > Binatia > Binatales > Binataceae > DATGKG01. Next base: position 31,238 of record CAWFBH010000017.1, read on the forward strand.
GGATTGCGCCCAGTCGCGAACGCATTGGGCGCGGGATCGGGAATGAAGTACGCCTTCGGCACCGGCAGCCGCGCCGCGACCGCCATTTCCTGGATGACGTTGAGGACCATCTGATGCTTCGGAGTGTCGGGCGTGAGCGGCTGCCCATGCACCGAGCCGAGGATCAACGGCGCGCCGGCGAAGTAGGAAACCATCGATTGCACCGAGGCGAAAATGAGCGCGAGGCCCATGAAAATCGGCGCGCCATAAAGGTGGCCGTTGCGGATCTGGATGGTGCCGGCGAACAGATCGAACGCGGCGCCGATGAGCAGAAAAATGAAAATGAACGCGCCCACCAGCACCACGGTATCGCGGCGATTCTGGCGCTCGAGTGCGCGAAAATCCGAGGCAGCCGGCATCGAGGCTTCAGGCGCGCGGGGTCAGCCCGAGGTCGACCTTCGGCACCGCGGAATCTTCCGGCGCGGCTTTGAAATACTCGGCACCCTTAAATCCGAAGTTGGTCGCGATGATGTTGCCGGGGAACTTTTCGGTCTTCGTGTTCAGCGACAGGACCGCATCATTATAAGCCTGGCGCGAGAACGCGATTTGATTTTCGGTGGTGGTGAGCTCTTCCTGAAGTTGCATGACACTCTGGTCGGATTTGAGCTGCGGATAATTTTCCATCACCGCGAGCAGCTTCCCCATCCCGGCCGTGATTTGATTTTCCGCGGCCATCCGCGAGGCCTGGTCGGGCGCGCTGACGGCTTTCGATCGCGCCTCGACGACTTGGGTCAGGGTGTCGCGCTCGAAATTCATGTAGCCCTTAACGGCTTCGACCAAGTTGGGGATCAGGTCATGACGCCGCTTGAGCTGGACGTCGATCTGACGCCATGAATTATCGACCTGGTTTTTCGCACTGACCAGCGAGTTGTAAGCGGCGATCGCGTAAACCACCAGCGCCGCGATCACGATGAGCAGGATTGTCATAGCCTTTGCCCCTCCGTTGCGGCTTCAAGTATATCAGCAGACTCTATCGGCAAATGATGCAGCGCGAAGTCTGCATCGCGCGGAGCCGGAAACGATAACGCCGGCACCTTTCGATGCCGGCGTCACTCGTCTTACCACGTCAGTTCGGAGGAGGAACGGATCGCGTTAGTTAGTCGGCGTTCACCTTGATGCGCAGCGGCTTGGTCTCGGGCTTCTTGGGAACGCGCACGTCCAGAATTCCGTCGCGATAGGTCGCGGCGATTCCATCGGTGAGCGCGTCTTCGGGCATCTTGAAGGTACGCCGAATCGCTCCGTAGCTGCGCTCGCTCAGATGAACCTGCGCTTCCTTGGGCAGCTCGGGACGGACCCGCTCAGCCTCGATGATCAGATGACCATCTTCAACGCGAACGTCGACCGAGTCTTTCTTCAGACCCGCCATCTCGAAGGAGAACTGATAGCTCTCAGTGTCCTCGACGATGTCGGCGGCGGGCGCGTAGTGCGCCTTTTCAGTGTGCCCATCGAGATCGCGGGCAAGGTCCTTCCAGATACCGGTAAGCTGACCCGCCAACCATCCGTTGGGCATGTGATTGGTGTTTAACAGCGTAACTTCCATTTTGCTTTTAACCCCTGGTGGAGAGTGTTCTTTACGAAGATCAACTTAAGTACGATCAACCCGCCGTCAAGCGCCCCGGAGCATCTGAACGATCGTTCCGATGGCCTTGAAATTCAAAAGATCGTGGTTACCCGTTTTCGGAGCCGGATTGAGCGCGATCGATCTCGGCCTGAAAGCGATCCGCCATCCGCGGGTCGCCGAGCGAGTTGGCCAGCTCCACGCCCTCCTTAAACACTTCGACCGCGCGAGCTATGTTGCCCTTGCCGAGAAGCGTCCCGGCTTTGCGGAAGATGCGAGCGTAGCGCTCGCCCTTTTCGGCGGCATCCATGAAGACTACCGAAAGTAGCGAAACCTGCGACGCGATCCTAGGCGGTCGCATCCGCATCATTCAACCGCGGCGAGGCTATCGCTTCTCGGTCGACTCCGTCCTCCTCGCGCGGTTCGTGATGGTACGAAAGAGCGATCGCGTGATCGAACTCGGCGCGGGTACCGGCGTCATCTCATTGGCGATCGTTGCGCTCTATCAGCCGCGCGAGATCGTCGCGCTGGAAATCCAGGCCGAGCTGGTTGCGATGCTTCGTCGCAACGCGGAACTCAACCGCGCCGATTCGATGCGCGCGATCGAGGCGGACCTGCGCGCGCCAAACGATGCGAAATTGCCGCGCGAAAGCTTCGACGTGGTCGTCGCGAATCCGCCCTATCGCGCGAGCAAGACCGGCCGTCTCAGCCCGCAGGAGGGACGCCGTATCGCGAGGTCCGAGAGCTCCGCGACCCTCGAAGATTTCGTTGCGGCGGCCTCGCGCTACGCGCGCCGTGGCGGAAAAGCCGCCTTCGTGTTTGCCGCCGATCGATCTGCGGAGCTCATTTCGATGCTGCGCGAGCATCGCCTCGAACCGAAACGGATTCGCTTCGTACATCCGTATTCGACGGCGCCCGCCGCGGCCATCCTGATCGAGACGCGCAAGGAGGGCGGCATCGAGGTGGCAATCGAACCGCCGCTGATTTTGTTCGATGCGCCCGGCGTCTACTCGAGCGAGGCGCGCGAGATCCTCGGCGAAGTTGCCTCGCGGTCGCCGGCTGAGTAGTTTCGTCGCTCCGAAAAGAAATCGCCAGGAAAGTCCGGAGGTCAGCGATGGCGGAAGTGAAAACATTCGGCGTGATGCTGTTCGAAGGCTTCGAAGTCCTCGACGTGTTCGGTCCGCTCGAAGCGTTTGGCATCCTCGCGTACGAGGGCAAGTGCCGCGTGGTGACCGTCGCGGAGCGCGCCGGCGCGGTGACCAGCGCGCAAGGGACCAAGGTGATCGCGGACTTCGGCTTCACCGAATCGGGCTTCAACGACTGCCCGCCCATCGACATCCTGCTGGTGCCGGGCGGCATCGGCACGCGCAAAGAGGTCACCAATCACACGGCGCTGGAATGGCTCATCGCACACGCCGAGAAGGCGGAAATCGTCGCGTCGGTGTGCACCGGCTCGGCGCTGCTGGCGAAAGCGGGACTGCTCGACGGACGCCGCGCAACCAGCAACAAATTCGCATTCAAGTGGGTGACGGAGCAGGGGCCGAAGGTGAAATGGGTGCATGAGGCGCGCTGGGTGGACGATGGAAAGTTCTCGACCTCGTCGGGGGTGTCGGCGGGCATCGACATGGCGCTGGCGATCATCGCGCGGATTACCGATGCAAAAACCGCGGAAAAGATCGCAGTGCGGATGGAATACGAATGGCATCGCGAGGCGGGATGGGACCCATTCGCGAAGCTGCATCCGCTAAAATGATGTTCTAGTCGAGGGCTGGTTCGGCAGCCGCAGTATCGGCGCCATCGGCATCGGAGAGGCGTTCATGCGCTTCTTGCGCCGCCGCAAACATCTTTAGTTTAGTGAGTAGGAAACACCCGCAAAACAGTGAAAACATCGCGCATACGACGACCGCGATGCGCGGGCTCAGATGATCGCCCAGGAAGCCCACCTCGAGGCTTCCCAGCGGCGCGGTTCCGATGAACGACAGCGTGTACAGACTCATCACGCGACCGCGCAATTCGTCGGAGACGAACAGCTGCAGCATCGTGTTGGTGGTGACCATGTGATGCATCAGGCCCGCGCCGATGAACATTTGCGCGAGCAACGAGACAGGCATCGAGGGCGAAACCCCGAAGGCAAAAATCGCGGCCGCGGTGCAGAACATGCCGAACACCAGGTTCTGACGCAGCGCGCGCGGCGTCGAGGCGCGCGAGTTCATCGCGATCGCGCCCGCGACCGCGCCGAGTCCCTGCGCCGCCATCAGGAAGCCGTAACCACTTGCTCCGCTATGGAGCAGGTTTTTCGCGAACACCGGAATCAGCACTGTGTACTGCATTCCGAAGCCGCTGCTGATCGCGACGAAAATCATCAGGTAGAGCGACGGCGGATGGTGCCATACATAATGTAGGCCCTCGCGCACACGCCGGAACATCGAGCCGCCCGCCTCGCTGATGATGTGGCGCGGCAGTTCCATTTCGAGCAGGCTCCAAATCACGGCGAGGTAGCTGATGCCGTTGAGGAAGAAGCATCCGGACACGCCGATGATCGCGATCAGGATTCCCGCGACCGCGGGACCGACCATCCGCGCCCCGTTGAAGATCATCGAGTTCATCGCGATCGCGTTGGGCAAGTCTTCGCGCCCGACCATCTCGACTACGAATGCCTGCCGGCCCGGCATATCGAATGAACTCACCAGCCCGTTGAACGCGGCCAGAAAAATGACGTATTCGACCTTCACGGTGCCTGCCCACGTCAGCGCCGCGAGCACGAAGGCGCTGATCATCAGCAGGGTTTGCGCGACGACGATCAAGCGGCGTCGATCGACGCGATCGACTACCGCGCCGGCGAACAGCCCTACCATGATCATCGGAAAGTAGGCGGCGAAGGCGACCAGTCCCAGCGCCATCGCGGAGTTGGTGAGCTTCAGCACCAGCCAGGCCTGCGCGACCGACTGCATCCAGGTGCCGATGAGCGAGATTAGTTGACCGACGAAGAAGAGCTGGAAGTTGCGATGGCGCAGCGCGCGGAAGGCCGCCAGCCTTCCGTCCCACACACTTTCGACCGACGCATCAGTGGATTGCTCATCCGCCTCAGCCGCTTCGATTTCCGGTACCGTATCGATGATCAAACTCCGGAGGAACTTCCAGTTTGCCAGAGCGCGAATCGCTAATCGAGCCGCATTGCGATTTCGCGCGATGCGCGCATAGGTTTAGCCGAGATGGCCAGCGACAAAGTCGAGTTGCGATATCGCGATGGCAACGCATCGACGCGGACCTTGCAACTGAACCTCGGGGAGCAGCGCGCCGAAGATAGTGGCGTTGCGCTCTCCGCGCGCATCGAACGGCGTGAGGGAAAATCGATGGTGCAGACGTCGGTTTCGAATCGCGGCGGCAGCCCGATCCATCTCGAGTCGGTGCGCTTTCACATCGCGACCGGATTTCCCGCCGATGCGCCCGCGCGATTTTTCAAGCACGGCTATCAATCGTGGAGCGCGTCACATCCAGTCGCGGTCGGAGTCTATACGCATCGCCGCGACGATCTGAGCCGCATCACGAGAACCAATCATCAGAGCGAAGTCGTGCGTCCGCAGGATGCGCCCGAGGGCGCGACCTCGGAGCAATTCACGATCGTGGAAAGCGAATCGTCGCCGCGGCGCTTTCTCGCCGGATTCATTGGTGCGGCGCATCAGCTCACAACCATCACGGTGCGAACGCCGAATATGGTGATGGCGCGAGCGCTCCTCGATGACGTCCGGTTGGCATCAGGTGAGGAGCGCGAGATGGAACCGCTCGCATTTTGGCATTCGGAAGAGAGTTCGGGCCGCATGGCTTTGCGCTTCGCGGAGCTGCTCGGCGACAAAATGGGCGCGCGGACGAGTGCGCCGTACCAGCGCGGCTGGTGTTCCTGGTACCACTATTTTCACGCCGTCACCGAAGATGCCATCCGCTCCAACCTGCGCGCGCTCAAGGAGTTGCGCTCGGAATTTCCACTCGAAGTCGTGCAACTCGACGATGGGTATCAGGCGGCGCTGGGCGACTGGGATCGCACCAATGGGAAATTTCCCAGCGGCCTGAAAAAGCTGGCGGATGAGATTCGCGCCGCCGGTTTCACCGCGGGAATCTGGACCGCGCCGTTTTTTGCCGCGCGCGACTCGGATGTGATGCGCGAGCACGGCGCCTGGTTCATCAAACATGATGAAGACGGTGAGCCACTGCGCGCCGGCTATAATCCCAACTGGACCACCAGCGACGACAAGTACGCCTACGCGCTCGATCCGAGTCATCCGGAGGTCGCGGAACATCTGGACCGCTTGTTCAAAAAGCTTGTCGAGGATTTCGGCTACGACTACCTGAAGCTCGACTTTCTTTATGCGGCCGCCGCCCAAGGAGTTCGGCACGATCCGAAGATGACCCGCGCGGAAACCCTGCGCCGTGGCCTCGAGGCGATTCGGCGCGGCGCGGGCGAGCGCACATTTATCCTCGGATGTGGATGCCCGCTCGGCGCCGCCGTTGGCATCGTCGACGGCATGCGCATCGGACCCGATGTCGCGCCGTATTGGGGCGCCACGGCGGGCGCGACCGGCGAGCCTGGGACGGCGCTCGCGATCGACGCGATCCTCGCACGCAGCTTCACGCACCGACGCTGGTGGCTGAACGATCCTGATTGCCTGATGCTGCGGGCGAAGGAAACCCGGCTGTCTAATGATGAGAGGGAGGCGCTGGCATGGACGATCGCGGCCTCCGGCGGGATGCTCCTGATCTCGGACGACATGCGCTTACTCGATCGGGGCAGCGCGCGCCTTTATCGCGAAGTCGCGCGCATTGGCGCGGAAGTCGACGCCGCAGCGAAGATTGAACCGCCAATGGTTGCGGATCTCATGATCGATTCGTCGGTAAGGACTCTTTCGAGCAGGAAGATCAATCTGCAGCTGAACATGAGTGACGTTCCGCAAGCCGTTGAAACCGAGGTGCTCGACCTCCCTCCACATTCAGCCCGCATAGTTAAGAAATCTTAGCTGCGCCGGGCGCGCTCCCATTCGCTCCTGGAGCGCGCCCGGCGAACCAGCGCTATTCCTTTTTCTCCGTGAAAGCTTCGATGCGATAGCCATCGGGATCCACGACGAACGCGGCATAGTAGTTTTCGCCGTAGTCTTTGCGAATCCCCGGCTTGCCATTATCGCTCCCGCCCGCCTTCAGCGCGGCGGCATGGAAGCCATCGACCGCTTTGCGACTTGGCGCCTGCAGGCAGAAATGCAGACCGGATTCCGGATCGGCTTTTACCGGATGCTTGACCGGTAGCACCCAGAATTCCGGGCCCTCGGCACCGTAGCCAAGGTACGAGTCGCCTTCCATCAGGCATTTGATCCCGAGCGGTGCCAGCGTCTTGTCGTAGAAACCTTTGGCCGCCGCGAGATCCTTAACTCCGATCGAAACGTGATGAATCATGACGTGTCTCCTTAAACTAACCATCTCGACGGTTAGATATAGCTGCGACGCCGGTTTGTGTCAACCGCCATAGTGGTTAGAATGATGAACAGATGGGTACATCTGATGGTTCAAACGGAGACGGGGAAAGCGTTCTTACCTCTCACAGCGAAATGTGCCTGGGGTTCGCGAACACGCTCGCGTACCGGGGCAGTTCGCCGAGCGAGAGCCTGCACACCTTCGCCGACCTGATTAAATGGTGCGGCGACGCGGGCGTGACGCCATCGCATCTCGTGCAGTATTTGCGCGAGTGGTCGGAGAGGCATCCAAAGCGAGTTACGGACATTTTCGTCGCGGCGATTGCGCTGCGCGAGGTTGTTTACCGAATCTTCCACGCCGTCGCGTCGGGCGCGCATCCGGACGACGTCGATCTGGAACTCCTCAACCGCGCCCTCGGCGCCGCGCCGATGCGTACAATTCTCGCGCGCGAGGCCGACCATTTTGGGTGGCAGGTCGAGGAATCGAAGCCATCGGCGACCTCAATCCTCGCGCCGGTATTATGGTCCGCTGCTGATTTGCTGGTGGGTCCCCAGCTAACGAAGCTTCGTGAATGCTCGAACGAGAAGTGCCTGTGGCTTTTTCTGGACGACAGCAAAAACGGAACGCGCCGTTGGTGTTCGATGCAGGCGTGCGGCAATCGCGCCAAAGCGCATCGCCACTACCTGAGACAAAAGGGCGCGTAAGCCTCGTTCATCGCAACTCGATCACATCCGCGCCAGGTCCCGCATTAACCACGGTATGAAGCGCGCGGGAAGCTGCCTCGGCATCGAGCTTCCCGTAGTAGTTTCTTTCGAGGCGATTAAGCAGTGCAGCAGCGTCGGCTTCGCGAGTGAGGGCGATGATGCATCCACCGAAGCCCGCGCCGGTCAGCCGCGCCCCCAGTGCCCCAGCCTCGCGCGCGCAGGCCACCATCGAATCGAGGCGCGAGGTGCTGGCATCGAAATCGTCGCGCAAGCTGCGATGCGAAGCATCCATCAGCGCGCCCATTTCCTCGAGGCGTCCGGCGGCGAGCGCTTCCGCGGCCACGTAAACCCGCTCAGTCTCCGTCAGGACGTGCCGCGCGCGGCGGAGGATCTCGAGCGGACGTGCTTCGTCGATTCTGATGCGCTGCTCCACACCGAGAATTTCGGCGCGCAACAATTCTTCGGCTACATTCAGCAGCTTCGCTGCCTCCGGGAAGCTGAAACGCTCGGGCGCGGTCTCGGCAAGGGTTTCGACGATAGCGCGAGCGCTCCAGTTTTCGATTTGCCTCACCACGTCGCCGAGCACGCGCACGTTTTCGAGACCGAGCGCTTTGCCGATGACGCGGGCGGCGATTGCGCATTCGACCACGCGGCGATTGTATTCGTCGCGCACGCGGCCGGCCTTGTCGGCAACTTCCAGACTGTCCGCGACCACAATCGTCGCGCCCGGCGGCATCTTCACCGCCGTTACGCGCAGCGGATCGAAATGGATCAGCAACGCGTGGCCGCGCCGCCCGACCATCGAGGCCGCCTGGTCCATCCCGCCTGCCATCGTGCCGACGTACCATTCGCTGCGCGCGACCATCTGCGCGGTTTCAAGGGCGTCTTGCGCGAGGTGGTTGGCAGCCATCAGTGCCAGCGCCGATGAAACGGTCAGCGCGGCCGATGAGGAAAGACCTGCGGCGGTGGGCACGCAGCCATCGACGACCATATCGAGTCCGCGCAGTTGGTCGGCCGTTATGCCGCGCTTACCGAAGTGATCGATAACGCCCTGAAAGCCAGCCTTGACGTAGTTCGCCCAGTCGCCCGCGGGATAAGGAGGAATGCTCACTTCGAGTCGAAAATCGCGCGCGGTAAAATGGGGATCGAGGTTCCGCAGCCTAACCCTTGAGTCATCGCGCGGGGTCGCGACGATAATCGTCGAACGATCGATCGCTATCGGCATCACCGGGAGACCGCTGTAGTCAGTATGCTCGCCGATGAGGTTGACCCGGCCTGGCGCGCGCACCGCGAAAATTCTGCTGGAACTATTAATGATGCGCGAAGTTCCCTCGCCAGCGCTGCGGCGCGCGCAAGCTCATCGCGATCCCAATTTCCCGTCGCGCTCATTTTCCGTGCGCCGGCTTGAACAGCTTGCGCGCCGATTCCAAATCTTCAGGCGTTCCGACGTCGCTCCAAAATCCGCGCACATCCACCGCGCGCACCTCGCATCGGTCCTCGATCATCATCGCGATGGCCTGCGGCAATTCCAGCTCGCCGCGAGGCGAGGGTTTCAGCTTCGCAAGGTATTTGAAGATGCGCGGCGTTGCGGCGAACAAGCCGGCATTGTTCCAGTTTGTCGACGAGGTTCCTCGCGCAGGCTTCTCGACCAGCCGTTCAACGCGCATATCGGCATCGATGTAGACCGCTCCGCCGCGCCAAGGATCGCGGACGCGATTAATCGAGAGCATCAGGTCATATGACTGCGACCGCGCGCACCCAATGAAGCGCGCATAATTTTCGGCATCCATCAGGATGTCGCCCCATCCAAAAATAAATGCCGTCTCGGCGCGGACGAAATCTTTCGCGAGGAGCATCGCGCCCGCGGTGCCGTTCAGATCTGCCTGATGAATTGTGGAGAGCTGCAACGCCTGACGCGCTCGCATCTGACTTGCACACCACTCTTCTACATGAGACGCGAGATAGCCGGTAACGATTGCGATGTCGCGAACGCCGTTGGCCGCGAGCGCATCGACGATATGGCCGATGAGGGGCTGGCCCGCGACTTCGAGCATCGGCTTGGGCATGCCCTCGGTCAGCACGCCGAGACGTAACCCGCGTCCGGCCGCCAGCAACACCGCCTTTTTGATGTCGCGCGCCACCGTGTCAAGATAACAGAAAGGGGATTCACTCGCGCTTTGCAGGATGGTTAAAATTCTGCTTGGGTGGAGTGAGAATACCGCCCTTACGCTCGGAAAAGGTCCAACTGATGTTCGGAGAGATTAGCCCCCGTACCAAGGCTGCGGCGCCATTTATTTCGGTCGAGGAAGCGCTCGAGGAAACCCGCCGCGGTCATATGGTCATCCTCATGGATGACGAGCAGCGCGAAAACGAGGGCGACCTCAGCATGGCGGCCGAGAAGGCCACCCCCGAGCTCATCAACTTCATGGCCAAGCACGCGCGCGGCCTGATTTGCCTGCCGATGGCGGCGGACCGTATCGAGCGGCTCGGCCTCAATATGATGGTGGGCGACAACCAGGCGCCGCTCGGCACGGCGTTTACTACTTCGATCAGCGCGCGACGCTGCCACGGCTCCGGGATTTCCGCGCAAGACCGCGCGATCACCATCCTCGAGGCGGTGCGCGAGGACGCCACGGCGGCGGGTTTCGTTACTCCTGGTTACGTCTATCCTTTGCGCGCTCGCGACGGCGGCGTGCTGGTGCGAACCGGCCAGACCGAGGGCGCGGTCGATCTCGCGCGGCTGGCGGGGCTGAAGCCGGCCGGCGTCATCTGTGAAATTTTGAAAGACGACGGGACGATGGCGCGGCGCGACGACCTGGTCGAATTCGCCAAGCTGCACAACCTCAAAATCGTCACCGTCGCGGACATCATTGAATATCGCCTGCGCAACGAAACCATGGTGCAGCGCATCGCCGAGGCGAAGCTGCCTACCGCATACGGCGAGTTCACCGCGATTGTGTTCCGTACGCTGGTCGACTTCACCGAGCATCTGGCGTTGGTGATGGGAAATATCGATCCGTCGCGCCCGATCCTGGTGCGAGCTCATCGCGAATATCTTCCCGGCGATGTGTTCGCGCTGTCACAGCGCAACACCCGCAAGCTGCTGCGCGCGGCGATGGAGAAAATCGCAGCAGCCGGCGAGGGCGTGCTGCTCTACGTCAAGCGCGAGGCGAACACCATCGCGGCCGAGCTCGACGCCCTCAATGCGCAGGGCGGGCGGGCGCCGACCACGCGGGTGAACCTGCCCGACGCGGAGTTTCGCGACTACGGCATCGGCGCGCAGATCATTCGCGACCTCGGGGTGCGGAAAATGATCGTTCTCTCGGACACGCCGCCGCGGCTGGCCAATCTTCCCGGTTATGGATTGGAAATCGTCGGCAGCGTTCCGCTCAGTGACGGGCTCCAAACAGCGCATCCGAACGGGAAGTGATGAGGAGAGCCGGATTTTGATCGGCGCGGAGAAAACGCTGACGACGAATTTGCGACGCAATGTCGCATTTGTCTACGCACTGATCCTGATCGTGGCGGCTCTGATGGCGCCCGCCGCGATGGCCGCCCTGAAAGCTCCCGCGGTAGTTCATTTCGGCAAGGTCGGCCTCGACAAGCCTTTCGCTCCGGGCATGACCAGCACCTTGATCATTGATGCGACGGTCGATACCGGCTGGCACATCAATTCGAATCACCCGTCGAACGCGGACTACATTCCGACCAGGATCAACTTGACGCTGCCCAAGGGCGTCTCGGCCAGCGAAGTCCAATATCCCGCGGCGGAGAAAACCCGGCTCGCATTCTCTTCGGAGGAGCTATCGGTCTTCACCGGCGATGTTCAGTTTCGCGTCCCGCTGAAGTCCGATGCCGGCGTCAGTGCGACGGATTCCCTAACCGTCACGCTCGATTACCAGGCGTGCAACAACAACCAGTGCCTCGCGCCGACTTCGATCAGCAATGTGGTGGGCCTATCAAATGTCTACGACGTGGGATCTGGCATACCGGTTGCCGTCGCCGCAGGAAGCGCGGTGCCCCAATCATCGGATTGGTTGTCGCGGACGTTCACCAGCCGTGGCAATGCGATCGGATTCCTGCTCGTGCTCCTGGGCGGACTCGCGCTGAATCTAACGCCATGCGTGTATCCACTGATTGGTGTGACGATTGCCTACTTCGGCAATCAGGGCGGCGGTCCGCGACGCGTATTGACCCTCGCGATTCTGTTTGTGCTCGGTATCGCGATCATGTTTTCGAGTGTCGGCGTTGCGGTCGCGCTCTCGGGCGGGCTCTTCGGCGCCGCAATGCAAAATCCGTTCGTGCTCTCGGCGGTCGCCGCGATGATGCTGGTGCTGGCGGCCTCGAGCTTCGGGTTCTTCGTGATCCAGCCGCCGCAGTTCATGGCGCAATGGGCGGGCGCGGCGCGCCCCGGTTACGCCGGCTCCTTTCTGATGGGCCTTGGAATGGGCGTAGTCGCGGCCCCATGCATCGGACCGATTGTGCTGGGACTGCTGCTGATGGTCGAGCGCAGTGGCAATCCGCTGTTCGGCTTCGCGCTGTTCTTCACGCTCGCGGTCGGACTCGGTCTGCCGTACGTCGGTCTGGCGATGGCTGCCGGAAGCATCCGGCGGCTGCCACGCTCGGGCGAATGGCTGGCGTGGGTCGAGCAGCTTTTCGGTTTCATCCTGGTCGGCCTCGCGATCTATTTCCTCGATCCGGTCATTCCGAATCACCTGATGTCGCGCGTGCTTCCTTACTACGCGGCGGTGGTGGGAATTTTTCTCGGCTTCCTTTCGCCGGCGGGCCGAAACTGGCGGCCATTCCTGGTGCTTCGTAGCGGTCTCGGCATCGTCGCGGTCGGCGCGCTGATCTTCATGATGATTCCGCGCGCGAAAGTTAAGCCGGTAGATTTTCAGCCCTTCGATGCGGTGCAGCTCGGTAATGCCACCGCGAAGCGCAAGCCGGTGTTGGTGGATTTCGCCGCTGACTGGTGCATCCCGTGTCGCGAGATGGATCATTCGACGTTTGTCGATCCCGCGGTGGTGAAAGAGGCGCAGCGCTTCGTGCGGATGCGCGCCGACCTGACGGCGCAGGATGACAAGAACGCCGCCATCAGATCGAAGTTCAATATCCAGGGCGTGCCGACGACGGTTCTGATCGATTCGAACGGACAGATTAAGCATCAGAAGGTTGGCTACATCGGCGCCAAGGAAATGCTCGACAACCTCCGCCGCGTCGACTGATAATCCTCGCCGGTGGCAGCTTCGCCAAAAAAATCGAAAAACAAACCCACTGATGCGCAGGCCTCGATGCTGCGTGCGATGCCCTCCGTCGATGAATGTCTTCGCGCCGCCGCAGCGCATCCGGCGCTGGAAAGCCTCTCCCACGCATATCTGAAAGCCCTCCTCGCGCGCGCGCAGAGCGCTATCCGATCCGCAATCGCGAGCGGCAAATCGGATGCGGCCAACCGCGATGAGATCGTCAAACAGATCGTCGCCGAAGTTGCGCATGCGGCGTCGTCGGACCGGCCGGCTCTGACATCCGTCGTCAATGCCACCGGCGTTGTGCTCCACACCAACCTCGGACGTGCGATTTTGCCCGACGCCGCTATCGAGGCGCTCGCGCAGGCGGGGCGCTCAGCGGTCAATCTCGAATTCGATCTGGAAGGTGGCGGCCGCGGCGATCGCGACGCGCTGGTGGAGAGCGAACTCTGCGCGCTCTCCGGAGCCGAGGCGGCGACTGTTGTGAACAATAACGCTGCCGCGGTGCTCCTCGCGCTGACCGCGATCGCCGAGGGTCGCGAAGTTATCGTGTCGCGCGGCGAGCTGATCGAAATCGGCGGCTCGTTTCGATTGCCCGATGTGATGACTCGCAGTGGCGCGCGGCTGCGCGAAGTCGGCACCACCAATCGCACTCATCCGGGCGATTACGAAAGCGCGATCGGTCCGGAAACTGCGATGCTGCTCAAGGTGCATCCTTCGAACTATCGCGTCGTCGGTTTCACCAGCGAGGTGTCGCTCGAAGAGCTAGTGAAGATTGGCCGCGCGCGAGGAATTCCGGTGATGGAGGATCTCGGCGCGGGCGCGCTGATCGACATGAGCGCGTATGGGCTTCCTCGCGAACCGATCGTCGCGGAAAGAATTGCGGCGGGTGCCGATTTGGTGAGTTTCTCCGGCGACAAGCTGCTCGGCGGTCCGCAAGCGGGCATCGTGGTGGGCAAGCGCGAGATGGTCGCGAAGCTGAAGTCCAACGCGCTGAAGCGCGCGCTGCGATGCGACAAGCTGACGCTCGCCGCGCTTTCGGCGACGCTGCGGCTATATCTGCGCTCCGGAAACCTGGCGGCCGATATTCCCACGCTCCGATTTCTCACCCGCTCGATCGCGGAGATGAGACAGATCGCGCCGCGCGCTCACGATATCCTCGCTGATCATCTCGGTGCGCAGTTCCGATGCGAGATCATCGAATCGACTTCGCAGATTGGTTCGGGCGCGCTGCCGACCGAGGAATTGCCGACCCTCGCGATTCGCGTGACGCATCCGAAAATCTCGGCAAATTCGATTGCCGATATTTTTCGCCGCGCTCATCCGCCAATCATCGGCCGTATCATCGACGACGGCTTTCAACTCGATTTGCGCACCATCGACGATCCCACCGCGTTCGCCGCCGCGTTTCCCGAAACTGATTGATAGCTTCGCTCGGCTCCGCTTCAGCGCGGAGGCGCGGCCGAGAGCGGCTCGCGCGAGGTCTCCTGCAGCAACACCTGCGAGCGCTTCAGCGTCGCCTCGGCCTCGCGAACCAGGTCGGCGAAAACCTCCGCCGCGGGACGGATGTCATTGATCATGCCGGCGCCCTGTCCGGTCGGCATGAAGGTGCGCTCGGGATCCGCATGAGCGCCGTCAACGCCCGCGAAGGTCATCACGCCATTCTTGCGCGAGATCACGCCCTGCTCCGGGAACGGTTTTATCTTCGAAGGATCCTTCTCCCATTCCAGCGCATACCCGGTTCGAATCACGCGGCATGGCTTGCCGGTGTAGCATCGCGTACGGATGGTGGAATCCTCGCGCGCCTTCACGATCGATTCGCGATACTCCTGCGCGGCCTGCGCCTCGGGCGTCGCGATGAAGCGCGTGCCGACGATCACGCCTTGCGCGCCGAGTGTCAGCAGGGCCGCAATTTGGCTGCCATGTGCAACGCCGCCGGCCGCGAGCACCGGCAACCTCACCGCGTCGATCATCTGAGGAAGCAGCGACATCAACCCGATCTCGCCGGTATGACCACCCGCTTCAGTCCCCTGCGCGACGACGACATCGGCGCCGGCGGCCTGCGCCTTTTCACCATGATGCACCTTGCCGCACATCACGACGATCTTCATGCCGTGATCTTTCATCGTCTGCACGAACTCGGTCGGCACGGCGAGGCCGGCGACGAAGATTTTCACTTTCTCCTCGAGCAGTATCGGCATGTAGGGGCGCATCATGTCGGGAATCGGCGCCAGCAGATCGACCGCAAATGGTTTGTCGGTCAGCTCGCGGGTCTGGCGGATTTCATCGCGCATCTGGTCGGGGGTGATACCCGCCGCACCGAGAACGCCGAGGCCGCCGGCATTGGAAACCGCCGCCGCGAGCTTATGCATCGCGACCCCGCCCATCCCGGCGAGGACGATTGGATATTTGATGCCGAAAAAATCGCAGATTGGCGTATGAAGCATTGTAGTGAATCCTCCTGGGTGGACCGCCGTCGGCTAGTCCCCACGCATGGCTATACTTCGAGGAAGCGCAGCCAATCAACTCGCGCAGATTTCTGTCATAGGTTCAGTTGTCCTGGAGAGAGAATCGCGATTCAAATCCGAAAGTCCGGAAGTCATAAAAAGTGTTTTCTGCAAGGGAGAGGACATCTCGGGTGTGAACTAGAGGTAGTTCATAATTCCATTCAAAGTACATACCCTCTCGTCGTCTATCGATGTTTCAGATCAAGACGCAACTGGCGCCGTCGCGCCGCTCGATTAGTCCGATACTCGCGCCTTCGCTCATACGCCTCAGCCAGCAGCGCGACTGAGGTGCTCACAATAGTCAGAACGAGGCCCGTTGCTATGAATTGAGGGATGGTCTCCTACAATCATGGCAATTGGGTTGGAAATTCCGCTGAAACACACGGGGTCACTACGCGAACCAAAGAGCGATACGCCCTGCGCGGTAAACCCGAACATGGCGATGCCACCATTGCACACCGCCATCGAGCCATCAGGCGTTTCGCCCAAACGAAAGCCTCTCGATGAAGCAACTTACAACCCCCAGAACAAAAGTAGGGTGCCCGCAAGGTTCGCGATTAAAGAGAGCATCGTCAGGCGCTTATGTGCCATTGTGGCCTCCCGATAGGGATAAATGATGCGTCTGGATTCCCGATGAACATAGGCGTTCTGAAAGGGCGGCGTCTGGTTGGATTTACAGCATCCGCCGTAATCCGTCGACGGAGGCTAGTACTTCAGATCATCCGCGTAGCAACGCGGCATTAGCTAAACTTCAAACTGACCGAGTACCTAAATTTCAAGGTGGGCGGCGCTCAGCGCGGCGATGCGGGCAGATGCGAGGCGAGGTTCAGGATTTCCTGCAGCGTCTGATTGAAGCGATAAAATTTGTCCTCGCGGAGCTGATCGGTCGACTCCAACCACATCTCATCGCCAACCAGGGCGAGCGAACTCAGCGTATGCCGCAACGAAGGCCGTCCTGACTCGATGATTTCGTTCAGCATCCGATCCCACACCGAACGCTTCGCGCAGATAACGAAGTCGGGATCGAATGCCGCCAGATCATCGACGATCGCGGCAGTAGTCATTCGATAACCATCGGTGGCGATGCCGACCAACGTCTCGCCGCCGTTGCCCTCGTGATCGGGAATGACGCGCACCACGAAGCGCATCTCCGCGTATCCGAGGCGTTGGAAAAGTGCGCCCTCGGCCTCCATCAGGCGGCCGAGGGCGAGAAACCATGCCGGCTCAGGAAACGACGCCATTTCAAGTAACCGTCAGGCAACCGCGGTTTCCTGCGGCGCCTCAAACAGCTTGGTGAAATCGGTAGGTAGCAGGCATCGGGGACGCCGGTCGAGACCCGCGGAGTCGCAACGCTGCAGGTATTCGTGGACGATGCGGCGCCACAGCTGTCCCTGCATCTCCATACCCTTGTCGAAGTTTTTCACGCCGCCGCCCATCAAAATCGCCATCGGCTCGACCTGCTCGGGAACACTGAAGGTCTGGAGCAGGATGCGCTCGCCCTCATCGAGCTCGCGATGAATTTCCTCAGCGATCGCAGGGATTCGCTTTGAGCTGCGCGCGCAAATGCATCGTGCCGTAACCGACGTGGCGCGATTCATCCTGCATGCAGCGGCGGAAGATTTCCTGGTCGACGCGGCTCGGCGCGATGAACTCGCCCTGGCGGAACAGCGTCAGCACGAAGCCTTCGCCGAGAAGATGCAGTCTGCCGGTCTGGGCCGAAAAACTTGGCGCGTCGAAAATGCCCTTGAGCGAAAGCTCGCTGAGCACACTCGCGGTGCCCAGCCCGCCGCCGTTGGCGAGTGCGCGCTTGCGGAACACGTCGGTATGGCGCGCCTCATCCATCGCCTGGGTGGCGAGGAACATCTTCACTTCGAAGAAGTCCTGGTTCATGTGCGACATCCAGCGCGTGGGTGCGTCGGCCGCGATGAACTCGACCTCGGTCAGGAAGGTGCATAGCTGGCACATCGCGCGCTCCAGATCGTCGGGCAGCGGCTTCAACTCCGACCATGGAATGTCGCGTGCGGAGCTCCATTGGCGCGCGACCGCTTCCTCGTAAAGCTCGGCGGCGTTCTCCGCCCATACTTCAGCCTTATCGTTGAGGTCGAATCCGAGCGAGGGCAGACCCTCGGGAATCACCGCACCGCGCGGCGCCATCGAGCGATGGTCGCTACCGTGATCGGGTACGACCCCATAGCTGCCGATTTCGATGTCTTTCAGGCGCAGGCCGAGGTTGCCAGGCTTGGCGCGCGTACCCCACTCGCCCATGTTGCTCATCCAGCCGAGGTCGGGAGTGCCGCTCTTGTAGAGCTTCTGCAGATAGACGGAAGGCTCGAGCTTCAGCTTGGCCTCGGAACCGATGCGTGCTTCGTCCTTGATGTGGACTGTTCCCATGGCAAGTCTCCATTAGCATGACTAATATGAGGAGCGTTGAACGCTATTGACTGAGTTATCAAAAAGAATCCCGGAATGTCAAACCCTGGGCATCCTGAAGCAGTCGATGAAGCATAGTGAGGCTAATTCTCTGAGGTTCGGACTTTCATCGCGACCAGTTGATCGAGGAGCGCGCGACGGGTCTTCGAGAGCTCGGCGAGCCGGACCTTCCGGTAGCGATGCACCTCGTCAGCGGTGTAGGGCGGGAAATCGTGCGGCAGGTTGTCCTTGCTCATGTTCTCGAGAACCCAATTCATCACGGTCGCGATCTGCGCATCGTCCAGCGCAGACAGCGACACGCCGGGAACCTCGATGATGTAGGCGCGCCCGCCCTCGGCCTTGAGAAAATCACCGAGATTGATTAGCGGAGGAGCGGTGCCCTTGATGCCCTCGCCATGCGAGCCGTGACAACCCCAGCAATTGAGCAGATAGAGGTTGCTGGCTGGCTCAGCGTGAGCAGACAGGGAAAATCCGAGAGTCGCCGCGAGAAGGAAAGCGAGGCGCGCGAACCTCACTTCAAGCCGACGATCTCCGAGGTGGAGCAATGGTAAACCATCGTAGGCGCGCCGAAGCACCAGATGAGATCGCTGTCGAGCTGCGCGCGATAAATCGGCATCTCACCCTCGGTGTTGCCGCATAGGCATTTGCCGCAGGCGGCTTTTCCGCAGCAATCGCGATAGCTGACGATGTAATCGCGGTCGTCGCCGGGATTGTGGCAGGTCCCGACCCACGAGGTCGGCGAGGGCGTCGCGCCGGGTGGGCAATCATGCGAATTGCCGCCGCAGCAGGTGCAGAGGAATCCATCGATGGCGCAGTATTTCCAGTAATCGCAGGTAACATCGTCGTTGACATTTTTCGCGGGGGGCTTTTTCTCGGCGGCGTTGGCATTGCGCGCAACGCGATCGACCGGCAGCAGCGGAATCGCAGCCGCGCCGAGAATCATCTTCCCGAGGCGCGCGAGGAAGCTTCGGCGCGAGGTCCGTTGCGCGATACCGCGGGTAATCGATTCTACGAATTTGTCCATGTCATCCGCCTTGATACCCGCCTCTTACGGCCCGTACAAAAGGAAAGGGCTGCCGATGTCTTCATACTTGCCCAGGAATTTGCCCTCGGGCGCCGAATAGGTTTCCAGCCGCGAGGGCAGGAGCGACATATCGAACAGAATAGGCTTCTCGGCGTTGCTCACCATTATCGAATAGCCGGGGGTCTTGAGCTTGATGCGATCGACGCGTTTGTGGGTCTGGGCGTTGAAGACCCACACCTCGGTGCCGAATTGCTTATGGGTCCATTCGCCGCCCTGATGCATCAGCGCATACAGGAGTCCGCTCTTCGCATTAAAAGTTACGGTTTGCCATCCGCCGGGCCGCCATTTTTGCGCCTTGTCAGCATCCGCAAGCATCGACCACGAGGGCTGCCCGGCCGCGTCGGGTCCGGCAAAATCCACCGGGAGCACCATGCCGTGATACGAAATGAAGTAGGCCTTGTCGCCTACGACCGCCGGCTGATCGAACATCGGATCGGTGTTGGGATCGAAGAGCGGCTTGCTCTGCTTCTTCGAGGTCTCCTTGCCCGCATCATCGAACTGAACGGTGAGCATCGAGCCATCGGCACACATCGAGAAGAATTGCCGATTCGCGGTGGCCGTCACCTGCGCACATCCGGGAGTTTCGATCTCCCCGAGGAATTTGCGTGCCTTCAAATCGACGATGGTAACCGAGGTCGCCGGCGTCATGTTCGCAACCAACAGAAAATTTCCGTCCGGCGTAACCGAGGTGCTATTGCGCTTCGGCACGATGAGCAGCCGCTTGGGTGGAATGACCACCTCGCCGAGAACCATCGCGGTATGCGCATCGAAGATCGTCACGACATCGGTGCGATCCCCGCGCCATCCGCGCGAGTAGTAGGTATCGATCATATACATCTCGCGATGATCGGGCGAGATTTCGAAATTGCCCTGGTAGCCGCCGAAAATGGTGCCGAGAATCTTTCGCGTGTCGCCATCCATGATCCAGATTTTCTGCAGCATGTTCGCGGGAAACTGAGTGTCCATGATGTAAACCCAGTTCGGCTTCGGATCGGGCAACGTCAACGTCGTCATCTGATCGGCGGGGAGCTGCGCACGCCCCGGAGATGCGGTCGCGAGCAACAGGATTGCGATCGCGAGGATCGCCGGAACTTTCATGCGCTTCATCATTGGCCTCACAAGGCTTGGCGAACGAATACACCACGGATGGAAACTGGGTCAAACCCGCGCAATGAGGTGATGAATCCTCGACAAACAAAGTGTAAGTTGGAGAACCTCGCAGCGGAGAGGTGGCCGAGCCCGGTTTAAGGCGCACGCCTGGAACGCGTGTAAACTCGAAAGGGTTTCGGGGGTTCGAATCCCCCCCTCTCCGCCAATCAGTCTGTAACATTTGCCTACCGTTTGGAGATCGCGATAAATCGCCGCACGGCGCGGCCCATTCGCGACCCAGGCGAACCGGAGAAAGCGATCTCGCGCCAGATGAGCCCGATTGAGCGGGAATTTCTCCGCATGCGGAAAAGCCGGTTCGCTTGGGGTCTGAGCGACGGTGGAGGCGTTTCATTTCTCATGGCATGAGGAAGGCGGAGAACAGCCGTTGCCGAGAGCTGCCGACTGCATCGACCATCGCAAAGGGAGGTCGATCCGATTCAACAGGGTCTCAGTGCTCAACTCGGCCGGCTGTCGTCCCTGCATGATGGCCTCAACCAGAGAGGGGGCAATGAACGCCAGTCGCGACAGGCGCTCGACATAGCGGGTCGCGATGCCCCCACGCCGCCCACTGTCAGCGAGCGAGCGCACCCGCCCGGAGGCGAGTTCCTCAAACCACGCTCTCGAACGCGCGATCGCCTTGATCAGCGCGGGATCCACCTTTCGCGATACATGATCACCTGCCGCCATGATGATCCGCGTTTCCACTCCGCGCCGTTTCATTTTAAGTGGCACGAATCGGGATAGCTTCAAGATGCTGGTGGCGCGCATGCCCGCCCGCGAGCAAGGAATCTCGATTCCGAGTGTCAGCGATATGCCGTCGCCGCTCGGTTCAACCCTGCCGATGAGCCCGACCAGACAGGCAGCAGGCATCCGATTCATGCTCCAGCCGGTTGTGGAGATGGGATAGCGATTCGAGGGCTGCTCTCACATCGGCGAATCGATGTCGGACATCTCCGGTGCCTGCAGCAAACCCTGCGCGGTCGCTGAGGATGTGCCGTGCTACAATCGCAACTGCGCGCTCGAGTCTCCGGTGCCGAAAGACGCCAGCCCTTTCCGTTGTCACTGGCGGCTCCGCTCACCAGGCATTTAGAGACGTAATAGCGGTAGCGCCGCCTATTCTTTGTCGCGCCCTGTACGTACAGTGGCTGACCATCTGCGTCGAAGACTTTCCCGGCCAGTGGACTGGAGATTGACCGGCTGGAGGTTCCACGGCCGCGCGCTGCCTTCTGGCTCAGTCGCTGCTGCACTCGATCCCAGAGTTCTCTCGACAGAATCGCTTCATGTTGCCCTGGATGGCGCTCCTGCTTGTGGCGGATCTCACCGATATAGATCGGGTTGGCCAGCAGTTCGTATAGGGCTCCGCGCGAGAACCGGCATCCTCCGGACCGATTTCCCTTCAGCGAAACGCGTACTTTCGACACGATGCATCGCCGCTCCAGCTCTTGGCTGAGTTACCAGCCAAGTTCCAGATAGCGTTGTTAAATAAACCTGCCCGTGTCGGCTTCAGCGTTATTGGCCACCAGCTGCCGCTCGCGCACGTCATAACCGAGCGGCGGCACCCCTCCCATCCACATGCCTGTGCTCTTGGAGGCCGCGATCTTGTCCCGAATTCGCTCGCCGGTGACCTCGCGCTCGAACTGTGCAAATGAGAGCAGGACGTTGAGCGTAAGCCTGCCCATCGAGGTGGTGGTGTTGAACCGTTGAGTGACCGCCACGAACGACAACTGCCGGTTATCGAACAGCTCGACCATCTTGGCGAAGTCGGCGAGTGTCCGGGTCAGGCGGTCGACCTTATAGACGACCACGACGTCGATGAGTCCCTCGCCGATATCCGTGAGCAGACGTTTGAGCGCGGGCCGTTCCATAGCGCCGCCCGATAGTCCGCCGTCGTCGCAGGCGGTCTAAGACTTCAACTCGCTTCACCGCCCAGCGCGAGGCCTGTGAGGCGTTCATCAAAAGTCAGGCCTCGGAAGGATGGAAGCTCATCATTGAGCGATAGGCTGAAGTGGTCATAACAATCTGGTTCCGAGAACGGCGAGCACGAGACAGTGGTCCGGCGACGATCGCCAGCAACACCGATCTGTGCAGACCTTCCCTAAAGGACGGGCGGAGGAACCCCATGGCACGTTGTTGCGTGCTGGGATAACGATGACCACCCCTACTGCATGAGCTCGCTTCGGCTTCTTAGCTCGACTGTCAGGAAGGCTGGGCGAGCACTTCGGTGCACTCGATTGCTCTCCCAGGGCTCATTACGAAACCCTAGAAGTTAGGTGCATTTGCGGTTTGATCGATCTGGATTTCCAATAAACCTAATCCTAGCGGTCGTGGATCTTCCGAACGACCCAACGACTCCGGTGATACCGGAGTCATCCCGGAGAATTCGAGAAAATAGGCCGGCGCGGGAAGACTCACGTTCATTTCGACTTCGGTAACAGCGTCCGAGAACTTTGCGGGTTGCTCGTGGCCCCCAATTCGGACCTCGACTGGTCGGCTGGCATTCGGCCCGTATCCTCTTCCCTTGATCCTGATGCGCAGTTTACCCGAGACGGGCGCGGCGAAGTATACTCGCGCCATCTGGTCACGGGTCCAGACGCCCCAATTTTCCTGAGGATTGAATCCGGATAACCAGAGCGACTGCTCACCGTCGCCGGAGAGATCGTAAGTCCTCGGATATGAGATTGATTTCGAACCCGCAGCCGCAGCCAATGCTCCACTCGGAGCTAGCTGAAGGAATTCATAACCTCTTCCTCCTACTTTCGAATAAAATGGGATATCGATCTCGTACGGATCGAGTAAAAGCGCCCATTTTCTTCCGGACGGAACATCTTTCGCGGTCAGTACTGGATGCGTGACCATTTTCTGCTGCGAGCGAGAATACAAATGGAAGAGCGCACGCTCCATCCGCAGGTCTTCGGTTTTGGCGATGACCACCCCGTCATCGATTTGGCTCGGAGCTATCAGACCACTGACCAATATAGCAGCCAGGTCGACTTCCGGGGCAGGGACTGTCGAGGATCGTTGCGCGTCGAAGGCTCCGATTGATCCAGCTAGGGCCACGATGCCGATGAAAACGCAGTAGCAAACCCTCGCCCCTGCTCTGCCTGCAAAAGCCAGACAGGCGGATGAGCCGAAGCATCCAACAACAAGAAGTGCAATATGGAATTCGTCGGCGGGAATCGCGCTGAGTTCTGGAAAATCGACAAAGTGCGGGCAGTAGTTTGCTGCGCGGTAGTAGGCCAGCATGCCAGCGAAGATCGCTCCGCCAATCGCGACGATTTTGAATGCAGATGGCCACCTCCGTGGCGCGGCCTCAGGGGCCGTTCGAGCGAGGAACAAGAGCACGAGCGCAGGGAACGCGAAGTCATAGTAGCGCGCGTGAACTCGGCACATTTCGCTAGGAACGGGGTTGAGCACCAGCAGTTTAGCGACAAAAGTCGAGGCGACTGGAATAACCAGTCCGATGCTCACGAGAGACACGATAGCCAATGATTCCAGCGCGATTGATTCTCGGTCTAATGGCCTGCCTTCTGTACTGATCGGCCAAACAGTTAGTATTATTGCTGGCCAAAACAACAGCGCAAGATAAATCAAGTGTCCTTCGATCAAAAAACACATCATGGGCCATGCCGAAGCGTGCCCTTCTGTCATGGCGCGGTGTAAAGACACGCGGTAGTATTTACCCGCCACATCAATCGTTGAATTTGCAGCGGCCAAGTGGGTGATAATCAGCCGGCCTACAACAAAGGCGAGCGAACAAGCTACACCACAATTGAGTATCTGACGGACCGAAAGTATACCGCGCCCCCGAAGAGATATGGCGACGAATACGATGGGGATCGCGCCGATCAATACGAATCCGTGAGGCTTTACTTCGGTCAAGGCAACAAGCGCAAACCCTAACCACAGTCCTCCCCGAACAGGCCTATTGGTTAGCTGCACCACCAGAATATAGAGTACAATCCAGAACAAGAAGAAGTACATCGACTCGGGCATCATATACACCGAGTAAGAGTTAATCGGGGACAAAACCACCGCAATCGCGAACAGGTACGCACCCCTATTTGACAGAAACCAGCGTCCAGTAAAGTAGAGTGGAAAGACAGCTAAGCCAAAGAAGGTGGAGTTCAGAAACTTGGAAAACTCGAGATGATCGCGGCCAAACCACGACGCGGTATGGTAGAGATAGAGGAAAAGCAAATTCGGCAAGGCTCGGTCGAAATGTGGATCCTTAAGGTACTTTGCTTGTAACGCATAGACGGCTTCGTCGCCGAAGACTATCGGATATTGAATGTACAAGGCCTTAAGAAACAGTAGGGAGGTAAGAACACACGCCGTGAGTGCGAGCAACGTAATAGATGTTTCTTGATCGGACAGCGCCGGATCTTTGGAACTAGCCGAACTCATCGATAGATCCACGCGGCAACTGGTGCGAGTTTGGTCACTATCGTGAAATCTCCCGCGCGATTGTCATTGCTGCGATGCTGAAAAGCAAGCATACTGCTAGACATCACGGATCGCTGATAGAGGTTGCCAGTCAAGCCTTAACACCTTATGAAAGCGGCGTGATGGGTCGTCCAAATGATGGACCATCCACCTTTATTAGCTGTCACCCAACGCCAGCGGGATTTAAGCAAACCGTCGTTTCGCCAGTGCCGGAGCGGTTGTGCATTCACGGTGCGCCCAAAAAACAGTATCGCCGAAGCGGGGTCGCAGTCCTCGGCGGACTCCGATCAAGTGCAGTGTCGCGGATCTGCTCCCAAAGCGGCTCATTGCTATCACGGCGCGCATTGTTCGGCGAATCTCTCATCGGACCCGACCAGCAGTGGCCTGCACCCCAATTTCCCGCCATTCATAAGTAGAGACCGTGGTTGATTTCGCCCTCCTGGGGCGGTTGCATTTCCTGTCCTTTAAGCATCGCGAACTCGTTTGGGGTCAAGGCTCCGAGACTGCCATGCGGTCGCAAGTAGTTGTAGTCGTGGCGCCATGCTTCGATGGTCTCTCGCGCTCCGGCGAGACTTAGGAACACGTGCTCGTTGAGGCACTCATCGCGCAGCTTGCTGTTGAATGATTCGACGAAAGCATTCTGCACCGGCTTGCCGGGCTCGATGTAGTGCCATGCGAGTCGTCCGGTGGCCCAGCGCAGCACCGCACCACTGGTCAGCTCGGTTCCATTATCGCTAACTACCTCCTGGGGCACCGCGCGTTCGGTCGCCAGCCGCTCCAGTTCGCGAACCACTCGTACTCCGCCCAGCGAGGTATCGACCACGGTCGCCAGGCACTCGCGGCTGAAGTCGTCCACCACGCATAGGATGCGAAAGCGCCGCCCATCACTCAGCGTGTCGGAGACGAAGTCGAGCGACCAGCGTTGGTTGATCGCGTGTGGCACCAGCATTGGGGTTCGGGTTCCCATCGCACGTTTGCGCCGGCCGCGTCTGCGCACCATGAGCTTCTCTTCGCGGTATAGCCGATACAGGCGCTTGTGGTTCATCGCATGACCTTCGCGGGCCAGCATCCAGCCTAAGTCGCCGATACCCGAAGCGTCGGCGTTCCGCGGCCAGCTCGCGCAGTCGCTGTCGAAGCGCCCCGTCATCCGGCCGCTTGCCCTGGTAGCGTAGGGTCGAACGATCCATGCCTACCAAGCGGCAGGCGTGTCGCTGACTCAGCCCGTGGCGCTCCATCACCCTGCTCACCGCCATTCTTTGCGCCGCAGGCTTCAGACGTTTTTTCCGAGTAGGTCCTTGAGCGCCGCGTTGTCCAGCATCGACTCGGCCAGCAGCCTCTTCAAGCGCCGGTTCTCGTCCTCGAGCGCCTTGAGGCGGCGTGCCTCCGAGACCTCCAGGCCGCCGTACTTGGATTTCCACTTGTACAGTGTCGCGCTTGAGATCCCGTGGCGCCGGCATACCTCTTCGGTCTTTGCCCCGGCCTCGTGCTCCCGCAACACCCCGATGATTTGCTCCTCGCTGAACCGGCTTCCTTTCATCGCCCGTCTCCTTTCAGTCGACGGACTCTACCTCATATTTGGCTGAGTTTTAGGGGTGCACGCCAGCAGATCCCGGCAGCGGACCCTTAGCCGCGCGGCACGATCTTCTATTTGTCGGCCGCGCTGTCGAGAAGCCCAGGTCCAACGTCGAAAGGATTCTGTATCGCCTCCGACATTTGAAGGCCAATCACCACAATTTCAAGCCATTGCTGCGATGGATTTCGAGGGAAGGACACTCGCACTGCGCCTCATTCCGGGAACGCCAGCCTTCAAAGGTCTGAGACTCCATCGAACGAGCGAAAACGATGAACAGACGAAGCGAGATCAGGGTATTTTGCGGCGCCACAACGACCACTTAGGCGGCAAGCTCCACTTACTTCCTAAATAGCGATCGAAATCGATCGGGTCAAAAATTCCCATCGCGCACTCAGGAGTCGTTGTTAGTTCCCCAAAATACGTCCGTCGCGGGGTGTCATAAAAGTCAGCGCGGATAAAATCCAAATCCCGGCCGAGCTTCTCTGCCGCGTCGATCATCTCGTCTAAATGTATCGGCGCCGGAACATCCGCGATGATGTCATCGTACCCGTACAGAACTTCCAGCTGCTGCCAACTCGGGGTGTAGAGCCGTCGTCTGTGCGCTGTAAAACGATTCAAGTCGACCTGGATGAATTCCACGGCACCATCGAAAACAAACAGCTTATAATCTATAGGTGAGCCTTTCCCACCATCATCGACGAACTCCTCGATGAGGATTTGTGGTTTGACATTCTTGTAAGGCCACTCTCGGGTGGTCTTATAGAGACTTTGACCTAGCCATCTGTTGCAGGTTTCAATAAGCTCCGCACGATTGAGCGATCGCTTGTCGGTAATGATCTGGACCAAGCCCGAGGCATGTGTCGGTTTCACCACAAAGCTATCAGGAAGCTCGTCGAAAGGAATCGTCGCGGGATTCGTGGTCAAATAATGCAACTTTGGCAAAATCTCCGAACCGAGACGCGATTCAACATAGGAGCGCACCGCAGCCTTGTCTGCTAGCTGTGTCAGGATGGAGCGGCGGTCGAAAAGTATTCGATAAACTATCTTCTCGTTGAAAGTCTCTGGCTTGATTATATTCGGAAACATTCCGTGAATTCTCCGATGTCGCGCAATAACGATGAACCAATTGGGGAGAATGTCCACTATGGATTGTTTAAATGCTGACATAGCGATCGTTTAAAATATTCGGCAAGCACCTGCGGTACTTACCTGTCAAATATTATTCCTGAACAGCGCTGCGTAGTGATCTGCGTTACGCGCAATGTCGAATCGACTTTCGATTTTCTCGCGTGCCGCCTGACCCAGGCGGCGACGCAAGACGGGGTCTTGCGCAAGCGTCAGAAGAGCGTCGGCGAGGGCCCGCTCATCATTGGACGGTGTCAATAAACCATTGACACCGTCGTCTACGATCTCAGGAATTGCACCACTTCGAGTTGAAACCACGGCGAGGCCCATAGCCATCGCCTCGAGCAATGAGTTAGGGGTTATATCGCGGCTCCCGTTGGCAGCAATCACACATGGAAGGGCGAAAATGTCGGCATCGTTGTAGGCGTCGAGAACGCGCTGAAAAGGTTGCGGGCCAAGAAAGCGCACATGAGTTTCGAGCTTTAGCCGACGGTGAAGCTTCTGAAGGAGCAAATAAGTGTTGACATCGCGCTCTTCTTGCCCACCTCCTATAATGTCACAGCAGAACCGAATTCCACGTTCGCGCAGTATATGACAGGCCCAAAGTAGAAGTGAAAAGCCCTTGGCCTCGACCACGTTCGACCGCGAGAATCCTAACCGTATCGGAGTGGCGATGTCCGGTCGTGTTGAACTGCGCCAGGTCGAGTCCATTGTAGATGATGTGCAGACGCTCGGCTGCGTGTCCATCAAGAATTGGCCGTAGATGCTCCGCGTTGAAAACACTATTGGTTACGATGAAGCGCGCATTGAGTATTTTCTCGGGAATGGCAAAGCTGAACGGTTTGGCATGCAGCTCGTAAGCACGGACCTGAACACTATACGGGATGTTAAGCAGCCGCGCCGCGATCATTGCTATAAACGACTGGGTATCCGCCCATGGCGCATGGACGTGATTGACACCTTTCCCCTCCAACGTGCTGGATATGATAGGATCCGCC